>JAIUNU010000025.1 GCA_020161365.1 Pseudomonadota bacterium | reverse complement strand
CGGCCAGCCGTGGTGGAACACGATCGGCTGGGCGCTCTTGGGACCCCAGTCCTTGTAGAAGATCTGGACGCCGTCCTTCGTGGTGACGAAACCGCTGCTCATTTTGGAAGATCCTTTGGAGGCTTGGGAGGGGGCGGCCTGGGCCGAGGTGGGAAGGGCTGGAAGCAGCGCCGGCGCGGCGCCGATCGCCGCCAGGCTCAGGCCTGTGGCGAGCACGCCGCGACGCGAGGTGTGGGCGCTGTCGAACGTTTTGTTGTTCATTGAGAAATCCCCTTTGCGGTCGGCTTTCTCAGCGACCGGAACAAGGAGATCGGCTTTTGCGCCGGTTTCGTCTTGGCGCTTCTTTCGCTGGATTGAACGGACCGCGCGAAGACGCCTGAGGAGCGTGCTGTTCAACGCGATCGGATCGTCCCGCCCCGCCCAGCCGCGTCTGCGGACGATCCTTGTTTTACGTCTCGCTCAAGGCGGCGGGTCGCCTGACTTGGACAGAGGTCGTTACGTCGGAAGCGGTCGGAGTTCGCGGGCTTGAACGCGCTTCCGGCGGCGTGACGGCTTGATCAGGCGCGGTCCGAGATCGCGTTCTGGATTGCGGCGATCAGCACCTCGGGGGCGAGCGGCTTTTCCAGCACGGCGCGGACCCCGGCGGCCTCGGCTTCCTGGTGTGTGCTGGGCGTTGCGTGCGCCGTCATCAGGATCAGCGGCGGATCCTCGGCCGCCCGGAGGCGCCGCGCCAGGTCGAGACCCGTCAGGTCGGGCATCTGCAGATCTGAAACGATGCAGCTGACCGCGTCTCGACTCGTGGCGAGAAACTCGGTAGCCGACGCGAAAACGGCGGTTTGGTAGTCGTAGGATCGGATCAAGCTGGCGATCGCGGCCCGTAACAGCGCGTCGTCGTCGATCACGGCTATGACGGCTGGCGACACGGCGGGATTCCCTTGACCCTCAGCACGCGCGGAGCGGCGGAGCGGAGAAGACGACGGCGGGCTAGTCGTGCGCACGCACGGGCGCCAGCGCTTCGGAAATCCGGACCAGATCGGCCACGGTGCGGACGCCCATCTTCTTGAGCATGCTGGCCCGATGCAATTTCACGGTGATCTCGGACAGTCCGAGCTCGCCCGCGATCTGCTTGTTCAGGAGCCCGCGCGCCACGCCATCGAAGACCTGTCGCTCGCGCGGCGTCAGCTGTTCCCAGCGCGTGAGGAGCGCCGCTCCGTGCGCCTGTTCCGCCAGAAAGGCCTTGGCATGATCCAGCGCGGCGTGGACCGCATCGATCATATCCTGTTCCCGGAACGGCTTGGGCAGGAAGTCCACGGCGCCGCTCTTCATCGCGCGGACCGACATGGGGATGTCGCCGTGACCCGTCATGAACACGACGGGGATTCTCCAATCGCGCTCGGCCAGCTTGGTGCTGAATTCGAAGCCGCCCATCTGGGGCATGCGCACATCCAGAACGATGCAACAGGGCGCCAGAGGCTCCGGCGCGTCCAGCATCTCCTGGCCGCTGGCGTAGGCCACGGTGGTCAGCCCGATGGACCGGAAAAGACTGTCCAGCGACTGACGCATCAATGGATCGTCGTCGATGATGATGACGTCGGCCTGTTGCGCCGTGGGCGGGTTTGACACGGATTCGCCGCTCCTGATTGCGCGCCCGCTCAACCGCGTCGCCGAGCGCGGGCCCGGCCAAGCCGGAGCATCAAGCAGGTGGGTTCCATAAGCCATGCTGACATTGTCGGACCGGAGCCGCGCTTGAGGCAAGCCACACCATCGTATGGTCCGCATCGCCGCCACCATGCAGGCGCGCGCCATCGTCCAACGCCGACGCACGCTGAAGCGCAGGGCACGTCTGTCCAAATCCCCCCGCGCGCATCCAAGACCTTGGCCTCCCTGGCGCCTACGGTCACCTGTCGTAACCATGCTCAGGAGAACGTCGCCATGGATCGCCAAACCCTCGAAACACGTCGGCTCACGCCGCTTCGCACGCCTACGGGCCTTGGGGAGGCGTCCGTCCACGAGATCAGCAGCGCCTTGAACGCGCTGTTGGCAGATGTCTTCGCCCTCTACCTGAAGACCAAGAACTTCCATTGGCACCTGTCGGGGCCGCGCTTCCGGGATCACCATCTCATGCTCGACGAGCAGGGCGACCAGATTCTGGCCATGGCCGATCCGATCGCCGAGCGGGTACGAAAGATCGGCGGCGTGACGCTGCGATCGGTCGGCCACATCGCGCGGCTCCAGCGCGTCCTGGACAATGACGCCGACTATGTCGATCCGCTGGACATGCTGGCTGAGCTTCGCGACGACAACGCCGACCTGGTCAAGCGGATGCGCGTTGTCCACGGGCTCTGCGACGAAGCCGGCGACATCGCCAGCGCCAGCGTTCTTGAGACCTGGGTCGACGAGACCGAGCGACGCGTCTGGTTCCTGTTCGAGGCCGGTCGCCCAGGCGACGCCTGATCCGGCCCTTCGCCCCGCCGCGCGAGGGAGTCTTCGCCAGCAGCCTATACCTTGGAATAGCTTGAGCAGACCAAGTCTCTAGCCGAGCAAACCCTGGTGCGATGGCGACCAAGCGCGGTGATCCTCAGTCTGGCTTCAGGACTAGAGCCTGGAGCCGCCCGATATGACGAACGCCCACGTTGAAAGCCATCTGGAGACCCTCGGACCGATCGCCTTCCGCTTGCTCGCCGAAATGGACGGCGCGCTGGACCAGGATGCGATCGCCCGCCAGAGCTTGAACCAGCTGCAAGCCTTGCTGCGATCGCTCCCCGTCTGGTCGGGTCAGGCTTACGAGCACGCCGCAGCGTCTAAGTCCGTCCCGTCGCCTGCGCGCGGCGCTCTGGCGCCGTGGCAGCTCAAGCAGGTCGCCGCTTTCGTCGACGCCCATCTGGACCAGCGGATCCTCGTCGAGCACCTGGCCCAACGCGCACGGCTCAGCGCCAGCCATTTCTGTCGGGCCTTCAAGGCCACGACCGGCGAGACGCCGCACGCCTACGTGATGCGCCGTCGCCTGGAGCGGGCTCAGACCCTGATCCTGGCGTCCGACGACAGCCTGAGCCAGATCGCCGACGCCTGCGGCCTATCCGATCAAGCTCATCTGACCCGTCTGTTTCGCCGTCACCTGGGGATCACTCCGCACCAATGGCGTCGCCGCCGCAGCTTGCCCGTGGCGGTCTAGGGTTGAGGGGCCGTCAGCCCTTGCGCCAAGCTGAATGAGGCTTTGATCCGTAAACGGATCAACCCGCTTCGAGGCTGATGTAGCCGCGGCGCGCGGCGACGACGACAGCGGCGGTGCGATCGTCGACATCCAGCTTCGTGAAGACGTTTTTGAGGTCGGCCTTGATCGTGTCGGGCGAAACCGAGAGGCGGCGGGCGATCTCCTTGTTGGAGCGTCCCTCGGCGACGTGCCGCAGAATGTGGACCTCGCGCTCGCTCAACGGGTCCTCGATGGCGTGCAGGGCGATCTGCTGGGCGACTTCAGAGGCGATCACCCGCTTGCCCGCGTGAACGGCGCGCACCGTGTCGACAAGGTCGCGCCGAATACAGTTCTTCAGCAGATAGCCGCTGGCCCCGGCGCGCAGCGCCTTCACCGCCAGGGTGTCGCCGGGATAGGTGGTCAGAACGATGATTGCAGCCTGGGGATCGCGCGCCCTGATGCTGTCGATCGCCTTGATACCGTCCAGGCCGGGCATCTGGATGTCGATCAGCGTGACATCGGGGGCAAGGCTGGCGAAGAGCGCGACCGCTTCGTGCCCATCAGAGGCTTCGCCGACCACTTCGATGTCGGGCTGTCGCGTCAGGATGCCGGTCACGCCCTCGCGGACGATGGGGTGATCATCGGCGACCAGGACGCGGATCGGGGCCTTCAAAGGTTCAACCATGATGTCGCTCCGGCCAGGCGCGCAGCCATCTCAAAAGTCCGGACTCATACACGACGCCACCGGGAGCCTTCACGGTAACCCGGGTGCCCCCGTTCGGACCGTTCTCGATCTTGACCCGCCCCTCCAGGCGCCGGCCACGTTCGCGCATGCCGTCGAGACCGAAATGGCCCTCCCGACCCTCGCGCAGAATGTCCGCCGGGATCCCGACGCCGTTATCGGCCACCGACACCTGCAGGGTGAGCGGTCCGTAGACCGAACGGATAGCGATTTCCGAAGCGTCGGCGTGTCGGGTGGCGTTCGACAGGGCCTCGCGGACGATCTGGGAGATCTCGTCACACGCCGTAGAGTCCAAGACGCGCGGCCGACCGATGGTTTCTCGTCTAATCGTGCGACCGCCAAGCGTCGAGGCCGCCTGCTGAAGCTTGTCGAGAGCCGCTTCCAGATCTCCGCCGGTGGGCGACATCCGCAGCTCGCGAACCCGGTCGCGCGCTTCTCCGACGAAGCTGTCGGCGTCGTCCAGAACACGGTCGAGCGACGCGCGATCAGCCTGCTTCCCGCTCAGATCTTCCGCCACCAGATGGAACTGCAGGATCAGCCCCTGGACGCCCTGCAGCAGGGTGTCGTGAAGCTCGCGGGCGATCCGCTCGCGTTCGGCCAGGCGCGCGTTCATGCGAGCGCGGATTTGCCGTCCGACCGCGCGCAGCCGCAAGCGGAACGCCAACCAGGCCAGGATCGCCAGCGCCAGCGCACACAGCGCCAGAAACAGGTTGGTCTGAACGAAGGTCTTGGGAATCGTGAAGGTCAGCGTGGCGCCGGTGTTGTTCCAGACGCCGTCCTCGTTGGCCGCGATGACCTGAAAGCGATGCTTACCCGGCGGCAGATTGGCGTAGAACGCCTCGCGACGCTGGCCAGGATCGACCCAGTCGCGGTCCACGCCCTCTAGCTTGTAGCGGAACTTAGCCATCGCAGGGGCCCGCAGGTTCAAGGCCGAATAGGCGATCGTCAGGTTTGTCACACCCTTCGGCAGGGTGATCACGCCCGTCGCCGGATAGGTACGGGTCTCCGTCGACAGCGAGCGGATGATCACCGGCGGCGGGGAGGGGTTATGGACCAGGCCGCCGGGCTGGAGCCGCATGAGCCCGGGCCCGGCGATGAACCAGTATCGCCCATCGCCGCCATAGGCGGCCTGGAGCCCGCCATAGCGCCGCGCGCCGGGGCTCAGGCCGTCCAGTTGGCTGCGGGCGGCGTGGGCTATGGGGCGATCGGGATGATCGAACGCCCGGTCCAGATCGGCCGCCTTGAGCCGGACGAGGCCCGCGCGGGACAGCATCTGAACATGGCCGTCTGGCGACCATGTGATCGCTCGCACGCCGCGTAGCCACGGATGCCTGCGCACCTCCAAGCGCTGTATACGGTCGCCACGAATCCGCGCCAGGGCGGAGCTGCCGGCGACGAACAGGCCTGAGGGACTGTCCTGGACGGCGTCCAGGATCGCGCCCACGCCAAGCCTTTGGTTGGACCAGACGTCCGCCGTGAGCCCTCTCACACGCGCAATGGCGCGGTTCTCTAGAAGGAATATCGGGCGACCGTTGATGTCGCTGAAGGTTTCCCAGGGCTGATCCCCGCCGCTGGGTAGCAGCGTAGCCAGCTTTCGGGACCGACCGCCCTCGTATACATTGATCGCGCTGGCGTCATCGATCCACCAGAGGCGGCCTTCCGGATCCTCGGCGCAGTTTCCAACCGCCGTTGTCGCGGTTCGGATCGTCTGCACGACCATGCCATCGACGATCCGCCGGAAGAGGCGCTCTTCACCGACCCAGACCGAGCCCTTCTGGCCCGGGCAGACGCCGCGGAAACCAGATTTCAGGATCGCCGTCGGTGACGCGCCCGGGCGGATCAGATAGGCGGTGTCAGCGGTGAGCGCGTAGATGCGGCCCTGGCCATCCGTGGCCATCTGATAGCTGTCGGACGAGAAGGGGATCGTCTCGTCCTTGACCAGACCCGTCGACACAAAGCTGTCCAGCCCGCCCAGGCCGCCGACCCAGGTTACGCCGTCGCGATCCACGAACACCTGGCCGAAGTCATCGGACCTCAGCCCGCCCGCTGATCTGTAACGCGAAACCTCTCCGCCCTTCTCCGGATCGCGGATCCGGAACAGCCAATCACTCCAGGTCGAGCCCCATAGGCTACCGTCGGGCGCAAAGCGGATCCGCGGGCGGCGGATCCCCTCCAGGACGTAGTTCGGCTGCTTCGAAGCCGAAGACTCCCCTCTCTGAATATCAGGGACCCGCTTTACGCCTCGGCCGTCTGCCACCCACACGCGACCGCGCGGGTCGATCGCCAGCCCGACCCCACCGATGGCCTCGACGCCGGTCTCGACAAAGCGCTTCGCCCCCCGCGGCAACACCAGCAGCGTCCTGTTGATGGCGACCCACAGAGCGCCGTCGGGCGCGACGATCATCTCGCCGATGATGTCATTGGCGGGCAGGCCCCATGCGGCATCGATGACCTCCCAGCGTCCGCGGCTGTAACGGCGCAGGGGCGCGCCCAGGCGGGTGCTCGCCGCCCAGATGCTCCCGTCAAGATCCTCCGCCAGGCTGGTGACCTGATAGGCCGGATCGGGCATGACCATATCGACCATGCGGCCGTCACGAAACGCGGCCACGCCGCCGAAGCCGCCCAGGCCCACCCAGATCTCGCCGGAGCGTGTCGCCAGGATGGACGCCAGGGTCGGGGCTGTCGCGGGCTCATGACCCGGCGGGGTGAAGGTGTCGAACGCGACCCCATCGAACCGGATCAGGCCCTGCGGGCTGGCCAGCCAGATGAAACCGTCACGCGATTGGGTGATATCGTTGACGCCCCATGGGCCGCCTTCTCGGGGCGTCCACCGCGTATGCTGAAACTGGTCGATCGTTCGCGGCGAGGGGGCGGCCATACCGGCTGTGGCGAGCAGCAGGGCCAGGGAAAGGCCGGCGAGGTATTGGCGGAACATCAAGCGGCCCTTCCACAGCGAACGCGCCGTCCAGAGACCGCCAGCTGTAGCACAACGTTCAGGTGAGCTGCGCGCGTCGCCGCCACCGAAATGACCGTGGGCCCGGCGGACGCGCACACTGGCGAAAGAGGTGGAAGACCTGCAGCGTCCCGGTCAGCCAATGGGTCAGACGATCGGCGGCGACCGGGCGTTTCGTCTTGGTCCCGCACGGTGTTTCAAATCCAGTCGACGACCTGGCGTACTTGCAGACTATGGTCCGACTTCCCTGCGAACAGCGCGTTTTCGCAGCCGTCGCCCTGGAACGGTATACCCAAAAGGGTATGCTCGCTTCCGCCGCTAGGGATTGGGCTTGGAGCGGATTAGGCTGATGGTCGGACCCGCAGTCGCTTGACGCTGTCAGGGTCATGGGCGCGAGGAGGCCACTTCATGCGCCGCGATGAGAGACCTCAAGGCCAAACGCCAGGCTTTCGAGCCGCTTAGATGACGTCTTTCCCCTCCAACCGTCTGTTCGGTCGACTGCAGGAAACGGCGGTCCTTGTGGACGCCTTCAATCGCGTCTTCGCCAGTGGCCGGTCTGAGCTGGTCATGATTTCCGGCGCGCCGGGCATCGGCAAGTCGGCGCTGGCCCAGCGTGTTCGCGCCCTGGTCGCCCAGGAACACTCCCGCTTCGCGTTCGGCAAGTGCGAGCTTCTGCAGGACGGCGTGACCCTGGGGGCGCTGGTCCGGGCCGTGCGCATGCTGATCGCCGATGTTCTGGGTGAGGGCGATGATACGCTTGAGGCCGTCCGCGCGCGGCTTTTGTCCATCTTGGGCGCGCAAGGTCGACCGCTGCTGGACCTGGCGCCCGAAGCCGAGGTGCTGACCGGTCGCCCGCCCAGGGGGCGAGACGTGCCGCCCGCGCTGGCCCAAGCTCGCCTGCAGCGCTGCTTTACGGCGATGTTCGAAGCCTTCGCCGCGCCCGGGCGTCCGCTGATCCTGCTGGTCGACGACATCCAGTGGGCTGATCCCGCCACGCTCGATGTGCTGATGGCCCTGGCGGAGGCGCCGCCGCCGAATGTCCTAGTCGTGCTGACGCGCCGCAGCACCGAAGCCGGCGTGAGCGCGCTGAACGAGGATTGGCTGGCGCGATTGACGGCCATGCCCATGCCGATGACGGAGATTTGGCTGCAACCGCTGTCGGTCGCGGACACGGTTGACGTCCTGGCCCAGTTCGGCCGCAAGGGCCTGTCGGACGACGAGATGGCCCGGCGGGCCGCCGCCCTGCACGCCCGGACGCAGGGCAACCCCTTCTTCATCGAACAACTACTGCGGTCGGAGCTGGCTGAGCATGAGCGCGCCGAGACCGCCTCGATCCGCGGGACGGCAGCCGGCGATCCGCCTGGCGACGTCGGGTCGTTCATGACCGTAAAGCTGCAGAACCTGCCGCCCGCCCAACGGGCTGTGGTCGCGGCCCTGGATATTGCGGGCGGCCATGCCGAGCGGGACGGGCTGGCCGCGCTCGCCCGGCTGCCGACGGCCGCGCTGGAGATCGCCGCTGAAGGCCTCGTGGCGCAGGGTCTCGTCCAGCCGATCGACCACGGATACCGCTTCGCTCACGACCGCATCCAGGAGGCCGCGCGCCTGTTGACGCCCGTCGACGAGCGCCCCGTCCAGCATGCGCGTGCTGCGCGGCTGCTGGTGGCCTTCGGCGCCGTGGACAAGCCTGATGAGATCCTGCGCGCCGCCGGGCTGATCTTGAAGGCCGTCGAAGGCGGCGTGGTGGATCGCTTGCGGAACGGGACACGGCTGCGGTTCGCCGCGACCCTGCGCCGTGCGGCGGAACTGGCGACCACCAGTGGCGCGCTGGATCAGGCGGCGACCTATATCGACGCCGCCGACGCGCTGCTCAACGCCCGTTGGTGGACGGATCGTCCGGCGCTTGTCGTCGGCATCAAGCAGGCCAGCGCCGCCAGCCTGATGACGCGCGGGCGGCTCACGGACGCCGAGGCCCAACTTGCGGCGCTGTTGGCCCAGGACCTGCCCGCCCTGAACCAGGCGGAGACCTACAGGCTGCTCGCGGTGCTGCGGACCGTTCAGTCGGACTATGACGCCGCCATCGCCGCCGCGCTCGCCGGCCTGGACCTCCTGGGCCACAGGTTGAAGCGCTGGCCGTCGGAGCAGGCCTGCCTTGAGCAGGCCGAACGGATCCGCGACATGATGGGCGATCGGCCTGACGCCGCCTTTGCTCTGCGTCCGCTCAGCGACAATCCTGCGACCGCGCTCTCCACCTCGCTGCTCTCGACACTGATCGTGGCGACCTTCTCCGGCGATCGCCTGCTGTTCACCCACGTGGCCAAGATCGTGGAGCTGACCCTCACCGAGGGCGTCTCGTCGAACAGCGCCTATGGCCTGGCTTGGTACGGCGTGATGATCGCCCACTTCTTTGATCGCCACGAGGACGGCTTCGCCTATGTCCAGACGGCGCTCGCCCTGGTGGAGCGCCACGGTTTCGAGGGGCCGCGGACGGCGACGCTGATCGCCATGGACCAACTGAGCCCGTGGACTCAGCCGTTCAGCTACGCCCTGGAGCGCGTCCACGACGCCATTACCGCCGCCAAGGCCGCCGGCGATCTGGCCATGAGCTGCTATGCGCGCAATCACCTGGTCTCGGACCTGATCCAGATGGGCCGACCGCTCGGCGAGGTCGAGAAGGACGCCTTGCAGGGCATCGACTTCGCGCGCCGATTGGGCTTTCGCGACATTGAGGTCCTGATCCAGGCTCAGCACGAGTTCATCCGGGGTCTGCAACTGGGCCTGGAGGCTGAACCGCCTAGGCGGACGGAAGCCGTGGTCTCGGCCTCCACCGCCTGCTGGCAAAACCTCTATGAGGGCGTGGCCGCCTACTGGTTTGGAGATCATGCCCGTGCGGCCAAGGCGCTGAGCGAGGCGAACGCCCTGGCCTGGTCGCTTCCGGCCCATATCGACCTGGCCTATCTGACGATGTTCAGCGCACTGAACGCCGCGCGCGACGATGATGTCGAGCGGGCGCTCGCCACGATCCAGCCGCTGCGCGCGAAGCTGTCGCTGTGGCGGTCCCGCAATCGCGCGACGTTCGAACATCGCCATCTGATGGTCGAGGCGGAGGTCGCCCGCCTTGAAGGCGAACCTCTGCAAGCCCTGAAACGGCTCGAAGAGGCGATCGCCGCCTCCGGCGAATTCGTGCATGAGCGGGCCCTGGCTGAGGAGTTGGCCGGCGATCTTTGTCAGCAGGAGGGGCTCGCCCCTCTAGCGGGACGCTACTACGCCGCGGCCCAAAAGGACTATGCGGCCTGGGGCGCGGCGGCCAAGGCGGCGATGCTGCAGTCCAAGGCGGCCCTGTCGGGCGGTACGGCGCGCGACTCATCGGATCTGACGGCCGTTCTGACTTCGATCCGCATGATGACGGGCGAGACCGAACTGCCCCGTCTGCAGCAGGTCGTGTTGGAGGCTTTCATAGCCCATGCCGGGGCCGCCACGGGCATGCTTCTGCTGATGAAAGACAGCGATCCAATGATCGAAGCCATCGGGCTTCGGCGCGAGGCCGAGGTCGACATCCGCCTCTCGACCCGGGTGCCAACCGAAGATCGGATTCCTTCGGCGATGCTCAACCGCTTGCTGCGGGCCGATGCGCCGATCTTCGACGGCCCGGCCGACGCCGGCCTGGGAATCGCCCTGCGGGAGGGCGAGGTTCTGGTCGGCATGGTCTATCTGACGGCGCCTTCCATTGGCGCGCAGCGTCCGGACGGCCAGGTCCTGATGCTGCTGGCGGACCATGCGGCGGCGGCCTTGCGCGTCGCGCAGCGCCACTCGCAGTTACTGGCTGACCATGAACGCAAGTCGCAGGCCGATGCGGCGTTGCGTCTCGCGCGGACCGAGCTTTCCCGCACCGCCCACCTGGCCATGATGGGCGGTCTCGCCGCGTCGATCGCTCACGAAGTGAACCAGCCGCTGGCCAGCATTCTGGGGAGCGCGGACGCCAGCCTGCGCTGGCTGCGGCGCGAGAACCCCGACATCGAGGAGGCGGTCGCAGGTCTGGCCGGGATCAGGGCGGGCGCCGAACGCGCCGCGGCGATCATCGCCTCTCTCCGGGCGCTGGCGAAACAGGACTACGCGGCGATGGCGCCGCTCCGGCTGGACGCGGTCATCGAGGATGTCGTCCGCCTGACCCAGCCCGAGGTCGAGGCGCAGGCGGTGGCCCTGACCTGCCATTTGGCCGCCGGACAGACCCAGGTGATGGGCGACCGGGTCCAGTTGCAGCAGATCGTGCTCAATCTCGTCACCAACGCGCTCGACGCGCTATCGAGCCAACCGCAGGAGAGCCGCGCCTTGATCATCAGCTCGACGGTCGAAGACGCTGGTCTGACAGTGCGGGTCGAGGATACGGGCGTGGGCGTTCCGCCCGATCAGACCGATCAGATCTTCATGCCGCTGTTCACCACCAAGTCCAAGGGCATGGGCATGGGTCTGGCGATCGGACGGTCGATCATCGAGGCGCATGGTGGAACCTTGACCGCTCAAGGCCGGGAGACCGGTGGCACGTGCTTCACCTTCGTCCTTCCGGTGCTTAACTGATCGTCCACCGGCTTGACCCAGCGACCAACCGCTCTCGGTCGTCTTGCTTCCAGCGCGTGACGGCCCTCCGGACGCCGACGTCAAAAGCTTCGGGAGCGAATTGAGGACGCTCACAGCCGCTGGCGACCCGGGAGGGACTCGAACCCCCGACCTTCGCTTTAGGAAGGGGAAGACAGACCCCTATAATTCCTCAGGGTTTGAGGCTCCTGGACCTGCGCCTGACGACGGGTTCGGGACTATCGGGGGACTTGCGCACCGGGTCCAAATTCTCGAGGACATTGCGCAGCGCTCCGTCCATGGCGTGAGCATATCGCATCGTCGACTTGATGTCGGCATGGCCCAGCAACTGCTGGGCCAGCTTCAGGTTTCCGCTCTTGGCCAGCATCATCGTTCCGGCGTGGTGACGCGTGCCATGGATCAGGCGCGGCATGGTCAGCCCTGCCCGCTTGGCGGCCGTGCGCATGCGCGCCTGGATGCCGCCATAGGTCAGCGGGATGTACATCACGCGCCGCTCGCGCTTGCCAGCGGCCGGGATCACCAGTTCTTCGAACCAGACCGTCTCCAGACCCTCATTATTCGCCACCGTCACGCGGGCGGCGATGTCGTCGGCGTGGTCCTGGCGCAGGGGCAGCATGAGCGCCCCGCGCTTGCGCTTGTTGATCACCAGGCGCGGCCCTGACGGGTCAAAGGCCGAGGGCGGGAAGAAGAGTTCGCCAAGCCGCAGGCCGTAGGTCAGCAGCAGGCTAAGCGCGGTGCGGGTGACGGGGTCGCACTGGTCGAGCCAGGCCTGTTGCTGGGCCCCGGTGTATACGCGCACCTCCGGCTCGGGCTCCTTGAGGGTGAGCGCGCGCCAGCTGATCTTGGGGATCGGTTTGACCTCCCAGATGGTCTCGGCCCGCCGAAGGATCCGCCGCAGCATGCCGATGATGTCGCCGTTCACCGTGGCGTTCTTGATCGGGTAGCGCTTGGCGGGCTTGCCCGGGCGGTCGGGCGCCTTCTGGAAGGTCTCGCTCCGGCGCTTCTCGATCGCCGTCGAAACCTTGCGGATGGTGATGTCGACGAGGCGGGTTTCCGGGCCCATGAGCCGCAGCAGGATCTCCAGACGCCGCTCTACATCCCGCGCGGTACGCAGGTGCTTGCCGACCTCCTCCCACCACTGGCCGGCCGCCTCGTCGAGCGTCATGCCGGCCTGGTCGTCGTAGAGGCCAAGCGCGACGTCGGCCCGGACCTTGCGCTCGACCTCCTCGGCCTTGCGCATGGTCGCCACACCGGTCGAGCCCGTGTAACGCTTGCCCTTGTACTGGAAGTCGTACTGGTAGAAGCGGCTCTTGGCGGGCTTGTAGACGCTCATGACGCGCCCTCACCCACGACGGGCGCGCTGAGAGAAGGGAACCGCGCGGGGACGTCGCGACGTGCTCGGCGAACGGCTCTTGCCCCGATGCGAGGGCGCGTCGGGACCGGCGAGCAGATAGGCGCGCAGGTCGTGCTCGGTGTAGCTGCGCAGACGTCCTTTGCGAACAGCGCGAACAATCCCCTCGTCCGCCATCCGCGAGAGCGTCTCAACATCGACGCCGACCAGGCGCGCCGCGTCCTTGGCTGAAACCAGCGCGCTTGCCGCGAACGCCTGGCGGAAACGCTCCTCGGTGATCGGACCCAGTCGCGATGCTGCTTCAAGGGCTGTGTCTGGGGCGACTTCGACAGTCTGGGATGGGCGCGCTTGTAGCGCTGGAGCCACCGGACGCGACGGCTCGGCGAGGTCGGTAAAGAGATCAGGTTGCGGCGGGGCCGCCCGATGTCGACGAACCATTCGCCAACGGTGCGACCTGCCACGCGCCGGGCAAGCAATTCCGGCGCGCGGTAATCCGTGGGCATGAAAGACAATCGGGCGGAAAGATCACCGCGACAGTCTTCAGGCGGTCGGGAGGTTCTTGGGCACATAGGCCTCTCCGCAGCGCGGGCACGTCCCTCTCGCGATGAAGTCCAGCGCCTTGCGCACCAATGGCGCAGTCGGGCCTGGGTCGTGGACCTCAATTCGAGCTGCAATGACGATGAGGCTTGCGGCTTCATGGATGGTGGCCGGCGTCATCCTGGTGATGGCCCGATAGAGACGTTTCCGGCGGCCGAAAAGGACATCGAGCTCCTTCTCGATGGCCCCCATCTCAGGTCCCATGGGGAGACTAAGGCGCTCCCGTTCGTTCATCCGGAAGTAGTCGAAATTGCCGGCGGCTTCTGTCTCTAAGGCGGACCAACGGCGCGCCAAGCGGTCACTTTCAAAGTCGAGAGTCAGCCACTGGGCGCAGCTTCCGATCAGCGTTTCAGGCAGCTCTCGCGCGGCCACTTTGATCGTGCAGGCCAGCGGCGAGACAGAAGCCGCCCCTAAGATCGTCCGGCGTGAAAGCGTGCCGAGCTTGGTTTGGTCCTTGGCCATGACGCACTCCGATAGTGTGGAGCATCATCATGCTACTTATCGTCATCAATCTCAATGCTACTCATCGTCTGTCGACTCATAGTCATCACCGCCAGACCTTGGCGCTATGAAGGCGCCTCCCTCGCAGCTTCGCCGTATCGTCGCTGACAATGTCCGCAGGCTTCGTGTAGCCCTGACGCTGAGCCAAGAGGGACTGGCCGCCGAAGCTGGCCTCCACCGCACCTACGTCGGCGCTATCGAGCGCGCGGAGCGGAATCTTTCGCTCGATAACATCGAGCGCTTGGCCCAAGCCCTCAAGGTTACGCCAGCAGAGCTTCTGACGGAGACGCACTAGCGCCCGAGCAAGGTCTGGAGGCTGGACCGGACACGGTCGGGGCTCGCCCTGGAGCGCTTGGAGAGCCTCTTGCCGGGCGGCCAGATGAGGGTCAAGGGCGGCTTCGCCGTCGCTCCGCGATGCGTGCCCGGCTAGCCGGGCACGCACCCTTGACGCTCATCTGGGCGTCCGGCCCTCGTTCCACCAAGCGATCCATGGCGCAGTCTGCCGAAGGTGGAGGGTGATAGGGATTGCGCGGAGGTCCCTAAGAGAGCGCTGAATTCGTTCGGAAAATTCCGATCTTGGGGCAGTGCCGCGAGGCAGGGTCCCTCTAAAAAGCCAACACCATCATGCGCTTAGGGGGCGAAGGTCCCTGTGCTTTTATCTTGCCTTAGAATTTTTGTGTGCGTTTGCGTCCGGTTGTTGCACTCTTGTTCTCGTCCAGCGGGATCAACCATCTCTGGCTCCTGATCTGTGAGGGAGTA
>JAIUNU010000024.1 GCA_020161365.1 Pseudomonadota bacterium | reverse complement strand
CGAACGTCTCAGCTAATGTGCGTCGAAAGGCGTCATGAATCTCGCGTCGAGCCGTTCACTATTGCGCGTCCCTACAGTTAACATTAGATGAGACCAGGGTTTTCGTGCGACCCAACGTCTCATCTTTCAAATCAGGCCGAGAATTGTTCGGCCAGAACTCTCTCCTCAAGGCTCCTGCCCGCGTCGAACAGCATCGCCAGCGAGGTGCCGCGATCCTCGGAGATGTGAACCTCCATCACGTCGCGCACCTCGAAGTTATCGGCCACCGCGCTGACGGGCCGCTTGTCGGCTTCGAGGATCTCGAAGGTCACGCGCGCGGACTGGGGGAGCAGGGCGCCGCGCCAGCGGCGGGGCCGGAAGGCGCTGATCGGCGTGAGCGCAAGCACGCGGCCGTCGATCGGAATGATCGGACCGTGGGCTGAAAGGTTGTAGGCGGTCGACCCGGCCGGGGTCGCCAGCAGGGCGCCGTCGCAGACCAGTTCGCCCATCCGCACCTTGCCGTCGATCGAGATTCGCAATTTCGCGGTCTGGCGGGTCTGACGCAGCAGCGACACCTCGTTGATCGCCAAGGCCCGATGCTGGGTGCGACGCGCATCGATCGCGACCATCGCCAGCGGATGGATCACTGCCCGCTCGGCGGCGTTAATCCGCTCCAGCAGGCCGTCCTCGCTGTACTCGTTCATCAGGAAGCCGACCGAGCCACGGTTCATGCCGTAGATCGGCGTCTGGCTGGCGATCGCCTCATGAAGGCTCTCCAGCATGAAGCCGTCGCCGCCGAGAGCGACGATCACCTGGGCGTTCTCAGCCCCCACGTCG
Organism: Pseudomonadota bacterium; assembly: GCA_020161365.1. GTDB lineage: Bacteria > Pseudomonadota > Alphaproteobacteria > Caulobacterales > Caulobacteraceae > Caulobacter. The sequence goes on along the minus strand of JAIUNU010000024.1, from coordinate 15,882 downwards.
CCATAACGCGCCGCAAGACGCTCACGAGCCTCTTGAGCCTCGGGGCGGTCGCTGGACTTGAAAGCCAGACGAGTCACGAACGGTTGCGGCTGATACATGCGGCCAAGAGGCGGGAAGGCCGCAGCCTTGTCAAACCGCGGCTCTGTCAAACCTGTCCGACAGCCTGCCGGAAAGCCATGCCCGCGATGTCGGGTGTGAACGGGCCAAAGGCGTTGGCCGCGCGACGAACGCCTTCATCGCCGCCGCCCGGTCGGCCGCCGTTCAACTGGCGGACATGCTCGAGGATTGTCGGAAAGACACTGCGATCGATGCTGACCGCCGAGCAGGCCAGGGCCAGCAGTTCGGGGCGGCTCGAGTCGATCGCGCGGCGGATCTGGCTCGGCTCGAACTTCCCTAGGCGCGCCAGGGCCATGACGAACAGGGGTAGGCGCCCCTCGCGAAGAACGCGCAACAGGTAGCCCGGTCTGAGCTGTCCGGCCGAATCGAGCTTCTCGATCAGGGACCGCTCCATGTCCTCGCGAGCCTCGTCGAGCTCGGTGGGATCGGCCGGAGCATCGCCGTCGCCCTTGTGCGCCGCCTGCAGCGCGTCGTTGACGGCGGCTTGCATCTGCGCGGCGTCCAGATGGAAGCGCGCCGAGAGGGCGTCCCTGAGGGCTCGGCCCACAAGGAGGTAGAGTTGCTCGGCCAGGTCGCTGGACAGCTTGGGATGGCGGGCCAACGGCGAGCGCAGCGCCACTACGTCCCGCGACCGGTCCACCAGACGCCGCATCGCGTCGGGCGACACCTCCGCGCTGTCGTTTGAGGCCAGAGCCGTCAGGACGGCGGGTTCATCCTGCCCGATGATCGCCTCGACCACCGGCGCCTTGAGGTGCGGGCGGCGAGCAATCTCGATCTGGTGCTCCAGAGTGGCCTGCACGAGAAGCCGGATCAGGTCGTGATCCTGCAATACGGGGCTGCGCGCGATGATCGGCCGGGCGATCTCGATCTCGTCCAAGGCCATGATGTTGACCAAGGCGGGGGGCGCCCATTCGGCGTCGGCCAAGCGCTCGGAGAGGCGTCGCCGGATATCGCGCTCGGCCTCGACCACCAGGGTCATGAAAATGGAGTTCAGCAGCGCCTGGATATCAGGATGGGTCGGCTCGCCTCGGGCTCGTCCCGCCTCGCAAAGATCGATGATGCCACTGAGCAGGCGCTCGCGATCGTTGGGATCGCGGCTACGCGCCAGCGTCATCAGCGAAGCGATCTCGACGGTCTGAATGGCCCCGCCCTCAACGAATCCGGAAGGTTCGACAAGGATGACCTTGCGGCCCTCAAATGAAAACATGCTTAAACAGACCAAAGACGCCGACGCGATGACACGCGTCGAGACGTCGCGAGCTTGAGTGGAGGACCCGTCAATGGCGCAAGAACTGATCCTGGCTTTGGACCAGGGCACCACCAGCACGCGCGCCATCCTGTTCGACCGCGCTGGCGTATCGCTCGGCGAGGCGTCGAGGCCCTTGCGCCAGAGCTATCCGGCCGACGGCTGGGTCGAGCACGACGCCGAGGAGATCTACGCCGCCGCAGTCGCCGTGCTGCGCGAGGTGAGTGAGGCGTCGGGTCGGTCGGCGGACATCGCCGCCATGGGGATCACCAACCAGCGCGAAACCGTCGTCGTTTGGGACCGCGCGACGGGTCGGCCCATCCATCCGGCCATTGTCTGGCAGGATCGCCGCACGGCGGATGTCTGCGCGCGCCTGAAGGCCGGCGGCCATGAGCCGAGGGTCACCGAGGTGACGGGCCTGCTGCTGGACCCCTATTTTTCAGCGACCAAGATCGCCTGGATCCTCGACAAGGTTCCGGGCGCCCGCGCTCGCGCCGAGGCCGGTGAGTTGCTTTGCGGGACCATGGATTGCTGGGTGATCTGGCGGCTGACCGGCGGCGCGGTCCACGCAACCGACGCCACCAACGCCTCGCGAACCTTGCTGTTCGATATCGGCGCGCAAACTTGGTCGCCTGAGATGGCGGCGTTGTTCAATGTGCCCTCGGCGATGCTGCCTAAGGTGCTGGATTGCGTCGACGACTATGGCGCGACGCGGACCGACATCCTCGGGCGAGCGGTTCCAATCCGGGGCGTGGCGGGCGATCAGCAGGCCGCGCTGATGGGGCAGGGGTGCGTCGCCCCCGGCCAGATGAAGGCCACCTATGGCACCGGCTGCTTCATGCTGATCAACACCGGCGCTGAGCGACCGGTGTCTCGCGCCCGCCTGTTGACTACCGTCGCGGCGAGAGTCGGCGGCAAGACCACCTACGCGCTGGAGGGATCGATCTTTGTCGCGGGCGCGGCGATCCAGTGGCTGGGCGAGGGGCTGGGGATCACCGGCGGTCCCCGCGCCGCCGAGGCCCTGGCGCGGGCGGCCAAACCCGATCACGCCGTGGTGGTGGTTCCAGCGTTCACGGGTCTTGGCGCGCCCTGGTGGGACGCCGAGGCGCGGGGCGGGATCTTTGGCCTGACCCGCGACGCGGGATTGCCTGAGATCGCTGCGGCGACCTTTGACGCTTGTGCGCTGCAGAGCCGGGACCTGATCGAAGCCATGCGCGCCGACGCCCCTTCGGCCTTTGGCGAGGCCGCGCAGCTGCGCATCGACGGCGGCATGTCGAAAAGCGCCTGGTTCTCACAACGGCTCGCCGATCTGACCGGGCTTTCGGTGCGGCGGGCCAGCTATCAGGAAACGACCGCCCTGGGCGCGGCGTTCTTCGCGGGCGTGGGTGCGGGGCTCTACGGATCCATCGAGGAGGCGGCCGAGGCCAGTCCCGCCGCCGAAACCCTGGCGCCCACCTTGGCCGAGCATGCGCGGGAAGCCGCCTACGCCCGCTGGCTCGACGCGGTGCCACGCGTGCGACTTTAGTCGATCGCTGGTTGCGGTGACATCGCTGTCATGGTCTCTAATCCGCAAACAATGACAAGCGGAGGCCGCCATGACCACTCGACGCGCCATGCTGGGTGCGGGTGTCGCCCTGTTCGCAGGGGCGCATTCGGCGGCGGCTAAGGCAGAAGCGGCGCCCTATCCGAGGATCGGCCAGATCCGCCGTCTCTCGCCTGAACTGGAGGCGGTTCTCGACGCGACCGCGCCGATCGAGCAACTGACTGACGGGATAACCTGGGCGGAGGGCCCGGCCTGGGTCGCCAGCGGCGGCTATCTCTTGTTCTCCGACGTGCCCGGCAATGTGATGCACCGTTGGGACGCCAAGACCGGCAAGACCGACTTCCTGCGACCGTCGGGCTATGACGGCCCGCCCACCAAGATCTTCCGCGAGGCCGGCGTCAACGGCGCGATCATCAGCACGGCGGGAGAGCTGCTGGTCTGCGACTGCGGCAACCGCGCGGTGGCGCGGATCGACCTTGCGACCCGCAAGAAGACGCTGTTGGCCACCACCTTCAACGGCAAGAAATTCAATAGTCCCAACGATCTGGTCGAGGTTCGTCACGGACCGCTGAAGGGCTCGCTCTACTTCACCGATCCGCCCTATGGCCTCGAAGGCATGGACGCCTCGCCGGCCAAGGAGCAGGCCTTCAATGGCGTCTACCTGCTGCGGCCGAACGGCGAGGTCGCGTTGGTCGATGGTTCGCTGAGCTTCCCCAACGGCGTGGCTCTGTCGCCGGACGGGCGCCGGCTGTACGTCGCTGTCTCTGATCCGAAGCGCCCGGTGATTATGGCCTATGACCTGGCCGACGACGGGCTCCCAACCGCTTCCCGCGTTTTCTTCGACGCCTCGGACCTGCTCAAGGCGGGCGGCCCCGGCCTGCCGGACGGGATGAAGATCGACGCGCAGGGCCGGCTATTCGCCAGTGGCCCTGGCGGGATCATGGTCCTGACGTCTGACGCCAAGCTGCTGGGCGTGATCGAGACCGGCTTCCCGGCCGCCAACTGTGTGTTCGGGGAGGACGGCCGGACGCTGTTCATCACCTCCAACCACATCGTCGCGCGCGTGCGCACCAAAACCCAGGGACTGGGAGTCTAGGCATGGACGCGATCAGCAAACGGACGCTCTTGGGCGCGGGCTTTGCGACCGGGATGGCCGGGTTGCCGTTGAGCGTCTTCGCCGCCGAACCCCGACGCAAGCTGGGCTACGCAATCCTGGGGTTGGGCTACTACGCTACGCGGATCATTATGCCGCGCTTCGCCGAGTGCGAGCACTCGCGCCTGGCGGCCTTGGTCAGCGGTACGCCCGAGAAGCTGAAGACCTACGGCGACCAGTACGGGATCCCCGAGACCCATCGCTACAGCTACGAGACCTTCGATCGGATCATCGACAATCCCGACGTCGACATCGTCTATGTGATCACGCCCAATAGCCTGCACCGGAGCTTCACCGAGCGCGCTGCGAGGGCGGGCAAGCACGTGATGTGCGAGAAGCCGATGGCCAACACGGTCGCCGACTGCGAGGCGATGATCGCCGCCTGTCGGAAGGCGGGTCGAAAGCTGATGATCGGCTATCGCAGCCGCTTCCAGGCCCACAACATCGAGGCCATCAAGCTGGTGCGGGACGGTGCGCTGGGACCGGTGCGCACCGTCGTCGCCGATCACGGCTTCACGATCGGCGACCCGAAGCAGTGGCGTCTGAACAGGGCGCTGGCTGGCGGCGGCAGCCTGATGGACATCGGTATCTACAGCCTGAACGCCGCCCGTTATCTGACGGGTGAGGAGCCCGTGGCGGTCAACGCCATGGAGTCCACCGATCGGTCCGACCCGCGCTTCCGGGAGGTCGAGGACATCATCAACTTCCAGCTCCTCTTCCCATCGGGCGCGACGGCCAACGGCGTGTCGGCCTACAGCGTCAACTGCAACCGCTATCGGGTCAGCGGCTCCAAGGGCTGGGTCGAGATCGACCCGGCGACCAGCTACCAGGGTCAGGCCATGCGGGCGCAGCTGGGCGGGCCGCCCGCGCCGCGCGAGCCGACGCCGCAGCCCAAGAACCAGTTCTCGGCCCAGCTGGATCATCTGTCCGAGTGCATTCTGACCGGCCGCGAACCGCTGGTCGGAGGCGAGGAGGGCCTCAAGGATCTTCGGGTGATCGAAGCGATCTACCGTGCCGCCCGCGAGGGTCGAACGGTCACGCTCTAACGGACGAGCGCGGAATCGGTGGCTCGCACCAAGCCGTCGATGACGCCGGGCTCCGTCGAGGCGTGACCGGCGTCCCAGACGATGTCGAACCGCGCTTCGGGCCAGGCCTTGTGCAGCCGCCAGGCGCTGTCCAGGGGCGTGACGACGTCAAATCGCCCCTGAACGATCCAGCCTGGGATGCCCCGGATGCGGTCGATATTCTTCAGGATCCAGTCGTCCTCGTCGAAAAAGCCCTTGTTGGTGAAGAAGTGACTCTCGATCCGCGCAAAGGCGATTGCGAAGTCTTCCTCGTTGAACTTGGCGGGACGCGCCTCGGGTCCGCGCAGCGAGATGGTGTCGCCCTCCCACTGGCTCCAGGCAGCGGCGGCTTCGAGTTGCACGCGGCGGTCGGGCGCGACGAGGCGGCGGTGATAGGCGGCCATCAGGTCGCCGCGCTCCTCCTCGGGGATCGGGGCCAGGAACCGCTCCCAGGCGTCAGGGAACAGCATTGAGGCGCCGTCTTGGTAGAACCAGCGCAGCTCCCTCTGGGTCAGCAGGAAGATGCCGCGTAGCACCAGGCTGTCCACGCGGTCAGGATGCTTGATCGCGTAGGCGAGGGCCAGGGTCGAGCCCCAAGATCCGCCAAACACGGTCCATGACTGGACGCCGAGATGCTCGCGCAGACGCTCGATATCGTCGATCAGGCTCCAGGTGGTGTTGTCTTCCAGGCTGGCGTTTGGACGCGACCGACCGCAGCCGCGTTGGTCGAACAGCGCCATCCGCCACTTGGCCGGGTCGAAGAAGCGCCGCATCGTCGGGTTGACCGCGCCGCCGGGGCCGCCGTGCAGGATGACGCACGGCTTGCCGCGCGGGTTGCCGCATTCCTCGTAGTAGATCTCGTGCGGACCGCCGGTAGGCATCCAGCCGAACGAAAACGGCTCGACCTCACGATAGAGGCCGCGGCGACCGACGGAACTCATGGCGGCGGCGGAGGCGTAACGATCCATGGCCGGAGTCTAGCGCGTTCCGCGTTGGCTTGTGAACGGCGGATCGCGCCGGGTTCATGCCTTTCACGGCCTTCTGTATGGTGCGCCCATGACTCAGACTCCGCCCGAAGATTTCTCCGACGACGAATTGCTGGCGATGCTCAAGCCAGCGCAACTGGCCGAGCTGGACCGCCAGATCGGCGAGATGTTCGGTGCTGAGGGCGTCGACCGGGCCGAGGCCCTGTTCGCGATGGCCAACGTCTACGCCATGCGTGCGGCCGAGCGCGACGAGACCTCGGCCCTGGCCATGCTGCAACTGGCGGCCGCCATGCGACGCCGCGCCCAGGCGATGATCGCGGCGCGCAACTGATCTAGAGCGGGAACCGGCGGTCCAGCCAGTCCAGAATCGCGGCGTTCACCTCGGCGGGTTTCTCCTGCTGGGTCCAGTGTCCGCTGCCCTCGATCAGCACCTTCTCGAGGTCGCTGATCTGGTCGCCCATCCGGTCGGCCATGGACGGTGGCAGCACGACGTCCAGCTCCGCCATGATCATCAGGCAGGGGACGCCGTCCACCCGACGCGGCAGATGTTCCGAGCGCTCCCAGTTGCGCGTGAAGTTGCGGTACCAGTTGATGCCGCCGGTGAAGCCGCTGCGCTGGAAGGCCTCAACAAAGAAGGCCAGCTCGTCGGGCTTCAGGAACTGATTGTCGTCGGTCGATGGCTCGTAGTGGGCGAGAGCGGTCTGCAGCGCCAGGCTCCGGCGCTCGGCCGGCTGGGCCAGGAAGTCTTCCTGCGTACCCTTCGGCTTGCGCATGAAGTAGCGGATGGTCTTCTCGACATCTGCGCCCAATTCCGCATCGGCGACGCCCGGCTTCTGGAAATGGACGATGTACATGTCGTCGCCATAGGCGTTCCGGTACATCTGGATGGGATCCAGGGGCAGGCGCGGAAAGAACGGCGTGTTCAGCCCGATGATCCCGGCGACGCGGCTGGGATGCATCAGCGGCAGTTGCCACACGACGATGCCGCCCCAGTCGTGACCCACGAAGATCGCTTTCTCGACGCCCAGATGGTCGAGAAGCCCGACGAGGTCGCCGGTCAGGTGCTCCATGTCATAGGCTTCGACCGCCTCGGGACCTGGCGTCAGGCCATAGCCGCGCTGGTCGGGCGCGATGACCCAGCGGCCCGCCGCAGCGAGCGCAGCGATCTGGTGTCGCCACGAGAACGCCAGCTCCGGGAAGCCGTGACAGAAGACAATAGGAACCCCCTGGCGTGGGCCGGCCTCGTAGTAGGCCATGCGGATGCCGTTCACTTCGGCGAACTGCGGCGCGGGGAGAGCGGGGGTCTTCGCAAGGGTGTCCGTCATGAGCGCTCGATCTCCCGCAATTGTTATGTGATTGGCGATAAGCTGCTGCGCCCGCGCCAGCCCGGCAAGCGTCATTTCCGGTTTCCGTAGGGGCGAAGGGGGGTAAAAGGCCTGCATGACCGAAGCCAGCCCGCCGCCCGCCCACGTTCCGTGGCGCCTTGTTCTGCTTCTCGGCGCGCTGACGGCCTTCGCACCGATGTCGATCGACATGTATCTGTCGAGCCTTCCGTCGATCGGACGCACCTTGAGCGCGGCGCCCGACCAGACCCAGGCGACGCTGGCAGCCTTCTTCGCTGGCATGGCCATTGGCCAAGTGTTCTACGGGCCCGCCTCGGATCGCTTCGGCCGTCGACCGCCTTTGCTGATCGGGATTGGCCTGTTCATCGTCGCCTCGATCGTTTGCGCGCTCGCGCCCAACATCGAGACCCTGATCGCGGCGCGCTTCGCTCAGGCGCTGGGCGGTTGCGCGGGCCCGGTAATCGCCCGCGCGGTGGTGCGCGACCGCTTCAGCCACACCGACACCGCCCGCGTCCTGTCGCTGATGACCCTGATCATGGGGCTAGCCCCCGTGCTGGCGCCGCAACTGGGCGGCGTCGTCCAGTTTATCGCAGGCTGGCGCGGCGTGTTCTGGACCCTGGCGGTGTTCGGCGCGCTGATCGCGACGTGGGTTGTCCTGAGCCTGTCTGAGTCGCGCTCGGCGGCGACCGAGGCGCAGGCCCGCAGTGAAAACCCGCTCAAGGCCTATGTCGCCCTGTTCGGGATGCGCCGGCTGATGGGCTACGCCTTGGCGGGCGCGCTGAACGGGGCGGTGTTGTTCACCTACATCTCGGGCGCGCCGGACCTAGTGATGGGGACCTATGGCCACAGCCCCCTGGTGTTCAACCTGGTCTTCGCCTTCAACGCCGTGGGGATCATCGGCGCCAGCCAGGTCAATCGCTGGCTGCTGCGGCGGGCGACACCTGATCAGGTGCTGGCGCGGGCGAGCATCGCCTCCATCGTCGCGGCGCTCTTGCTCACCCTGGCGGCCTGGACCGGCTGGGGCGGCCAGTGGACCGTGCTGCCGCTGCTGTTCGCCGCCCTGTCGATCTACGGCTTGATGGGCGGCAACACCATGGCCGGCGCGTTGAGCGTGGATCCCCGGCGCGCAGGCTCGATCTCGGCGCTGATGGGATCGGCCTCGTTCGGCGCGGGGGCGCTGGCCTCTTGGGCGGGCGCGGCGCTGCATGACGGAACGCCCCGCCCAGTAGCCGGCGTGATGTTCGCCTGTCTGGTCGGGTCGGCGCTGGCGATCTTTTTGCTGGCCTTGCCGGGCGCCAAGAAGCTTCAGGCCTGACGAAGGCCAAAGCCTCGCCAGGCCATCAGCGCCCAGCCCGCCATGAACGACAGTCCGCCCAGCGGCGTGATCATGCCCAGGGTGCGGGGCGCGCCCAAGGCCATGGCGTAGAGCGATCCCGAAAACAGAAGAACGCCGACGAAGAACAGCGCGGTCACGATCCCCATGCTCTTGGCCCCCGCGCGATGAAGCGTGAATGCGGCGAAAACGGCTAGGGCGTGGATCATCTGATACTGCGCGCCGGTCTTCAGCCACTCGACGGCTTTCCAGCCGTCGATCCCGTGCGCGGCGAAGGCGCCGAACGCCACCGCCAGCAGGCCGTTTGCGGCCGCTAGGCCGATCCAGGTCCGAGGAGTCCAGCCTTCCATCGGATTTACGCTCCGTCACCGTTGCAATCGTCTTGCGCGACCTTAACGTCGATCACCTGGACGTAAAGCCGGCCCATCAGAGCGTCGGCGCGAACAGGGGAGGAACGGCATGGCGCTCACCTGGGGCGACGACTATCCGATCCATCAGACGCCGGAGCCCGTGGCCTATGCCGGGACGGATCGGAACTTCTATGATCGCTACTTCTTCAACGGCTACGCGCCCGAGGGGGATGGGGCCGACCTGTTCTTCGCGGCCGCGTTCGGCGTCTATCCGCACCTGAACATCGCCGACGCCTCGTTCTGCGTGATGAAGGAGGGCAAGCAGGTGAACCTTCACGCCAGCCGCTGGCTGGGCATGGAGCGGATGGACCTGAGGGTCGGCCCGATCGCGATCGAGGTGCTGCAGCCGCTGCAACGGCTGAAACTGGTCGTGCAGGCTCCCGAGCAGGGCGTCGCCGCCGAGATCGTCTTCGAGGGGCGAGCCTTCCCGATCGAGGAGCCTCGGTTCATCCGCCGCAACGGCCCCCGCGCCTTCATGGACTACACGCGCCTGACCCAGAACGGCCGCTACAGCGGCTGGGTCGAGGTGGACGGTGTCCGCACCGCCGTCGACGGCTTCGTCGGCACGCGTGACCGATCTTGGGGCGTGAGGCCCGTGGGCGCGCGCGATCCACAGGAGCCCGTTCCGCCCGTTCCGCCGCAGTTCTTCTGGCTGTGGAGTCCCTGCAATTTCGCCGACGGCAGCTTCTTCTTCCACACCAATGACGACGACCTGGGCCGCCCCTGGAACCGGCGTGCGGTGTGGCTGGAGGACGGCGGCCGCGAGGACACGTTTGGCGGCTTCGCCGAGTCCTCCTGCGCCATCCGCTGGAAGAGCGGCACGCGTCACGCCGCTTCGGCGGCCCTTGACCTGGGTGAGGGCGGCTCGGTGGCCATCGAGCCGCAGACCGAGTTCTTCATGCTGGGCCTGGGCTACACCCATCCGGTCTGGGGCCATGGCCAAAATCAGGGCGAACTGAAGGTCGAGCGCGAAGACTTCGTGCTGGCGGACGTCGATCGTCGCCTGCCGCATCACCTCCACGTTCAGGCGCTCAGCCGTGTGACCTATGTCGACGGCCAGGGGAGGTCTCGGGTCGGTCGTGGCGTCTTCGAGCAGCTCGCCATCGGCCCGCATGCGCCTTCGGGGTTCGCCTCGATCCTGGATCTGGCGCCATGAGCCTGACCGAGCGCCTGGAGGCGTATCTATCGCGCATCTGGTCGACGCCCGTGGCGGTGTCGGACCTCTCGCGCATTCCCGGCGGCGCCAGCCGTGAGACCTATCGCTTCAACGCCAGGGCCGACGGTGAAACGCGCCCGCTCATCCTGCGCCGCGACCCGCCGGGCAGCCTGATCGAAACCGACCGCAATCTTGAGTATCTGGCGTTCGAGTCCTTTCACGGCGCTCTCCCGGTCCCACGCCCGGTGGCGATGGAGCCCGGGGGCGCGGAACTCGAGCGGCCTTTCTTCATCATGGAGCGGGTGGATGGAGGCGCTGCCGCGTCTCCCTTCACTGTGCTGCCTTACGGCGACCATGCGCGAGCGATCGGCGAACAGTTCTTCCGGATCCTGGGGACCATCGCCGGCGCGGATCCGACCAATCTGCCGCTCGCCAAGAAGGCCGAGCGGCCCGAGCCTGACGACTGTTGGCGGATCGCGCTCGAGCACTGGACCAAGGTGATCGAAGACGACCAGCAGCATCCCCAACCGATCGTCTGGGCGGCGATCCGCGCCCTGCGACGCCGGCCGCCACCGCCGGCCCAGGCGGTACGCGTGGTCCATGGCGACTATCGTACCGGCAACTTCCTACATGACGGCGCGGGCAAGATCCTGGCGATCCTCGACTGGGAAATGGTCCATCTGGGGGACCCGCTGGAGGATCTGGGCTGGGCGATGGATCCGCTGTGGGGTCATTTCGAGGCTGACAAGGTCGGCGGCATGCTGCCGCGCGAAGAGGCCCTGGCCCTCTGGCGCGAGGCCAGTGGACTTCAGGTGGATGAGACGGCGCTGGCCTGGTGGTCGCTGTTCAACGCCGTGAAGGGGCAGGCCATCTGGACGTCTGCCGCGAAGGAGTATCGCGACGGCGGGTTCAAGGACCCGGTCCTGGCGATCTCGGGTTGGTACACCGCGCGACGCCACGACCAGATCCTGGCCGAGGCGCTGATGCGCATGGAGGGGCTGTCATGACGCCGAGCGTGTCCGATATCCTGGTCGGCAACTTCTTGTGCATGGCCGAACCGGGGCCGCCAGAACAGCAGGGCGAGTTCATGGCTGGCAAGGTTGGGGTGGTGGCGCTGTTATCGCTGCTCGCCGCCCAGGAGGCCGAACGCGGCGCGGCGGCGCGGGTGACCGAGAACGCCGCCATCCGCGAAATCCTCGCCGAGGCCGCCTTGGATTACGGTCTGCAAGGCGGCTGGCCGGCCGACCCCGTCGAGCTGACGATCGGCGGCCTGGACCGGGTGAACGCTGCGCTGCGCCTGGCGCTGATCAGCCTGCATGAAGCGGTGGAGAAGCGCGGCGACACGGTTCGCCACGCTAGCATCCTTCAGCTGTACGCCCAGATGGCCGAGCTGCGCCGCCTCGACCTGCCGCCGCTGCCGGGCCGCTGACCTCTCGTCAACGGTGCTTGTTATGCTGGACGATCTCGTCCGGCTTGATGTCGAGCGGGGCCGGCGCGGCGGCGTTGTAGGCCGCCGTCTGGTTGAGATCGATGACGACGCTGCGGTGACCCTGCCAGATCATGTGCAGCGCCACGTAAAGCACGATCGCCAAGCCGACGAAGCCGATCCAGCGGTGCTTGTGCAGCAGGTTGGCGATCGCCGTCGCGGCCACGCCCATCAGGATGATCGACAGAATTAGGCCGAACACCAGAATGCCGGGATGCTCGCGGGCCGCGCCGGCCACCGCAAGGACGTTGTCCAGCGACATCGAGACGTCGGCGATCAGCACCTGCAGGAAGGCGGCTTTGAAGGTCTTGGCCGGCCGGGTGCGCGGTTCGGTGTTGGGGTCGTTGTCGATCGAGGCCATGGCGTCGGCCTCGTCGTGCGTGGCCTGTTCGCGCAGCTCGCGCCACATCTTCCAGCAGACCCACAGCAGCAGGAAGCCGCCGGCGAGAAGCAGTCCGACCACGCCGAGCAGCCAGGTCGTGATCAGGGCGAAGGTGATCCGCAGCACGACCGCCGCGCCCAGGCCGTAGAGGATGACCTTCTTGCGATCCTTGGCCGGCAGGCCCCCTGCGGCCAGGCCAACGGCGACGGCGTTGTCGCCCGCCAGAACGAGGTCGATCATCAGAACTTGCAGGAGGGCGGTCAGCGGGCCTTGGAAGGCGCCGAGCTGGGCGATCAGAGCGTCGAACATGTCATCTCAATGCGGTGACGCGCCCAACGATGCAAGGCGCAAAAGGCGTAGCAGTCCGCCGGCAAAAGAAAAGAGCTCCGGATCCTAGGACCCGGAGCTCCATCGTTTCGGCGAGGCTCGCCCTAGTGGTGGGCGAGTTCAGGCTCCTTGTGGTGCGACCCATGAGCGTCGTGATGGTCGTGGCCATGGGCATGATCATCGTGCGCTTGGGCATGGTCTGCATGACCATCATGGCCTTGGTGATTGTCGTGCCCGTGGTCGTGCGCGTCACCATGATCGTCGTGATGGCTGGCGGTCGTCGCGGCCACCATCGGGTTCACATAGGAGACATGTTCGGCCGGCGCGTGAGGCTCGGGATGCGCGCCAGCGTGCAGGTCGTGGCCGTTGTGATCGTCATGGCTGTGGGCGTCGTGCCCATGGCCGTGATCGTCGTGCGAATGAGCCGGGGTCTCGTGGCCATGCGCATGATCCTGGTGATCGTCATGGTGCGACAGGGCCGAAGCCGCCACCGCACCTGCGGCCGCGCCGCCGGCGGCAGCCATGAACGGGTTGACGTGCGACACGTGCGTGCTGGCCGGCGGCGCGTCGAACTCCATCTCGTTGCGGCCATAGTCGGTCAGCGTGCGATATTTCCTCTGGCGCTCGGCTTTGCGGCGCGCGGCGGCGGCGCTTCGCGACACGGCGACCAGAATGATCAACGCCAGCAGCACCAACGCCGCGCCAAGCACAGTCTTGATCGACGTCGGACCCACGCCCGGCAGCGAGACCTTGCCGTTCAGCGCACCGAGATCCAGCTTGTCCAGGCCCTTCTTCGCCTGCGCGGGCAGGGCGGCGACGCGCTTGCTGATCTCGCCGAGCGAGAAGCCTTGCGGCTCCTTCGCGCCGGTCATCTCGACGCCGAACTCCGACTTCAACTGACCCTTCGCGTCCGGACCTGGCTTGACCTGCCAGGCGAAGGTGGTCGGCTCGCCCGGTTTGACCACGGCGGTTTGACGACCGTTCGGCGTGATCTCGTAGCCTTCGCCTTCGAGTTCGGCGTAGGCGCTGGTCTTCTTGGCCGCCTTGCCCAAGCCGAGCTTGGCGGCTTCCTTCTTGATCATGTCGCCCAAGGTCGCGGGCAGCGACAGGGTCACCTGGCCGGGCTGACCCTTGCCAAGGCTCTCACCAGTCGCCAGCACCGCGCCGTTGGTGGCTGCGGGAGCGACGGCCGCTTGAAGCTGCTCGAGCTTGGTCGGCGGCTTGGCGGGGGCGGTGGGCGCCTTCGGCGGGACGGCGGCCACGACGGGCGGCTTGGCCAGCGGCGCGGCGGGCTGCGCAGGTTGAACGGCCTTCACCGGCGCCGGAGCGGGCGCAACCGTCTTCGGCGTCACCGGCTTGACAGCTGCGACCACAGCCGGCTTGGCGACAGGCTTCGACGACGGCGCGACAGGGGCCTGGGTCTGCACGGTGGCGTGAACGCGGTGCGGCCGCACCGGCGCGGCATGGTGCTTCGGATTGGGGATCGGCCGCATGGCGGTAACCAACGTGCCATCGGGGCGGCGCCAGGTCCGCAGGCGGGAATTGTGCGTCGGCGCGGGCAGCGGGCGAACAGCATCCGCCTTGGCCTGGGCCTGAGCTTGGCTAGAAGCCGACGCGGTCGGCCCCCCCAGCAACCCATCCGGCGCCTCGGTCGCGCTGGGCGGCGGCGGCGCGCCCATCAGTTCCGGCGTCGACGATGCGCTTTGATGATCGCTCGGCGGCGGCGCCGAAGCGGCGGGTTCGCCAGCGCTACATCCCACGAGCGCCAGAACACCAACCGCCGACGTCGCCAAAGCGACCAAGCGTAACTTACGTCCAAACATCGGGTCCCCCGATCCCATGTCAGATTCCTCCGCGGAGCAGCGCTCGCGGACCACTGTTCGCGAGAAGAGCACGAGCTTGCGACGAAATCAAAACGGTTAAGGGAGATTCACGAAACGATTTCGTCCGCCGCGCGAACTTTCGAAGCTTCATACAAGGCGATCGCCGCAGCGGCTGATACATTCAGGCTTTCAAATCCGCCCGGCATAGGGATTTTTCCCAAGGCGTCGCAATGCTCGGCGACCAGGCGGCGCACCCCTTCACCTTCCGACCCCAAAACGAGGACGGTGGGCTGGGCGTCGAGAACCGCCTCGAGGCTTTCTTCAGCTTCGCCAGCCAGGGCGACGGCTCGCCATCCCATGTCGGCGAGTTCCTCAAGAGCGCGGGACAAATTCACGACGCGCGCATAGGGCGCCTTGTCCACGGCCCCGACGGCGGTCTTGGCCAGGACCCCGCTCAGGGCGGGGGCGTGGCGATCCTGAAGGATCACGCCTCTCGCCCCGAACGCGGCCGCCGAGCGGAAGATGGCGCCGATGTTCTGCGGGTCGGTGATCTGATCCAGCATGACCAGAAAGCCCTTCGCTGGCGTTCCCAGTTCGGCGATCGTCAACGGCTCCGGCTCGTCGATCTTCAGGGCGAGACCCTGGTGCACCGCCCCGGGCGGGAGCTGCTTGGCGATCTCCTGGCCTTCCATCACCTGCAGGCAGGTCAGTTTTTGCAGATGCGGCGCGAGTCGCTTGGCCCGGTCGGGCGTCGCCAACAGGCGCTTCGGAGCGGGGCGACGGGGGTTGGAAAGGGCGGCTTCGACGGCGTGAGTCCCCCAAATCCAGTCCTTAGCGTCGCCTTGGCCTCTCGAAAAATCGTTTTGTTTCCGAGGCTTGGAACGAAAATCGCGTCCTTGTGCAGAAGGTCGCTTCCGGTCGTTGCGTTCGGAATGAGAGGACACTATAAGACGCGCTCCGATTTGGGGCCCCAAGGGTTTCTCGGCCGGCCGGCGCTGCTCTTAGCATCGTCCGTCACTGGTCCAAGAAGCTTTTGTTCCAGTTCGAAGTTCAGCGCTTGCCGTTGGCCATCGAACCGGATAAAGGCCGCCGGCTTCGGAACTCCATCGCGTGCTTGGGGGAATGTCCCGAGTGGCAAAGGGGGGGGACTGTAAATCCCCTGGCGTAAGCCTTCGTAGGTTCGAGTCCTACTTCCCCCACCATGCGCGCGATGAGTTCCGGAAGGCAGCGCCCTTTAAAAGCATAGGGGGCGTCCCAGAGCCGAAAACCGGGAGCCGATCGCGACCCCGCTAGCCCCCGAAGGGTGATTGGGCGGGTATAGCACAATGGTAGTGCAGCAGCCTTCCAAGCTGAGGATGCGGGTTCGATTCCCGCTACCCGCTCCAGCTCCCCGAGAGTTATCCCCAACAACCAGCCGCCGGCGCGAAGGTAGAGACGATGGCCAAGGAAAAGTTCGAACGCACTAAGCCGCACTGCAACATCGGCACGATTGGTCACGTTGACCATGGCAAGA
>JAIUNU010000023.1 GCA_020161365.1 Pseudomonadota bacterium | reverse complement strand
ACCTGCGCGACATCGCCGCCGTCTCCAGCCGCCTGCGCATCGTCCTCATCGACCCCGCCCACATCGACCCAGCCGCCGTACAGGCCGCCGGCGGGCGGGGGGTGGCGCGGGTCGCCGACGACACCCTGCACCTTATTGTCGGCCCTGAAGCAGAGCGTATCGCGGAGGTGCTGCAACCCTAGGGCCCCGAGCGCCGTCGCACCGACACGCGCCAGCCATACCTGCTGAGCTTCAAGCTGGAAGTGGTTCCTTAAGAGGCATTAAAATGGTATTGCGAGTTGGAATCCGGTCTCTTGAAGATAGTTTAGTAACGCACTGAAATAGAAGAATAAATGGAGGATCTGATCGGCGATTTCGATAAGCCAAGCCGGGACGGCGCCCAAAGGATAGTCGTTCTACAAAAAGTAAAATAAAGCAGTGGCTTAAGGATTTGCGGCGCATGCGTCGTAACTCTTATCATTCGACCGAGAGTGCAAAAAAGGTACTCGAATGGTCTGCATCATGCTTGCCGCGCGCGACGCCATCGCAACCCGTCCTCGCGCCGCCTAGTCAGGGGGAATACAACAATGACCGATACCAAGACCCATGCGACTGCAGGTCGCCGCAAGGCCTTCGTCATCGCGCTAATGAGCGGTGTCTGCTTTGCCGACGTGGCGCTCGCCCAAGCGGCCGCGCCTGCGGACCAAGCCGCCGTTGACGAAGTCGTCGTCACGGCTTTCCGCAAGAGCCTTGCCACCGCGCTGGAGGTCAAGCGCAAGGATGTCCGCGTTTCCGACGGCATCTCGTCGGAAGACATCGGCAAATTCCCTTCGGAAAACATCGCCGAAGCTATTCAGCGCATTCCGGGTGTCCAGATCTCGGCCATCAACGGCCGCGGCTCGACGATCAGCATTCGAGGCTTGGGCCCGCAGTACGCGCTGACCACCGTCAACGGCCAGACGTTCAAGAGCTCCAACTTCACCGACGGCTTCCGCTATGACGTCATTCAGACCGAGCTGGCGTCGGGCATCCAGGTCTACAAGTCGCCGACGGCCGACATGGACGCCGGCGGCCTCGCGGGCACCGTCAATATCGACACGGTTCATCCGTTCGACGTGAAGGGCCGCCAGATCATCCTGGCCGGCAAGCTCCAGAAGCAGGATCTGATCGGCGGCGGCCCCACGGGCAAGTACGGCCTGACCTATGTCGACCACTTCCTAGACGGCAAGTTGGGCGTCTTCCTCGGCGCCGGCTACCAGGAACTGAAGGACCGTGGCGACTATCTGTGGATGGACCGCTGGACCGTCAGCAACAACGTCTACACGCCTGCACGCCTGCGCTATCGCCGCATCGATCGCGAAACCAAGCGCAGCATGATCAACGGCGCCCTTCAGTGGAAGCCGACCGAGCATCTGCAGATGGACCTCATCGGCACCTATGCCGAGGACAAGACCACCCAGCACGTCCATCAGCAGGTTTTCCTGTTCACCACGCCGTCGGCGTCGAACGTCGTGCCGCTTACGGTGGCGGACGGCACCGCGACCAAGGTGCAGGTGAACAACTTCCGTCTGGAGAACAACCATCAGTACGAGAACCGTCCGCAATCGACGGGCGCGCTGACGGCGGACGTGCACTACACCGGCATCGAAAACTGGGACTTCAAGGCCGTCGCCCACTACTCGCGCGGCAGCGCCAAGCACAACGAGGAAGCCGCGATCCTGGGCATCAATATCCCGATGGCCACGGTGGACATCTCCAACCCGAAAAACGTGGTGTTCACCACGTCGACGGCCCTGACGGACACGGCGCAGTACAACCCCGCCACGCTGATCCGGAACACCTATCCGAACGGCGCCTATCGTACGATTGACTCCTACGAGCGCGCGGCCCAGTTCGACGCCAAGCGTTATCTGGAGTGGGGCGTCCTGGAGTCGGTGCAGGTCGGCGCCAAGACCCGGACCGAGGTGCTCAAGCGCTACGTCGTGCGCAAAGACGGTCAGAACGCCATCCCGGCGTCCTACTCGCCGACCATGGCCAACAGCGGCATCCCGATCAGCAACTTCCTGGACGGCCAGATGACCCTGCCGGCCGCCTGGGTGTCGCCGAACCTCGACGCCTATCGCGATGCGCTGAAGGCTCAGGGCGTTTCGGTCTATGAGGGCTTCGACCCGCTGGGCAGCTATCGCGTCCAGCGGGACCTGACCTCGCTCTACGCAATGGCCAACCTGCGTGGCGAGGTGCTTTCGAAGTCGTTTCGCGGCAACGTGGGCGTACGCAACGAGAGCACCGACCAGACGATCAAGGGCTATGTCGGCGGCGCAGCCAATCCTTTGAACACCGAAGTCCGGCTGGTTTCAGGCAACTACACGGCCAAGAAGTCGTACGACAACCTGCTGCCGTCGGCCAACCTGAGCGTCGACCTGACCGACAATCTGCTGCTGCGCGTCGCCGCCGCGAAGGTTCTGGTCCGTCCGATCATCGACTCCAGCAACCAATTGGCTCGCACGGTGACCAGCACCACCGACACGACGGGCAAGAAGGTGTTCACGATCTCGTCGGGCCAAGGCAACCTCAATCCAATGACCGCCAACCAGCTGGATCTGACGCTGGAGTGGTACTATGGCCAAGGCAACGGTCTGAGCGCCGGCTACTTCTCCAAGAAGGTCAAGAACGGCGTCTTCACCCAGTTGACCTGCCCGACGAGCTATGAGTCCGTGTCGCTGTCCAAGGACTCCAGTGGCGTCTGCGTGGCCGGCAACGGCGACAACTACCTGATCACCGAGAGCTTCAACGACTCCCGCGTCGTCGACATCCACGGCTACGAGGTGAATTGGCAGCAGTCGCTCGACGCGTGGCTGCCGATCGAGGGCTTTGGCCTGATCGCCAACTACACGCATGTCACGCCGGCCACGTCGACCAACGGCTTCCGCCTGGCCAACCTGTCGGAGCACACCGCCAACGGTACGCTCTATTGGGAAAACCAGAAGTTCAGTGCTCGTCTGTCGGCGAACTACCGGAGCGCCTACGACCAAACGTCGGTGGAGAGCTTCTTCGCCGGTCCCCTGGGCCACACGGTCAAGTCGCGCACCCAGCTCGACCTGAACCTCGGCTATAACTTCAACGAACGCCTGAGCTTCGCCTTCGCGGCGATGAACATCAACAATGCTCAGGAGGAAGCGTATCTAGGCAAGGCCAGCCGTTGGCAGGAGACCTCGGTCACGGGGCCCAGCTACTACCTGTCGTTCCAATACAAGATGTAACGCGTTTGACGCGGCGCTCGTCCTACCTCCCCTGAGCGCCGTGTCTTTCCCTGCCTCGCCCGTCGGACGGGCGAGGCTTCCCCTGGCGCCCGCCGCACGTGTTCTCCTAGGCGGCGGGCGCGCCTTTTCGTAGATCCTGATGCCGATGAAAGCCCTTCTGAACCGACGTCAGGCGATAAGCCTCGCCGCTGCGACGTTCGTAGCGTCTCCCGCTCTCGCAGCGTCTTCCCTGGAGGGCGTAGCCGCGGCCCGCGCAAGCCTCAAACGGCTCTTCGGAAGGCGACTGGCCGGTGCTCAGCTGAGCGTCACGCCGGGCGCTGGGCGATCCTGGTACGCCGTCGGCAAGAAGCACGGCGCGCTCTCTATCTCCGGCGACAGCCCCGTGGCGCTGGTCCGCGGCGCCTACGCCCATCTCCGCGACTCGGGCCTAGCTCATGTCAGCTGGGAGGGAGACCGGGTCGTCCAGACCGGCGCCGTGCCGTTCGGTTCAGGCGCCCGCGTCGAGACGCCGTTCCGCCACCGCGCCTATCTGAATACCTGCACCTACGGCTACACGACCCCGTGGTGGGGCTGGGGCCGTTGGAGCCGCGAGATCGACTGGATGGCGGCGCATGGCGTCGACATGCCGCTGGCCATGGAAGGCCAGGAATATGTCTGGCGCGCGCTCTGGCGCGAATTCGGCCTCAGCGAGGCCGAGCTGGCCGACTACTTCTCTGGACCGGCCTTCACCCCCTGGCACCGCATGGGCAATATCGAGGGCTACAAGGCGCCTCTGCCCGCCGCCTGGATCGACAAGAAAAAGGACCTCCAGGTCAAGATTCTGGGCCGGATGCGGTCGCTTGGCATGACCCCGATCCTGCCGGCGTTCGGCGGCTACGTGCCCAAGGCCTTCGCCCAGAAGAACCCCACGGCGCGCATCTATCGCATGCGGCCGTGGGAGGGCTTCCACGAGACCTACTGGCTGGATCCGGCCGACCCGCTGTTCGCCAAGATCGCCGGGCGTTTCCTGGCTCTGTACACGCAGACCTACGGGGCAGGGACCTACTATCTGGCGGACTCGTTCAACGAGATGCTGCCGCCGATCAACGCCGATGGCGCAGACGCCCGCGACGCGGCGTATGGCGACGGCGCGGCCAACACCGCGGCGACCAAGACCAAGGTCGAGGTCGATCCGGCTCTGAAGGCGAAGCGTTTGGCCGCCTATGGCAAGGCAATCTATGACTCGATCCGTCAGGCCCGACCTGACGCGGTCTGGGTGATGCAAGGCTGGCTGTTCGGCGCGGACAGCCATTTCTGGGATCCGGCGGCGATCTCGGCCTATTTGAGCGTGGTGCCCGACGACAAGCTGATGATCCTCGACATCGGCAATGACCGTTATCCGGCCGTCTGGAAGAACGCCAAGGCGTTCGGCGGCAAGCCCTGGATCTATGGTTACGTCCATAACTACGGCGGCAGCAACCCGGTCTATGGGGATCTGGGCTATTACCGCCAGGACATCCCGGCCATTGCGGCCAATCCGCAGGCGGGCAAGCTGGCGGGCTTTGGGATGTTCCCCGAGGGCCTGCATAACAACTCGATCGTCTACGAGGCGACCTATGATCTGGCCTGGAACGCCGGCCAGTCGTCGCTGTCGGCGTGGCTCTCGACCTACGCCCGCGCGCGCTACGGCAAGACCTCGCCTGAGCTCGACGCGGCTTTGAGCCAGTTGGTCGAGGCGGCCTTCTCGACCCGCTACTGGTCGCCGCGCTGGTGGCGCAGCAAGGCCGGGGCCTACCTGTTCTTCAAGCGACCGACCGCCGCCATCGGCGAGTTCCCGTCGCATCCGGGCGATCGCGCCAAGCTGGCGGCCGCCGTCAAGGCGCTGACGGCCCTGGCTCCGGCCTATGCGAACGAACCTCTTTTCGTTTTGGACCTGACCGACGCGGCCCGTCACCTGGCCTCGATGCGGATCGACGATCACCTGCAGGCGGCGGTGGCCGCCTATCGCAAGGGCGACGCCGCCGGCGGCGACCGCGCGCGGGCCCAGGTCGAGGCCCTGGCCCTTTCGATCGACAGGCTGCTGGGCGTCCAGCCCGAGACCCTCGCCACTTGGATCGATGACGCTCGGACCTACGGGGACACCCCCGCTGACGCGGCCGCCTATGTGGCCAACGCCAAGGCCCAGGTCACCATCTGGGGCGGGGAGGGCAACCTCAACGACTATGCCTCCAAGGCTTGGCAGGGGCTCTACAAGAGCTTCTACCTGCCGCGCTGGTCGCGCTTCCTCGACGCTCTGAAAGCGGCTGGGACGAGCCCGTTCGACGAGGCCTCGGTGGCCCGGGACGGCGTGGCGTGGGAGCGCAGCTGGGTCGAGGCCGACGTGACCTATCGCCGCGACCGGCCCGCCGACCCAATCGGCGAGATCAGGGCCCTGATGGCGCTTGTCGCTCAGGACGGGGAGAGCGCCGCATGAGCAAGGCCGCCGCTCGTTTTCTGTCGCTCGACGTATTCCGCGGACTGACGGTCTGCCTGATGATCGTCGTCAACACGGCGGGGCCCGGCGCGAAGGCCTACGGCCAGTTGGTTCACGCCAAATGGTTCGGGTTCACAGCAGCCGATGCGGTGTTCCCGTCGTTTCTGTTCGCCGTCGGCTGCTCCATGGCCTTCGCGTTCGCGAAGCCGATCCCCGTCAGCGATTTTGCCGTAAAGGTGCTGCGCCGCGCCACGCTGATCTTCCTGCTCGGCTTTCTGATGTACTGGTTCCCATTTATCCGCGAGGTCGACGGGCGCTGGGCGTTTATCCCGTTCTCAGACACCCGGGTCATGGGCGTGCTCCAGCGGATCGCGCTGTGCTACCTGCTGGCCGCTTTCGCCGTTCGCTGGCTGTCGCCGCGCCTGATCGTGGCGCTGTCGGCAGTGTTTTTGCTGGGCTACTGGGCGATCCTGATGACCTTCGGCGATCCGGCCGCGCCGCTGTCCAAGCTGGGCAACGCCGGCACGCACCTGGATCTCTTCCTGATCGGCCAGAACCACCTTTATCGTAAGGACGGCGGTTTCGACCCCGAGGGGCTACTGGGCACGCTGCCCGCGACCGTCAATGTGCTGGCCGGATATCTCGCGGCGCGGTTTCTGAAGGAGAACCCCGGCTCGTCCTCTGCCCTGGCCCGGATGGCCGTCGTGGGTATCGTGCTGATCTTAGCGGGCCTTGCCTGGAGCCCGCTCTTCCCGATCGCTAAGAAGCTGTGGACAGGCAGCTTCGTTCTGCTGACCGTCGGTATTGATCTTGTCGTCCTGGCGGGCCTGACCAAGGTGCTGGAAGGTAGGGAGCCGAACCGCGCGACCTACTTCTTCCAGGTGTTCGGCCTCAACCCGCTGGTGATCTACCTGTTCTCAGAGCTGTTCGTCATTGTCCTGGGCATGATCAAGGTCGCGCCGGGCGTCGGGCTCTATAAGTGGGTCGGGGTCAACCTCTTCCAGGTCGTCGCGCCGGGCGCGTTCGGCTCGCTGCTTTGCGCGGTGGCCTACATGCTGGTTTGCTGGCTGCTGGGCTATGTGATGGCCCGTCGCGGCGCGGTCGTGAAGCTTTAGGAGCTGCGATGCGCCTGTTCCTTCGTATCGCCTCGGTAGCTATCGCGGTGGCGTCCGCGGCCCCGGCGTCGGCCGAGACGCTTGAGAAGGTTGTGATCCTCAGCCGCCACGGCGTGCGGGCGGCGATGTCGTCGCCGGAGAAACTGGAGGAGGCCTCGGCGCGTCCCTGGCCGCGTTTCGAGGTTCCAGCTGGCCATCTAACGGCGCGGGGCGAAACCTTGATCGCGCGCATGGGCGACTACTATCGCCAATCTTACAGCGCCATGGGCCTGCTGAAGGCCGGCGACTGCTCGGCGGTCTATACCTGGGCCAACGTCACCCAGCGCACGATCGCCACTGGCCGCGCCTATGCCGATGCTCTGGCGCCTGGATGCGCTCTCGCCGTCAATACGGTGGGCGAGGGCAATAACGACCCGATGTTCGAGCCGGTGAAGGCGGGGATCGTCACGCCCGATCCTGCGCTCGCTCGTGCGGCTGTCGCTGGGCGCGTCGGGGGCGACCTCAGCGCCTGGAGCGCCAGCCACCGCCAGGAAGCCGAGCAACTCGACGCCCTGCTGATGCAATGCGCCAAGGGCCCGTGCCCCGCCGCGCCCGGCAAGCGCCGGGTGTTCGACGCCAAGCCCGGCTTCGTCGACGGTGAGGAACTGGCTGGCGTCTCTGGCCCAGAGGCCTTCGCCTCGGGCGTTACCGAGAGCCTGCTGATGGCCTGGGCCGACGGTCGCGATTTCGCCGGACTGGGCTGGAAGGGTCTGGACGAGGAGGCGCTGACCCGGTCGTTCTTCCTGCATCAGGCCGAGTTCGACCTTCGCTTGCGGACGCCCTATGTGGCGCGGGTGCTGGCTGGACACCTGGCCGACCGCCTGGCGGCCACAATCGCTGGCGGTCCCAAATCCATCGGTCCTGCCGACGCCAAGCTGGTGGTGATCGCCGGCCACGACGGCACCCTGGCGTCGCTGGGCGGCCTGCTGCGTATGGAGTGGAGGCTGCCCGGCTACCAACCCAACCAGATCCAGCCAGGCGCAGCCCTGGTGTTCGAGCGCTGGAAGCGCGATGACGGCGTGCGCGTGGTTCGCGTACGATTCACCGGTCAGAGCCTGTCGCAACTGCGGAACATGACCGCGTTGGACGCCAAGACACCGCCGTTGTCCGCCCCGGTCTTTGTTCAGGGCTGCGGCACCGCGACCCCAAGCTTCGACTGCCGGGCGGAGGACTTCGACGCGGCCGTGCGAAGCGCGACGCGCATGGGCAACTGAAGGCCGCTCGGGGACCGCCGATTAACGTCGCCCAGGCAATGGGCGCGCAGCCGGCGCTTATGAGCCGCGTACAGGGAGTTTTGTTGATGAAGTGGATGCATGTTGCTGCGGTCTGCGCCCTGGCCCTGGTCTCGTCGGCGCTGCCGCCCCGCCAAGCCCTGGCCGCCAGCGCCTCGAGCCGCGCGCTCGCCGAGACAGCGCCGATCTTCGCCAATGGGCCCGTCCGCGGCGGCTTCCAGCTCGTGGGCAAGGACCTCCTCCCGACCATCGTCGTCGATCCCTCCGACGCCGCCGTCGTGCGCCACGCCGCCGATGATCTTTCCGACGACATTCTGACTGTCACAGGCCAGCGCGCATCGGTGGCCACTGCACCGGCCGGCAAGACGGCGATCCTGGTCGGCACGCTGGGGCAGAGCCCGGTGATCGACCGTCTGGTCGCAACCCAGCGCGTCGATGTCTCGCGGCTGAAGGGGGCCTGGGAAAGCTTCGTCATCGCGACCGTCGACCGTCCGGCGCCCGGCGTCGACAAGGCCCTGGTCGTGATCGGCAGCGACCGTCGCGGGACCGCCTTTGGCGTCTACGAGGTCGCCCAGGCCATGGGCGTCTCGCCCTGGGCCTGGTGGGCGGACGTCACCCCAAAGAAGCGCGAGGCCTTGTACGTGCGCGGTGGTGTCTATCGCTTCGGGCCGCCGTCGGTTCGCTATCGCGGGATCTTCGTCAATGACGAGGACTGGGGCCTGTATCCCTGGGTGGTGAAGACCTTCGATCCCGAGCGCGGCGATATCGGGCCCAAGACCTATCGCAAGGTCTTCACCTTGCTGCTGCGCCTGAAGGCCAACACCCTGTGGCCGGCCATGCATCACACGACCGCGCCGTTCAATTCCGACCCCGCCAACGCCAAGCTGGCCGAGGAGTACGCCATCGTCATGGGCTCGTCCCACGCCGAGGCCATGCTGCGCAACAACGTTGGCGAGTGGAAGGACGACCCGGCCAAGTTCAACTACGCGACCAATCCTGATGGCGTGAAGGCCTATTGGCAGGAGCGCGCCCAGGCCAACGCGGGCTTCGAGAGCCTCTGGACTGTTGGGATGCGCGGCATCCACGACACCGGCATGGTCGGTCCCAAGACCACCGAGGAAAAGGTCGCTCTGCTGGACAAGATCATCGCCGACCAGCGCGAGATCCTGTCCAAGAACGTCAACGCCGACGTCGCCAAGATCCCGCAGATCTTCGTGCCCTATAAGGAGGTTTTGGGGATCTACCGCGCGGGCCTGAAGGTCCCCGACGACGTGACCATCGTCTGGCCGGACGACAACTTCGGCTACATCCGCCAGTTCGCCAGCGCCGAAGAAGCCGGACGCAAGGGCGGGGCAGGGGTCTATTACCACCTCTCATACCTTGGCTATCCGCTGGCCTATCTGTGGCTCTCTACGACGCCCCCGGCCCTGGTGCAGGAGGAGATGGTCCACGCCTGGGACAAGGGCGCGCGCAATGTCTGGATCGCCAATGTCGGCGACATCAAGCCGGCCGAGATCGGGACCAGCCACTTCCTGGAGATGGCCTGGGACATCGATCGCTGGCGCGGCAAGACCCAGAAGCAGTTCCTGGAGGACTGGATGGCCCGGAACCTCGGTCCGGATCTCGCGGCTAAGACCGCCGACCTGATGGACCGCTACTACCGCCTGAACTTCGAGCGTCGCCCCGAGCACTTGGAATGGCCGCCCGTGGCCGAGAACCGGCACCTGTCCAGCTACACACCGCAGGAGGTCAACGCTCGCCTGCGCGCCTTCCGCAGTCTTGTCGCGGAGACCAAGGCCACGAGCGGGAAGGTTCCTCCGCCTCTGCAGGACGCCTGGTTCGAGTTGGTCGAGTTTCCGATCCGTATTTCGGCGGCCGCCAACATGCGCTTCTTTGCGACGGAGCGGTATAATGCGCTGATCGACGGCCAGCAGGCCATGGCGCGTTCCGCAGGCGGCGCGGCGGTCGAGGCTCAGACCGAGATCACCGCCCTGACCGATCGCTTCAACAACAAGATCGCGGGTGGCAAGTGGCGCTGGCTGATGCCCGAAGAACCTGCGGACAGTCAGTGGCGCATCTACCGCGCCCGTCCGATCCCGTTGCCTGGCGCCGCGCTAACAGCGGACCCTGCACCGTTCCTGGCCGCTGTTGACGCCACAGTTTCCGCTGTTTCGCCGGTATTCGAAGCCGAGGCCTTCCGGTCCAATCGCGGGTGGCGTTTGGTGGAGGGCGTCGGCCGGGGCGAAGGCGTGATGATCGCAGACGCCGCCGGAGCCGAGCTGACCCTTGAAGTCGAGGCAGGAGCCGAAGGCCGGAGCTTGCGCGTGGGAGTTCTGCCGATCTTTCCGGACGGTCAGGGCGGGGAGATCGCCCTGGACGTCAGCATCGACGGCGCCGCCGCGCAGCGTCTGAGTTGGCCGCGCGTGGTCGGATCACCGGCTTGGGCGCAGGGCGTTCTCGACAATCAACTCACGGCCGTCGTCGGGTCGCCGCTGAGCCCGGGAAAACATCTTGTCCGGCTGACCTCCCGCACGGGACGCATCGCGGTCGACCAGCTGCGATTGGTGGCGCCCGAGGTGGTCGCGGTTCACGAGAACCACTAACCCGGGGGCGGCGATTGGGGCGAGATTTGCGGACACCCCAAGGGGCGCCCTGGCGTTGGTCGGGGGCGACGAACATCGCCCGTGCGCTCCCGACCGTGCACAATCAGCCCTTCCAATCCGGTAGAGCGGACAGTTGAGCCTTCGTCAGCTTGGTGCGGACCAGATGATCGTCTGGATCTCCAGGCTCGGGCGTGACCGTGACGTCGGCAAGCGCCACGACGACCTTCTTGTCCGGGCCCATTCGGTCGATCTCGATGACGATGGCGGTCGGCTTGCCGCCGGCGTCCAACAGGACGTGTTCGACTTCACCGGCCTTGCGATTGGCGGAGTCAATGACGTCCGCATCCTCGATCTGACCGACCGTGAAGGCCCCTTTGGCGAGCTGGCCTTCGGTATGGGCGATCGACGTCTGGGCCATGGTGGACGTCGCCGCGCCAAGGGCGGCGATGGACAGACCGATAGCAGCGAGTTTCATGGTTGCACTCCTTTTCGTACGGCCCCGATAACGCGGGCCCGACGCGACGCGTTGCCATGAGAGCGCGGCGAGACGTCGTGCGATCATCTTGCTTCTGGCGAGCTGACGCCTCCCTGACGGCGTGGGCGCGGCCGCCTATTGAGACTCGCCCTTGCTACTTCACGCGTCATCGCTCCAAAAAGGAGGATGGTCGGAGTTTCGATACGGACATGACCCGGACACGATTGAAGGGCGCGGAACGACGCGAGCGCTTCTTGGATGCGGCAGCGCAGATCGTCATTGAACAAGGGGTCGCCGCTGTCACCATGGACGGCGTGGCCAGTCTGACCGGCGTCACAAAGGCGCTGGGTTACCGCTATTTCAGCGATCGTGACGACCTGCTGACCGCATTGTTCGACCGCGAGACCCAAATCTATGTCGAGCGTCTTGCGAGCGAGGTCGGACCGACCTCCACCTTTGAGGAATGGGTTCGTGGCGCTCTGAAATATTGGTGCCGGCGCGCGGATGAGCGTGGCGAACTGTTCATGCGTCTGGTCAGGGATTGCGGTCCTTTGGCCGAGCGGGCGCGCGCCAACCGCAAGGCCGACGCGGACGCTTGGGCGCTGGGCTTGCAGCGGGCGTTCGGCCTGCCTGCCCGCCAGGCCAAGCAATATGCGTGGTTCATGGTCGCCGGGACGGCGGGCGCCCTGGATGCTCGCGATGGCGATGACGAGGCCATGATCGACGCGATCACGGTCGCGGTGGTCGCTGGAGCCAAGGCCTTGGCGAAGAAATATGGCGAGCCTCGCCCTGCCAAGACCGCTTGAGCCTGGGTCGTGCATAGAGCGGTTGCTTGCGCACTTAAGTGACGATACCGTTACTTAAGTGCGGGCAAGAGAGCCCGCGAACGGCGTAAGCCGAAGGGGGCAAGCCAAAGTGAAGCTTTATGGCGAAGACAATCCGGCGCCGAATCCGCGCCGCGTCCGCATTTTTCTGGCGGAAAAGGGTCTAACGCTGGAGCAGGAGCGCGTCCCACTGCGCGAGCGCGCGCACAAGGCCGCTGAGTTCCTGCAGAAGAACTCTTTGGGCCAAGTACCCGTGTTGGAGCTCGATGACGGGACTTTCCTGAGCGAGAGCGTAAGCATCTGTCGCTATCTTGAAGCCGAGCATTCGCAGCCGTCTCTGTTTGGAGAGACGTCCCGCGAGCAGGCTGTCATAGACATGTGGATCCGGCGCATCGAATTTCAGCTGATGGCGCCGATCGCCAACATCTGGCGGCACACCCATCCGCTCACCGCGGGCCTTCTCACCCAGTACAAGGATTTCGGCGAATCCAACCGAGCTCATGCCGATCGGGCCTATCGCTGGCTGGATGACGAGCTGTCCGACCGAAGCTTCATCGCCGGGCCGACCTACACCATGGCCGATATCGTGGCGCTGACCACGGTAGATTTCGGACGGATGATTGGGGTTGCCATCCCAGAGGACTGCAGCCGTGTCCTCGCCTGGCTTCAGCGCGTCTCTGAGAGGCCAAGCGCGACAGCTTGACGAACAATTGTTCGAAAGCGGTTGTCATGCCCATTAAGTGACGATACCGTTACTTAAGCGTCTTGGGCCTGGACGCTAATTCACATCCCCAGGCGACCCACACGGTTCGCCTCGCCGCCGCCCGGCCATCGCCGGCGGGGGAAGGCGAGAGCGTGCCACCGACAGATCACAAAAGAAGCCGCGCAGCGGCTCAAGGAGGAATGCGCCATGCCCTTCAAACCCCTCCGGCCGCGAGTTCAGTCGCGCCCTCTGAGAATTGATCTGCTCATGGGAGTCTCGGCCAGCGCCGCTGCAATGCTGGTCACGGGAGCCGCGCGGGCGGAAGACGACCCGTCGCGCGGCGCGAGCCAGATCGCAACCGTCGAAGAGATTACGGTCACCGCCCAAAAGCGCGCCGAGAATGTTCAGGACGTTCCGCTGGCCATCACCGCCGTACGCGGCGAAGCGCTGTCTTCCCGTAACATCACCCAGCCCCAGCAGCTGTCGCTCATCGACCCAAGTGTCCGCTTCAAACAGAGTCTCAGCAGTAGCGCCTCGGGTCTGACCATCCGCGGGGTCGGCACCAGCAGCTTCTCGGCGGGGATCGAGCAAAGCATTTCGACGGTCGTCGACGGTGTCGTGCTGGCCGATCCGGCCAGTCTCGCCACCTTGGCCGACGTGGAGCGGGTCGAAATCCTGCGCGGTCCACAGGGCATGCTGTTTGGCAAGAACGCTTCGGCAGGCCTCGTCCACTTCATCACTAATCGACCCAAACTCAACGAGAATAGCGGTCAGCTACACTTGCAGTATGGCGAGCGCGGCGAGCAGGTCCTGCAGGCGGTTGGCAACTTGGCGATCAGCGACTCTCTGGCCGTGCGCCTGGTCGCCACGCACAATCAGCGTGACGGCCTGATCCGCAATGTCGCCAAGGACGGGGTCTATACCGACCCTCAGGACGTTAGCACCTTGACCTTGAAGGCGCTGTGGCGTCCCAGCGATGATCTGACGGTCTTCTTCTCGGTCGATCGCACCGACAATAACGCATTCTGCTGCTCGTCTACGTGGCGCAAGGTTACGCCGGGCTATGCGCCGGCGGTCATCAACGCGCGCTATGGCGTTACGGCCGGACCCAACAACCTCCAGGTCGCGGCGAACGGTCCATCTCTGGGTAAGTCGACTGCGCAGGGCGGTACGCTGCAAGTCGACTATGCGCTGGGCGAACTGACCTTGACCTCCATCAGCGCCTATCGCTCGGTCAAGCGCGAAGCGTTCTACGACGGCGACCTGACCACGGTCAGCTATGTCGACACCAATGGCGGATCCGGTAAAACCGACTGGCTCAGCCAGGAAATCCGGCTGACCTCACCGATTGGCGAACGGTTCGATTATGTCGCTGGCCTTTATCTCTATCACTCAAAGGCTTCCTCGCTGATCCGCCAGCGAGGGCAACTCAGCTGGATTTTGCCAACGACAAACGGCGTGGTGGTTCCAATCATTCCCGGCGCACCGTTGGGCACGATCTTCGAGACCTCGACGGTCAACGACATCAATTCGACGAGCTATGCAGCCTTCGGGCAGTTGGCGCTGCACATCACGCCCAAGCTGGATCTCATTGCTGGGGCGCGACTGACCCGCGATGAAATCACCCTGGACTATCGACGGGCCCCAACGCCTGGCGCGGTGTATATCCCTGGCTCCGTCACCCTTGCCCTGCACCAGGAGGTAGACGCGACAAACACATCCTGGCGGATCGGGCCTCGCTATAACTTCAGCGACGACATTATGGCCTACGCGACGGTGTCGCGTGGCTACAAGGGGCCAGGCTTCAGCGGCCTGAGCGCGGCCAACAGTTTGGCGGATCAGCGCGTGCGGCCCGAAGTTCCGACAAGCTACGAGGCGGGCGTGAAGGCGGCGTTTCTTGATCGTCGCCTGATCGTCAACGCCAATGTCTACAGTACCAAGGTCAAGAACTTCCAAGCCCAGGTTTCTGACCTGACCAGCGCCACCTATTCCTCTCGGATCACCAACGCGGGCGAGATCAGAACACGGGGATTTGAGGCTAATCTTATGGCGCGACCCATGACGGGTCTTAGCCTGACGGCAGGCCTGGCCTACACCCACGCCCGCTATGCCGACTTCAACGGCGTGCAGTGTTACTTCGGCCAGCCCAAGATCGCTCAGGGGGGACCGTGCAGCGCGCCGCCAGCCAATCCCACATCGCTTGACGGGTTCTTCAACGCCAAGGGTCTGAGCCTGGCGGGCGTGCCGGAGTGGGTGTACGGGCTCAGCGCCGTCTACGAGCGAGCCCTGACACCGGGACTTCGCGGGTTCGTTCAAGCCAACTGGAACTGGCAGAGCGACGTCAACTACTCGATCAGCGGCGACCCCGGCACGATCCAGAAGGCCTACGGTCTGCTGGGCGGACGCCTGGGCGTCTCGGCGCCGGACAAGGCCTGGAGCTTGGCGGTCTATGCCAGCAATCTCCTGGACAAGCGCTACGCGGCGCAGATCACGCCTTCGCCGGTCACCGCACTGAACCCCGGGGGCTACGCCCAATATTTCAGTCCGGACTCCGTGCGCCGGGCCGGGATCAGCCTGGACGTCGCCTTCTAGAACCCGTTTGCGCGGCGCTCTTGCCGGCGCCGCGTAGGGGCGGGACGACGCGCGCGAGCAACGCGGCCTGAGACGTTCCGCCCCAACCCTCTGTTTGCCCTCTTTATCGGGAGACTCCTCATGAACCCGTCCATCGGACGACGCGCGTCGCTAGGCGCCCTGGCCGGTCTGGCGGCTGCGCCGTTCATTGCCACCGAGGCCAAGGCCAAGCCGGTCCCGCCGTTGCCCCCGATCACGATCTACCATCTGGAAGGTCGCCGCTCCGAGCGCATCGTCTGGCTGATGGAAGAGCTCGGCTTTCCCTATGAGTTGAAGTTCAAACGCGGCGATCTCGCCGGTTCGATGGCGCTGATCCGAGAGTTCAGTCCGGTGGTGCCTATGGCGCCGACCGTGAAGTATGGCGACCAGGTGCTGGTCGAGTCCGGCGCGATCATGGAGCTGATCCTCAATCGCCACGCTCCCGGACGTCTGCAGCCCGCCTTGGACAGCCGGGATTATCCTGACCATCTGATGTGGATGCATTTCGCAGAGGGTAGTCTGGCGGCGCGCCTTTTCTCTGACTATCGCGCCTGGACGACCCAGCCGCCCAAGCAGCGCTCGCGTCTGGTCGACTCTGAGGCCGTCGTGCAGTTCGCTGAAAACTTCCTGGGCCAGCATCCCTGGTTCGGCGGAGCGGCCTTCTCCTGCGCTGACATCATGATGATGTTCCCGTTGAACGCCGCGACGGGCCTGAATCTTGTCGATGAGGCTCAGTTTCCAAACGTCGCGGCCTGGAAAGTCAAAATCGAAGCGCGCCCAGCATACCGGCGCA
This sequence comes from Pseudomonadota bacterium, assembly GCA_020161365.1. Taxonomy (GTDB): domain Bacteria; phylum Pseudomonadota; class Alphaproteobacteria; order Caulobacterales; family Caulobacteraceae; genus Caulobacter. The sequence goes on along the minus strand of JAIUNU010000023.1, from coordinate 3,700 downwards.
TGCTGGCCAAGGCGCGTCCGGATGGAATGATCGGCGGTCTCCCGCGCTTGCCCCAGCATGCGCCGTCTGGTCCGCGTGAGGCGGCGAGGCCCCCCGGTTCAGGAGGTCGATGAACGGGCGCCACGGTCACCGCCACCGCCTTCACAGTCTTAGCCGCTGGCGCGCACGGCGCCAGCGGCTGGCTGATAGAGCGTAGCGACTTGTCTTCCGCACTACCTCGACTTGTTGGCGGTGGTCTCGGCGGCGTTGTCGATCACATTGGCGACGGCCTCCGGTTGGCTCAGGAAGACCACGTGGCTGCCCTTGATCTCGGTGGTCTGGGCGCCGATACGGGCGGCGGTCTTACGCAGCAGCTTGGGATCGATAGCCCCATCGTCGGTCGCCACGACGAACCAGCTGGGCTTAACGCGCCAAGCGGCCTTGCTGACCTTGTCGCCAAAGGCCGACATGGCGATCGGAACCTGCGCGTCGCGCATGAAGGCCGCGTCGGCGTCGTTGATATCGGCCGCGAAGCCCTCCTTGAACTTGGCTGCGTTGATGAATCCGAAGCCGTCAGACTGCGTGTCGATGACGAAAGTCGACGGGGGCGGGATGTCGGCCAGCTGATCGCCCGTGGACTCGCCGGCGTCAGGCGCGAAGGCGGCGACATAGACGAGACCTGCGACCTTGGGATCATTTCCGGCCTCGGTGATCACCGTGCCGCCGTAGGAGTGGCCAACCAGAATCGTCGGGCCGTCCTGGCGCGCCAGCGCGCGGCGGGTGGCGGCGACGTCGTCGGCGAGCGAGGTCAGCGGGTTTTGGACGATGGTCACCCGGTAGCCCTTCGCGGTCAGGCGATCGTAGACGCCGCGCCAGCCCGAGCCGTCGGCGAACGCGCCGTGGACCAGAACGACGTTGCGGACGGCCGGAGCCCGCGACCCTTGCGAGGCGTCAGTCTGGGCGTGGGCGGCGCCGGCCAGGCCGGTCAGCGCGGCGGCGACGAGAAGGTTGCGGGCGTGGCGGATCATCGGGTGTCTCCTTCGGGAAAGTTGTTGCCGGTTGCGATATTGCTTATCGCGATAATTACCTTCTAGGGCTGCCCCTTACTGATTGTAAAGATAAAAATTATCGCGATATATATTTCCCGGGATCGGGCTCGGATTCGTATTCATTGCGGCGTTATCGAGGGTGCAGGCCTAGCAAGCCCGGCTTTGCGAGAACGCCCTGGCTAGACGGTGGGAACCGTACCGCCGTCGATGACGTACTCCGCGCCGTGAATGGCCAAGGCGCGGTCGGACGCCAGAAAAGCGATCAACTCCGCCACTTCTTCGGGCTTGGCGGGTCGGCCCAGCGGGATGCCGCCGAGGGCCGCGAGGATGCTTTGTTTCGCCGTCTCCAGGTTTCCGCCCGTAGTTTCGGCGATCCGGCGCATGAGGTCGTCGGCCGCTTCGGTATGAATCCAACCCGGCGAAACGACGTTGACCCGTACGCCCTTGGGGCCGACTTCCTTGGACAGCGCCTTGCTGTAGGTGCTGAGCGCGGCTTTAGCGGCGGCGTATGCCGTCGTGGACTCGGGTAGCGGGAGCGTCCGCTGGATCGATGAAACGTGGATGACTGCGCCACGGCCACGCGCCAGCATCTGCGGCAGCAAGGCCCTGTCCAGACGGACCGCCGTCATGAGATTGAGGTCGAGCTCCGCAGCCCAGTGCGCGTCGGTAAGCGCGGTGAAGCCGCCGCCAGGCGAGGACGAACCGCCCAAGACGTGAACAAGGACGTCGACGCCACCGAGGCGCTCGATCGCAGCCCTCGCCAGGCGTTCCGCGCCCTCTGGTCTGGTCAGGTCGACTTCCACGGCAGACGCTCCGTCGGGAGTATTGGCGGCGCTACGGGCGGCGGTCACGACGCTCGCGCCCCCTTGCAGGAGGCGCTCGACCGTTGCGCGGCCAGCCCCCTTGGTGCCCGCCGTGACGACGGCGCGCACGCCTTCGAAGTCGCGCCGGCTCACGGCGTGATCTCCAGCTCGGCGATCTGATCGCTCTCAAGGACAAAGGCGTAGCGCAGATCCGTGGGGCTGCCAGGGAAGTCGCCGGTAAGGCGGGCGGTGACGACGGTGCGGCCTTTGTCGACGGTGATCGCGAACGGTTCGACGCTGTAGGCGTACTTGTTCGAGGACTGTTCCTTCCAACGACGGATGGAGTCGCGTCCCACATAGGTGTTGCGTTCGTCGCGGACGATCGCTGCGCCGGTGAAGCACCGGGCGGTGGCGTCCGCATCCTTGCCCTTGTCGGTGTCGAAATACCTTGAGATGGGCGGGGGCAACTTGATGGTCACGAATGCTCCTTTCTTGACAGCGGGGAGGGCGGTTCAGCCGCCGTTTCCGTTGAAGTCGACGTCAGGGATGGCCGACGCGTTCAATTTAGAGCTGGACCAGCGTCCGGATAACCGGGACAAATCGGTATGTAGTGTTGCGCTGAAGGGGATAATGGAGCGCCTCAAACTCATCGAGCTGGAAGCCGTGCTCGCCATCGCTCGCAAAGGGTCCTTCCGCGCGGGCGCGCTGGATCTGGGCTTGTCGACGACCGCGTTGAGCAACACGGTCGCGAAGCTCGAACAAAGGCTTGGGGTGCGGGTATTTCATCGCACAACCCGAAGCGTGTCTCTGACCGACGCGGGGCGGTCGTTCGTCGCGCAGCTGGAGCCGGCGGTTCAGAGCATTCATGACGCGGTGGAAGCTGCGCGATCGCAGCAGGATACGCCGTCTGGAATGCTGCGCATCAACGCCTTCCCGAGCGCCGCGCGGGAGATCTTTGAGCCGTTGATCCTGGAGTTCGTGCGCCGCTACCCACAGGTGCATGTAGATCTGGTCACGGAAGGCAAGCTGGTCGATATCGTGGCGGACGGCTTTGATTTTGGCCTTCGGCGCGCCGATCTGGTTCCCAGCGACATGATCGCGTTGCCGCTCGGCGTCGCGCGCGGTCATGCGGTTGTCGCCTCGCCCGACTACTTGGCCGAGCCCCCGCGGGTTCCGGCAGATTTGCTCAACCATCCCTGTATTCGGGTCCGGCTGCCTAACGGCGCCTTGCTGCGCTGGGGATTTGAGAAGGGCGGCCAAGTCGTCCAGCTCGATCCAGAAGGTCCCCTGACCCTTGATGAGACAGGCCTCGTTCGCGCCGCAGTCATGGGAGGCATGGGCATAGGGTATCTTTTGGAAGCGGACGTGGTCGAAGACATCGCCGCGGGCCGTCTGGTCCGGCTTCTGGCGGACTGGACGCCACCGATCGCACCGCTTTGCCTGTACTATTCAGGTCGCAGAAACGCTTCGGCCGCGTTCAGGGCGCTGGTCCAAACCGCACGTCGATACGCGTCGGGCGCGGTGGCGGCATAGTTTCAGGAGCCGCCGCCGCGATCGCAGGCGTGGCGGCGCAGAGGCGCTTGCTTCGCTGCGCGCATGGCGGCGGCTCCAAGAGTCCTAGGCCTTGAAGAAGGCCAGGAGGTCCTTGTTGATGATCTCCGGATGGGTGGTCGCCATGCCGTGGGGCAGGCCCGGATAGGTCTTCAGCGTCCCCTTCTTGACCAGCTTGATGGCCAGGTGGGCGCTGTCGGCGATCGGGACGATCTGGTCGTCCTCGCCATGCATGATCAGGACCGGGATATCGACCGCCTTGAGATCGTCGGTGAAGTCGGTCTCCGAGAAGGCCTTGATGCAGTCGTAGTGGGCCTT
>JAIUNU010000022.1 GCA_020161365.1 Pseudomonadota bacterium | reverse complement strand
GGAGCGGAAGCGCGAGCCGAAACGCAAAACAAAACTCACGGTCTCCGGGTTCGCCCGGCCGCTCCGTCGCCTCCCCAGCAATCTCGCAGCCGCACGGCGCGAGGTCGCTCAGTCACGTCCCCTCCCCTCGATGGGGAGGGGTAGGGGTGGGGTGAACTCGGCGGCTGATGCAGCGCATACCCGCCGGCTCAGCTGTCACCCCATCCCCAGCCCTTCCCCATCAAGGGGAAGGGAGATTTTCGCGAAGCAGCGCTCGCCCAGTTCGCGCCCGCCGCCGCGACAACGCGCCTCTTGAGCGACTCGCCAAGTCGGCCAAATCTTCCTGTGTCGGAACGTTTGTCGGAGGCTCTTCGATGGCGAGTAAGGCGTTCGAGCTGCAGATGATGGGCTACGGCCTGACCACGGCCGAAATTCACTACCACCTGCCCGACCATCCCGCTCTGCTGCAGCTCTATGTCTGGCAGGAGTATGATCTGGCCCCGAAATTCCCGACCCTCAAAGGGTTCCTGGATTTCTGGGCCAAGGAGCTGGACGGGGTGCTGCATTCGGTGCGGATCGCGCATAACCGTCTGATCAGCCCTCGCGAATGGCGGGCCGTGAACGGGGTCTTCACGCTGCAATGAGCATCGCCGGGCTTGCGCGGCGGCTTCCCCGCCCGTAACTCCCCGGCGATGAGCATTTCCGCCCACGGGGCCAAGATCTGCGGCCTGTCGACGCCCGAGACGGTGAAGGCCGCCTTCGACGGCGGCGCCGCGTTCCTGGGCTTCGTCTTCTTCGACAAGAGCCCGCGCAATGTCGCGCCCGAGGTCGCCGCGCGCCTCATCGAGCCGGTTCGCGCTCGGGGCGTTCGGACCGTGGCGGTCACGGTCGACCCGGACGACGCCTTGATCGACCGCCTGATGGCGACGATGCGACCCGACCTGATCCAGGTCCACGGCAAGGAGACGCCCTCGCGGGTCCGCGAGATCACCGCCCGGGCCGGTGTCGGCGTCATCAAGGCGTTCTCGGTGTCGTCGCCGGCGGACGTCGACCAGGCGGCCGCCTTCGATGGCGTGGCCGAGCACCTGATGTTCGACGCCAAACCCGTGGAAGGCTCGGTCCTGCCCGGCGGCACCGGCGCCCGCTTCGATTGGGGGCTGCTGACCGGCAGGCGCTTTTCGCGGCCGCATTTCCTGGCCGGCGGGCTGGATCCGTGGAACGTCGGCGAGGCCATCAAGACCTCCGGAACGCCCCTGGTGGACGTTTCTTCTGGCGTGGAGCGTGGTCCCGGCCTAAAGGACCCGGCTCTGATCACGGCGTTTCTCGACGCCGTCAAACGCGCCCAAGACTGAAAAGCCCAGCTCGGAAGCCCTCGTGAACGCTCCTGCGAAACCCAATGACTACTCGGCCTATCCCGATGCGGAAGGCCGCTTTGGCGGGTTCGGCGGCCGCTATGTCGCCGAGACCCTGATGCCGCTGGTTCTGGACCTGGGCAAGGCCTATGCCGACGCCAAGGCCGACCCGGAATTCCAGGCGCAGCTGAAGAGCTACAACACCCACTACGCCGGCCGGCCGAGCCCGCTCTATTTCGCCGAGCGCCTGACCGAGCACTTCGGCGGGGCCAAGATCTATTTCAAGCGCGACGAGCTGAACCACACCGGCTCGCACAAGATCAACAACGCCCTGGGCCAGATCCTCCTGGCCATGCGCATGGGCAAGACCCGTATCATCGCCGAGACGGGCGCCGGCCAGCACGGCGTGGCCACCGCCACCGTCTGCGCCCGCTTTGGTCTGCCGTGCGTCGTCTACATGGGCGCCACCGACGTCGAGCGTCAGAAGCCGAACGTCTTCCGCATGAATCTCCTGGGCGCGGAAGTCCGCCCCGTGAGCTCCGGGACGGGCACCCTCAAGGACGCCATGAACGAGGCGATGCGCGACTGGGTCACCAACGTGCACGACACCTACTACCTGATCGGCACCGCCGCCGGCCCGCACCCCTATCCGGTGATGGTCCGCGACTTCCAGAGCGTGATCGGCGCCGAAGCCCGCGAACAGATCCTCGAGATGGAAGGCCGCCTGCCCGACGCGGTGGTCGCCTGCATCGGCGGCGGCTCGAACGCCATCGGCCTGTTCCACCCGTTCCTCGCCGACGAGGGCGTGCGCCTGATCGGCGTGGAGGCGGCCGGCCATGGCGTGTCCACCGACAAGCACGCCGCCTCGCTGACCGGCGGGCGCCCGGGCGTGCTGCACGGCAACCGCACCTATCTCTTGCAGGACGACGACGGCCAGATCATCGACGCCCACTCGATCTCGGCGGGTCTCGACTATCCGGGCATTGGGCCGGAGCACTCGTTCCTGCACGAGATCGGCCGCGCCGAATATGTCTCGACCACGGACACCGAGGCCCTGGAAGCCTTCAAGCTGTGCTCGACGCTGGAAGGGATCATCCCGGCGCTGGAACCGGCCCACGCGCTGGCCCGCGTCGGCGAGATCGCTCAGGAGCTGGGCAAGGGCAAGATCGTGGTGATGAACCTCTGCGGTCGCGGCGACAAGGACATCTTCACGGTGGCCGAAGCCCTCGGGCGCAAGATCTAGGACCGACCTCGCGTGACCAAAGACCGTATCGACCGCCGCTTTGCGGCGCTGAAGGCCGAAAATCGCGCCGGCTTCGTGACCTATGTGATGGCCGGCGATCCTGACGCCGCCACCACGCTTTCGGTGCTCAAGGGCCTGCCGGCGGCTGGCGCTGATTTGATCGAGCTGGGCTTCCCCTTCTCGGACCCGATGGCCGAGGGGCCGACCATCCAGCGCGCCGCCCAACGGGGCCTGAAGTCGGGCATGACCCTGCAGGGGACGCTGGATCTCGTGGCCGCCTTCCGCGAAGGCGACCAGGATACGCCGGTCATCCTGATGGGCTATCTGAACCCGGTGCTGAACAAGGGCTTCGAGACCTTCGCTAGCCTCGCCGCCAAGGCCGGGGTCGACGGCCTGATCATCGTCGACTGCCCACCCGAAGAGGCCGACCCGCTGTCGGACGCCCTGGAAGCCGAAGGCATCGCCCTGATCCGCTTGGCCGCCCCGACCACCGACGACGCCCGCCTGCCGATGGTCGTGCGCCGGACCTCGGGCTTTGTCTATTACGTCTCGGTCGCCGGGGTGACCGGTGTGAAGTCGGCCGACGCCGCCGATGTGGCCCCCGCTGTCGAGCGCCTGCGCAAGGCCTCGGGTCTGCCGGTCGCCGTGGGCTTTGGCATCCGTACCCCGGACCAGGCCGCCGCCGTCGCCAAGGTGGCCGACGCGGCCGTCGTGGGCTCCGCGCTTGTGGATGAAATCGAGTCCGCAGCGCAGTTGAACGAAAACGTGACCGAGAAGGTTCTTCTAAAAGCGTCGGAGCTGGCTAAGGCTGTGCGTTCGGCGCGAGTCGGGACGAAGTGAGGCTTTAAGGCTATGGCTATGGCTGAACCCCAGGACCCGAAAAAGGGCGACAAGAAAACAGCGGAGCGCCGTGGCGGCGGTTGGCTGTCGCGGATCGCCCCCGGCGTACGCGGCGCGTTCGCCAAGCGTGAGACGCCCGAGAACCTCTGGGTCAAGTGCCCCGACACGGGCGAGATGATCTTCCGCTCCGACCTGGAGGCGGCTCTGTGGGTCACGCCGGCCGGTCGCCACATGCGGATCGGGCCGGAAGCCCGCTTCAAGTTCACCTTCGATGACGGCCAGTACGAGCCCCTGCCGACCCCGCCGGTCGTCGAGGATCCGCTGAAGTTCTCGGACGGCAAGCCCTACAAGGACCGCCTGGCCGCCGCCCGCAAGGCGACGGGCGAGCCGGACGCCATGGCCATCGGCTACGGCAAGGTCGGCGGCGTCGACGCCGTGGTGCTGGTGCAGGACTTCGCCTTCATGGGCGGTTCGCTGGGCATGGCCGCGGGCGAGGGCTTCATCGCCGCCGCCAAGGCCGCGCTGGAGCGTCAAGTTCCGCTGATCGCCTTCACCGCCGCCGGCGGCGCCCGGATGCAGGAAGGCGCGCTGTCGCTGATGCAGATGGCGCGCACGACCCTGGCCATCAACGAGCTTAAGGACGCCGCCCTGCCGTACGTCGTGGTCCTCACCGACCCGACCACCGGCGGCGTCACCGCCTCCTACGCCATGCTGGGCGACATTCATCTGGCCGAGCCGGGCGCGCTGATCGGCTTCGCCGGCCCGCGCGTCATCGAGCAGACCATCCGCGAGACCCTGCCGCCGGGCTTCCAGCGCTCGGAATACCTCGTCGAAAAGGGCATGGTCGACCGCGTCACGCACCGCAAGGAGCTGCCGGAAGTCCTAGGCTCGCTGCTGGGCACCCTGATGATGGGCCGCAAGCGCAAGGCGGCCTGAGCGCCGCCTTGGCCGAGCACCTCCGTGCGCACGACGCCGCCCTTGAGCGGCTGAAGGCGCTGCATCCCAAGCTGATCGACCTGTCGCTGGACCGGATGCGCCGGCTCTGCGCAGCCCTGGGCGACCCGCAGGATCGCCTGCCGCCGGTCATCCACGTGGCCGGCACTAACGGCAAGGGCTCGACGGTCGCCTTCCTGAGGGCCATGGCCGAGGCGGCCGGCCTGAAGGTTCATGTCTTTACCTCGCCGCACCTTGTCCGATTCGCCGAACGTATCCGTCTGGCCGGAACCCTGATCACCGACGACCACCTGGCCGACGTGCTGGACCGCGTCGAGCAGGCCAACGCCGGTCAGCCAATTACCTTCTTCGAGATCACCACGGCGGCCGCCTTTGTCGCCTTCGCCGAGGTTCCGGCCGATCTGTGCATCGTCGAGGTGGGACTGGGCGGTGTCCTCGACGCGACCAATGTCATTCAGCGTCCGGCGGTCAGTGTCATCGCGCCCATCGACATCGACCATCGCGAGTTCCTCGGCGACACCATCGCCCAGATCGCGGTGGAGAAGGCCGGGATCATCAAGCCGGACGCGCCGGTGGTCTCGGCCCGCCAGCAAGCCGACGCCGAGGACGTGCTGGACACGACCGCCGCCCTGGCCGGCGTCGAGCTGACGCTGATGGGCCGGGACTTCGACGCCTGGGGCGAGCGAGGACGGCTGCTGGTGCAGATGCAGGACCGCCTGCTGGACCTGCCCGCCCCGTCGCTGCCCGGCGAGCACCAGTTCGCCAACGCCGGCCTGGCGGTCGCCGCCCTGCTGGCCTTGGGCGATTCGCGCCTCGACGAGGCCGCCATGGGCCGTGGGATCGCGAGCGCCGCCTGGCCCGCCCGGTTCCAGCGCCTGACGGCAGGCCCGCTGGCCGAACGCGCCAAGGCGGCGGGCGCTGATCTCTGGCTGGACGGCGGCCACAATCCTCACGCGGGCCGCGCGGTCTCGCGCGCCGTCGCCGACCTTGCCGCCCGCGACGGCCGGCCGGTCGCCCTGATTTCCGGCCTGCTGGCCAACAAGGACGCCACCGGCTTCTTCACGCCGTTCCGAGGCGCGGCGGCCAAGGTGTTCACGGTGACCTTCGAAGGCCACGCCGCCGCTAGCGCCGCCGAGACCGCCGCCGCCGCCGAGCTGGCGGGTTTGCGGGCCTGCGCCTGCGATTCGGTTGAGGATGCGCTCAGCCGCGCGCTGCAGCTCGAGCCTGCGCCGCATGTCCTGATCTGCGGCTCGCTCTATCTGGCGGGGGAAGTGCTGGCCATGAGTCCGGAAACCTGGCCGACCTGACAGCAAAACGCCCGCGCCGGACAGGTCGGAGCGGGCGTTTCGAACTTAGCGGAAGAAGGCGCTTAGGCCGCCTGGACGCCGGCTTCGTTCAGCCATTCCAGGATCTTCTGCTTGGGCATTGCGCCGACCTTCATCGACGTCATCTGGCCATCCCGGAACAGCATCATGGTCGGGATGCCGCGCACGCCGTAGCGCGACGGGGTCGTCGGGCTGTCCTCGATATTGACCTTGGCGATGGTCACCACGTCGGCCAGCTCTTCGGAGAGCTGCTCCAGCGCCGGGGCGATCTGCTTGCACGGGCCGCACCATTCGGCCCAGAAGTCGACGAGCACGGGCTTGCTGGCCTTCAGGACGTCGGATTCGAAGGTGGCGTCGGTCACCACAACGGTGCTCATGGCTTGCTCCAGTCTGGCGTCGCGCGGCGGAGTCCGGCGCGGAGGACGCGATAAGGGTCGGGCCCGGAAACGCCCGGGCGGTTGGCCAAGATGTAGGGGGACTGGGCGCGTCCGGCAACGGGATTAAGCCAACCGCGCCAGCGCCTCGGCCATCACCTTTTCTGGAACGGGCATCAGTTTGGGACCGTCGGTCCACACCAGCGCCGCCTCCACCGCGCGGCCGGGGAAGACCTCGCGTAGCACGGCCGCATAGACCGCCATCTGGGCCAGATAGGCCGTATCGGCGTCCTCGATCCGGTCAGGCGAGGGGCGGTTGGTCTTGTAGTCGACCACCAGCACGCGCTCGTCGTCCACAACCAGCCGGTCGACCCGTCCGGAGACGGCCAGGCCCTGGGGCAGATGGACGCTGGTCCCGGCCAGGGCGACCTCGGCCCGCGAATTGGGCCCGAACACCGCGGCGAATCGCGCGTCCTCCAGGACCCCGAACGCCGCGCCGGCCATCTCCGTCCGCTGGGCGTCGGTCAGGTCGCGCTCGGCCGCCAGGATGCGCCGCGCCGCGTCGGGGCGCTGGGCGGGCGGCAGATCCGGCAACAGTTGGAGCAGCTTGTGAATGAGCTCGCCGCGCCGATAGCGGCCAAGGCCGGCGATCCGGGCCAGGGGCGAGGGGGCGGGAACGCGGGCGGTATCCTCCAGCCGCGACGGCGCTGCGTAGCGGGCGGCGGCGGGCTCGGGCGTAGCCGGCGCCGTGATCCAGGCGGGCGCGGCGGCGACGGCGGCCTCGGCGCGGTCAAGCCTCGGCGCGCTGAGCGGATCGTGGCCGTAGCGCAGGAACGCCGTGTCGCCCTCGCCGATCGTCCTGACGCCCGGCGCGATGTCGGGATGGGCGAAAGCGGCGCGGGCGGCTGCGTACCAGCCGCCGACCTTGTCGTCCTTGGTGCGGGCGTCGATACGACCGCACAGAATCAGGCGCTCGCGGGCCCGGGTCAGGGCCACGTACAGAAGGCGCAGGGCCTCCTGGCTTTCCTTGTCCTCGCGCAGCTTGCGGGCCTTGGCCGAGGCGGCGCAGTCGCCCTTGCCGGACGCGCACCACAGCAGGGCCCCGTCCTCGGTGACCAGCAGCGGCGAGCCGCCGGCGCCGCGTTTGACCGTCGTCTCGGGCAGGAAGACGATCGGCGCCTCCAGGCCCTTGGAGCCGTGGGCGGTCATCACCCGCACCTCACGGCGAGCGCCTTCCATCTCGCGCTTGACCACGATGTCCAGCGCCGCGAAGTCGGCGACCAGCGCCTCCAGGTCGCGAACGCCGCGTTGCTCGGCCTCCATCACCTGGGCCAGGAACTCGTCCAGCGCCTCTTCGGCCTCGGCGCCCAGCCGGGTCAGGACCTTGGCGCGGTGCGAGCGGCCGCTCTCGTCCGTCAGGCCCAGCCAGCCGGCGTAGAACTCGAACGGCTGGCGGCGGCGTCCTTCGACGAGCGCCCAGTCGAGCACCGTGCGGGCGGCGCTCCATTCCGGACGCTCTTCCGACCGTCGAACAAGTTCCGCCCAAAGCGTCGCCCTTCGCCCCTTGGCCAGCGCATAGACGTCATCGTCGACAAGCCCGCAGAACGGCGTCTTCAACAGGGCCGCCAGGGTCAGGTCGTCCTCGGGGAACAGGATGAACCGGCCCAGGGCCAGCAAGTCTTCAAAGGCGATATGGCTCGAGAGCGCCAGGCGGTCGGCCCCGGCCACCGGCACGCCGCGCCGTTTCAGGGCTCGGATGATCTCCTCGAACAAGACCTTGCGGCGGCGCACGAGGACCAGAATGTCGCCGGCGTGGGCGGCGCGATGCCGGCCCAGATCCTTGTCGAACACAGCATCGCCGCGATCCAGGATCGCCTTGGTCTCGGCGGCGATCGCTTCGGCCAGACGGCGATTGGCGCTGCGTTCGCTCTCCTCGTCGAGCGGCTTCTCCCAGGCCTCCCGTTCCTCGCCCGGAAGTTCGCGGGTCAACGGCCAGAGGTCGACACAGCCGGGGTGACCGTGGCGGAAAAGTTCGTGCCGGACCAGGTCCTGACCGACGGGGGGCGGCACCCCTTCGCGGGTGTCCGGATCGGAGAACAGGGCGTCGACGAAGCTCAGGACCTGATGAGTCGAGCGATACGAGACCGTCAGCGGCACGCCCTTGCCGACCGCGCCGACCGCCTCGATCCGCGAAATATAGCTCTGGGTCTCTTCCAGCAGACGCGTCGGGTCGGCGCCCTGGAACGAGTAGATCGACTGCTTCTCATCGCCGACCACGAACAGGGTCCGTTCGGCGCGGCGGCCGCTCCAGCCCTCGGACGTCTCGCCGACGAAGAAGTCGGCGGTCAGAGCGCGCAGGATCTCCCACTGCTCGGGAGCGGTGTCCTGGGCCTCGTCCAAGAGGATGTGGTCGATGCCGCCATCCAGTTTGTAGAGCACCCAGGCGGCCTCGACCTTCTCGGTCAGCAGCAGTCGCGTCTTGTCGATCAGGTCGGTGAAGTCGAGCGCGCCGCGCGCTTCCTTCTCGGCGATGTGACGTTCGATATAGAGGCCGGCCAGCAACAGGGCGTTCTGGGTGTCCTCGGCCACCCTGGCGGCGCGGACCTGTTCGCGGGCGGCCTCCAGCTTGGCCTGCTCCAGCAAGAGGGCCTCGCGCAGGTCCTCGCGGCTCTTCAGGCCCGAGGTCTTGGCCGGCCAGGTGGCGGGCGTGCCCTCGCCGCCTTCGGTGAAGAGGGCGCGCAGAGCCAGGTCCAGGGTAGCGTCGGGATCGCGGGCGACGGCGGCCAGGGCCTCGGCGTACTTGGCGTCCTGCTTGCCGCCGCCGTCGAACAGCACCGTCGCAGCGGCGCGCCAGGCCGGCAGGTCGAGGCGGGCCATGGTCCTGACGGCGAGGTCTTCGGCCGAGGTCGGGGCGTCAAAGCCGCAACGCGCCCAGGCGTCGGCGATCGCTCCGGCCAGGCCGCCGCAGCGCTGGACATAGGCCGTGATCTGGCCGCGCCGGGCTTCGAAACCGGCGAACATCGCCTCGAAGCTCTGGAAATCCAGGGCGACCGAGAAGCGGGCGTACGCCTCTGAGAACGCGTCATCGTGCGTGTCGACCCAGGCGGCGACGGCGCGTCGCGCGGCGCGGGCGATGGCGGCGCCGGCCTGGTCGTCCATCACGGTGAAGCCTGGCGAGACCCCGGCCTCCAGCGGGAAGCGCCGCAGCAGCTTCTCGCAGAACGCGTGAATGGTCTGGATCTTCAGGCCGCCCGGTGTCTCCAGCGCCTTCGCGAACAGCGCGCGGGCGTCGGACAGGCTCTTGGCGTCGTAGCGGGCGTCGGCTTCGCCGACCAGCTTGACCAGCTCAGCGCTCAGGTCGGTGTCGCTGGTCACCGACCACTTGCCCAGCCGGTCGAACAGGCGCCGCTGCATCTCGGCGGCGGCGGCCTTGGTGTAGGTCACGCAAAGGATCGCCTGCGGCTCGACCCCGGCCAGCAAAAGGCGCGCGACGCGGTCGATCAGGGTCTTGGTCTTGCCCGAGCCCGCGTTGGCGGTGACGAAGGCCGAGATCGTCGGATCGGCGGCGATACGCTGGGGGTCGTGCATCACAATCCTCCCCCCGTGGGGGAGGTGGTCCGAAGGACCGGAGGGGGGAATGACCCCGCCGATCGCACTTCCCCCTCCGGTCGCTGCGCGACCACCTCCCCTGCTGGGGGGAGGATTTGGACGAGCGACCTCATTCGCTCTCCCCATCGTCGCCGCTGGTCGACCATTCGAACACCCGGGCCAGATGGGCGTAGTCGCCCGGATGCTCCTTCACGAACTGCGGCGCGACCCGCGAGCGGTAGGGCTCGTCGGGGTCGTCGTAGCGCTCGACCAGCTTAACGAGGCCGTCCATCGCCTTGCGCGCGGCCTCCTCGCTCTCGGCGCCTGCGTTGGCGCGGACCTGCTCCTCGCCGGCGGGGCGGCGGCCGGTGACGCGGACATAGGTCAGGTCGCCGGGCGTCGGCTTGCCGAGGTCCGGGAACCCGCCGTTCATCAGGATGGCCGCCGTCAGGGTCAGCTGCGGCGAGAAGCCGGTGTCGACCTGCTTCTGGGACGGGGCGGCGCCGGTCTTGTAATCGAGAATATGGGCCGTTCCGTCTGGCGTCGGTTCGATGCGGTCGGCCTTGGCGGTGAGGGTGAACGCGCGGCCGTTGATGGAGAGCTCCAGCTTGCCCTCGGCCTCGACGACAATGCGTCGGACACTGGTGCGGCGCTGGCGTTCCCAATCGGCGACCCAGGCGGCCGCCTCGCGGGCCAGGGCCTTCTCGCGGGCCAGGGCCGTCGGCGGCATGCCGGCGCTGACCAGGGCGTCGACATAGAGCTTTTCGAAGGCGGCGGCCGCTTCCGCCGGCACGGCGTCGGGATAGAGCTCGGCGAACTTTTCGAAGGCGGCATGGATCGCTGTCCCGCGCGCCCGGGCTTCGACCGGCTCGTCGGGACGCTCCAGCGGATAGAGTTTCAGAATGTCACGGGCCCAGACGGCGTAGGGATCGCGGGTCAGGGCCTCAACGCGCGTGACGGCCATCTTACGCGGACGATCCTCGACGGGCGGTTTGGGCGCGGGGCGGCCGATGGGCGCATAGGGGCCAGGCGCGTCCATCGCGCGGACCCAGTCCAGCACGTCGTCGCGGCGCGGCAGCGCCAGGCCTGCGCCGGCGGCCAGGGTCTTCAGGCGCCACAGCCAGCGCGACTCGACGGCGGGCGCGCCGCCGCGCCGCTCGCAATGGACCAGAACCACGTCCGGCGCGCTGGCGGCTTGGGCGAAGTCGTGGGCGGTCAGGCCGATCCGGCGTTCGGGCGGCGGCAGGCCGAGGCGCTGGCGCATCGGCCGCGACAGGAACGGATCGATCGGCGCGCCCTGCGGCCAGACGCCTTCCTCCAGCCCCGCCAGCACCAAGCGGTCGGCGCGCACAAGCCGCGCCTCGATGGCCCCGAGGATGCGCAGACGCGGATGGGTCGCGCCGCCGACCCGGACGGTCTCTTCGTTGACGAGGCGGTCGAGAATATCGGCGAAGGCCTGGGGCGAGGCGTCGGGCAGGGGCTCGCCGTCCTGGATCAGGGCGGCCATCAGCGTGCCCAGGCACTCCCCGGCATTGCCCGCCCAAAGGCGATGGGGCGCGATCAGCGACTCCAGCGCCTCGACCAGAGTCTGGGCCGCGCGGGCCGGGGCGGCGAGCTTGCGATCACCATAGGGCGCGGCGGCGCGGTCGACGGCGGCGAGGACCCGGTCGGCCAAGGCCAGGGCGTCCGGTGCGTCGCGGAGACGGGCGCGAAGGATGTCGGCCGATCCCGGCGCGGCGCCGCGCAGGCCCTTGCGCTCAAGCAGAAGGGCGGCCGAGGCCTCGTCCTCGCCCAGCACGAGCGGGTGCTTGGCGAAGGCCAGCAGGCGGACCGGATTGAGCGGCTCCTCGACCAGACGCGCCAGATGCAGGGCCAGGATCGCCGATCCGGCGGCGGCCAGGGGCGCGCCGGCCGAGCTGTCGGGGATCACGCCCCAGCGTTGCAAGCGCGTCATGACCCGGCGCGCCAGGGTCTGGTCGGGCGTCACCAGGGCGGCGGTGCGCTCGGGATCCTCGAGCGCTTCGCGCAGAAGCAAAGCGCAGGCGCCGGCGGCCTCTTCCTCGGCCCGGGCGGCGATGACCGAGAACCCCTTCAGCCCTTCGGCGACGGGATCAAGCTCCGGCGCCTCGGCGCGCAGGGCGGCGATCTGGCTCAGCCAGTCGGCGGTGGCCTCGGCGGGGCGCAGGGCCTCGTTGACGATGCGGCGACGCCAGCGGCCCCGGCTGTCGACCTCGGGAACCCAGGCGCGGACCTCGGCGCGGGAGACCCCGGCACGGTCCAGGAGGCGCTTCATCGCGCCCTGCGGATGCTGCTCACCCTGGGAGCCCTCGATCTTGGTCCAGGCGGTGTCGGCCAAATCCTCATCGAGACCCGGCAGGACCACGGCCCCCTTGGGCGCGGCGGCGACCACGCGCAGCAGGTCAGCGGTTGCGGGCGCTGTGCCGGTCGAACCGGCGGCGACCAGCACCTCGGTCGGCGGGTTGTCGCGCCACTGGGCCTCCAGCGCGCGCAGCAGCCGGACCCGACGTTCGGAGACATCGATCAGGCCAACATCGTTCAGGCGCGCCGACCAGGCCCGCAGCACCGACCGCAGGAACCGGGCCGAGACCTGCCAGTGCTGCGCCAGATCGCCCTCGGCGAGTCCGTCCAGCTTGTCGTCGAAGTTCACTTCCTCGATCTGGCAGCTGTCGAGAAATTCGCTGAGCGCCTTGGCCAGCTCAAGGGCTTGAACCGGACCCGGCTTGAACGACAGCTTGTCGCCGTGGTCGGTCACGAGGCGCGCCAGTTCGAACCGCCGCCGCCGGGAAGAGATCGCCGGCGGGAGGATCAGCGACAGTTCGCCGGGCTCGAAGGGCGGCTCGCCCTCGTCCAGGTCGCCCAGTGGTCGGATCTGCGGCAGCAACAGCGCGCGACCGCCGCCAACGGCGAGGAAGGCGTCGGCCAGGGCCCGGGCGCCCCGGCGGGTGGGGGTCAGCACCGTGGCGCGGGGCAAGGCCTCGGGGCCCAGCGGCTCCAGTGTTTTCAACAGGCCCCGCGCTAGATCGTCGACGAACGGGCGGTGCGCCGGAATCGAATACCAGCGCGGCCCTTCTCGCTCGAAGAACGGCGCGGCCCCGCTCATGCCTGGGCGAGCCGGGCTTCGGCGGCCAGCTTGGCCTGCGGATCGCCGACATGCATCCAGAGGCCCTGGGGCGCGACGCCGTGGACCCGGCCGTCGGCCGCCAGGCGTTTCCACAGCGGCAGCAGCGAGAACGGTCCCTCGGGACCCTCGGCCGTGATCGCCGGCTTGCAGATGTGGACGCCGACATAGACGAGCGGCGCGATCTCACCGGCGTCCTTGAAGCGCACGACGCCATCGGCGCCGAGGAATACGTCGCCCGTATCGTGGAAGCCCAGCGATCCCGTGGTCGAGGCCAGCATCAGGCAGACGTCCATCCGCGCGGGATCCCAGGCGGCCGCCACCGCGTCGACGGCCGCTCCGGCGTGCTCGATCCAGATCGAGTCGATATTGGCGACGAATACGGGACCTTCGCCGAGCAAGGGGAGAGCGTGCTTGATCCCGCCGCCGGTCTCCAGCGCCTGGGCGCGCTCGTCGGAGATGACGATCCGAGGGCCGAGGCCCTTGGCTTCGCGGGCTCGCAGGTGGGTCTCTACGAGGTCGGCGAAGTAGTGGACATTGACCACGGCGGTCTCGACGCCGGCCGCGACCAGGCGATCCAGCATGTGATCGATCAGCGCCTTGCCGGCGACCTCGACCAGGGCCTTGGGCCGGTCGTTGGTCAGGGGGCGCATGCGGGTGCCGAGACCAGCGGCCAGCACCATGGCGATCTTGGGCGCCTGGCTCATCGGCGCGTCTCCACGGGCACGTAGCGATCGAACCAGGCCTTGAGGTCGGCGAGCGCGGGATCAGCGAAGCAGACGTCCAGATAGACCCATAGGCGCGGGATGAAATCGGCGTAGCGGGGCTTGCCGTCGCGGGTCACCAGGCGGGCGAAGATGCCCAGGATCCGGATGATGTTGAGCGCGCCCAGCGCATGGTAGTCGGCCAGGAAGGCGGTCCGGTCCAGGTCGGGCCGGGCCGCCAGATAGCGGTTGAGGCAGGCGGCCTCACGCTCGGGCGAGACGGTGCGGCGGGCGTCGTGCAGCAGCATCGACAGGTCCCAGGCCGGATGGGCCAGGACCGCGTCCTGGAAGTCCAGCATGCCGACCCGCGCCGCGCCGTCGCGCTGCGGCAGCCAGATCAGGTTCTCGGCGTGATAGTCGCGGTGGCAGAAGACCGTCGCGCCGGCCTCGCCCTTGGCGCGGATCGGCGCCCAGATCGCTTCCCACTCGGCCAGGGCCGCTTCGTCGAAGGTGATGTCGCGGAACTTGGGCTGCCACTCGACGAAGATGTCATGGGCGGTCTTCAGGGCCAGATCGTCATAGGTCAGAAGCGGCCAGGTCGAACCGTCATAGTCCAGGACCTCGGGCGTCGGCGCTGCGCGGATCGCCAGCAGGCCGTCGATGGCGGCGTCGTACAGCGGGGCCTCGTCGGTTCCCGCTTCGATCAGGCGTGCGTAGAGGTCGTCGCCTAGGTCTTCCAGCACGGCCAGGCCCGCCCCAGGATCGGCCGCGAGCACCCTGGGGGCCGACAGGCCCTGGGCGTTCAGCCATCCTGAACAGGCGACGAAGGCGTCGACGCGGCCCGCCGCCAGGCGCGCCAGGGCGTTGTAGCCCAGCGCCGCCCGCTCGAACGGCGAAGCGTTTGGCGGACAAGGCGCGGTCTCGACCGAGGGCGGCTGGTCCATGAAGATGAAGCTCTGCTCGCCGCGATGTAGCCGCTCATAGGCGCGCGTTGAGGCGTCGCCGCCCAGCGACTGGCGACGGACATCGCCGAAGCCGTGGACCGACAGGAACGCGGCCTTGGCCGTTTCTCTTTCAGAGCCGAGGAGGCGTTCAGAACTCAAGGGGACGTCCTTCGAAACTACCGTGCGCCGTAATGGCGGCGCGTCGCGCGTCGCCGTCGAGGGCGATGTCTATATCGAGCCGATTCGGCGGCAAACGCCCTTCCAGGCGCTGAGGCCATTCGATGAGGGCGACGCCGCCGTTCAGCGCCTCGTCCAGGCCGATCTCATAGGCCTCATCGGGATCCGACAGGCGGTAGAGGTCGAAGTGGGCCAGGGCGAAGCTCGGCGTCTCGTAGAATTGGACGAGGGTGAAGGTCGGACTGGGCACTTCTTCATCCTGCGTCGTCAGGGCGCGGATCAGGGCCCGGGCCAGGGTCGACTTACCCGCGCCCAGGGGGCCAGTCAGGCAGACGGCGTCGCCGGGGCGCAAAGACGCCGACAGCTGGCGACCCAGCGCTTGAGTCGCGCCCTCGTCGGGCAGAAAAAGGGTGCTCATACCCATCCCATAGCGCGTCGTTCCAGTGATGTTGAGGGCGCAAAGCCCCTTTCCCCGGCGCTGCGCACGCGCTAACCGCAATCCTCGATGCCGACATCCCTTCGCACCGCCTATCGCGAGCGCCTGGCCCAGGGCGAGATCAGGCCCGACGTCGCCCAGGCCGCTGCGGTCGAGGCCCTATCGCGCCTGGAAGCGGATCTCGACGCCGCCGGCGAGCCAGGCTTCTCGTTCTTTGGCCGCAAGCCCAAGAGCCAGCGCGGCGTCTACCTTTGGGGGCCGGTCGGTCGGGGCAAGTCCATGGTCATGGACCTGTTCTTCGACAGCGCGCCGGTGGCCAAGAAGCGCCGCATCCACTTCCACGCGTTCATGGCCGAGGTGCACGCCGACATCGACGCCTGGCGCAAGGGCGACGCCGCCGCGCGCAAGGCGCGCTTTGGCCAGCACAAGGGCGACGACCCGGTCGCGCCGACCGCCGAACGGATCGCCGGCGAGGCGCGCCTGCTGTGCTTCGACGAATTGCAGGTCACCGACATCGCCGACGCCATGATCCTGGGGCGTTTATTTGAGGCCCTGTTCGCCCGGGGCGTGACCCTGGTGGCGACGTCCAACCGGCCGCCCGAGGACCTCTACAAGGACGGCCTGAACCGCCAGCTCTTCCTGCCCTTCATCGATATGCTGAAGTTGGCGATGGATGTCGTGGCGGTGCGAGGTCCGGTGGATTTCCGCCTGGATCGTTTGCGCGCGGCGCGGACCTGGCTGGCGCCAAACGACAAGGCCAGCCAGGCCGAGTTCGACCGCCTCTGGGCCGACATGTTGGACGGCGCGCCGGAGACAGGCGCCACGCTGGAAGTGCTCGGGCGGAAGATGCGGTTGCCGCGCGCCGCCGGCGGGCTGGTGCGGTCTTCGTTCGCGAGTTTGTGCCAGCAGGCCCTGGGGCCTCAGGACTATCTCGCTGTCGCCGAGCGGTTCCATACCATCTTCCTCGAAGACGTGCCCTGCCTGACCCCCGCGCGTCGCGACGCCGCCCGGCGGTTCAACACCCTGGTCGACGCGCTCTACGAGGCTGACGTCAAGCTGGTGGCTTTGGCCGAGGCCGAGCCGGAGCAGCTCTATCCGGAAGGGGATGGGGCCTTCGAGTTCGAGCGGACCGTCTCGCGCCTGCAGGAAATGCGGTCCGCCGACTATGTCGGCCGGGTCCGGGACTAGGAGGCGCTGATGTCGGTGAAGGATCGCATTCGAGTCCGCGAAACCAGGCTCCTCTCCGACAACTGGTGCGTCCTGCGCACGACCACCTTCGACTGGAGACGCCGCGATGGGACGTGGCAGACCCAGTCGCGCGAGCACTACGATCGCGGCAATGGCGCTGTCCTGCTGCCCTACAATCTCGCCAACCGGACGGTGTTGTTGGTCAAGCAGTTCCGCTATCCGGCCTTCGTCAACGGTCATGACGACCTGCTGATCGAAGCCGCCGCCGGCCTGCTGGACGACGCCGAGCCCGAGGTCCGCATCCGGGCCGAGGTCGAGGAAGAGCTGGGCTATCGCCTGGGAGCGGTCCGCAAGGTCTTTGAAGCCTTCATGAGTCCAGGCTCGGTCACCGAGATCCTGCACTTCTTCGTCGCGGAGTACGACGCCACGATGCGCGTCGGCGCAGGCGGCGGCCATCCCGACGAGGGCGAGGATATCGAGGTGCTGGAGCTCCCGATCGCCGAGGCCCTGGCGATGATCGGCGACGGCCGCATCAGGGACGCCAAGACCATCATGCTTCTGCAGCACCTGGCCCTGCAAACCTTGCGCGACTAGGACTTCCCTGGAGCGTATCGCACAAGCGCCTCAGGCTGGATCGCGGACCAATGGGGTCTCGAACCGCGTGACCAGACCGTCGGGCGCGTAGTCGGCCTCGACCCAGCCTCGAAGCTCGCCGGTGATGCTGCGCTCGATGAGCCGCGACCCGAATCCGCGCCGCTCCGGCATGACGACTGCCGGGCCGCCGGTCTCGCGCCATTCGAACCGCAGCGCGTCATTGCTTGTCGACCAGGTCAGGATCAACTTTCCCGCCGTCGCAAGCGCTCCGTACTTCGCGGCGTTGGTGGCCAGCTCATGGAAGACCATGCCCAGCGACAAGGCCACCCGCGCCGGCAGGTGGACGTCCGGACCCTTCATCTCCACCCGCTCGGGGCCGTAGGGACCAAGCTCCTGCAGCAGGATTGGGCGCAGGCCCGCGCCCGCCCAGTGACTGTCGGTGAGGGCGTTATGGGTCTGGGACAGCGCAAGCAGCCGGGACTCAAAGGCGGTTGCAAAAGTCTCGGGGTCGCGCGCCCCCCGGAGCGTCTGCTGCGCGATGGCCTGGACGGTCGCCAGCGTATTCTTCACGCGGTGGTTCAGCTCGTCGAGCAACAGGCGCTGACGCTCATCGGCCTGCACCTGATCCGTCATGTCGATTCCCTCGACGAAGACGCCGGCCACGGAGCCGTCGCTCTCGATGATGGGCTGGTAGACGAAGTCCAGATAGCGCTCCTCCAGCGGCGCTCCGGCTTCCCGTTGCAGCGCGACCTTGACGCGGCGGCCGACGAACGCCTCTCGCGTCTCTAGAACGCGATCGAGCAGCGCCACGAAGCCTTGTTCCACCACCTCTGGCAATGCGGTCTTGAGCGGCAGCCCCGTCACGTCGCGGCAGCCGATCAGTTGAGAGTAGGCGTTGTTGGCGAGATCGAAGATGTGGTTCGGACCACGCAGTACGGCCATGAAGCTCGGCGCCTGCATGAACAAGGCGCGGAGTTGCCGGATCTGGGCTTGCACCGTCTCCGCCCGGCGCAAGACATCGTCTCCCAAGCGCGCAGCGGATGACCGCTGGCCCAGGGCGGCGTCCTTCAGCCGCTGGATCGCGGTGACATCCTGGGTGTGCTGGAGAATGAAGCGGGTTGCGCCCGTCGCGTCGGGTATCGGTGTGTGGGTGGCGCTCCAGATGCGATCTTCGACGCCGCCCCCCAAATGCGCCGGGCGTTCGATCGCATAGTGGATAAGAGGAAGTTCATCGACTTCGCCCGTGTCGCGCGCTCGCGTGATCGAGGCTTCCAGCTCATGTCGATTGGCGCCTTCGGATGGAAACGCATCGAAGAGGTAGCGCCCCTCCAGCGCCGTCCAGTCTCGAGCGACCGTGCGGAGGTAGGCCGCGTTGGCCGCGACATATCGGAGGTCTCGATCGAGCAACATGTAGGGCGAAGGAATGCGATCGAAGATTTCGCGGAAGTCGATCGCGTTGGTCATGCTGTTCCCCCGAAGCAACCGACCCTAACGCACGATCCATTCGGATTGTTCCGCTTTCTTCCGCAAGCCGCCTTGCGAACGTTTCTCAATAGGGCGCCGTTTAATTGACACCCCCGTCCTCGCGCTTAAAAGCATCCCGCAACGCACAAAGGCTACTGGGGTTGGACCTCTCATGACCGACACGAGCCGGGGGCTGCCTGAGCGCCCGATGTCGCCGCACCTGCAAGTGTGGCGCTGGCATATCACGATGGCCTGCTCGATCCTTCACCGCGGCTGCATTATCGGCCTGTGGGTCGGCGCCGTGATCCTGGCGGGCTGGGCCGCCGCCCTGGCGGCTGGACCGGACGCCTATGCGGGCTATGTCGGCTTGCTGGGGTCCCCGATCGGCAAGCTGGTTCTTCTGGGCGAGACCTTCGCGGTGTTCTTCAACGTCGCCTACACGCTTCGCCAGACCTTCTGGGACGCCGGCAAGGGCTTCGCCCCGCGCACGGCTGACATGACCGGCGCCATGGCTATCGCTTTTGCGGTGGTGGCGACGATCGTCACCTGGGTCATCGCCGGCGGCATCGGAGCGTTCTGATATGAGCAAGAACGATCAATTCCAGGTCCAGCAATTCCGCACGCCGCTGTCGCGCGCACGGGGCATGGGCGCCTCGCGCCACGGCGTCAGCCACTTCATCACCGAGCGGGTCTCAGGCCTCGCGCTCGCCCCGCTAACGCTGTGGGGGGCCTACGCGGCGCTCAAGCAGGTTCGCGCCCCGCACGACGTCGTCGTCCAGTGGATGGCGCAGCCCGTCAACGCCGTGCTTCTGAGCCTGCTCCTGATCGCCGCCCTCGTGCATCTCCAGAGCGCCGTTCAGGTCGTGATCGAAGACTATATCGAACGCTTCACGACCAAGACCGCCCTGGTCATCGGCAACCTTTTCGTCTGCGTGCTGGCCGGCGCTGTGGGGGTCTTCTCGATTCTCAAGGTCGCCCTGACCGTGACCGGAGCCCATTGATGTCGGCCTACAAGTTTATCGATCACAAGTTCGACGTCGTCGTCGTCGGCGCCGGCGGCTCGGGCCTCCGCGCCGCGCTCGGCGCCGCCCAGGCCGGCTTGAAGACCGCCTGCATCACCAAGGTGTTTCCGACCCGCAGCCACACCGTGGCGGCGCAGGGCGGCATCTCGGCCTCGCTGGGCAACATGGGCCAGGACGACTGGCGCTGGCACATGTTCGACACCGTCAAGGGGTCGGACTGGCTGGGCGACCAGGACGCCATCGAGTACCTGACCCGCAACGCGCCGGCGGCGGTCTATGAGCTCGAGCACTGGGGCGTGCCCTTCTCGCGCACGGCCGACGGCAAGATCTATCAGCGCGCCTTTGGCGGCATGACCAAGAACTTCGGCGAGGGCCCGATCCAGCGCACCTGCGCGGCGGCCGACCGGACCGGTCACGCCATGCTGCACACGATGTACGGCCAGTCCCTGGCCCACGACACCGAGTTCTTCATCGAGTACTTCGCCCTCGACCTGATCATGGAAGACGGCGTCTGCCGCGGCGTGACGGCGTGGAAGCTCGACGACGGCACCCTGCACCGCTTCCAGGCCCAGATGGTGATCCTGGCCACGGGCGGGTACGGCCGCGCCTACTTCTCGGCGACCTCGGCCCACACCTGCACGGGCGACGGCAACGCCATGGCGCTGCGCGCCGGCCTGCCGCTGCAGGACATGGAGTTCGTGCAGTTCCACCCGACCGGCATCTACGGCGCCGGCTGCCTCATCACCGAAGGCGCCCGCGGCGAAGGCGGCTACCTGACCAACTCGGAAGGCGAGCGCTTCATGGAGCGCTATGCGCCGACCGTGAAGGACCTGGCCCCGCGTGACATGGTCAGCCGCGCGATGACCATCGAGATCCGCGAAGGTCGCGGCGTGGGTCCCAACAAGGACCACATCTTCCTGCACCTCGACCACCTGGATCCGAAGATCCTGGCCGAGCGCCTGCCCGGCATCTCGGAAACCGCCAAGGTGTTCGCCGGCGTCGACGTGACCAAGGCGCCGATCCCGGTGCTGCCGACCGTTCACTACAACATGGGCGGCATCCCGACGAACTATCACGGCGAAGTCGTCACCAAGTCGGGCGACAACCCCGACCAGGTGATCCCGGGCCTGATGGCCGTGGGCGAGGCCGCCTGCGTGTCGGTGCACGGCGCCAACCGCCTGGGCTCCAACTCGCTGATCGACCTTGTCGTGTTCGGTCGCGCCGCGGCTCTGCGCTGCGCCGAGATCCTCAAGCCGGGCGCCAAGCAGCCCGAGCTGAAGGACGCCCAGACCGACGCGCACCTGGCGCGCTTTGATCGCTTCCGCAACGCTTCGGGCTCGACCGGCACCGCCGAGCTGCGTCTCGAGATGCAGAAGGCGATGCAGGAAGACGCCGCCGTGTTCCGCACCGGCGAAAGCCTCGACAGCGGCGTGAAGCGCCTGCAGGCCGTCTGGGACAAGAAGGCCGATCTCAAGGTCAGCGATCGCGGTCTGGTGTGGAACACCGACCTGATGGAGACCCTGGAGTTCGACAACCTGATCGGTCAGGCGGTCGTGACGGTGAACGGCGCGGCCAACCGCACCGAGAGCCGCGGCGCCCATGCCCGCGAAGACTTCTCGGATCGCAACGACACCGAATGGATGAAGCACACCCTGGCGTGGCTCGACCTCGACACCGGCAAGGTGAAGATCGATTACCGCCCGGTCCACAGCTACACCATGTCGGACGACATCGCTTACATCCCGCCGAAGCAACGGGTCTACTGAGGGTACGATGGTCGAACTCGCACTCCCCAAGAACTCGCAGGTCAAGTCGGGCAAGCACTGGCCCGCCCCGGCCGGCGCCAAGAAGGTCAAGACCTTCAAGATCTACCGCTACGACCCGGAATCGGGCGGCAATCCGCGCTGGGACACCTACGACGTCGATGTCGACGCCGTTGGCCCGATGGTCCTGGACGCCCTGCTTTACATCAAGAACAACATCGACCCGACCCTGGCCTTCCGCCGGTCGTGCCGGGAAGGCGTCTGCGGCTCGTGCTCGATGAACATCGGCGGCCGCAACACCCTGGCCTGCACCCACGGCTGGGCCGAGGTCCCGGGCAAGGCCGTCCAGATCAGCCCGCTGCCGCACATGCCGGTGGTCAAGGACCTGATTCCGGACCTGACGCTGTTCTACGCGCAGTATGCCTCGATCGAGCCCTGGCTGCACACCGATACGCCCGAGCCGCAGACCGAGTGGAAGCAAAGCCCCGAGGACCGCGAGAAGCTCGACGGCCTCTATGAGTGCATCCTCTGCGCCTGCTGCTCGACCTCGTGCCCCAGCTACTGGTGGAACGGCGACAAGTATCTGGGCCCGGCGGCTCTGCTGCATGCCTATCGCTGGCTGATCGACAGCCGCGACGAGGCCACCGGCGACCGCCTCGATGCGCTTGAGGATCCCTTCAAGCTCTATCGCTGCCACACGATCATGAACTGCGCCCAGGTCTGCCCGAAGGGATTGAACCCGGCCAAGGCGATCGCCGAGATCAAGAAGATGATGGTCGAGCGCGTCGTCTGACGCACCGTCCAGAACGAATAAAATGGGGCGGCTTCGGAGACGAGCCGCCCCATTCCGTATCCGCCTCTGTCGAAGGCGCTTGCCAATAGGTGACGCCGGCGTCATTTTTGACGAAAGGGAGGGCGTCATTGAGCGCTAACGTCAATCAGAACGCATGCGTCGTCATCGTCGGCGCGGGCCACGCCGGGGGCTCTGTCGCCGCGTTCCTGCGCCAGTATGGTCACGAAGGCCGGATCGTCCTGATCGGGGACGAGCCGCTGCTGCCCTATCAACGCCCGCCCTTGTCGAAGGCCTGGCTTAAAGGCGAGGCCGACGCCGACTCACTCTCCTTGAAGCCCGCCGACTGGTACGCCGAGAACAACGTGATGTTGCGGCTTGGCGGGGTGGCGGAGCGGATCAACCGGTCCGACAAGACCGTGACCCTGGCCTCTGGCGAGGTGATACCCTACGATTTCCTGGTCTTGGCCACCGGCGCCCGCGCCCGCGAGTTGCCAATCCCCGGATCAGATCTCGCCGGGGTCCTCGCGCTCCGCACGGCGGCGGACGCTGAACAGCTGAAAAACGCTCTGGGCCCAGACAAGCGCCTCGCCGTCGTCGGTGGCGGTTATGTTGGCCTCGAGGCCGCCGCTTCAGCCCGCGCCCTGGGCAGCCACGCCATGGTCATCGAGCGCGAGAGCCGCGTCCTGGCCCGTGTCGCCTGCGAGACGCTGTCGCATTTCTTCCAGGACTATCACGGCAAGCATGGCGTCGCGTTCGAGCTCAACGCCGGCGTCGCCGCCTTTGAAGGCCGGGACGGTCACGTGACGGGCGTGCGCTTCGCCGACGGCCGGGTCGTGGCCTGCGACGTCGCCCTCGTCGGGGTGGGGGCCGTTCCCAACGATGAGCTGGCCAAGGACGCCGGCTTGTCCACCGTCAATGGCGTGGTGGTCGACCTCGAGGCGCGCACCGACGACCCGTCCATCTTCGCCATTGGTGATGTCACCCACCGTCCTCTACCGCTCTATGACCGGCAGTTTCGACTGGAGAGCGTGCCGAACGCCCTCGAACAGGCCAAGCAGGCGGCTTCGGCCATTCTGGGCCGTCCGGGGCCGCCCCCCGAGACGCCGTGGTTCTGGTCGGACCAGTATGATCTCAAACTGCAGATCGCCGGGTTGCCGTTCGACGCCGACCGCCAGGTCGTACGCGGTGATGTGGCGGCGGCGAAGTTCGCCGTCTTCCATCTGAAGGGCGATCTGGTCCAAGCTGTCGAAGCCGTGAACGCGCCGCCTGAATTCATGGCGGGCAAGCAACTGATCGCCAAGCGCACGCCGGTTGACGCCAACAAGCTCGCCGATCCGTCGGTGTCCATGAAAGAGGTGGCGGCCTAAGGCCGCCTCATAGAGAGCCTTCCAAGGGTAACGGGAAACAGATGGCCAAGATCACCTACATCCAGCACGACGGCGCCGAGCAAGTCATCGACGTGAAGCCGGGCCTCACCGTCATGGAAGGCGCCGTGAAGAACAACGTGCCGGGCATCGACGCCGACTGCGGCGGCGCCTGCGCCTGTGCGACGTGCCACGTCTATGTCGACGAAGCCTGGCTCGATAAGACCGGCGACAAGTCGGCCATGGAGGAGTCGATGCTCGACTTCGCCGAGAACGTCGAGCCCAACAGCCGCCTGTCCTGTCAGATCAAGGTGAGCGACGCGCTGGACGGCTTGATCGTGCGTCTCCCGGAGAGCCAGCACTAAGGGATATGGCTGGAGCCCGCCTAGTCGGGCTCCGCACGCCTCTGTTAACGACGTCGTCAAAAGAGCGTCGTTATATTGTCGCGAGGGGGTTGCCAGCCGCCGGCTGGCCGACTAGATCACCGCCTCGCTCGGAACGGCATCGCGACCGGACGACGCGGCCCCCGAAAGGGAGTTGCATCGGTTCAGACGCTTCGCTAGAAACCGCGCTCCAATCGACTCAGTGATGGATCCGCAAGGGCGGCTTCGGCGGCCCCGGGATCCTCTTTTTGTCTCTTCGATGCCGGGTCTTCCGGAGCTTCGAAAAAGTCGAAAAGAGTTGGTTGACTTCGGAATGTCGCCTCTTTAGAAGCGCCGCTCCGAACATCGCCGCCAAGACTTCGCAAGAATTCAGCGGCGCGATGTTAGGTCTAGTTACTCGATACTTTGAAGTTTCTTCAAAATAATCGGTTGACTGGATTGGTTGGCTTCTCTAGAAGCTGGCCGCTCTGGCGGATCCGGATTTTCTGGTTTCGCCGCCCGGTTCGAAAAGTTTTGAAAAAAACGATTTGACACGGAAAACGAGGTTGGATAGATAGCCGCCTCCGCCGACATCGGGCGC
>JAIUNU010000021.1 GCA_020161365.1 Pseudomonadota bacterium | reverse complement strand
CGGCCAGCCGTGGTGGAACACGATCGGCTGGGCGCTCTTGGGACCCCAGTCCTTGTAGAAGATCTGGACGCCGTCCTGGGTGGTGACGAAACCGCTTTCGGCGCGGTTGGCCGCGTGGGGCGAGGCGGCCGGCTTTTTGGCGGTGGGCGCCGCTTGGGCGGAAGCGCCCAGCGAAGCGGCGGCGGCGAGACCGAAACCGGCGGTCATCACATTCCGGCGGGAAGCTTGGTTCGACTGGCTCATGATCATCTCTCATCTATTGATCGCGAAAATGATTATCGCGAGAACGAAATAGGCCTACGCCGGCCCTGTGCGCCTGTCCAGCATTTTATTATTGCGATATCCTTTTTTGTGATAAGAAGGGTTCATGACAACAAAGACGCCGCCACCACACCCCCTTGATCAGCAAATCTGCTACACTCTCTACGCCACCAGCATGGCGATCACCCGAGCCTACAAGCCCTTGCTGGACGCAATGGGCCTGACCTATCCGCAGTATCTTGTGCTGAACGCGCTGGGCGAGAGCGACGGCGCCACGATCGGTGCGATCGCAGCGCGGCTGGACCTTGAGTCCAGCACCGTGACGCCGCTGGTCAAACGTCTGGAGGCCGCCGGCCTAGTCATGCGGCGGCGCGGGCTCGAGGACGAGCGCAAGGTCGAAGTGACGATGACGGAGGCCGGCCGGGCCCTGTTGAGTCAGTCGGGATGCCTGAACAAGGCCCTGCTGGAGCGGTCCGGCATGAGTGGCGAGGACCTCGGCGCACTGAACCGGCAGGTCCAGGCGCTGCACGAAGCGATCGTGCGAGACTGACGAGCAATGGTCTGCGCAGGCGGGGCGAGGAGAGACTCTGCGCCTGTCTACGTCGCAGGGCCCACAGCCTTCGGAACCAAAGGTTGCGACGTTGATCGACCCGCCAACAGGCAGTTAATCAGATCGCTGAGCGGCGGACGCCGCTTTAACGCTCGCGAGTCGAACGCGCCCGGTTCTGGACGTGCGTTACCAGCGTGACATGTGCATCGGTCCTCGAAGCCGCCCATAGGCCTCGGGCTCGAACTACCCTGCAGCCTCATAGGCGGATCTCAAGGCCTCGACGACCGCACCATCAATTTCGGCGACGTCACTGAGAGCGACTGCGAATTGGCACATACCGCCTGGCTTCTGAGCGATAATCCTGTCGTTGCCGAAATCGCCTTTGAGATTGAGGCCGAGTTCAATCTGCTTGGCGTTCTTGGGGCCGATCATGGCGAACTGCTTTTTCCGCCGCAGGGAGATGTAGCCTTTCTTCGGAGCGATCTCGAATTCGCCAAAGCCTCGGGCTTCGGTGATCAGTCGATCATGGATCGGTCGAAGATGGGCCTTGGTACCCGAATAGATCTGGTCTAGCGGATCTTCGGACCGACGACTTTCCGGGGCGCTGGCCTCGAGGACGGCGGAGGCAAGGGCGTTGGCGTCGCCATAGCCCAGGCCATAGTGCGCCTTCGCCCAAGCACGAATTTCGCCATGTCTGCCCACGCCCGCCAATCGGGCGCCTTCGGCCCAGTCGCGTGCGGAGGCTCCTGTCTTCTGTTCGATGTTGCGTAGCTGTGTTGCTCTAGCCTGTTCAGGATCCGCCATGGCGCCCTCTTGGTTGGCGCTCAGCCTCGCTCAAAGCCTGGAACGTGACAACCGGCGGTCTTGAGCCCGAAGGCGGTGAACATCGCCCACTGGCTGGGAAACGCTCGACGCCAGGAAAGGCTGGACGCATGAAACCACTCGCAGGCGCTTTCGCGTAGCTAGTCGGTCGGTCGGAAGCAAAGGGCTCGGCCTCTCCAACGCCCCTCGTCGTCGGTCTCGTCCCATTTGACGCGGCTTGGGAGGCGGCGCCACGCCTGTGGGATTGGCGGCCGCGATCAAGGCCGACGAGAAACGCGCCGGAGGCGCCCAAGGCGCCGGTCCTGCTGCGCCCCTCACGTCTAGTCTTCGATCGCGGCTGCGTGGTCACGGTTTAAAAGGACGCCCGCAGGGTCACGCCCCAGGTGCGCGGGTCGCCTGGCTGACCGGCGATCAGGCCGGTGTTGCTGGGGCCCACGGCCAGGAACTCGAAATAGTTCTCGTCGAAGGCGTTGCGCACCCAGCCATAGAGGTTGAGGCCCTCGGGCGTTCGGAAGCCGGCCCGGAAGTTGGCGATCGCATAGCTGTCGACCCAAGTGTAGGCCGAGGGCGAGGGATTGGACGAGAACTTGCTGCGGTAGCTGCCGTCGTAGCCGACGTAGAACTCGCCGGTTTTGCCGAGGAAATCACCCGGAACATTAGCCTCGGCCCCGAGCGCCACGCTCCACTTCGAGACGCCTGGCAGGCGCTGACCTGAGACGTCGCAGTTAGCGGGGCTGAGCGCGCCGGCCACGCCGGCCGCGCCCGGAACCTGTGTCCCCGTCGCCACCGTGCCGCCCGACAACTCCGGCGGGCACGGCGCATCGACGAAGCGCACATACTTGGCGTCGGTGTAGGCAGCGTTCACATAGGTCGAGAAGCGGGCGTTAGGCCGGTAGGCCGAGTCCAGCTCCACGCCTTGCGTACGCACCTTGCCGGCGTTGGCCAGATAGCCGCGTAGCACGCCCAGCTGGCCGTTGCTCACCGTGGCCTGGTAGTTCTTGATGTCGCTGCGGAAGACCGCGAGGTTGGCCGTCAGGGTGCGGTCCAGCCATTGGGTCTTCAGGCCGCCTTCGAAGTGGTTGATGTCCTCGGGCTTAATCGCGCCGGCCGCCTCGACCGGCTTGCCCGTCGCGTCGGTCGGTAGGCCGTTCTGATTGATGCCGCCCGTCTTGAAGCTCTTGGCGTAGGTGGCGTAGGCCAGCACGTCGCGGTTCAGCTGATAGCTGGCCGACAGGTCGTAGGTGAAGTTCCAGTCGTCGAAGCTGGGGGCGCTGACCTGCGGGGTGTAGACCGCCAGCTGGGCGGCGCGCCGTGCGCCGGTGTCGGTGAGCAGGACCGGGACGCCCTGGCCGTCGACCACCCTGCGCTCATAGTAGCCCGACTTTTCGTCGTAGTTCAGGCGCGCGCCCGGAGTCAGGCTGAAGGCGTCGGTGACCTTCCAGCTCAGCTGGCCGAACACCGCAAAGCTCGTGCTCTTCAGCCACTGGGTGTTGAGCGCCGTCAGCCCCGCCAGGACGGTGGGATCATTGGACAGGGCGTTGCTGGGGTTGATGTTCCAGCGGCTGGCGTTGACGCCCTGCTGCTCGGTGCCCTGGGTGTCGATCCGCTGATGGAAGGCGAAGGCGCCGACCACCAGGTCATGGGCGTCCCAGGAGCGGTTGAAGCGCAGTTCCTGGCTGTACTGGTCCTGCTGCGAGGGGTTCTGCGACTTGGCCACGATCGACAGACCCAAAAAGTCGCGGTCGTTCTGCGGCTTCCAGTCCCAGAAGCGCCAGGCCGTGACAGAGGTCAGGGTCCCGCCCGCGACGTTCCAGACCACCCGGGCCGAGGCGCCGCCGATCTTGTTTCCGGCGTTGAGCTCGGCGTCGACGTCCGTGACGCGGTCAAAGGCGTTGGTGCTGGGGACCGCATAGCCCAGCGCGGACGTCAGGGCCGCGTACTGTCGGTTCAGCGCCCGCTGGGTGGCCCCGGTGCGCACATAGATCTGGGCGAAGCCTTCAGGATCTTGAGCGCTGTAGTCGACGGCCAGAGTCACGGCCAGGTCCTCGTTAGGCTTGAACAGAAGCTGACCGCGCAGGCCCAGATTGTCCTGCTCGTTGATGTAGCGGCGGGTGGTGACGTTGTAGATCGTCCCTCGGCGGTGCGTGCTGGAGACGGCGATGCGGGCGGCGAGCTTGTCGTTCAGCGGCCCCGAAATCGCGGCCTTGGCCTGCTTGTAATTGAGATTGCCTAGCGAGACCTCGGCGTTGGCTTCGAAGTCGAAGGTGGGCTGGCGGGTGGTGATGTTAATGGCGCCGGCGGTGGTGTTCTTGCCGTACAGCGTGCCCTGCGGACCGCGCAGGACCTCGATGCGGTCCACGTCCAGGAAGTCGAAGGTCGCAGTGGCGACGCGCGAATTATAGACGTCGTCGACATAGATGCCGACGCCCTGCTCGAAGCCGTCGCTGGTCAGACCGAACGGCACGCCCAGGCCCCGGATGTTCACCGAGGTGTTGCGCGGGTTCGACGAATAGAACTGCAGGGTCGGTGTCAGCTGCTGCAGGCGACCGACGTTGAACGAGCCGGTACCGTCCAGGCGATCGCCGCCCACCACCGACACGGCCAGAGGCACCGACTGCACGGTCTCTGACCGGCGGCGGGCGGTGATCGTCAGGGCCTCGACTGTCGCGCCGGCCACGCTCGAGCCGTCGGACACCCAGTCCTCAGGCGCGGTCGCCACGGCGCTCGGAACCGTCGGGTCCCCGGTCACGCCGGCATAGGCGCTGCTGGCGCCGCCGCAAAGCAGCGCCGCGAGCAGGAGCGCCTTGGTCGCGTCGTTACGCTGGGTGAAAGACATGTCCGATCCCCTCGGTTGAAGTCCGGGAGATCGATACCTTTTTAATTCTATCGGAATAATCTGGTTTAATTGAGGCGGCCGTTAGGGAATCTCGTAACGCCGTTCTTGCGTCTGCATGGGGACCAGACAGCATAACTTGCCGTCGAACTCGAAGGGCCGACCCGCCTGAGCTTCTCAACGGTGGCAAGGTGCGTCGTAACGGTCGCGTTTGCGGCCGGTCGCTCGCTAGAGACGTTTGGGGACGCCCTCGGCGCGCTCCTCGCTCGTTTTGCCAGGTCGGGTCTTGGCGTTGATGCCGTAGGGCGCGTCACCACGGCTTCCCACGCCGTCGTCAATCCTTTTCTTGAGGCAATTATTTGCCTCTAGCTTGGGCAAAAGGGCCGCGTCGGGGTCGTTTATGTGGACATACCTGCGCCCGCTATCAGAAAAATTCCAATTTAAAACCCGATCAATTTGATGGGAAATGGTGTGGTTCGATCCACTTGTGTTCGGAGTGTGGCGTGAGCCACGCCCTGTTTCGCCAGAAGCAGGGCGGGGGTGGCTCACGCAGTGCGTTTATTGGAGGGGCTTTTATGACCATCAACCACCGCAAGCTCGTGCTTGCGACGACGGCGCTTTGCGCCGCGAGTTTCGCCGCCCAGGCCTGGGCCCAGACCGCGCCGCCAGCGGACCCCACCGAGATTGAGGCCGTCGTGGTCGTCGGCTCGCAAATCAAGGGCGCGAAGGTCAACTCGGCCCTGCCGGTGACAGTGGTCGGCGAGGACCAGATCGGCGCCTCAGGCGCTGTGTCGGGCGATGAGCTCTTCCGGTCCATTCCGCAGATGGGCGACGTGAATTTCAACGCGCAGTATCTGCCGGGCAGCAGCAATAGCGCCCGGGGCGATGTCGGTTCCGTGAATCTACGCAACCTTGGCATCGGCAACACCCTGGTGCTGTTGAACGGCCGCCGGGTGGTGACCCACCCGACCAGCCAGGCGAACGACAACCTCGTGCCGGTGCTCACCTACAACACCAGCGCCATTCCCGTGACCGGCCTCAAGCGCCTGGAAGTCCTGCGCGACGGCGCGGCCGCCATCTACGGCGCCGACGCCGTGGCTGGCGTGGTCAACACCGTGCTGCGCGACGATATCGACGGTCTGACCGCCTCGGGCCAGTACGGTTTCGCCGAGGGGACGAACCTGAAGGAGTACAACTTCAACGCCTTCGGCGGGAAGAACTTCGCCGACGGCCGCGGCAATGTCAGCGCCTTTGTCTCGTACGACCAGCGCACGCGCATGCGCTCGACGGACCAGGACTACACCGCTTCGTCAGACCGTCGCGGGCTGTTCGCCGGCACCCGCTTTGACGGTGTCGCCAGCCTGGACGGGCGCAGCACCACGACGCCGTGGGCGTATGTCCAGACGCCGCAGAGCTTCGGCACGGTGCGCCAGGGAACGACGGCGCTCACCAGCAGCGCCGGCTATTTCCACATTCAACCTTCGACGTTCGCGGGCTGCCAGCTGAATATCAGCGGCGGCATGTGCATCGACGACGGCGCCCTGGCGACCTCGGCCGCCGATCGCGACCTGCGCTTCAACACGGCCGCGCTCGGCACGACGGTGATCCCGGAGCTCAAGCGTACCAACGTCTTCCTGACCGGCCACTACGATCTCTCTGAGGACCTTACCGTCTTCGGCGAGTTGGGCCTGTACCACGCCAAGACCAGCGCCCTTCAGGCGCCGATCGCCACGCTGTCCTCGGGCGTGATCAGCATTCCGGCCAGCAACTACTGGAATCCCTTCGGCCCGGTGACCTTCGCCAACGGGACGGCCAACCCCAACCGCCTGCCCAACCTGAACGTCCCGGCCAGCGGCTTGCCGCTGACCCTTCGCGGCTACACCTTCGCGGATCTAGGCCTGACCCATGTCGACGTGACCAACGATCAATACCGTGTGCTGGGCGGTGTCCGCGGCCGGAAGTTCGGCTTCGATTGGGAGTCGGCTCTGGTCTATTCGGAAGCCACCGCCGACGACATCAGCGACAACATCTCTAACACCAAGCTCTACGCCCAGCTGGCCCTGTCCACGCCCGACGCCTACAACGTCTTCAACGGCTCGGACATCAACAATCCCAGCGGCGCCGACACGACCCGCAACAGCGCGGCGGCGATCGACGCCATCCGCGTCAAGATTAAGCGCCGCACGAAGAGCACGTTGGCCTCCTGGGACTTCAAGGTCTCCAAGCCGGATCTCTTCAGCCTGCCGGGCGGCGACGTCGGCGTGGCCTCGGGCATCGAGGTGCGCCGTGAAACCCAGTTGGACGACCGCGACAAGCGCATCGACGGCACGATCACGTTCACCGACCCGATCAGTGGTGCGGTGCTGAGTGACTTGATCAACTCCAGCATGAACCCCGACACCAGGGGCCACCGTTCAGTCGCATCGACCTATATCGAGTTCGCTGTTCCGCTGGTCTCGCCCGAGATGTCGATCCCTCTGGTCCACCGTCTGGATCTGCAGCTGGCCGGGCGCTACGAGCACTACAGCGACTTCGGCAACACCGCGAAGCCCAAGATCGCTGGCGCCTGGGATCTGATCGACGGCTTCCGCATCCGTGGTTCATGGGCCAAGGGCTTCCGTGCGCCGAACCTCGAGCAGATTAACGCCACGGTCGTGTCGCGGTCCAACACCCGCACCGACTACGCCTTCTGCGAGGCCGATCTGCGGGCCAAGCGCATCACCTCGTTCGCGGGCTGCTCGCGCTCGCTGCTGACCACGGCGCGCCGGGCGGGTAACCCCGACCTGGATCCCGAAGAGTCCGAGACCCTGTCGTACGGCGTGGTCCTGGAGCCGAAGTTCATTCCCTCCGCGTATGGCCGCCTGACCCTCACCGTGGACTATTGGAAGGTGAAGCAGACGGGCCTGATCGGGGTGTTCGGCGAAGGCAACGCCCTCATCCTGGACTACCTGCTGCGGCAGTCGGGTTCGAGCAATCCCAACGTCATCCGCGCCGCGCCAACGGCTGACGACATCGCGGCCTTCGCCGGCACGGGCCTCACGGCCGCCGGTCAGGTCCTGTACGTCAACGACAAGTACACCAACCTGCAGCCGCAGGACGTCGAGGGGCTGGATCTGGGCCTGATCTATCGCCTGAGCACCGACAAGCTCGGCGACTTCGACTTCAACCTGAACGCCGCGCACCTGATCAAGTACTACCAGTCGCCGTCGCCGGGCATCGCCGAGCTGATGGCGGCGCGGTCGGCGGGCAAGATCAACGCCGGCACCACCATCAACGGCGGGGGCAACCTGCTGCGACAGAACGGCAAGACCGACTGGAAGGTCTCCGCTGCGCTCACCTGGCGCTACAAGCAGCTGACCGTCGGCGGCTTCACCCAGTACATCGGCGACTACAACGACACCGCCCTGCTGGACTCGGCCGGCTCGCCGTGGGTGGTGGACTCGCAGATCACCGCCAACCTGTATGGCGAATACGACTTCGCGAACGCCAACACCAAGCTGCGCTTGGGCGTCCGCAACATCACCGACAAGGATCCGCCGCTCAGCTCTGCGGGCTATGACGGAACGGTCTATCTGCCGTACGCCCGCTACTGGTACGTCTCGGTCAAGAAGACGTTCTAGAAACAAGGGGCGGATCGTGAAGTACGTGTTCAGCGCTTACCGTGCGCGCTGGCGGGTTTCGAGCGCGCTTGCCGCGCTCGC
Organism: Pseudomonadota bacterium; assembly: GCA_020161365.1. GTDB lineage: Bacteria > Pseudomonadota > Alphaproteobacteria > Caulobacterales > Caulobacteraceae > Caulobacter. Next base: position 27,640 of record JAIUNU010000021.1, on the reverse strand, counting down.
GCTCGCCGCCGCGCCGGCGACTTTCGCTCAAGCCGCTGGCGCTTCGGCGCCGGCGGCCGCCTCGCCATCAAGCCTGCTGCCGGTCAAGACCGACTCGGCCAAGGGCGCGGTCGTCGTCACCCTGCCGGCGCCTGCCGCCGACGGGGTGTCGGGCCGCTTCCTCTATCAGCCCAGCCTCAGCGGCGGCCTCGGATCGACGCCGGTGGGCCTGGACCGGGCCGCGACGGGCGAGACCCAGGTGCTGATCTTCCGGCGGGTCGGCAAGAAGGTGCTGATCGCGTTCGAGAACTACGGCTTCCGCGCCGTCGGCGGAACGCCGGAGGAGGCCCGCACCGTCCAGGACAGCTTCCCGGCCTCGGTGGTCTGGACGGGCGATGTGATCGCCGAAACGTCGGACGGCGGTGTCACGGTCGATATCGCCTCGTTCCTGCTGCGCGACGCCTTCGACATCACTGCCGGCCTCAAGCGTGGCAAGCAGGGCGCTTATAAGCTGGCGCCCGCGCTCAGCTACGTTGATCTTCCGGCTACGGGCGCCTTCCCTGACAATCTGGAGTTCGAGACCCGGCAGACCTTCACCGCCGATGAACCGGGGAGCGAAGTCAACGGCATCGTCCCGGACGGACGATCTGTGACCTTCGGCGTCCATCACAGCTTCATTCGGCTGCCCGCGCCGGGCTTTGTCCCGCGTTCTTACGACCCTCGCACCGGCACCTCGGCTCAGGTGCTGTTCGCCGACTACGCCGCGCCGCTGGACCAGCCGATCGTCCAGCGCTTGGCCCGGCGCTTCCGGCTGGAGAAGACCGACCCAAACGCCGCCCGGTCCCGGGTCAAGAAGCCGATCGTCTATTACGTCGATCGCGGCGCGCCTGAGCCGATCCGCACCGCCTTGATCGAGGGCGGCCGCTGGTGGGCCAAGGCGTTCGAGGACGCTGGCTATATCGACGCTTTCCGTGTCGAGACGCTGCCCGAGGGCGTGGATCCGATGGACGCGCGCTACAACGTCGTGAACTGGATTCATCGTCAGACCCGCGGCTGGTCGACCGGAACCACGGTCGTCGATCCACGCACCGGCGAAATCGTGCGTGGCGTCGTCCAACTGGGCTCGCTGCGCGTTCGCCAGGACCGCTTGATCTTCGAAGGCTTGGTCGGTGCGGACAAGACGGGGAAGGGCGGTCCCGACGATCCGCTCAAGGTGTCCTTGGCCCGCATCCGCCAGCTGTCGGTGCACGAGATCGGCCACACCCTAGGCCTGGCCCACAACTTCGCGGGCAGCACCTATGGTCGCGCCTCGGTCATGGACTATCCGGCCCCGCTGGTGAAAATCGAAAGCGACCGCTTGGACCTGTCAGAGGCCTACGCCACGGGCGTGGGAGCTTGGGACCGCTTCGCGATCAACTGGCTATACTCGCAGGGGGCGCCAGGGGCGGACGAGTCCGCGCGCCTGGACCGCCTCGCGCGCGACGCCCAGGCCAAGGGTCTGCGCTTCGTCACCGACGGGGACTCGCGCGGCGCCGCGTCCGGTCAGCCCTACGGCGCGCTGTGGGACAACGGTCCTCACGCGGTCGCGGAGCTGGATCATGTGCTGGCCGTGCGCAAAATCGCGCTCAACCGGTTCGGCCTCGCGAACCTGCCAAAGGGTGCGCCGGCTGCGGATCTCAAGCGGGTTCTCGCGCCCATCTATCTGTTCCATCGCTACCAAGTCGAAGCCGCCGTGAAGCTGATCGGCGGCGTGGACTATGCGTACGCTGTTCGCGGCGATGGTCACGAAAGCGCATCGATCACCGCCGCGGCCACTCAGCGCAAGGCGTTGGACGCCTTGCTGCGCACAGTCGATCCCGTCACCCTGGACCTGCCGGATCCTCTGCTGAACCTGTTATCGTCCGGCCAGCCGGGCGTGCGCGATAAGGCCTACGAGATCGAGATCTTCCCGACCTCGGGACCGTCGATCTTCGACCTGGCGACCGCCGCCGAAATGGCCGCCGACCAGACGGTGTCGCTGCTGCTGAATCCGCAACGGCTGAATCGGGTGGTCGAGCAGAACCGCCGCGATTCGAGCCAACTGGGCGTGGCCGAGCTGGCCGAGCGCCTACTGGCGAGCGTGGCGCCGAGCGGCGACGAAGGGCGGTTGGGCGACCTGCGTCGGCGCATCCGCGCCCGCGTCGTTGGCGACATGGTCGAGGCGCAGGGCGAAAGGGCGTTGTCGCCCACGGCCTCCGTCCAGCTGGACGCGGCGTTGCGCACCTTCGGAAAGACCTTAGCCGCCTATCAGGGCGGCGGGGCTGAGGGCGCCCAGGCTGCGGCGCTCTCGCGGGCCCTGCTGAGCGATGACCTCGCCGTGCGGCAGGCCCTCGCCGCGCCTCGATCCGGTGCGGTCGAGACCTTGCCGCCCGGTATGCCGATCGGCGGGGAAGACTGTTGGTTCTGCGCTCCAAGCGCGGGTTTGTAATGCGTACCCCAGAAAGAAGGCGTCTCATGACCGCTCACTCTCTCCGCCTCATCCAGGCCTGTTCCAGAGGCGCACTGATCGTCGCCGTCGGCGTTCTGCTACCGCTGGCCGCCCAAGCAGCGACGCCCGCCGTGGCGATCGTCAACGCTCAGATCTTCGACGGTACGGGCGCGGCGCCCTACACGGGGACACTGGTGGTGAAGGACGGCCGCATCCTCGACGTCGGCCCCGCCGTGAAGGCTCCTAAGGGCGCTCAGGTGATCGACGCCAAGGGCCAGGCTTTGACCCCGGGCTTCTTCGACGTCCACACCCATTGGACTCCAGCCGGCGCGCCCAACATCACGCCCAAGATCGCTGACGCCTACGTCGCCGCCGGCGTCACGACGATCAACGACTTCCACCAGCAACCGGAGTCCTTCGCGCCGCGTCGTCAGTGGCTGTCGACCCTGACCGCGCCGCACGTCAACTTCGTCGCTCGCGTCAGCACGCCGGGCGGTCACGGCGCCGACTGGGCCGACGAGGCCACCACCCGCTGGGTCAACACCCCCGAGGCGGCCAAGGCCGCGATCGAGGGTCTAGCCCCCTACAAGCCGGACGCCATCAAGGCCTTCACCGATGGATGGCGCTATGGCTCCTCGCCGGACAACACCAGCATGGACGGCTGGACGCTGAAGGCCCTGACCGACGCGGCCCACCAGCAGAACCTGAAGGTGCTCTCGCACACCGTCACGGTGGAGCGCGGCGCGGTGGCGGCCGACAGCGGGGTCGATATCATCGCCCATAGCTTGCAGGACCGGCCGCTAGACGCTCAGACCGTCTCTAAGCTGAAGGCCAGCGGCACTTACTACGCCCCGACCCTGGCGGTGTACGAGCCGGTGAAGCCGGGCCAGAAGCCGCCGGCCGACGCTGACAGCCCTCGCGCCCAGCAGGCGGCCCGCAAGTTCGGCTACGCCCTGGCCAACGTGAAGACTCTGAAGGACGCTGGCGTGCCGATCGCCCTTGGCACCGACGCCGGCATGCCCGGCACAGTGCACGGCTTCTCGACGCTGCATGAGATGGAACTGCTGGTCCAGGCCGGCCTGACCCCGTCCGAGGCCTTGATCGCCGGCACAGCCACCAGCGCCAAGGCCATGAACCTGCTGGCTGATCGTGGCACGCTGGAGAAGGGAAAACGCGCCGACTTCGTGCTGATCGCCGGTCAGCCGTGGGTCAACATCGCCGACGTCCGCAAGGTGGAGCGGGTGTTCATCGACGGCAAGGCGGTGTTCGGACCCGGCTCGACTCGCTCGCCCTTCAACGACAAGCCCACCCTGCCGGTCGTGAAGGCCAAGGGTCCGCTGGTCGACGACTTCGAGCGTGCCGATGGCCGCACCAGCCTGGACACGCTGCGTCTCAGCGACTTCGACGGCGGTCGCGACCGCAGCGTCGAGGTGCTGCAGACGGTCGACAAGGGCGACGGCGATCATGTGCTGAGCGTGGCGGCCAAGATGGCCCAGAAGCCAGAGCCCGATGCGGGGGTCCTGTTGCCGTTGAGCCGGGGTTCGGTCCAACCGGTCGACGTCTCGGCCTTCAAGGGTCTGACGTTCGAGCTGCGCGGCGACGGCGGGGCTTACATCGTGACGATCAATACCGTCTCGGGCTCCTGGACCGCCAAGGTCATGGCCGACAAGACCTGGGCGAAGGTCGCCGTGCCGTTCGCCGACTTCAAGCGCTCGGAGCGCGGCGAGGGGGCATGGACCGGGGCGGACCTGTTGGAAGTGGGCGTCTCGGGCTCGCGCCCGGCCGGCCGCAAGTTGTGGTTCGAGCTCGACGACGTAGCTTTCTACTGAGCTAAAGGACCGACGCTAAAGCTGAAGCCCTCGCCGGAAGGCGGGGGCTTTTCAGCTTAATCCATCCCGTCGTGCGCATGGGAGCGGGCTATGAGGCGGCCTGGAGCCCTACGCTTTAGGAACTCGCGAATGAACAAGCTCATGCTTCGTCCGCTGGAGGACGAGGCGCCAGTCAAGGTCACGGTTGATTTGCCGCCCTCGACCCATCGCAACCTCCTGGCCTACGCCCAGGTCCATGCGGCCCAGACCGGCGGCAAAGTCGCTGAGCCAGCACGCCTCGTCGTGCCTATGCTCGATCAATTGATGGCAGCAATCGCGCGTTCGTTCGCGGGCGCAAAAGGCGGGTAGCTTTTGAGCCGCGCAGCACGGAAAAGCGCCGCCCCCGGTAAGGAGAGGGCGGCGCGCTCTAGGCTTAGAGGAGGAGGTTCAGCGGCCTAGAAGTTGTAGCGGAGGCCGACGATGAACTGCCGTCCGCTGTGGGTGTAAACGTTCAGGCGGTTGCTATCGCCAACGTACTGATCGTTGAATTCGTCGGTCAGGTTCACGCCTTCGACTGAAAGCTTCAGGTTGTCGCGGATGTTCCAGCTGGCCTGCATGTCGACATTGAGCGTCTCGTTGGTGCCCTGGACGGTGTTGCCGTCGCTACCGGGCACCTGGGTCAGGTAGCCGTCGCGATAGGCCAGCGATCCCCGCACGCTCCACTTCGGGGTCTCGTAGTAGAGCGTCAGGTTTGCGGCGTTCTTGGAGAGACCCACGAGCGTTGCGTTGACGGTCGGCGCGCCAGGCGCCGTCGAGGTCAGGTATTGGATCTTGGAGTCGACATAGGTGTAGTTGGCGATGACGCCGAAGTGGCTCCAGAAGCCCGGTAGGAAGGTGAAGGGCTGCTGGACGTTGATCTCGAAGCCCTTCAGATCGCCGCCGTCAGAATTCACGGGCTGGGTGACCTGGAAGACTTGATCGGCCGTGGCGCCGGTGCCCGTCAGCAGGGAGTCCGGCAGGCCGAGGGTGTTGTAGACCGCCTCACGCCGGAGCGTGGCCACGAAGGTGTCGATGCGCTTGAAGAAGAAGCCGGCGGCGACCATCGTTCCTTGAGCGGGGTACCATTCCAGCGAGACATCCAGGTTCTTGGACTGGGTAGGGTCGAGGAACGGGTTGCCTGAGCTGTAGTTGCGGTTGGCGCCCTGCACCGAGACATCACCGCCAGGCGATAGGGAGCCGATGCCAGGACGGGCGATTGTCTTTGCCGCGCTGAAGCGCGCCACGAACGTATCGGTCACATCGGCGGCGAGGTTGAACGACGGCAGGGTCAGGTCGTAGTCACGCTTGACCTCGACGCGTTTGATCGCCCCGCTGACAGCGGCGTAGCCCGCAGACTCCTGCTGGGTGTGAACCCGGCGCACGCCGGCGTCACCCCGGAAGGGCATGCCGAAGGCCTCGAACTTGAAGTCGGCTTGGATGTAAGCGCCGGTGTCCTGCTCCTCGACCGCGCCGTATTGGCCACGCGCCGAGCTGTTGTTGGTGTTGGTCAGAGCGTAGATGCCGGTGTTGCTGTAGATGTTCAGCAGCGCGTTGTACTTGTCGATGTCCGGTGCGAGCCAGGCGGTGGCGTTGCCGGTCGGCATGTCGAGGTTCTTGCCGAAACCGCTGAACACCTTCGACACCGAAGCCAGCTCGGCGGACGTCAGGGTCTGGCTGACGGTCTCGCTGGTCCGGTAGGCGCCGTAGCTGTCGTACTCGAACTTGCGCCAGTCCAGGCCGGCCTTGATCCGCAGGTTGTCGTTGGCTTCCCACTCGCCATAGACCTTGGCCGTCGAGAACTGGTTCTCGACGAATTGCGGGCGGATACGGACCTCGGACGTGCCGTTGATCGCCGACCAGTTGGCCGGATCGGTCGGGTCGAACCCCAGCAGGATCTGCGGCGCGCGGCTGTTGCGGAAGTCGTAGGTGTAGTTCTGGCTGTTGGCCCGATCGAAGGTGATGATCGTCGAGATCGGCTGCGTGAACGTGGAGTCCGCATAGCCCGCCAGGGCGCCGACCACGAGCCGCGAGCCGAAGTTGTGTTTCGCCGAGAGCGTGAACTGCTTGAACTCGGTGTTCAACTCGTCATAGGCCGACTGCGTGCGCAGATCGACATTGTCCATCCGGGCGTAGACGAGGTTCCCGTTCTGGACGACGCCGTCCCGGATGATCGTCTGCGGCTTGCCGACGCCAGACCGCGAAAGGCCGATCGCCTGAAGTTGCGCTTCTTTGCGGATGCCGTGCAGATAGGCGTACAGGGTATCGAGCGTGATCTCGGTGTCGGGCGTCGGCTTGAACTGGAACGAGCCTGTGATCCCGAGGCGCTTGTTGTCGATATCGTAGCTGACATACGAGGGGATGCGGGGCGCGAAGATGCCGGTGGTCGTGTCAGTATTGTTGATCTGGGCGATGGTGTAGCCCGGCACCGTCGAGGCGGCGTTGAAGCCGCCGTTGCTGCCGCCGACCGCCCAGCGCGTGATGTTGGCGCCTTCTTCCTTCAAGCGGCGCTGCTCGTAGGCCACCGAGACCAGCGCGCCCAGCTTGCCATCAAAGAAGGTGCGGCTGGCAAGCGCCGAGACGCGTGGCGTGGTCTTGCCCGAAAGGTCATTGTAGCTGCCGCCGACCGCCATCACGAGCTGGGGTTTGCGGCTGTCGAAGGGGCGGGCGGTCGTCAGGTCGACAGTGGCGCCCAGCGAGCCTTCTTCAACATCCGCTGACGCGGTCTTGCGGACGGCGATGCTGTTGAAAAGGTCGGAGGCGAAGACGTTGAAGTCGAAGCCCCGCCCGCGGTTGGTGCCGCCGCTATTGGCCGTGCCGCCGGTCGTGGAGATCGCCTCCATGCCGTTGATGCGCACGCGGGTGTACTCAGAGCCAAGGCCCCGCACGGTGATCTGGCGGCCTTCGCCGTTGATGCGCGAGATCGAGACGCCGGGGATACGTTGCAGCGACTCCGCGAGATTGAGGTCGGGGAACTGGGCGATGTCCTCTGCCTTGATCGCGTCGACCACGCCGCTTTCGTTGCGCTTGAGATTCATCGCGCTTTGCAGGCTAGCGCGGAAGCCGGTGACCACGACGGCCTCGACCGTGTCGTCGGTCTGCGGCGCCGCGGTTTGAGCGGTGGCGGCGGTCGCCAGGCTCAACGCCAGGGCCGAGGCGCTCAGCGCCAGAACAGCGCGCGCGGCGGGGTAGCGGTTGGTCGACATGGTCCCTCCCAGTGCCCGCATTTGGCGGGTCTCGTTGGTGGCGAAGGCGGTCAGGACCCCCTTCTTCGTTGGCCTCAAGATAGGAATGGGTTCTTGTCGAGGGCCAATCTCAATCAGGTATGAACCGATGCGCGTTCGGCACGGATCGAGCGCACCCTCTGCGCGGAGCGTCTGCAACCGGACCAGGCGAGCGATTTTTCGCCAAGAGACGGGCTTTGCATCGTCGAAATCGATGCGGGCGTCGCCTTGATCCATGTCCTGTGTGGATCGGTCCATAGGCGATTTGACTTAGACGCCCGAGCCGGGCGCCTCTAGCGTCAACCCTATCAACGCCGACGTGAGATCGGTTCTTTGGGAAGGGATGCGTATGACCGACTCCACCAAGCGGACACGTGTGCGCTGGCTGATCATCACGGTCCTTTTCATCATCACCACGATCAACTACGCCGACCGCGCAACCTTCTCGATCGCCGGCCAATCGGCGTCGAAGGAGCTGGGCCTGGATCCGGTGGCCATGGGGTACATCCTGTCGGCCTTTGCCTGGGCTTACGTCCTGGGTCAGATTCCCGGCGGAGCGTTGCTCGACAAGTTCGGCTCCAAGCGGATCTACGTCATCTCGCTGGTGGTCTGGTCGCTTTTCACGGCGCTCCAGGGGTTCGCCGGGTTCTTCACGGGGCTGGCGGCGGCCAGCGTGTTCTTCGCCATGCGGTTCGCCGTGGGCTTGGGCGAGTCGCCCTCCTTTCCCGCCAACGCCCGCATCGTTGCAGCATGGTTTCCGGGATCGGAGCGGGGCACCGCCTCGGCGATCTTCAATTCAGCCCAGTACTTCTCGCTGGTGGCGTTCGCCCCGTTGATGGGCTGGCTGGCCCACGCCTTTGGCTGGCGCTCGGTGTTTTGGGTGATGGGTGCGGTCGGACTGGTCGCCGCCGTCGTTTTCGTCAAGCTGATCCACAGTCCATTGACCCATCCTGCGGTCAACAAGGCCGAGGTTGACTATATCGAGTCCGGCGGGGGACTGGTGCGCATGGAGGAAGCCTCGGCTTCGAACGGCGCAGCCTTCACCTGGGCCAACGTCAAGCAGGTCTTGTCCAGCCGGATGCTGCTGGGTGTGTATCTGGGCCAGTATTGCATCAACGTGCTGACCTACTTCTTCGTCACCTGGTTCCCGATCTACCTCGTGAAGGCGCGGGGCATGTCGATCATGGAGGCGGGCTTCACCGCCGCCGCGCCCGCGCTTTGCGGCTTCATCGGCGGCGTGTTCGGCGGGGTATTGTCGGATATGCTGCTCAAGCGCACCGGCTCGCTGGACATCGCCCGCAAGACGCCGCTGCTGATCGGCATGCTACTGGCCACCTGCATCATGGCCTGTGTCTGGATCGAGCAGGAGTGGCTGGTCGTGGTGGTCATGGCGCTGGCCTTCTTTGGCAAGGGCGTCGCCTCTCTGGGCTGGGCGGTGGTTTCAGACACCTCGCCCAAGCAGATGGCCGGCGTGACCGGCGGGGTTTTCAACACCTTTGGCAACGCCGCCGGCATCGTGACCCCGATAGTCATCGGCTACATCGTCAAGGCCACGGACTCGTTCGACGGCGCCTTGATCTTCGTCGGCGTCCACTGCGTGGTCACTATCCTGGCCTACTTCCTGATCGTTGGGAAAATCCAGCGGCTGGAACTGAAGGCGGCTTAAAGCATGACCACCCGTCGCTTCTTCCTCGCTGGCGTCTCGGCCTTGGTGTTGGCTGATGGCGCTCGGTCCGCCGTCGCCGCGCCGCTCGCGACCATCGCCACGCCGATGGCCCCGCCCGAATGGGCGCTGCTGCAGCGCCAGTTGCTTAAGGCCAACGAGGAGGCCTGCGCGGCCTTCTTTGCGCGCTATTTCGACGAGCGGGGCTGGCTCCAAGCCGTGGCGCGCTGGGGCGCCAATGACGGGCCTGACGACGCGATCGAGAACGTCAACGACTGGCCTACGCTGCACGCCCTGGGCGCCGACGACAATGTACTGGTGATGGCCAAGAAGGCTTTCGAAGGCAATGTCGCCCAGTACACGGCGGCCCGGACCCAGGAAGTGCCGTTTGCGCGCGAGGGCATGTACTTCCGCGAGTTCCCGGTCATGACCGACTGGCAGCACCTATCCGAGGGACTGTCGGTGTTCAACCTGCTGGGCCTGTCGGATCCTTACGATGTTCGATACCGCGACCGGGTCAAGCGTTTCTCGGGCTTCTACACAGGCGAGGACAAGAGCGTCGCCAACTACGATCCGAAGCTGAAGATCATCCGCAGCATGATCACCGGCAGCAAGGGGCCTATGCTGCGGCAAGCGACGCCGCTGGACTGGGCCGGAGACCGTTTCGATCCAACCCACTTCTTCATGGAGCATGGCGAGAGCACCTATGAGGAGACGCTGCGCCACTACGACGAGTATGGCGATGTGGTCGGCGATGCGCCGCTGAACCTGCAGGCCACCAGCCTGGTGCTCAACGCCTACATGCTTGACCAGGAGCCGAAGTACCGCGACTGGATCGTCGCCTATGTCGACGCCTGGATCGACCGAGCCAAGGCCAATGGCGACGTGCTGCCCAGCAAGATCGGCCTGGACGGCAAGATCGGCGGGCCCAAGGGCCAGTGGTGGAGCGGGACCTATGGCTGGGGCTTCAGCCCCGTGGCGCCGCACACGGGAAAGCGCGAAGACCGCAACCGCGTGCCAAGGTCCGTCGTCGGGTTCCTCAACGCCTATCTTCTGACGGGCGACGACAAGTATCTCGACGTCTGGCGGCGCCAGAACGACGTGATCAACGCCCAGAAGAAGGTCGTCGACGGCAAGCTCATGACGCCCCGCATGTACGGTCCCAAGGGCTGGTACGGCTATGCGCCGGGCGAGTATCGGCTGAACGGGCTTGAGATCTGGTACATGTCGCAGACGGCGTCGGACCGGGCGCGGGCCGCCGACCACCCCTGGCTCGCCTTCCTCGAAGGGCGGGACGCGGCCTATCCGGTGAAGGCGCTGCGGGCCGATCTGGAGCGCGTCCGCGCCCGCGCCCAGGCGCGGCGCGACGACAAGACGACTCCCGACACGCGTCTGGCGGACGCCACCTTGAACATCAATCCGGCCAGCGTCACCGCCCTGATCCACCTGATGGAGGGTGGAATCCACATCGCGCGGCCGCCCTGGTCATCGACGTCTCCGGCCCAAGGCGGCGCGCTGCATTATGCGCGCCTGCGGTGGTTTGATCCCGTGCGCCGCCGCGCGGGTGTCCCTGAGGACGTGGCGGCTCTGGTTGAGCGGCTCGCCGATGACGAGACGGTGGTGACGCTGGTCAACACCAACCAGGTCAGCGCCCGGGAGGTCACTGTACAGGGCGGCGCTTATGGGGAGCATCAGATCCTCAGCGTCCAGATCGGCGATGCGCCGGCCAAGGCGGTCGACGCCTCGGCGTTCTCGCTAAGCCTGGCGCCGGGCGCGGGGGCGACCTTGACCCTGAAGATGAAGCGCCACGCCAACCCACCGACCCTGAGCTTCCCGTGGGATAGAGCCTAGGTGCCTTCCTTGCGGAATGGGGCGGCGGCGAACAGCTCACGTTCCGCCTTGCGCGGGTCATCGACCATCTTTGAGGTCTCGTTGATCACCAGCGTGGCCCGGCGCGGCAGGTCGTACTTCTCCCAGGCCGGAATAGCCGCGCCATTGGGATCGCCGGATCGCGCGAAGCTGACGAAGGCGCCGCTCATCTGGTCGCGCACCTTTTGCGCGGCGACTCCGGTCCCCGTCATCGACCCCTTCGCGTCCAGGGTCCCGAACACCAGCGGGATGTCGTAGCCATGGAAGGCGCCCATCTTCGGATCGGTCTGGGCGCCGAAATCCAGCTGGTACATCCAGGCTGGTGCCCCGATCCCCGCGCGCCGTTCGGCCTGGATCAGGTGGCCGGGCCAGGATCGTCCCGCTGTGGTGATGGCGAAGAAGCAGTCCGACGGCGTGTAGTGGGGATAGAGTCTGCGGTACTGGGCCACCAGGTATTCGGGCGACAGGTCTAGCACCAGTTCGTTATCGAGCTTGCCGGGCAGGTCCGCCCAGGTCAGCGCGAAGTTCTGGGGCTCGCCGCCCAGGAACGCCTTGGTCTCGTCGTGGGTGTTGCCGATGATCATCGGGATATGGGCGCTCTCGCGCGGCGCGTCCGGATAGAATGGATGCCGCGCGAGCGCGCGGTGGTCGACGACTGACCAGAAGACAATGCTCCCCTTACGCTCGAGCGGATCGCGCATCTTCAGCGCCTCGACCAGTTGGCCGGCGGGCAGGTTCTTCAGGCGCTCGGTCTGGTCGGGCTTGAGGCCCAGCTGCGCCATGAAGGCCTTGGCGCGGATCGTGGCGTGGATCGGCCCCATCGCGGTCACGTGCTGGCCGCTCATGGTCGCGACCTTGTGGAAGAGGCCCGCCGCGCGCGGCATAGCCATGAGCGTCACCAGCTTGGCCCCGCCGCCGGACTGGCCGAACGTCATGACATTGCGGGGATCGCCGCCGAAGGCCGCGATGTTGTCGCGCACCCACTCCAGCGCCAGGATCAGGTCCAGATTGCCGACATTGCCGCTGTCGGCGAGGTCGGGATCGCCCAGCCGCGCCAGATAGGCGTAGCCGAAACAGTTGAGGCGGTGGTTCACCGTCACCACAACCACGTCGTGGGTGCGCGCCAGCCAGGTTCCGTCATAGAGCGGGCTCGATCCCGAGCCGTTCGCATGGGCGCCGCCATGGACATAGACCATCACCGGCCGCCGCTTTCCATCGGCGAGGGCGGGGGTCCAGACGTTCAAGAACAGGCAGTCTTCGCTTGTGGCCTCCTCGGCCTTGGTCTGGGGACAGGCTGGTCCATAGGCCAGAGCGTCGACGACGCCCTTCCACGGTTGGGCGGCCTGGGCCGGCTGGAACCGCCGCGGGGCGGTGTCAGCGCCATACCGCACGCCCTTGAAGACCTTGATCCCGTCGACCTCCAGCCCGCGCACCCGGCCCGCCACCGTGTCGGCGATCGGGGCGGCGCGACCGCTCGCGTTGACTCTTGGAGCGATGGCCGTCGCCAGGGTTCCAGCCAGGACGGCGCGGCGATCGAGGATCATGATGTCTCTCCCGGGTCTTTTTGTCATTGGGCGCGGGCGCGCCGGGGGAGAGACCTGCGCGTCAGCGCGCGGTGGGCTCCGCCGGCGAGGCTTCGGCCAGGCAAAGGTCGATGAAGGTCTGGAGGATCGGGCTCTCGTTGTCCTTGCGCCAAGCCATGTAGAGCTCGACGGGTCGGTCTGGCGTCGTCTCGACGGGCCGGAACTGCACGTCGTCGAAATTGAGGCTCATCGCCGCCTCCGGGACGATCGCCGCGCCGAGCCCGGCGTGGACCAAGGCCAGCATCGAGTGGATCTGGGTGACGTGCTGCACGTAGTTCGGAGTCACGCCGTTGGCGTCGAACAGCGTCGTCAGCATGTTGTAGAAATAGCCCGCGCCCTCGGGCGAATACATGATCAGCGGCTGGTCGTCGAAATCGGCCAAGGTGAGGGAGGCCTTGGCTAGGCGCGCGTCGCCCGTCGGCAGGGCCGCGACCAGCGGCTCGGAAAGCACGCGCGCCGTGGCGAACTCGGCCCGCTCCATCGGAGGGCGGACGAGACCGATGTCGATCCGGCCCGTCAACAAGGCCTCGACCTGTTCGCGGGTCACCATCTCCCGCAGGGTCAGATCGGCGTTGGGTAGCCGCGCCTTCGACAGGATCACCAGCTGGGGCAGGAAGTTGTAGCCCGAAGCGGCGGTGAAGCCGATGGCGATCTGGCCCGCGTCGCCGCTTGCGATCCGGCGCGTGGCCAAGGCCGCGCTCTCAGCGAGGCGCAGGATCCGGCGCGCCTCCAGCAGGAAGGCGCGGCCCGCCGGCGTCAGGCGGACCGAGCGGCTGGTGCGGTCCAGCAGCGTCACGCCCAGAATACGCTCTAGCAACTGCACCTGGCGGCTAAGCGGCGGCTGGGTCATGTTGAGCCGTTGCGCCGCGCGACCGAAGTGCAGTTCCTCGGCCGTGGCCACGAAGCAGCGAAGCTGGCTCAGTTCGAACATCGGAAAGCGCCCGTCGACAACACCCTGGAGGCGCGAAGCTAGACGCTCGTTCGCGCCGATCGCCAGCGTCTTCTTGCCGGGCAGGGGCGCGAAGGCGTTCATGGCGCCGTCAGCGCCCCGTCGATCCGACGGCGCAGACTCAGCGGGTTGGCCGCCTTCAGCTCGTTCGGCAGGAGGGTGTCGGGCAGGTTCTGGTAGCAGACGGGCCGGTGGAAGCGCGCAATGGCCAGGCTGCCCACCGAAGTGGCCCGGCCGTCGCTGGTGGATGGGTAGGGGCCGCCATGCACCATGGCGTGCGCGACCTCGACGCCGGTCCCAAAGCCGTTGACCAGCACGCGACCTGCCAACAGCTCGAGGGCCGGCAAGAGCGCGCCAAGCTGGGGATGGTCCGCCTCGTCGGCGTGGACGGCCACCGTCAGTTGGCCTTCCAGGGTCTCGATGATCGTCCGCAGTTCGCCCATGTCCTGGCAGCGGACCACCAGACTGGCGGCGCCGAAGACCTCCTCGGTCAGCTCGGGATGAGCGAGAAAGTCGCGGCCGGATACGGTGAACAATGCCGGCGACGCAGCCCCTGCGGCGGGCGGGCCGACGCCGACACAGGAGACACCGCGGGCCTCGCCGAGTCGGCTGACGCCGTTCTCATAGGCTAAGCGAATGCCGGCGGTCAGCATCACCTGGGCCGGCGCGGCCGCAACTGCGCTGCTGGCGGCTTTGAGGAAGGCGTCCAGGTCTGGTCCATCCACCGCCAGGACCAAGCCCGGATTGGTGCAGAACTGGCCCGCGCCGAGGGTGAGGGCCGCGACAAAGGCGTTGGCGATTGGCTGGGCGCGCGACGCGAGGGCGGCGGGCATAAGGATCACCGGATTAATGCTGCTCATCTCGGCATAGACCGGAATGGGGACCGGCCGGGTCTGAGCGGTCCTCACCAGCGCCAGACCGCCAGCGCGCGAGCCGGTGAAGCCGACCGCCTTGATCCGGGGATCGGCGACGAGGCCCTGGCCGATCTCGCGACCATCGCCGTGCAGCATCGTGAACACGCCGCCGGGAAGGCCGCGCTTGGTGACGGCCGCCTGGACGGCGCGGCCGACCAGTTCGGAAACGCCGGGGTGGGCGGAGTGCGCCTTGACAATGACCGGGCATCCGGCGGCCAGAGCCGAGGCGGTGTCGCCGCCGGCGACGGAGAAGGCCAGCGGGAAATTTGACGCGCCGAACACCGCGACAGGGCCGAGGGGAATGTTGCGCAACCGCAGATCCGGACGCGCAAGCGGCGCCCGGTTGGGCAGGGCGGGATCAATCCGCGCCTCCAGAAAGCCGCCGTCACGAACGACTTGCGCGAACAGGCGCAGCTGTCCGCAGGTGCGGGTGCGTTCGCCTTCAAGTCGCGCGCGCGGTAGCCCTGTTTCGGCCATGGCGCGGACGATCAGGGCGTCGCCGATCGCCTCGATCTGCTCGGCGATCGTCTCCAGGAAGACGGCCCGCTCGGCGTAGGGCAGGGTGCGATAGGGTTGGAAGGCCGCCTGAGCGGCGGCGCAGGCCGTTTCCAGGTCGGTGTTGTCCGCCTTGCCGAAGGCGGGCTCCATCTGGTCGCCGGTCGATGCGTCGTACGCATGGACGACGCCGGCGCGGCCCATGCGGGCTGCGCCGGCGATCAGGAGCTCACCCGTGAGCGGCACGGCGAACATCGACAAGGTTCACGCGGGCGATCAGCCCTTGCAGCTCGCCATACTCGGCGGCGGTCAGCTCGGTCAGCGGCAGGCGCACGGGGCCGGCGTCACGTCCAACCGCCTTCATGCCCGCCTTGACGATCGAGACCGCGTAGCCCCGGCCGCGATTGCGCAGCGCGATATAGGGCAGGACGAAATCGCGCAGGCCGGCCATCACGGTGTCTCGATCGCGGGCGCGAACCGCCTTGTAGAAGTCCAGCGCCCATTCGGGCAGGAAGTTGAAGATCGCTGACGAGTAGGTCGTAACCCCCATCTCCAGATAGGGCAGGGCGAAGGTCTCGGCCGTGGGCAGGCCACCGATATAGGTGAGCCGATCGCCGAGGCGGGCGTAAACCCGCATCATCAGTTCAAGGTCGCCGACCCCGTCCTTGAAACCGACGAGATTGGGATTGCGGTCGCAGAGCTTCTCGAGGGTGTCCTCGTTGAGGATCGCGTTGTCTCGGTTGTAGACGATCACGCCCAGCTTGGTGGCCTTGCAGACCGCCTCGATGTGGCCGGCCAGGCCGTCTTGCGTCGCATTGGTCAGGTAGGGCGGTAGCAGCAGGACGCCATCGGCGCCCGCCGCCTCGGCGTCGGCGGCCAGATCGGTCGCGATCGCCGTGCCATAGCCGCAACCGGCGATCACCGGGATCTTGCCGGCCGTCTCGGCGACAGCGGCGCGCACCACCTGCCCCACCTCGGACGGGCGTAGGGAGAAGAACTCGCCGGTGCCGCCCGCAGCGAACAGGCCCGCCAGGTCACGCTCCAGCATCCAGCCGCAGTGCTCGCGGTAGGGCGCTTCCTGGAATTGGTGATCGGCGTCGAAATGGGTTACGGGGAACGACAGCAGGCCGCCGCCGAGCTGGCGGGCCATTTCATTCGGCGACATGCGGCTCATAAAGTCCTCTCCGAGCGGCGGCCGTCGTTCGGGGCGCTCCCCGCAGCCGCTTCTTGATCGTGACGGTAGAGAGGGCTGGTGGCGCGGTCTAAACCAAAGGCGCTATCGACTGATGCGAGAATTGGTTTGATGGGACCTGAGCGGTTGGCTGCTGCTCGCGGCGGGCGCTATCTGCAAAGATGGACATCTCGCGGCTGACGGCCCCCTCGGCCCGCTTCTAGCCGGACTGGACGGGACGGACTTGCCCACATCTAACTTGGCGCAAAGCGCCCCCGCCGGTGGGCGACGGCAGGTCGCTTTGGCTGCCGTGGTTTCAAATGAACAGATATGAATCCACCTCCCGCGATGTCGTGAGGACATCGTTCCCATGCTTGATCAGTTCATGGCCAGTGACCAAGCGTTCGTACCGGACGCAAGTATCGCGAGAGTCGCAAGGCTTCACTTTGACGGGCTTCGTGCGGCGCTTTCGTGCCGGCCGAGGCCGGGACCTGGAGAGCAGAAGGCAGCCGGTGGTCATCCAGCGCCGTTGAGCTCAACTAGCAAGCGCTCCACTCCAGTTCGTAATCAGACGCTCAGCGTGTACAACGCTTGTGAAGTGAGCGCGGTTTTGAGTGTGTTCTCGCAACTCGAATTCAGCTAACTTGTTGAAATCCTTCAGTCTGGTTTCTGTCGGCCCAATTCTCCAATGGGCAATTGGCGCGAAAATTATTGAATAAAATCAAAGTATTATGACGAAATTTTCCGTAGCCCCCCTTGATGGATTGGAGAAATTATATATAAATATCAGTATCTTGTGAATTCGCGTGAGCGTGACGTGTACATGCGCCTGTCGCGCTTTGGCGCGCAACTGCGGGCAATGGCGTCCTTGAATCTCTTGGTGACGGACCTCGGCTGGCGTTTGGGAAATGTGGCAACGGCTGATTGCAGCGACGTCACTACCGGGGCGACCAGCGGCATTTGTCTGGGACCGCAATCGACTCAAATACATTACGACCGACGCGCCCTAACCTGACTCTTTTCTGACGTTGGGAGGGTCCGCTCTGGGGCATTGCATTTGGACGCTAAATCCTGTGCGCCCGGTCGCGCGTTTCCGGCGCAAGTTGGGGTTTGGAAGTTGCGCCAAGAGCCATGCGCCATTCCTCACGGGGATTAGACCGCGTCGATCGGCAGCTTTAGGTAACGAACGCCGTTGGCTTCAGGCTCAGGGAGGTGGCCGGCCTGGATGTTGACCTGCACGGACGGCAGGAGGAGGCGTGGCATGGGCAGGGTGGCGTCCCGAGCACGACGCTGAGCGACGAACTCGGCCTGGCTGACGCCCGCATGAAGGTGGATATTGTCCGCGCTTTGCTCGGCGATAGTGGTTTCCCACCGATAGTCCGTCCGTCCTGCTGGCAGGTAGTCGTGGCATAGGAACATGCGGGTCTGGGGCGGTAGCGAGAGAAGGCGGCGGACCGAGGCGAAGAGCGTGGCTGCATCGCCGCCCGGAAAGTCGCACCGCGCCGAGCCATAGTCGGGCATGAACAGGGTGTCGCCCACGAAAACGGCGTCGCCGACCACGTAGCTGACGCAAGCGGGCGTATGACCTGGCGTGTGGAGCACGAGCGCGTCCAAGCCGCCGATGCGGAACTGTTCGCCGTCGTGGAAGAGGCGATCGAACTGGCGGCCGTCGGCCGAAAAGTCTGCGCCAAGTCCAAACAGGGCGCCAAACACCCGCTGTACGGCGGTGATGTGCGCGCCGATGGCGATCTTGCCGCCGAGCTTGCTCTGGAGATAAGGCGCCGCCGACAGGTGGTCGGCATGGGCGTGGGTCTCCAGGATCCACTCGACCTTCAAACCTTCGCGTTGGACGTGGTCGATGATCTTGTCGGCGCTCGAGCGACGGGTGCGCCCGGAGGCCGGATCGAAGTCGAGGACGCTGTCGATGATCGCGCAGGCGTTGGACCCTGGGTCCTTGACGATATAGGACACGGTGAAGGTGTCGGCGTCGAAGAAGGCCTTGACCTCCGGGCCGTTGTGAGCGGCGACCAGACCACGGGCGGTCTCTAGCGCGATGTCCGGCAAGGCCATGGTTGAGTTCCAGCTTGATATCCAGTGTGTTTATATATATTCGAATATTCGAATATATCAAGCCTGATCGAGGCTCTCATGAACATGATCGCAGTCGCGACCACCCTGGCCAGCGGCGCACTGGTCGGGGCTTTGCTGGGCTTGTTCGGCGGCGGCGGCTCAGTGTTGGCGACGCCGCTCTTGCTCTACGTGATCGGTGTGCGCGACCCGCATGTGGCGATCGGCACCTCGGCCGCCGCCGTCGCGGTCAACGCTGTGGCGAACCTGGCCGGTCACTGGCGCGGTGGGCGGGTCAAATGGCCCTGCGCCAGCGTTTTTGCGACCGCAGGGCTGCTTGGATCTTTCCTGGGCTCCAGCGTCGCCAAGCTGATCGACGGGCAAAGGCTGCTGCTGTTCTTCGCCTTGGCCATGGCGGCGATCGCTGTCTCGATGATGCGCAGGCCGCGCTCGGAAGGCGATCCCGACGTTCACATCACGTGGCCGCTGGTTCGGCGCCTGGCGCCGCTCGGGGTGATGACCGGCGCGGCGGCGGGCTTTTTTGGCGTCGGCGGGGGCTTTCTGATCGTGCCAGGTCTGATGGCGGCCACGGGCATGACCTTGGCCAATGCGGCCGCTTCGTCGCTGGTTTCGGTCGCGCTGTTTGGGGCGGCGACGTCCTTTAACTACGCGCTGTCGGGCTGGGTCGACTGGAAGATCGCCGGCGTGTTCGTGCTGGGCGGCGCGCTTGGTGGGGTCGCAGGCGTCAAGGGCGCGACCCTGTTGGCGGACCGCGCATTACTGGCGCGCCGACTGTTCGCCGCGTTGGTTTTGATCGTGGCGGCCTATGTCGCCTGGCGCGCGACGGGCGGGCTCTAGGCCTCAGCCTGCGGTACGGTAGATATCCGATAGCGTGCCCAGCACGCGCGCGGCGTTCGGGTCGCTGAGGCTGTAGTAGATTGTCTGGGCTTCCCGGCGGGTCGCCACCAGCCCCTCAGCGCGCATCTTGGCCAGGTGCTGCGAAGTCGCTGACTGGGCCAAGCCCGCATGCTCGGAGAGCTCGCCCACGGACGCCTCGCCATCCGCCAGCCGGCACAGCAGCAGCAGGCGCTGCTCGTTGGCCAGCAGTTTCAGCAGGCGCGCCGCGTCGCTGGCGCAGGCGCGCAGATCGGCGACATCGGAGGGCGCGTGACAGGAAATGGCGGGAGCGGTCATTGGAGCCAATGTAGAAACGTGGGGTTCAGGATCAAGCGGCCTTGGGTTTCACGGGCGTATCCGGGTCGCGTAGAACGACATAGATCGCCGGGATGACCAAAACCGTAAGGACGGTCGAGGAGGCGAGGCCAAACAGCAGCGAGATCGCCAGGCCCTGGAAGATCGGATCGGTCAGGATCACCGCCGCGCCGATCATCGCCGCCAGCGCGGTCAGCAGGATCGGCTTGAAGCGGATCGCGCCGGCCGTCAGCAGCACCTCCCGCAGGGGGGCGCCGCCTTCGGCGCTGTGGCGGATGAAATCAACCAGCAGGATCGAGTTGCGCACGATGATCCCGGCCAGGGCGATGAAGCCGATCATTGAGGTGGCGGTGAACGGCGCCTGGAACAGGATATGACCCAGGACGATGCCGACCAGCGTCAGCGGGATAGGGGTCAAGATCACCAGAGGCAGGCGGAAGCTTTTGAACTGCGCCACCACCAACACATAGATGCCGACGATCGCCACGCCGAAGGCTGCGCCCATGTCGCGGAAGGTCACCCAGGTGATCTCCCATTCACCGTCCCACAGCACTGTGGGGCGGCTTTCGTCGCTGGGTTGGCCGTTCAGCCGGATATCGGGCCTGGGCGTGGCGCTCCAATCGATGTCGCGCAGGCGCTTGTTCACGTCCATCATGCCGTAGATCGGCGCCTCATAGGCGCCGGCCAGTTCGGCCATAACCATGTCGACGTCGCGGCCATCCCGGCGGAACACGTGCGTCGAGCCGACTTCGCGCTTGGCTTCGACAACTTCGGACAGTTCGACGAGACGGCCGTCTGCTGCGCGGGCGACTGGCGTCGCGCCAAGAACTTCGCCCCAGGTGCGGGCGTTCTGGGGAAGGCGCACGGCGATCTCCAGGGGATCGCGGCCCTCGCCACGATGGGCGTAGCCAACCACCTGGCCCCCGAAAGCCGCGCCGATCGACTCCAGCACCTCGCGGTCGGAGACTCCCAGGGCTTCCAGTCGCGTGCGATCGGGGACCAATCGCAGGGTGGGGCGGGGCGCGCCCCAGCTGTCGTCAATATCGACGGTGTAGGGCACGGCGTGGAAAGTGGCCTTGACCTTGTCGGCGACCGCGCGGCGGGTGGCCGCGTCGGGACCGTAGATCTCTGCCAGCAGCGTGGCCATGACGGGCGGCCCCGGCGGCGCTTCGACCACCTTGACGGCCGCGCCAGCAGGCAGGGCGAGACGCGACAGGCGCTCGCGCAGATCCAAGGCGACGGCGTGGCTTGAGCGCTTGCGGTCATGCTTGGGGGCCAGCGCGACCGAAAGATCACCCTGTTCAGGCCGGTTGCGCAGGTAGTAGTGGCGTACCAGGCCGTTAAAATTGAACGGCGAGGCGGTCCCGGCATAGGAGTCGATGGTCACCGTCTCTGGCAGGGTTCCGGCGATGGCGGCTGCCTGCGCCAAGGTGCGCTGGGTGATCTCCAGCGACGTACCCTCGGGCATGTCCAGCACCACTTGCAGCTCGGACTTGTTGTCGAACGGCAGCAGTTTCACCGTCACGGTCTTGGTGGCGAACATCGCGCAAGCCAACACCGTGGCGACGCCGACGCCGCCCAGGAACGTCCAGGCCGTGCGTCGGTCGCGGATCACCCAGCCGGCGACCCGGCGGTAGAGCGCGCCCAGCTTGCCTTCGTCGTCATGGCCATGGCCGTGCGAGCCGCCTTCCAGCGCCTTGCGGGCGAAGCGCACCATCAGCCAGGGCGCGATGACCACGGCCACGAAGAACGAGAACACCATGGCGGCCGAGGCGTTGACCGGGATCGGCGCCATGTAGGGACCCATCAGGCCCGAGACGAACAGCATCGGCAGCAGGGCCGAGACCACGGTCAGGGTCGCCACGACCGTCGGATTGCCGACTTCC
The DNA here is from genome assembly GCA_020161365.1 of Pseudomonadota bacterium. Taxonomy (GTDB): domain Bacteria; phylum Pseudomonadota; class Alphaproteobacteria; order Caulobacterales; family Caulobacteraceae; genus Caulobacter. The sequence continues at coordinate 6,317 of JAIUNU010000021.1, read as the reverse complement.
GCCACGGCTTCGATGGCGGCTTGGATCCGGCTCCGCCCGTCGTTCATCGCCCAATGCCGGGCGATGTTCTCGATCATGACGATCGCGTCGTCGACCAGGATGCCGATCGAGAAGATCAGGGCGAACAGGCTGACCCGGTTGATCGTGTAGCCCATCAGGTTCGAGGCGAAGAGCGTCAGCAGGATCGTGGTCGGGATGACGACGGCGGTCACCGCCGCCTCGCGCCAGCCGATAGCCAGGCCGATGAGCACGACGATCGAGACCGTCGCCAGCCCTAGATGGAATAGCAGCTCATTGGCCTTTTCGTTGGCCGTTGCGCCGTAGTCGCGGGTGACGTCGACGTTCAGGGAACTGGGGAGCAGCGAGCCTTTCAGCATCTCGATGCGGTTCAGAACGGCCTCGGAAACGACGACGGCGTTGGCGCCCTTGCGCTTGGCGATGGCCAGGCTGACCGCCGGAGCTTCACTCCAGCCGTTCTCGAAACGCGCGTAGCGGCGGACCTGGGTCTGATCTTCGCGCGGACCCTCGGCGACGTCGGCGACGTCACGGACATAGACCGTTTCGCCTTTGGCGGAGGGCAGGGCCAGAAGACCGATCTCGGTGGCGTTCTTCAGGTCGCGGCCGGCGGTGACGGCCACCGCCTCGCCGCCGTTGCGCACGTCGCCCGCCGGGAAGGCGCGCGTGGCCTGCCGAATGGTGTCCATCAGCGCGCCCATCGACACGCCGCGCAAAGCCAGCCGGGCCGGGTCGGGCGTGACGCGGATCTCGCGCGGCCGCCCGCCGACGATGAAGGTCAGGCCGACATTGTCGACCTTGGCCACCTCGGTCTTCAGCTTACCGGCGATTTCGCGCAGCGCCTCGTCAGTCCAGCGGCTCTCAAAGCCTGGCTTGGGCGACAGCGTCAGCACCAGACTGGGCACATCGTTGATGCCGCGCGTCTGGATTAGAGGCTCGGGCACGCCGGCCGGGATCTTGTCGTAGTTGGCGCGGACCTTCTCGTGGATCCGCACCGCCGCCGCGTCAGGATCAACGCCGACCTTGAAACGCGCTGTCACCATCACCTGGTGGTCGTCGGCGAAGGTGTAGACGTGCTCGACCTCGTTGACGCTCTTGACGATGGCTTCCAGCGGCTTGCCGACCAGCTCGACAGCATCGGGCGCAGAGAGGCCGGGCGCGGCGACCATGATGTCGACCATGGGCACGCTGATCTGCGGCTCCTCCTCGCGGGGAATCGAGAACAGCGCCAGGAGCCCGACGGCGATGGCGGCCATCAGGATCAGCGGCGTCAGCGGCGAGCGGATGGTGGCCTGTGTCAGCCGGCCCGACAGTCCAAGGTTCATCGGCGGGGCTCCGCAGGGGTCAGGACGTCGCCAAGACGCAGGCCGGAAAGAACCTCAACTGCCGCAGGGTCGGCGGCCGGTGTGGTCTGGACGGGGCTGTCGACTGCGGCGCCGTCCTTACCGACCAGACGGACGTAGTCGACGCCAAATCGGGTGGTGATGTAGCGGCGCGGGATCAGCAAGGCCTGACGTTGGCCAACGGCCACGAAGGCGCGAACCTTTCGACCAACCAGCGCCTGGGGAAGGCCCGCGGCGGTCACGTCGGCGATGATCTGACCGCCGGTCACCGCCGGATAGATCTGGGTGATCTGTCCCGTCGCGGCGGCGCCGCCAAGGTCCTCTGCGGCGAAACGGACGCTGGCGCCAAGCTTTAGCGCGGCGCTTTCGCCTTCGGGGACAGTGATACGGACAACGGGCGGGCCAGCGGTGATGGTGGCCAGGGATTGACCTGGCATGACCACCGAACCTGGCGGGACATCGGCGGTCAGCACGCGGCCAGCAGTCGGAGCCAGAACCGCGCCTTGGTGGCCCAGTTCCGCGCTGGCTCGGGCTTGAGCGCGGGCCGCAGCGAGGCCAGCGTTGGCGGCCTTGGCGGCGGCTTGCACTTGATCCAGGCGAGCCTTGGCGTAGACGCCGTGGTCATAGAGGTCCTGGGTCCGGGCGAGATCAGCCTGAGCCTGTGCAGCTTGCGCGGCCGCGGCCGCGACCTGCGCATCGTAGGCCAAGGTCTGCAGGCCGATACGCTCATCGCGAATGACGGCGATGGTCTGGCCTTGGCGGACCGTGTCGCCTTCCTTGACCAGCATCTGACTGACCGTTCCGCCGATCCGCGCGCGGGCGTCGGCCATGTCGCGGGTCGTCAGGGTGGCGGGGACCGGCTTGAGGTCGTCGACGACCAAGGCGCGCACCGTCAGGCGATTGGCGGCCGGCGCCATGACGGTCGCCGGCTTTTGCGCGGTGTTCTCCTCGCCGCAAGCGCTCAACAGCGTGGCTAAGCCCAGCGCGCCGATCAGGAAAGGTTTGGCGGTCATCGGGGTCCCCCCAGGGCGTTATCGGATCAGCCGCGGTCGCGGACTTGGCCGCTCTCGCTGTCGATGGTGATGGTTGGCAAGCCGGCGGCTTTCCAGGCCATGATGCCGCCGCCTAGATGGCTTTCCAGCTTGTGGCCCGCTGCGCGGCAGCGCTCGATCGCCATCGCTGAGCGCTTGCCCGACCCGCACTGCATGATGATGCGCTTGTCGTCAGCTACGGGCAGGGCGGTTGGATCAAAGGTCGACAGCGGAAAGTTCAGGGCGCCGTGAATCCGTTCGACGGCGAACTCGGCCGGTTCACGCACGTCGATCAGCAGGGTGTCGCCGGCGTCCAGCGCCGCCTTCACATCCGCCGGCGTGAGGTCCTTCACCTTAGGGGCGCCAAACATGATCGTCTCCGTCAATGGGGCCGCAATGCAGCCTTAAAATTCGTAATTGCGTATATGCGAGAATTAGAATATTAAGTCAAGCGCGGTCGCTGGGAGAGCGTCATGGCCGCTCTGGCCGGCCGCGACGCTGCGCTGGATCAATCAGCAGGGAGACGCCAAGGTGACCAAGCCTCGCATCGTCGTTTTGGGCGCAGGTCTGGGGGGCGCGATCGCCGCCTTCGAAATCAAGCTCGCGGTCGGCAAGCGCGCCGACGTCCGGGTGGTCTCGGAGGGGGACACCTTTCACTTCGTGCCCTCCAATCCTTGGGTGGCGGTTCGCTGGCGCAAGCGCGAGGCCATCGAGGTCAAGCTGCCGCCGGTGTTTCAGAAGAAGGGCATCGAGTTCACGGGGACAGGCGCGACGCGTGTCGACCCGAAATCGAACACCATCGAACTGCGCAACGGCGCGATCCTGCCTTACGACTACCTGGTGATCGCCACGGGGCCGGAGCTGGCCTTCGACGAAATCCCAGGGCTTGGCCCGCATGGGGGCCATACCCAGTCGGTCTGCCACGTCCAGCACGCCGAGGCGGCGGCGGACGCCTTCGATAAATTCTGCGAAAACCCCGGACCGATCGTCGTCGGCGCCGTGCAGGGCGCATCATGCTTTGGCCCGGCCTATGAGTTCGCGCTGATCCTCGACACCGAACTGCGTCGTCGCAAGATCCGCGACAAGGTGCCGATGACCTTCGTCACCTCTGAGCCCTATGTCGGCCACCTTGGGCTGGATGGGGTCGGGGACACAAAGGGGCTGCTCGAGAGCGAGATGCGCCAGCGCCACATCAAGTGGATCACGAACGCCAAGGTCGCCTCGGTCGATGAAGGGCTGATGCATGTCGACGAGATCGCCGACGATGGCTCCGTGCGCGAGCGACATGATGTCCCGTTCGGCTATGCGATGATGCTGCCGGCGTTCCGGGGCGTCGAAGCGGTGCGGGGCGTCGAGGGGCTGGTCAATCCGCGCGGCTTCATCCTGATCGATAAGCACCAGCGCAATCCGACCTATCCGAACGTCATGGCGCTGGGCGTCTGCGTGGCCATCGCGCCGACCGGCAAGACGCCGGTGCCGGTGGGCGTGCCCAAAACCGGCTTCATGATCGAAAGCATGGTCACGGCCATCGCCCATAACTTCAAAGAGATCCTCGACGGCCAGGCGCCGACCCATGAAGCCAGCTGGAACGCCATCTGTCTGGCCGATTTCGGCGACGGCGGCGTAGCCTTCGTGGCTCAGCCTCAGATCCCGCCGCGCAACGTCAATTGGTCGGCCAGCGGCAAGTGGGTGCACCTGGCCAAGGTCGGCTTCGAGAAATACTTCCTGGGCAAGGTCAAGCGCGGCGAGAGCGAGCCGTTCTACGAGAAGCTCGCCCTCGACATTCTGGGTGTGAACAAGATCAAGGGCGCTTGAGGCCATGCGCCAGTTCGTGTGTCCCAGCTGCGGCGCAGGCAATCGGGTTCCAGTCGATCGCGATCCGGCTCTGGCGCGATGCGGTCGCTGTAAGGCCGAAGTGCTCTCGGGGGCGCCGCTGGATGTGGAAGCCAAGGCCTTTGCGCGCCATCTTGCCGGCACCAAGGGCGCGCCGGTGCTCGTCGATGTCTGGGCCCCCTGGTGCGGCCCTTGTCGCGCCATGTCCCCCCAGTTCGACGCGGCCGCAAGACGGGTCGGCTCTGGCGCGCGCTTCCTCAAGCTCAACGCTGACAATAACCCAGAGCTCTGCGCGCAGTACGCGGTGCAGGGAATTCCCGCGCTGCTGCTCTTCCTTGACGGGCGACTGATCGCCCGCAAGGCGGGCCTCATGTCGGCGGATCAAATTGTGGATTGGGTGACCCTGGCGGCGGCCAAAGCCGCCGTCTGACATCAAAAAGGAGACGAAAAATGACCCTGGATCGCGCCGTGCTGGCCTTCGCCGGCCTAGTCGTTCTGCTCGGGCTGGCGCTCGCACACTTCGTTCATCCCTACTGGGTCGGACTGTCGGCGTTCGCTGGCCTGAACATGATCCAAGCGGCGTTCACGGGCTTTTGCCCTGCGGCGATCATTTTCAAGAAGCTCGGCGTGAAGCCGGGGACGGCGTTTCGCTGATGCGCCGCGCCGTCTTGATCGCCGCCGGCGCGTTGCTGGCCTTGCCGCCCCTCGCCAAGGCGACCACGCTTGAGGAAGCGATCGCGGCGGCGCGCGCCTATAATCCGGATCTCCGCGCGGCAAGAGCCCAGACGGACGCCGCCAACGCGCGCCTCGACGCGGCCAAGGGGGCGCGGCTCCCGACCGTTGGTTTGGCCGGCGAATATATGAGCGGCCGCAACGATCTGGGTGGCTTCTTTGGTTTCGCTGCCGCAGACGTGGATCCGCGTGCGGTTCGATTGGAGGTCGCACAGCCGATCTACTCAGGCGGCGCCATTTTGGCGGGGGTCGACAAGGCCAGGGCCGGGCAGGCTGGAGCCAAGGCTCAGCTGGTCCAGGCTGACGACGCGTTGCAGGTCGCGGTCGCGCGCGCCTATGTCGGCGTGCGAACCGCGCAGGCCTTCTTCGAGGCGAGTCAGGCTCATGCCAAGGCGTTCGATGAATGGGCCCGTCAGGCGCAACTAAGGTTCGCGGCCGGCGAGATTCCGCGCAGCGACCTGGACTTGACGCTCGCGCGCAGCGCCGAGGCGCGCGCGGGGACGGCGAGGGCGCAAGGCGCGCTAGAGGTGGCGCGGGCTCGGTATGTGGCGCTGGTGGGGGACGCGCCGATCGCGCTTGAGCCGATCGCTGACGATGGCGTCCTGCCCCCGCTGGACGAGACCCTGGCGCGCGCCGAGGCCGTCAGTCCGGCTCTTGAGGCTGCGGACGCTGCTGTTCGCGCCGCGCAGGCGGCCGTCAGACTCGCTTCGGCCCAAGGCTTGCCCAGCGTCAGCATCGCGGCCCGGGCCGAACAGGCGCGAGATCAGTTTTTTCCAGATTATCGCTCGGACGCCGTCACGGTCGGCCTGCAAGGGCGCTGGACGTTGTTCGCCGGCGGGCGCGTCCAGGCGGCTAAAGCCGAGGCGTCCGCTGAGGTTCGCGCCGCTGAAGCGCGGCGCGAGGCGACGCGCGCGGGGCTGAAGACTGCGGTGATCGCCGCCTGGAGCGATCTTCAGACCAGTCGCTTGGCGATGGCCGCCGCGCGCGATCAGGCGCAGGCTGCAAAGCGGGCGGTCGAGAGCCTGCGTCAGGAGGTGCGGGTCGGCCAGCGCCCCGTGGTGGATCTGCTGGACGCTGAGCGTGACCAGCTCGGCGCGGTCGCCCGGGCTCTGGCCGCAGAAGGGGAAGTGACGGTCAGTGGGCGGCAACTGCAAGTCCTAGCCGCGGCTGGAGCTGCGCGCCCCTAGCGCCACACCCTGAAAGTCGGCCTTCAGCATGAATACGTAATTGCGAATATTATAACATTGTGAGAGCTCTGCGGCGTCCTCAGGAGATTTGACATGGCGATGGACCCCGCTGTCGTAGACCTGTCGCGACTCCAGTTCGCGCTCACCGCCCTCTACCACTTTCTGTTCGTGCCCCT
>JAIUNU010000020.1 GCA_020161365.1 Pseudomonadota bacterium | reverse complement strand
ACGCAGCCACCACCTGACAAGATCCCGGCGGAAATCACGTCAACACCTGACGGATGTGCAGCGGCCGGACGCTTACTGTTGCATTTGAACCGGCCCTGCCCTCCCTCAAGCTTGCCCTGCTCGCCCTTCCGACCTGATGCGTTCGGGACGGTCATGGGCGCACCGCTGTCCAAAGCCCACCAGGAACTAAGGCGCCGCCGGTCCGAGCCTCAGTGTCTCCTCGCGTGACGAAGACGCCAGCCGTTCGCCAGTCCGAGGCCAGACCAGCTGGGTCTCTCTGAAGGCTCGATCGCGCGATCAGAGGCGAAAGCCTGCGAACGTAATCCTGTGTCTCGCGCGGCAGGGCCGCTCCTGTAACGAGCGTCCGGGCATATCGCTCGGGGCCTGCATTATAGGCCGCGAGAAACCCTGGCGCGCCGAACCGATCGTAGAGGCGGCGCATGTAGGCCGCGCCAGCCAGGATGTTGGCGCGAGGCTCGAACGGATCATCGCCGAGGCTCAATTCGCTTGTCAGATCACGCCAAGTTGCGGGCATCAGCTGGAGCAGACCCATCGCGCCCTTCGCCGACACCGCCGAAGCCCGCCCGCCGCTCTCCTGGCGCATGACCGCGTAGATCCATGCGCTGGGAAGGCCAAACCGGGTGGAAGCCTCCTCGACCGCAGCCGCAATACTCTGCCCGCGACCAACCGCCGGTGCGGGCGACGCGGGCGTCGCCGCTATGCCGACCGTGAGCGCGGCAAGCGCTGAACAGATCCAGACAGACGCGCGCCCGGCGCGCGGCGTCCCGCCGATCGTCTCGGTCACGACAAGCGTGCGGCCGCGCTCGTCGCCGCCAAGGACAAGGCGCGTGCCGCGCCGGCCTCGCGGCCGCCCTTGACCGCGCCTGCGCGCGACCGCCGACGCCGTTTTGACCGGGACGAGGAAAGGACCGGCAAACCGACCGAACAAGGAAAGGAATAACCGCGCGGTCATCGCCGCACCTCCCAGGTCCACAGGGGGCGTGCGCCGCCAATCACCTGGCGCGCCGGCATCGGGCCGAAATAGCGCCCGTCGAGGCTGTCGGGCGCATGGCGGTTGAGAAGAAGCACCTCGCCGTCGGCGAGCTGTCGACAGCCCCGGTAGGCGGGAAGCGTTCGCCCCCAACGGTCATTTGGTCGGATGCGGGCGACGGTCTGGCCGTCGATCGACAGCGCATCGCCAAGGCCGCAGATTTGCTGACCGCCAACGGCCGCCACTTCCTTCAGGAGCGGAACATTGACCGGCAGGTAGCCGCGCCGCGCCATCCAGGTCGCCAAGGCCGGCGGCGGCAAGACCGCCGCCAACTGCCCCTTGGCATAGCGTCCTGGCGTCAGAAGATAGAAGCCGATCGGCGCGCTAGCGGTGGTGTTGAACAGCAGACGCGGCGCCGGCCGATAGCCCGGTCGAAGCACCAGCAGGCAGCCGAGCGCAGACACGAGGACGACGAGAACAGTACAACTGCGGCTCATGGGAAGATGCCCCGCCGCAATTTGAAAGCGCGGTGACGGGCGCGGTCGTAGACGCGCGCGGGCAGACCGACGCCGACCCGGGCGCCGACGTGACGCCAATAGTCCGGCGCGGCGCGATGCGGCGGAACGCCGACCCGCTCGACGCTGTCGATGGCCTCCAGCACCCTCTGGACCTTCGACCAGCCATGGACGTCCAGCAGGATCTCCGAGCCCGGCGCCACTTCGGGATAGGTCGTGAACGCCTGTCCCGGGCGCACGGCGCGCAGGATGGCGATCCGGGAATCCACGGTGCCGTATGCCTCCGCGCGCCAACGGACGAAGGCGAAGATCTCGCCGGGCGCGAACATCACCGTGCGCCGGCGGCGGTCCTGAACGTCTTCGGCCGCGATCTGGCCAAAGCGGATCCAGCGCTCGATCCGCCCGGCGAGGAACACCAGATCGACGCGGGTCAGCTCGGATTTGGCGCGCTCAGTCATCGCCGCACCGCCCGGTATAGGCCGGCGCCACGGCGGCGTGAGCCTGGGCCGGCCGCGTCGTGACGGCGTCGCGGTCGCTGGTCGACCGGCGCACGCCCCGTCGCGACCAGTCGTGCAGATCGCTCAAGGCGTAGAGGATCCGCCCGCCGTTCTTGCGATAAACCGGCCCTGTTCCGTAGCAGCGGTGCTTGGCCAAGGTCGCGGGCGACAGGCGCAGAACCTTGGCGGCTTCGGGCGCCAGGAGGAGGCGCTCGGGCGGCGGCTCATCGATCTGGGACATGACCTGATCCTTCGAAAGCCGCCAGAAAGCTCCGGACATCGGGCGGCGGCTTCAGGAAAGGCTGGCGCATAAGGCCCCTGATCAGGGATGGCGAAGACCAGGCGGGGGTCGAATTCGCCCCGGCTAGAACCCAGCTCGCAGCAGGCGCAGATAGCCGCCCGACATCAGGGCGCGCCCGCGCCGGACCAAACGTGCGGTGACGTCACGGATCGTCGAGGTGGCGAAGTCCGGTCCCTCGGTCTCTCTCGGACCAAAGAGCGCGCGGGCGATGTCACGGTGAGTGCGGTCCTTGAGCGTCGCATCCAGTGCGAAGAGACAGCGCGCAAGGCGCTCCTTCTGCGCCTGACCAAGACGCGAAGCCGGCGGCGCATCGGTGAAATCGGCGCGACGGAGCGCATCGACGGCGCGAATCCGCAGGTTGAAGTCGGCGTCATAGGCCATGACCACCATCAGCGGGCCCCCAACCGGCGCGTCGCCGCGCAGCAGGACCTGCAGCCCGCTCGGAAGGCGGACGTGGCGCCCGTCCTCGCCCTGACGGATATCGGATCGTGCGAGGGGCAGCGGCCGTAGCGCGCCGAATGATGCGCGCTCGACCGGCACGACCAGGCCCGGCGCGACGTCTTGCCGCCAGATGACCCTTCCCTCATCGGCGGACAGATCAGGATCAGCGGGCGCGGCCAATCCCCAGCGGCGATCGAGCCTTGCACCAGTATCCTGGGCGTGGTCGAAGTCCGCGCGATAGGCCGGATTGCGCCGCAGAAATTCCCAGCACAGCGCGGGCGTCGTCAGCCCGACAAACGCGCGCCAGCCGCCGCCGGCGCCAGCGCTCGGCGTCCGATCCGGTCCCCGACTGGCGAGCGGCGCGGCCATGTCGGTATGCCGCCAGACCGACGGACGGCATGCACGGAATCTCGCTTCAGGCCCCTGCCCGGGGCTGACAACACGCAGCCGAGCGACACATCGAGTGCAACAGTTTGGAATTGGGCTCGGTATCGTTGCCGGATTGGCGGAAACGATCGTGCGTTGCTAACGCGACTACCTTCGCAGCTTGAGCGCCGCGACAATCATCTCGTTCAAACTCTGAAGGTCGCGATCCTTCAACCCGACGAGCAGCTTGAAGATTGCTGCGAGCGGATCGTCACGGCCAGATCGCGCTGAATACTCACCGACGCCAAACAAATCACGGACGTCCACATCCAGGGCGTCGGCAAGCCGCTCAAGCGTGTCGAAAGTTGGCGCGGTTTCACCACTTTCCAGCCGCTGCACCGCATTGGGTTGGCGATCGATCTTCTCGGCGAGTTGAGCTTGGCTGAGGCCGGAGCGCTTCCGATGATATCGGAGCATCTCACCGAACTGTTCTTCCAGTTTCGACATCGCCCCTGACGTCCAACAACGCAACGGGGAGAATGTTCGTCGAGCATCCTGACAGCGACAGATCGCAGGAAGGTGGATTATGTTCCGAATACACCTTTTCAAGGTGGATTTGATGTAGGATTCTGTGGGGCAATCTCAGGTGGAACGCCCCATGGACGGCTTTTCTTCTCCAGCCCCGACGCGCCCGTCCCTGCCCGCCGCCGTGGAGGCGCTGTTTCGCCGCTACGATCGCTGGCTTCGTAGCGTGCTGCGCAAGCGATACGGCGATCAGGCTGACGACCTGGCGCACGAGACCTATCTGCGCGCCGCCGCCCAGGAAGTGCGGGGTGAGGTCCGCCATCACCGCGCCTTTCTCCTGCGCATCGCCGAAAACCTGGCGCGGGACCGGGCGCGACGCGAACACCGTGAAGAGAGCCGCCGCGCCGATACGGAGGCTTTCACCGCGCCCTCTACGGCCGCGTCGCAAGAGGATGCGTTGACGCTAAAACAAATCGTGCTGGCCCTACCGCCAGAGTTGCGCGATGTATTCTTGCTGACTCACATCCAGGGCCTGAGCTACCGCGAGGTCGCGGTCCTTCGGAACATACCGGAGCGGACCGTGAAGGATCGGATGCGACGCGCCCTTGCGAAAACGTCGGCGGCCATGCGGGACTAGGGTGGCGCTCGTCATGATCAAGGATCAACGCAAGAACGAGCGCATCACGCGCGAGGCGGGAGCCTGGCATGCGCTGCTCAACGACCCTCATCCCCGGATCGAAACCGAAGATCTCGAAGCCTTCTCCCTCTGGCGGTCGGATCCCGAGAACAGAGCCGAGTACGACCGCATTGACGACATCAGCCGGGGCGTCCGGGCGCTGCAGGACGATCCCGATATCCGCCTGGCGACAGCCGAAGCGCTCGCGCGCGGGCCCGAGCGGCGGCGGTTGGTCATGCGTCTGGGCGCGCGGCGCGTGCGCGTCGTCATCGGATCGCTCGTCGCCGCCAGCGTCGTGGCGGCGGTCGCCGGCGGGTACATCAGCCTGCGGCCAACCTACGCGACGGATGTCGGCCAATCCTTCAGCACGCGCCTCGCGGACGGCTCCCAGCTGACCCTCGACACCGACAGTCAGGTCCGCGTGCGGTTCAGCGGCAGCGAACGCCGGATCGAGTTGCTGCGCGGCCAGGCGCTCTTCGAGGTGGCCCACAATGCGCAGCGCCCCTTCATCGTCCAGGCCGGCGACACCCGCGTCCGCGCCACGGGAACGCGCTTCGAAGTGCGCAGGATTGGCCAGGACGTCCGCATAACCCTGACCGAGGGCAGCGTCGAGGTCGTCGACAAGGACGCGACGGCCAAGACTTGGCGGCTGAAGCCCGGCGAAGCCTTGTCGCTAAAACCCGCCGACGCGTCGACCGCAACCCCGACCCCAGTGGACATCCAGACGGCGACGAGCTGGACGAGCGGGACCGTCACCTTCCAGGACATGCCGCTCGAAGACGCGGTCGCCGAACTGAACCGATATAGCCGCAGCAAGATTGTCCTGGGCGATGGCGCCCCGCGGACGCGCCGCATCAGCGGCGTGTTTTCGACAGGCGACAACGACGACTTCATCGCCGCGCTGTCCGCCTATTACGGCCTGCAGGGCGACCGGAAGCCGAACGGCGACATTGAGCTGCAACCCGAAAGGGGGCCAAAAACCTAGCGTTATATTTTTTTCACAGACCCACCGCCCGAGGCGCAGGGTTTGGACGTCTCACCCGCGAACCATCGACGGCTAAAGCGCACCACTCAGGTCGCGCCCGCCGATGGCGGGGGACTTTGGAGATGATGCGCGTACCCGTCTGTTTGTTGAGTTCAGCGTCCGTAAGCGTCCTGGCGGCCGCCGCGCCGTCTATCGCCGCTGCGCAGGAGCCGGTCGTCTCGATCGCTGTTCCGGCGGGTCCGATGGACAAGTCGCTTGTCGCCCTGGCGCGCCAAGCCCAGTTCAAGATCCTGTTCGAACCCGACCTGGTCGCCGGCCTGCAGGCCCCGGCGCTCAACGGGCGCTATACGCCGCGAGAAGCGGTGGAGCGCCTCTTGGCCGGCAGCAACGTCGCCGTTGACCAGATCCGTCCCGGCGTCCTGGTGTTGCGCCCACTGCGGTCGCCTGTCGGCGGCTTGGGGGCCGGTGGCGCCGCCGCCAGCGCGGCGAACGACCCTGCCGCCGCGATTTCGGCGCCAGAGTCCGATCCGGTCTTGCTCGAGGAAGTCATCGTCGGTTCGCACATTCGCGGCGCCAAGGACGCGGCCTCGCCCGTCGTCACCCTGGGGCGCGAAGCCGTCGATCGCGGCGGGTACAGCAGTCTTGGCGACGCCTTGGCCGCGCTACCGCAGACATTTTCAGGCACGGCCAGCAACAGGGCTGGCGGGGTCGGGGCCGATACGACCGGCAACAACGCCGGGCGCGCGACCGGGGTGAATCTGCGTGGCCTTGGCGCCGATGCGACGCTCGTTCTCGTCAACGGCCGTCGGGTCGCCGGCGCCGGCTTGATGGCCGACTTCGCCGACATCTCCAGCTTGCCGCTGTCGGCCGTGGACCGTGTCGACGTGCTGCTCGACGGCGCCTCGGCCGTCTATGGATCGGACGCGGTCGGCGGCGTGGTCAATGTCGTGATGCGCGATCACTGGGAGGGCCTTGAGACCCGCGCCCGGATCGGTGGCGCGACGCAAGGCGGACTTGGCCAACGTCAATTGGCGCAGACCTTCGGTACGGCCTGGACCAGCGGTTCGCTGTTGCTCAGCGCCGAGTACCAGCGAACCAACCAGGTCATGGGCCGTGACCGCGCCTACACGGCCGACGCCGATCTGCGGGCGTTCGGCGGCGCTGACCGCCGCCTCTTCTACAGCCAGCCAGGCAACATCCTCATCGCCAACGCGCCCGCCTACGCCATCCCCTCGGGGCAGAACGGGACGGCCTTGACACCATCGGCCTTTATCGCCGGGCAGATCAACTATCAGAACCAGAACGAGGTGGCCGGCATCCTGCCCGAGCAGGAACGCACCGCGATCTACGCCTCGGCGACCCAGGCGGTCAGCCCCCGGGTCAGCCTGAACGCCGAAGCGCGGTTCAGCCAACGTCGCTATGCGCATTGGAACCTCGCGCCGATCGCCGCGATGACCGTGAGCCGCGCCAATCCCTATTTCGTGTCCCCCAACGGGGCGGCCGCCAACACGGTGGCCTATTCGTTCCAGAACGAGACCGGCGCCAGTCGCGGGGTGGGACGGGTTCGCAGCAGCAACGTCTCCCTGGGCGCAAAGGTCGACCTGCCCGCCGACTGGCGCCTGGACGCCTATGTCGGGCATGGCGAAGAGCTGACGCGTGGCGGCTCCAGCGGCCTGGTGAACTCGGCGGCGCTGAACGAGGCCCTCGGCAATACGCCCGACAATCCGCTCAGCAGCTACAGCGCCGGGCGGGACGGCTACTTCAACCCCTACATCGGCCAGGGCCGCAATGCGCAGGCCGTGCTCGACTTCGTCGTCTCCGGCTGGGACCGCCGCCGCACGCTGGGCAAGCTCGACATTGCTAACGCGACCGCTGACGGCACGCTTTTCAGCCTGCCGGCCGGCGCCGTCCGCCTGGCCGTCGGCGCCCAAGCGCGCCGCGAGTTTCTGAAGATGTACGGGGTCAGCACCTCGTCATCCCTGACCCCCATTCCGATCGCGCCGCGGCGTGGCGAGCGCACGGTTCACGCCGTGTTCGGCGAAGCGCGCATCCCGATCTTCGGCGGTGACTTTCAGCCGCCCGGCTTTTCGAAGCTGGAGGTTTCGGCGGCCGTTCGCTGGGAGGACTACGGGGGCGGCGTGCATTCGACCGTGCCGAAGTTTGGCCTCGCCTGGGCGCCGGTCGAAGACCTGACGCTGCGCGCGACCTATGGCGAGTCCTTCCGCGCGCCGTCGATCGGCCAGTTGACCGACGCGGCCAGCGCCACGCCCGTGAACCTTAGCAACGGGTCGCGCAACGTGCTGACGCTGATCCTGATCGGCGGCAATCCCAATCTCGCCCCCGAAACCGCCACGTCTTGGACCGGCGGCTTCGACTATGCGCCGCTGAGCCGGCCAGAGCTCAAGCTCTCGGGCACGCTCTTTCGCACCACGTTCGAAGGTCGGATCGGCCGCCCGGCGATCAACTATCTGTCGACGATCCTGACGGCCGGCGATCTGGCCCCGTTCCGGACGCTGATTGCGCCGGCGACCAACACCGCCGACTTGGCGCTGGTGAAGTCTTATCTCGCCAACGCCTCGGCGGCGGCCCAGGCGCTTTATCCGGCCGAGGCCTATGGCGCGATCGGCGATGCGCGCTACGTCAACGCCGGCGCCTTCACGGTCGAAGGCCTGGATCTCTCCGGCAGCTACCGCCTGGATCTCGGGGCGGACAGGCTCGACTTCAGCGGCAATCTGTCGTGGCTGATGCACTACAAGCGCAAGATCACCGCCGCCTCCAGTTCCGCCGAACTGGCCGGGATGGCGGGCTTTCCAGCGGATCTGCGCGCACGCGGCTCGGCGACCTGGACGCACGGCGACGTCGCTGCGAGCGTCTCACTCAACCACACCGGCGACCTGAACACCGTTGCGGGACGCCGGATGAAGCCGCTGACGACCGCCGATCTGCAGGTGCGCTGGTCGCCCTCGGCGCGTTCAGGTCCCTGGCGCGGTGCGGTGGTGGCGTTGACGGTCCAGAATGTCTTCGACCAGGACCCACCCTTCTACGACGCGCCGCAGATCGTCGGCTTCGACGCCACCAACTATGACCCGAGCGGCCGGGTCGTCGCGCTACAGCTGACCAAGGCCTGGTAGGCCGCCAACCCCGCCCCCTGAACATTGGAGGACAAGCAATGCGAATTTTCGCAGGGCTGGCGCTTGCCTGCGCGCTGGCGACACCCGCGACGGCGACGTCGGTCCAGCCGGCGTGGCCCTACACGGTCGAGGACATGCTGGCCGTCCGCAACGTCGGCCGCGCGGCGTTCTCGGGCGACGGGCGCACGCTCGTCTTCGAAGTTCAGGGGCCGGTGACTGACGCCGGCCGCTGGGATCTAGAGTTCCTCTCGATCCAGCGGACGGGACGCCTCTATGTCGTCGATGTCGAGCACGGCGGTCCGCCCCGGCGGCTGCTCGGCTCGCCGACCGGCGTGGGCGAGAGCCTGGGCGCGCTCTCGCCCGACGGCCGACGGCTCGTCGTCTATCGGCTTAAGGACCACACCCATGAGCTCGGCGTCCTCGACCTCGCTACCCGTCGGGTGCGTTGGTCGGGGCGCGCCGTCGATGCTGAAGCCTGGTTCAGCCTGGCGCGGTGGCGCAACAAGGACGAACTGGTGATGCTGACGACGACGCCCCAAACCCCGTCACTGCTGCTGAACCAGGCCTGGCAGGCCCAGGCGCGCACGGTGGCGGCATGGTCGGCGGCGCAAGCCGGGCGCGCCAGCGCCATCGCCTTGCGCGGCGGCCCCGGCGCCAAGACCAATCCGCCCTGGCCGGACGCAGACCTTGTCGTGTTCAACGCCGCGACGGGCGGCGCGCGCGTGGTCGCCCGGGGTCCGTTCATGGAGCTGTCGATCGCCCCCGGCGGCGCGACGGCGGCGTTGATCTCGGCGGACGAGCCGGTGTTGATGGACGGGGCCTTCGTCGCCCAGAACGGTCTCTTCGACCGTCGCCGCCGCCTGGTGCTGGCGGATCTTGGCTCCGGCGCCCTGCATCAAGCCTGCCCCCGCTGCGACCTGGCCTCGTCCCTGGTCAGCTGGTCGCCCGATGGCCGATCGGCCGTGTTCAGCGCCCGGCCCGACGAGGCCAAGTCAGGCGACTGGCGGGACATTCGCTACTGGCGTGCGGCCGTGTCCGGGCCGGCGATCAAGCTGTCCGCCGACCTTGCCCCGGGGGTCACCCGCACCGTGGGCGGCACGACCGCGCTCTTGCAGCCGGACGCAGGCTGGGTCGACGGGACCCCGGTCCTCTTCGCCCGCCGCCAGGAGAACGAGGCCATGGGCTGGTGGCGCGTCGACCCCACCGGTCCCGAGGCCCTGGTGTCCGGGCTCACGGTCGAGGGCGGGCGACGCCTGGCCCAGGGGCCGCGAGGTTTCCTGCTGCGGACCGCCGACGGCGTTCGGTCGCTCGGCGGATCCGCCCAGACGATCGCCGGTCCCCAGGACAGGGTCGTCAGCGCGCCTGCCCTAGCCGGAGACCTCCCCTCGTCTCTCCAGGTCGAAACCGCCGACGGCGCAAAGACGATCATGGCCGACGGCCAGGAACGTCCCTCTGCACGACTGCCGGCCGGCGCGACCCTGCTGGCCCAGGCCCCCAAGACCGGCGCCAGTCTCAGCGTCAGCAAGACGAACAAGGGGGTCGGAACCCTGTGGCTGACCCAGATCGACCAACCGCCGCGCGCGCTGATGACCCTCAACGCCGGCCTGGCGGCGATTGATCTTGAGCCGCCCAAGGCCATCCTCCACAAGACGCCCCGAGGCCAGACCGTGACCAGCTGGCTCTATACGCCGGCCCATCACCGGCCGGGCGATGATCGACCCCTGATCGTCGTCCCCTACCCCGGCTCCAACTACGCCTCGCCCGCCGGCTTGGCGGCCGCCGACGCCCGCGGCTACACCGCCAATATCCGCCTGATGGTGGGGGCCGGCTATGCGGTCCTGGCGCCGAGTCTGCCCATCCCGGCTGACGCGGCGCCACAGGAGCGGCTGGCGGACGCCATGCTGATGGCGGTCGATGCGGCGCTGGCCGCCGATCCAGGTCTGTCGAAGACGCGCCTGGCCGTCTGGGGGCACAGCTATGGCGGCTATGGCGCCCTTGTCGCCGCGACCCAGACGCCCCGGTTCAAGGCGGTGATCTCCTCGTCCGGCGTCAGCGATCTCTTGTCCTATTGGGCGGCCCAAGGCCCCGCCGCGACCGCGATCCCGGAGGTGATGCTGCGGGTCTCGACGATGTTCGGCTGGGCCGAAAGCGGACAGGGGCGGATGGGCGGCCCGCCCTGGACGAACCCGCAGCGCTACATTGACGGCAGCCCGCTGTTCCAGGCCGACAAGATCACCGCGCCGGTCCTGCTGATCCAGGGCGACCTCGACTATGATCCCTATAAGTCGATGTCGATGTTCGCCGCCCTCTACCGCCAGGGCAAACCGGTGGAGCTCCTCACCTATCCGGGCGAAGGCCATGTGGTGCAGTCGCCTGAGAACGTGCGCGATGTCTACCGGCGCGCCTTCGCCTTCCTTCACGCCGCGCTTTCCGAGGATCGTCCGGCCGGATACGAGGACATGGCCGCAGACACAGCGCCTATCTCGCTTGCGCGGCCCTCCCAGTAGCGCACGAAGGCTTCCAGCACGGTGGCCGTGACCAGCTCGGCATAGGCGTTGCGGAAAATCAGGACCTCGGGGCTGAGGACGGCCTCGAGGTCCTCGCGCCGCAGAACGCCCTGCGCCACCAAGCGGCCGTCCAGCAGGAAGTCGCGCAGCATCGGAACATTGTGCGCCAGGGTCCGGCCGAGGAACACGCTGATGTCGCCCTTGGACCGGCGGGCGATGATGATCTCTGGCAAACGATCGGCGAACACCCGTCGCGCGAAGCTGCGTTCGCCCTCGCCCTGGCTCAACACCGGTGTCGCGGTTTCCAGGCACGCCTCTACGACCGGCTGACTGAGCAGCGGATGGCAAAGACGCGCCGCCGCGCCCCGGCGGGTATAGGCGAAGACCCCCTGGGTGAGCGCCAAGCCGCGGATCTGGGCGCGCTTGGCGGGCGGCAGGCCCTTCAGGTCGGTGACCCAGGGATGCCAGGCGCCTTCGGCGAGGTTGGGCGCCAGGATCTTGGGCGCCGACATCAAGGCTTCGACCGCGCGCGAGGGCCGGCCTCGCAGCGCCTGGGCCCCAAGGCTCCAGATCGATCGCCGCGTTCGCAAGGCGACCTCGACAAGGCGAGCCAGGCGCGAGCCCTCGCAAGGCGCGCCGCGAAGTAGATCACCCGCCAGGTCCGCCGCCGCCAACTGGTAGAAGACGACGTCGCCGCCGTGGCCGGTCAACAGGATGTCCGCCTGCGTGTCGGCGATCGCCTCCAACGCCAGGTCGTCGAAGTCGGTGTCGAGAATTTCGAAGTTGGGCCGGAACGCCCCGGCGTCAGCCATCAGGCCGTCCAGCGTCAGGGTCAGCAAGGGCCGCTCCACGCAGCGCAGGGGCGTGGCCGCGCAGTCCGCCGCAGCGCGGGCATAGACCCGCTCGTCGGCCTCGGCCTGCGGACGGAAGAAGTTCAGCCCAGCGTCGGCGGGACGCCCGATGGCCTTCAGGCTGGTGGCGACGATCGCAGAATCGAGCCCACCGGAGATTTCACACAGGACCCGGCGGCGACCGATCAGAAAGGCCCGCAAGGTCCCCTCGACGGCGCGGCGCAGCCCCGCTTCGTCGCCTCGGCGCGGCCCTCGGCGCGCGGCTTCGGCCGGCGTCCACACGACCTCACGCTGCTGAAGGTCCGCCCCATGGCGGCAGACCCCAGGCTCGATCCAGGCCACCCCCTTGAGCGGCGGCCCTGCGCCCATGCGGCGCGGGTCGGCCATCAGCGCCGCCACGGCGGGCCAATCCACCGCGACGCCGACCGGCGCAGCCAGACCCTCAGGCGGCTCGTCCCCGACCAGCGTCACGCCCTCCCGGACCCAGGCGAAAGCCGGGCGACCACCCAAGGGGTCGGACGCGACCACGGGCGTCCCGCCCTGGCGCTCGCGGATCACCACCACATAGTCGCCAAAGCCCTGCTGCGCGAGGATCCGAGGAACCGCAGTCGGATCGTCATAAGCCACGGCGCCGAGCGCCTCCAGGTCGAGCCACCGCGCCTCATTCGCATCAAGGGCCGCGCGATCGAAGACTTCGCCGATCACCGCGCCGACCGATCCGCGCCGATCGCCCAGAAGGCGCACCGGCGGGGCGGCGACATCCTTGACGAGGACGGCCAGACCGTAGGCGGTCACGACGCGCCGCCATCCCCGCGCCTGGAGATCGGCGACCCTCGCCTCGAAGGGTTCGGCCGTCCGGCCGCCGGGATGGGTCAGCGCCAGATAGGCCATGGCTCAAACCCCGAGGATCGGCGCGAACGCGCAGAGACGTTCAGCCTCATCGTCCAGGGCGATATCCTCGACCTGGAGCCAGCAGTGCGCCTGAAAAGGCCAGGTGCGAACGCCGAACACCCAGGTCGGGCGATGGCCGAGGCTGCGCAGGAAGGCCGCCAGCATCCCGCTGCGAAAGAGACAGACCCCGTCCAGCGGCAACCACGGGGCCAGGCGACGCCAGACGGCGATATCCGAAAGCAGGCGATCCAACGCGACCGATCCCGCCCCCGCCGCTTCGGTGTGCGCCTCGATCAGCTGACGAAAGGTTCGCCCGCGACTGGCGAGACCCGCACCGATCGCCGCCGCCAGCGCGCCAAGATGCGCGGGTCGTATCCGCGCGTCAGGCTGACCCGCCAGTTCCAACAGTCGCCGCGCGGTCTGTGACGGCGGCGGCGGCGGCCTGCGACGCGAAGGCCCGCCCTCAACCTCATCGTGGTGGGCGAGACCGGCCGCCACCAGCTCTTCGCCCAGCTGCGGATCAGGCGTCTCAAGACGCTCGCCCTCCAGCCGCGCCAGTCCGGCCGGCAGCGGCAGGCAGAAATAGGTGTCGGCGTCGATGTCGAGAAAGACCAAATCGGTGTCGATCATCACCGCGTGAACCGGTTCCGTCAGCGTGAGGCGCAAGGTCGTCTCCTGGTCAGGGCGAAAGCGCCGGCGGAAGCCGCTTGAGCCTCCGCCGGCGTCCGGCTCAGACGAGCGCGAATTCCCGGGGCTGGACGCCTTCCGGGATCGTGCCTTCGGAGCCTTCGGTCAGCTGCTTGGCCGAGCCGACGCGGATCAGACGCTGGGTCATCTTGGTCTCTCCTTTGCTGTTCAACCGCGAGATGCGGCGACAATCAGGAGGCGACCGGGCGGACATATATTCAAATCTATATTCGCGGGGCCTTTGCCGGACCGGTCACAACGCTCAGCCAACCTTGAAAGCTCAGGCCTCGATCGCCTCGGCGACCCGGTCGCCGCGACTCTGCATCAAGCCCCCGGCCGACCCGATGGGGGTCGAAAGCATGGTTCACGGTGATCTCCATCTGATGAGCGCGCCCCCACGGCGTCTTGGCGACGGTGCGTTCCCGCCGCGTCGCCCCGTCAGCGGCGGACGCAGGCGTCCGCCGCCTTCGTCGGGCTCAGGCGCCGGCGTAGAGCTTGCCGGTCATGTCTTCGGGCACCAGCTGGATGTCGCCGGCCAGGGTCAGGGCCGAGGCCGAGCCGAGGGCGATCAGTCGCATACGCATGGTCGTCTCCTTGAAAAAGGCCGCGAGATTGCGGCCTGATCAGCGGGCGACCGGCCCGACCTATATTCAATTCTATATTCGCGAGCGCATCTTGGCGGTGATGGCGGCGGTCAGGATCGCCTGGCTGCGGCGGACGCGCCGCGCGTAGTAGCGACGGAAGAAGGCGCCAAGCTGGCCGGGGCTGACCGGCCAAGGCTCGGGCGACAGAACCGCCTGCTCGGCCAGGGCGAACGGCGCCAGTTGCGAGACCGCGCGCATGGCTTCCGACGCAAGGATCCGATTGTCGGCGCCCTGGACCAGGCCGAGGATCGCGTCGGAAGGCGAGGCCGTCGTCGGCATTGTGTCCGCCGCCCCACGGGCCAGTTGCAGGACAAGGATGCCGGCAAGGCCGTAAAGCTCCGCCAGGCTCAAGGCGTCATGGACGACGCCGACATAGCCGGACCGGGTCCGCGCGACCAAACCCTCGCCCGCCAGACGCGCCAACGCCTCGCGCACCGGCGTTGGACTGACGCCCAGCTCGGCGGCGAGGCTGTTGACGGGGAGCGGGTCGCCTTGCAGCGGACCGTGTTCGGTCAAGCGACGACGCAGGGTCTCGAGGGTGCGATCGAAGGGGTCTCGGTCTCGGCCCAAGGTCAGGTCTCCGGCGGCAAGACCCCGACACTCCGCCCGACGCCTCGCCGCCGTCGATGGGACGCGGCGACTGAGGCGCTCCGAGCAGAAGCAATCCTGTGGACGAACGATTCGACCGGCAACATTCACGGGTTCACCCGCGAACGGTCGCCGGTCGCAGGGCGATCGGTTGCGTACGGACCGGCAAACCCCAGTTCGCAGCGGGACAATCGGCCCGATCGGATCAAATCCGTCGCCTGGACGCGCCCCATCCGCACGCGGAGGAGTTGCCGAGCCGGCGCTTTAGCCCTCTACTACCCTTCAGGTTGAATAAGTGGCTTGGAGCGTTGTATGGCCGCCCCTCCCAAGACGCCGCTCGCGCGTCAGGCCCGCCTGCTCTCCAAGATCCTCAAACTGGTGCGAAAAGAACGCCACATGATCTCCGCCGAGGTGGCCGAGGGCATGGGCGTGTCGCTCCGGACCTACCAGGATTTCGAGGCCGGGCGGCGGGCCTACGATTTCGACAAGGTCCGGCGGTTCGCCAAGGCCACGCGGTCGGACGCCACCAGCATCCATCTGGGCGTCCAGTACAACTGGCCCGAACTGCCCGTGCTGATGATGGACAACAAGATGGCGACCGCCTTCTTCATCCTGACGCGGGATCTGCATACGGAGATCGGACCGCGGCTGTCGCGGGTGCCGCCGGGCCTGCTGGTGTCGGGATACCGGCAAATCGGCGAGGAGATCCGCAAGTTGTTCGAGCGCCAGGACGCCGGCGCCGAGGACTATCTCGCGCGGGCCATCGCCAAGACCTATGAAGACCCGGACGACGACGCCGGCGACGAGACTTGAAGCGCGCGCGCCGCCTAGTCCGGCGGCGGGGGCGGCGTGGCCGGCGCGGCGGTCTTGTCGATCTGGCGGATCCAGGTCAGCGGCAGGACGCCGTCCTCAGCGGCGAGCAGACGGGCGTTGACCGGCTCGGGCCAGGCCGGATCGTCGAGCTTGACGTTGAGCACGGCGCCGCTGGCGTCGCCCGCCCGCCAGGCGGCCCCGATTTCGTTCTCTTCGACCAGGGCCCGGTAATCAGGCCCCTTGCCGCTGACCTTGCCGGTCGGCGCCAGGCGCACGGCCACGTCGAGGCTGAGGGTCGTCAGGCGACCGGCGAACCCGTCGCCTTCGCGGCGGAAAAAGCCAAGGATTGGCATGGAAGGCTCCAGCCCGCCGAGGAAGGGGCGTCCGGCAAGGGCGGCGGCTCGATCCGGCGCGGGGGGAAGACGCCGATGCGATCGAGCCGCCGCCGACCCGCCGCCGGTGGGACGGCGACGGCGGGCCGGGTCACGCGAGATCGATAGCAACGCCTGGCGGGCGGTTGGAGGCGTCTATCCGGTCCGCGCCAAATCTTTGTGTCGCATGGGGTTTTGGCGCTCAACCCACCGAGGACCGACGTCAAACACAAAGACATTCCGGGAAAAACGCGCCAAGTCGCCCGAGCCCTTAGGCGTCTGGAGATTCGACTCTCGCTCAATTTTGTTCCATCTTTGTTCTCACCGGCAAGGACGCGCGACGGAGGGCGTGATGGCGCAGGCGAGCGAGGTGGTGATCGACGGGGTCGGCTTCATGAGCCTGCATCATCATGACGGCCGGTTCGTTCGCGGCGCCGGGCTTTTCGCCTTCGCGCGGCGTGACGCCGACGGCGGCCGGACGATCTTCTGCCTGGAGCTCTCCCCCGATATCAGCCGCGAGGCCACGCCCGGCCATCGCGCCTGGTCCCATGCCATCGCCCGGGGCATGAACGAGGTCCTGGTGCATCTGGCCGGGTCGCAGCAGGCGCCCGGCGAGGTCGCGCCGGATGCGGTCTTCCCGCCCCTGCGGTTCGACCTTGTCGAGGACCTGACCGACGACGCGGACGCCGCCGGCCAGGCCGCCTGAGGTTCAGCCGCTCGGCTGCAGGCCCTTGAGATAATCGACCGCCTTCTGGGCGTGGCTGGCGGCGGTGAAGATCGCCCGCTTGTCACCGGTCAGGACGCTCAGCCAGTGGCCGATATAGGCCGCATGATCGGCGCGGGGCCGCAGGTCCACGCCAAGCTCGGCGCACAGAAACGCTGCGCCCAGCTCGGCCACCAGCTCCTCGCGGGCGTAGCCCTCGTCGCCGAAGGTCTTGCGACCAAGGTCGCGGTCGAGCCGGCTGGAATGACAGGTCCAGTGGACGGTCTCGTGGCCACGCGTGGCGTAGTAGTCGTGGGCGCTTTGGAAGGCCCCGAAGACCGGCAGGCGGATACGGTCGGCCACAAGCTCGTAACAGGCCATGTCGCCGCCATGCAGCACCTGCGCGCCGGTGGCCGCGAGAAAGGCCTCGGCCCGGGCGATGCGCTCGCTTTCCGGCAGGATCGGCGGCGCGGCCCGAAACCGGTCGGGAAGCCCCTCGATCTGCTCGACGTTGAAGACGGTGTAGGCCTTCAGGAAAGGGATCGACCGCTCGACGTCTTCCCCCTTGTCGTTGGTCTCCTGGCGCGTGAGCCGGTTGGCGTAGACCACCATCGTGCCCGTCTCGCCCTTGCGCACCGCCCCGCCCAGTTCGAGGGCCTGACGGAAGGTCATCCAGATCGGGGCGCCATAGCCGCATTCGACCGCCTTGCCCCAGAGCACCAGGGTGTTGATCCCGGAATAGGGCTCGAAGCTGTGGCGCAGCGGCCGGGAGACGGGTCCGGCGGCGTGACCGACGGTCCAGGGCTTGGTCCAGGTCGTGATCCCGTTGGCGAGGTCGGCGAGGATCTGGTTGGTGATGATCGAATAGGGGTCTTGGCGGGTCGCGCCGTTCGGGCGCGAGGGCTTGTCGGCGCGCGTCATGGCGGCCTCCTGGCGTCTTGAAGGAAAGGGGGGCTCCCCGCCGCCGCGCGGCGGGGAGCGATGGCGGGCTCTAGCCTTGCGGCTCGTGATCCGCGTCCGGCTCGGCCTCGTGCGGGACCTCGGCGTCGCGACGCCGGGTCGGACGGGTCCAGACCAGATCGAACCCGTCCTCGGCCGCATAGAGCCGGGCGTTGACCGCCGCCGGGAAGCTGATGTCGTCGAGGCTGACCGACAGGAAGTCGATGCCCTTCTTCGACGTGTACTTCCAGGCCGAGCCGATCTCGGCGCCTTCGGCATAGACCCGATAGACGGGCTGCGACTTGGCCGGGTCGCCTTCGATGGCCTTGAACACCACCTTCGACACACGGATTTGCAGGGTGTGGATGTGGCCGGTGAAACCGTCGGCCGTGGCCGTGAACTTACCGATGCGAGCCATGGGAGCTTGCCTTTCGCTGGTTTCGGGCCGCGCCCATCGCGGCCTCGATGGCGCTTGCGAAGACCGGGACGGCGAAGGACGGCAGGCCGCGCAGCGGACCCGCAGCGCAGCGAAGGACCGCCGGGAACGGGTTTGTTGCCTCGCGAGGAAGGCGCGCCCAGCGCGCCGGGGAAGAAACCCGGGCCCCAGGTTGACGGCGTTCGACGACCCGGTCCGGTTGCCGCCAAGAGAGGTCGCACGGGACGTGGCGTGTTCAGCCAAAGGCCGCTTTTCGAAGGCGCGCGTCGTAAAGGACAAGCCCCAGCCGATGGCCTCACCGGCGTTCCCCGCGCCCTGGACATCCAGAGGGTCGAAGTCGCGCTTAAGGCCGTCGAAGGCGATCCGACCGGCGCGTTGCGCCAGCCGGGTCTATGCTGAAGGCGCCAAGATCGGCTGAGGCCGGAACGCCACGGCGGACAGGACGTCGATATCCTGTCGGACAGCCTTGCGGCTCTCACCATCCCGGCGGCGGTCAACGCCCGGCTCTACGCGGCCAAGGACGGACTTCATCTGCTGTCGGCGCCGCCCGGCGCAGCGTCGTCGCCCCCAAGGCCAAAGCCGAGGTCAAGCTGGACCTGGCCCCACGCGCCGCAAGGCTTGGTCCCATCGCGCCTCGCCACGTCCAGAGGGAAAGAGCCCCCTTCCCCTCAAGACGCCAGGCGGTCGCCAAGACGAGCAGAGACGGGCCGCCGCGACGGCGGCCCGTCCCCCACCCTATTCGGCGGCCACCAAGTCCGTCGCCGAAACCACCTGGGGCGGCGCGTCCTGCGCCCCTTCCCCGCCTGTCGCCGCAACCGGCGCGGGCTCCTCGACCGACTGCGCCTCGGCGAGGCCCCTGGTCCGCAACAGGACCGGAAGCCAGCGGGCCTTGACCAGATCGGGCTCGGCCGCCGCGATAAGGTCGGCCTTCTTGAGGCCCGACAGGCGCTGGGCGGTGTCGGGGGAGACGGCCTCGGACACGGCGGCCAGAACATGCGCCTTGGTGACCCGCGACAGGTAGCGCTCGACGGTCGGCCGCCAGAACGGCGTCATGTCCAGCGCCGTGGCGGTCGCCAGGATCTCGGCATGGTCCAGGGCCGCACCGCGCCCGCTGAAAGCCTTCACCGCATCGACCGTGCGACCAACGCAGAAGGCCAGGAGGCTGGCGCGGCTGTCGGTGTCCAGCCCGACCACGAACGGCCAGACCGCCGCCGGGTCTTCGGGGACCTGCTTGGCCCATTGGCCAAAGCGCGTCTCCATCGCCTCGTAGGCCGGGCTCGTCTTCACCCCTTCTCCATGCTCGGGCAGGAAGGGCGCAGCAGCCTGGATCGTCAGGCAAGAAGCCCGCCCGACGCCGTGGAAGGCGCCCAGCACCAGGACGTGGGTCAGGGCGACCAAGGCGAGGTCGGGGTCATTGGCCAGCGCCAATCTCAGGCCCGCCGTCCGGTGAGCGGTCAGATCAGCGATCAGCTTGGCCGACAGCGGCGCGCGGGCGTCGCCGTCGGGTTCGTCGTCATCGACGTCGCCACGGGCGACCGCATCGCTCCCGGCTTGCCCCGCATCGTCCGCGTTCTCGTCTGAGTCCGGTTCGGGGTGAGCCTCGTCCTCGGGCAGGACGAGACCGCGTTCGACACGCGGCTGGCCGTCATAGCCAAGGATCACCCAGACCCCGGCGCGCGCGAGGTCTTCGGGCGCATAGGCCTCGGCAGGCTCCTCCAGTACCGCCTCCAGCGCCGACATCTGCGCGTCGATCTCGGCGGGACTATCCTCGACCCCGCCCCAAGTTTCGCAGAGGGCGTTATAGTCGTCTCGCTGGGCTTGGCGCTCGGCGCTGACCGGCACGGGTTTGGGCCAAACACGCGACAAGCCATGACCGTGCGGATACTCGAGGCGCCATTCAGCCCATTTCCAGCCCTCGGCGGTCCGGATGTGCTCGGCCATGTCCGCGAGCTTGGCCGACACCAGCGCATCGATGAGGCTGATATCGGACAGGTAGCCGCCGCGATCGTCGGAGAAAAGGTCGCGGATGAGCGTTCCGCCCGCCGCGACATAGGCCTCCACGCCGATGAACCGCACCCGACGGTCGTCGGCCTGCACGGTCTTCTCGGTCATGGCGCGGCGGATCGCCGAGGGATGGGCTTGCGGATAGGTCTTAAAGACCTGGAGCTGGCGCTCGTGATCCTCGGCGACGGCGAAGGCCATGAGCTGATCGAGGGTCAGCTCACCCTGACGGTGGCGGGCGATCAAGACCGGCGCCACGGCGGCCAGCCGCAAGCGCTGGCGCACGACGGCGGCGGTGACACCATAGCGGGCGGCGATGGTCTCCGCGCCCCAGCCCTTGCGCTCGGCCAGGTCGTGAAAGGCCTCGAACGCGTCCACGGCCGGAAGCGGTTCGCGGGCGAGGTTTTCATCCAGGCTCACCTCGACGGCGTCATTGGCCTCGTCCACCAGACAGCGCACGAGTACGCCGCGCGGGATCAGCTTGCGCTTGGCCAGCAGACGCAAGGCCAGACGCCGCCCCTCCCCGGCCGTCACCAGGGCGTAGCCGGTCTCCGAACCATCGGCGCGGCGCTCGGGCTTCACGACCGGCGGCTGGATGATGCCCTTGGCCAGGATCGAGGCGGCCCGCGCCTCGATGACGGCCTGACTGTGACCGCCCTTCCGGACATTGTCGGGCGAGGCTTTCAGCTTGTTGAGGGCGTAGACGCGTTCCTCGCCCGACCGGATGGCGCCGGTTTCGGTGATGATGAAGCCCTTGTCGAACAGGGCTTGCGCCCCGCCGGGGGCCTTTTGGGCGGTTTGACTGGACACGGACATGACGGGTCTCCCGTATGGGGTTGGGGGCAGGCGCAGGTCGCGCCTGCCCCCTTGCCCCTCGGCGAGAGCGGGGGGTGCAAACGGAGCGGCGGTTTCGCGGGGACCCGGCTGCAGCCGTCGCCGCCTTCGAGACCCTCGCGCGTCTCGCGCCCGCGAAGCTGGGCGGAAACCGTTGCGAAGTGCGCCAGGGGGCGGCGCCCCCAAGCCCGCGCGCGCGCGTCAGCGCGCGCTCGTGACCAAGAAGCCTGCAAGGAGAGCGCGCGAAGCGGGCTCGGGAAGCGGCGTCGAGCGGACGGCGGCGGCCCAAAGGCCGCCCGCAGGGGCGCGCCCGCAGGAGCCGCGAGCGGAGCGGCGCCCGACGGGCGCGCGGCGGGACCGAGCGCGACCGCCGTCAGCTCTCCGTTCAAGCCTGCCGACCGGCCGGCCATGACGGTCCCTGCGCTGCCTTCACGACAAGCACGACGTTTGCGTTCGCCTCACTCAGGCTTCCCCCGCCAACGGCGGAGACCGCGAGCGAACGCATGGTGATCGTCCTCGCCGCGCAGCAAGGACCTCTAAGACAGACCGGGGATGAGGCGCGGCCAAACGCGCCAGACCTCTGGGGCCAAGCCCCCTCGCCCGGAGCTATCAACCCGCGCGCAGGTCGGCGCCCTTCACGGGGCCGCTCAGCGTCTTACGCCCCGAACCGAGATAGGCTTGACGCCAGGCTGCGCCGATCACGTCTGCGAGGATATCCGGGTCCGCCGCCTTCAATCGCACGAGCGTCACGCCCGAATTACGGCGTCGCCCAGGGTCGCGGACGAAGGCGTCGGACGCCGTCAGCGCCAGCCTCTGATCGGCGGCGCTGAGCTTAACAGCCGCCCAGCCCTCCGAAGGCCAGCCTAGGGTCGCGAAGGCTTTGACGCCGACCCGGAACTGCACGGTGTCGAGGACAGGCTTGCGCTGCACCTCGGGCACGATGCGCTCGACCAGTTGCACGAAATCGTCCGGCGTCATCTCAAGCCCTCGTTCGTTTGCATCCCAAGCCTTGAGTCGGCCGGCGCGAGCAAGATGCCGACGAGGCGGCGCTCTAGTCGCCGCTTGCAAGCGCCCTGGCTGCAGGCGTGGTTCTCCACCGTTCGATCAGATCTTCTGAATAGACGACCCGCCTTCCGATCTTCTGGAACGGCGGTCCGACGCCCAACCATCGATAGGTCTGCAGCGTCTTCACCGTCAGCCCTAGGCGATCTGCGACAGCGATCGTGTCCAACCAGCGCGCCTTGATGGCATCCCCCAAGACGGTCCGCACGGGCTCAACCTCGACCTTCGTCAATGCGGTGAAATCGGTGATCTCATCGGAGCAAACTGGAGGCCGTCCCAGAAGTTGGGCGATATCCCCGGATATGCGCTGGGCGGCGTCCTGCACCGGTCCCGCCGCGAGATGCGCGTAACGTTCTGTCGACTTGGCGCTGCGGTGACCGAGCAAGGCTCCGATGATCAACAGGCTGTCGCCGGCGTTGGCGCCGAAGCTGGCGAACGAGTGTCGCAAGTCGTGGATACGAACGTCGTCCAGGCCAGCGGCTTTTCGCAACCGGACCCATGGCTTCTGGATATTGACCAGCCGCCCCTCCCGTCCTGGCCCCGGCAGCACATAGGGATTGCCTTCAACCACGGGGATCGTGCGCAACAGGTCCATAACAGAGGCCCCGACATGGACGACCTTGGCGCCCGTCTTACTGTCCAGCAGTCGCAGGCATCGATTGGGGTAGTCGACGCACCTGCGCTCAAGCTCGAGAATCTCGTTGCGTCGGCACCCCGTCATCACCAGGAGCCGAATGGCTGCGATCACATAGGGGTTTTCAACACCGATGGCCTCGGCGGCCTGCAACGCCTCGCCGAGTTTCACCAGCTCCTCAGGCGACAGGAAGCGATTGAGCTTTCGCTCGGCGTACTTGGTGACGCCGGCGCAGGGATTGTCGGCGCGAACCCCGTTGGCGACGCCATAGCCGAACGCCGCCGATAGCGTTCGCACGACGCTGTTGGCCGCGCCCTTCCCGCCCCTTACACGCGAGAGGCTTCGTTTCTTGGCGCCCTTGCGCCTCCTGGCCGTCTCGCCATTGGCGATATCGACGAGAAGCTTCTCGATGTCGGCGCGGACGATGCTCGTCGCCTTGCGGTTCCCGAGCCTTGGCTTGACGTGATTTTCGAAGTCCGCCCGCGCGGCTTCCCGTGAACTCGCCTTGCGCGTGGCAAGACCCAGCTCGAGATAGAGATCACAGAGCTCGGTGACGGTCGGATCGGATCGCCGCTGGACCTTCTCGGTCTGGACGTCGACGTTCGTCACCACCTGGCCCAAGAGCCGGCGGGCTTCGGCGCGAGCCGTCTCCACCGTCCAGGGAGACCCGTTTGGGCCAATGACGTAGCGGCGGCTACGGCCTTCATGCCGGTACTGCAGCACATAGGTCTTGTGGCCAGTCGGCGTGATCTTCAGGCCAAAGCCCGCGACCTCGCTATCCCAGACAAAGTAGTCCGCTTTCTGGGCGCCGAGCGCGGCGACCAAGCGCAGCGTGAGCTTGCGTCCGCGCATGATTATGCCCCTCCGATGGAGGAAGCGCCCGCGCAAGCACCAGTGGGCCACGGGGCGAAGCCCCTGTCAGCAGTAAGCGAGCGATAAGCGACGCGAAGCAATTGGCGGGAAACGGTGGGAAGGTCGCGCAACGTTCCGCTTGACAGAACGCCATGAAAAACAATAGATAGAACTACATGAGAATATTCTCGTAAGTCATTGAAATTGCTTGGTAAGGCTGAGGTCGGCAGTTCAATCCTGCCCGGCGGCACCATGGGGACCCAAGCAAACTTTGTTGCTTGGGTCCCCGCCATTCTGACGAGATCCCCCGTTCAATAAAACATTGCGGCCCCGCTTGTGGGGCCAGGCTGAATCGCCGCCCTCGACATGCCAAAGGGTCGCGACCGCCGAAGCGACCGCGACCAGATTGCGGGTTGTCGAACGTCAGGCGGAGACCGCTTCTATCCCAACGGACCTGAGCGCTTCAGTTTCGCCATCGCGACAAAGATCAGCAGGCTGGTGACTAGCAGCACGGCGGCCAGCGCCAGCATGGGCGCGAGGTTGCTGCCCGTGGCGTCGCGGACGACCGGCACGAGGTTCTGCGCGATGAAACCGCCCAGATTGCCGACGGCGTTGATCGCCGCGATCCCCGCCGCCGCCTTGGGCCCGCTCAGAAAGCTCGGCGGCAGGCTCCAGAAGACCGGCTGAGCGGCGAAGATCGCTGGCGCGGCGATGCAGAGCATGGCGAACTTCAACGCGGGCCCCGGCACGATGACGCTCAGGCTCAAGGCCACCGCGGCGAGCAAGACGGGCCCTGCGATATGCCAAGCGCTGGCGCCATGCCGAGCGGCGTGGCGAGGCACGAACCATAGCGCTACGGCGACGAACAGCCAGGGAATGACGTTGATGAAGCCGTTGACGGTGTTCGAGACGCCAAAGGACTTCACGATCGTCGGCAGCCAGTAGCTGAGCCCGTACGCGCCCAAAGGCATGCCGATATAGAGGCCCGCCAGGAGCAGGACGCGAGAATCAAAAATCGCCTTCCAGGCGCCGCGGTGATCATCGACCTCCCCGCCCCGCTCAGCCGCCAGCGTCGCGGCCAGCCAGGACTTCTCGACGTCTGGCAGCCAGCGCGCCTGATGAGGCCCGTCAGGCAGTCGCCAGAGCACGTAGGGCGCGAGAAGCACCGCCGGCGTTCCGGTCACCAGAAACACCCATTGCCAGCCCGCCAGATCCAGGAAGCCGTCCATCCCCAACAGAAGTCCACCGATCGCCGCGCCGACGGCGTTGGCCAGGGCCGAAGCGATCATGAACAGCCCGACCATCCGCGCGCGATGCGCCTGCGGGTACCAGAGTGTCAGGACATAGAGCACGCCGGGGAAGAACCCCGCCTCGGTCGCGCCGAGCAGAAAGCGCAGCACGTAGAACATCGCCGCGTTCTGGGTGAAGCCGAGCGCCAGGGTGACAAGGCCCCACGAGAACATGATCCGGGCGAACCAGACGCGGGCGCCCACGCGCGCCAGGATCAGGTTCGAGGGCGCCTCGAAAAGGAAGTAGCCGATAAAGAACAGCGACGCGCCCAGGCCATAGGCGGCCTCGCTCAGCCCCAGCGCCTGGACCATGTCCAGCTTGGCGTAGGAGACGTTCTGACGGTCGATATAGGCGATCAGGTACATCAGGCAGAACAGCGGCATCAGCCGCCGGGTCACGCGCCCAACGGTGGCGCGCTCCAGGTCACCAGAGGGTTCGGACATCGAAGGTCTCCTAGGAAGCGCGACCCGTTGGTGAGGCGCCGGGCGGCGGCGCGGTCGATTCGCGCTCGATAAGGTGATGGTCGAGGATGTGGTCGGCGGCGAAAGGCGCGTCCGAGCGCAGCGCGCGGATCAGGCGGTCCAGCGCCACGGCGGCCATCTGCCGGACCGGCTGGCGAATGGTCGTCAGAGGCGGCCAAAGCGTGGTGGCGACGGTCGTATCGTCGAAGCCCACCACCGTCAGGTCCGCCGGCACGTCCAGATGTCGCCGGTGCGCCACGGAAACCGCTGCGGCCGCCATGTCGTCGTTGCTGGCGAAGATGGCCGTCGGGGGCGCGTCGGCGCCGAGCAAGATTTCAGCCGCCGCTAGGCCCGATGCGTAGGTGAACCCGCCTTGGGCGACGACCAGCTCGGCGCCGTCCGCCGCCGCAACGGCCGCCCGCGCGCCCTCAAGACGCTCCGCACTGGCCGTCTGGTCGGGGTTGCCCGCGATGAAGCCGATACGCCTGTGCCCCAGCGCCAGCAGGCGGCCGGTCATGGTGAGACTGGCTTCTCGATCATCGATTCGCACATTGATAGCGTCAGCGACGGGTCGCGCCGCCGCGACCACCGCGATCGGGAGACCGGCGGCGCGCAGGATGTCGCGCGCCATCGCGGATTCACCGAGCGGCGGAGCCAGCACCACGCCCTGCACGCCAGCGCTCACCAAGCTCTCCAGTTCGGGCGCGGAGGGCGAGCGCCCGCCCTCCCCTCGAACGAGGATCAGGCGCGCGCCCGCGCTGGTCGCTTCCTCGAACACGCCGATGAGGAAGTCGCTCATGAACGCAGCGCTGGGATTGGAGTAGACCACGCCGATCCGGAGCTCGCCGTCCATGACGAGATTCCGAGCTGTGAGGTTAGGCTGGAAGTTGAGCTCGCGGATCGCCGCCAGAACCGCCTGACGCGTGTCTTCGCGAACCTTGGCCTCATGATTCAGCACACGCGAGACGGTCATGCGCGACACGCCCGCCCGCTTTGCGACGTCGGCCATGGTCGCCCCCCGGACGCGCTCCGGGCGGTTCAAGGTCTCCCCCCGAGGGGGCGCTGGGCGCGCGGCGCTCCGTTGGCCAGAATCGTCATCCAAACCTCGGTCCCCCCGATAGCGAACAGCGGGGAATCCTTAGCGCAAAGAAAGGCGCCCGGACCACGGAGCGACACAAGTCGACCGGATCCGGGCGAGGCCGCCCAGGGGAGGTGAAGGCGGACGGCCCGGGACGTCTTAGAAGGCGTAGCGGACGCCCACGTGGTAGAAGCGGCCCAGCAGGTCATAGAGCGCGGGGTTGGCGTCCAGACCGGTATTGGTTTGCGGCGACGGCGTCGGGTCGCGGTTCAGCAGGTTGTCGACCTTGAAATAGGCCTGCACGCCATTGCCGAACTTGTACGACCCACTGACGTCGACATAGGTGGCGCCGCTCATCTGGTTGTAGTCGATTGTCGGCCGGTTGACGGTCGAGACCGGGCAGCCGCCGGCCTTACACTCGACATACTGGTTGCCGAACGTACCGTCGCTGAACCAGCGCTCCTGGACGCTGAGCGCGAACTTGTCATTCTCCCAGGACTGGATCGCCAGGAACTTCCAGTCTGGCGTCGCGCCGGAGTTCTGGCCCGCCGTGTCGGTCGCGATCGCGCCCGGAATGCCCGGGTTGGTCACGAACTTGTGGGTGTTGGTCGCCAGACCCCGCACCGTGAAGCGGCCCGGCAAATTGGGCAGCTCGAACCGGTAGCTGCTCTCGATGTCGAAGCCGCTGGTCTTGATCGAGGACAGGTTGAACACCTGCGCGTTGACATAGGGCGTCCCGGCCGACGGCGTGAAGTTGAACGCGCCGCAGAACTGCGAGAGGCCCGAGTAGCAGAAGTTGACGATCTGCTGGGCGCCGAGGCTCGATATCCCGCCGTTCAGCACGATGTTGTACCAGTCGACCGAAACGCTGAAGCCCGGCAGCCATTGCGGGTTCGAAAGCACCGCCCCGACCGTGAAGTTCTTGGCGATCTCCGGCTTCAGGTCGGGATTGCCGACCACGTTCTGCAGCACCAGCAGAGCGCCGCCTGTGAACGGGTTGGTGAAGTTGGGCAGCGTGGTGGTGACCGGCGCGGCGTACAGTTCCGAGAGGTTCGGGGCGCGAACATCGCGCGAGGTGACCGCCCGCAGGCGGACGCCGTCGATGGGCGTATCCCAGGTGCCCCCGACCTTCCAAGTGTAGACCGTGCCCGAGGTGCTATAGTCGGTCCAGCGACCGGCCATGTTCAGGTTGGCCCGACCCGCCGCTTCGGAATTGACCAGCGGGATGTTCACTTCGGCGTAGGCTTCCTTCACCGAGTACTTGCCCGCGCCCGAGTGATAGTTGCCCGCGTACCAGTTGGCCCCGGCGACGTTGAGGATCGGATCGGCCGGATAGTCGGCGTTGTAGGGAGAGTCCGCAGCGCCGTCGCCGTAGGGGTCGCCCTTGACGCGATACTGCTCCTGCCGCCACTCGGCGCCGAAGGCCAGCGAGATGGGCCCGGCCCAGCCCTGGAACGCCTCGCCGCTGAAGTTGATGCTGGCGACGTCCTGCTTCTGCACCGAGTGCTGGTAGGGGCCGTTCTTGGGCGTGATGTAAGCGAGCGCGGCTTCGCTGGGGCGCTGGCCGCCGAAGATGTTGATCGGCGCGCAGCCGTTGGCGCGGGCCACGGGATCGGCGCAAACGATCTGGCCGCCGATCGTCGTGGCCTGAATGGCCTGGCGGTAGCGGGGGTTCAGCAGGATGTCGCGGACATGGATGTCCGTCGTGTTCTCGCCGTGCTGGTAATAGGCGTCGTAGCGCCATTCCTTGCCAAGAGCGTTGAACTTGCCGTCCGCGCCGATGACGCCGCGATACTGCGTACGGGTCGGATGGACGTTGATATTGCGCGGCAGCAGGGCGTTGCTCGTGCCATAAGTGAAGGTCGTGATGCCGTTGGCTGCGCAGGCCGCCACAATTGACGCCGGCAGGTACGGGTTGGAGCACGACATGGTCAGGCCGGTGGTGGCCGCGCCCGGATTGGGCTGGTTCATGCTCTCGACGCGCGCGGCGTTGAAGGTGGCGTAGATCTGGTTGTTGTCATCCAGGTCGTACCCGATGCGGGCGTAGCTGTTCATCCGCTTCAGGCGCGATTGCAGCGATGTGCCGATGCCGACGTTGCCGGAAAGATCGCCGCCGATACAGAAGCCGCCAGACGAGAAGCAGCCGATCACCGCGCCGTTCGCGGCCTTGGACGGCGTACCGCCACCGTATTGGAAGGTGAACGGATTGCCCGCCTGGTCGAAGGCGGTGCCCTGCAGCGGCCCCGCGCTGATCAGGCCGTACTTGGTGTACTGATAGGCTTGCGCGTGCTCGCGATAGAGGTACTGCGGCGAGCCGTCGTTAGTGATCCCGCGGTTGATCAGGGTGGCGGTGGTGTACCAGTCGCGGCTGCCAGGTGCGTCTTCGCCGAAGCCGCCGGCGGGAACGCCCTCTTCCCAGTCATATTCCGCGCTGACCTGCACATGCAGGCGATCATCCATGAACGCCTTGCCGGCCGCCACCTGCGCCAGCCATTGATGGTTGTCGCCATAGGTGGTGACGCCCGCCATGGCGTTGGCCTTGAAGCCCACGAAGCGCTTGTTGGTGATGAAGTTGACGACCCCGCCCACGGCGTCCGAGCCGTAGGACGCCGAAGCGCCGCCGGTCACCACGTCGACACGCTCGACAAGAAGCTGCGGAAACAGGCTGATGTCCGGAACACCCGTAACGTTGGCTGGCACCACGCGCTGGCCGTCCAGGAGCGTCAGCGTCCGGATCGTGCCCAGACCTCGCAGCGAGAAGGAAGACAGGCCCTGCTGGCCGCTGGAGGTGCTGAAGGTGCCCGTCGTGGCGCCCGTCGAGCCCTGCAGCGAGGGAAGCTGGGTGATGGCGGTGAAGATGTTGGGCTGAGCGGCGCGTTCGAGATCCGCCTGACCCATGACCTGGGTCGGCGTGGGCGCGGTGAAGCCGGTGGACCGGATCCGCGTTCCGGTCACGATCACCTCGGAAACCGAGCTGGCGCTCTCCGAAGATGTCTGGGCGTGGACCGCTCCCGCCGCCATGACCGTTGCGAACGCGCTCGTCGCGAGCAAGGCGCTCAAGAAGGCCGATCCCCCTCGCGTGCTACCGACAGCACTCATCCTGAAAACCTCCCAAATTTCTCGTTGAGACCATCGTTCGATGATCTGAGGAGGACTGTGTCAGACGATGTGACCGCTAACTATACGACCATGGTCGTAGGCGTTTCCGACCCGGCCCACGGGGCGCGCGTAGGGGCCCGGAGCCGGCTCGGGATCCGTTGAAGCAGGCTGATGCCCCCCGCCTGCGGACTAACGAACGGCGTAGAGCGAGTGATGAGTCAGAACGAACAGGGTGCGTCTGTCCTGTCCGCCGAAAAGCATCTGTAGCGGCCGCTCCGGCACGTCGATGCGCCCGATCTCCCGCCCGTCAGCGCCATACTTAAAGATCTGGCCGTTCGCGACGAACACATGGCCTTCCCCGTCGACGGCCACGCTCTCGCCGCCCCGATTGGCGAACACGCGCAGATCGGTCAGCGCTCCGCCAGGCGCGACCGTCGCGCTGTAGGTCTTGTTCTCCGAACCGTTGGTCACGAAGACCCGCTCGCCAACGGCGCCCGCGATCAGACCGTGGGCCTGCAGCGAGTCCGCCCAGCGCCAGCCGACACGGTCGAGCGGCCCTTGCCTCCAGACACGGAAAGATGGCAGCGCCAGACTGCCGTCGGGCGACACATATGCCTTCGCCTTCGGCGTTCCGACGTCTCGCGCGAACATCTCGGCCAGGGTCGTGAACTGATCCTTGGCAGGATCGTATTGGTCCCGGAACTCGCCGTTGTTCCACCAGTTCACGGGCAACAGGGTCAGCGCCTGCTTATCCGTCGCCCAGGCGGTCGGCGCGATCATCGTGACCTGATCGTGCGGACCGCGCGGGTCGATCGAATAGACGCTGGTGTCGGGTCCATGCGAGGACACGACCAGCAGATTGCCGGAGCGATCGACGGCCAGATTGGTCGGGTCCAGGGACTGGTCGCGCACGATCTCCACGCCCTTGGCCTCGGTCCAGCGGTAGATTCGCTGGAAGCGCTTCTCGATGAAATAGAGCGCCCCATCCGCTCCGACGGCCGCGCCGGAGATGGACCAGAAGCCGGTCTCGAGCTTCTTCACGCGCGGATCCGCCGCTGGCGTCACGCCGGGGGACGGCGCGCCGGTCACGTCGAGAACCGCAAACTCGCGCTCGCGCACCTCCAGCTTGCGGGTCTTGTCCTGGATGGCGTTTTCGAAGGGGAACTTGCTGGCGCGGAGATAGGTCCCGCAGCCGTGCTCGTCGCACAGCGCCACACCGCTCTCGGCGTTGATGTGAACATTGCGGAAGCGGATGTCGGTGGAGTTGAACAGCTTCACCGCCGTCTCGGCCGGATGATACGATCGCGTCACCCGATAGCCGTGATAGTTGGCGAACAGGATGTTGCGCGAGTTGCGCACCTCCAGCGAGACCGCGTCCGGTCCGTCGCCGACCTCCTGTTCGGTCTGGGGCGCGAGGAACTCCCAGTTCTCCACATTGTCGAGCACGAACTCATTGCGGACGTGGTGCTCGACCGACACCTCATAGACACGTCCTGGGGTCTTGGTGTCGCTGACGTAGAAACCCGCCGAGGCGAAGGTGTTCGGGCTCCAGACATTGGCGAAAGTCCCGCCGCCGCCATCGGTCACCCAGATGCTGGGATACTGGGCGTCCCAGCGCCCGTCGGCCACGGGGTCGCCGCTGCGCGCCTGGGCCGCGCTCAAGGGCTTGCCGTCGGCGGTAGGCGTGCCGCCGCCGCCCATGATCTTGACGTCGGTGACCAGCGAGTTCTCCCCCGAACGCCACAGCAGCGCCGAGGCGCGCGGGTTGATCCGCCCTGTGAACAGGCCGATGCCCGAGATGATGTTGTCGCCGCCCTTTGGGCTTTCCAGGATGGGGCGGACCGCGCCGACACCTGCGTGGCGCGGGTTGTTGTCGGGAATGACCAACTGGGCCAGCGCCGGGTGCAGCCCGATCAGCACGGTGTCCGGCCCCAGCTTCAGGGTGTCGGAGACCCGGTAGAAGCCGAACGGCAAATAGAGCACCCGGTGGCTGTCGATCGCCTTTTGCAGCGCGGCGGTGTCATCGGTGACGCCGTCGCCCTTGACGCCCAGCGTCTTGACGTTGGTCCACTCGCGCATCGGCGGCGTCGACCGCAAGGCGGGCGCCGAGGGCGGAGGCAGCGCCTTGAGCGGCGCGATGTCGGCAAAGGTCTTGTACTCGCCCATCTGGCCAAGGCCCGGCAAAGTCAGGCCGTAGGTGAAGGATCCCACCCGATACGCCCTTCCCTTCCCCGCCACGGTGCGGCCGCTATCGCGGAAGCGGGCGAAGGTCGGGGTGTTGGCGGCGACGGCGTTGTCGAAGCCGACCTGGGTGAAGACGTTGTCTTCGCTGGAGATGACGACGCCGGCCTTGGAGACGTTCTCGAAGCGGACATTCTTGCCCCACAGGCTGTCGTTATAGCCCCGGTCGATATCGATCCCGACGGGCGTGTTCCTGATGGCGACATTGATCAGGGTGAGGTCGACCTCGTGCTCCCGGATCGCCGCGTCGCGCTGGCCGTCGAAGGTGGAGTCCATCAAGGTGAACTGCCAGGCCGGCGAGGTCTTTTCGGTGATGATGCCGTACCGACCGCCCCGGAAGTGGACGTCCTGCATGACGTTCCCCGCCTGATAGACCCCGGCGAAACCCGATCCGATCCGGAACTCCATGTGGCTGAGAAAGGCGTGCTGGGCCATGCGGAACCGAACGCCCGCCG
Organism: Pseudomonadota bacterium; assembly: GCA_020161365.1. Classification (GTDB taxonomy): domain Bacteria; phylum Pseudomonadota; class Alphaproteobacteria; order Caulobacterales; family Caulobacteraceae; genus Caulobacter. The sequence goes on along the minus strand of JAIUNU010000020.1, from coordinate 23,248 downwards.
CGGCCGGATTGCCCTCGCCGATCTCGATGTCGATGTTGCTCATCGACGAGTAGAAGGTGCCCGAATTAGCGTCACGGACCTTCGCGTCGGCGGGCCGGGCGGTCGGGACTGGTACGGGTATGTCACCAACCGCGTACTGGTCGTCGCCGGTGAAAATGACCATGGTTCCAACGCCTTCCTGAAACCCTGGCGTCTTAGCGCCGAGCAGCAGGACGGGGCGCGTGGGGCCGACGCCAAACACGCGAACGCCCGGCGGGACCAGCAGGCTGCGGGTCAGCCGGTAGCGACCTGAGGGCAGCAAGACCAGCCCGTGCCCGGTCTTGTCGCGCGCCGCGCTGAGCGCACTCTGGATGGCGTCGGTATCATCCGACCGGCCATCGCCGATAGCCTTGACCGTGATCGCGCGCGGTTCCTCCGGCGCAGCGGAAAAGACGGAATCCGCCGCGAAGGCCAGAGCCGTGGGACTGGCCGTAGCCAGGAACGCCGCCAACAGGATCGCTCTCATCTCGCACCCCAAGAACTGCCTCAGGGATTGATAGAGCCGGGAACGGTCGCCACCACCCACGACCATGGTCTTAGTTACCCGCTGCTGCTGCGCCGGTAGAAATCCTGACCGAACCCGGCGTGTCGCCTTGTCGACACGCTTGCCGCCCCGCCAACTCCAGGGACGCCGATTGTCGCCGCCATCAAGCTCCCTTGCGTCGCCCAAGCTCGCCGTGATCGCCATGGGCGTGAGCGGCAGCGGAAAATCGACCTTAGGGAGCCTGCTCGCCCAAAGGCTGGGCTGTCGGTTCCTTGAAGGCGACGCATTCCATGACCCCGCCGCGATCGCCAAGATGCGCGCCGGCCGTCCGCTGGACGACGACGACCGCTGGCCCTGGCTCGATCGCCTGGGCGCCGCCGTCGGCGAGGCTGTCCGCTCCGGCGGTATCGCGGTCGCCGCCTGCTCGGCCCTGAAGCGCGATTATCGCGAGCGCCTTGTTACGGCGATCGACGCCCCGACCCGCTTCGTTCTGCTGGAAACTGAGCCCGACGAGCTGGTCAGACGCCTCACCCAGCGCGCTGGCCACTACATGCCGGCCAGTCTGCTGCGCAGTCAGTTGGCGACTCTGGAACGCCCCGGGGCAAACGAGCCGGTGCTCTGCCTGGAGACAACCGTTTCGCCGGAGGAGCTTTGCGAACGGGTCGAGGCCTGGCTGACGCGCGCGGCGGTGAACGATCGCCCACGCTCCAGCCTAGGGCATCAGCCGCTTTCGCCCGCAGGATAGATGCCAACGCATGGCCAGCGCCGCGCTGTCGCCGTCCTGAGCCCGGATCGCGTCCACGATCATCTCGTGCTCGCGCATCATCTCGCGGATGACTTCCGGCGGCCGTGATCGCGAGATATCGACACCGGCGCGCATGATTTTGTCCACGTCGGCCTCCAGCGCTTCGAATGCGACAAGGAAGGCCGGGTTGGCCGTGGCGCGCACGATCCGGCGGTGCAGCTCCATGTCCTCGACATGGGCGGGAGCGCTGGACAAAAGCGCCGCCCGCAAATCTTCCAACGCCGCCTCGATCAGCCCCATTTCCTCAGGCGAGCGCCGCACGGCCGCCAGACGCGCCGCCTCGGCCTCCAACACGAACCGCACCTCATAGCTGCCCAGCGTCGCCGGCAGCTCGGAAAGCGGCATATAGGCGCCGAGCCTGTCGGAGGGGCGGTTCTTGACGTACGAGCCCGCCCCCCGGCGCGCCTCGGTGATGCTGTCTGCGGCGAGACGTACAAGCGCCTCGCGGATCACCGCGCGCGACATGCCGAACATCTCCGCCAGACGCGCCTCCGACGGCAGACGATCGCCCGTCTCAAGACCATCGCGATTAATCAGCTCGACAATGCCCGTATAGGCACGATCCGCCAGACGGCCTTCGCTCATGCGCATCTCCCTCGCCTCACACCATCGGGCCGTTTGCGCCGTAGGCAAAGGGCCGGCGCGTCCTCGCCCGCTTTCGGCTGCCGAGGTCACAAAACCTGTATGACAGATTTTCCGCCTTACAGGCGCTTTAGGGAAATGTTCGCGCGAACATTTCCTTAGACCCTTGAATTTGTCTGACAGATAGAGCATCCATAATCGTGACGATCCGGAATCGCCCACGCCTGGGCGAGCAAACAAGCAGCGGACGCGAGGCCGCGAGGCCTCTGGGTGGAGACAGAGGGGTTCGGGAATGACGATGGAAATCCGCGCCGCCGACCGAGACGTGAGCACGGTGCTGGGCGGACTGACCCCCACCCAGCTGAAAGTCCTTGAGGGCGTGAACTCAGGACGCCTCAACAAGCAGATCGCCTATGACCTCGGGATCGCCGAGGCCACGGTCAAAGCGCACATGACGGCGTTGATGCGCAAGCTCAACGTCCAGAACCGCACCCAGGCGGCCCTGGCCGTGCGCGCGCTGCGCGCAGCCGACTAGACCGGCGCGACGTTTAAAGCGCGCGGGCCGACATGGTGGCCAGGCTTGAGGGACACCACCCAAGCCTGGCGGAGACTTTAGCCCAGCGACGTCTTGTAAAGCGTAAGCAGCTCGGCCCAGGCCTTCTCGGCCGCAGGCTCGTTGTAGGCCTGGCTGCCCGGGACGGTCCAACCGTGGTTGGCGCCCACATAGACCTCGACCGTCGCCTTGATCTTCGCTTCGGCGAAAGCCGCCTTGAGCTTATCCTTCGACGCCGGGTCGCGCTTGTCGTCATTATCCGCGACGGCGACCAGATAGTTGGCCTTCGTCTTCGGGATCAGCAGCTGCGGGCTGTCAGGGCCTTCGGCGGTCAACCCGCCACCGTGGAAGCTGGCCACGGCGCCGATCCGCGAGGGGTTCGCGCCGGCGGTGCGGAAAGCCAGCGGGCCGCCCATGCAATAGCCCTGAACGCCCACCCGCTTGGCCTTGTTGGTCTGCGGCTGGGCGTCGAGATAGGCGACGAAGGCGATCGCGTCGGTCACTGCGGTGGTCGGCGTGACGGTCCGGGCCAGGGCCGAGATCGTCTCGCGATCCTGCGGATTGGCGAAGCTCATCGCCCCCTCCATCACCGGCGCCTTCTTGGTCCGGTAGTAGAGGTTCGGGACCAGGACGACATAGCCCGACGAGGCCAGGCGACGAGCCATCTGGCGGAAGACCGGGCGCAGGCTCCAGATATCGGGCCATACGAGCACCGCCGGCCACTTGCCCTTCCCCTTGGGGTGGAACAGCACCGCATCCGCCAGGCCGTCCGGCGTCTTCACCTCGACATCCTTCTCGACGACGGAGTCGTCGGCGTACGCGACCGTGGCCACGCCGGTCAGCGCGGCGGTCAGCAGGCCGAACCTGCGGCGCGAGATCGTCGGATCCTGAATGAGGCCGGGATGGATTTCGTCATCGCACATGGCGGTCTCCTCCTGATTGGGACCGGCACGCTATAACCGCGTTATCCGTTCGCCTATCCACTTTACCGAGGCGCTGAGTGGGTAGCCTTGCCGGGGACGAGCAGGTCCTGTTTGCGACCGTCGCACACCGCGTAGCTAAATCCGGACTGGATCGCCCAGGCCCCTACTTCGCCTGCTTTATTGACGGCCAGGAAGCCGACCTGGATGTCCTTGGCGTGAGGCTTCTTCTTGAGGATCCGCTCGACAGCCTCGCGGCACGCCGCCTCGGGTGAGCGGCCCTGGCGCATCAGCTCCACCACCAGGAAGCTGCCGACGTTGCGGATCACTTCCTCGCCGACGCCCGTGGAGGTCGCGCCGCCCACATCGTTGTCGACATAGAGACCCGCGCCGATGATCGGACTGTCACCGACGCGACCCCGCATCTTCCAGGCCATGCCGCTGGTGGTGCAGGCGCCGGCGATATTGCCCTTGGCGTCGATGGCCAGCATCCCAATGGTGTCGTGATTGCCGGCCCCACCCGGCGTGCCGAGCTGACCGGTGGTCTTGCCGTAGTCCGACACCTCGCTGTTGGCGCGCGGCTGATACTTGGCGTCCTTTTTCCACGTTTCCCAGGCGGCGCGAGACTCCGCCGTCAGAAGCTCCTCGTGGGGGAAGCCCTGCTCCAGGGCGAACTGCAGCGCGCCGGCGCCGACCAGCATGACGTGGGGTGTCTTTTCCATCACGCGACGCGCCACCGAGATCGGGTGCGCGATATGCTCCAGCGCCGCGACAGCGCCGCAGTTGCCCAGCTCGTCCATGATGCACGCGTCCAGCGACACGTGGCCGTCCCGGTCGGGATAGCCGGCGCGTCCGACGCTGTGGTTCTTCAGGTCCTGCTCGGGAACCCGCGCGCCCGCCTCGACGGCGTCCAAAGCGCGACCGCCTGCCGACAGCACCGCCCAGGCCGCCTGGTTCGCCGCGACGCCAAAGTCCCAGGTCGAGATGACGCCGGGCCCGACCAACCGCAGGGCTCCTTCGGCGCCGCGCGCCCCGGCAGCACCCAACATCGCAGAACCAGCGAGAGACGCGCCGATCAGACCTCTACGATTCAACATCCGTATGCTCCAAGAAAGCCGGAGCGAATCCGTAGCATGGCCTGGAGCTGACCATGACCGCCAAGCGCGTTCTTCTCGAAGTCTGCGTGGATACGCCCGCTGGATTGGCGGCGGCGATCGCCGGCGGCGCTGATCGGATCGAACTTTGCGCCGCCCTGACGCTTCAGGGCCTGACGCCGGCGCCCGGACTGATGGCTCAGGCCGCCTCGGCGTCGATCCCGGTCTATCCGATGATCCGGCCGCGCAACGGCGACTTTTGCTACGACGACGGCGACCTCGATGCGATGCGACGCGATATCGATGCAGCCCGGCGCTACGGCTTGGGCGGTGTTGCGATCGGGGCCAACCGCGCCGACGGCTCCCTAGATCTCGAAGCCCTCCGTACGCTGGTGCGGCAGGCGGACGGCATGGGCATGACGCTGCACCGGGCGTTCGATCTGGTTCCCGACATGTCTGAAGCGCTGGAGATCGCCGTCGAGATGGGCTTCGAGCGCGTCCTGACCTCCGGCGGCGCCCTGACCGCCGAGGCCGGCGCGGAACAGATCGCTGCTCTGGTCGAACAGGCCGCCGGCCGCATCGGCATCCTGGCCGGCGCAGGGGTCAGGCCTGGAAACATCGCCGAACTTGTCCGCCGCACGGGGGTCCGCGAAGTCCACGGCTCGTTCGGCGGCCCGATCCCGGGCGCCGAACCGGGTTCGAAGCTGGGCGCGATGGGCTTCGTGCCGCCCGAACTGCGCGACACCGATCAGGCGGCGGTCGCGGAGGCCGTTCGGATCCTCCGCGCGCTCTAACCTTCGATGATGTGCGGAATGAACCGCGAGCGGTCGCGGGTCACGCGGCCACGATCCTCGCGCACGCCGACGCCGGCGGGCTGCTCGCCAATGACCCACGAGCCGATCACCGGATAGTTCACGCCGAACTTGGGCGGCGGCTTCAGCGCCTGACGGATCCAGCCTTCCGCGCCGTAGCCCTGGTCGAGCACCCGGCCCTTGCGGCCATCTTTCCACAGCTCGATGTTCGCGCCCTCCCGGCTAAACAGCGGCTTGCGGGCGTAGCTGGCCCCCAGCCGCTCAACCTTGGGGTCGTCGTCGAAATAGGTCTCCAGCAGGTTGGGGTGCCCCGGATGCCGCTCCCACAACAGCGGGAGCATCGCCTTGTTCGACAGGACCGCCTTCCAGGGCGGCTCGAGAAACAAGGTCTTCGACGCCGCGATGTTGGCCGCGTACGGCTCCCGGAGCATGTCCTCCCAGGCGTACAGCTTGAACAGCGCGCCGATGATGTAGTTGTCCTGGTCCACGAAGCGGCCGTCCGCGTCGAGCCCAATCGCCGTCGTCGGCACAAACTTCGGTTCAAGCCCCGCCAGCCGCCCCATGTCCTCCAGGAAGCGCACGGTTTGGCGGTCCTCGACGAAATCCGGATCGCTGGCGAAGTGGACAAACCCTCCATTCGGAAAGATCGCCTCGAACCGCTCGGCGAGCTGATCGTGCAGGCTGTTGAACTGATCCGTCGAGTCCGGCAGCGCGCCCTGCTGGATCATGTCCTCCAGCCAAAGCCACTGGAACACGCCCGCTTCATAGATGCTGGTCGGCGTGTCGGCGTTGTACTCGTAGAGCTTGGGCGGCCCGCCCCCGTCGTAGAAGAAGTCGAACCGACCATAGAGCGACGGATCGCGGGCCTTCCAGGAGGCGGCGACCAAGTCGCGGGCGTCTTCCGGGATCTGCAGCCGGGCCATCAGGGCGTCGCTTTTGACGGCGTCGTCGACTAGGTCCAGGCAGAGCTTGTGCAGAGTCTCGGTCGCGGGCTCCAGATGGCCTTCGACCTCTTCGAGCGTGAAGGCGTAGGCCGCACGCTCGTCCCAATAGCGACGGCCGTCGGCGTGATGCCAGGTGAAGCCGACCGCCTCGGCCTTGAACTTCCAGTCCCGCCGAGGCTTGAGGGTCAGACGACGCATCAGGCGTTCGAGCCGTCCCGACCGACCTTTTGCTTGTCCTCGATGGCCAGCATCGGGGCCGGCAGGGCTTCGTCCTTGGGGGCCATCAAACGCGCCAAAACGTCTTCGGCCCCGCCGCCGCCGGGCAGGATGCCCGCCGCCGCCAGCTTGGCGTCCAGGTCGGCGCCCGTCTTGCGGTCCTCAGCCTCGTTGTGCAGTCGGAACTGCTCCTCGCGGACCGCCTGGCGCTCCTTGATGCGCTTGAGGCTGTCAGCGGCCGAGCCGACCACGCCGCTGGCCGAGCCCGCGCGCGAGATGACGGCGGCCTGGGCCTTCTGGACGCTTTCGTTGACCTTGACGATCTCGATCTCGCGACGCAGCGCCTCAACCTTGGTGTCGGTCTGGGCGATCACCGTGCGCAGCTTTTCCTCAGCCGCGCGCAGCTCGTTCATTTGAGTCGACTTCTGCCCCGCATCCTTTTCGAGGTCGGCGATACGCTGCGCGACTTCGAGGGCCAGGGCTTGATCGCCCTTGCTCATCGCCGCGCGGGCTGAAGACTCATACTTGCGCGACTGGTCGGTCAGCTGGGCGACCTCGGTCTCCAGCGAACGGCGGCGCGCGACCAGCTTGGCCAGCTCGTCTCGGGCCTTGCCCTGCGCAGTGTCGGCGTCGCGGATCTCCTGGTCCAGGATGCGCAGGGCGTTGGCGTCCACCACGGTCTGCGCGCCATCATGCGCCGCGCCGCGGAACAGGGCCGAGAGCTTGCTCCAGATCGACATTCGAAGTTCTCCGGTCTCTGTCGTTTAGGCGGCCGCGCTGCGGCTCTTTTCGAAGGAATCGCGCAGGTCGCTGGCGGCGGCGATGGCGTTATCGGCCAGGGTTCGCAGCTCGATGACCAGCGTCTGCAGGGTCGTCTTGGACGAAATCTCGCCCATCAGCTCGTAGTAGTCGCGGCCCTCGACGGTGGTGATGCCGAAGTTCGACAGCGGCACGATCTTCTGGGCCTTGAGCAGGAACTCGTTGAACGCCGCGCGATCATTCTGCTCGTCGCAGGCCCACAGCAGGGTCGAGACCACGAGTTGCAGCGCGCCGCCGCTGACATAGATCGGCAGGTCGCCGAACTCGTGCATGACCACCATCAGCACGGGCTCCACGCCCTCGACGACCGTCACGGTCATCTCGTCCTCGCGCACCAGCGCGCTTTCCACCAGCGCATCGCGCAAGGTGTGGATGGTCCAGGCGGTGTCGATAACGGAGTCCATGTGTCTGACGCCCTTGGGGGGATGGGGATTGGTCTGCAGCGCCGGTCCACGAACCGACTCCACGACGATGGCCTGCACCGCTGAAAGAATGTCGGGCTTGCACGCCGCCGGCGCCCAAACTTCGATTTTCACGAAGCCGGCGTTCCGACGGGCTTCACGCCACGCTCGGGTTCTTTGAGCGGCCTGGGCGCTTCTCGTCTGTTTAGCAGGCATCCGTTACATGTACGCATAACATGTACGCTTGACAACCCACCGTTGGGCGTCATCCTGCGACTGACTTCACCCGAGAGCAAGCCCGCTTTCGGCAGCCCGGCGTCGCCTTGCAGATAAGCGACCCGGCCCAGTATTCGAGGGCTCGCGGATCGCGATGTTCGGAAAGCTCTTCGGCCGCAAGGACCAACCCTCCGGCCCCGCCCTGCCCATCATCCGCAACGTGACCATCGGCCGGACCGTGGTGCTGGACCCGCTGACCTGGCGGCGGCTGGGCGCAGAGACCAAGTTCGCCCTTGATCGCGATACGCTGGAGATTACCGCCCAGGGTCTGATCCAGTTGAACGACGGCGCCTTTGTGCACCGGTTCTACACGGACGACGAAATCCTGTTTCAGGTCGTGTCGGACGACCGTGAGGGGCAGAAGGCCAACGATTTCACACTGTTTGCGCCGTGGGCCAGCGAGTACCCCGCCGATCGGGCGGACCGGGAGCTTTGGAACCAGCGCCTGCGGTCGCGCACGTTTCAGCCTGAAGGCCTGCCGACCTACACGCGACTTTGGTTTGGCGACGAGGCCGAGCAACAGGAACCCGTCACCCTGTGGGAAGACGTCTATTACGCGCGTGATGCGGACACGCCCGACCGCCGCCTTTTCCAGACAGCCATGCTGTTCCACCGAGACCTGCTCGGCGGCGACGGCCGCGAGTTGTTGCTCGCCCTGACCCTCGAACCCGAGGACAGCAAGGACGTCAGCCACGAGACCATGATCGGCCTGCCGCTGTCGGTGGGCGAGTTCCGAGCCTGAGCTTTGACAATTCACTCGTCCGGTCGCCACGCGCCGGTCGAACGGCCTTCTTGGGGAGAGCCAATCAGATGTTCGACTTCATCGGTTTCAAGGCAGGGGCGGTGGCTTTCCTGCTGGCCTTCGTGGTCGCGGGCCTGTTCACCATCGCCTTCAAGTACGTCTATCAATGGGTGACGCCTTACAACGAGCGGGCCTTGATCCGGCAAGGCAACACAGCGGCCGCCATCGCTCTGGCCGGCGCCTTGATCGGCTACGTGTTGCCACTGGCCTCGGCGCTCAGCCACACGGTCAGCCTGCCCGAGTTCGCCGCCTGGGCGACCCTGGCCGGCGTGATCCAGATCGCCGCCTTCACCGGCGTGCGCCTCGTCGCCCTGCCCGACGTCAAGGCGCGCATCGAAAACGGCGAGGTCTCGGTCGGCGTCTATCTGGCGGGCATCTCCATCGCGGTCGGCCTGCTCAACGCCGCCTGCATGACCACCTGAGGATCTCGTCATGACCGCTCCTCGCAAACGCTCCAACTCGCTGAAGCTCAGCACCATGCTGGCCGGCGCCGCGTCGCTGACCCTGGCCGGCTGCGACGATCCCTCGCCCCAGGCGAGCTGGGATCCCAACCGCGGCGAACAGGTCGAGGCGTTCAGCTACAAGAGCCTCGCCGAATGCCAGGTGGCCAACGAGGTCTCCGACGAACAGTGCGCAACGTCCTGGGCCGCCGCTCAAAAGGACGACGCCGAAAAGGCGCCGCGCTACGATGCGCGCGCTACGTGTGAAGAGGCCTACGGGGCTGGGAACTGCGTACCCCGCACTGAGAACGGGCAGAGCTTCTTTGGGCCCATGCTCGCCGGCTTCGTGATCGGCCGCATGTTGGACGGCGGCGGCGGCTACTATCGCGGGACCGGCATGTACCGCCGGGATGATCGCGACGGCGGGGGTTATTACTCCACCTGGGGCGGACGCCTCGGCCGCGACTACGGCACCGGCAAGACGGTCATCAGCAAGACCAGCATCGATCCGCCGGACGTGATCCGCAACGCGCCGCCCAAGGTCCAGACGCGGACCTCGGTCGTGTCACGCGGCGGCTTCGGCGGCGGGCGCAGCTACGCCAAAAGCGGCGGCTTCAAGGGCGGGTTCGGCGGTTAAGTCTAAAGGCTCAGGCCCAGCCTTCATCCACGAGGCGCTGGGCCAGGGCCCGGGCCGCCATGACGACGTCGGTCCAGGTCACGTCAAACGCCGTCTCGTCGCCATAGTAGGGATCGGCCACGGCCCGTCCTGCATGGCCTTCCACCAGGTTCAGCAACAGTCCCACCTCGGCCGTCGCATCCGATGGCGCGACGTTGTGCAGGCCACGCAGGTTGTCGTGGTCCAGCGCGTAGATGTGCGTGAAGGTCCGGAAGTCTTCGGCCCGTACCTGGCGCGCCCGCAGGCCGCTGATATCGACGCCGTTGCGACGCGCGACGGCGATCGCCCGGGCGTCCGGCGCCTCGCCCTTGTGCCAGCCGCCCGTGCCGGCGCTATCGGCGGCGACATCGAGCCCGAGACGCTCCGCCTCGGCGCGAAACGCCCCCTCCGCCAAGGGCGAGCGACAGATATTCCCCATACAGACAAAAAGAACCGACGCTCGCGCCATCACGCCTTACCCCAGCCGCCGCCGCCCGGCGTTTCGATAACAATCGTATCGCCCGGCTTCACCGCTACGAGGTCGGTCGCGCTCAGTGCTTGAACCTGACCATCGGCGCGCTCGACCCGCGCAGATCCCAGAGCCCCCGCCTCCCCGCCGTGCAGCCCGAACGGCGCAACGCGGCGGCGGTTGGACAACAGGGTCGCCGTCATCGGCTCTCGGAACCCGATCCGACGCACCACGCCGTCTCCCCCCCGGTTCGCGCCCGCGCCGCCCGAGCCGCGCCGAATCGAGAACGCCTCGACCAGAACCGGATAACGAGCCTCCAGCACCTCGGGGTCGGTCAGGCGGCTGTTGGTCATATGGGTTTGCACGGCGTCGGTTCCGGCGAAGTCCGGGCCTGCGCCAGAGCCGCCGCAGATGGTCTCGTAGTACTGCCGCCGATCGTCGCCGAAGGTGAAGTTGTTCATCGTCCCCTGCGCTGCGGCCATCACGCCAAGCGCGCCATAGAGGGCGTCGACCACTACCTGGCTGGTCTCGACATTGCCCGCAACCACCGCCGCCGGGTAGCGCGGCCGCAGCATGGAGCCTTCCGGGATCACCAGTTCGACCGGCCGCAGGCAGCCGTCGTTCATCGGGATCTCGTCGTCGACCAGGGTGCGGAAGACATAGAGCGCCGCCGCCCGGCAGATGGAGGCCGGGGCGTTGAAGTTGGTCGGGACCTGATCGCTAGTGCCGGTGAAGTCGACACGGGCCGTGCGGGCGACCTGGTCGACCGTGATCGCGACCTTGACCACCGCCCCGTCATCCAGTTCGTAAGCGAACGCCCCGCTCGTCATCGTCGCCAGCACGCGCCGGACAGCCTCTTCGGCGTTGTCCTGGACGTGCGCCATATAGGCCTCGACCACGTCCAAGCCGAACTCGGCGACCATCCCCGTCAGGGCCTCGGCGCCGCGCGCGCAGGCCGCGATCTGGGCCTTGAGGTCGCCGATGTTCTGATCGGGATTGCGAGCGGGCCACTTACCCGAGGCCAGCAGGGCCCGCGTCTCGGCCTCAAGGAAGCGTCCGCCCTCCACCAGCAGGAAGTTCTCGATCAGAACCCCCTCTTCCTCGACGGTGCGGCTGCTGGGCGGCATGGACCCTGGGGTGATCCCGCCGATGTCGCCCTGGTGACCGCGCGCGGCGACGTAGAAGCGAAGCGCGCCCTCCGCGTCAAACACCGGCATGACCACCGTCACATCCGGCAGGTGCGTGCCGCCATTGTAGGGCGCGTTCAACATATAGACGTCGCCGGGCAGCATGCCTCGACCATCGTCCCGCCGCGCCTCGCGGATCGCCCGCACGCTGTCGCCCATCGAGCCCAGGTGCACGGGCATGTGCGGGGCGTTGGCGATCAGGTTTCCGTCGCGATCGAACAGAGCGCACGAGAAGTCCAGCCGCTCCTTGATGTTCACCGAATAGGCGGTGTTCTGCAGCGCGAAGCCCATCTCCTCGGCCACGGCCATGAAGAGGTTGTTGAACACCTCCAGCATCACCGGATCGGCGTCCGTGCCGATGGCCTTGCGGCTGGGCAGGGCGATGGTCCGTTCCAGGACGAGGTTCAGTTGCGCGTCGACGCGCGCGCCCCAGCCGGGCTCGACCACCGTCGTGCCTGTGGCTTCGCGGATGATCGCAGGCCCTGGGACCTCGGCGCCAACCACCAGAGCCTCCCGGTCAAACACCGGCGTGGCGCGGACCTCACCCGCCATCCGCGCCTCGACCGTCGCCAGCGGCGTCGGTGCGCCCCCCTCAGCGCTAGCGCCGAAGCTTGGGGGCTCGCCCGAATCTGCATGACCGATCGCCTCGACCGACAGGGTCTCGACGACCAGCGGCGTCGTCGGCGAGGTGAAGCCGAAGCGGCGCTGGTGTAGGTCCTCGAAGGCCTCTTGAACGCGATCGTCGAACGGCACGACCAGCGGCGTGTCCGTGCCGGCGTACTTGACCCGCAAGCTCGCCACGGTCTCGAGCGACGCCATCGGAACGTCCTGCGCACGCAGCGCGGCTTCCGCCTCGGCGCCGAGGCGGCGCGCGCGCTCGGCCAGATCATCGGCCTCGTCCAGAGGTCGCTCGACCGTCTCCTCGCGGATCAGTCGCAGGTCCGCCAGGCCCATGCCATAGGCCGAAAGCACCCCGGCGAAGGGGTGGATCATCACCTTGGTCATGCCCAGGGCGTCGGCCACGAGACAGGCGTGCTGCCCGCCTGCTCCGCCGAAGCAGGCCAGCACATAGCGGGTGACATCGTAGCCGCGCTGGATCGAGATCTGTCGCACGGCCTTGGCCATGTTCTCTACGGCGATGGTGACGAACCCCTCCGCGACCTCCTGCGGGGTCATCGCGCGGCCGGTCGCGGCGGTGATCTGAGCCGCCATGGCCTCGAAGCCGCGCGTGACGGCCGCGACGTCGAGCGGCTGATCGGCGCTCGGGCCAAACACCTTCGGGAAGAACTCGGGCCGCAGCTTGCCCAGCATGACGTTGCAGTCGGTGACCGTCAGCGGCCCGCCCCGGCGATAGGCCGCCGGCCCCGGAACCGCGCCGGCCGAGGCCGGTCCCACCCGCAGCCGCGCGCCGTCGAAGCTGCAGATCGAGCCGCCGCCCGCCGCCACCGTGTGGATGTTCATCATCGGCGCACGCATCCGCACGCCCGCCACGACGGTCTCGAAGGCCCGCTCGTACGCGCCGGCATAGTGGCAGACATCGGTCGAGGTGCCGCCCATGTCGAAGCCGATGATCCGGTCGAACCCGGCCTGTGCCGCCGTCCGCGCCATGCCGACGACGCCGCCGGCGGGACCCGACAGGATGGCGTCCTTGCCCCGGAAGGCCCGTGCATCGGTCAGGCCGCCGTTGGACTGCATGAACAGCAGCCGCGTGTCATGGCCCAGCGCGCCGGCGACCTGGTCGACATAGCGCCGCAGGATCGGCGACAGATAGGCGTCGACCACTGTGGTGTCGCCGCGGCCGACCAGCTTCATCAGAGGGCTGACCTCGTGGCTGACCGAAACCTGGGAAAAGCCGATCTCGCGAGCGATCGTCCCGACCCGCGCCTCGTGCTCGGTGAAGCGGAAGCCATGCAGCAGCACGATCGCCACGGCGCGGAACCCGGCGTCGTAGGCGGCTTGCAGGTCGCGCCGCGCAGCGTCTTCGTCCAACGGACGGAGCACCTGGCCTTCGACACTCACCCGCTCGTCGATCTCGACGACGCGGTCGTAGAGCGCCTCAGGCTTGACGATATGGCGTTCGAACAGTTTGGGCCGCGCCTGGTAACCGATCCGCAGGGCGTCGGCGTGCCCCTTGGTGATGGCCAGGACCGTCGGCTCACCTTTGCGCTCCAGGAGGGCGTTGGTGGCGACGGTCGTTCCCATCTTCACAGCATCGATGCGCGCGCCATCAGGCAGGAGCGCTCGGACACCCGCCACGGCGGCGTCGGCATAGTGCTCCGGATTTTCCGACAGCAGTTTGTGGGTCACCAGCGAACCATCGGGCCGACGCGCGACGATGTCGGTGAAGGTGCCGCCCCGGTCGATCCAGAACTCCCAGCCGCGAGCGGTCATCGACGTCCCCATAGAATCCGATCCTCCCCGGCGAATGCCGGGACCGAGATGCAGCCGATGCGCTCCAACAACCTGGCGCCAAACAGCCTTATGATCTGGGCCCCGGCATTCGCCGGGGAGTTCGGGTTTAGAGGCTATTTCAAGAGGCCGGAAGCCTCGGCGATCCCCCACAACCCCAACAGAAGGAAGATCACCGCCGCGCCGATGCGCACGTACTTCAGCGGCACGACCTTGGTCGCCGCCTCGCCCAGATAGACGGCCGGAACGTTGGCCAGCATCATGCCCAGCGTCGTGCCGGCGGCGACCCAGGCGATCGAATGGAACTTGGCCCCCAGGGCGACGGTGGCGATCTGAGTCTTGTCGCCCATTTCGACCAGGAAGAAGGCGATCGTGGTGGTCAGGAACACGCCGTAGCGACCCGCGCTAGGCGCATCCTCGTCATCGGCCTTGTCGGGGATTAGCGCCCAGGCGGCCATCGCGATGAACGAGATGGCGATCGCCCACCTGAACCAAACTCCGCTCAGGAAGTCCGACACCCAGTAGCCCGCCGTAGCGGCCAGGGCGTGGTTGGCGAGGGTCGCCACCAGGATGCCCATGATGATCGGGATCGGCTTTTTGAACCGTGTGGCTAGGATGATGGCCAGAAGCTGGGTCTTGTCGCCGATCTCGGCGATGGCCACGACGAGGGTCGAGACGAACAGGCTTTCCATGAAACAGTCCTCGGGCCGGGCGCATGCCAATAGCGTCGATACCCCACCCGGCCCGGATGACGATCGGCGCCATTGGTCTCGCCAAGGAAGCTCAAAGTCCGCTTCCCTTCCCCGCGCCATGCTCCCGAAGCAGCAAGTGTGTTGACGGCGGGGCCCGCTGATAGGCGCGGGCGGCTACTCCCCAAAGGTGGGCGGCGTTTAGCGGTTGAAGAGGATCAGGTCAATCTCCCTTCCCCCTTGATGGGGGAAGGGTCGGGGATGGGAGTGATGCGGCCGGCCAGCCACATAGGCCGTAGATCACCCCCACCCTGCCCTCCCCCATCAAGGGGGAGGGTTCAGACAGAGGCCGGCGCGTCGCAGCGCAGGACGTGGATGGCTACGCGCACCTTGCCACCGACAAAATTGCCGCCGACGGCCGTCAGCACCACCGGCGTATCGGCGTAATAGGCGGTCGGCCCCACGACACCGATGTTGCTCGCATTCTTGGCCACGCCCAGCGAGCCGCCGAACTTACTGGCCTCGCCCGCGACGCCACAGTTGTAGGAGGCCGCGCCAGTGATCGCGACCGTGGTCCGGGTCGACACCGCCAGGACGATGGCGCGGTTAGGGATGACGATGGTGGTCGCTGTCGACGCGCCCGACAGCGTCACCTCCTGCTCGAGAATCTCAAGTCGAGTGTTGGCCTGACTCGGCGAGGTCGCGGCGACGGTGCTGCGGAACGTCTCCGACAGCGGAGCCCAGGCCGTGCCGTCGAAGGCGACCATCTGGTTCTCGTCCTTAACCCAGGCCAGCACGCCTTCGGTGGGGCCCAAGGGCTCCCAAGCGCCGGACTCGAAACGCATCAGGGTTCCCGCCGGCTGACCCGCCCAAGCCGCGCCGGTGGCGTTGTCAGGGAGGATCCAGACGCCGCCCGCGACGGGACTGGCGGGCTGCGCCACGACCGCGCGGCTTTCGACGGCCAGTTGGACGAGGCCGTCCAGCCGGGCGAGGCTTTCATTGATGGGGATATGCTTCTGGGCCTGGGCGGCGACCACATAGGGCAGGCCGAGGCGGGGTGTGACGTCGTCGAACATGGGCGGCTCCGGGAGCGGGGTTGAAATCCGCTCCCAGCATCGGGCCGTCGAGACGCGCGGGGACGAAGCCGGCTCCGTCCCCGTGATCCGCCTGTCTACTCGGCGGCGAAAGCCAAGTGTTTTCCGGCAGTAAAGGCGGTTTTCGCAGCCAATTCAGCCTTGGCTTGCTCATACTCCGCCGCGAACTTGGCGACGAGTTCGCCGGCGGTCAGCACGTTGTCGATGGCGCCGATGCCCTGGCCGCAGCCCCAGATGTCGCGCCAGGCCTTGGCTTCCTGGTTGCCGCCCGAGCCGAAGTTCATCTTCGACGGATCACTTTCCGGCAGGTTGTCCGGATCCAGACCCGCATTGATGACCGACGGCCGCAGATAGTTGCCGTGCACGCCGGTGAAGAGGTTCGAATACAAGATGTCGTCGGCCTTGCTGTCGACGATCATCTGCTTGTAGCCCTCGACCGCGTTGGCTTCCTTCGTGGCGATGAAGGCCGAGCCAACATAGGCAAGGTCCGCGCCCATGGCCTGGGCGGCCAGGATCGAGCGGCCCGATGCGATCGAGCCGGAGAGCGCGACCGGACCGTCGAACCACTGGCGGATCTCCTGGATCAGCGCGAACGGCGACAGCGTGCCGGCGTGGCCGCCGGCGCCGGCGGCGACCGGGATCAGGCCATCGGCGCCCTTCTCGATCGCCTTGCGGGCGAAGCGGTCGGTGATGACGTCATGCAGGGTGATGCCGCCATACGAGTGAATCGCCTGGTTCACGTCCTCCCGGGCGCCCAGCGAGGTGATGACCAGCGGGACCTTGTACTTCACGCACATGGCGATGTCGTCTTCGAGGCGGTTGTTCGTCTTGTGGACGATCTGGTTCACCGCGAACGGCGCGGACGGCATGTCCGGGTTGGCCTTGTCCCAGGCCGCCAGTTCCTCGGTGATGCGGGCCAGCCATTCGTCCAGCTGCGACAGCGGGCGCGCGTTCAGCGACGGGAACGAGCCGACGATGCCCGCCTTGCACTGGGCGATCACCAGGTCCGGGTTGCTGATGATGAACAGCGGCGAGGCGACGACCGGAAGGCGCAGGCGGTCGCGCAGGATCGGCGGCAGGGCCATGAAGAAGCTCCCCTTTGGAGTTCGGCTTGAGACGCCGAATATCTGATCAGCGATCAGCTTAAACAACTGTTTGGCCCGGATGCAAGGCTTGACGGCCGTAGCGGCAGGGGCGCATCACGGTCGAAAATACAAAAATGCTGCAGTGCAGGAGAGAGACGCTTTGACCGAGGCGATGACGCCCCTGGCCGAGGACTTCGGCGCCCAAGGCGATGCGGCGACGCGCGCGCGCTGGATGGCCCTGGTCGAGAAGACCCTGAAGGGTCAAAGCTTCGAGGACGCGCTCACCGTCACGACGCCGGACGGCCTGACGATCCAGCCGCTCTATACCGCCGAAGACGGCGTCGCCGTGGCGCGTGACCTGCGCGCGCGGGACACGCATCGCCCCTGGGATCTGCGGATGCGTTCGGCCCATCCCGATCCCACGCGGGCGGCCAAGGACGTGCTGACCGACCTCGAAGGCGGCGCGGCCTCGGTGCTGCTACAGATCGATCCGACCGGCGCGAACGGCGTCGCGGTCGGCTCGGCCGATGACCTGGGCAAGGCCCTGTCGGGCGTATTGCTGGATCTCGCGCCCGTCGCGCTGGACGCGGGTTTCCTCGGCCCGAAGGCCGCCGACTGGCTGGCGACCCTGGCCAAGGCCGCGCCGAACGCCCCCCTCGCCTTCCACCTCGATCCGCTGACGGCCTTCGCCCAGGCGGGCGACAGTCCCGGCCCGATCGAGAGCCATGTCTTCAACGCCGCGACGGTGGCCAGCCGCCTGTCGACGACCTACGCCAAGGCCAGCCTGTTCCTGGCCACCGGCCGCGCCGCGCATGAGGCAGGCGGCTCCAACGTCGAGGAACTGGCCCTGATGACAGCCAGCGCCCTGGCCTACGCCAAGGCGCTGGTCCGCTCGGGCCAGACGACTAACGAGGCGTTCGGCCGCATCGTCCTGGGCGTCAGCCTGGACGGCGAGTACTTCACCGGCGTCGCCAAGGTGCGCGCGGCCAAGGCCATCTGGGCGCGGCTCACCGAGTCGTGCGGCGTCACCGTCGCCCCCACGATCGAGGCCCGTTCATCGCGGCGCATGCTGGCCAAGGCCGACGCCTGGACGAACCTGCTGCGCCTGACCTCGGCCGGGTTCGCCGGCGCGGTCGGCGGCGCGGACGCCATCGTGCTGGACGCTTTTACTGACGCGATCGGCCTGCCGACCGCCTTCGCCCGCCGCCAAGCCCGCAACACCCAACTCGTCCTGATGGAGGAGAGCAACCTGGGCCGCGTCGCCGATCCGGCCGGTGGCGCCTGGTACCTCGACAGCCTGACCGATCAGTTGGCCCGCGCGGCCTGGACGTCGTTCCAGGCGATCGAAGCCGCCGGCGGGGTCATCAAGGCGCTGGAGAGCGGCCTTATCGCCGACGCCGTCGCGAAGAGCCGCTCGGCGCAAGAGGCCGCCTACGCCGACAAGAGCCGCAAAATCCTGGGCGTCACCGTCTTCCCCAACGCCGACGACAAGCCGCCGGAGGTCGATACGCCCGATCCGTCCGCCTTCGCCGTCGAGGGTCCCGACGTACGGTTGCCCGGCCCCGACAGCCATTGCCGGGCCCTGACGCCTGTCCGCTTCGCCGCCGCCTTCGAGGGAGCCTGAGGCCATGAGCACGTTCCCCGACTTCACCAAGATCGACTTCGCCGAGGTCGGCACGTCGCCCGCGCCGAAGGGCGAGGCCTGGAACACGCCCGAGGGCGTCGCCGTGGCGCCGGCCTTCGACGCTGCGGACATCGCAGGCCTCGACTTTGCCGGCGGCTTCCCCGGCGTTGCGCCGTTCGTGCGCGGCCCCTACCCGACCATGTACGTCACCAACCCGTGGACGGTGCGTCAGTACGCGGGCTTCTCGACAGCCGAGGACTCCAACGCCTTCTATCGGCGCAACCTGGCGGCCGGTCAGATGGGGCTGTCGGTAGCCTTCGACCTGGCCACCCACCGCGGCTATGACAGCGACCACGAGCGGGTGAAGGGCGACGTCGGCATGGCGGGCGTGGCCATCGACTCGATCCTGGACATGCGCACGCTGTTTTCCGGCATCCCGCTCGACAAGATGAGCGTGTCGATGACCATGAACGGCGCGGTGCTGCCGATCCTGGCGCTCTACATCGTCGCGGCCGAGGAACAGGGCGTCAGCCCCGACAAGCTCTCGGGCACGATCCAGAACGACATTCTCAAAGAGTTCATGGTGCGGAACACCTACATCTATCCGCCCGCGCCCTCGATGCGGATCATTTCCGACATCTTTTCATACACTTCGAGCAATATGCCGAAGTTCAACTCGATCTCGATCAGCGGCTATCACATGCAGGAGGCCGGGGCGACGGCCGACCTGGAGCTGGCCTACACCCTGGCCGACGGCGTCGAGTACGCCCGCGCCGGCGTCGCGGCGGGCATGAGCATCGACGCCTTCGCGCCGCGTCTGTCGTTCTTCTGGGCGATCGGCATGAACTACTTCATGGAAGTCGCCAAGATGCGCGCCGCGCGCCTGCTCTGGGCCCGTCTGATGAAGCGCGAGTTCGACCCCAAGGACGACCGATCGCTGTCCCTGCGCACCCACAGCCAGACCTCCGGCTGGTCGCTGGCGGCCCAGGACGTGTTCAACAACGTCGCCCGGACCTGCGTCGAGGCCATGGCCGCTGTGAACGGCCAGACCCAGAGCCTGCACACCAATAGTCTCGATGAAGCCCTGGCCCTCCCGACCGACTTCTCGGCGCGGATCAGCCGCAACACCCAGCTGTTTCTGCAGATGGAAAGCGGCACGACCCGCGTCGCCGACCCGTGGGGCGGAAGCTACTATGTCGAGCGCCTGACCTATGAGCTGGCCCAGAAGGCGCTGGCTCACATCGAGGAAGTCGAGTCGCTGGGCGGCATGGCAAAGGCCATCGAGCAGGGCCTGCCCAAGCTGCGCATCGAGGAAGCCGCCGCCCGCACCCAGGCCCGCATCGACAGCGGCAAGCAGAGCGTGGTCGGCGTCAATCGCTACAAGCCCGAGGTCGCCGACGATATCCCGGTCCTGAAGGTCGACAACAGCGCCGTGCGCGCCGCCCAGCTGGAGAAGCTGGCCCGCCTGAAGGCCGAGCGCGATCCGGCCGCCACCGAAGCCGCCCTGAAGGCGCTGGAGGACGGCGCGCGGGGCAATGGGAACCTGCTGGCCCTCGCCGTCGACGCGGCCCGCGCCAAAGCTACCGTCGGCGAGATCAGCTACGCGCTGGAAAAGGTGTTCGGCCGCCACCGCGCCGAGATCAAGTCGATCCAGGGGGTCTATATGAAGGAGGCCGGCAACGATCCGACGACGGCCCGCGCCAAGGCCATGGTCGAAGCGTTCGAGCAAGCCGACGGCCGACGGCCCCGCATCCTGATCGCCAAGATGGGCCAGGACGGCCACGATCGCGGCCAGAAAGTGATCGCCACCGCCTTCGCCGACCTCGGCTTCGACGTCGACATCGGCCCGCTGTTCCAGACCCCGGCCGAGGCCGCTCGCCAGGCGGTCGAAAACGACGTCCACGTGGTCGGCGCCAGCTCGCTCGCGGCGGGTCACCTGACCCTGGCCCCGGAGCTGAAGGCCGAGCTGGCCAAGCAGGGTCGCGGCGACATCCTGATGGTCGTGGGCGGAGTCATCCCGCCCCAGGACTTCCAGGCCCTGCGCGACGCGGGTGCGGCGGCGATCTTCCCGCCGGGAACGGTCATCGCCGAGGCCGCCATCGAGCTGCTGGACCAGCTGAACCGGCAGCTTGGCTATACCCAGGCCTAACCGCTCTTCTTGCGGAACAGCCCGCGCTTCTTCCTGGAGCGCTCCAAGGCGACGTCGTCAGGCAAGCCATGGCGGGCCTCGATGTCCTTCTGGAGCGCCTTGGCCGCCATCAGGTGGCCGGGGAACAGCATGTCGACGACCGAGCCCGCGAACGGCACCGCATCGGTGGCGGTGTCGGCCAGGACATAGGCCAGCATCCGCGCG
The DNA here is from genome assembly GCA_020161365.1 of Pseudomonadota bacterium. Lineage (GTDB taxonomy): Bacteria > Pseudomonadota > Alphaproteobacteria > Caulobacterales > Caulobacteraceae > Caulobacter. Next base: position 2,496 of record JAIUNU010000020.1, on the reverse strand, counting down.
ACGGTCGCCATCGACGCGCCCGCGCTGACGGCGTGGTAGACCAGCAAGGCGCCCGCGCCGGCGCTGTACAGCGGACCCACGCCCGGCACCCATGAGAGCACGCCGTCCAGGCCCAGGCCAAACGGCCCCAGCCCGATCAGACGATCGGACAGGCCCTTGATGCTCTCCGCCGAGCGCCAGGCGCGATGGGCCTTGGCGCGGCGATCCGCGTGACGATCGGCGTAGTCGGCGGAAACGGAGATGTCGTCGGTCATGCTTGGCTGAACGCTCCGTCTCGTCGGTTGTTGCCTACCCCAGGAAGACCACTCTCCGCTTCTCCTTGCCCGCCTGGATACGGGCCAGCAGGTCGCGGTACTCCTGGGTCGCCTGGACCTCCTTGCGGGTCCCTTCGAAATAGATCGTGTCGTCCATGTGCTTGGTCAACATGTCGGCCGACCACTTGTGGCCCGTGAACAGCACGTCGACCGCCTTGCCCGCCACCGGGATCGAGCCGGCGACCGTATCGATCAGGATGATGGCGCAGATCTGGATGACGATCATCGGCGCCGCCCGCGCCCGTACGGCGTCGAACACGATCAGGCTGCCCGCCCCCAGGCTGTAGAGCTCGCCCGCCCCCGGGATCCAGGTCAGCAGGCCGTCCAGGCCGACGCCCAAGGGGCCGACGCCCACGACGTTGTCGGAGAGCTTCTTCACCCGCTCCACATTGGCGCGGATGTTGTGCAGCTCGACATGCGATTTCGCGAAGATCACCAAGGGGCTCCGGGGCGCGGTAAACAGGATCAATCTGCCTTAAGCCTGGCTGCGCAGGAAGGGCCGGCGGGCCAGATTCCCGCGTTGCGCGAACAGCGTCATCGAAAGTCTCGCGCGCGGAGGGAGCCCCTCGCGAAAGGCGACGTTTGCGCCTAAGTTAACCCTATCGCTCGCCAGGATTCCCGGATGCTGATCACGACGACGCCCTTTGTCGAAGGCCGCCCCGTCCAGGCGTACAAGGGCGCGATATACGCCCAGTCGATCCTGGGCGCGAATGTGGTTCTGGACCTGATGGCCGCGATCCGAGACTTCATCGGCGGCCATTCCAAGTCGTACGAGCGCGTCCTGGCCCGCGCCCGCGACGACGCCATGAAAAACCTCGTGAAAGAAGCCGAGAAGCTGGGCGCCAACGCCATCCTGGCGGTCGATCTCGACTACAACACCGTCGGTCCTAACGGCTCGATGATGATGGTTTCGGTTTCCGGGACGGCCGTCGTCCTCTAATCGGGGGACGTGAACCCCGCGCTCGACATAGACATCCTGGAGCAACGCCTGGTCGCCGGCGACCGCGCAGCGCTGGCGCGCGCCATCACCCTGGTCGAGAGCCGCCGCGCCGATCACCAGACCGCCGCGCGCACCCTGCTCTCGCGCCTGATGCCGATGACCGGCCGCGCCCAGCGCATCGGAATCACCGGCGTGCCGGGCGCGGGCAAGTCGACGACGATCGAGCGGTTCGGCTGCAATCTGGTCGAGGCCGGACACAAGGTGGCGGTGCTGGCGGTCGATCCGTCGTCCGGCCGCCACGGCGGTTCGATCCTGGGCGACAAGACCCGGATGGAGCAGCTGAGCGTCCAGCCGAACGCCTTCATCCGCCCCTCCCCCTCCGGCGGCGCCTTGGGCGGTGTGGCGCGCAAGACCCGCGAGGCGATGCTGCTGTGCGAGGCCGCCGGCTTCGACGTGGTGATCATCGAGACCGTGGGCGTGGGCCAGTCCGAGACCGTCGTCGCCGACATGGTCGACATCTTCCTGGCCGTGCTGATCCCCGGCGGCGGGGATGAGCTGCAGGGCATCAAGAAGGGTCTGATCGAATTAGCCGACCTGCTGGTCATCAACAAGGCCGACGCCGATCCCGCCAAGGCCGAGCGCTCGGCGCGCGACTATCGCAACGCCCTGCGTATCCTGACCCCCGCCCATCCGGACTGGACGCCGCCCGTGCTGACGGCCTCGGGCCTGACCGGCCAGGGGCTGGACGTCCTGTGGAGCCAGATCGTGCGCCACCGCGAGGTCATGACCGCCAACGGCGCCCGCGCCGCGCGTCGCGCCGACCAGGACGCCCGCTGGATGTGGGCCATGGTCCGCGACCGCCTGGAAGACGCCTTCAAGACCGCCCCCGCCGTGGCGGCGCTGGTTCCCGAACTGGAGGCGGCGGTGCGTCAGGGCGAGGTTCCTGCGTCAGCGGCGGCCGACAGGCTGCTGGCCGCGTTTGGGTTGTGAGCGATGTTTGCAAGCGCCCTTCCCGTGATGGGGAGGGGCCGGGCGAACAATCCTCCCCCCAGCGGGGGAGGATTTGGAGGCGCGCGTCCGCCGCTTCACGCGGCGTGACCGCTGAAGGTGTTGGGGAGGCGACGGAGCGGCCGGGCGAACCCGGAGTACCGTGAGTGTGTTTTGTGTTTCGGCTCGCGCTTCCGCTCCGCCAGGTTGTTCTTGCCCGTGAGGATGGGGGGCGTGAGCGTCTTTCAGCTCGGG
>JAIUNU010000019.1 GCA_020161365.1 Pseudomonadota bacterium | reverse complement strand
ACCCAGCAGAACGCCTCGGCTTCCGAGGAGATGTCGGCGACCTCCGAGGAACTGGCCGCCCAGGCCGAGGAACTGCAGGCCTCGATCTCGTTCTTCCGCACGGAAGCCAGCAGCGGCGGTCGATCGACCACCCGCACCGTCACGCCGGCCAAGCGCCCGGCGCCACAGCCGGCGCGCAAGACGGCGGCGGCCAAGCCCGCCACCCGCAGCGTCGCGGCCCAGCAGGCCCGTGCGGCCGGCTTCGCCCTCGACCTGACCAAGGGCGGCCCGGATGAGGACGACGCGGTGTTCAAGGAGTACGGCACTTGAGCCAGAACAGCGATCGCCAGTACGTCACGCTGGGCCTGGGGGCGGAGGTCTTCGCCGTCCCCGTGGCCTACGTCCGGGAAATCCTCGACTACGCCCCGCCGTTCGGCATCCCGGAAGGTCCCGGCTACATGCTCGGCTTGACCGATGTTCGCGGCAAAGGCGTCCCGACCCTGGACCTGCGTCTGAAGCTTGGCCTGCCCCGCGTCGAGCCCACGCTGACGACCCGCATTCTGGTCGTGGACGTGCCCGTCGACGGGCGGGTCCTGTCGCTGGGGCTGGTCGCGGATCGGGTGATCGAAGTCGCGGATGTCTCGCAAGGCCAGATCGAGGCCGCGCCGGACATCGGCGTCCCATGGCGCTCGGACTATATCGAGGGGGTGGTTCGACGGGATGGCGGCTTTGTCGTCCTGTTCAACCTGGCCCGCCTGCTGACTAGCCAGGACGTCGCCCTCGTCGCTAAAGCCGCCTAGAGCGCCTGAGGTCTGAATTAAGCGGTTCAGCCGCCCGAACGCGCTCTTAGTATCAGGGGATCAGTTTGGCCCAAGCCGCCTTAGCCTTAAATCCGGTGTCGATCAGCGAGCCCCTCAGCGCCAAGAATTTCTCGCGCCTGTCCGCGTTCGTACATGCCTACAGCGGCATCAAGATGCCGGCCAACAAGCGCACCATGCTGGAGGGCCGGCTGCGGCGGCGGATGCGCGTCCACGGCCTCGACGATGTCAACGCCTATTGCCGCTTCATCTTCGACGAGGGCGGGCTCGAGGGCGAGACGATCCACCTGATCGACGCGGTGACCACCAACAAGACCGAGTTCTTCCGCGAACCGGTGCACTTCGAGGTGCTGGAAAAGACCATCCTACCGCCGCTCGTCGCAGCGGGACGTCGGGAGATCAAGGTCTGGAGCGCGGCGTGCTCGACGGGGGCCGAACCCTATACCCTGGCGATGGTGCTCGACGCATTTTGCGAAGCCAACCGGGGCACGGACTATTCGATCCTCGCCACCGATATCTGCACCGAGGTGCTCGCCCAGGCGATCGCCGGGCGATACCCCGCCGGAATGATCGCCCCCGTGCCGATGGCGATGCGCCGGCGATATGTGCGCCAATCCAGGGATCCATCGCACCACGAAGTGCGGATCGCGCCAGCCTTGCGGTCCAAGATCGGCTTCGCGCGCCTGAACCTTATGGACGACGCCTACCCCGTCGAGCAGGACATCGACGTCGTCTTCTGCCGTAACATCCTGATCTATTTCGATAAACCCACACAGGGGAAGGTGCTGGCGCGCCTCTGCCATCACCTGCGGCCCAACGGCTATCTGATCCTGGGACATTCGGAGTCGATCGTGGGCCTGGACCTGCCGGTTCGCCAGGTCGCCAACACCGTCTTCCAGAAGCGCTAGGCGCCATGCCGCGGTCGGGAAAAATCAGGGTTCTGATCGTCGATGACTCCGCCACGGTCCGCCAGACCCTGGCGAGCATCCTGGAGTCCGATCCGCAGATCGAGGTGATCGGCGTGGCCTCCGACCCGTTCGTCGCCGCCCGCCGGATCCGCGACGAAATTCCCGACGTCATCACCTTGGACGTCGAGATGCCCCGAATGGACGGCATCACCTTCCTGCGCAAGATCATGGCCCAGCACCCCTTGCCGGTGGTCATGTGCTCGTCCCTGGTCGAGGCGGGTTCGGAGACGCTGCTGCAGGCGCTGGAAGCCGGCGCGGTCGATGTGATCGTCAAGCCCCGGATGGGCGTGGCGGAGCATCTGGTCGAGTCACGCATCCGCATCTGCGACGCGGTGAAGGCCGCCGCCAGCGCCCGCGTGGCCGGGGCGCGCCGCGCGCCCGTGCCGGTGCGGCATGTCTATCACGAACCCGAAAAGAAGCTGACCGCCGACGCGGTGCTCCCGCCGCCGAACGCGCGCGCCATGGCCAGGACCACCGAAACGGTGGTCTGTATCGGCGCCTCGACCGGCGGCACCGAGGCCTTGCGCGAAGTGCTCGAAGCGCTGCCCGCCGACTCCCCCGGGATCGTCATCGTCCAGCACATGCCCGAAAAGTTCACCGCCTCGTTCGCTAAACGGCTCGACAGCCTCTGCGCGGTGTCGGTCAAGGAAGCCGAGGACGGCGACACCGTCCTGCGGGGCCGGGTGCTGATCGCGCCCGGCAACAAGCACACCCTGCTGGAGCGCAGCGGCGCGCGCTACTTCGTCTCGGTTCGCGACGGACCGCTGGTCACCCGGCATCGGCCCTCGGTCGACGTCCTGTTCCGCTCGGCGGCGCGGTCGGCCGGGTCCAACGCCGTGGGCGTGATCATGACCGGCATGGGCGACGATGGCGCACGCGGCATGAGCGAGATGAAACAGGCCGGCGCCGCCACGATCGCACAGGACGAAGCCTCCTCGATCGTCTTCGGCATGCCCAAGGAGGCGATCGCCCTGGGCTGCGTCGATCGCATCGCGCCCCTGCAGGCCTTGGCCTCGGAAATCCTGAAGTTCTCGCGCCGCTAGCGAGGAACGCCGAGACCGAGGTGATCATTGCTAAAGTTTAATATCGTTTCTCGATAAACAACATTGGCGGAACCGGGCGCCCGGCCTATTTGTTGACCGTGGCGAGGGGTCGAACGTCTCGGCCCTGGCCACATATCGAAAACTGGAAAACCCGATGTCCTCCGCCCGCCTGTTCCGCATCGCAGACAAGCTCGTCATGACCGCCATCACCGCCGCGCTGATCGTGGCCGTGCCGGTGTCGGCCGTGACGTTCGTGGTGCAGACGCTCTAGGCGGCTGAAGGTTCGAGACATCTGGTTTTGACGTCTCCCCGCGACGCGGGGCATGTTGCTTAGCGTCGCTGTCGGGGGAGCAGCCATGCGCGCCTTGGGGCCCGGCTCTGTATCGAGTTTTCTGAAGATCATCCTCGACGTGATCTATGTCGGGCTGTGGATCTTCGTCAGCCTGCTATCGCTGTTCACGCTGATCGCGCTGCTGTTCAGCTTCAATCCTGAGCTGCTGGCGTCGATGCTGCCGATCAGCGACGCGGTCGAGGCGGTCAGCCGTAACGGACCGCTGTTCGCCGGAGCCCTGGCCGCTTGGGCGCTGTTGCTGGGCGGCTGGATGGTCATTGTCGAGCGGCTGCGCAAGATCTTCGCTACCCTCACCGCAGGCGACCCTTTCCACCCCGACAACGTCGTGCGCCTGCGCCTGATCGGCCTGGTGCTGGCGGGGCTGGAAGTGGGGCGCTACGTCTTTTCGGGCCTGGCCCGCTGGCTGGCCCCGAAGGCCAAGGTCATCGACGACAGCTTCACCCTGACCGCCTGGTTCTCGGTGCTGGTGGTGTTTGTCCTGGCCGAGGTGTTCCGCGAGGGCGCGCGCCTTCGGCGTGAAGCCGAACTCACGATCTGATCCGGAGCGATCCTGCATGCCCGTCCGCGTGAACCTCGACCGCGTGCTTCTGGAGCGCCGCATGTCCCTGACCGAACTGTCGGACCGCGTCGGCGTGACCATCGCCAACCTCTCGATCCTCAAGACCGGCAAGGCCCGCGCCGTGCGCTTCTCGACCTTGGACGCGCTCTGTCGCGAACTGGAATGCCAGCCAGGTGACCTCCTCAGCTTCGAGTACGGCCCGGCCGACGCGCACGAGGATTAGTTCAGCCGCCGCCTCTTGAGCAGGCTGGCCCGATCCATGGAACGCACCTCCATCTCGAAGGCGTCGCCTTCGCGCAGGATCTTCAAGGGCACGGTGACGCCCGCCTCTCCAAGACCCCAGAGCGCATCGTAGAACGCCGACAGGTCCGATACCGGCCGGCCGTTGATCGCGAGGATCAGGTCGCCGGCCCGCAACTCGGCGCGCGCGGCGGGTCCCTTGGGCGAGACCCCGACGATCACGATGTGGTTCTCCATCTCCTGAGCAAAGACGCCCAACCACGGACGCGGCGGATGCGGACTGCGCCCGCGCGCCAGATCATCCAGAATCGGCGGCAGCAGCTCGGCGGGCACGAACATGTTCAGGGGGCGTGCTTCATCGTTCTGGTCGCGGCCTTCGAGGGCCAGAGAGCCCAGCCCCACGAGGTCACCCTTGGGTCCGATCAAGGCCGCGCCGCTCCAGTGCGGGTGGGCGGGCGCAGTGATGATCGCGTCGTCCAGCTTGTATTCCCAATAACCGGCGAACGGCATGCGGGTCAGGACCTGACCCGCCACCGCGTGGGCGCGGCCACCGGCCCCGGCGGCGATGATCGCCGAACCTGCCTCCAGGTCTCGCGCGCTGCCGATGGTGATCGCCGGAAGGTCAAGAGGCTCCAACGCCTGGACCAGGCCCAGGCCCGAACGCACATCCAGGCCCAGCACATGGGCGGGCACGCGCCGACCATCGTTGCGGGTCAGCACCACCTCATCGGCCTCGGTGACCAGATAGGCCATGGTCACGACAAGGCCGCTCAGACTGATCACCACCCCGTTGCCGACGCGCTCGGTCCCAAGCAGAGGCGCGGTATAGGCGTCGGCCGGGATCGTGGCTTCCAGGGCGACCATCGAGGCCAGCGCCTGATCCAGATCGAACCGATAGGCCTCGGCCGAGGGACGCAGGCGGGCTTCGACTTCATGGCCATCGAACGGGGTGGGCACGCGAGACTCCTAGACTTGAGGTCGGAATCTGGGACCGGCGCCCCCGTTCGGCAAGCCTTTGGGTCCTAACTGCCGATCGCGGCGCGTTGCAGGGCGAACAGTTCGTTGATCCCCTTGTCGGCCAGACCATAGAGGCTTTCGAACTCGGCGCGGGTGAAGCCGCGCTTCTCGCCCGTGGCCTGGATCTCGACGATGTCACCCTCGCCGGTCAGGACGAAATTGCTATCGGCCTCGGCGTTGCTGTCTTCCTCGTAGTCGAGGTCAAGCACCGGCACGCCGTTGAACACCCCGCAGGAGACGGCCGCCACCTGGCCGAGGATCGGGTCGGTCTTCAGCACGCCCTCGTCCAGCAGGTACTTGGTGGCCAGGCGCAGGGCGACCCAGGCGCCAGTGATCGCGGCGGTGCGGGTGCCGCCATCGGCCTGGACGACGTCGCAGTCGAGCGTGATCTGGCGCTCGCCCAGCGCCTTCAGGTCTACGACGGCGCGCAGGGACCGGCCGATCAGACGCTGGATCTCCTGGGTGCGGCCCGTCTGCTTGCCGGCGGCGGCTTCGCGGCGGCCGCGCGTATGAGTGGCGCGGGGCAACATGCCGTACTCGGCGGTCACCCAGCCGGCGCCCTTGTTGCGCATCCAGCCCGGGACATTCTCCTCGACAGTAGCCGTCACCAGCACCTTGGTGTGGCCAAACGAAATCAGGCACGAGCCTTCCGCATAGCGGTTGACGCCGGTTTCCAGCGTGACGGCGCGCAACTGGTCGGGGGCGCGTTCGGACGGACGCATGGGAAACTCCTGATCTGCTGGGAGATTTGAATGTGTGTGTGTGGCCGCTTATCCTATTGGCAGCCGCACTTGAAAGGGGCCGACCGCTTTTGTTCGCCGACCGGGTCTTCGAAGTCACGCTTGATCGGAGCGCAGGGACATGACGCAGCTCTTCCCGGGGCCGATCGTCCGCACGCCCGGCCTGACTGAGCTGGACAACCGCGCGCGCGACATTTTCCGGCGTGTGGTCGAGTCGTACTTGGAAACGGGGGAGCCGGTGGGCTCTCGCACCATTTCCAAGGGCGGGGTCGCCCTATCTCCGGCGTCGATCCGCAACACCATGCAGGATCTGGCGCAATTGGGCCTTCTAGACGCGCCGCACACCAGCGCCGGGCGAATGCCGACCCACGCAGGCCTGCGGATGTTCGTCGACGGCTTCCTGGAGGTCGGCGATGTCGCCGAACAGGAGAAGCGGGCCATCGAGGCGCGTCTGGCGGTGAAGGGGCGCTCGTTCGAAGAAGCCCTGGCCGAGGCGTCCTCAATCCTGTCAGGCCTGGCGGGCGGCGCCGGCATCGTCGTCACGCCCGTGCGCGAGGGCGGGGTCAAGCACGTTGAGTTCGTCCCTCTGGGCGGCGGGCAGGTGCTGGCGGTGATGGTGTTCGAGGACGGCCAGGTCGAGAATCGGCTGATGCGCCAGGCGCCGGGCGTCACGCCGTCGGCCCTGCAGGAGGCCTCGAACTTCCTCAACGCCCGCCTGCGCGGCCGGACCCTCACCGAGGCGCGCATCGAGATGCGCGGCGAGCTGGACGCGGCTCGCCGGCAATTGGACGAGACCGCCGCGCGCCTCGTGGAGGACGGCCTGGCGGCCTGGAGCGGCGGCGAGGGCGATGCGAGGTCTCTGATCGTGCGCGGACAAGCCAACCTGTTGGCCGACGCACGGGCCCGCGAAGACATCGATCGGGTGCGCCAGCTATTCGATGATCTGGAGCAGAAGGGTCAGTTGATCGGCCTGCTGGACGACGTGCGCGACGCCGAGGGCGTGCGCATCTATATCGGGGCCGAAACGCGTCTCTTTTCGCTTTCGGGTTCCTCGGTGATCGCGGCGCCCTATATGACGGGGCGTCAGAAGGTGCTGGGCGCGATCGGCGTGATCGGGCCCGCCCGCTTGAACTACGCTCGGGTCATTCCGTTGGTGGACTATACCGCCCGGGTGCTCGGGCGGATGATGGATGGATAAGGACTTTATCGAATGACCGACGAGCAAACGCCGGCGGAAGACATGCCGTTCGAAGCCGATGACGCCGCGCAGGAAATCGAGGCGCTGAAGCTGGAAGTGGCTCAACTGAAGGAGCAGGCGCTCCGCTACGCCGCCGAGGCCGAGAACACCAAGCGCCGCGCCGAGCGCGAGATGAACGACGCGCGCGCCTACGCGATCCAGAAGTTCGCCCGCGACCTCCTGGGCGCCGCCGATAATCTGGGCCGCGCAACGGCGCACAGCCCCAAGGACTCGACCGACCCGGCGGTGAAGAACTTCATCATCGGCGTCGAGATGACCGAGAAGGAGCTGCAGAGCGCCTTCGAGCGCAACGGCCTGAAGAAGATCGATCCGGCCAAGGGCGACAAGTTCGACCCGCACCTGCATCAGGCGGTCACCGAGCAGCCCTCCAACGAGGTCGCGGCCGGCGGGGTGCTGATGGTGATGCAGGCTGGCTATGAGCTGATGGGGCGTCTGGTCCGCCCGGCCATGGTGGCGGTCGCGGCGAAGGGCTCGACCGGGCCAGCCTCGCCGGACACGCCGGCGGCCTCCGCTAATCCCTACGCGGCCGCCGAGGGCGACAGCTCTGGCGGCACGTTCGACGCCAAGGCCTGATCGCGACGGTCGCGCGCCCGCTGGTCGGCGCGCGACCACAGTCGCTCATGAATGTTGAAGGCCACGGTCTGGACCATCGGTTCGACCAGCCCGACCGCCAGCGCCACGCGCCAGTCACGGGTCAGGGCGTAGGCCACCGCCACGGCCACCGTCAGGTGCATGGACGCATAGGTCAGGGTCTTGAGGGCGAGGCGCATCCTGGCGCTCCAATTTGAGAATTATTCTCAACAAATGGTGTCGGAATCCCGCGCCGCAAGGGTTTCCGCCTCTTCCCCACGCGCGGGTTTTCGCTAATGTCGGCGGTCCCTTCTCCACGGGTCCGCGCGGGGCTGATTCTCCCTCGGGGCGGCGGGCCTGACATCTGGACTGGACTATGAAGCTTACGATCGAACGGGCGGCGCTCCTGAAGGCGCTGGGGCATGTGCAAAGCGTCGTCGAGCGTCGCAACACGATCCCGATCCTGTCGAACATCCTGCTGTCTGCGGATGGCGATCGTCTATCGTTCTCGGCCACCGATCTGGACATGGAGATCATCGACGAGGGCTTCGCCCAGATCGATGTGCCCGGCCAGATCACCGCGCCGGCTCACACCCTGTACGAGATCGTCCGCAAGCTGCCCGACGGCGCCGACGTGTCGCTGAGCTTCAGCGGTGACGATCCGCGTCTGGTGATCCAGGCCGGCCGTTCGCGCTTCAACCTGCCGGTGCTGCCGGCCGGCGACTTCCCGGTCATGAGCTCGGACGGCCTGTCCAGCCGCATCGCGGTCGACACTAACGAGCTGATCCGACTGATCGACAAGACCCGTTTCGCCATCTCGACCGAAGAGACGCGCTATTATCTGAACGGTCTCTACCTGCACACGGTCAACGACGGCGGCGAGACCAAGCTGCGCGCCGTGGCCACCGACGGTCACCGCCTCGCCTTGGCCGAAATGCCCGCTCCGGAGGGCGCGGTCGGCATCCCGGGCGTGATCGTGCCGCGCAAGACCATCGCAGAAGCGCGCCGCCTGATGGAATCGGCCGGCGAGACGGTCGACCTGCAGGTCTCGCCGCAGAAGGTCCGCTTCGAGTTCGGCGCGGCCGCCCTCACGTCCAAGGTCATCGACGGCGCCTTCCCCGACTACATGCGGGTGATCCCGCGCGACAACGCCAAGATCCTGACCCTGGACAACGACCTGTTCGCCAAGGCCGTCGATCGCGTCGCGACCATCTCGGCCGAAAAGAGCCGCTCTGTGAAGCTGGCCGTCGAGCCGGGGCGCATCACCCTGACCGTCCGCAACATGGAAGCCGGCCAGGCGGTCGAAGAGGTCGAGGTCGACTATGACGGCGAGCCCTTCGAGATCGGCTTCAACGCCCGATATCTGCTGGACGTCTGTGGCCAGATCGCCGGCCCGCAGGCCGAGTTCCGCTTCGCCGACCCGGCCAGCCCGACCCTGGTGGTCGATCCGGTCGATCCGGGCGTGAAGTACGTGCTGATGCCTCTGCGGGTCTGATCCGCGATTTTTGAATGATGACGAACGGGCGCTTCAAGCGCCCGTTCCGCTGTTCGGGGGTCTGTATGAAAAAGTTGCTCGCCACGTCCGTCGCCGTCCTGGCCCTCGCCGCCGCAGCGCCCGCCTTTAGCCAGGCCGTTGAGCGCCGCGAGATCGGCAACCAGATCCTGGAGAACGTGCCGGTCGCGCCGGCCTCAGTCCGCGAGGACTTGGCCAGATACCAGAACGCCCGTTCGGCCGCCTTCGTGGACTGGGCCCCCAGCGGCGGCGTCCTGATCAGCACCCGCTTTGGCAACACCAACCAGTTACACCGCGTTGCCGCGCCGGGCGCGGACCGCAGTCAGATCACCTTCTATGAAGAGCCCGTCGGCGGCGCCAGCGCCCTTCCCACTGGTCAGATCCTGTTCTCCAAAGACACCGGCGGCGACGAGTGGTTCCAGCTATTTCTGCTGGGTCCAGACGGCAAGACCGTCCAACTGACTGAGCCGGGTACGCGTAACCAGTCCCCCGAATGGTCAAAGGACGGCGCTGTGATTGTCTGGTCGCGGACGATCAAGGGTTCCGCCGACTACGACGTCATGATGCGCGACGCCTCGGGCGCGACCAAGGTGATCTTCAAGGGCCAGGGTCAGGTCTCGCCCGAGGCGGTGTCACCTGATGGCAAAACCGTTCTCCTGGGCCGCTACCTCTCGATCAGCGAGTCCAAGCGCTGGCTGCTCGATGTGGCCAGCGGCAAGCTGACCGAGCTGAATCCGTCCAAGAGCAAGATCGCCTATTCCGGCGGCGTCTTCACGCCCGACGGCAAGAGCGTTTTGATGTTGTCGGACGAGGGCTCGGACTTCACCCGGCTCGTCCAATACGACCTGGCGACAGGCCAGAAGGCGATCGTGTCGGGCGAGCGCCCCTGGGACGTCGAGAGCTTCACCCTGTCCGACGACGGTCGCGTCTTGGCCTATTCGTTTAACGAGGACGGTTACTCCAAACTGGTCGTTCAGGACTTTCGTACCCGCCGCGCGCTACCACAGCCTGACCTGCCGGCCGGGGTCGTTTCGGGCCTGACCTTCTCTCCGGACGGCGCCCGCCTGGGCTTCAGCCTGGCCTCGCCCACGGCGGCCAGCGACGCCTGGAGCTGGGGCGTCCTCGACGGCAAGCTGGAGCGTTGGACGGCCTCGGAGCTGGGCGGCCTTGATCCCAAGGCGCTGGCGACCCCGGAGCTCATCCGCTACCCGTCGTTCGACAAGCGTACGATCCCAGCGTTCGTCTACAAGCCCAAGCTGGCGGCCGGCCAGAAGGCGCCGGTGATCATCAACATCCACGGCGGCCCCGAGGGCCAGTCGCGGCCGACCTTTGACACCTTCAGCCAGCACGCGGTCGCAGAGCTAGGCGCAGCGGTCATCTTGACTAACGTGCGAGGCTCCACCGGTTACGGCAAGATCTTCCATTCCCTCGACAACGCCGAGAAGCGCGAAGACTCCGTCAAGGACATCGGCGCCCTTCTGGACTGGATCAAAACCCAACCTGATCTCGATCCCGGCCGGGTGGTGGTCTATGGCGGCTCCTACGGCGGCTACATGTCTCTGGCGGTCATGACCCACTATTCGGACCGCATGGCCGGAGGGATCGAGCTGTTCGGCATATCGAACTTCGTGTCGTTCCTGCAGAACACCGAAGCCTACCGACGCGATCTTCGTCGCGCCGAATATGGCGACGAGCGCGATCCGAAGATGCTGAAGGTCTTCGAGGCGATATCGCCGATGAACAGCGTCCAGAAGATCACCAAGCCGATGCTGGTCATGCAGGGCTGGAACGATCCGCGCGTGCCCAAGTCGGAGTCCGACCAGGTCGTCGGCAAGCTGCGCGGCCAAGGCGTGGAGACCTGGTACGTGCAGTTCAAGGACGAAGGCCACGGCTTCCGGAAGAAAATCAATAACGACCGTCGACGCGAGGCCGAGACACAGTTCCTGACCAAAGTGTTCGGCTTGGGCGAGGCGAAATAACCGTCGCGGTCAATGAACCGGGGCTGGGGCCCCACCCCAACTCTCCCTTGGGAGCCCTGACGTACGGGCAGGTTGCGCGCGCTTAGAGTCGGGATAAGGTCCGTTTCCTATCAAAACGGGAGGCGGCTCATGGCCAAACTGAACTATGTGACGGTCGGATCGAACGATCTGACGAAGGCAAAGGCCTTCTATGACGCGCTGCTGGCCTCGGCCGGTTTCAAGCCGCTTTTCGACCACCCGTCCGGCGGCCGCCTCTATCGCGGCGAGGGCTGCATGTTCGGCGTGCTGGGCCCGCACGACGGCAATCCGGCCTGCGTCGGCAACGGCATGATGGCGGGCTTCGCCTTCGACACCCCCGCTGAAGTCGACGCCTTCCACGCCAAGGCCCTGGCACTCGGCGCGGCTTGCGACGGGCCGCCGGGCGAGCGCATGCCCAAGGCCTATTTCGCCTATTTCCGCGACCTGGATGGCAACAAGCTGTGTGGCTACAAGCTGGGCTGACCCCGCTGAAGCGCCGCATCGCAAAGACGTCGTGCTAAGCGGCCCGCGGCGTGTTGGCCATGATCTCGCCACAGACCGTTGGCGAGCTTGACCTTGGCGAGGCCAACATGCCGCGCAAGTCTCAGGAGGGCCATTCCGAGGCGGCCCCGCTCCATCATCGTCGGATGGAGCGGGCGTCTCGGCCCGCCTAGCCCCGGGCGACGACACCCCTTAAGACACCGCCATGGCGTCGGCCGCACTACTTTCCCTGATCCTGACGGATTTCCGGTCCTACGAACACGCGCGCCTGGAGACCGGCGGCGGCAGCGTCTTCCTGTTCGGCGCCAATGGCGCGGGAAAGACCAACCTTCTTGAAGCGATCAGCCTTCTGAGCCCGGGCAAGGGGCTGCGGGGCGTGAGCCTCGCCGAAGTCGGGCGACGGCTGCCCGGCGAGTCGACCGGACGCGCTTGGGCCGTTTCCGCCGAAGTGCAATCGGGCGAGGACGCCCCGGTAAGAATCGGAACCGGCGTCGATCAGGGCGGCGCGGCCCGTCGAACGGTCCGGCTAGACGGCGAGACCGTGCCGCCAGGACGCCTGGCCGATCACGTGCGCCCGATCTGGCTGACCCCGGCGCAGGACAGACTTTTTCTGGAAGCCGCGTCTGAACGCCGCCGCTTCTTCGACCGGTTGGTCTTCGCGGGCGAACCCGCCCACGCGGCCAACGCCAACGCCTATGACAAGGCGCAACGTGAACGGATGCGTCTGCTGATCGACGCCGCCGAGACCGGCGCGCCCGCCGACACCGCATGGCTGACCGCGCTGGAGGCCCGCCTGGCCGAGTTCGGCGCGCTTCTGGCCCAGGCGCGGGCGCGCACCTTGCGGGCTCTGCAAGCGGAGATCGATGGAAGGGGCGATCGACCGTTTCCCCTGGCGCGCCTTTCCCTGACCGGAGAATGGGAGCGCATGGCGCTGGAAGACGCGCCGTTCGCCGAGATCGAGTTGAAGCTGGCCCAGGCCCTGGCCGGCGCGCGCGGGCGAGACGGCGCGGCGGGACGCGCCCTGACCGGCCCTCACCGGGGCGATCTGGCCATCTTCCATGTCGAGAAGGACCGTCCGGCCGCCGAATGTTCGACCGGAGAGCAAAAGGCGCTGATTTTAAACCTGATCCTGGCCCAGGCGGCGCGACTTTCGCGTGCGGAAGCCGCGCCGAATCCTGTAATACTACTCGACGAAGTCGCAGCGCATCTCGACCTGACCAGGCGGGCTGCGCTGGCCGACGAACTGACGGCGCTCAAGCTCCAGGCCTTCCTTACCGGCACGGACGAGTCGCTGTTCGACCATCTCAAGGGTCGGGCTCTTGGTGTTCGCGTCAGCGACGCTGGCTTGACCCCAATGGGCGCTTAGCTCTGGAAGACGAATGACCGAGAACACCGAAGACCAAGTTCCCGAAGTGTCGCCCCCCGAAATGACGACCGAGGAAGCCGCCGCTCAATACGGCGCGGATTCGATCAAGGTGCTGAAGGGCCTCGACGCGGTCCGCAAGCGCCCCGGCATGTACATCGGCGACACCGACGACGGTTCGGGCCTGCACCACATGGTCTATGAGGTGGTCGACAACGCCATCGACGAGGCCCTGGCCGGTCACGCCACCAAGGTCCAGGTGATCCTGAACGCCGACGGCTCGGTGACGGTCACGGACGACGGTCGCGGCATCCCGGTCGACATGCACGAGGGCGAAGGCGTCTCGGCGGCCGAGGTTATCATGACCCAGCTTCACGCCGGCGGTAAGTTCGACCAGAACAGCTACAAGGTCTCAGGCGGCCTGCACGGCGTCGGCGTCTCGGTCGTGAACGCGCTGTCGGACTGGCTGGAGCTGCTGATCCACCGCAACGGCAAGGTCCACCAGATGCGCTTCGAGCGCGGTGATGCGGTCTCCTCGCTGAAGGTTACCGGCGACTCGCCGGTTCGGACCGAAGGACCCAAGGCCGGCGAAACCCTGACCGGCACCGAAGTGACGTTCTTCCCCTCGAAGGACACCTTCGCCTTCATCGAATTCGACCGGAAGACGCTGGAACACCGCCTCCGCGAGCTTGCCTTCCTGAACTCAGGGGTGACGATCTGGTTCAAGGACCACCGCGACGTCGAGCCGTGGGAAGAAAAGCTGTTCTACGAGGGCGGCATCGAAGCGTTCGTGCGCCACCTCGACAAGGCCAAGACTCCGCTCTTGAAGGCGCCGATCGCCGTCAAGGGCGTCAAGGACAAGGTCGAGGTCGACCTCGCCCTGTGGTGGAACGACAGCTACCACGAGCAGATGCTGTGCTTCACCAACAACATCCCGCAACGGGATGGCGGCACGCACCTTTCTGCCTTTCGCGCGGCCCTGACCCGTATCATCACCAACTACGCCGAGAGCACCGGCATCCTGAAGAAGGAAAAGGTCAGCCTCGGCGGCGAAGACAGCCGCGAGGGCCTGACCTGCGTGCTGTCGGTCAAGGTGCCGGATCCGAAGTTCAGCTCGCAGACCAAGGACAAGCTGGTCTCGTCCGAGGTCCGCCCGGCCGTCGAAGGCCTGGTGTCCGAAGGGCTCTCGACCTGGTTCGAGGAGCACCCGAACGAGGCCAAGGCCATCGTCACCAAGATCGCCGAGGCCGCCGCTGCTCGCGAGGCCGCCCGCAAAGCCCGCGAACTGACCCGCCGCAAGAGCGCGCTGGATATCACCAGCTTGCCCGGCAAGCTGGCCGACTGCTCCGAACGCGACCCCGCCAAGTCCGAAATCTTCATCGTCGAGGGCGACTCGGCCGGCGGCTCGGCCAAGCAGGCCCGCAATCGCGACAACCAGGCCGTGCTGCCCCTGCGCGGCAAGATCCTGAACGTCGAGCGGGCGCGTTTCGACAAGATGCTGTCGTCCGATCAGATCGGTACGCTGATCACCGCTCTGGGCGCCGGCATCGGTCGCGACGACTTCAACCCGGACAAGGTGCGCTACCACAAGATCGTGCTGATGACCGACGCCGACGTCGACGGCGCGCACATCCGCACCCTGCTGCTGACCTTCTTCTACCGGCAGATGCCCGAGCTGATCGAGCGCGGCTACATCTACATCGCCCAGCCGCCGCTCTACAAAGCCAGCAAGGGCAAGTCCTCGCGCTACCTGAAGGACGACGCCGAAATGGACGCGTTCCTGGTCGATGAGGGCGTCGACGGCGCCGAGCTGGATCTGGCGTCCGGCGAGCGTATGACGGGCCAGGATCTTCTGGCCCTTGTGCAGACCTGCCGCTCGGCCAAGGCCAATATCGATCGCCTCTCCGCACGCGCTCCGGCGACCGCGATCGAGCAGGCGGCTCTGGCGGGCCTGCTGGGCGAGTCCCCGGATGTTCTGACCGCCGCCAAGCGCCTGGATCTCTACGCCGAAGAAGGCGATGGACCGTGGTCGGGCGAGCGCGGCGACACGGGCTTTGTCTTCAGCCGCGTTCGTCGCGGCGTCTCCGAACGAGTGGTGCTGGACGATGTGCTGCTGCACGCCGCCGACGCGCGCCGCCTCGCCGAACGGGCCATCAAGCTGGCCGAAGTGTTCTCGGGCCGCGCCGTGTTCCGCCGCAAGGACAAGTCGACCACGATCCGCGGGCCGCTGGACCTTGTTAACGCCGTGCTCGATGCGGGCCGCAAGGGCCTGACCATCCAGCGCTACAAGGGTCTGGGCGAGATGAATCCTGACCAGCTGTGGGAGACCACGCTGGACGCCGAGGCGCGCACGCTGCTGCAGGTGCGCGTCAACCACGCCGACGACGCCGACGACATGTTCAGCCGCCTGATGGGCGATCTCGTCGAGCCCCGTCGCGAGTTCATCCAGGAGAACGCCCTCGACGCCGAGGTCGACGTCTAGAAACGTCCTTTGCGGCGGACCGCCGTCGCGCATGTCTGTTCGCTAAGCGCCGGGCGCCCATTCGCAGGGCGGCCCGGCGTTTTCTTTTCCGGAAACGCCCGTTTCGCCTCGCCCCTCATCGCCGGCCGCGTCGCACCGCCGTGACGCCAGCGTCATGTTGCGAGCCTCGGGCCGATTCGCCCGCAAGTCTGCTTTTGGGGCGCGTAGCGTATGGAACAGGACGCCAGTCTTCGTCCGGAACGAATTCTGGATCTCTCGCAACGGCTATCCAGCGTGGCGGGAGAGAAGATCGGCGAGATCGCTCGGGTTAATCGAGCGGCCAAGATGCTGGCGATCAATGCGCTGATCGTCGCCGCCCGCGCCGGCGAGGCAGGCAAGGGCTTCGCGATCGTTGCCGAGGAATTCAAGAAGATTTCCACCGAGATCGACGGCGTGGCCGCCGCGCTGGAGAGTCAGGTCCGCGCCGACCTTGACGAACTGTCAGCGATCGGCGGGGCGATCCTGGGACACCTGCGAGGCCAGCGGCTGGCGGACCTTGCGCTGAACGCCATCGAGATCGTCGACCGCAACCTCTACGAACGCACCTGCGACGTACGTTGGTGGGCTACGGACTCGGCCGTCGTCGCATGCCTGGCGCAGAGCGAAGACGCAGCGGCGCGGCGCTACGCCAGTGAGCGCCTGGGCGTGATCCTCGACGCCTATACCGTTTATCTCGACCTATGGATCTGCGACGCCAGCGGCCGCGTGGTCGCCAATGGACGACCGTCCCGCTACCCGGGCGTCGTCGGTCGGTCGATGGCCGACACCCGCTGGTTCCAGGAGGGCCTACGCACCACCTCGGGCGACGACTTCGTGGCGTGCGACATCGAGCGCTGCGCGGCGTTGGGCGACGCCCCGGTCGCCACCTACGCCACGGCGATTCGCAAAGGCGGAGAGTCCGGCGGAGCGCCTCTCGGCGTTCTGGGCGTGCATTTCGACTGGCGCCCTCAGGCGCAGGCCGTAGTCGAGGGCGTGCGCCTGACCCCGGAAGAGCGCGAACGCTCGCGCGTCATGCTGCTGGACCAGAGAGGCAGGGTCCTCGCCTCTTCGGACGGTCGCGGCGTGCTGACCGAGACCTTTCCGCTGGATACCTCCGCCGGAGGGATGGGCAGTTATGCGGACGGCGACGTTACCGTCGGCTATGCGCGGACGCCGGGATACGAGACCTATCAAGGTCTGGGCTGGTACGGCTGCCTGGTGCAAAGGCCGGCGGGGGAAGAGATGCAGATCGCCGCAGCCTGAGAGAAGGCTCCGCCCGACCATTTGCGGCCCGTAGCCGCTTGCAGGTCAGGTGGCCGACGCATCCGTGGCGATCATGGACGTGCGTTTCGACACCGCCTCATACCACGCCGACAGCGCGGGTCGGCCGGGACGCCACGCCACGACCTGACGCACGTCCAGATAGGCCAGTTGCACGGCGATCGCGATTTCGGCGATCCCGAAGCGATCGCTCGGCAAATCAGCGGCCTCGAAAAGGTCCAGCGCAGCGTTGACCGCCCGCAGTTGACGATCGAACAGGTCCTGTCGGTGCTGCGCCTCCGGCCGCATGCGCTCGCGCACGATCAGGATTGCGGCGTCCCCCAGGCCATCGGCCGCCGCTTCCAGGGTCAAGGCCCGCCGGCGCTCCGGCTGAACGCGGGGGATAAGAGAGGGCTCGGCAAGACCGTCGATGTAGTCGGCGATCACCGCCGAATCGAAAACGGTCTCGCCTCCGTCCAGAACCAGGGTCGGAACCTTGTTCAACGGGTTCAGCGCCCGGAGGCTTTCGTCTTGGAACGGCGCGATCGTCTCGACGCTCAGTTGCTCGGACAGGCCTTTTTCCGCCGCCAGGACACGAACCTTGCGAGCAAACGGCGACAAGGGCGAGTAAAGAAGCCGCATTGATGGATTCCCGGAGACGACAATGGCGCTGAAGCTAGAAGCAGGAACGAAGCTTGTGGCCGCCACGCACAATCCTGGCAAGGTCCCCGAGATCGCCGCCCTGCTTGAGGGGCGGTTCGAGATCATCACGGCCGGCCAGTTGGGCCTCCCTGAACCCGAGGAGACCGAGAGCACCTTTGTCGGCAACGCGCTTCTCAAGGCGCGCCACGCCGCCGACCTGTCGGGTTTGCCCGCTCTGGCCGACGACTCCGGCCTGTCAGTGACGGCGCTGGCCGGCGCGCCGGGCATCTTTTCCGCGCGCTGGGCGGGTCCTACCAAGGACTTCGCCATGGCGATGAAGAAGGTCGAAGAGCGGCTCGAAGAGACCGCGTCCGACGATCGCTCGGCCTGGTTCACGTCAGCGCTGGCGGTGGCTTGGCCCCACGGCCCGGCGGTCGTGGTCGAGGGCCGCGTCGACGGAAGCCTCGTCTTCCCGGGACGTGGGACGCGTGGGTTCGGCTATGATCCGATCTTCATCCCCGAGGGCCACGACACGACCTTCGGGGAGATGGAGCCGACCGCCAAGGACGCCATGAGCCACCGCGCCCGGGCCTTCGCCAAGCTGAAGGCGGCTCTGTTTGACTGATCCGCGCGCCGGATCGGTCGGGGTCTATGTCCACTGGCCCTACTGCGCCCGGATCTGCCCCTACTGCGATTTCAACGTGGTGCGCGACCGGGGCCGGCTCGACGAGCAGGCCGCTCTAGCCGACGCCATCGTCGCGGATCTGGAGGCCCAGCGCGCCCTGACTGGCGAACGGCGGCTGCTGTCGATCTTCTTCGGCGGCGGCACGCCGTCGCTGATGGCCCCGGAGCAGGCGGCGCGGGTGATCGAGGCGGCCAAACGCCTGTGGTTACCGGCCGATGATCTGGAAATCAGCCTGGAGGCCAATCCCACCGACGCCGAGACCGACCGCTTCGCCGCCTTGGCCGACGCCGGGGTGCAACGCTTGTCGCTGGGCGTCCAGGCGCTGGACGACGCCGCCTTGAAGGCCCTGGGCCGCAACCACGACGCCGGCGCGGCGCGGCGCGCGATCGCGGCGGCGACGAAAGCCTTTCCGCGTCTGTCGATCGACCTGATCTATGCCCGTCCTGGTCAGACCGACGCGGCCTGGCGGGCTGAGCTCGCCGAAGCCATCGCCTTGGGGCCGGAACACATTTCGCCTTACCAGCTGACCATCGAGCGCGGCACCGCCTTCGATCGCGCGGTCGGTCGCGGAACCCTGGTCGTGCCCGACGAAGATCTGGCCGCGACATTGTTCGAAACCACCCAGGAGCGGCTGGAGGCCGCTGGCTTCGACGCCTACGAGGTGTCGAACCACGCCCGAGGCGAAGCTGCGCGCTCGCGTCACAATCTCGTCTACTGGCGCGGCGTCGACTATGTCGGCGTCGGCCCCGGAGCGCATGGTCGGTTGACGGTGGCCGACGGGCGGGCGGCCACCACCGCGCATCGCGCGATCAAGGACTATGTCGCCGCTGTTCGCGAGCACGGCGTCGGCTTCGCGCGAGAGATTCTGGACCCGGAGGACATCGCCGAAGAGCGCCTGATCCTGGGCCTGCGTATCGATGACGGCGTCGGCTTCAAGGAGCTTGCGCCGCTGGGCCTCACACCGGATCTCGCCAAGGTTCGGGATCTGGTCGAAGCAGGATTGCTGGTCGAAGACCCCGAGCGGCTGCGCGCCACCCGCGCGGGGCGGCTGGTGCTTGATCGGCTGACAGGCGCGCTCGCGACCTGATATGGGTTTACCACAAACGAAGGACTCCTCGCCCTTGAGCCGTCAGCTTCCTCCGCCGGCCCTGTCCGACGCGCCCCTGGCGCCGGGCCTCTATCTGGTGGCGACGCCGATCGGCAACCTGCGCGATATCACCCTGCGGGCGCTGGACGTGCTGGCCGGCTGCGACGTGCTGCTGGCCGAGGACACCCGCGTGACCGGCAAGCTTCTATCGGCCTACGGCGTGCGCACCAAGCTTGAGCGCCACGACGAGCACGTGGCCGAGCGCGCCATTCCGGGGATTCTCGAGCGCCTGGCCGCAGGCGAGCGCGTGGCCCTGGTCTCGGACGCGGGCACGCCGATTGTGTCCGACCCGGGCTATCGCCTGGCGCGAGAGGCGATCGCCGCCGGCCACGACGTGGTCCCGATCCCCGGCGCCTCTGCCGCCCTCGCCGCCCTGACCCTCGCGGGACTGCCCACCGAACGGTTTCTGTTCGCGGGCTTCCCGCCGCCGAAGAGCGCGGCCCGGCGGACCTTCTTTGAGGAGTTCGCCAACACGCGCGCCACGCTGATCGTCTATGAGGGCGCCTCACGGGTGGCCGACTGCCTCGCGGACATGGCGACTGTCTTCGGCGGTGAACGTCCTGCCGCCGTTTGTCGCGAACTGACCAAACTCTACGAGACCTGCATAAGAGGACCGCTCAGCGACCTGGCCGCCGATCCGCGTTTCGAGGCGCCCAAAGGCGAGATCGTGATCCTGGTCGGCCCAGGAACCGAGAAGGTGGCCACCGCCGACGACGCCGAGGCCGCCCTGCGCGAGGCCATGACCCGGCTGCCGCTGGGGGAGGCCGCCTCGGAGGTGGCCAAGGCCCTGGGGCTGTCCCGCAAGGATCTCTACCGGCAGGCGCTGACGCTAAAGGAACAGGCCTGATGGCGTCCGGCGTCCGCCAGGCGCGCGGAACCGCCGCGCGCAAGGTCGGGCGGCGGGCCGAGGTGATCGCTGCGCTGTGGCTGATGGCCAAGGGCTATCGCATCCTCGGCTTCCGTCTGGCGACGCCGCTTGGGGAAATCGACCTCCTGGCGCAACGCGGCAAGGTGCTGGCCGTTATCGAGGTCAAGCAACGCCGGACGATCGAGGAAGCGCTGGACGCCGTGAAGCCCACACAGAGGGAGCGCCTGCGCCGGGCCGCTGCGCATTTGTCGGCGCATCGAGCGGGGCTGCGCGATCTGCTGGTGAGGCTGGACTTGATCGCCATCGCCCCGCGACGGCCGCCTCGCCATCTGCCCGACGCCTGGCGGGGGGCGTAACATGACGCGGGATGAGGCCGAAGCGATCTTGACCAAGGCGGGCGAGGGGCCGGACGACGGTTTCCCGCTGTTCGAGGCCGCCCTGGCCTGCGCCGTCCACGACGATCCCAGCCGCGACATCAAGGCCGCGATCGACCTGGCCAACGACGCCGTCGAGCGCCTGCGCCGGCGCGCCGAAAGCGAGTCGCCTGAGGAGGCGGTGGCCGAGACCTTGGCCGGCGATCTTCGCCTGACCGGTGACGTCATCACCTACGACCATCCCGACAACGCCGACGTCATCGCGATCGCGCACCGTCGCAAGGGCCTGCCGGTGGCGCTGGGCGTCTTCTACCTGCACGCCGCCAGAGCCGTGGGACTGGAGTTGTATGGCGTCGACTTTCCCGGCCACTTTCTGCTGCGGATCGAGACCGATGAGGGCCCGCTGGCCCTGGATCCGTTCAGCGAAGGCCGGGTGGTGTTGCCGTCAGAGCTTTCACGCCGCGCGCTTCGCACGGGCCTGATGCCCGACGTCGCCGCCCGGCTTGAGCTCCTGATGGCCCCGATCAGCGACCGGGCTGTCCTGATCCGCCTGCAGAACAACATCTTCGCCCGCGCCCAGCAGGCCAAGGACTGGCCGCGCGCCGAACGCTCGGCCCTGCGGCGGGCCCTTTTGAACCCGGCTGACCACCGCCCTTGGCTGGATGTCGCCGCCGCCCGAGAGGGCCAGGGCGCCTTGGCCGGCGCGTTGCAGGCGCTCTCGCGCGCGCAGGTTCTTGACGGCGGCGCGGCGATTGCGGCGCGGGCGGCGCGCGAACGCGTGCGGCTGCGCTTGAACTAGCGTTCCGGCCAAAACGGCTTAACTAGGCTCCAGAACCGAACCCCAGGAGTCCCCATGTCGCTGCGAGTCGCCGTCCAGATGGATCCCATCCTGGGGATCAATATCGACACCGACACGTCCTTCCTGATGATGATGGAAGCCCAGAACCGGGGTCACAAGCTCTGGTTCTACACCCCCGACAAGCTTTCCCAGGAAGACGGCCGCGTCTTCGCACGTGGTCAGTCCGTGGAGGTCTTCGCCGAAAAGGGCGCCCACGCCCGACTGGGCGAGACGGTGGTGCTGGACATGAAGGACGATATCGACGTCGTCCTGATGCGCCAGGACCCGCCGTTCGACATGGCCTACATCACGGCCACGCACTTCCTTGAGAAGGTTCACCCCCACACCCTGGTCGTGAACAATCCGGCCGAGGTGCGCAACGCGCCTGAGAAACTATTCGTCACCGACTTCCCCGGGGTGCAGCCGCCGACCCTGATCACCAGCGACCACGAAGCGATCTACGACTTCCGCGCCCGGCATGGCGACATCGTCTTGAAGCCCCTCTACGGTGGTGGCGGTTCGGGGGTGGCGAGGCTGCTGGCGGACGACCCCAATCTCGATGCGCTGTTGGAGTTGCACGCGATGATCGGCCGCGAGCAGGTCATCGCCCAGAAGTTCGTCCCGGCTGTCAGCAAGGGCGACAAGCGCATTCTGCTGGTCGACGGCGAACCCGTGGGCGCCATCAACCGCGTGCCAGCCACGGGCCAGGTCCGGTCGAACCTGCGGGTCGGTGGCCGCGCCGAGGCCGTGGCCTTGACGGCCCGCGACCTAGAGCTTTGCAATATCATCGCCCCCGAGCTCAAGCGTCGCGGACTGCTGTTCGTCGGAATCGACGTGATCGGAGAATACCTGACGGAAATTAACGTCACCTCGCCGACGGGCGCGCAACAGCTGCTGCGATTTACCGGAATCAACGCCGCCGAAGTACTCTGGAACAGGATTGAGGACATTCGCGCGAACGGTGGGTAACTCTGCGTAAACATCGAGATTTCCCGAAACGTTCGTTTTTCGTTCTTGCTCCATTTCGAAAGATGTGTTGCTCCTTGTGGATAAGTTGATGTTCCTCAAGGAGTTACGATGGCCGCCAGGGTCGTCACGGTCGCGTTCGAAGGCGTCGAGGCCCGCCGGGTCGATGTCGAGGTCCAGCTGACGACCGGCCAGCACGCGTTCGTGGTGGTCGGGCTGGCCGACAAGGCCGTCGCCGAAAGCCGCGAACGGGTGCGTGGCGCGTTCGCAGGCCTCGGCCTGTCGCTTCCCGGAAAGCGCATCGTCGCCAATCTGGCGCCGGCCGACATGCCCAAGGAGGGCACGCACTTTGATCTGCCGATCGCGCTGGCGGTCATGGCTGCGCTCGGCGTCATCCCGCTGGACGCTCTGGACGGCTGGGCGGCGATGGGTGAGCTCTCGCTGGATGGCCGCATCGTCCCGGCCGCCGGCGCGCTTCCGGCCGCTATGGCGGCGGGCGCCATGGACCTTGGACTCATCTGCCCGGAGGCCTCGGGGCCCGAGGCGGCATGGGCGGGCGGCACGCGCATTCTGGCGCCCCGCTCGCTGGTGGCGCTGATCAATCACTTCCGAGGCAGCCAGATCCTGTCGGCGCCGACGCCGGGGCCCATTGTCGAGGGCGACAGGCCCAAGGACCTGCGCGATGTGAAAGGCCAGGAACACGCCAAGCGCGCCCTGGAGATCGCCGCGGCCGGCGGTCACAACCTGCTTTTCTGCGGCCCGCCGGGCTCGGGCAAATCGATGCTCGCCCAGCGCCTGCCGGGCCTGCTGCCGCCCCTGACCTCGGCCGAATTGCTGGAGACGTCGATGGTGCACTCGGTGGCGGGTCTCATCGCCAGAGGAACACTGACCCGGGCGCGCCCCTTCCGCGCGCCGCACCATAGCGCCAGCATGGCCGCTCTGACGGGCGGCGGCCATCGCGCCAAGCCGGGCGAGGTCTCTTTGGCGCACAATGGCGTACTGTTTCTGGATGAACTGCCCGAGTTCGGGGTGCAGGCGCTGGACAGCCTGCGCGGCCCGCTTGAGACCGGCGAGGTGATGGTCGCCCGCGCCAACGCCCATGTTCGCTATCCGGCCAAGGTGCAGTTGGTGGCGGCGATGAATCCCTGCCGCTGCGGTCATGGCGGCCCCGGGCGTGGCGCTTGCGGCAAGGCGCCCCGGTGCCAGAAGGACTATCAGGGACGCGTCTCCGGTCCCTTGATGGACCGCATCGACCTCGCCGTCGACATGCCCGCCGTCACCGCCGCCGATCTGGCCCTGCCGCCGCCCGCCGAAGGCTCGGCCGAAGCCGCCGCCCGCGTGGCGCGCGCCCGCGCCACGCAGCTCGAGCGCGCCGAGGCGCTGGGCGCGATCGAAGGGTTGAACGGCCGTGCAGAGGGGGCCTTTCTGGAGAAGATCGCGGGCCTGGACAGCCCCGGACGCGATCTGCTCTCCCGCGCGGCCGAAGCCGGGCGCATCAGCGCCCGGGGCTGGACCCGGGTGCTGCGCCTGTCGCGGACCATCGCAGACCTGGAGGGCGCGGAAGGCGTCAAACGGGTCCATGTCGCCGAGGCCCTCGCCTATCGCCGCACGACTCCTGCGGGCGAGGAAAGCTATGCGGCGGCCGGCCCAGCTTGACCGCCCGTTAAGCCGGGCCGGCTAGACTTGGCCCTCATGAGCGAAACCCGATCCGACGACCGCCACCCCAGCGTCACGCCCGAGCAGCTGGCGACGCTGAGCCATGAGTTCCGCACGCCGCTGAACGGCGTACTGGGCATGGCGCGCCTGCTGGAAAACACCAAGCTGACGGCGGAGCAGCGCTCCTACGTAACGGCGCTGCGCGAGAGCGGCGACCACCTGCTGTCGCTGGTCAACGACGTGCTGCATTTCGCCCGCCTGGGCGCGGCGGCGATCGAGCTCGCGCTGGCTCCGGTCGACATCGAGGACCTGCTGCGCCAGGTCGCCGAACTAATGAGCCCGCGCGCTCATGAAAAGGGCGTCGAAATCGCCTGGGCTGTTTCGGCCCCCTTGCCCTCCATCCTCGCGGACGAGGGGCGCTTGCGGCAAATCCTGCTGAACTTCGCCGGCAACGCCGTGAAATTCACGGAGACGGGCGGCGTCCTGCTGACAGCCACCGCCTTGGACGGAGAGCGTATCCGTTTTTCGGTCGCCGACACCGGACCGGGCGTAGCGCCTGAAGCGCGGGCCCGCATCTTCGAGGCCTTTGTCCAGACCGACATCACCCACGCCACGCAGTTGGGCGGCGCGGGCCTGGGTCTCGCCATCGTCTCGCGTCTCTCGGCGGCCATGGGTGGCGAGGTCGGCGTCGGGGGCGAGTTGGGCCAGGGCGCGGAATTCTGGTTCGAGGCGCCGTTTGCGACGGCCGCCCCGCCCGTCCGCGCGACACCGCTCCAGAGCAAGGATGTCGCCGTCGTCTCGCCCAACGCCATCGTGCGCACCGCCACGGTTCGGCAGATCGAGGCGGCCGGCGGTCGCGCTCATGCCGCGGTCGACATCGACGCGGCCTTGGCCGGCGCTCCGGCCGACGCAGTGCTGCTGATCGACGGAGCCCTTTCGGGTCCCGAGAACGACCTGACGCCGCCTGCTGGCCGCCAGTCGGTCGTGCTGCTGACCCCCGAACAGCGCGACTGTATCGACCGCCTGAAGGCCGCCGGCTTCTCGGGTTATCTGATCAAGCCGTTGCGCGCGGCGTCTCTGGTCGCCCAGGTGCTGCAGGCCTCCACTGCCGGCGAGATCGCCGAGGACGAGCCCGCCCACGACGACCGGATCGCCGGCGCCGTCGCCACCGGCGCGCGGGTGCTGCTGGCCGAGGACAACCCGATCAACGCCCTTCTGGCCCGCACCCTCCTGGAGCGCGAGGGATGCAAGGTCGACCGCGTCGCCGATGGCGAACAGGCCGTCGCCGCCGCTTCGGGCGGGGTCTACGACCTCATTTTGATGGACCTTCGCATGCCGGGCCTGACCGGGATCGAGGCGGCCAGGGCTCTGCGGGCCAAGGGCGTAGCCACGCCGATCGCCGCGCTGACCGCCGACGCCTTTGACGAGGACCGTCGAACCTGCCTGGCCGCAGGCATGGACGACTTTCTGGTCAAGCCCCTCACCCAAGAGGCCCTGCGCGACGCGCTCAAACGCTGGACCACGGGCGGCCCCTCGGGTGTCTGGACGAAACCCGCGACGCGAGCCAAGGTCGCCGGCTAGACGGGGGCTGTCCCCCGCAGGGGGATCGCCACCGTGACCAATCAAGCCGAGACGCCCGAGGCTCCGAAAAAGAAGAGCCTGCTGCAGACCCTCGCCTTCTTTGGCGAGCGGCGTAGCCTGGTCATGCTGGGCCTGGGCTTCGCCTCAGGCCTGCCGTTCATGCTGATCTTCGACACCTTGTCGCTGTGGCTGCGCGATGCGGGCCTTTCGCTGGCGGTGATCGGCTTCTTCAGCCTCGCGACGCTGTCGTTCTCCTTCAAGTTCTTGTGGGCGCCCCTGATCGACCGCACCACTGTGCCGGGGCTGCATCGGCTGCTTGGTCATCGCCGCGCTTGGATGCTGGTGTTCCAGACCGTGATGGTCCTGGGGCTTTGGACGATCTCGACCATGAACCCGCTCAACCAGCTGGGCTTTCTGGCGGCGGCGGCCGTGACGGTCGGCTTCGCCACCGCCTCGCATGACATCGTCATTGACGCGTGGCGCATCGAGGTCGCCAGCGAGGAAGAGCAAGGCCCCATGGTCGTCGCCTACCAGTGGGGCTATCGCGTCGCCATGATCGTCGCCGGCGCAGGGCCGCTACTGTTGGCCGAGCGGTTCGGCTGGAATCTGTCCTATGCGGCGATGGGCCTGATCGTGGGCCTCGGCGTACTGGCCACCCTCTGCGCGCCGCGCGAAGCCGAGCACATCATCCGCCCCATCCCGACCGACGATGTCCGCCAGTCGAAGGCTCTGGAGGTCGTCGAGTGGCTTGCACGGCTGGCCATTCTGCTGATTGGCGCTCTGGCGCTCGGCTCTGGCTTGTCCGGCGACGCGACCCTGCTCTCCAAGCTCGTTGGCGGCGACGCCCTGGCGGAGGCCTGGACCGCCAAGCCGAACGGCGTCTGGCTACAGTTGGTGGGCGTGGTCGTGGGTCTCGCCATCGTCGTCGTGGCCGCCTGGCCGATTCCCAAGGTTCGCACCAAGCCCGGCGTCTACATGTCGAAGGCGTTCGGCGAACCGCTGCGCGAGTTCCTGACCCGCTTTCACGGCGTCGCTGGCCTGATCCTGGCGGCGATCTGCGTCTATCGCGTCTCGGACTTCGTGCTGAACATCATGAACCCGTTCTACCGCGACATGGGCTTCACGCTGACCGAGATCGCCGAAATCCGGAAGGTGTTCGGCATCATCGCCTCGATGGCCGGCGTGTTCCTGGGCGGGGTGATCGTCGCGAGACTGGGCCTCATCAAGGCCTTGGTCATCGGGGCTTTCGCTCAGCCAATCAGCAACCTGATGTTCGCGCTGCTGGCGATGAGCGGACACAACACTGGGATGCTGTTCGCCTCGATCTGCCTGGACAACATCGCCGGCGGCATCGCGGGCACGGCGTTGATCGCCTACATGTCCAGCCTGACCAGTGCGGGCTTCACGGCCACCCAGTACGCGTTGTTCTCCTCGCTCTATGCCCTGCCCGGCAAGCTGATCGCCTCGCAGTCGGGGCGGATCGTAGAAGCGTCGGCCAAGGCGGCCGAGAGCGGCGGATTCACGGCGCCGCTCAAGGCCCTGTTCACCCGCCTGCCGCCCGAGAGCTTCACCGCCGCCGGCGCCAAACTGGGGGTCAGCGCGCCAGCCATGGCGGCTGGCTACACCGCGTTCTTCATCTACACGGCGCTGATCGGCGTAGTCGCGATCGTGTTGTCATTCATGGTGGCGGCGCGCCAGAGCAAGACGCTGGCGGCGTCCTAATACACTTCGCGGGGAAGATGCTTTAAACCGCCAGGCAGACAACCTGCGCCACCCGCAGGTCGCGACGTAGGCCGTCGGCGACGCGGCCATAGTTCTCGGTGGTGATGGGCTCGCTGGGCGCGAACTCGGAGGCTGCGGGACGGCGACGCGAGCCGAGGACAGCCGTCAAGGTCTCGGGCGCCGTCGTATAGATCCGGCCGCGACGGGGAGCCTCGGCCACCGTGACGCCGATCACCCGGCCGGCGCTGTCCAGGGCGGGGGCGCCGGAGAGACCCGAAAGCGTGCCCTTCAGCGTATCGGTGCGGCCGACCTCGGCCCAGACCAGCACGGGCTCGGTGCGCGCACCTCGGCCATGGACGACCAGGTTCTCCCGCCCCAGCAGGCGCGAGGCGGCTTCGCCCGGATGACCTTGAGGGAAGCCGGGATGATAGGCCCGCGCGCCACGCCGCAGCGGCTGGTCGATACCCAGCGGAACGGCCGGCGCGCCCCCTTCGGTCGTCAGCACGGCGGCGTCTGCGCGGGTGTCGACATGGACCTTGGCGGCTACCCCGCGTCCGTCGGCCACCACGATCGCGGCCTGCTTGCAGCCGTCGACCACATGGCGCGCCGTCAGCCACACGCCGTCATCACCGACCG
Organism: Pseudomonadota bacterium; assembly: GCA_020161365.1. GTDB lineage: Bacteria > Pseudomonadota > Alphaproteobacteria > Caulobacterales > Caulobacteraceae > Caulobacter. The sequence goes on along the minus strand of JAIUNU010000019.1, from coordinate 28,613 downwards.
AAAAGGCGGTTCCCGAGCCCGGTGAGGGCTTGTCGGGCACCTGCACGACGATCGAGGGGTCGAACGGAGAGGACGGTCCCAGCGGCAATCCCTCTTCGCCTGGCACCGGCGGCGGCGGCGGCGGCGCGTCGGAGCGCTCCTGACGACCGACAGCGACGATCACCAGGGCGCTGACCGCCGCAGCATAGACCAGCCAGTCGGGAAGCTTGGGGAAATGCACCGGACGACCTCCGGGCTCGATCTTATCAGCCGGCCACGGCCGCGGCCAGGATCAGGGCCACGCCCAGCTTGGCCCCGACCAGCAGAGCGGCCGCGGCCACCTCGCCCTCGTGGATCCGCTCGGGCAAGCCCTTGAGCAGCATGTCGGTGATGCGGAACACTAGCAACTGCACCGCGATCGTCGCCGCGCCCCAGATCACGATCTCGGTCACCGAGGTCGATGCGCGCAACGACACCGCCAGCGGGATAGCCAGCCCCACGAACACGCCGCCCAGCGAGAGCGCTGCGGCCGCATTGCCTTCACGGATCAGGGTGACTTCCTTGTGTGGGGTCAGAAGAGCGTAGAGCGTCGTGCCAAGGATCAGCATCACCAAGGTCACGCTCGCATGCAGCAGTGTGACCGGAAAGCCGGTGGCAAAGGCCTGGACCTCGGGCGACTGAAGCTGGGACGGCATGGACGCAAATGACCCCGATGGACTTACAGCCCCCTGACTAACACGGGTCGGCAAGACTTGCGTAGGGGGCGCCCGTCTCGCGAGAACCGAACCGCTAGGGCCTATCCGCTACCGCGTCAGGCCGCCTCGTCCTCGTCGTCGTCGGACAGCACGCCCGCCATCGCCGCCAGCGACAGCTTGCGCAGCGCCGAGGCGCGGACCTTTTCGCTCTCGCTCTTCAACTGACCGCAGGCCGCCAGGATGTCGCGGCCGCGCGGGGTGCGGATCGGCGAGGAATAGCCAGCCTTGTTGAGGATCGCGGCGAAGGCCTCGATCGTCGCCCAGTCCGAGCACTGGTAATCGCTGCCGGGCCACGGATTGAACGGGATCAGATTGATCTTGGCCGGGATGCCCTTGATCAGCTTGACGAGAGCGCGGGCTTCGTCGGGGCTGTCGTTGACGCCCTTCAGCATCACGTACTCGAAGGTCACGCGGCGGGCGTTGGACAGACCCGGATAGGCGCGGATGCCGGCCATCAGCTCGGCGATCGGGTACTTCTTGTTCAGCGGCACCAGCACATCGCGCAGCGGGTCGTTGGTGGCGTGCAGGCTGATCGCCAGCATGGCCTGGGTGGTCGAGCCCAGCTTTTCCAGCATCGGCACCACGCCCGAGGTCGACACCGTGATCCGGCGACGCGAGATGGCGATGCCTTCGTTATCGCTGATGATCTCGATGGCGTCGGCCACCTGGCCCAGATTGTACAGCGGCTCGCCCATGCCCATGAACACGATGTTCGAGAGCTGGCGGTCCTCCTTGTCGGACGGCCATTCGGCCAGATCGTCCTTGGCCACCTGCACCTGGGCGACGATCTCGGCCGTGGTCAGGTTGCGCACCAGGGGCTGCGTGCCCGTGTGGCAGAAGCTGCAGTTCAGCGTGCAGCCGACCTGGCTGGACACGCACAGGGCGCCGGCCCGCCCGACGCCGGGGATGTAGACGCTCTCGACCTCGATGCCCGGAGCCATGCGGATCAGCCACTTTCGCGTGCCGTCCTTGGACACCTGGCGCTCGACGATCTCGGGACGGGCGATGGTGAAGGCCTCGGCCAGACGCGCGCGGGTCTCCTTAGCGACATCGCTCATCTGCGCGAAGTCGGTGACGCCGCGATGGTGCATCCAGCGGAAGATCTGGGTGGCCCGCATCTTGGCCTTGCCGTGCTCGACGACGCCGCTCTCGACCAGGGCCGCGACAAGCTGCGGACGCGTCAGGCCCGAAAGATTGACCGGCGGCTTGGTGACGGGTTGGGCGGGCGTCGTCTCGGACGAGACGCGCGACAGGTCGAGGGTGACGCTCAAGGGGGTGTCCGGATGCTCGGGGATCGAGGCGGACATATAGCAGGTCCGGACCGGCTTTTCAAAAAGGACGGCCCGGGCCGCGATCTCACACCTTGCGGAACCGGCTTCCCTGGCTGGCCATCAGGGCCAGGGCCCAGTCGTCGGGCACGACCTTGGCGATGGCGGCGATGGCCTTGTTCGGCGCGCCGGGCACGCAGATCGAGCGATTGGCCTCGGCCGCCTCGTAGCCGGCGGCGGCGACCTCGTCGGCGCCCAGCCACATCCACTCTGGCACACCCTGGCTGACCTGGGCGCGGGTGCCGTTGACGTCGTGGAACTCCGAATAGGTGAAACCCGGGCACAGGGCGCTGACGTGGACGCCCGTCTGCAGGTTTTCCAGGTGCAGGCTCTGGGAGAACTTCACCAGGAAGCTCTTGGTGGCCGCATAGAGGGTGTGGCCGGCCGCGCCGGGAACCAGACCCGCGAGCGAGGCGACGTTGACGATGCGTCCGAACCTGCGCTCCACCATGCCCGGCAAGACCTTGTGGCTCATCTCGCAGACGCTGGTCAGCATCAGCTGGAGAAACTTGGCCTGATCCTCCCAGCGGGTGGCGTCATAGGTCCCCGGCAAGCCGTAGCCGGCATTGTTTACCAGGGCGTCGATCTCCCGTCCCTGTTGGGCCACACCCGCCAGCACCGCGTCGACGCCGCCCGGCTCGGCGAGATCGGCAGGAAGAGCGTAGGCCTCGACCCCCGAGCGCAGCTTGATCTCGGCGGCCAGGCTCTCCAGCCGATCGGCCCGGCGCGCGGTGAGGGCCACGTCATAGCCGTGGCTGGCGTAGATGCGGGCGGAGGCGGCCCCGATGCCGGCGGAGGCGCCGGTGACCAGGGCGAGACGGCGGGCCATGATGTGATGATCCGGTGGAAACTCCGCCAGAGTCGAGCACGGCCCGCGATTTGGTTCAAGCAACCCTCCAAGAGGCGGAGCGAAAGAGGCGCGCCGGAATGGCGGGGCGCGCCCCTTTCGGATCACGGCCGGGAGGGCGACGGCCGTGATCGTGGACGAAGCCTCAAGCGGCCTGGTCGAGTCCCTCGCGCGCGGCGCCGGCGGCCCAGCGCGCGGCCGCCTTGGCGACGCGCTCGCCCAGCAGACGCGCCGTCTCGCGGTCGCCGGCCGGTGGAGTGATTTCCGGCGAGGCGTTGTCCGACTGGGCGGCCAGGCCGATGAAGGAGCCGACGCGATTGATCGTGTCCGGACCACGCTCGGCGGCGATGACGTTAGGCGGCGCCAGACCCAGATTGATCCAGTTCATGCCATGCTGCGCGGCCAGGATGGTCAGGCTAGCCAGCGCGTGGGCTTTGTCGCCGGCGAAGCTGTGCGAATTGGTGAAGCCGGCGGCCAGCTTGTCTTTCCAGGCGGCGGTGAAGAACACGCTCGAGGTGGCGTCGGCGAATACTTTGAACACCCCCGACACGTCGCCCATGTAGGTCGGGGCGCCAAACACGACAGCGTCGGCGGCGGTGATCTGTTCGATCAGCGGCGCGAAGTCCTGGGAAGCGCTTTCGATCTTCAGGAGGACCGGCGTCTGGCCCGCATCTCGGACGCCCTCGGCGACCTTCTGAGCCAGAACTTCGGTGTGGCCGTAGCCGGAATGGTAGGCGATAGCGACGGTGGTCATGGTAATCCCTCACGTTCAGAAACTGAACGGTAGCGATTACGTAATGACGAGCCGACGCGGCGCCAGAGGATCGGCAACAAACTCTGATGCAGTTTTTTCGGAACGGGGTTCAGCGCGGCTGACAGCGGATCGTTGGCCTAGTGCAGCCCGTCCAGAAGGTCGGCGACCGTGATCCGGGAAAGCCGTTCGGCGGCCGCCTGATCAGCGGAGAGAATCGCCGCTCGGACCGCGTCGGGGATCTTTTCGCCCACGGGGCAGCCCTTCACGCCCTTGGGCGCCACGCCCAGATGCGCGCAGCCGTTCACCGCCCGCAGGACGACATCGAGCGTGATCGTCTCGGCGGGTTTCAGCAGCCAGGCGCCGCCGTTGGCGCCCGCGCGTGCGCCGATCAGTCCCGCCTTGCCCAACATGGCGGTGACCCGGCGGACCACGACAGGGTTGGTCGGCACCGAGGCGGCGAGTTCGGCGCTGGCCACGGCGCGATCAGGCGAGAACGCCGCCTTGTGCGCCAGATAGGCCAAGGCGTGGGCCGCGACGGGAAATTTCTGACTGTCCGACATCTCAACTCGGGAACGTAAGGTGGCAGCCCGCGCGTTCAACCGAAAACTCGCCTGCTGCGGAAATCCTCAACGGCTTGGGGACCGCGTAATGCGACGCAGCGTGACGATTGAACCCGGCGCGGTTTGGGTGTATCGCGCCGCGCTTGATCGCGATATGGGTCGGCCAGCAGCGTTTTGCGAGGGCTCCCCGGAGGGATTGCATGGCTTCCGAAGCCCCCCACGCTTCCGCACCCGATTGTGCGCCCGCGTCTTCTGACATTCCACAACAAGACGGCGCCCCGCCCCACGGCAATGGGCATGACCTGAAGGGACACGGCTTCTTCGCCCTGGCCCTGGGCTCGGTCGGCGTGGTGTTCGGCGACATCGGCACCAGCCCGCTCTACGCGTTCAAGGAAGCCTTGGCCGCAGCCGCCCACGACGGCGTCACGCGATCCGAGATCTTCGGCGTGGTCTCGCTGGCGCTGTGGGCGATGTTCCTGATCGTGACGATCAAGTACGTCGTCTTCATCATGCGCGCCGACAACAAGGGCGAAGGCGGCGTGCTGTCGCTGATGGCCCTGGCCCAACACGCCATGGGCCGGCGGACCGCCCTGGTGTTCGCCCTGGGCGTCGCGGGCGCGGCGCTTTTCTATGGCGACGCGGTGATTACGCCGGCGATGTCGGTGCTGTCCGCGGTGGAAGGTCTTCGCACCATTCCCGCGCTTGAACATAGCGTGACCAACGAGGTCGTGCTGCTGATCGCCACCGTCATGCTGCTGGGCCTTTTCTTCATTCAGAGCCGGGGGACGGCCTCGGTGGGCAAGCTCTTTGGCCCGGTGTGCGCCCTGTGGTTTGGCGTCATGTTCGCGCTGGGGGTCATGAACCTGGCAAGCAATCCCGGCATCCTGATGGCCGTGAACCCGTACTACGCGGTCGAGTTCCTGGCCGAGCACGGTCTGACGGGATTCATCGTTCTAGGCGCGGTCTTCCTCACCGTGACGGGGGTGGAGGCCCTGACCGCCGACATGGGTCACTTCGGCCGCTGGCCGATCCAGGCCGCCTGGCTGTTCTTCGTGCTGCCGTGTCTGGCCATGAACTATCTGGGCCAAGGCGCCTTCGCTCTGAGCACGCTGCAGGCGGCCGAAGCGGCCGGCAAGGCGATGCCCGAGGTCAACTGGTTCTTCGAGATGGCGCCTGAAGCGCTGCGCCTGCCGCTGGTCCTGCTGGCCGGCGCGGCGACCGTGATCGCCAGCCAGGCGGTCATCACCGGCGCGTTCTCGCTGACCCAGCAGGCCATCCAACTGGGCCTGCTGCCGCGCCTGGACGTGCGCCGCACGTCCGAGACCCAATCGGGCCAGATCTTCGTGCCCCAGCTCAACACCATGCTGCTGGTCGGCGTGCTGGCGATCATGTTCACGTTCCAGACGTCTTCGGCCCTCGCCCACGCCTATGGCCTGGCGGTGACCGGCACGATGATCGTCACCACCTGCATGGCCTTCATCGTCATGCGCAAGCTGTGGAAGTGGAGCATGCCGATGGCGCTGCTCTTCCTCGTTCCGTTCCTGACGCTGGACATCACCTTCCTCAGCGCCAACGCCCTGCGCTTCTTCTCGGGCGGCTGGCTGCCAGTGCTGATCGGCGCCGCCCTGTTCACGATCATGGCCACCTGGGTGCGCGGCAGCCAGATCCTGACCGACAAGACCCGCCGCGACAGCCTGCCGGTCGCCGACCTGATGGACATCCTTCGCGCCCGCGCGCCGCACCGCGCGCCCGGCACGGCGATCTTCCTGACCTCCGACCCCGACATGACGCCGGTGGCGCTGATGCACAACCTCAAGCACAACAAGGTGCTGCACGAGCGCAACGTGATCCTGACGGTCCGCACGGCCGAAACGCCGCGCGTCGCCGAGGAGGACCGTGTGAAGATCGAGAAGGTCAACGACGACTTCAAGAAGGTCATCGTCAACTACGGCTTCATGGAAAGCCCCAACATTCCCAAGGCCCTGGCCGTGTGCCGCAAGCAGGGCCTGAAGTTCGACATCATGGCCACCAGCTTCTTCCTCGGCCGCCGCTCGATCGTGCCGTCGGCCAACAGTGGCATGCCGCTGTGGCAGGATCGCCTGTTCATCTACCTGATGAAGAACGCCGCCAACCCGACGGACTTCTTCAAGATCCCGCCCGGCCGCGTGGTCGAATTGGGCGCACAGGTCACGGTCTAGGGGATGGAAACGGCGCTGCGTATCCTCGGCGATGGTCTGTCGATCGCCATACTCACCATCATCGCCACCACGGCTCATGGCGCGTGGAAGCGCATTCCGGCCGACGCGCAAGTGCCGATCGTCTGGGGGCGCGACGGCAGGCCTACGCTTCGGCTGACCAAGGCTGCGGGCCTGCTATGGATCCCGGTCGCATCGATGGCGATCATCTTCGCCTTCACCCTCTCGGGAACGACGTTCCGGGCCGAAGGCCTGGAGGCGATCATGGTGTTCTGCGTGCGCGCGACCCTGGGCGCGATCCTGGCCATGGCCCAGTTAACGCACCTGCGCTCCGTCATGAAGACGTTGCAGGATGAGGGCCAGCTCTAGCGGCCCCTATTAACGCTTGACCCGCGCGGTCTTTCGCCGTTGAAGGCGCGCGACTTTGTGTTTCTCTCCGAAAGGACCCTCTCATGGCCGACAAGCCCGTGAAGAAGGTCGTGCTCGCCTATTCGGGCGGTCTCGACACCTCGATCATCCTCAAGTGGCTGCAGACCGAGCACAACGCCGAGGTCGTGACCTTCACCGCCGACCTTGGTCAGGGTGAAGAGATCGAACCGGCCCGCGCCAAGGCCCTGGCCGCGGGCGTGAAACCCGAGAACATCTTCATCGAGGACGTCCGCGAGGAATTCGTCCGCGACTACGTCTTCCCGATGTTCCGCGCCAACACGGTCTATGAGGGCCAATATCTGCTCGGCACCTCGATCGCCCGCCCGCTGATCGCCAAGAAGCAGATCGAGATCGCCCGCAAGACCGGCGCCGACGCCGTCAGCCACGGCGCGACCGGCAAGGGCAACGACCAGGTCCGCTTCGAGCTCGGCTACTACGGCCTAGAGCCCGACATCACCGTGATCGCCCCCTGGCGCGAGTGGGACTTCAAGTCCCGCGAGGCCCTGCTGGACTTCGCCGAGAAGCACCAGATCCAGATCACCAAGGACAAGCGTGGCGAAGCGCCTTTCAGCGTCGACGCCAACCTGCTGCACTCCTCGTCCGAGGGTAAGGTGCTGGAAGACCCGGCGGTCGAGGCCCCCGAGTTCGTTCACATGCGCACGATCGCGCCGGAAGACGCGCCCGACAAGCCGACCATCATCACCATCGACTTCGAGAAGGGCGACCCGGTCGCCATCGACGGCGTGGCCATGAGCCCGGCCACCCTGCTGACCAAGCTGAACGAACTGGGCCGCGACAACGGGATCGGCCGCCTCGACCTCGTCGAGAACCGTTTCGTCGGCATGAAGTCGCGCGGCGTGTACGAGACCCCGGGCGGCACCATCCTGCTGGCCGCCCACCGCGGCATCGAGAGCATCACGCTGGATCGCGGCGCCATGCACCTGAAGGACGAACTGATGCCCAAATACGCCACGCTGGTGTACAACGGCTTCTGGTTCACGCCCGAGCGCGAGATGCTGCAGGCGGCCATCGACTACAGCCAGCAGAAGGTCTCGGGCCAGGTGCGGGTGAAGCTCTACAAGGGCAATGTCACGGTCATCGGCCGGTCCAGCCCCTACTCGCTGTACGACCAGGACCTGGTCACCTTCGAGGAAGGCAAGGTCGCCTACGACCACCGCGACGCCGGCGGCTTCATCAAGCTCAACGCCCTGCGCCTGCGGGTCCTGGCCAAGCGTGACAAGCGCGGTTAGGTCCGGGCATATAGCTAGACGATTAAAGGGCGTCGCGGGGGAACCTGCGGCGCCTTTTTTCAGGGGGCGGCGGCGAGCAACGCCAATCCGCCATTGAGAGAGGGATTTGGCGCGATCGCCCTACACCCGGTTATACGGATACCGATCGCGGATCATCCGCTGAAAGAACCGGCCCTTTGAGCGCGAGCGGTAGAACGCCGCGCTGATCCTTTCGGGCACGCCAACATAGACGTACTCGTCGCCGTCGTGGAACGTGACGAAGAGTTTGCCGTGTTCGGGAGTGTAGTCGATCGCTCGGATCGCGGCAGAGTCCACATGCATGGCTTACGAAGCCTCCGCAAAGGGGTCGTTCAGTCTAGGAGCGAACGAAACCCGACCGGGTTCCCGGCGTGCGCGGCTCGATAAACCACCCAATGCCAAGTGCAAACTCAGGACGAATACGAATAGTCTCGCTTTGACGCGGTCCGGGGAGGCCGCCAGGAGGAAGCCGAAATATGACTCAGTCGCACGCGCTGGTGGCCATCGTCACCCTGGTCTCGTTGCTCGTCTATGTCTGGATGATCCTGCGGATCGGCGGCGCGCGGCGTCGTTCGGGCATCGACGCCCCGGCCATGACCGGCGATCCCGAGCTGGAACGCCACATCCGGGTGCAGGCCAACACCGTTGAGTGGCTGGTGATCTACCTGCCGTCGCTGTGGCTGTTCGCGATCTACTGGAACGACCTGTTCGCCGCCGCCGCCGGCGTCGTGTGGATCGTCGGCCGAATCCTCTATGCCCTGGGCTACGCCGCCGACGCCAAGAAGCGCGAACTGGGGTTCATCATTCAGATGCTGGCCACCGCTGTCCTGCTGTTCGGCGCCCTGGGGCGAGCGATCTACGTTTACGCGGTGGTTGGAGCTTAGCTTGACTTGGTGGTCTGCGGCGGAGCGGCCTATATCCGCGCCATGGACCACCTGCCCGTCGATCCCGCCCGCTACGGCACCTTTCTGGTCGCCATGTTCGTGATGGCCATCACGCCGGGGCCGGCGAATCTGTTCGCGATCGCCACCGGGATGGAACGCGGCAAGACTGCCGCCCTGCTGGGCGTCGTCGGCATGAACACCGCGACCCTGGTCTGGTTCGCCTGCTCGGCGCTGGGCCTAGGGGCCCTGATCATCGCCTTCCCGAAGGCGTTTCACGTCCTGGCGCTGGCCGGTGCGGCCTATCTGGTCTGGCTCGGCTTGAAGTCCCTTTGGGCCGGGATCAGGAACCTGGAGAGCCACGCCTCGGCCACGGTGCGGGCCGGCCGCTCGGCGTTCTTCGACGGCTTCATGGTGCAGATCGCCAACCCGAAGATCCTGCTGTTCTTTTCGGCCGTGCTGCCGCCGTTCCTGGATGTCGACCGCCCGCTGGTCCCACAGCTGATCATGTTCGCCTGCGCCACCATCGGCATGGACCTGATCAGCATGTCGGCCTACGGCGTCGGCGGCGCAGCGCTGTCGAGCCGGATGAACGAGCCCGGCTTCCGGCGCGGCTTTGCGATCCTGGTCGGCGTGCTGCTGATCACCGCCGCCGGACTGATCGTCTCGCGCGGCTAAGTTTCGTCCGTGAGGCAAAGCGGCCTTGGCGAAACCACAAAGCCCAGCCAGAGTTGAATCCAGCATCCAAGGACTCCGCGTGAAGGAGCACGTCATGTCGATCAAAAAGGCCGCCCTTGCCGCCGCCCTGGTGGTGGCCGCCGGACTCGCCGCCTGCGCCACCCCGACGCCGTATCAGCCCCGCATCACCTCAGGCGCCGTCACCGGCGGCTTCTCCGAGCAGAAGCTGGAGGGCGACCGCTTCCGCGTGTCATTCGCCGGCAACAGCCTGACCTCGCGTGAGACCGTCGAGCGTTATCTGCTGTACCGCGCGGCCGAGCTCACCGTGCAGCAGGGCTATGACTGGTTCGAGACGGCCGACCACCGCACCGATCGCACCGCCCGCAGCTATGTGGAGTCCGACCCGTTCGCGCGGCCGGGCTTCGGATGGGGCTATCCGTACGGCTACTGGCGCCCGGCGTGGCGCTATTACGGCCCGGCCTTCGGCTGGCGCACCTGGGACCCCTTCTGGGGTGACCCCTTCTTCGCCGACCGCGCCCAGATCCGCACGGTGGAGAAGTTCGAAGCCGGCGCTGAGATCGTCATGCACAAGGGCCAAAAGCCGCAAGGCGACCCGCGCGCCTACGACGCTCGCGAGATCATGGCCAACCTGGCCGGCTCGATCGTGCGGCCGGAGATGAAGTAAGAAGGGGCCATAAGGCCCGCTCCACCGCCGTTCGGCGGTCCCCCTCCCCCAAAGGGGGAGGAAGGATAAATCTTCCGCCCCCTTTGGGGGCGGACGACCGCGAAGCGGTCAGGTGGGGCGAGTAATCGCCCCTTTTCCTTTACCGCGGCGCCATGCGGATACCGCCGTCGAGGCGCACGTCCTCGCCGTTGAAGTAGCCGCAGGTGATCATGGTGACCGCCAGCTGGGCGTATTCTTCCGGATTGCCCAGGCGCTTGGGGAACGGCACCGAAGCGGCCAGACCCGCCTTCACCGCTTCCGGCGCGCCGTTCATCAGCGGGGTGTTGAAGATGCCCGGCAGGATGGTGTTGACGCGGATGCCCTCGCCCATCAGGTCGCGGGCGATCGGCAAGGTCATGCCCACGACGCCGCCCTTCGACGCCGAATAGGCCGCCTGGCCCATCTGGCCGTCCTCGGCCGCGACCGAGGCGGTGTTGACGATCGCGCCGCGCTCGCCGTCTTCCAGCGGCTCCAGATCCAGCATGCCCTTGGCCGACTTGGCGATGCAGCGGAACGTGCCGACCAGGTTGATCTGGATGATGCGGTCGAAGGCGTCGAGCGGGAAGTGCTTGGTCTCGCCGGTGGCCTTATCACGGCTGGCGGTCTTGGCCGCATTGCCAGTGCCGGCGCAGTTCACGAGGATACGCTCCTGGCCATGCGCGGCGCGGGCCTTTTCGAAGCCGGCGTCGACATCGGCGTCGCTGGTGACGTTGACCTTGCAGAACACGCCGCCGATTTCCTTGGCGACCTGCAGACCGCGCTCTTCATTCATGTCGAAGAGAGCGACCTTGACGCCTTGGGCGGCCAGGGCGCGGGCGGTGGCCTCGCCGAGGCCCGAGGCCCCCCCAGTGACGACGGCGGCGACGGTGTTGTCGAGCTTCATGAACGTTTCCCTTGTTCTTCGCGTTTGCGGCGATCCCGGCTAGGATCAAATTGGACAAGAGGTTTAAACCGATGAGCCGCGACGCCAAACCGTCCCCCGACGTAAACGTCAACGAGGTGCTGGATCCTGCCAAGGCGCTGGTCCCGGCCACCGTGCGCGTCAACGAGGAAAAGGTCCGCGAGGGCTTCCTGCCCAAGATCCGCCGGGTCGCCGCCAAGGTCCCCTTCGCGGCCGACGCCCTGTCGGTCTGGTGGTGCGCCCGCGACCCCGAGACCCCGGCCGCCGCCAAGGGCATGATGCTGGCGGCCCTGGCCTATTTCGTCCTGCCCACCGATGCGATTCCCGACGTGCTGCCGGCCATCGGGTTCACCGACGACGCCGCGGTGATCGCGGCCCTGGTGGCGATCCTGGGCAAGACGCTGAAACCCCGCCACAAGGACGCCGCCAAGGCGTTCCTCGCGCGCCTGTCCAACGACGGCTGAGCACGACGATGTCTCTGATCGCGATCGGCCTCGCCGCCAGCCTCAGCCTCGCGGCTTCTCCCGTCTCGGCCGATGCGGAGGACAAGGCTGTCCTGGCTGCGACCCAGGCCTTCTTCGACGGCCTCGAAGCCGGTGACCCGGCGGCCATGCGCGCCGCCGCCCTGCCCAACATCCCGATGATGGCGCTGTCGACCAAGCCCGATGGGGTGGTCGATGTTCGCCGCTTCGCCTTCGAGGACAGCTTCGGCAAGAAGGTCACGCTCGGACTGAAGGAATGGATGTGGTCGCCGGTTGTCGTCCGGCGAGGAGCCTTGGCGACGGTGACGGGACCGTTCGAGATCACGCGCGACGGCAAGACCGTCCACTGCGGGATCAACATCTTCACACTGGCCAAAAGCGAAGGCGCCTGGAAGGTCGCTAGCGTCAGCTGGACCGCCGAGCCTGACGCCTGCCCCGAGCTGCGGAAGCGCTAACCCACCCGGAAGGTGAGCACCGCGCCGTCCCAGCGGGCGTCGTGGCGGTCTTCCTCGACCACATCCCGCACGCCCGGATAGGTCTCGGCCGCCCGACGCCAGAACGCCCGAGCGCCGGCATTGCGGCGAACGGTCGCCGCTTCCCAAACACCCCAGGCCGAGCCGAACAGCGCATGGGCCGCCGCCAAGCCCACGCCCCGGCGACGATGCTTGCGGACCACGAAGAACTCGGCCACCGCCCGGTCGATCGGCTTTGGCGAGTGGGCGACGTCGTCGACGAGGGCGAACCCCACCGGCAGGCCCTTGATCCGGAACAACCAAGCCTGACGGCCAGGGTCGCGCCAGTAGGTTTCAAGCTCGGGATAGTTCGAATAGCGCCCGTCCGCCTCCAGTTCCCCCTCGACCTCGCGGTCGAACCACAGTTCGGAGAAGTCATGGATGTAGAGCTGCATCAGGTTGGCGACGATCGGCGCCTCTTCAGCCGCAGCTCGAGAGACGACGACTCCCTCGCTCACCAATAGGCCTCCATGATCGCCTTGGCCCAGTCAGGCTCGCGCACTTCGCCGCGTGGAGCGAAGCCGCTCATCACCGGCTTGATGTCGAGCACCGCCGTCCCGTCGATGGCGTCCAGGCCCCGGACCTCCAGGACCCTGCCGTTCACCGCGACGATCTCGCAGACCGTGACCCCGATCCGGTTGGGCCTGTTCTTGCCGCGCTGCGCGAAGATGCCGATGCGCGGCCAATCCTTGTTTCCGCGCGGATGGCGCGCGCCGGTGACGATCTGATCCTCGCTGACCTTGTCGAACACAAAGATCACCTCGGCGTGGCTGAAGGTGTCCAGGCCCAGCAACGCCTCCTCGTCAAAGCGTACGGGATCCAACACGATGCGCGCCAGACTGGCGCCCCAGTCATCATCCTCCGGCTCGGGCCTGCCCCCTTCGACCCGACCAATAGGCGTCATGACGATCGACATCTGATCCCTCCCGGCACGGAGCGGTTGTCGTAGGCGAAAGTCGCCTTAAGCTATTGTCATGATCGAAGCGTTGCTGGGCAAGATGATCAAGACGGGCGACCTGACGGCGCATCTGCCGGGAGGTCGCGTTCTCAAGGCTGGGGACGGCACGGGGCCGCCGGTGGTGATGCGGATCAGCGCCCGGGGTTTGCGGCGGCTGGCCAACCCCAGCCTTGGCCTCGGCGAAGGCTATATGGAAGGCGATATCGTCTTCGAACAAGGGACGATCTCCGATCTCCTGACCATCGTGGGGGAAAGCGGCGGACGGAAGCCCAAGCGTGGGTCGGCCCTGACTCGCCTGCGCAAGGCGATCAAGCGTCAGGTTCAGCAGGTCAACGATCGGGTCGCCTCGCGCCGCAACGTCGCCCACCACTACGACCTTTCGAATGACCTCTACCGGCGCTTCCTAGACGCCGACATGCAGTACTCCTGCGCCTATTTCGAACGCCCCGATATGAGCCTGGAGGAGGCGCAGGCCGCCAAGAAGGCGCTGATCGGCCGCAAGCTGTTGATCCAACCCGGGATGAAGACCCTGGACATCGGCTCGGGCTGGGGCGGTCTGTCGATGACGCTGGCCAAGGACTTTGGCGCCCGGATGACCGGGGTCACCCTGTCGACCGAGCAGCTGGCCTTGGCCAAGGAACGCGTGGAAAAGGCCGGCCTCTCGGACCAGATCGACTTCCGTCTGACCGACTACCGCGATCTTACCGAACCCTTCGACCGCATCGTCTCGGTCGGCATGCTGGAGCACGTCGGCGCGCCGAACTTCCAGACCTATTTCGACACCATCGCCCGCCTGCTGGACGAGGACGGCGTCGCCCTGGTCCATTCGATCGGCAAGATGCACGGCCCCGGCGCGACCAACGCCTTCACCCAGAAATACATCTTCCCGGGCGGCTATATCCCCGGCCTGTCCGAGATCGTCACCGCCATCGAGCGCGCGGGGCTTTGGATCACCGACATCGAGATCCTGCGGCTGCATTACGCCGAGACCTGCCGAATCTGGCGCGAGCGCTTCCTGGCCGATCCCGACATCCCGCAGATGTTCGACGACCGGTTCCGGCGGATGTGGGAGTTCTATCTGGCCGGCGCGGAGCTGGGCTTCCGGCACGGCGGCCACATGGTCTTCCAGATCCAACTGGCCAAGAAGCGTGACGCCGTCCCGCTGACGCGGGACTATCTTCTGGGCGCGACGAGCTAGCGCCTATTCCACCGTCACCGACTTGGCCAGGTTGCGCGGCTGGTCGACGTCCGCGCCCTTCACCACGGCCACGTGGTAGGCCAGCAGCTGGATCGGCGCCGACATCACCAGGGTCGAGACCAGCGGGTCCGAGGCGGGCGCCGTGACCACCACCTTGGCGCCCGCCGGGGCGTGCTTCACGCCTTCGGTGTCGGTGATGAAGATCACCTGGCCGCCGCGCGCCATCACCTCGCTCATGTTCGAGGCCGACTTCTCGAAATAGCTGTCGTGGGGGGCCAGGATCACGATCGGGGTCTGGTCGTCGACGAGGGCGATCGGGCCGTGCTTCAGCTCGCCAGCGGCGTAGCCTTCGGCGTGGATGTAGCTGATCTCCTTGAGCTTCAGCGCGCCTTCCAGAGCCAGGGCCGACATCGGGCCGCGACCCAGGTAGAGAACATCCCGCGCCTTGGCGACATCGGCGGCGATCTCCTTGATCGCGTCTTCAAGGCCGATGGCCTCGGCGATCAGGCGCGGAGCCTCCAGCAAGACCTTGACCAAGCGCTGCTCCTCGGCGGCGTCGATCCGCCCGCGCTGCTTGGCGGCGGCGATGGCCAGGGCGATCATCACGCTGACCTGGGCGGTGAAGGCCTTGGTCGAGGCCACGCCGATCTCCGGGCCGCAGTGGATCGGCCAGACCACGTCGACCTCGCGGGCCATGGTCGACTCCTGAGCATTGACCACCACCGCGCTCTTCATGCCCTTGGCCTTGCAGTAGCGCAGGGCCGCCAAGGTGTCGGCGGTCTCGCCCGACTGGGACATGGCGACGACCAGCGAACCCGGGCGCAACGCCGGGGTGCGGTAGCGGAACTCCGAGGCGATCTCGACGTCGACGGGCAGGTCGGCCAGCTGCTCGATCAGGTACTTGCCGACCACACCCGCGATATAGGAGGTGCCGCAGGCGACGATCTGGATGCGTTCCAGTTGGGCGAAATCAATGTCGCCCGGAACAGAGGCCTTGGCGCTCAGGGTGTCGACATAGGCCGCGATCGTCCGCTGGCAGCCTTCCGGCTGATCATGGATCTCCTTTTCCATGAAGTGCCGGTAGTTGCCCTTCTCCAGCATCACCGACGAGGTCGGCACCACACGAACCGGACGATCCACCGACGCGCCCGAAGCGTCGAAGATACGGTAGCTGTTGTGGTCGAGGGCCACATAGTCACCCTCCTCCAGATAGATCACCCGGTTGGTGAATGGGCCGACGGCCAGAGCGTCGGAGCCCAGGAACATCTCGCCTTGGCCTTCGCCGACCACCAGCGGGCTACCACGGCGGGCCCCAAGGATCAGATCAGCCTCACCCTGGATCAGCACTGCCAGCGCGTAGGCCCCGGTCAGGCGGTCCAGCGTGGCCTTGAAGGCCTCGATCGGCGCCAGGCCCGCCGCCAGCTCGGCGTCGATCAGCTGGGCGATGACCTCGGTGTCGGTATCGCTCTCGAAGGTGCGGCCTGCGGCGGCCAACTCGGCCTTCAGCTCGGCGAAGTTCTCGATGATGCCGTTATGGACCAGGGTCACGCGGCCAGCGGTGTGCGGGTGGGCGTTCTGGACGTTCGGCGCGCCGTGGGTGGCCCAGCGCGTATGGCCGATGCCGGTGGTCGCCGTCAGCGGCTGATCGGTCAGGACGGCTTCCAAGGCCTTGATCTTGCCCTGGGCCCGGCGACGCTCGACAGAGCCGTTCACGACTCCCGCAACGCCGGCGGAGTCATAGCCCCGGTATTCGAGCCGCTTGAGGCTCTCGATCAGCCGGTCGGCGACGGGTTCTTTTCCGACGATGCCGATAATGCCGCACATGGGCCATGATCCCTTGTAGAACGCGCCGACAGGATTATGCCTACCGACACGCGAATTTGCGTGAGGCGCCTTTAGCACTGGCTAAAGACCGCTTCGCATAAATCTGCATTTCGGATCGTTTCGCGTTCGAAGCGCGGCCGTAAAGAGACCAGAAGACGACATGAGCAAGCGCGCCTATTTCGGCACCGACGGCATCCGGGGCCAGGCCAACAAGCATCCGATGACGGCCGAGGTCGCCTTGCGCGTGGGTCTGGCCGCCGGAAAGCTCTTCCGCTCACAGGATGAGCGCCGCCATCTGGTGGTGATCGGCAAGGATACGCGACTGTCGGGCTACATGATCGAGCCGGCCCTGGTGGCCGGGCTGACCAGCGTCGGCCTGGACGTGCGCCTGTTCGGCCCCCTGCCGACGCCGGCCGTAGCGATGATGACCCGCTCTATGCGCGCCGATCTCGGCATCATGATCTCGGCCAGCCACAACAACTTCGCCGACAACGGCATCAAGCTGTTCGGTCCGGACGGCTACAAGCTGTCGGATGATCAGGAGCTTGGCATCGAGGCGCTGATGGATCAGGGCCTGCAGGAAGGCTTGGCGGCGCCGCGCGAGCTGGGCCGCGTCAAGCGGATCGACGACGCTCAGGCGCGCTATGTCGAGATCGTCAAGGCGACCTTCCCGCGCCACCTCAACCTGTCGGGCCTGCGTATCGTCGTCGATTGCGCCAATGGCGCAGCCTACAAGGTCGCCCCCACCGCCCTGTACGAACTTGGCGCGGAGGTGATCACGCTGGGCGTCTCGCCCGACGGCACCAACATCAACGAGGAGTGCGGCTCGACCCATCCTGAAGCGATGGCCAAGATGGTGCGCGAGTACCGCGCCGACATCGGCATCGCGCTGGATGGCGACGCCGACCGCCTGGTGATCTGCGACGAGAAGGGCGTGGTGGTCGACGGCGACCAGATCATGGCGATCATCGCCGGGGCCTTCGCCAAGGCTGGGGCGCTGAAGGGCGGCGGCGTGGTGGCCACGGTCATGTCGAACCTTGGCCTGGAGCGTCAGCTGAATAGCCTGGGCCTGTCGCTGCAGCGCACCGCCGTCGGCGACCGCTATGTCATGCAGCGCATGCGCGAGGGCGGCTTCAATGTCGGCGGCGAACAGTCGGGCCACCTGATCCTGTCAGACTTCTCGACCACGGGCGACGGCCTGATCGCGGCGCTACAGGTGCTGGCGGTGATGGTCGAGAGCGACCAGCCGATGAGCGCGCTGGGCCGTCAATTTGAACCCGTGCCGCAGCTCCTGGAAAACGTCCGCTTCGCCGGCGGCAAGCCGCTGGAGGCCAAGGCCGTCAAGGAGGCGATCGCCGACGGCGAAAGCCAGCTCAACGGATCGGGTCGCATCGTGGTTCGCGCCTCGGGCACCGAGCCCTTGATCCGCATCATGGCCGAGGGTGACGACCCGGCCCTCGTGAAGAAGGTCGTCAAGTCGATCGCCTCGGCGGTGAAGGCGGCTTAAAGCCGCCTCTCCCTTTCCTATCCGACGTCGTCGGTGTGGCCCGTGCCGCCCTGGCCCCCGCCCCACGCCTCGCCCGAACGCTCCCACCAGTAGGGCTGGCGGACACGCTGGCCGGTCACGGTCTCGTTCAGGGTCGCCGGATCATAGAGCCGGCCGCCCAGCATCACGCGATGCAGCTTGTCGCTGTTACGGATGTCGACGGTCGGGTCGGCGTCCAGAACCAGGAGGTCAGCGAGCTTGCCGACCTCCAGCGAGCCCACGTCCTTGGCGTAGCCCAACGAACGGGCGGCGTTGATCGTGCCGGCCGCCAGGGCCTCGACCGGACTCCAGCCGCCCCGCGCGAACGACCACATTTCCCAGTGCGCGCCGAGGCCCGCCTGCTGGCCGTGGGCGCCGATCGACACCTGCACCCCGCGATCGGCCAGCTTCTTAGCCTCTCGGGCGGTCGCCCCGTCGACATAGTCGGCCTCGGGCGCGGCCTGCCGGCGAACGTTCTGGGCCGCCAGCAGCGCCGGCGGGGCGTGCTTGGACAGCAGCGGATGGGCCCAGACGTCCATGTGCTGACGCCAGTAGGGATCGCCGGCCAGGCCGCCATAGGCCACCACCAGGGTCGGGGTGTAGTTGGTCTTGGTTTGCGACCACAGGCTGACGATGTCGTCGTAGAAGCGGTCGACCGGCAGGTTATGCTCGACCGTGGCGTTGCCGTCCTGGATCAGGGTTACGTCCATGGCGTACAGCGACCCACCCTCGGGCACGACCTCCATGTTCTCCTTCTGGGCGGCGATCACCACCATCTGGCGCTGGTCCCGGCGCGGCTGGTTGTAGTTCTTGACGCTGTGCGCGCCCTGAGACTTCAGCCGGCGGACATGGGCCAGGGCGTCGTCCAGGCTGTTGATCTCGGCGTAGACCTCGGCCGCCTTGGCCCCATAGATAATCTCGCCGGTCGAGAAGGTCCGCGGCGCCAGGATCTTGCCCGCGCGCTGCAGCTCGGCCGCCGCGAAGATCATCGACGCCTGCGACGAGGGGTCGTGGATCGTCGTCGTGCCCAGGGCCAGATTGGCCATGGCCGACCAGTTCTGCTGCGGGATCAGGTCGTTGCTCCCCTGCGGCCCGTGGGCGTGGGCGTCGACGAGGCCGGGGATTATGGTCTTACCCGTCACGTCGACCACCTTGGCGTCGGCGGGAACCGGCGTGCTGGCCTTGGGTCCGACCGCAACGATGCGGTCGCCTTTGATCACGATGATACCGTCGTCGATGATCCCACCGGCCTTGTTGGCCATGGTCACCACGCGCGCGCCGGTCAGGGCCACCACGCCCGTCGGCCTGTCGGCGGCGACCTCCATCGACAGCGACAGCCCCGTCTTCACCGGCTTGAACTTGCCATCGTCCTTGCTGGCCCCGTCGGCGGCCGGCGCGCTGGCGTACAGCGCGTCCGTTTCGGCGGTGAACAGGGTCGGGCCCATGCTCCAGTGGACCTGCTTGCCGTCTTTCGACCAGTTGATGAAGTCGGCGCCCTCGGCGCTGACCCGCGTGACCGGCAGCGGCCCGCCCTTCTGGTCGACCGCGACCTCCTGGGTTCCGGGCATCAGCGGCATGACGAAGGCTTCATAGTTCTGGCGGAACGCGACGTTGCGGCCGTCCGGCGAGACCTTGTAGTCGTTGACCATGTCGCCGCTGGCGTGGACCCGCTTGGCCTGGCCGTTCAGGTCGGTGCTGACCAGCTGGCGCTTGTCGCCGCTCGACATCAGCATGAACACCCGGTCGTTGGCCGCGCCGAACTGCGGCTCAGACCCGCCGCGCGAGACGCGCACCGGCGTCCCGCCCGAGACGGCCACACGATAGATCCCCGGATCCTGCGACCAGCGCCCGGAGGTCATGCCGCCACCACGACGGCGCTCGAACACGATGGTCTTGCCGTCTGGCGAGAAGCGCGGCGCGCCGTAGTGGCCCGGCTGGGCGATCACGTCCTTGGCCGCGCCGCCGCCGGCCGGCACGGTGCGCAGGCGACCTAGCCCCGAGTCGGTCCAGCTGACGAACACCACCGTACGGCCGTCGCGCGACCATGACGGATAGAGCTCGAACGCGTCCTCGTCGCCGCTGACCAGGCGACGCGGCTCGCCGCCGGCCGTCGACTTGACCCATAGCTTGCCCAGGGTCTCGAACACCACCGACTTGCCGTCCGGCGACACGCTGGCCCAGCGCGGCATCTTGGTGATGAAGCGTTCCGGCGCGACAGGAATCTCGGGATGAACCGCGTCGATCACCACGCGGGTGTCGTCGATCTTGAACGGGATCACGGCCGAGGCCCCGTCCGCCACGTTCACCCGCCGGATCTTGCCGCCCGCCCAGAACACCATGGAGGCGCCATCGGGCGTCCAGGCCATGTTCGGATAGACGCCGGTCACCGCCCAGGTCTCCTGGACGTCCTGATCCAGCGCGTCATAAATCTTGCGCTCCTCGCCGGAGACGAGGTCCTTCACATAGAGCTTGGACTTGGTGCGCTCGCGGCGGACGAACGCGATCTTCTTGCCATCCGGCGACGGGGTCGGCCGCACCGAGCCGCCCAGGCCCGAGACGGCGGTCGTAACCTCGCCGGTCTCCAGGTCATAGCGCTCGATATCAAACAGGGCGGTGTTGGAGTCCTGCGCATATTCGAAGATCGGACCGGGCGTCACGTTGCGAGTGTAGAAGACACTCTTGCCGTCGGCCGCATAGATCGGCTCGCCCAGCTCCTTCTGCAGCTGCTCGCTAGCGCGCTTGACCAGCTGCACGCCGCCGCCGCCCGAGACGTGATAGACCCAGACCTCGCCGGTGCCCAAAGAGCGGCCGGTGGTGAAGTGCTTCTTGGCGACGATGAAGCGGCCGTCCGGGCTCCAGCTGGGCTGGTTGAGCAGACGGAAGTCCTCCTTGGTCACCTGGCGCTTGTCGCTCCCATCCAGGTTCATCACCCAGATATTGTCGCCGCCGCCCCGGTCGGAGGTGAAGGCGATCCGCTTGCCGTCCGGCGAGAAGCGGGGCTGCTGGTCATAGGCCAGGCCCTCGGCGATGCGCGTGGGCGTCCCGCCGGCGATTGGCATGGTGTAGATGTCGCCCAGGATGTCGAAGGCGATCAGCTTGCCGTCTCGCGACACGTCGACATTCATCCAGGTGCCGTTGTCGACGCTGATCCGCACCTCGCGGGTGGCGACGCCGGGCGGGGCGTTGACGTTCCACTTCTCAGGCTTGTCGGCCTTGGCGGCGCTCGCCGCCGGCGCCGCGCCGGGCGCGGCTTGCGCCAGCGCCTGATGGGCCAGGGCCGAGCCCGACATCAACAACAAGGCGGCCAGCGCCGTCAGCCGACGATCCATTTTGATTTCCCCCGAACACCTGATGGGCACGATTTGGCCGTGACCCTAGGGGGGAAGCGAGACGGTGTCACGGCCGCCCGGCCGCAGATCCGGCTAGCGCCACCAGATCGCCGCCGCTGCGGCCATGGCCAGGGCTGTGATGCCTGCGGAGGTCAGGACCAGGCATTCACCGTCGCCTCGAAGGCGGCCTTTCGCCGCTCTGTCTTTCGAGCCGTCTCACGGCGGCGTTCGTCCAACGCCCGGATTTCCGGCGGCGTCTTGCGAAAAAGCGACGGCTCGGGCGGGCGCCATGAGGAAGCACGCTTCATCGACTTCACGCCTCCTCGTCCGCCGCCTCGACCACCGCCCGCAGATACTCGACATGGGCGCGGAACGCCTTGCGGCCCTCCGGCGTCAGTTTGGCCTGGGTGCGGGGGCGCTTGCCCACGAAGTCCTTTTCAATGGCGACATAGCCGGCCTTCTCCAGGGTGGTGAGATGGCTGCCCAGATTGCCGTCGGTCGCCTGGGTGATGGCCTTCAGGCGCGGGAAATCCAGCGGCTGGCCCTTTTCGGCGCTGAGGGCGGCCATGATCTTCAGGCGCAGCGGCTGATGGATGACGTCGTCAGATGTCGCCACGCTCAGCGTCTCCACAACCAGACGCCGCTGAGGAACAGCGCGCCGCTCGCCGCCGCCATCCAGAAGGGCAGCCAGGGCTGGAACAGGAAATACCCAACCAGGGTCAGGCCGAACATCAGCCCGCCGATCAGCGCATAGCGCGGCGCGGCCCAGAAGCCGACCACGGCGTAGATCACCCCTATCAGCAGGCCCGGAAAGGCCATGGCGGCGGCGGGGTCCGTGGGCTTCATCACCCAAAAGACGCTGAGCGCGAAGACCATCATCGACAGCGAGCCACCCAGTAAACGCCAGGTCATGCCCGGAGGTGCTCCGGCCGCCGCCGGCTTGCCGGCCCGCGCCAAGACCAGGGCGCCGGCGACGCCGACGACATCCAGGGCCAGCCACACGGGCAGCCACAGCTCAGGCGGCGCCAGGCCCATGGTCAGGTAGCCGGTCGCCCAGATCAGCGACCACAGCATCAGGATCGGCCCGCCCAGCCGGTAGCCGCGCAGGGTCATGCCCCGGCGCTGGGTGGTCTCGATAGCGGACAGCGCGGCGGCCGCCTCGGTTCGGGTGATGGCCATGAGCCCCTCCATTTCCAGACGCCCCAGAGAGCTCTGTAATGCAGAGTAAATGCTCGAATTAGAACTCTGTCAAGCAGAGTTCTCTGAGTGCGTGCGTGTGGGTTGTCCGGCGGCCCGGCCTAGACCCCGACCTTCGGCGACTTCATCCGCCGCTTGTTGACGTGGTGACTGGGGGCCTCGGCCTGGATCTCCTCGGGGTACTCGCCCTTGAAGTAGAAGCGCTGCCAGGCCTCCTTGGTGGCCTCAGGGTCGCGCTTGAAGATCAGGTTGTTGAACTCGGTGCGCTTCTCGGCCCAGACGTCGTACTGGCGACGCAGTTCGGGATTGGAGTTCATCGAGCGGATCACCGGCTGGAACGCCTCCATGGGCTTGTCCTGGATCAGCATGATGAAGCAGAAGGTCTCCCCCTTCTCGAACCGCACCGTGCCGGGCCGGGTGAAGATCCAGTTCATCGTGAAGGGGAACGGTAGCCAGTCGGTCTCGATCACCCCGGCCAGCGGCTGGATCCCGTCCTTGACGTGGTTGGGCGGGCCCATGGCCATCAGCGACCAGCCCGGCGGCGTGCGGAACAGATAGCCGGTGTGGAAGGTCACGACGCCCCGCGTGAAGTGCGACTTCACGAAGTCGGTGAAACCCGGATAGGGGTGGTCGGGCTGGAACTTGATGCACTCCTGGTGCGCCCCGCCGTCCCAGGTCATGGTGAAGCCGACCGGGCAGAGAATGTCCCAACCGGTGGTGTTGGCCATGGTCAGCGGCAGGCAGCGATAGGGATGGCGCTCGGCGAAGCGGTCCATCCAGGCGCGCTGCGGCCGTCCCGGCACGATTTCCGGCGGACGGTTCTCGGTGGGATAGCACTCCAGTTCCATGCCGGTCCTTTGTCTGATCTTCCTGCCCTGGATCAGGTCTAGCGCTCGCGGCCTTGCGCCGTCTAGTAGAGGCGCATGAAGACCCGCGCCGACCTGTTCGCCTTCTTCGACGCCCACGGCGTCGACCACAAGACCCTGGACCACCCGCCCGTCTTCCGCGTCGAGGAAGGGCTGGAGATCAAGGCCGCCATGCCGGGCGGTCACACCAAGAACCTGTTCCTGAAGGACGCCAAGGGCCAGCTGTGGCTGATCTCGGCCCTGGGCGAGACGACCATCGACCTGAAGAAGCTGCACCACGTGATCGGCTCGAGCCGGCTGTCGTTCGGACCACAGGAGATGATGCTTGAGACCCTGGGCGTGACGCCGGGCTCGGTCACCGCCTTTGGCCTGATCAACGACGCCGACAAGCGCGTGCGCTTCGTGCTGGACAAGGCCCTGGCCGACAGCGACCCGGTCAACTTCCACCCGCTGAAGAACGACGCCACCACCGCCGTCAGCCAGGCGGGCCTGCGCAAGTTCCTCGCCGCGCTGGGCGTGACGCCGATGATCGTCGATTTCGCGGCGATGGAAGTGGTCGCTTAAGCTCGCTCGTCAAGCGAACGGGTCATTGCGCGCGGCTCGATGAGGGACCATCTTGACGGCTTAAGCGTTCCCCCAATTCCGAGTACGAGAACCCCGATGTCCCTGATCGGCGAAAAGCCCGCGCCCTCTTCGAAAAGCGAACACATCAAGGACGGCACGGACGCCAGCTTCATGGCCGACGTGATCGAGGCCTCGAAGACCCAGCCCGTCATCGTCGACTTCTGGGCTACCTGGTGCGGGCCCTGCCGAACCCTGACCCCGACGATCGAAAAGGTCGTCAACGCCGCCAAGGGCGCGGTCAAGCTGGTCAAGATCGACGTCGACAAGAACCCCGGCTTCGCCGGACAACTGCGCGTGCAGTCGATCCCGACCGTCTACGCCTTTGTCGACGGGCGTCCGGTGGACGCCTTCCAGGGCGCCCTGCCCGAGAGCCAGGTCCGGGCCTTCGTGGAAAAGCTGGCCGGGGCGGCCGACGGCGGCGCCCTCGACGAGATCATCGCCATGGGCAAGGAGTCGCTGGAGATCGGCGACCTGGGCGGCGCGGCCCAGGCCTTCGCCCAGGCGCTGCAGATCGACCCGACCAGCGCCAAGGCTTTGGGCGGCATGGCTCGCGTCTATCTGGCCAACGGCGATCCGGAAGGCGCCGCCGAGGTGGTGGCCATGGCCCCCGCCGACGCCAAGGATCCGGATCTGGACGCCGCGCGTGCGGCCCTGGCTTTGGCGGCCGAGGCGCCGTCCGAGACCGCCGCCTTCGAACAGCGCCTGGCCGCGGATCCCGATGACCACGAAGCGCGGCTAGAGCTGGCCAAGGCCCTGGCGGGCATGGGCCGACTGCAGGACGCCGCCGACCATCTGCTGGCCATCATCGCCCGCGACCGAACCTGGAACGACGACGCGGCCCGCAAGCAGTTGCTGACCGTGTTCGAGGCCGCCGGACCCACGTCCGAGGTCGCCAAGCAGGGACGGCGCAAGCTGTCCTCGATCCTGTTCAGCTAGGACCCCAGCCCTACGGAGCGTTCATGCCGGTGGCCTACCGCAAGATCGACGATCTGCCCCTGGTGATCCCGGTGTTTCCCCTGGACGGCGCACTTCTGCTGCCGGGCGGGCAGCTGCCGCTGAACATCTTCGAGCCCCGGTATCTGAACATGCTCGACGACGCGATGTCGGGCGAGCGGATCATCGGCATGATTCAGACGCGCGCCGGTGGCGATCATCAGCGTCCGGCCCTGGCCCCCGTCGGCTGCGCGGGCCGGGTGACCAGTTTCGCCGAGACCAGCGACGGTCGCTACCTGATCACCCTGACGGGCGTCTGCCGTTTCCGCGCCGGCGAGGAGCTGCCAGTCCGCACGCCGTACCGTCAGGTCCGCGCGGACTTCGCGCCCTACGAGGCCGATCTGCGGGAAGAGGCGGCGGGCACGCGCACCGCCACCGAGATCGATCGCCTGATGGTCGCGCTACGCCGCTATCTCGATCACCGCGGTCTGGCGATCGACTGGGGGGACGCCGAGGCGGCGCCCTCGGACGCCCTGATCAACAGCCTGGCCATGGCCCTGCCGTTCGACCCGATGGAAAAGCAGGCGCTGCTGGAAGCCGAGACCATCTTCGAGCGCAAGGCGACGCTGACGGCGCTGCTCGAGATCGACGCGGCGGGCGGCGACGATGACGAACCCACTTCGATCCAGTAGATAGCGCCCATGACCGAAGCCTCCGCCCCCCTCATCGACGTCGATCCGCGCCTGCTGGAAGTGCTGGTGTGCCCCGTGACGCGGGGTCCGCTGGAGTATGACCGCGCAAAGGGCGAACTGATCAGCCGCGCGGCCAAGCTGGCCTATCCCATCCGCGACGGCGTGCCGATCATGCTGCCGGAAGAGGCGCGGGAGCTGGAGAGCGCTTAAAGGCTCTCCCCCCGCAACAGCTTCGGCAGGTCACCTACGCCTCCGCCGGCCTCGTGCATGAAGAAGCGCCGCGCCGGGGCGATCTGGTTGACCACGGCCAGCCCCGCGCCCCGCGCGAGCCGCAGCAGCGGGTTGTCGTTCGAGAAAATCCGCACGAAGGCGTCGAAGGCCAGGGCGTTGGTCACGGTGTCGAACCGCCGCCAGCGAGCGTAGCGCTCGAGCACAGCCTCGGCCCCGATGTCTTCGCCGTTACGGACGGCCTCGACCAGCACCTCGGCAAGCGCGGCGGCGTCCTTGAGGCCCAGATTCAGACCCTGTCCGGCGATCGGATGCACCCCGTGGGCGGCGTCGCCGATCAGGGCCAGACGCGGCGCGGTCATGCGCTCGGCCAGCAGCAGCGACAGGGGATAGACGAAGATCGGCCCCTCGACCGTCACCGCGCCCAGGAAGTCGCCGAACCGGCGCATCAGGTGGGCGTGGAAGGCCTCGGGACTGGCGTGGCGAAGCGCCTCGCCGCGCGCGGTGCTCTCGGTCCAGACCAGGCTGGCGCGATTGTCGGTCAGCGGCAGGATGGCGAAGGGGCCGCTGGGCAGGAAGTACTCGTGGGCCACGCCTTCGTGCGGGCGCTCCAGGCGGACCGTGGCCACCACGCCGCTCTGGCCGTAGCTCCAGCCGATATGACCGATCCCGGCCGACTGGCGCAGCGCCGAGTTGCGGCCTTCGGCGCTGACGGCCAACGGCGCCGACAGCACCCGACCGTCCGACAGGGTCAGCTTCGCCGCGCCGGCGTCGACCGACAGGGCCTTGGCCGCCATCGGCGCGATCACCGGAATGTCCTTGTCGATCACGGCCTGCGAGAGGGCCGCGCGGATCTGGCGGTTCTCGACCAGATAGCCCAGCGGCTCGCCCTCAATGCGGCCCGAAATCTCGCTGGAGTCAAAGCGCAGGAAGGCCGGCAGCGGCTTGCGCGCCGCCGCGCTCGGGGTTCGGCCGTCGGTGACGAGGATCTGCTCGATACGTTGGGCGTGAGGCTCCAGAGCCGCGCCCGCGCCGATCGCCCGCCACTGGCGGAACGACGAATAGGCGATGGCGGAGCTGCGGCCATCGAAGGTCGGGGCCAGCTGGGCCTCGAAAGGCGCGGGATCGACCAGCAGCGGCCTCAGGCCGCCCGAGGCGAGGGCCAGAGCGAGTGTGGAGCCGGCCATGCCGGCGCCGGCGATGATCACATCAGCGTCGTGCGAGGGGGCTTCAGGGGCGCGCATGTCGGCGATATGGGCCTCGTCGCACATCGGTGTCCAGAGCAGGGTTCCTACTTATGGCTCTCGGCGTAGGGAGCCTTGGCGTCGTTGTTGATCAGGCCGCGCGTGGCGTCGCCCACCCCCACCATCACGAACTGCACGGCCAGGGCGCAGAGGATCAGACCCAGCACCCGCACCACGATGCTCATGCCGATGCGGCCCAGCACCCTGCTGACCAGCGGCGCGGCCCAGAAGGTGGCCACCACCACGGCCGACACCGCCAGGATCACCGCCACGCCGATGCCCGCGCCGGCCCAGCCCAGCGGCTTGGCCTCGGCGGCGTAGATGATGACGGTCGAGATCGCGCCCGGCCCGATCAGCAGCGGCATGGCGAACGGTACGATCAGGCGCTCGAACCGCTGCTTGGCGTAGGCGCGCGGGGTCTGCCCCTCGACCCCTTCGGCGGCGTCGGCGAACATGGTGGTGAAGTCGTCCCGCACCATGTCCAGGCCCAGAATGAACAGGATGATGCCGCCGGCGATCCGGAACGCCTGCATCGAGATGCCGAAAAAGGCCAGCAGGCCCACGCCGGTGAAATAGAAGAAGATCAGGAACCCGGCCATGAACAGGCCGATATAGGCGGCCACCATGCGCCGACCGGCGGCGGCCGCGCCTAGGGTGGCGGCGGCGAACAGCGGCACGTTGCCGATCGGATCGATCAGGGCGAACAGCGCGACGAAGAAGTTGACGGCGAGTTTGGCCTCGGTCATTCGACGTCCCTACCTTTCAGATCGCGCCCAAGCTTGCCCTTTCCTAGGGGCAACGGCCTCGCGCGCCAACCCTCGCGACCAACATCGGGGATACGAAGATGACCGCTGATCCGCGCCTGATCGTGCCGCTCGACCTGCCCACCGTCGACGACGCTCGCGACATGGTCCAGCGCCTGGGCGACGCGGTCAGCTTCTACAAGATCGGCCTTGAACTGCTGGCCAGCGACGGCATGGCCCTGGCCCGCGACCTGAAGGCCTCCGGCAAGTCGATCTTTCTGGACTGGAAGCTGCACGACATCGGCGCCACGGTCGAGCGCTCGGCCCGGGTGCTGGCCACCAGCGGCTGCGACCTCCTGACCGTCCATGCCGAGCCGCAGGTGATGAGGGCGGCGGTCAAGGCGCGGGGCGACTCGTCGCTGAAGATCCTGGCGGTGACCGTGCTGACCAGCCTGACCGACGAAGACCTTGTCGAGATGGGCTACGCCTTCAACGCCCGCGATCTGGTCGAACGGCGGGTGCGGCAAGCCCTGGCGTGCGGCGTCGACGGCATCGTTTCCTCGCCGCACGAGGCCGCCTTGGCCCGCCAGATCGCCAACGCCGCCGGCAAGCCCGACTTCCTGATCGTCACGCCCGGCGTGCGTCCCGAATGGTCGGCCAAGAACGACCAGGCCCGCGCCGCGAGCCCCGCCGACGCGCTGATCGCCGGCGCCAGCCATCTGGTCTGCGGCCGCCCGATCACGGCGGCGAACGACCCGCGCGAGGCGGCGCTGAAGGTCGTTGCGGAAATGGCGGGCCACTAAACGTCGGATGTCGCCGGCCTGAACACCGGAAGATGGGGACATGACCTGTCCTCCTCGCGCCGTGCGGCTGCGAGTGTGTTGGGGAGGCGACGGAGCGGCCGGGCGAACCCGGAGACCGTGAGTTTTGTTTTGCGTTTCGGCTCGCGCTTCCGCTCC
>JAIUNU010000018.1 GCA_020161365.1 Pseudomonadota bacterium | reverse complement strand
ACCCAGCAGAACGCCTCGGCTTCCGAGGAGATGTCGGCGACCTCCGAGGAACTGGCCGCCCAGGCCGAGGAACTGCAAGCCTCGATCGCCTTCTTCCGCACCGACAGCGCCGGCGGCGCCCGTCGCCCCGCCGCTCGCCCGACATCGTCGGTCAAGCGCGCTTCGACGCCCGCAGCGACCAAGCCCAAGTCGCCCGCGCGCACGCCGGTGGCGGCCCAACAAGCCCGCGTGGCCGGCTTCGCCCTGGACCTGACCAAGGGCGGCCCGGACGCCGATGACGCCGACTTCCGCGAGTACGCCTGAGCTCGCTCCCCCCAATCGCACGCTCGCCCAAGGAATAAAGACCAATGCGCGCAACGATCAAGTTGAAGCTGGCCGGCGCCTTCGCCGTCGTTCTATTGCTCACAGCGACCCTCGGCGCCACCGGCGTGATCAAGATGGGGACGATCAATGATCAGTCGACCGTGATCACCGAGAACTGGATGCCGAGCATTGATGTGGTCCATCGCATCAACACGGAAACGTCCGACCTGCGGGTTGGGCACTATACCCACGTCACCTCGACCGACCCCGCCGACATGGCGTCCATCGACACGCAACTCAAGACGTTGACGGGCCAGATCGCACAGGACCGTGCGCGGTACGAGAAGCTGATTTCGTCGGAACAGGAGCGCGCGCTCTACGCGTCCTTCTCGCGCAAGTACGACGACTACGTCGAGGCGGCCGAGAAGGCGCTCGTTCTGTCCCGCCAGAACCAGAACGTGGCGGCTGCGCAGGCGCTTGAGGACAGCAAGGCGAACTACGACGACATGTCGAGCGAACTCCTGAAGCTGGTCGACCTGAATGTCGCCGGCGGTAAGGCGGCCAGCGCCACGGGCGACAAGATCTTCGCCAACGCGCGCTCGGTTTTCATTGGCCTGATGGCTCTCGCCCTGGCCCTCGGCGTGGCTGCGGCCTTCTGGATCGCCCGGACGGTCACCCTGGGACTGCGCAAGGCCGGTGAGGCCGTCCAGGCGGTGTCCATCGGCGATCTCAACAACACCGTCACGGTGACGACCAACGACGAGATCAAGGATCTCATCGACTATCTCAATGTCATGACCGGCAACCTCCGGGAGACTGCTGCCCTGGCCGACAAGGTCGCAGGCGGCGACCTGAGCGTGCGACCGAAGCCGCTGTCTGACAAGGACACGCTGGGCATGTCGCTTGAGCGCATGGTCGACAGCCTTCAGGCCAGCGCGTCCCTGGCGGACAAGGTGGCGGATGGCGACCTGACCGTTCAGATCAAGCTGAACTCCGACAAGGACACGCTGGGCCTGGCGCTGGAGCGCATGACCGCCAATCTGCGTGAAACCGCCGCCCTCACCGACAAGATCGCCGACGGCGACCTGACGGTGCAGCCAAGGCCGCGGTCGGATCGGGATATCCTGGGCCTGGCGCTGGAGCGCATGGTCGACCGCCTGCGCGGTGTCGTCGCCGACGCGGTCTCGGCCTCGGAGAACGTGTCGGCGGGCAGCCAGCAGCTCTCGGCCACCTCCGAGCAGATGAGCCAGGGCGCCACCGAGCAGGCCTCTGCCGCCGAGCAGGCCAGCGCCTCGATGGAAGAGATGGCGTCGAACATCAAGCAGAACGCCGACAACGCCGCGCAGACCGAGAAGATCGCCCGCCAGTCGGCGATCGAAGCCGAGACCTCGGGCCAGGCGGTCAGCAACGCGGTCGGCGCCATGCAGACGATCGCCGAGAAGATCACCATCGTTCAGGAGATCGCCCGCCAGACCGACCTCCTGGCCCTGAACGCCGCTGTCGAAGCCGCCCGGGCCGGCGAGCATGGTCGCGGCTTCGCCGTCGTCGCCTCGGAAGTCCGCAAGCTGGCCGAACGCAGCCAGACCGCCGCCGCCGAGATCAGCGCCGTGTCCAGCGACACGGTCAAGGCCGCGCAGGCCGCCGGCGAGATGCTCACAACCTTGGTGCCGAACATCCGCAAGACGGCTGAACTGGTCTCCGAGATCAGCGCCGCCTGCCGCGAACAGGACATCGGGGCGAGCCAGATCAACGAAGCCATCCAGCAGCTCGACAAGGTCACCCAGCAGAACGCCTCGGCCTCCGAGGAGATGTCGGCGACTTCCGAGGAACTGGCCGCCCAGGCCGAGGAACTGCAGGCCTCGATCTCGTTCTTCCGCACCAACAGCACGAGCGGCGCCCGTCCAGCCGCCGCGCCGCCCGTCAAACGGTCCGTCACCACCGCCGCGCGCAAGGCGCCCGCCAAGGCCGCCTCGCCCCGCGCCGTCGCCTCCCAGCAGGCCCGCGCTGCGGGCTTCGCCCTGGACATGGCGCACGGAAGCGCGGACGCCGACGACGCCGCTTTCAAGGAGTACGGAACTTGAGCCGCGCCGCCGATGGTCAATACGTCACCCTGGGTCTGGGGGCGGAGGTCTTCGCCGTCCCCGTGGCCTACGTCCGGGAGATCCTGGACTTCGCGCCGCCCTTCGGGATCCCCGAAGGCCCTGGCTATATGCTGGGCCTGACCGATGTGCGCGGCCGGGGAACCCCCACCCTGGATCTTCGCCGCAAGCTGGGTCTGCCGGGGATCGACCCCACGCTGACGACCCGGATCCTGGTCGTGGACGTGCCGATCGACGATCGCACGCTCTCGCTGGGCCTGGTGGCTGATCGAGTCATCGAAGTCGCGGCCTTCTCCGAAAGCCAGATCGAGGCCGCGCCGGACATCGGCGTTCCCTGGCGCTCGGACTACATCCAGGGCGTCGTACGTCGCGACAGCGGCTTCGTCGTCATCTTCGACCTGGCGCGACTGCTGACCGGTCAGGACGCCGCGCTCATCGCCCAAGCCGCCTAATCGCACGAGTCCCGCGTTCCCTAAGGATTGCCGTGTCCCAAGCCGCCCTCGCCCTGCAGCCCGCCGCCATCGGCGAGCCGCTGAGCGCCAAGAACTTCAACCGCCTCGCCGTTTTCATCCACGATTACAGCGGCATCAAGATGCCCGGCAACAAGAAGACCATGCTCGAGGGCAGGCTTCGCCGCCGCATGCGCGTGCACGGCTACGACAACGTCAACGACTACTGCCGCTTTTTATTCGAGGAGCATGGGCTCGACACCGAGACCGTGCATCTGATCGATGCGGTCACCACCAACAAGACCGAATTCTTCCGCGAACCGGTCCACTTCACCTATCTCGAACAGACGCTGCTGCCCCGGCTGGCCAAGGCGGGACGCCGTGAGATCAAGGTCTGGAGCGCGGCCGCCTCGACGGGGGCGGAGCCCTATACCCTGGCGATGGTGCTGGACGCGTTCTGTAGGGAGCAGCGCGGGCTGGACTACACCGTCTTCGCCACCGACATCTGCACCGAGGTGCTGGCCCAGGCGCTGGACGGCCGCTATCCGGACGCGATGATCGACCCCGTACCGGAGGGTTTCCGACGGCGCTATGTGCGTCAGTCCAGGGACGCCTCGCGGCGCGAGGTCAGGATCGCTCCCAGCCTGCGTGAAAAGGTCCTGTTCGGCCGTCTCAACCTGATGGAGGAGGACTATCCCCTCGATCAGGACATGGACATCATCTTCTGCCGCAACATTCTGATCTATTTCGATAAAGCCACCCAGGCGAAGGTGCTCTCGCGGCTGTGCCGCCACCTGCGGCCGAACGGCCACCTGTTCCTGGGTCATTCGGAGTCGATCGTCGGCCTGGATCTCCCCGTCCGACAGGTCGCCAATACAGTCTTCCAGAGGTGCTAGCCCGTGCCGATCACCGGAAAAGTCCGTGTTCTGATCGTCGATGACTCCGCCACGGTCCGGCAGACCCTGGCCAGCATCCTGGAGTCCGATCCGCAGATCGAGGTGATCGGCGTGGCCTCCGACCCGTTCGTCGCCGCCCGCCGGATCCGCGACGAGATCCCGGACGTCATCACCCTGGACGTCGAGATGCCCCGAATGGACGGCATCACCTTCCTGCGCAAGATCATGAGCCAGCACCCTGTGCCGGTGGTCATGTGCTCGTCCCTGGTCGAGGCGGGCTCCGAGACCCTGCTGCAGGCGCTGGAAGCCGGCGCGGTCGACGTGATCCTCAAGCCGCGCATGGGCGTGGCGGAGCATCTGGTCGAGTCGCGCATCCGCATCTGCGACGCGGTGAAGGCCGCCGCCAGCGCGCGTGTGGCCGGGGCGCGGCGCGCCCCCGTCCCGCTCTCGCATGGCGCCCACGAACCCCAGCGGAAGCTCACGGCCGACGCCATGCTTCCACCACCCGACGGTCGAGCTATGGCGCGCACCACCGAGACGGTCGTGTGCATCGGCGCGTCCACCGGCGGGACCGAAGCGCTGAGGCAGGTGCTCGAAGGCCTTCCCGCCGACTCCCCTGGGATCGTCATCGTCCAGCACATGCCCGAAAAGTTCACCGCCTCGTTCGCCAAACGCTTGGACAGCCTCTGCGCCGTGTCGGTGAAGGAGGCCGAGGACGGCGATACGGTGCTGCGCGGTCGGGTGCTGATCGCGCCGGGCAACAAGCACACCCTGCTGGAGCGCAGCGGCGCCCGCTACTACGTCTCGGTCAAGGATGGTCCGCTGGTCTCCCGACACCGGCCTTCGGTGGATGTCCTGTTCCGCTCAGCCGCCCGCTCGGCCGGATCGAACGCCGTCGCGGTGATCATGACCGGCATGGGCGACGACGGGGCCCGGGGCATGGAAGAGATGAAGAGCGCCGGGGCTATCACGATCGCTCAGGACGAGGCGACGTCCGTCGTCTTCGGCATGCCCAAGGAGGCCATAGCGCGCGGCTGCGTCGATCGGATCGCACCGCTGCAGGCGCTGGCCGGCGAAATCCTCAAGGTTTCGAAGCGCTAGATCGGAGCGCTGAGGCGGGCGTCCGAAGGGCGCCTGCCAAACGCCCATCAGAACAGAACGTCGTCGTCCACCAGGACGGCGGGCGCGGCGGGTTCCGGCAGTTCGCCCAGATCGGCCGTCATCGCGGCATGAACCTCGCGCTCCTGCACCATCGTGTAGGTGCGCGCCAGGCTTTGAAGCATCGGCCCCAGGACAGGCATCAGGTCGTCCAAGGGCCCGTTGTCGCCGGCGCCCGCGTCGAGTTCGCTCGCCGCCTTGTCGAGATACGATCCCACATGACCGTGGAAGTCGAAGCGCGCGACGGCCCGACGCAGCAGGTCGACGACGCCCTCGCCCTCGCGGGCGGCGGCGGCGAGATCGCCATCGATCTCCTCGCCGGTGGTGCGGAAGCGCTCCACCGCCGACTGCAGGGGGCCGGCCACCAGGGTGGCGCCGCCTTCCGCATCGTGTCCGGCCGAGGCGCCGGCGCTCATCGAGAGCCCCTCCAGCGCCGCCAAGGTCCGCGCGGCGGACATTTCCAGGTGGCCGGCGTGCTGGCGCAGTTCGATGGCGATGACCCCGAGCGGCTTGCCGGTCTCCCCGATACGCGCGCATTTCAGGGTGGTGTTCAGCGCCATCATCTGCACGTCGGCGCGCATGTTCTGAATGGCCTGGATCTGGGTCGCCAGCGCGTGGGCGGCGCTCGCAGCCGAACGGCTGACCTCCTCGGCCAGGCGTTCGCCCGCGTCGATGTCCTGCACCAGCGCCGAGGCCTGGACGAGGCTGGCTTCAAGGCCCGCCAGGAAGCTGCCCTCGCCGTCCGAGGCCCGTCCCTGCGCGTGATCTCTAAGTCGCATGATCTGGTCGGCGTCGCCCGCGATCGCGCTGACATTGTGGCCGATCCGGGAGACCTCGGTCTGGAAGTCACGGGTCGTCGCCGCCAGTTGAGCGGCCAGCAATCGGCGCATGAAGCCGTCGAGGCGCCCCCGCGCTTCGGCCGGCAGCGCCTGGGCCTCGGAGAAGGTCTCCAGCAGGACGAGGCCGTGCTGAACGTGCTCGATGCGTTGGCGGGTGATGTCGCCGATCTGCAGTGCGCCAAGGACCGCGCCGATCTTCTTGCGAAGACCCCGCGCCAGTTCGCCGACATTGCTGCTGATCTCGGCGACCGTCGCCTGGTGGGCGCTCACCGCCGAGGCTTCCGAAACCAAGGCGTCAGGGATCGCCGGCACCAGTTCCTCGCAACGCCGCCGCAGCCGCTCCTCGTGCGCGACGGCCGCGCTCAGGACCTCATCGAGCTTGGCGAGGTCGGCGCGGAAGGTGTCGAGTTGCCCTCTGCCCAGTTCGATACAGTCGCAGATTTCCTGCGCGAAGATCGCGAACTCAGGGCCTGCCGCAGCGATCCCGCCGGAAGTGATCTTGATGTTGACGCCGAAGACCCGGAGGTAGGCCAGATGCTGGCGCATATCCTCGATATGCACGGTCAGATCACCGCCCGCCCGCATCAGATCGCCGATCCGGTCACGACGTTCGCGAAGGGATTCCGGCAGGCTCCTGAGCCGCATCGACGCGTCGGTGAGCTGATTTGTCGCAGCGCGAACCGTGTCACCCGTGAGCCGATCACGGGTTCGGTCCAGGGAGTCGATCAGCACATTGGCGCCGTCGACGATCCGGGACAGCACGTCGCCGACCTCGAGAAAACGCCCCTCGATAGCCCCCCGCGCCTGTTCCAGGTGGGAGAGAATGCGGCTTTCGTCGCCATTTGACGGCGAAACGGACTGAGCGAAGGAAGGAAGCGCCATGGGCCCGCCGAGTGTTCGATGGGCCACCCTCCGCGAGAAAGGCAAACTTCAAGTAAAGGCGCCCGATCAGCCGGGAGGGGCCTCCCACTGAACGGTGACCCGAAGGCCGCCGAGCGGTGAGCGATCCATCCGCAGGGCGGCTCCCGAAGCCTCGGCAAGATCACGGGCGATGGCCAGCCCCAAGCCGTGACCGGGTCCTGCCTCGTCCAGTCTGGCGCCCCGCGCCAGGGCGGCCTCGGCCCGCCCTTCGTCCAGGCCGGGGCCATCGTCCTCGACGACCAGACAACACCCGCGTGCGATCGGTCCTCCCGACACGCGCACCCGACGTCGGCCATAGCGGGCCGCGTTCTCGATCAGCGCGCCCAGGATCTCGGTGAGCACGTCCTGAGAGGCGGGAACGTTGAAGTCATCCGCGAGGTCGATGTCGAAGATAAGCCGCTCGCCCTCCGCCGTGCGCTCCAGGACGGCGATCAGGCGCTCGGTGACCTTGGCCGGCGCGCTCTCGGCGGCGAACGTGGTCTCGCGCGCCGCCGCCGCTCTGGCGCGGGCGAGTTCGGCCTCCAGAGCCGCGCCAACGGCGGCGATCGCATCGTCCAGCCCATCGGCGGCCTCGGCCGCGCCGGCCTCCCGCGCCCTCCGGCTCTGAGCGGCCAGGGCCGCGAGCGGCGTCTTGAGGCCATGGGCCAGATCACCGGCTCGGCGGCGCGCTCGGGCCAGATCGCCCTCTCTCGCCTCCGCCAAGGCGTTGATAGCCTCGGCCAGCGGCGCGATCTCCAAGGGGTGGACCTCCGACATCCGCGCCGAGGGGCTCTTGCGCAGCCGCGCCAAATCCTCCCGAACGCGCTTGAGCGGCGACAGGCCCAGAGTGACTTGCAGGGCGGCGGCGGCCGACAGCACCGTCCAGAGAGCGGCCAGGAAGAGCGCGAGGTCCCGGCCAAACGACTCTCGGGCGGCGCGGAGGGCCTTCTGGTCACTGGCGACCTGGATCAGCACGGCCGGCCCACC
Organism: Pseudomonadota bacterium; assembly: GCA_020161365.1. GTDB lineage: Bacteria > Pseudomonadota > Alphaproteobacteria > Caulobacterales > Caulobacteraceae > Caulobacter. The sequence continues at coordinate 63,921 of JAIUNU010000018.1, read as the reverse complement.
GCGATCGGGCCGCACCGATCGCTCGACCAGCAGGATTTCGTCGTCGAAAGGTCCGGCGGCGACACGCGACGCCCACTCTTTGACAGGCGCGACACTCGGCGGTCCAAGCGCCTGGTCCCACAACGACACCGACCGATCGGCGCCTTGCGGCGTCGAGACCTGCCAATACAGCCCGCCGGCCGGCCGGGAGAGCCGAGGATCGGGCAACGCCGCCTGGACGACCGGCGCGCCGTCAGGCTTCAGCTTCAGTCCGGCCGCCAGCGCCTCGCCCGTCCGGCTCAGCTCGGCCGTTTCGCGGCGAACGATGTGACGATCGAACAACCAGATCATGGCTAGCCACGCGACGACCAGCGCCGCCAGGATCGCCAGCATGCCGCCCGCGATCAGCCGCCATCGCAGCGAACCGCGCCTCACGCGGCCCCGCCGGACAGCAGATAGCCGAAGCCTCGGCGCGTCTCGATGACGTCCGCCCCCACCTTGCGGCGCAGACGCGTCACCAGGGCCTCGATAGCGTTTGTGTCGGCGGTGTCGGCCACACCGTACAGTTGCTCGGCCAGCTCCCCCGCCGACACGGCGCGGCCGGGATTGTGCGCCAGGCAGTCCAGCAGGCGGAACTCCAGCGGCGAAAGCCGGACCGCCGCGCCATCCAGCGTGGCGGACATCCTGCGGGTGTCCAGCGCCAGACGGCCGGCCTCGATCACCGGCGACATACGGCCGGCGGCCCGGCGCACGAGACTCCTGGCCCGGGCCAGCAGCTCGCCCATCTCGAAGGGCTTGGCCAGGTAATCATCGGCGCCGGCCTCGATGCCCTCGACCTTCTCGGTCCAGTCACCGCGCGCCGACAGGATCAGCACCGGGAAGGTCCGATCATTGGCCCGCCAACGTCGCAGCACCGACAGACCGTCGAGACGCGGCAGTCCGAGGTCCAGGATCGCAACCGCGTAGTCCTCGACCTCGCCCCGGAACGAAGCGTCCTCGCCGTCGCGCGCGAGATCGACCACGAAGCCGGCCCCGCTCAGCGCCTTGCTCAGGTCCAGACCAACAACGGGATCGTCCTCGACAATCAGAGCCCGCACTCAGTCGTCCTCAAGCTTCAGGGTCGCGCCCGTCTTGGCGTCGAGCTCAAGTTCCCGCACACGCCCATTCTTGGCCAGGATCTTCAGATCGTATTTCAGCCGCCCGCCCCCGGCGTCCTCCAACTCGACCTCGATGACCTCGCCCGGCGCGCGCCGGGCGGCGATCGCCAGAATCTGTGTCAGCGGCAGAACCTCCTTGCGAAGCAGCGCCTGGCGCGCCACCTCGTGGTTCTTCTTCTTGCTCTCGCTGGCGAGAGCGGACGCGCCGCTCATCCCGGCCGAGACGACCAGGGCGATCACAGCAGCGCGGAATATGGATTGGGACTGGATCATGGACCTGACGATTCCACGACCATCCTGACACGCGGCTGACGCGCCGCAACGCCGGATCATCGCTCCGTCCGGGCGACTTCGCTACAATGTGCGAGCGCGCGGGCGGCTTCTGGTCAGGCCGCGACCCGGCTGGCGCCGCCCTGGGCTCGCCAGCGCTCGCGCTTGGCCAGCGCCCGCTCCAGGGTCACGCGCTTGATCGGCAGGCCCTTGCGCAGCTTGACCCAGGTCGTCTCGCTGATGCCGAACACGTCGAAGAGATAGCGGTCAGTAATCGCCGGCAGACTGGCGCGCAGGTCGGCGAACTCCTCGGCCGTGACGGTGACAAGATCAAGCATTGCGTAGCATCCCCTGGCGCGCGAGATCGGCGGCGCGCCCTCGAATGAAGCCCCCTACCCGACTTTCATGGCATTCGCTTGAAACACTGGGATGCGCCTCAAGCCGCTCTCCCTGGCGCCAACTTCGAAGGCAAAAACGACGACGTCAAGGCGTTGAGCGTCACCACGGGCGGCGAGGCGGACCTCGCAGCGTGCAAAATCTGTCGCGGTTCCGTCAGCTTCCCGTCAGCGTTGGGGGTCTAGTTCCCGCCAAGCAGATCGAAGAACAAGAGGGGCGCCGCCATGACTCGACTGAAACTCGCCGCCAGCCTGCTGGCGCTGATGACCGCCGCGCCGGCGTTGGCCCAAACCACGCCCGGCGTCAGCGTCGTCAGCGCGACCACGCCCACCGCCCGCGGCGGCGCCAATGGGGTGGTGGTGCTCCGCAATCCCGCCGATCCACGAAAGAGCGTCATCGCCGCGACCGGTGAACTGGGCGGCCTTGAAATCTACGACCTGAACGGTCAGCGCACGGCCGCCGTACCGGGCGGCGAGGTCTATGCGGTCGACGCCCGCGAGGACGGCGCGCGCGCCCTCGTCGTGGCGCTGGATCGTCAGGCCGGCCGCCTGCGCGTGTTCGGCCGGGACTATGCAACGGGCCAGATCGTAGCGGTCGACGCCCGGCCGATCCAACTGGGCTTTTCGGGTGAAGGCGTCTGCCTGCACCGCAGCGCGCGTGATGGTGCGCTCTACGCCTTCGTCATGGGGCGCGAGGGCCAGCTGGATCAGTGGCTGCTTTATCCGACCACGGATGGTCAGATCGACGGGCGCGTGCTGCGTCGCCTGCGCCTGTCGTCCGAAGCGAAGTACTGCGTCGCCGACGACGCCAGCGGCGCGCTCTATGTGGCGCAGGAGGCCGTCGGCGTCTGGCGCTATGACGCCGATCCGGAGGCCGATCCGGCGCCCACGCTGATCGACGCCAACCGCCTGGGCCGCATCGCCGGCGAGGTCGCTGGCCTGGCCGTGATCAACGGCGGCGCAGGCGCGAACTATCTGGTGGCGGCCAACGCCGACGCCGGCGACTACAACGTCTATGACCGCTCCGCCGACGATCGCTTCGTCGGCGCCTTCCGGGTGACTGCGAACGGCGCGCCGGCGATCGAGAGCCCCTCGGGTCTGTTTGGCCTGCGCGCCCCGGTCGGCGCGAGCCTTCCCGGCGGAGCCCTGCTGATCGCGGATGATCGCAAGGCCGGCGGCAACAGCAAGGTCGTGTCTTGGGCAGATGTCGCCGCCGCCCTGAAGCTGCCGCTCGGGGAGGATGCGCCTCCGGTCGCCAAGAGCCGGGTCGCCCTGACCCAGGCGACGATGGAGACCGAACCCGTGGGCCATGACGGCGACGCCGCGGACGATCCCGCCATCTGGGTCCACCCCACCGATCCGGCGAAGAGCGCGATCATCGCCACCGACAAGAAGGGCGGCATGCTGGTCTACGACCTGTCGGGCAAGCGCCTGCAGTACCTTGCCGACGGCAAGATGAACAACGTGGACCTGCGGGGCGGCTTCAAGCTGGGCGGCAAAACCGTCACCCTGGTGGCCGCAAGCGACCGCACGCACAAGGCGGTCGCCCTCTACACCATCGATCCCGAAACCCGGCTGCTGACCAGCGTCGCCGACGGGATCCAGGCCACCGGGCTCAGCGATCCCTACGGGCTTTGCCTGTATCGCGACCGCAAGGGCGGAACGTTCGCCTTCATCTCCGATCCCGAGGGGCTGGTGCGACAGTTCCAGCTGTCCGACAACGGGGCTGGCAAGGTCGTGGCCAGGGCCGTGCGCGACGTGCGGTTCGACACTCAGACCGAAGGCTGCGTCGCCGACGACGAGACCGGCGCGCTCTACGTGGCCGAGGAGGACGTGGCGCTGTGGAAACTGAGCGCTGACGCCAAGGCGGGATCGGCCAAGACCGCGATCGCCCGCGTTGCCGACAACCCCGCGCTCAAGGACGATCTGGAAGGTGTCGGCCTCTACGCGCAGCCCAACGGCAAGGGCTACCTAGTTGTCTCCAGCCAGGGCAACAACACCTACGCCGTCTTCCGCCGTGAGGGCGCCAACGCCTATGTCGGCAGCTTTGCGGTGACCGCCAATGGCTCCAACGGCGTGGATGGCGTCTCCGAAACCGATGGCCTGGACGTCAGCAGCGCCTCGGTCGGCGCGGGCCTGGAAGCCGGCGCCTTCGTCGCGCAGGACGGCCGCAACATCTCCCCGCCCGAGGCCCAGAACTTCAAGCTCGTGCCGTGGGCCGAGATCGCGGCCAAGCTCGGGCTGAAATAGGATCTGATCGGGCGGCGGGAGCTGCGATCAGACGCTCCCGCCCCTCGGAGTCCACGAAATCGCTAGACGCGGAGCCCCGCCATGGCGCGTCGGTACGCCTCGCAAGCCCCCTCGATTGTGAAGCGTTCGGCCTGGGCCAGGCTCAGGCTCTGATCCTGCGACGAGACACCAACGCTCGCGATAGCCTCGGCCAGGGCTTGCTCGTCACCGACGGGAACCAGCCGGCCCAATGCGCCATGGCCCAGCAAGCTCGGCATGCTGCGGCTGCAATCGGTGGCGACGATCGGCAACCCGGCCGCCAGGGCCTCAAGGATCACAGCCGGCACGCCCTCATAGTCCGACGAGAGCAGCAATACGTCGAACAACGGCAACTGGAGCACCGGATCGGGTTGATATCCCGCGAACCGCACCCGCAGCTCCAGGCCAAGATCCCGGGCGAGGCGCTCCAATGCAGCGCGCTCCGGCCCGTCGCCGATCACGCTCAGCGTATCGCCCTCTTGGCCCCCGCGCGCGAAGGCGCGGAGCATCAGGGCGATGTTCTTCTGCCGCGTGAGCCGCGCGACACACACGAAGCGACGTCCGACGCCTTCGACGCGCGGAACGCCGGGGCGCGTCCGCAAACGCTCGATCAAGGGCCGCGACAAGGCGGGATCGGGAATGATCGTGATCCGATCGGCCGAAACGCCGAGGCCGTCGCGGATCTCCTCGGCCATCGGCGTTTCCATGCCTACGAAGTGGTCAATGAGCCGTCCCTGAACGCGGAGCCACAGTCGATAGACCATCCGAAACCAGCCGGGCTGGTCGCGACGGTCCAGATCATTGCTGATCTTCAACAGGATGGGCGGACAATCGCGCCCCAGCAGGATCTTCAGGGCCACGGCTACGACGGCGTAGGTGTTGCCCGCGCAGAACAGAACGTCGGGGCGCACCCGCCGCACCACGGCGGGCAGCGTGCAGATCATCCAGAGCGTCTCCATGCCGGCCACATGGCGACCGCCGCCCGGCGGACAGATCATCTCAAGACCGGCGCCGACATCCGCGCGCATGTCACCGTCCAGGCGCCCCAGGAACAGCGGCGCATCCATGCCCTGCGCACGCCACTGCCGCACCATCCGCAGAGCGATCCGCTCGACGCCGCCCGGCTCGAAACTGTGCAGGAAGGTCAGGACGCGCAAGATGTCGCCTTTTGCCGCGACGCCCAAAGCGAGCGGTCGATGCGCTTAACGTCGAACAACGTGACCGGACCGGCCGCCGACAGGGTGTGCAGGCCCATGGCATATCGGCCCGCGTCGGAGGGCGGGGCGAGCGGCGCGCTGGCCTCGGCCTCGAACCGTTCGGGATCCAGCCGAAGAAACTTCAATTGCCGGATAGCGCCGCCGTAGGTCAGCGTACAGTCCTGCACCGGCAAGACGGGCGTTGAGTCTTCCATCCAGACCGTGCCGCCGGGACGACTGGACGCCAGATTGTTGCGGACCGGATTGCCGGGGTGCAGTCGCCACGGACCGCTCAGACGCTCCGCAAAGGCCAGGTGAAGACGGCCCTGCTTCCAGCGCTGCGGTCCGGTGGGGGAATAGGCCAGCCACCAGAGCCCGCCGTGGCGGAACGGGGTGGCGTCGATCGCCGGCGTGTCCAGCGTCAGACGCGCCACCGGTTCCCAGACGTCAGGAAACGCGGCCGCGCGATAAAGCGTCAGCGCGCCCGATCGGTGAGCCTCGGGCAGCATCCAGACTTGGCCGTCGGCCTCGAAGACCTGCGGATAGGACAGATGCCAAGGCTCGCGCAGCACCACCGCGCGCCGAACGGCCGAGAACGCCCCATCAAGTTCGATCACCTCGATGACCCCATGGCGGGTGCGGTAGTCGTAGGCCTCGACGAACAAATACAGGCGCCCGTCTCGCCAGAGGCCGAACGGGTCGGCCACGAACTTCAGCCGTGGCTCCTCGGCCAGCCAGCGGACCGGCGGCGCGGTGGAAAAGCCAAGCCGGGCGATCTCGGCGATCGGCGCCTGGACCAGGCCCACGCGCCAGATGTCCCGTCCAGGGATCCTCGCTCGCCAATCGGTCATGGCCCCTCCTCCGCCCTTGACCGGGCCGAAGCGCGCCGGAGCCGCCGCGCCAGGTCGAGCGCGCCCAGCCCGACCGTGACGACCAGGTGCATGATCAGCGTCACCAAGGCCAAAGCCGCCAGCAAGGTCGCCACCGTCGAGTGCGCGCCCAGCAACAACAGCATCAGATTTCCGAACACCAGATCCTTGTTCGAAATCAGAGGGATGCGTGAGATCAGGTAGCGGATCGCCAGTAGCACGATCCAAAGGCCGGGCTGGACCTCCGGCATCGCCAGGCGCCAGACCAGGACGGTCAGTCCGGTCCAGACCGCCAGCCGCACGCAACTGGCCACGCCCACATAAATCAGCTGGCCGAGACCGAGCGAAAACACGCGCCGACCGAAGAGCAGGACGATGAGGGAGATGGCCAGGGGAATGACACCCGACCACAGCGCCGGCCCCAATTGGCGGGCGAAGTCCAGGTCGCGAAGCTGCGTCGCGCTGACCGCCGCCAGCACCAAGGTCAACAGGTTGCCCAACAGGGCCGAGACGATGTTCGCGTCCTTGATGGCCGCGAAGGGCTCGGCGACCACGCTCGTCGCTCGGCGCGCCCAGACATAGAGATAGGCCTCGCCGCTGTAGCCCAGCACCACCTCGTTGATGATGTTCTTGCGGAGCAAGGCCTCTATGCCCGCCGGCGGCATGTTCCACAGTCGACGGAAGATCACGAAGTCGAACAGAGGCTGGACGAGGTACAGCAACACAAGCGCCGGCCAGACCAGCAGCGGCAGACGGCCGATGGTGTCCAGCACCTCCGACGTGGCGCCGCCCAGCTGCAGAACGATCGCCGCCACCATGCCGACAGACAGCAGACCGCCAAGCCACACCCATACCCGCGAGGTGGTCGCGCCCGGCGCCGGTTGAGTGGCTTGATCCCCCGCATTGGCGTCTGATGGGCCGCTCATGCCCGCGACCTATGAACGATAGACGCGTAGTGGTCGAAGAGCTCCGTGAAGTGGTCGATATCGCGTCGCACGCCCGCCGCCGCCTGGAGCGCAGCGGCTCTCAGGGTTTGCGGATCGCGCGCGAGAAGCCGCTCGAGCGCCGCTGTCGCCGCAGCGGTGTCGCCCGACTGGTAGACTTCCGATGTCTCCGGACGCGCCAGATGCGCGAAGCCGCCCCGATCAGGCCCCACGACAGGCAGGCCGCTGGCCATGGCCTCAGCCGGGATCAGTCCGAAGGTCTCCGACTCGCAGCCGTGCATCAACACGTCGGCGCTGGCCAGATGCGCCGCCAGGCGCGGCCGATCGTGGATCGGCGGCAGGATCTGGACGTGAGGCTTACCGGCCGCGGCGCGAAGCACGCGCGCGCGGTCGACGCCGTCGCCGATCAAGACGAGACCCAGCGGTGTCCCGGCCCTGGCGCGCGTGACCGCCTCCATGACCATGGGCCAGCGCTTTTCGGGGTGAAACCGGCCGACGCCGAGCACCAGTCGGGCGTCGGAGGGGCAAGCGCAGGCGCCCAGGAGGCGCGACCTCAGGGCTTCGTCGCGGAGCGTCGGCGAGAAGGCCGTACGATCGATGCCCAGCGGAATGCTCGTGACGGCCTCGACGCCCTGCCCCATCAGCCGGTCGGCCAACCAGGCTCCCCCCGCCACCACGGACCCGAAGTGCGCGGTCAGTTGGCGGAGGTACCGCCAGAACCACCAGAACAGGCTGTCGACCTGTTCCGGACCGACGACGGGCGCGAGCCAGCGCTGCGGATACGAGGCCACCGGATCGGAATGCACGAACATCGCGCGCGGCGCGGAGCCGGACCAGCGGGCGACGATCCACGCGCCTCGCCAAGGCGAGGAGGCCTCGACCAAATCCGGCGCCAGTCGATCCAGCCAAGCGTGAACCGGCGCCGCGTTCCAGAACATGTGATAGTTGGCGTCGAACGGAAGCCTGGGACTGCGGACCTGAATCACGCCCCCCGCGCCGCGCTGTTCGAAGCTGTCGCGCGGTCCCGGCGCGATCACGAACAACTCGTGACCCAGCTGCTCGGCCGCCTGCAGTTTGCGGTCGATATAGGTTCGCACGCCGCCGCCGGTCGGTGAATAGAACTCGGCGACATCCACTAACCGCATGGCGTCTCGAAACTTCCCCAAAATGCGTCCTCAGAGCACCGCTAAGACAACTGTGTGACGGATTGGCGGGCCCACCTTCACAAAAACACGACATGAGCCGGTGTACGCCTCATCCGGTAATCACAATTCGTGTGGTGAAGGGGCGAGCGTGTCGTCTTGGTCCAAAACCAAGTCGACACGCGAAGGGGCGAGCATGGAAAGCCAGAGACTCATGGGCGCGAGCGAAACGCGGTCGATGCGGATCGCTTTGTTCTCCGGCAACTACAACTACACCTTAGATGGCGCCAACAAATCCCTGAACCGACTCGTCGACCACTTGCAGAGCACCAGGGGCGCCAAGGTGCGGGTCTATTCGCCGACCTCTCCGACGCCGGCGTTTGCACCCGTCGGCGATCTCGTCTCGGTGCCGTCGGTCAAGGTCCCGTTTCGCAGCGACTACCGCGTGGCGCTTGGCCTTCCCGCACACATCCGGCGGGATATTGAGGCTTTCGCCCCCGACCTGATCCACCTGTCCGCGCCGGACCTGCTGGGCTCGGCCGCGCTGAAGTTCGGTCGCCAGTTGAACGTGCCGGTGGTCGCCAGCCTTCACACGCTGTTCGACACCTATCTCGACTACTATGGGCTGGGCGCTCTGCGCCCGCTCGCCCGCCGCCAGCTCTGGAAGTTCTACGGCGCGTGCGACTACGTCATGCCCCCGACCGAGGCCATCGCCGAGGAGGTGCGGGCAAACGCCCCCTCCACCCGCGTGCGCACCTGGGCGCGCGGGGTGGACCCCACGCTGTTCCATCCAGGCCGACGCGATTCGTCCTGGCGCCTTGCGCAAGGCTTCGCCCCGGATCGTCCCGTGATCGTGTTCTTGGGCCGGATCGTGATGGAGAAAGGCCTGGAGGCCTTCGCGGACACGATCGGGCGACTGAGGGCGGCCGGCCTCGGACCCCAGGTGCTGGTGATCGGGGACGGTCCGGCCAGGGCCTGGTTCGAGACCCGCCTGCCGGACGCGGTGTTTACGGGCTTCCTGTCGGGCGAAACCCTGGCGAGCGCCTTGGCCAGTGGCGACATCTTCTTCAATCCCAGCACCACCGAGACGTTCGGAAACGTCAATCTCGAGGCGATGGCCTGCGGCCTAGCCATGGTGTGCGCTGACGCGCCCAACACCCGCGCCTTGTTGCATCACGGGAAGGACGCCCTGCTCTGCGCGCACGACCAGCGGACATCCTTTGCCGAAGCGCTGGCGACGCTGCTGGTCGACGCGCGTGAGCGGCGGCGTCTGGCGGCCGAGGCGCTGGACCGGAGCGCGGCCTACCGCTGGACAAACATCCTCGACGAGGTGTTCGAGGTCTATGCCGAGGCTCTGGACCGACACGCCGCGCGCACACCGACCTGGCGGGTCCCGAGCCCCGCGCGGTCCAGACCCGGTGGTTATGTCGAGCCTCAGCCCAACGGCCTGCCCGTTCTTTGAGCCTCGCCGCCCGATGATCCCGAACACGATCGACCGCTACCTGCTGCGGCGAACCTTGACGCCCATGTCGGCGGTCTTGGTCAGCACCATGGTGATGTTCCTGATGGAGCGGCTGATGCGGTCGTTCCAGGTGCTATCCCAGACCACAGAGGGCTTCAGGTTCCTGATGGAGCTCCTGGTGAACCTGGTGCCGCATTATGTGGGTCTCACCCTGCCCGGCGGCTTCTTCATCGGCCTGTTCGTCGTGGTCAACGGTCTGAACAAGAGCTCGGAGATCGACGCGATCCTGGCCAGCGGCATATCGCTGGACCGCTTCGCCGCGCCGTTCGTGGCGCTTGGCGCGGCGCTGATGGTCTTCAGCATCGTGCTCTTCGGCTTCATCCAGCCCTACAGCCGCTACGCCTATCACGCGGTGCTCCACGCGGTGGCGAATGCAGGCTGGAACGGCGACGTGCGGCCCAAGGCGCTGTTGTCGGCCGGCAAGGACATCCTGCTGACCGCCGACACCGCCGACGCCAGCGGCCGTCATCTGCAGCGGATCTTCATCCGGGAACTCGGGCCAGACGGCCGCGAGGATGTTCTGACCGCCGCCACGGCCGAGGTCCTGAAAGCCCCTGGCGAAACCAAGGCCACTCTGGTGCTTCGCGACGGCCGCCAGGTCAGCACGACACCCCTCGGCGAAGTCTATGTCGCCGATTTCACCCGGTTCCGGTTCGACCTGCCGGTCGCCCAGGCCAAGTCCCTGCGGATACGCGGCGACAATGTCAGCGAACTCACCCTGCTGGAATTGGCTAAGCAGGGCTTTGGCAAGGCCACGCCCGCCCTGCCCCGCCAGGCGTTGCTCGCCGAACTGTTCACACGCTCGTCCCGCGCGCTGATTCTACCGCTGCTGCCGCTGATGGCCGTGCCCTTCGCCTTGAGCGCCAAGCGAGCCGGGGCGGGCTCGGCCATGGTGATCGGCGGCGTGCTGTTGTTCCTGTTCGAAACATCGCTGGTTATGGGTCAGGCCCTGAGCACGGCCACGGGCTTCCCCGCGCTGCTGACCGTCGGTGTCCCGGCCGGCCTGTTCGCTACCGCCTGCCTCGCCGTATGGATGTCCAGCCGCAATCGGCCGGGCGAGAACCCGGTCAACTGGCTCGCGCAAACGGTCGCCGAGCACTTCGCACGGCTCGCCAAAAAGCACGGACCTCAAGCGGCCTAGCACGACCCTGAGGCATTCTTAGCTTGTTGAATGAAATGGCGGAGACGGAGTCCGCCAAACTACCGTCCAACGCCGTCCCAAATTTCCCGCATTTCTCGTTCTAAATCTGCGCTTTCTGCAAACTTCATCCGGATACCCGTCCAAGCCAGTCCCGTTGCGTTCCCCTAAAACCGCGCTACTATCGGGGAGCCTTTTAGGGAACGGGATCGCTCCGCCATGCCACGCAAGCTCAGCAATGCGCTCACGCCCCTTGCGGTGAAAAGCGCCAAACCAGGGCGCCACGCGGACGGAGGCGGGCTCTACCTGCTGGTCAAAGACACCGGCGCGCGGTCTTGGGTCTATCGCTTCATGCTCAGAGGCAAGGCGCGGGACATTGGCCTTGGCGCGGCTGGCCCGGGCGGGCTTTCCTTGGCCCAAGCCCGCACCGCCCGGGACACGCTTCGCCTCAAGGTCAATCGAGGCATTGATCCGCTGGAGGAACGCCAGAGAGAGGCCTCAGAGGCCCTTGCGGCGGCTCAGGCGGCTAAGGTGGCCGGGGTGACGTTCAAAGCAGTTGCTGAGGCCTATATCGCGGCAAATGAGGCAAGCTGGCGCAACGACAAGCACCGCCAGCAATGGCGCAACACGCTTGCGACCTACGTCTATCCGGTCATGGGCGAATTGCCTGTGGGGTCAATCGGCACGGGCCACGTGCTGCAAATCCTGGAGCCGATCTGGCAGGACAAGCCAGAGACCGCCAGCCGCATCCGGGGGCGCATCGAGACCGTCCTAGACGCGGCCAAGGCCCGGGGCTACCGCGAGGGCGAGAACCCCGCTCGCTGGCGTGGCCACATCGCGCAAATTCTGCCGCCGCGCGCAAGGCTGACCCGAGGCCACCATACCGCCATGCCCTATGACGCACTTCCGGCCTTCCTGGCTGATCTGCGGGGCCGGGAAGCTATAGCGGCGCTGGCTCTGGAATTTGTGATCCTGACTGCGACGCGCACTAGCGAAGTGCTGGGGGCCACATGGGCGGAGGTTGATCTTGAAAAGGCGGTCTGGACTATCCCGGGCTCGCGCATGAAGGCGGGCAAGGAACACCGCGTTCCCTTGTCGCTGCGCGCCGTCGAGATACTGGAGAAGGTCAAGCCGCTAAGTAAGGCGAGCCTTTTCCCGGCGGTTCGGGGCGGCAAGCTGTCCAGCATGGCGATGACCATGCTCATGCGCCGTATGAAGCAAGATTGCACCGTTCACGGTTTCCGGTCCGCCTTTCGCGATTGGGCGGCGGAGCGCACCGGTTACGCCCATGAAGTCTGCGAAATGGCGCTGGCGCACGTCATCGGCAACAAGTCCGAAGCGGCTTACCGGCGCGGCGACCTCTTCGAAAAGAGGCGGCGGCTCATGGACGATTGGGCCAACTACTGCGCGGGCGGTGGTGCGGCTGGGGCTAATGTCATGCCGCTGCGGGGCGCACTGGCATGAGTTCTAAGTACCGCGCGCATGCGCGTTGGCCTGACGGAACCACGCCCCCTTTAGTCGGCCACTGGCTCGAATCAACTAGGGTGGCATCGCGACACTTCATTCTTTTTAGTTGAGCGGCGCGACGCAGCAGCCCGTAGGGAGCCCGACAAGTGAGCACGTTCGTGGCGAACGATCCGGACGAAAACTTCCCTGGGCCCTGGCTTCTTGGCGAAGCGGTGACGCAGCGGGACCTTTCAGATGTTGAGTGGGATGCTGCCTGCCAGGGCGCTGGAATTGCTCTGAGCTATGAAGCGCGAGAGGTGATCGGTCGTGCGCTTTGGTGGAGCGCTTGGGAGACTGCCAATCGCGATAAACTACCGCGCATGTCGGTGATCAAAAAGCGCCTCAAAAGCTTCGTTCACGGCGTGGATATTGCTTTGGAGGCGATTGGCTACCTAGACGCCCATCAGCTTGAGAACAGCACCTCGCACCCCCCGATTGGTTCATGGGGCACGAGTGGTGGTCACAAGGCTACGTGGATGGCACTTGTCCAAGTCGCAACCACGCCCGGCTGGCGGGGCAGTCACTGGACCAAGCGCGCTATTGATCCCCTAAAGTCCGCCGACGATGCCCTTACCGCCCTCCATGCCCTTGCATACACAGCAGCAAAGGCGATCAAATATTGGGAGGGGGACAAAGGAGGAAAAATCGCCGGAGGGGACCGAAGATTCATTTATTCCCTTATTTCAATACTTCGAGAAAACAATATTGATACATCTTATCGCCATGACAGATCATTATCGTCATCGGTAAATGACGGAATAAATACAGAATCAATGTCTGGATCAGCTTGGGATTTACTGATTCAAATTTGGTCGATTAGGCCCGAAGCGTTTGCAGCGGAGGAAAAGTCAACACTCGGAAAATACTATCGGGACATGTACGCGCGCCTCCGCAATGAACCACCCGCATAGCTCGACGGTTCGTTGCCGTGCGAGCGCATTTAGGCAGCGATAGTTGGTCTTCCCGTGCCGTCCGAAGCGATTCAGCTGAGGCCGCACGGGAACAACACATGAAGACTTCCAAGCTCGATCCCCCGAAGATCGGTTTCAGCATTCGGGAAGCCTGCCAAGCCTCCAGCCTTGGCCGGACAACGCTCTACAACCACATCGCGGCGGGACGGCTTCGCGTCGTTCGCGTCGGGGGCCGGACCATAGTTCCGGCTGAGGCGCTCTATGCGCTGGTATCGGGGGAGGCTTGAGTCATGCCCCAAGAGAAAAGCCCGACCAACGGGGGCCGGGCTTCGTGCGTCTTGTTTGCCGACGTAACGCACGAAGCTTTTATCCTCTCGACATACCGCGCTCAACACCTGATCGCCGTCCATGGCGTACGGCCTCAACTGGCTGCGCTGGTCGCGACCCTGGCCTTTGGGGGTGGCGATCATGGCTAACCCCTTCACCGACCACCGCACGGCGGCGCTAGCCCTTCTCAGCGGCCCGAGCCAGCTCAGCCGCAAGGCGGGGCAATTCCTTGGCCAACTCGTTGTCGATCCGTCGCCCATGAGCGAGGCGCAAGCCAATTGGCTGGCCAAACTGTTGGCCCGCGCGGAACTGCCGCCGCTGGCTGAGGGAGGCGCGTCATGAGCGTGTATCCTGACAGCCCGGGACACCGGCACGTTGAGACCTCAATCGCCTCCGCTCAGGCCCTGGCGCCCAAGCTGGGGCGGCTGCAACGGATGGCGGCAAGCGCGATCCGCAATGCCGGTGAGAACGGCCTTACCGCCGACGAACTGGCGGCAACGCTCGATCTTGACCGTTGGTCCATCCAACCCCGGACCAGCGAGCTACGGCTCAAGGGCGTGATCCGCGACAGCGGCCAACGCAGGCCCAACAAGACGGGCAAACTCGCGATTGTCTGGGTAGCCGGATGACCACCACCGCCATGTCAAAATCCCTCACCGGGCAGCGACATGGCGGTGTTTTGAAACTTCACCGGGATTGCGGTTTCGGTGAAGTTTCAAACCCGCCGCGCCTGGCCAGAACATCAACAGTCGTGGGGCCTTGCCTGGCCTCGGCATCCTCGGCCCCTAGTTACCTTACTATTGGTGGGGGAGCCCATTCCGCTGGGGGCGGTGGTCAGGGAGGTGCGCGCAATCGCGCCGACCGTGACAGCTACGCCCTCACCGTCGCCCAAGTCGCAAATCTCATCGCCGCCGAAAGGTACGCTCAAGCCATCGGCCTGCCGTTCACTCGCATGGTGACGATCCATTGGCAGGCGGCGGGCGTTCCCCTAGCGGGCATGGCTAAGGCCACCGGGCGGTTTCTCGATCTGATGTCCAAGGCGCTCGCCCGACATGGAAGCCCAACCGCCTGGATCTGGACCCATGAGAGCGCGACCGCCAAGGGCCAAGACAAGGGCGGACACTGTCACATGCTGGCCCATGTCCCCGCCCCTCTCGTCGCCGTCGTGGCGAACCTTCAAAGGGGCTGGCTGCGTCGGATCACCGGCCAGCCTTACCGGGCGCGCGTGATCCTCAGCAAACCGATAGGAGGGCGCTTAGGCCTGGAGACGGGCAACCCCCAACTGCACGCGGTCAATCTCCAAGTCGCGTTCGGCTACCTGCTCAAGGGGGCGAGCCAAGAGGCGGCGGCACAATTTGGCCTGGAGCGGCTGGAGCCCGGAGGGCGGGTGATCGGAAAGCGCTGCGGGACCTCTCAAAACATCGGCGCGAAGGCGCGAAATGCACAGGTGCAAGCATGACTAGCGAGACGAAGTCGGACGCCAACAAAGGCAACAAGAGTACTTTCGTTCTCAAAATGGAGCACGGCGAAACGAACGGCCAAGCCCTGGCGCGGGGGTATTTAGAGCCGCACGTGCGCCACGCCCTAGTCGCGGCGAATTGTATCCAGAAGGGCGTGAGCCAGGGCGTCGAAACACCCTGTCTAATGGACTATGTCGAGCACATCCAAAGGACCACCGCGCAAGCTGAGACAGGCGACATTGCCCTAGCCAGCCGCTTGCTCATATCGCAGGCCCTGACCCTGGATGCGATGTTTACCGAACTTGCCCGGCGGTCTGCTCTCAACATGGGCGAACACATGCACGCCGCCGAGACTTACGCTCGCCTCGCCATGAAGGCTCAGAGTAATTCCCGTGCGACGCTGGAGGCGCTGGCCAAAGTCCATCAACCGCGAGAGCAAACCGTTCGCCATGTCCACGTCAACGAAGGCGGACAAGCCGTCATCGCCGACAACTTCCACCATCACCCCCGGGGGCAAGGAATTGGAAAAGCCGACGATCAATCCCATGCAACCTCGGAGGCTGGCGGCGGCTCCACGTTGCTTGGCCAGAACGCGGGCGGGGACCGAATGCCAATCCCCGGTGGTGAAGGGACGAAGACGATGCAGAATGCACGGCGGAACAAACCCGGGCGCGCCAAAGGGCAATAGCAACGCCTGGAGGCATGGCGGGCGATCTGCTGAGGCCTTGGGGCTGGCGAAGATTCTAAGGGCGCTCGCCACGCGGCTGAGGGACCAAGAGGCACCCTAGCGGGCGCTCTATCGGGGAGCGGTTAAGGGAACCAGACCGCTCTTCGATAAAATATTGAATTAAATCAAAGATGGATGGCGGAGACGGAGGGATTCGAACCCTCGATACCCTTTTGAGGTATGCCGCTTTAGCAAAGCGGTGCCTTCAGCCTCTCGGCCACGTCTCCTCCTGAGAGGGAGCGGTTCGATAGCGTGTTCGGTTCGCGATGACAACGGCGGATGTCGGAAATTTCCGATGTTAACGCCACGCTCAGACGGGGGCGCTAGGCTGAACGCGGTTTTTCCAATGACGAGCCCTGTGCGTACCGTGTCTTCCCCCGTCTCCAACGTCGAAACCCTGGCCTTCGGCGTCGCGCCGGAGTCGGCTTCGCCGTTCGCGGGCGGCGCGGCGAATGGGCCTGGACCGGGTCCGGCCAAGCGAGGTCCGTTCCGCCCGGGCCGTCTGGTGCCGTCGCGAGCCAGGCTTGAGACACGGCTCCTCGCCCGCGCGGCGCGGGGTCTGGACGTCGTGCTCGCCGCAGGACTCGCGGTCGCGATCACCGTGGCGGGCCACCCGGTCGCCGCCGGCGTGTGGGCTGTCGCCGCTCTGGTCGGTCTCAGGATCCTCGACGCCTACGCCTTCCCGCGGAAGCAGTCGTTGGCCGCGCACATGGCGCGCGCCGGACTGGCGCTCGGCGTCAGCCTGCTGATCGCAAGTGGTCTGGTCCTCGCCTCCGGTCGGTCGGAGCCGACCGCCGTCTGGGCGCTCCTGGCGGCTACCGGAGCGCTGAGCGCGTCGCACGTGGCGTGGTGGACGGTCATTGCGAGGGGCCGCGCGCAGGGTCGCCTGACGCCCAACATCGTCGTGGTTGGCGCCACCAAGAACGCCGAGCGGCTGATCGAGGCGGCCATGCGCACCGGAGAGGTCAATGTGCTGGGCGTCTTCGACGATCGTCTGGACCGCGCCCCGGAGAACATTCTGGGCGTTCCCGTCCTGGGGGACACCTCCGCCCTGCTCGACCACCGCATCATGCCCTATGTTGATCGGATCGTGATCGCCGTGGCCTCGACCGCCCAGGCGCGCGTGCGCCAGTTGGTCGAGAAGCTGGACGTGCTGCCCAACCCGCTTCACCTGTTCATCGACGTGGGCGGGGCCGTGGACGACGACGCCGCGCTCGCGCGCATCGCCGCCGGAAGCGACAACCCCTTGTCCGGCTCGCCGGCCTCGGCCCGTCGGGCGTTGCTCAAGCGCGCCCAGGACCTGATCGTCGCCAGCCTGGGCCTGCTGGTGGCCGGCCCGATCATGCTGGTCGTCGCCATGGCCGTGAAGCTGGACAGCCCTGGCCCGATCTTCTTCCGTCAGCGTCGCCACGGCTTCAACAACGAGGTGATCCTCGTGTGGAAGTTCCGCTCGATGCGCCACGATATGGCCGACGCCTGCGCCACACGGCAGGTCACCTATGGAGACGAGCGGGTCACCCGTCTGGGCCGCTTCATCCGCAAGACCAGCCTCGACGAGCTGCCGCAGTTGTTCAACGTGCTGAAGGGCGAGATGTCGATCGTCGGCCCTCGCCCGCACGCCATCGGCATGAAGACCGGCGGCGTGGAGTCGGCCAAGCTTGTCGCCCAGTACGCCCATCGCCACCGCATCAAGCCCGGCCTGACGGGCTGGGCGGCCATCAAGGGCTCGCGCGGTCCCGTCGATACGCCTGAAAGCGTCCGCCTGCGCGTGGCGCTGGACGTGGAATATATCGAGCGCCAGTCCCTGTGGCTGGACCTCTACATCATCGCCATGACCATCCCCTGCCTGCTGGGGGATCGGTCCGCCGTGCGCTAGGCCGCCCGGCATGTTCTGGCGCGGCGTCCTTGGCTATCTGCCGGTCAATATCGTTCAGGGCGTGGTGGGTCTGCTCACCATCGTCCTGTTCACGCGCCTGCTGGATCCGGCTCAGTACGGCGTCTACGCCCTGGCGTTTTCGGTCTTCAGCCTGACCCAGACCGCCCTGCTGACCTGGACCGAGGCCGCCATGGCGCGGTTTCTGGCGACGCGGGCCGAGGACGGTCGAATCGCCGACCACTTCGCCACCCTCTATCGCCTGTGGCTGGGCGCCGCCCTGGCCGTTCCGGTGATTGGCGGCGCCGCTCTCACCCTGGCGCCCATGGGACAGCCCTTGCGGATCGCGCTGGCGGCCGGCTTCGCCGCCGTGCTCGTCAACAGTCTGGCCAAACTGGCGCAGGAGCGACGCCGAGCGGCCGGCGAGGTTTCTGGCGCAGCCCTGCTGTCGATGGTCCAGACCGCCGGCGGGTTCGCCCTGGGCCTGGGCTTCGCGCTCGCGGGCCTGGGCGGCGCGGCGCCGCTGCTGGGAATCGGCGCGGTCTCGCTCGTCTGCGTCGCTGCGGTGCTGCCACGCGAATTGAGGTTCATGGCCGGCGGACGCTTCGACAAGGCGCTGGCGCGGAGCTACTTCACCTATGGGGCGCCCGTGGCGCTGTCGCTGATCCTGGCCCTGGTGCTGGCCAGCACCGACCGGCTGCTGCTGGCGGCCTTCCTCGACGAGGCGACCGTCGGCGTCTACCACGCCGGCTATTCGCTCGGCAGCCGCACCCTGGATGTCGTCTTCATCTGGCTGGGCATGGCCGGTGGCCCGGCGTTGATCCAGGCGTTGGAGCGCGGTGGACAACCGGCCCTGGAAGACGCCGCCCGCGAACAGGCCGGCGTCATGGCCCTGCTCACCCTGCCCGCCGCCGTCGGCCTGGCGCTGGTCGCCCGCCCCCTGGCGGACCTGATGGTCGGCGAAGCCATGCGGGCGCAAGCCAGCCATGTTACCCCCTGGATCGCCGCCAGCGGCTGGCTGTCGGGCGTGACGACCTACTATCTCCTGCAAGCCTTCACCCTAGCCCGCCGCACGCCGCTGCTGATCGTCAGCATGAGCGCGCCGGCGCTGGCCAACGTGGCGCTCAACCTGGTTCTGATCCCTCGCCTCGGACTGGACGGCGCGCTGATCGCCACGACGGTGAGCTACGGTCTGGGCGCAGTCGTGGCCTGGGCGCTGGGCCGCCGCGCCTGCCCACTCCCCATTCCGTGGGACGTGCTGGCCAAGGCGGGCGGCGCGAGCCTAGTCATGGCCGCCTGCGTCTGGGCGCTTCCCGCGACGGGCGGATTGCTGGAACTGGTCCTGAAGGCCGGCGTCGGGGCGACCGTCTACGGCGCCTTGGTGCTGGGTCTCGATGTCGCGGGTTTGCGCGGCAAGCTTTCCCTTATCCTCCGTCGAAAGGCGCAAGCCGCATGAACGCGCCCGTGAACGCGCTACGCCTGGAGAACGCCGCCTGGGCCGACGCCCAACTGCGGGTTTCGGTGCTGATCCCGACCTTCCGCGACGATCCCTGCGCGCTTCTAAAGGCCCTGGATCAGGCCCTCGCCCCGGTCGAGGTCGTGGTGCTGGACGACGGCGGCGGCGACGATGTGCTGGCCGAACGGATCGCGCGCCGGATTGAGCGGATGCGGGTTCCGGCCTGCTTTATCCGGCTGGCGCGTAACGAAGGCC
Source organism: Pseudomonadota bacterium (assembly GCA_020161365.1). Taxonomy (GTDB): domain Bacteria; phylum Pseudomonadota; class Alphaproteobacteria; order Caulobacterales; family Caulobacteraceae; genus Caulobacter. The sequence continues at coordinate 44,526 of JAIUNU010000018.1, read as the reverse complement.
GCGCCCGAGGCCGCAATCGCCTGGCCTCGCAGGCACGTGGCGGGCACCTGCTGTTCCTCGACAGCGACATGCTGCCCGACACACCCGACTTCCTGGACCGCTGGGCGGCGGTGGCCGATAGCGGCGCGGCGGTCGCGTTCGGCGGTTTTACGCTCGACCAGACACCCCCGCGCCCCGAGCACGCCCTGCACAGGGCCATGGCCCTGAAGAGCGATTGCACGCCCGCGCCCGAGCGCGCCAAGGCGCCCGAAAAGCATGTTTTCACATCGAACCTGCTGGTGCGCCGCGACGTGTTCGAGACCATCGGCTTCGACGAGGGCTTTTCCGGCTGGGGCTGGGAGGATGTCGAGTGGGCGATGCGAGTAGCCCGCCAGTACCCCATCCTGCACATCGACAACACCGCCACCCATCTGGGTCTCGACCCGGCCCCGGTGATGGCCGCCAAGTACGAGCAGTCTGCCGCCAACTTCGCGCGGGTGGTCGCCAATCATCGGGAGGTCGTCAGCGCCTATCCCAGCTACAAGGTCGCCAAGCTGTTGAAGTCGGTCCCGCTGCGCGGTGTCTGGCGGCCGATGCTGAAACGGATCGCGCTGTCCGAGGCCGCGCCCGTCTCTATCCGCGCGTTCGCCATGCGGCTCTATCGCGCAGCGCTCTACAGCGAGGCCGTCTGATGCAGGTGGAGTTCGAAAAGGTCGACGCCTACGAGCCCGACCGCAGCCTGAAAGGCAAGCTGCGTCGTCGCCTGATCCGACTGGCTCACCGTCGTCCCGCCCGGGTGGCGCTGGAACGGCCGATGGTGTCGTTCAGCTTCGACGATGCTCCGGCGACCGCCTGCGAGGCCGGCGCAAGGGCGCTGGAAGCCCGGGGCCTGCGCGGCACCTACTACTTCGCCGCCGGCCTGGCCGGGCGCGACGGGCCCATGGGCCGGTTCGCCACGGGCGAGGACGCCCGACGCCTGTATCAGGCCGGCCACGAGATCGCCTGCCACACCTACTCCCACCTCGACTGCGGCCAGTCCAGCCGCGCGACAACTCTGCAGGACGTGGACCGCAACGCCGAAAGCCTGGCGGCTTGGGGGGCTGGGGAGCCGGTCAGCTTCGCCTATCCCTATGGCGATGTCGCCTCGCCCGCCAAGACGGCGCTGAGCGGACGGTTCAAGACACTGCGCGCTCTGCATCACGGGCTGATCACGGACGGCGCCGACCTCAACCAGGCTCCGGCGGTCGGCGTCGAGGGCGAGGCCGGTGAAGCCGTCGCCAGCGAATGGCTCGACAAGGCCAAGGCCCGAAAGGCCTGGCTGATCCTCTACACGCATGACGTGGCTGAGCAGCCCTCGCAGTGGGGCTGCACGACCGCGGCGCTGGAGCGCCTGATCGACCGAGCCGTGGCCGATGGCTTCGATGTCGTGACGGTCGCTGAGGGCGCTCGCCGGATCGGGCTCTAAGCGTCGTCCTGCGCGCGATCGGAGAAGGCCAGCTTGGCCGCCAGCGAGACGAACAGCACCCAGCGGAAGTCGTTATAGACCACAGCGATGCTCTCGGTCAGGCTGACCAGCGTGAAGACCACCAGGAACGGGAAGGCCAGCATCGCGCCGCGTTCGCGGTAGACCGACACCAGCGCCAGCGACATGGTCTGCAGATAGAACAGGCCCCAGGCGCCGAGGCCGAACAGGCCGATGCCGATCCATTGTTCGATCCACGAGTTGTGAGCGTGCTGGGGGATGAACTTGGCGTCGTTGACGATCCAGGCCAGAGGCCCCCAGCCCGACTTGTCGCTCCACACCGCAGCATAGCCGTAGCCCTGCCAGGGGCGTTGCTCGATCTGGCGCATGGCGGCGGTCCAGATTTCGGTGCGGCCGGTCAGCGTGGCGTCCTTGCCGAGGATGGAGAAGAAGACGTCCGAAGCCAGCAGCAGGAACATTCCCAGAAGCAGCGCGCCCGTCACCCCCGCCCATGTCGCCGCCGCGCCGTAGGCTGGTCCGCGCTGGACGATCCACACGAAACCCAGCGCCATCAGGCCCAGCATCAATGAGGCCAGCGCCGTCTTGGATTGCGACATCAGCACAAGGCCCAGCGCGAGGAAGGCGAACGGCAGGAACAGCTTGGCGGTGGATGGATTGAGCAAGGCCGTGGCGCCTAGAATGCAGACCCCCAGGGCCATCAGGCCACCCAAGGAGTTCTTTTCCATCCAGAGACCTCGCCAGGCGCCTGGAAAGAGCTCCGTCATCACCCCGATCGATGGCACGGCGAGGCAGACGACATAGCTGGCGACGATCAGGATGCAGAACACGATCGCATAGACCCGCGCCAACTCCGCCCAGCGGAACCGGGCGGCCAGGGCCAGCCCCGACAGCGTGGTGCAGCCGACCGCGAAGCCCCGTCGGATCGAGACGTCCGGCTGGATCGACCAGTAGATCGAGGCAGCGATGACGCCCATCAGAAGGATCAGAAAGGGCTGGCGGACGGTGACCCGGATCATGTTCCAGGGCCGGCCCATGATCAGGAGAAACGCGAGGCCATAGGCCGGCAGGAACGCCACCCGGAGCAGGCCCGACGCCGATTCGTCAGCCTTCTCACCAAACAGCGGAAGCTGCCAGCCGGCGCTGTAGATCAGCAGCATGACCACCGCCGCTATGACCGTCAGCAGCGAGGGCGAAACCGCTTGGGGCCGCGCGGCGCTCCAGCCGACCGGGGCGGGCGCATAGGTCACGGCAGGATCGCCTTCAGGAACGCCGGCGGCTGCAGCGTGACCTTGTTGAAGAACAGGCCCGCACACCGCCCTCCGGCCGCCGTGATGGCGTCGCGCAGCAAGGCCGGCTGCCGCACGTCGGGCTGGTCGGCCGAGACGACCAGAACCGTCAGGTCCATATGGCGGGCGATGGTCGGGCCGGCCGGGGACCGGTCGACCGACGGGCAATCCACAACGATGATCTCGGCGTGCTTGCGCAGGGCTTTCCAATAGTCCGGCGAAGGGATCAGGTGCGCCTGCTGACGGCCCCGCAAGGCCTCGCGGTTGAACCGCGCCACCCACAGGCGCGGGCCGCCGACGCTGTGGCCGACCAGATACTTCGCATCGGGCCACACTCCGCCCTCAGGGCGAGGCGCTGGCGGCTGCACGGTGAAGGGGGCCGAACCGTCCGGCGAGGCCGCCACGGGCGGGCCCAGTGGGCCATAGCGCTGGGGATCGGCCGCCAGGGCGCGATACTGACTAGGCTCAACCAGATCGAGGTCGACCAGCCACGTCTTGCGACCGGCCCGTCGCGAGGCGAAGCGCGCGAATTCCCGGGCGACCGTCGAGGTCCCCTCTCCGCGTCGCGCCGCCACGAACTGAACGACGTGCGGACGGCCGGCCGGGGGCGCGCCCAGCGCGCTCCACAACTCCGTCATCTCGACGTTCAAATCCACCATCTACCGAATCGCTACGCGGCCAGGACTTCGCAAGGTGCGATATTAACCCTACGGGCGAAAGGCGACGAAAGCGCTCACCGTTTGACGGCGGCTGTGGCCAGCACGGGCATGCCCAGAGTGCGCGAAGCCGAAGCCGGCGTCTGGAGCCCCGGACGCAGGAACATCCGCACCAGGCCCGCGCAGAGGGCGGTGAAGGCCGCGAACATGATCGCCAGCGCCAGAACCGGTTTCTTCAGGCTCTTGCCGGTCGACGGCGCGACGGCGCGCTGGACGATGCGGATGTTGTCGCTGCTCTCGGCCGACATCTGGCGCTGGGCCTCGTCCTGTTGCTCCTTGACCGTGAAGTCGCGGACGTTGGACGACAGCACGTCGCGGTCGCGCGACAGCTCGTTGAACTGCGGCTCCAGTTGCGCCAGGCGCAGCAGGCGCGAGTTCACGTCCGTCACCTGTTGGGCGTAGGCGGCCTGCGACTGCTGCAGCGCCGCAACTTCGGCCCGCAGGTCGTTTCGGGTGGTGGCCAGGGTCTGCCAGATGGGGTTCGGGCCGCTGCGGCGCGCACCTTCGCCTGCGGTGCGGCCGGCGGCCAACCCTGCCTCGAGCTGGGCGATCTGGGCGTTGATGTCGATCACCGGCTGAGCGTTCGGCGTGTAGCGCGACAGCAGGCCCTCGCGGTCCAGCTTCAGCTGGGCCAGCTTGGTCGAGGCCGACATATCGCTGTCGCGATAGAGGATGGTCTCGGCCGGCGTGCGCGCCAGCTCAGCCTCCACGGCCGCCAAGCGTCCCATGCGATCCTGAAGTTGCGCGTCGACCGAGTATTTCTGCTGCTCCACCTGGGCCTGCAGTTGGGTCAACGCGGTTTTTTGGGCGGTGAAGTCGCCGATATCGTTGGTGGTCAGGAACGACTGATAGGCCGCGTCAGCGTCTGACAGCTTCTGCGAGAAGATGTCGCGCTGGCGTTGCAGCACCCGGTTGTCGCCGCCGATCAGCAGCGTGCGGCGATAGATCAGGTATTCCTCGAGCAGGGTGTTGAGGACCTTCTCGGCCATTTCCGGATCTTGGTGCTTGTAGGCTAGGCGGATGATCGAGTTATCCGGCGCGGTCTCGATCTTCAGGCTCTTGGCGATCGAGTCGCGACCTTCGGCGATGAGCTTGCGCTTCCCCTCCGGCGTCGCGGCCGCGTACTTGGCGGCGGCGTTCGGGAAGATGTTGCCAAAGCCGATCTTGCGGATGACCCGCTCCCGTAGCTCGCCGCTGCCCAGGATCTCCGCCTCGGACTGGATCACCTCGTCGGTGTTGGGCACCGCGCCGCGACCGGCGTCGCCGGCGCGAGGCTCGTAGACATATTCCTGGCCCAGCCGCACGAAGAGGCTGGACTGAGCCTCGTAGCTCTTCTTCAGCGTCAGCGCGAAGCCGACGCCGGCCAGGGTGATCACCAGGAACACCACCAGCATCAGGAAACGCTCGCGCCACAGCAGGGTGACGAAATCGCTCGGGGCGTAGCGCGCCCGCGCGCCGGCGCCTCCCCCCGCCATGGGCGGCGGAGAGTCGTGCGGCACGCTGATCCAGGCGCTCGTCGACATGCGAATCCGGGCGATCTAACTTGTCTCGCACCCTGGGGCTGGCGGCCTTAAGGGTTCGTTACCCATTCCTGTTAAGACTTGTCGCATGCAGAGCCGCACGCATCTCACGACGGCCTTGACCGTGGTCCTGTTGGCCGGCGGGTTGACCGCGTGCGGCCATCTCGATGCAGAGCCGATCACGCCCGCGCCCCGGCCGACCGCAAGCTTTTCCAACATCGGCTATGCGGACTGGAGCGAGGAAGAGCCCGACTATCGCTTCTATCCGGGCGACGAGATCGAGATGACCGTGCCCTCGGCGCCGGAGCTCAACAAGAGCGCCACCGTACAGCCCGACGGGAGGATCACCGTGCCTCTGGTCGCGCCGGTCATGGCTGCGGACCGCACGATAGGCGAGCTGCAGAGCTCGCTGAGCCAGGCCTATGCCGGCACGCTGCTGCGGCCTCAGGTTCAGATTTCAGTGAAGGCGACGGCGCCGCTCAAGGTGTTCGTCGGCGGCGAGGTCGGAACCCCCGGCGTCTACGACATGGCCGGCGACGGTGACGCCTTGCGCGCCATCATCCAGGCGGGTGGCTTCAAGACCAGCGCCAAGCGCAATCAGGTGATCATCATTCGCCGCGGTCCCGACGGGCGGGCGATGATGCGGACGGCCGACCTGCTGAAGGGCCTGACCAGCCCGGGCGGCGCGGACCTGGTGCCGCTGCGCCGCTTCGACATCGTCTACGTGCCGCGCAGCGGCGCGGCGGAGACGGGCCTGTTCATGCAGCAGTACTTCCGCGACCTGCTGCCGGTCAGCTTCAGCTACGCGATCAACGGCAACATCCGTTAGGACGCCGCGACCATGAGGCGACGTGAGCCTGGAGAACCAGGCTCAGCCGTGGGCCAGCCACTCGCGCGCCTGACGCTGGGCTTCGGCGACGTCTTCGCTGGCCATCTCCTGCGAGAGTTCCTTGCGATAGACCTTGGCCTCGATCGAACCGCGCATGGCGGCGAGGTTGAACAGCATGTGCGCCGACACATAGTCCAGCGGCGCGCCGCCTTGACCGGTCGAATACAGCAGGCCCATGCGGAACAGTTCGTCGCCGGTGGATTCGGCGGTGGGCAGCGGCAGCGTGGAAACGACGGCCGGCGGTTCGTTCATCAACATCATGGCACATCTCCTCTCTCGGACTCGCCCCGCCGTTCTGGCGGATCAGAGCCTGAGAGAAGAAAAGTCCACCGCCGCTGAACATATAGTTAAGCGACGAAACATCATGAAAATAATGTCGAATACACTGGTTATTAGCGGTGATTACTGAGCGTAAACCCCAGTATACAGCGGGTTAACGCGCCCGCTGGCCCAACAGGACTCTGCGAGCGTCTTTTGCAGCCTTTCCAGAGGCTTGCAGCCCGCCGGAGCGCAGTTCCGCCCCCAACTTGAAGCCCTTCTGAACGGCCCTCTCGCGCCGACGCGCTCGAACCACGTCTTCAGGCGCAGGAACTCTTACAGAATGATGCCCTGATTTTTTCGAGGCGCAATCCAGAGGCAGGTCATGAAGTCGGCGATGGACAATTGGCCGCAGATGAACTTGCGACCGTCGAGGCCCTTTCGGCCGCGCCCGCCCGCACGCCCAGAGAGCGACCGGGCAAATCGCTGACATCCCCATTCAGGCTGGGTTCAGCCAGAACCGGTCATCGTGCGTTCCAAGGTCGAGGGAAGATTTAGGCGGCGCCTCCGGGTGTTCGCCCGACCACGAGGAGAAGACGAGATGAAACGTCTGCTGCTGACGATCGCCGCCGCCGCTTCGGTGGCCGGCCCGATGGCCCTGGCGGCCACCGACGCCGCCGCCCAGGACCGCGGCCGGTGGGAACATCGTGACCGCGATCGCGATTGGGATCGCAACTGGGATCGTGGCCGTGACTATGACCGGGGCGGCTGGGACCGCGATCGCCGGGGTGGCTGGGATCGGGGCGACCGGTGGGATCGCGGCCGCCACAACGGCTACTACTACAACAGCCGCTGGTACTATGGCCCGCCGCCGGTGGCCTATTATGGCCATCCCGGCTATCGCCCCGGTTACAGCGCCTGGCGTCGCGGCGCCTATTTGCCCAGCTACTATCGCGGGCACGGCTACGTCGTGAACGACTACTACCGCTACAACCTGCGCTCGCCGCCGCGCGGCTACTATTGGTACCGCACGGGCAATGACTACGTGCTCGCGGCGATCGCGACGGGCCTGATCTTCGACGTCATCGCCAACCGCTAGACTTCAAAGCGTTTACGGGCCTTTCGACGGCGTCCTGGGCTTTGCCTGGGGCGCCGTTTTGCCGCCATCCGCGCCGCATCAGCGTCCCGGATGCGGCGTCATGGCCCGAATGCGAGGTTATTTCGACCGTATTGCCCCGCCAGCGTAGGGCCTGCGTCACACAACGACGCTGCAGCAATACGGTCACGTCCATGAACACCCTGCGCGCCGCCACCGCCGCTATGACCCTGACCGCGCTGGCCTTCGCCGGCTCGGCCCTGGCCCAGACGTCGCCCCAGACGACCACGCCATCCACGACACCCCTTTCGTCGATGACGCCTCCGCCCGCCTCGGCGACGCTTCGGGCGTCACCCGATGCGCCCGCTCCGCCGGAGACCGCAGCCCCGGCAGACTCAGCCGCAACGCCCAGCTCGACCACCGCGCCCATCGCCGAGGATCAGGCGACGGCTCCCTCGCCCAGCGATCTCGCCGGCAAGAGGGCCAAAAAGCCCAAGAAGGCCGGCAGCACCACGGCAACCACGCCACCCGAAGCGCCGCAAGCTCCGCAGTAATTCAAACGGTTCGCATCAACGAAGAAGGGCCCGCGGCTGATGCCGCGGGCCCTCGTCCGTTTGGCCGTGGTCGGGCGCCTATTCGACGCCGAGCTTCTTGCGCAGCAGTTCGTTGACCGTGCCCGGGTTGGCCTTGCCGCCGGTGGCTTTCATGACCTGGCCGACGAACCAGCCCAGAGCCTGCGGCTTGTCCTTCACCGCCTCGGCCTTGTCGGGATTGCCGGCGATCAGCTCGTCGATGGCCTTCTCGATGGCGCCTGTGTCGTTGATCTGCACCAGTCCGCGCTTCTCGACAATCTCGGCGGGACGGCCCTCGCCGGCCCACATGTGCTCGAAGACCTCCTTGGCGATCTTCGACGAGATGGTGCCGTTCTCGATCAGCTCGACCAGCTGGGCGATGTCGGTATGCGGCAGCGGCGAGTCGGTAAACGACGTCCCGGCCGCCGACAGCTTGGCCAACAGCTCGTTGGTAACCCAGTTGGCCACCAGCTTGGCGTCACGGCCCTTGGCGGCGGCCTCGAAGTAGTCAGCGCGGTCGGCGTCGATGATCAGCACGCCGGCGTCATAGGCCGACAGGCCGTACTGGCTCTGCAGGCGCGCCTTCTTGGCGTCCGGCAGCTCCGGCAGGGTCTCTTCGATCGATTTCACCCACGCCGAATCGAGCACCAGCGGCAGCAGGTCCGGATCGGGGAAGTAGCGGTAGTCGTGCGCCTCTTCCTTGCTGCGCATCGAGCGCGTCTCGCCCTTGTTCGGGTCGAACAGGCGGGTCTCCTGGTCGACCTTGCCGCCGTCTTCGAGGATCTCGATCTGGCGACGGGCTTCGTACTCGATCGCCTGCTGAATGTAGCGATACGAGTTGACGTTCTTGATCTCGCAGCGCGTGCCCAGGTGTTTGAAGTCGCCCGTGGCGCGGAACTTCTCGTAGTCGCCCGGACGGCAGACCGAGACGTTCACGTCGGCGCGCAGGTTGCCCTTCTCCATGTCACCGTCGCAGGTGCCCAGGTAAACAAGGATGGTCCGCAGCTTCTTGACGTAGGCGGCCGCCTCTTCGGAGGTGCGCATGTCCGGCTTGGACACGATCTCCATCAGCGCGGTGCCGGCGCGGTTCAGGTCGACATAGGTCGCGTTCGGATCCTGATCGTGCAGCGACTTGCCAGCGTCCTGTTCCAGGTGCAGGCGCTCGATGCGCACGTCGAAGGTCGTGCCGTCGTCACGTTCGACCGTCACGACGCCCTCGCCGACGATCGGCTGGTCGAACTGGCTGATCTGATAGCCCTGCGGCAGGTCGGGGTAGAAGTAGTTCTTCCGGTCGAAGCGGCTCTTGAGGTTGATCTGCGCGCGCAGGCCCAGGCCCGTCTTCACCGCCTGCTCGACGCAGAACCGGTTCAGCACCGGCAGCATGCCGGGCATGGCCGCGTCCACAAGGCTCACCTGCTCGTTCGGCCCCGCGCCGAAACCGACGGCGGCGCCCGAGAAGAGCTTGGACTTGCTGGCGACCTGGGCGTGCACCTCTAGACCGAGGACCATTTCCCAGGGGCCGGTGCGGCCTTGGATCTGTTTGGATTCTTGCGTCATGGCGGTCTCTCTACATCAAGCAAGGGCGCGCGGAAAAGCTCTCGCCGCACGGGCGCGCACTCTTCCGCAAGGCCTTGGCGCCGCCCGTCTCGTCGAGACGTCCCACCCAACCGCTTCGCCAGCCGCTCCGCCTGGAAGGACCGCAAGTATTTTGAGACGAGCCCGAAAGTGGCGATTTCTAGTCAAATCCGGCGCCATTCCGGGGCCGCGGGAACCGTTGAGTTGTCGCGCCGTTCGATTCCACGAATTTCTCATTCACGGAGGTAGACATGGCCACCGCTTACACAACCCGTCCGACGCTCAACTTTGATGCGCCTGAACCCACTGTTACGGCGGATCGGAATGCTTCAGCTCTGTTTCCGTCCCAGCCCGTTTATGCACGCACGCCCAAGAAGAAGGCCGGCGACAACCTGCCCTTGATGGTGGGCGCGCCCATCCTGGCCCTCGTGGCGGGCGGCTTGGTCTGGATGGCGATGGGCGACCGGGCCGAGCAGCCCACCGATCCCCAGTCGCTGCAGGCCGCTGCGGCGCAAAGCCAACCGGCGGCCCGCGCGGTCCCGATCGAAAGCCCGGCCACGCCGATTCCGCAGCCGACTGAGATGGCGGCTAACGAACTCGTCGCCCCGGCGCCGCCGCCTGTCGCCCGCGCCGTGACGCCGCGTGCTGCGACCCCGACCCGAGCCCCGGCCCGCAGCGCGACGGCGGCACCGGCCGAGGCCAGCACGCCTAGCGTTTCCAGCGCATCGTCCAACGTCAGCGCAACGGTCGCGGCCCCGCCGCCGACGGTCAACGCCCCGGCCATCGCTGAACCGGCTCCGCTGGTTATCCCGGCCCCGGCCGCGCCCCAAACGACCACGACGCCGACGCCCGACCCCGTGAACCCGATGTAACGGCGGGCCAACGCGCAAAGAAGAAGGGGGGCTCCGATCCGGAGCCGCCCTTTTTACATCACCACCACTTCTCGGCTTTCGCCTTGAAGCCGGCGGCCTTCTCGACCGCCCCGGCGACGGAGAACACCGTCGCCTCGTCCAGGGGCTTGCCGATGATCTGCAGACCCAGCGGCAGGCCGTCGGCGTCGAGGCCGGCGGGCAGGCTGAGGCCCGGCAGACCTGCCAGGTTCGTCGTCACCGTGAAGACGTCGTTCAGGTACATGGCGATCGGGTCGTTGCTGTTCTCGCCCAGGCCGAACGCCGCCGAGGGCGCCGTCGGGGTGAGGATCGCGTCGCACTGCGTCCAGGCGTTGTCGAAGTCCTCGGCGATGCGGCGGCGCACCTTCAGGGCCTTCAGGTAGTAGGCGTCGTAGTAGCCGGCGCTCAGCACATAGGTGCCGATCAGGATGCGGCGCTTGACCTCGTCGCCGAAACCGGCGGCGCGGGTGTTCTCGTAGATCTCGGTGAGGTTCGCGCCCTCTTCGCGCAGGCCGTAGCGCATGCCGTCGTAGCGGGCGAGGTTCGACGAGGCTTCGGCCGGCGCCACGATGTAGTAGGCCGGCAGGGCGTACTTGGTGTGCGGCAGGCTGATGTCGACGATTTCGCAGCCGGCTTCCTTCAGCCAGGCGATCCCGTCCTGCCAGAGCTTCTCGATCTCGGCGGGCATGTTGTCGACGCGGTATTCCTTCGGAATGCCGATCTTCAGGCCCTTGACCGACTTGCCCACGAACTGGGTGAAGTCCGGAACCGGGATGTCGAGGCTGGTCGAGTCCTTGGGATCATGGCCCGACATCGAGGTCAGCAGCAGGGCCGCGTCTTCGACGGTCTTGGCGATCGGGCCGGCCTGGTCCAGCGAGCTGGCGAAGGCGACGACACCCCAGCGCGAGCAGCGACCGTAGGTCGGCTTGATGCCGACCGTGCCGGTGAAGGCGGCCGGCTGACGGATCGAACCGCCGGTGTCGGTCGCCGTGGCGCCCAGGCACAGATCCGCCGCGACGGCCGCGGCCGAACCGCCGGACGAGCCGCCCGGCGTCAGGGCCTTGGTCGAGCCCTGGGCGCGCCAGGGGTTGGTGACCGGGCCGAAATAGCTGGTCTCGTTCGATGAACCCATGGCGAACTGGTCGAGGTTCAGCTTGCCCAGCATGACCGCGCCGTCGCGCCACAGCTGGCTCGTGACCGTCGACTCGTAGGTCGGGACGAAGTTTTCCAGGATTTTGGAGCAGGCCGTGGTCCGCACGCCCTCGGTGCAGAACAGGTCCTTCACGCCCAGCGGCGCGCCTTCCAGCGGCCCGGCCTGGCCAGCCGCCCTACGGGCGTCGGACCTGGCGGCCATGTCCAGCGCCTGTTCCGGCGTTTCCAGGATGTAGGCGTTCAGGCCGCGCGCGGCCTCGATGGCCTCGATGTGCGCCTTGGTCAGTTCGACAGAGGTGAACTCACCGGCGGCCAAGCCGTCGACGGCGGCCTTCAGGGTCAGGTTCGTCAGGCTCATTATTCGACGACCTTCGGCACGACAAAGAAGTTGTTGATCGACTTGGGCGCGTTGCGGGTCACGCGGGCGGGGTCGCCGCCCATGGTGACGGCGTCTTCGCGCAGCGGGAGACCGGCGGCGACCACGCTGGTCAGCGGCTCGCAGCCGTCGGTGTCCACCTCGGCCAGCTGTTCGATCCACGTCATGATGCCGTTCAGTTCCTGAGCCAGCGGCTCCAGGCGCTCTTCGGGCGTCGCGATGCGGGCGAGGCGCGCGACCTTCCGCACGGTGGCGGCGTCAATGGCCATGGGGATCTCCTGAAATTCGAACGCGTCGGTTACTAGGCTGGAGACAAGGTTTCAAGCCGCGCAGCTCCTGATAAGGAGAGCCATGCCCGTTCTCGACATCGAAGACTTCGCCGCCGCCCTCCCCCAATACGCCGCCATCGTGGGTCTGGACCCCGGCGAGAAGACGATCGGCGTCGCCGTCTCGGACGTCACCCGCACCGTCGCCAGCCCGCTGGCCCTGATCGAAAAGACCAAGTTCAGCAAGGACGCCGAGCAGCTGTTCAAGCTGATGGACAGCCGCGGCGCCGTCGGAATCGTCATCGGCCTGCCGATGAACATGGACGGCACCGAGGGCGTGCGTTGCCAGTCAAACCGGGCGCTCGGGCGCAACCTGCTGCGCCTTAAGCCTGACCTGCCGATCACCTTCTGGGACGAGCGCCTGTCGACCGCGGCGGTGACCCGCGTGCTGATCGACGAGCACGACATCTCGCGCAAGCGCCGCGACGAGGTCGTCGACAAGATGGCCGCCGGCTGGATCCTGCAGGGCGCTCTGGAGCGCCTGCGGGGACTCTAAAACTCCCGGTCCATCAGACTTTCGCCCGTAGCGAGAAACCTTGGGCTTTTCCGCAGCGAACCGGTTTGGTTAACCTGGGCCGATCGCGAACTCGGGGGCGGGCGTGGACTTCAAGCACAAGACGGATTTCCGCCGGGCGACGGCGACGGCTGCGGCCTTGCTCGCGGTGATGGCGGCGGATGTGAGCGTCGCGGGCGACGGCGGCGACTGCCCGCCCAATCCCGAACCCGGCAAGTGCTACGAGAAGGTCTACCTGCCCGCGCAGTACGAGGACCAGGCCGAACAAGTGCTGGACCAGCCGGCGCGCGTCGAGACGCGGACAATCGAAGCAGTCTATCGCCTCCAGCAGAAAGAGGTCCTGGTTCGGCAAGCCTCGGCCGGCGCGCCGGCGGTCTACAAGACGGTCTCCGAACCGGTCCTTGTCACGCCCGCCCGCGTCGAACGCTACACCGCGCCCGCCACCTATCGGCTGGTGATGACGCGGCGTGTCCTGCGCGAAGCCAGCTTTGACTGGCGGACGATCGCTTGCGAGGGACCGGCCCGTCGCCCTTCGGCGTCTCATTAGAGCCGGCGCGGCTGAAACACTTTTTGGGGTCTTCGTTCCGTCGCTATCGACGTTGCGACGAAGAAATTCGCCCCCGAGGTGAATTTTTGGGACAACATCGTTTTACATTTGGTTAAGGTTAAGATCTGCGCGGCGGGACCGGACTCCAGGTTCGTGCCTGCACTGCGCAATTCGGGTTGAGGGCAAACGAGGGGGCTCGCGTGACGAAGAAGGTCTTCATGGGTTTGATGGCCGTGGCCATCACCGGCATGTCGGTGAGCCCCGCGCTCGCGGACGGCCGCAACTATGCGCCGGCGCCCGCCGCTCGCAGCTATCCGCCGGTGCCGCCGCCGCCGACCTATCCGCCGCTGCCGCGCCCGCCGTCGCCGCCGCCTCCGTCGGCGGACGACTGCCTCTGCACGCGTCCGGTCGTGTTCTATGGCCCCACCACGGGCTGGGGTGACATCCGCGTCGCGGCGCCGGGCGTCCGCGTCTATGGCGAGCCGGTGGTCGTGCCCTCGGGCCGCATCGATATCCAGGGTCCGCCGGTCTATGTCGACGCGCCGCCGGTCCGCGTGGCCGCGCCGCAGATTTACCTGCATCGTCCGGAAGTCTTCGTGCGTCCGTCGGCCGTTACGGTCGAGGCGCCGCAGATCCACTTCTCGGGCTGCGCCGACGGCGTGCGCTGCGAGCCGGCTCCGCCGCGCCGCTAAGCGCTCTTCGAGTCAGTGTTTCGAGAGGAGGGCGCCCCAAAGGCCCCTCCTCTTTCTTTTTGGCGCCCTTGATCGGCCGTCAGCGCTGCGGCGCGCAGAACGCCCGGGCCTCGCGGGCCAAAGGCAGGTCACCGCCCTCCAGCGCGGCCTTCACGGCTTCGTCGCAGCGATTCTCGCTCAGAAGACCCGTGACCTTGGCTCGCAAAGCCGCGGACTTGGCGGCCGCCTCTTTCAGAAGCTGGGCTTCCTTACGCTCGCCGGGCAGGCAGACCGAATACCACTTGGCGTCGCCGCAGCGGGCGATCAGCCGGGTCTGGCGCGACAGATCCGCCGGCTTTTCCGCAACGGGCGCTTCGGGTTCGGGCTTGGCCGCCGGGGCTGGCGACAGCTCCACCGACGCCGGCGGCGCGACCACCGGCGGCTGCCCCTCGAGCGGCTTCACCGTCATCTGCGTCGGCATCTGATAGTGACAGACCCAGCCCTTGTCGGTCGTCTGGCACGACTGAAGCGTGGCGCGCGCCTCCTCGGCCGGCGCGGAGGTCTGCAGGACAGCGAGTATGAGCAGCAGCATGGCCGACCCCGATCGGCGCGCCCCCCGGGACGCGGAGGCCTACAGTATGCGCCTCCGGAGGCTGGCAACAAGTCGGGCGATCGAACGCGCCGCCAATCCACCGACTTCAGCGCACACCGGGCCGCCCGGCCTTTCCATAATGCTCAAAGCCGCCTAAGACGCGGGCTCATGACGGCTTCCGCCCATGACCCCGCCCGCGCCGCGATCGACACGATCCGCGCCCGCGTCTTCGCCTTTCCCAAGCGTCATTTCCTGTCCGCAGGCGATCTGAACGCCCCCCAGGCGGCCGATCTGCTGGATCTGGCCGACGCCTTCGTCGCCTTGAACCGGCAGACGTCCAAGACCCTCGATATCCTCAAGGGTCGGACGCTGATGAACCTGTTCTTCGAGAACAGCACCCGCACCCAGAGTTCGTTCGAGCTGGCGGGCAAGCGTCTCGGCGCCGACGTCGTCAACATGAACCCCAAGACCTCTTCGGTCGCCAAGGGCGAAACCCTGATCGACACGGCCGTCACCCTGAACGCCATGAGGCCCGACCTGCTGGTCGTGCGCCACGCCTCGTCCGGCGCGGCCAGCCTGCTCAGCCAGAAGGTCAGCGGCCACGTGGTCAACGCCGGCGACGGCCAGCACGAGCACCCGACACAGGCGCTGCTCGACGCCCTGTCGATCCGCCGCGCCTTCGGTCGCGTGTCGGGCCTGACCGTGGCGATCTGCGGCGACGTGCTGCACAGCCGCGTGGCCCGCTCGAACGTCGCCCTGCTGCACACCCTGGGCGCCAGCGTGCGCCTGGTGGGACCGCCCACCCTGATGCCGGCCCAGGCCGAGCGCTGGGGCGTCGCCGTCCACCATGACATGAAGTCGGGCCTGGCCGGGGCCGACGTCGTGATGATGCTGCGCCTGCAGCTGGAGCGAATGCAGGGCGCCTTCGTGCCCTCGACCCGCGAGTACTTCCGCTTCTACGGCCTTGATCGCGAAAAGCTTTCCCGCGCCGCGCCCGGCGTCAGGGTCATGCACCCCGGCCCCATGAATCGGGGCGTCGAGATCGACTCCGACGTCGCCGACGATCCGGCCGTCAGCCTGATCCAGGACCAGGTCGAGATGGGCGTCGCCGCCCGAATGGCGGTGCTCACCAGCCTCGCGGCCCGCTTGGAGCCTGTCGGCTCATGATGGAACAGCATGAACCGATGAACAGGCTCCAATCTAAACATTGGAGCGTGGCGAGCAGCCACGCTCTGGAGGCGGCCCAATGAACGCCCCCCAGCCCCTCGCCTTCGTCAACGCCCGCCTGGTCGATCCCGAAAGCAGCTATGACGGCCCCGGCGGCGTCATCGTTTCCGAAGGCGTCATCACCGACGTGGCCAAGGGCCGCGAGTTCGGCAAGCTCAGCAAGGCCGTGCGGGTCGTGGACTGCGGCGGTGCGCTTCTGGCCCCTGGCTTGATCGACCTCCGCGTCCGCACCGGCGAGCCCGGCGCCGAGACCAAGGAAACCCTGGCCAGCGCCGCCAAGGCCGCTGCGGCCGGCGGCGTCACCTCGTTCGTGGTCCAGCCCGACACGGCCCCGGCGATCGACGACCCCAGCATGGTCGACTTTATCCTGCGCCGCGCCCGCGACGTCGACAGCGCCCGCATCCTGGTGGCCGGCGCGGCGACCAAGGGCCTCCTGGGCGAGCAGATGGCCGAGATCGGCCTTATGCGCGAGGCCGGCTGCGTCTATGTCACCGACGCGGGCAAGCCGATCGTCGACAGCAAGGTCATGCAGCGCGTCCTGACCTACGCCAAGGGCTTCGACACCCTTCTGGCCCACCGGCCGATGGACCCGTGGCTGGGCCGGGGCGGCGCGGCGATCGGCGGCGAATTCGCCGGCCGCATGGGCCTGCCCTCGATCTCGCCGATGGCTGAGCGGATCATGCTGGAGCGCGACGTCGCCCTCCTGGAAGCCACCGGCGGCAAGCTGCTGGTCGACCAGATCAGCTCGGCCCAGGCGCTGGAAACCCTGGCCCGCGCCAAGGGTAAGGGCCTGCGGATCAACGCCTCGGTGTCGATCAACCACCTGTCTTTCAACGAGCTGGACATCGGCGACTACCGCACCTTCGCCAAGCTGAACCCGCCCCTGCGCGGCGAAGACGACCGTCAGGCCCTGATCGAGGCCCTGGCCTCGGGCCTGATCGACATCGTCGTCTCCTCGCATAGCCCAGCCCCGGCCGAGGACAAGCGCCTGCCGTTCGACGAAGCCGCGCCCGGCGCCGTGGGCCTGGAAACCCTGCTGCCGGCCCTGCTGTCGCTATACCACGAGGAGCGCCTGCCGCTGCTCGACCTGATCCGCGCTGTCACCCTGGCCCCAGCCCAGCTGCTGGGGCTGCGCGGCGGCCGCCTCGCGCCCGGCGCGCCGGCCGACCTTGTGCTCTGCGACATCGACGCGCCGCTCATCGTCGACGCGGCCCGCCTGCTGTCGAAGTCGAAGAACTCGCCGTTCGACGGACGGCGGCTGCAGGGGCAGGTGCTGATGACGGTGGTCGACGGCCGGGTGGTGCATCGGGCGGAGGGGTAGCTCTCACGCTTGCCCCCACCTGACCGCTTCGCGGTCGTCCGCCCCCAAAGGGGGCGGAAGGTCTCGCGCTACCTTCTTCCCCCTCCGGGGGAGGAGCGCGCAGCGCGGAGGGGGCAAGTATGGCCCACATCACGACTCTGCACTAAACCTATCTCACAACTTTCGCTTGCGCAGCGGTTGAATTCGCGCGCAACTCGCCTTAGGGTCGAACCGTGCAAGATCTCGCCGCCATCGCCTATCTCACCCTCGGGATCGCCATCGTCGGCGGCTATCTGCTGGGATCCATCCCGTTCGGGCTGATCGCCACGCGCCTCGGCGGGGCCGGTGACATCCGCCAGATCGGGTCGGGCAATATCGGCGCGACCAATGTGCTGCGCTCGGGCCGCAAGGACCTGGCGGCCATCACCCTGCTGGGCGATGCGGGCAAGGGCGTGGTTGCCGTGCTGCTGGCGCGGTACCTGACCAACGGCAATCCGGCGGTGATCGCCCTGGCCGGCGGCTCGGCGTTCCTGGGTCACCTGTTCCCCGTCTGGCTGAAGTTCAAGGGCGGCAAGGGCGTGGCCACCTTCTACGGCGTGCTGCTGAGCGCGGCCTGGCCGGTGGGGATCGCCGCCGGGGCGACCTGGCTAGCCATGGCCTTCCTGTTCCGCATCAGCTCGCTGGCCGCCCTCACCGCCGCCGTGCTGGCCGCCCCCTTCGCCCTGGCCTTCGACCAGCCCTATCCGATGCTGGGCCTGTGCCTGTTCATGGCCGTGCTGATCTTTATCCGTCACCGCGAGAACATCGCGCGCCTGCTCAAGGGCGAAGAGCCCAAGATCGGCAAAAAGAAGCCGGCGGAGGATGCTCCGCCCGCGCCCGACGCGCCGTGACGCCCGGCCGGCTCTCGGACATCCAGCGCTTCGCCTGGCTGCGCCTGGCGCGCACCGAGACGGTCGGCCCCGTCGCCTTCGACCACCTGATCACCCGCTACGGCACGCCCGAGCGGGCCCTGTCCGCCCTGCCCGATCTCTCGCGCAAGGGCGGCCGCGCCGTGCCGTTGTCCCTGCCGCCGCGCGAGGCGATCGAGCAGGAGCTCGAGGCCGGCGAGACGCTGGGCGCGCGCCTGATCTGCGGCTGCGAGCCTGACTTCCCGCCCCGGCTGGCGGCACTGGACCCGCCGCCGCCCGTGCTGTGGGCGCTGGGACGGGCCGAACTGCTCTCCCAACCCAGCCTCGCCATTGTCGGCGCCCGCATCGCCTCGGCCGCCGGCCAGCGCTTCGCGCGCCAGTTGGCCACGGATCTGGGAACCGCCGGCCATGTCATTGTGTCGGGCATGGCGCGCGGCATCGACGGCGCCGCCCACGAAGGCTCGCTGGCCACCGGCGCGGTGGCGGTGCTGGGCGGCGGGGTCGGCGACATCTATCCGCCCGAGCACGACAGGCTGCACGCCCGCCTCGCCGCCGAAGGCTGCGTCGTCTCGGAAAGCGCGCCCGACCGCCGCGCCCAGGCCAAGGACTTTCCACGCCGCAACCGGATCATCTCGGGCCTGTCGCTAGGCGTGATCGTCGTCGAGGCCGAGCTGAAGTCGGGCTCGCTGATCACCGCGCGCCTGGCCGCCGAACAGGGCCGTGACGTCTTCGCCGTGCCGGGCTCGCCGCTGGACCCGCGTTCGAAGGGCACGAACGACCTGATCCGCCAGGGCGCGATCCTGTGCGAAGGCGCCGAGGACGTGCTGCGCTCGCTGTCGGGCCAGACGCATCTGCGCGAGCACGACCACCGCTACGAGCCCCTGCCCGACATGGACATCGACCACGACGCCCTGCGCGAACGCGTCGCCGCCCTGCTCTCGCCCACGCCGGTGTCGCGGAACGACCTTGTCCGCGCCGCCGCCGCCCCGGCCTCGGCGGTGATGGCGGCGCTGGTGGAGCTGAGCCTTGCCGGTCGCGCCGAGCTTCTGGACGGCGGATTGGTCGCGAGGGTCTAACCTTTCGCTCGGGGCTTGGGCTGATAGGCTGGCGTCAGACGCACCGGAGAGAGTCGTGGACGCCGCAACCCTGCAACGGACCTTCGACGAGGCGGTGCAAGCCCATGGCGAGGGACGGCTGGACGAGGCCGAGACCGGCTTTCGCGCCGTACTGGCGGTCCTGCCGCACGAGGGCGAGGCGCTGTTTGGCCTGGGCCTGACCCTGATGGGGCTACGACGCTTCACAGAGGCCGTGGCGCCCCTCAAGGCCGCCGCTGCGGAGCCGGACGCCGCCCCTGTCCGCGCCCTGTGCCTGGCGCAGTGCTTCTACATGACGGGCGAATTCGCGCAGGCGGCCCAGACCTTCGCGGCGATGGAAAGCCGGGATGGCTTCAACGACGGCGCGCGCCTGACCTGGGCCCGCTCGGCCGCCTACGCCGCGCTGGATGGCGCCGACGCCGACAGCGCCCTGGCGCTCTATGGCCGGATCGCCGGGCCGGTGGCCGAGGATCTCGACACTGTGGCGCGCGAAGGCTTTTCCGCCCTGGTGGCCTTTGAGCGCCTGGACGCCGCGCGCAAGCTGGGCCGATGGCTGGAGGCCCGCTCGCCGGACGACGCGATCAAGGCCCACGAGCTGCGGGTTCTGACCGATCCCGAGATCGACCGCGCCCCGCCCGCCTATGTCGAGGCGCTGTTCGACGCCTTCGCCGAGCGTTTCGACCACCAACTGGTGGATAATCTTGAATACCAGGCTCCGGCGATCCTGGCCGAGATGGTCGGCGTCGCCGAGCGCCGGTTCGAGCACATGCTGGATCTTGGCTGCGGCACGGGCCTGGCAGGTCCGCCCTTCCGGGCCGGCGTCACGCGCCTGACCGGTGTCGACCTTTCCACGGCCATGCTGGCCAAGGCGGCCGAGCGCGGCGACTATGAAGCGCTGGTCCACGCCGAGGCCGTCGCCTTCCTGCGCGAGACGTCTGACCGCTTCGACCTGATCGTCGCCGCCGACGTGTTCAGCTATCTCGGCGACCTGCGCGATATCCTGGCCGCATCGGCCGAGGCGCTCAGCGACGAGGGCCTTCTGGCCTTCAGTGTCGAGCAGGGCGAGACGGGGTGGCGACTGCTGCCCTCGGCGCGCTACGCGCACGGCGACGACTATGTCCGCGCGGCTGGCGCCGGCGTCGGGCTGGAGGTGATCCAGCATCGCCAGACGCCGCTGCGGCGTCAGGCCGACGCCGCGATCCCGGGCGGGCTCTACGTGCTGCGGAAGACCCGCCCCTAACGCCGGGCGCTCTTGGCGAACAGCAGGTCCGACCACCGCCAGTGGCCGCCGCCCAGGGCGAAGCGCGCGGCGCCGGGGCCGTCGTTCAGCGAGATCAGCACCAGCCCTCGCATCGGCTCGGCGCGACAGGCGGCGGGCGCGAAGGCGACCTCCAGCATGATCATCTCGCGTAAACCCGATAGGCCGTCGCCTTCCTCGCCGTCGGTGCGAAGCCAGTCGCCGTTCCAGACCAGCGGCGCGCGGCCGGCGCCAACAGTGGCGGCGTGGGCCCGCATCAGCGCGGCCCGGGCGCGCGGGTTCTTGCGCAGACCCTCCTGCAGCAGCCGGACCATATCACAGCCCGCCCCGCCTCCGCCGCCGCCAGCCCCCGAGCCGGCGGTCGCCGCGCCCATCAGCTCGGCCTCGCCCAGGCCCATCACACGCGACGGCGCCGGCTTCGGGCTGGCCGGCAGCGGGATCACGTCCTTGGGGACCGGCGCCTTGGTCACCCGCAGCGGCGAGCGCGGCGCGGCGCGGGCGGTGTCCTTGGGTTTTTCCGGCGACGGCGGCTTATGAGGCGCCTTCACCGGCGACTTGGGTGCGTCATGCGGCGCGGGCGGTGGCGGCGGAGGCGGAGGCGGTGGTGGCTCGACCAGCGATACGACCACGGGCGGAGTCCCAGAAGGGGTTGGCGGCGACGGCTGAACCCTCAAGAGCAGGGTCAAGGCGGCGAGATGCGCGCAGACGCTAGCGACCACCGCCAAGCCCTTACCCCCGCGTCGCCTCCAGTGCGTCATCCAGCTCGCCAAGCCACGAGCCCCTGTGTTGGCTCAGGCGGCGAAGCCACCACGCTTCCGCGTCAGGAAAGGGGCGAATGGTCGAGCTTGCCAAACGTAACAATCAATTCAAGGTAGCAACCAAGGAGCATTCAGCATGAGCCCCGCGATCCTGGCCTGGGTTTTGTTGCTCGGCGCGCCCGTCGTGGCCGTGGGGCTGCATCTCGCTGCAAGAGACCGCCTCTCAACAGAGCGTCGCAGGGCCATGATGTGGCTTCTGAGCGCCGGAATTGGACTGGTGATCCTGTCGGCGGCGTTCGGCGTGCGGTTCGTCTCCCTGACCGCGAACATCGTCGTGCTGGCCATCGCCTATGGGGCCTATGTCCTCTTGGTGCTTTCGCTCAGCGCCATGCGCCTTTCCTCCGTTGCCAAGCGAATTGTCCTTGCCGCAGCGCTGATCCCTGTCGCCTTCGGCTACTTCCTGGGTACGATTGGCGCGCTAGGCCTGCGGTTTACGGTTGGCGAGTTCGAGGCTCAGGCGAACACCACGTCCCTAGCTCCTGGACTGACCTGCGTCAGAACCGAGGGGGGCGGTCCCAGCGGCGGATACACCTTGCGGGTTCATAGCGAATGGTCCCTACCGCCGTTCCTTCATCGCGAAGTCCGGGCACTGGGTTTCTCTAAAGAAGGAGAAGGGCCCGCGTCTTGCGAAGCCCTGCGCGGTCGACCGCTCTAAACGCTCAGATCCACCAACAACCCCGTCCCCGCAGCCGGCGCGGCGCGTACGGCTTCTTTCAGCCGGTCGGCGATTTCCGCGCGCTCGGCGTTGGAGGTCACGGGTTTGATCGGGCGGATCGGCGAGACATAGGCCTCGGTGGCGATCCGGTTGACGGTCAGGTCCATCGGGGTCAGCACAGGTGGAACTTGCCATGCCAGTGTCGCGCAAGGGGCTTAACAAGCGGCTACCCGACATCGAAGCCTGACTGTTTTCAGGGTCCTTCGTTGACAGACCCCTAGTGAAGCCCCCACTTTCGCGCCGCTCGCCTGCAGGGCGATCTCTTTTTCCTGAACAAGAGTCAGAATGAACGTCGTCGTCGTCGAGAGCCCGGCCAAGGCCAAGACCATCAATAAGTACCTCGGGTCCGACTACACGGTTCTCGCTTCCTACGGCCACATCCGCGACCTACCGTCCAAGGACGGCTCGGTCGAGCCGGACAACGACTTCGCCATGAGCTGGGAGGTCGACGCCAAGGCCTCCAAGCGCGTCAGCGACATCGTCGACGCGCTCAAAAAGGCCGACCGCCTGATCCTGGCCACCGACCCGGATCGCGAAGGCGAGGCGATCAGCTGGCACGTCCTGGAAGTGCTCAACAAGAAGAAGGCGCTGAAGGACAAGACCGTCCAGCGGGTCACATTCAACGCCATCACCAAGACGGCCGTGACCGAGGCCATGCGGGCGCCCCGCGATCTCGACATGGAGCTGGTCGAGGCCTATCTGGCCCGCCGCGCGCTCGACTATCTGGTCGGCTTTACGCTCTCGCCGGTGCTGTGGCGCAAGCTGCCGGGCAGCCGCTCGGCCGGCCGCGTTCAGTCGGTAGCCCTGCGCCTGGTCGTCGATCGCGAGCTGGAGATCGAGCGCTTCAAGACCCAGGAATACTGGACCGTCGACGCCGACGTCTCAGCCGGGTCGGACCCGTTCCTGGCGCGTCTGGTCAAGCACGAGGGCAAGAAGCTCACCAAGTTCGACCTGGGCAACGAAGCCTCGGCCCTGGCCGCCAAGGCCGCCGTCGAGGCCGCCGTCTTCAAGGTCGAGGCCGTCGAGAAAAAGCCCGGCAAGCGCTCGCCCGCCCCGCCCTTCACCACCTCGACCCTGCAGCAGGAAGCGGCCCGCAAGCTGGGCTTCTCTGCCCAGCGCACGATGCAGGCCGCCCAGAAGCTGTACGAGGGCGTCGACATCGGCGGCGAGACGGTGGGTCTGATCACCTATATGCGGACCGACGGCGTCTCGATGGCGCCCGAAGCCATTTTCGAGGCCCGCGACGTGATCGGCGCGGTCTATGGCAAGGAATACGTCCCGGACTCGCCGCGGATGTACAAGTCCAAGGCCAAGAACGCCCAGGAGGCCCACGAAGCCATCCGCCCGACCGCCATGGGCCGCAACCCGGGTTCGCTGCGCCTGGAGCCGGAGCTGGGGCGCCTCTACGAGCTGATCTGGAAGCGGACCATCGCCTCGCAGATGGAAAGCGCCCGCATCGAGCGCACGACCGTCGACCTGACCAGCGCCGACGGCCAGACCGGCCTGCGCGCCACCGGCCAGGTGGTGCAGTTCCCCGGCTATCTGGCTGTCTATGAAGAAGGCCGCGATGATGAGGGCGACGAGGACAGCGCCCGCCTGCCCGCCATCACCGAGGGCGCGGCGGCCAAGGTCATCCAAAGCCGCGCCGACCAGCACTTCACCGAACCGCCGCCGCGCTACTCCGAAGCCAGCCTCGTCAAGAAGATGGAAGAGCTGGGCATCGGCCGTCCGTCGACCTACGCCTCGGTGCTGGGTGTGCTGCGCGACCGCGAATATGTCCGCATGGAGAAGCAGCGCTTCATCCCCGAGGACAAGGGCCGCCTGGTCACCGCGTTCCTGGAGCAGTTCTTCAAGCGCTATGTCGAGTACGACTTCACGGCGGCGCTGGAGGAGAAGCTCGACCTCGTCTCGGACGGCAAGCTGGACTGGAAGGAATTCCTTCGCGAGTTCTGGAAGGACTTCCACGCCGCCGTCGGCGAGATCGCCGAGCTGCGCACCACCAACGTCCTGGACGCCCTGAACGAGGCGCTGGGCCCGCACATCTTCCCCGACAAGGGCGATGGCTCGAACCCGCGCCTGTGCCCGACCTGCGGCTCGGGTCAGCTCTCGCTGAAGACCGGCAAGTTCGGGGCCTTCATCGGCTGCTCGAACTATCCGGAGTGCCGCTACACCCGCCAGTTGGGCGTGTCCGAGGGCGACGGCGACGCCGAGAGCGCCGACAAGCAGCTGGGTCTCAACCCGGCCACGGGTCTGGCGGTCTGGCTGAAGAACGGCCGCTTTGGTCCCTATGTCGAAGAGCTGGCCGCTGAGGGCAGCGGCGACAAGCCCAAGCGCTCATCCCTGCCCAAGGGCTGGATCGCCTCGGCCATGGATCTCGAGAAGGCCCTGCGCCTGCTCTCGCTGCCGCGCGAGGTGGGCAAGCACCCGGACGACGGCAAGGTCATCACGGCGGGCTTGGGCCGCTTTGGCCCCTTCGTGCTGCATGACGGCACCTACGCCAATCTGGAGAACGCCGACGAGGTGTTCGACGTGGGCCTGAACCGCGCCGTAGCCATCCTGGCCGACAAGCGCGCCGGCGGCGGACGTCCGCAGCGCGCGGCTGCGGCCGCTCTGGCCGAGCTGGGCAATCACCCCGAGGACGGCAAGCCGATCCGCGTGCTGTCGGGCCGCTTTGGTCCCTACATCAAGCACGGCGACACCAACGCCAACGTGCCCAAGGGCAAGGACCCGGCGGCCATCACCCTGGAAGAGGCGCTGGCCCTGATCGCCGAACGCGCGGCCAAGGGCGGGGCTAAGAAGCCCGCTAAGAAGGCGGCGGCTTCGAAGTCCAAGGCCAAGGCGGAAAGCGACGCGCCGGCTAAGAAGACGGCGGCGAAGAAGCCCGCCGCCAAGAAGCCGGCGGCCAAGAAGGCCGCGCCGAAGGCCAAGGCCGCCGCTACGTCCGACGACAGCCCCGCGCCTTGGGACGACGAGGGCTGACGTCTGTTCAGGGCTAAGGGACGGGAGTAGACTTCGCCCATGACCACCTTGGAACGTCCCCTGCCGCTGCAAGTGGTGCTTGTGGCCCTGGTGCTGTGCTGCATCGGCGGCTTCGCCATGGGCCTGACCAACGCGATAAAACTTGATCGCGGCGGCGCTGTGACCACCCAAGCCCCGCTGGCCGAGGTCTCGGGCACGCCCATCAAGGACGCCGCCCCCGCCCTCGCTTACGAGCCGCCGCCGGTCGAGACGCCCAAGCCCAAGGCCGTCGAGGTCAAGACCGTCGAGCAGGAGGTCCCGCCGGCCCCGGTGGTCGAAGCTCCGCCAGTTGCGGAGGCCCCGGTCGCCGAGACCAAGCCCGCCGAGCCGCAGGCGCCGAAGTCGATCGAGGATTTATACTAGAGCCTTTGGCCTGAAGTCGGAATCGGTTTCAGGCTAAAGGCTCTAAATCAAATACTTAGAGCGTGAGAATGGCCGAAACCTGTTCCCACTTTCGGCCTCACGCTCTAGACGCTCTCTTCTTCCGATCTCCCCGGCGAATGCCGGGGCCCAGATTCAGCTTGAGAGATTTGGGGGCTCGCGCCAGCTGGCGTGCATGAAGGCGGACACGCTTATGGGCTCGATCTGGGCCCCGGCATTCGCCGGGGAGGTCGGCTCATGGGCGGCCTACCCCACCCCGCGTTTCCCTAAGTCCGCCGAACGCGTTAAGGCAGGACATGGCCAAACTTCGCCCGACCAAGACGTTCAAGCCCAAGCCGCCCGCCGGCCTGCCGGATCGCGAGACGCTGCTGGCGTTCCTGCGCGACGCGGGCGAGACCGGCAAGGCCGACATCGCCCGGCACTTTGGCCTCAAGGGCGCCGACCGCCGGGCCCTGCGCGAGATGATCCGCGAGCTTGAAGCCCAAGGCGCCCTGGCCAAGCGGGGCCGCAAAGGCTTTGCGGAAGCGGGCTCCCTGCCCCCCGTCGGCGTGGCCGACGTGGTCGAGCGCGACGGCGACGGCGAGCTCTATGTGAAGCTCACCAAGTCCGACGACGACGTGCCCAACGTGCGCCTGGCGCCCGGCAAGGGCGAGGCCGCCGCCGGCGCGCCGGGCCTGGGCGACCGCCTCCTGGTCCGCTTCGAGCGTCTGGAGACCGGCGAGTTCGAGGCCAAGCTGATCAAGAAGCTGGGCCAGAGCGCCCACAAGATCCTGGGCGTGATCCGCAAGCACCGCCGCGAGGTCCGCGTCGAGCCGGTGGACCGCAAGTCCAAGGAAAGCCTGGTTCTCGATCCCAGCGTGGCCCACGACTTTAAGGACGGCGACCTCGTCCTGGCCCAGGTCGGCACGCACGGCGGCCGCTATGGCCCCAAGCCCGGCAAGGTGCTGGAGGTGGTCGGGACCGAAAACGACCCGCGCGCCGCCTCGCTGATCGCCATCCATAGCCACGGCATCCCGACCGGCTTCTCCGAGGCCGCCGAGGCCGAGGCCAAGACCGCCGTGGAGCCGACTCTGGCTGGCCGCGAAGACCTGCGCGACCTGCCGTTCGTGACCATCGACCCGGTGGACGCCCGCGACCACGACGACGCCGTCTACGCCCACCCCGACGACGATGAGACCAACAAGGGCGGCTTCGTCGTCTGGGTGGCCATCGCCGATGTCGCCGCCTATGTGCGCCCCGGCTCGGCCCTGGACCGCGACGCGCGCGAGAAGGGCAACAGCGTCTACTTCCCCGACCGGGTGGAGCCGATGCTGCCCGAGACCCTGTCGAATGGTCTGTGCTCGCTGCGTGAGAGCGAGAACCGCGCCACGCTGGCCGTTCGGATGGTCTTCGACAAGTCGGGCCGCAAGAAGGGCCACAGGTTCGTGCGCGGCCTGATGCGCTCGGCCGCCAAGCTCTCCTATGAGCAGGCCCAGGCCGCGATCGACGGCCAACCCGACGACAAGGCCGGTCCGCTGCTGGAGCCGATCCTCAAACCGCTGTGGGACGCCTACCGGACGATGAAGATCGGCCGCGACGCCCGCTCGCCGCTGGCCATCGAGAGCGACGAGCGCCGGATCATCATCCGCGACGGCGAAATCACCTCGATCACCAAGCGCGCCTCGCTCGAAGCCCACAAGCTGATCGAGGAGATGATGGTGCAGGCCAATGTCTGCGCCGCCGAAAGCCTTGAGGCCAAGCGCTCGCCCCTGATCTACCGGGTTCACGACACGCCCAGCCTGGAAAAGGTCCAGAACCTCGCCGACTTCCTGCAGACTCTGGACATCCGCTGGAGCAAGGGCGAGGCCCCGCAGACTGCGCGGTTCAACAAGCTGTTGGACGAAACGCGTGAGAGCCCCAATGCGGCGATCATCAACGAGGTGGTCCTGCGCACCCAGATGCAGGCCCACTACAGCGCCGACAATATCGGCCACTTCGGCCTGAACCTGGCCAAGTACGCCCACTTCACCAGCCCGATCCGCCGTTACGCCGACCTGATCGTCCACCGGGGGCTCATCCGGGCCTTGGGTCTCGGGACCGATGGCCTGACCGACCAGGACATCGCCCAGATCAAGGACACGGCCGAGGTCATCACCCATGCCGAGCGCCGAGCCATGGCCGCTGAGCGCGACGCCACCGACCGCTACATCGCCGCCTTCCTGGCCGACCGCGTGGGCGCGACCTTCGAGGGCCGGATCACCGGCGTCACCCGCTTTGGCCTGTTCATCAAGCTGGCCGACACCGGCGCGGACGGCCTCGTGCCCGTCTCCAGCCTGGGCGCGGAGTTCTTCGTCCACGACGACAAGATGCACGCCCTGGTCGGCGAGCGAACCGGCAAGCGCTGGTCGTTGGGGATGGGCGTCGAGGTCAAGCTGGTCGAGGCCACGCCTGTCACGGGCGGTCTGCTGTTCGAAATGCTCAGCGACCCGCTGCCGCCCGACCCCAAGATGCCTCGGCCTCGGCTTGGGGCGCGTCGCCAGGCGGCGGTGAAGCCGCGCGGCGGCTTGCCCAAGGGCGTACGGCGGGGGAAGCGGCGGTAGAGCGACAACGGAAATCCTCCCCCTAGCGGGGGAGGTGGCGCGAAGCGCCGGAGGGGGAAGAGGCAAGGTCAGGAGTACTTCCCCCTCCGTCGTCTCTTCGAGCCGACACCTCCCCCGCTAGGGAGAGGATTTGATCGCCGCTTCGAGCCGGTCGGCCATCATGGTCTGGTCCGCCACCGACGGATGCCCGTGGCAGGCGCTGCGGTCCATGCCCGTGATCCGCACGGCCTTGGCCCCGGTGCGGTCGGCGACTTCAGCGACGTCTTCGGCGAAGGTGTCGCCGGCGATCAGGAACACCCGGGCCTTCGGCCGGCTGAGCTTCAGCCCCTCGATGAAGGCCACGTAGCGCTCACGGTAGTCCTTGCGCAGCGCGGCCTCGTCGGCCCAGGGCTCTTCAGGCTTGAGCGGCGTCGAGAAGTCGTTGGTCCCCAGGCCGATCACCAGCAGGTCGGGGCTCCAGCCGTCATCGGCGGCGACGCGCGGCTGGTCCTGGCCGGGGATCAGGCGCGGCAACAGGACCGGCAACGGCTCGCCCGGCGCCAGGCCGTTGTAGTTCCGCACGACGCCGCGTCCAGAGAAGGCCTCGATGCGGTAGTCGGCGTCCAGCCGCCGGGCCAGGATCGGCCCGAACGCCAGGCTGGTGTCGGTCAGGTCGTGGACCTGGCGCTGCGTACAGTCACGGCTGGCCGAGCGCACGCCGTAACCCACCGTATGCGAGTCGCCGATGAACTCGATCCGGCGTGGCCGGGCCAGCGCCGGTAGCGCCTTGCCGCCTTCGCCGACGAAGAAGCCCTGGAAACGCGACGATCCCGACTGGCTCTCGGTCAGTTTGTCCAGCCGCACGACGTGTTCGCCCGGCCCCAAGCGGTCCAGCTTCAGGCGGATCTGGCCCGACTTGGTCAGCTCGGCCTTGCGGACACCGTCGATACTGACGGCCACATGCTCTTCGCCGGTATCGACCGCGATCTCGACGGATGGACCGATGAAGCGGCCTTCGAAATAGACCCCGGGCCAGCCGAAGTCGTGGGCGCCGCCCGGCGCGGGCGCGACGCGGCCGCCGATGTTCAGCGGCAAGGGGGTCTGGATAAGGGCGGCGGCGAGAATAAGGGCGAGCATGTCCTCTTCTCATGCGGGATGCGCGCCGCGTCAAACCTAGCTATGCAGTCGCCATGCGCGCCGAGATCGAACCCTTCCACGCCATCGCCATCAGCCGCCTGGCCCACCAGCTGAAGATGGCGGGCCGCTCGATCATCCACATGGAGTTCGGTCAGCCCTCGACAGGCGCGCCGAGCAAGGCGCTGGCCAAGGCTCACGAGATTCTCGACCAGGAAGCCATGGGCTACTGGGAGAGCCCGCTGCTGCGCGAGAAGATCGCCCAGCGCTATCACACGCTTTACGGCGTCACCGTCGAGCCGGAGCGGATCATCCTGACCTGCGGCGCCTCGCCGGCGCTGGTGCTGGCGCTATCGAGCGTGTTCAAGCCGGGCGATCGCATCGCCCTGGCCCGCCCCGGCTATGTCGCCTATCGCAACACCCTGAAGGCGTTGCACCTTGAACCTGTGGAGATCGCCTGCGCGCCGGAAGACCGGTTCCAGCTTACCGCCAGGCATCTGGCCGAGCTCGACCCCGCCCCCGCCGGCGTCATCGTGGCCAGCCCCGCCAACCCGACCGGGACGATCATCGAGCCCGCTGAACTGGAAGCCATCGCCAAGGTCTGCCGCGAGCGCGGTATCCGGATCATCAGCGACGAGATCTATCACGGCCTCAGCTACACCGGCCGCACGCCGTCGATGCTGGAGTTCGCGCCCGACGCCCTGATCGTCAACAGCTTCAGCAAGTACTTCAGCATGGCGGGCTGGCGCCTGGGCTGGCTGCTGACGCCGTCCGGCGAGGACCTGGACCGCGCGCGAGCCTATGTCGGCAACCTGTTCCTGACCGCGCCTTCCCTGGCCCAGCACGCAGGCTTGGCGGCCATGGATTGCATCGACGAGCTGGAAGGCCATATCGCCGTCTATCGCGCCAATCGCCAGCTGATGCTGGAGGCCCTGCCCGCCCTGGGCCTGAAGGAAATCGCCCCGCCCGACGGCGCGTTCTACATCTGGGCCAACATCGCACACCTGACCGGCGACTCGCTGACCTTCTGCGAGCAGCTCTTGAAGGACACCGGCGTCGCCACCGCGCCCGGCGTCGACTTCGACCCTGTCGAGGGCAAGCACTTCATCCGCTTCAGCTTCGCGGTCTCGACGGCCGAGGTCGAGGAGGCCCTGCGACGGATCACGCCGTGGTTTGAGGCGCGGAGCGCTCGATAGATGCTCCCCCGCTATGCGGGGGAGCTGTCGCGGAGCGACTGAGGGGGCGAGCTAGATATCGGCCGCGTTAGCCCCCTCCGGCCCTCTGGGCCACCTCCCCCGCATAGCGGGGGAGGAACTTCGGCAGCGCCCTACTTCTTCTCCAGATAATCCAGCGCCATCAGCACCTCGGCCTTCACACCCGTCTCGAACACCGACTCGTCGACGTCGAAATAGGGCGAGTGGTTGGCCGGGGCCGTCGCGGCCGGTACGTCGGCCTTTCGGCCGCCCAGTTGGATGAACACGCCTGGGACCTTCTCGGCGTACATCGAGAAGTCCTCGGCGCCGGTGACCAGGGCGGCGTTGTCGTCGACCTTGCCGGGCGAGGCCTTTTCAAGCGTCGCCTTCACCCACTTCGACAGGGCCGGGTCATTGTACGTGACTGGATAGGGCTGGGTGAACACCGCCTCGGCCTTGGCGCCATAGCGGTCGCCGATCGCGGCCACCGACTTCTGCATCCGGGCGATCAGGTCCTCGCGGCGGGCCTTGGAGAAGGTCCGCATGGTCCCCTCCATCTTCAGGTCCTCGGGGATGATGTTCTGGCGGAAGCCCATATTGATGGTGGCGATGGTCAGCACCGACGGCGAGGCGCCGACGTCGACCTGGCGCGCGGCGATCTGGTTGGTGGCTTGGATGATGTCGGCGGCGACGCTGGCCATGTCGACGCCCGCCCAGGGCCGGGCGCCATGGGTCTGGCGCCCCTTGACCGTGATCGTGATGCGGTCAGACGAGGCGTAGAAGCCCTCGGGCCGGTAGTTCAGTTCGTGGGCGTCGCCGGGGCCGATGTGCAGGCCAAACACCGCGTCGACCTTGGGATTGTCCAGCGCGCCGTCGCGGATCATCAGCTTGGCGCCGCCCTCTTCGCCAGCCTGCGGGCCCTCTTCAGCCGGCTGGAACAGGAAGACCACGGTGCCCTTGATGTCCTGCTTCATGCCGGCCAGCACGGTGGCGGCGCCCAGCAGCATGGCGACGTGGGTGTCATGCCCGCAGGCGTGCATCACCGGCACCGTTCGACCTTCCCAGGTGGCCTTGACCTTGGAGGCGAACGGCAGGCCGGTCTTCTCCTCGACCGGCAGGGCGTCCATGTCGGCGCGCAGGGCCACGACCTTGCCGGGCTTGCCGCCCTTCAAGACCCCCACGACGCCCGTCTTGCCGACGTTCTCGCGCACCTCGATGCCCAGCGCCCGAAGCTCCTTGGCGATCAGGGCGGCGGTACGGACCTCCTGGTTGCCCAGTTCGGGGTTCTCATGGATGTCGCGCCGCCAGGCGACGACCTTGGGCTGGACCGCCTTGGCGGCCGCCTGGACCTTGGCGGCGGACGGCGCGGCCATCGCCGGCGCGCCCATGGCCAGGCCGGCGACCAGCGCCAGTGTCGAAATCCGTCCGATCATGATCACCCCTCCAGCGAAAGCGGCGCGAGCTTGGGGCGCGTCGCCACGAGGGGTCAAGCTCAAGCTGTCTTGACGCTACGTCGGTCTATGCAGCGGCGCGGATGGGTCTAACGTGAGGCGCATGAACCTGCCGCCGATCGACGCCAAATTCGACACCATCAACGACGGCGCGACGCGCGAGACCGGCGTGGCGATCAAGCCGCGCCATGCGGCCACCCTGATCATCGTCCGCACCGACGGCCCCCAGCCGCGCCTGCTGATGGGGCGCCGCAACCGGGGCCACGCCTTCATGCCCGACAAGTGGGTGTTCCCCGGCGGACGGGTGGATCGCACCGACTACGACGCCCCTAGCGCCACCGAGCTCGATACCGAGGTCGCGACGCGCCTTGAGCTGGAGCCGCGCCATCCCAAGCCCGCGCGCCTGGCCCGCGCCCTGGCGCTGGCGGCGGTGCGCGAGACCTTCGAGGAGACCGGGCTCCTGCTGGCCAAGCCCGCGCCCGAGCGGCCCGGCGCCGGCCCCTGGCGGCCGTTCCTGGCCCAAGGCGCCCTGCCCGACCTGTCGCCGCTGAGCTTCGTGGCCCGGGCGATCACCCCGCCCTATCGCCCCCGCCGGTTCGACGCGCGGTTCTTCATGGCCTCGGCCGAGTCGCTGCTGTCCCTGGACCGCCGGCCCGACTGCGGCGAGTTGGACG
Source organism: Pseudomonadota bacterium (assembly GCA_020161365.1). Lineage (GTDB taxonomy): Bacteria > Pseudomonadota > Alphaproteobacteria > Caulobacterales > Caulobacteraceae > Caulobacter. The sequence goes on along the minus strand of JAIUNU010000018.1, from coordinate 12,355 downwards.
AGATCGCCTGGGTCGACTTCCAGGAAGCCATGGCCCTGGACTTGCCCAACATCACCCGCTTCGTCGTCCATGAGATCGGCCAGCGACTGGCCGAGACTGGACGGCCCGCGCCGTTCATGCGCTTCCTGAACGGCAAGCGTCACCTGACCCACCTCTAGCGGCGGGTGCGCTGATCGGAGGTTCGCATGATCGCCGCCCTCATGGCTCTCAGCATGGTCGCCGCGCCCGACCAGATCAACAAGCTGGGCTTTCTGGGCGGCTGCTGGACGCTGGTCCGCCCCAACGGCACGAAGATCGAGGAACAGTGGCTGGCGCCGGCCGGCGGCGCGATGATCGGCATGAGCCGCAGCGTGCGCGACGGCAAGCTGCGCGAGTACGAATTCATGCGCATCGTCCCAGGCGAAGACGGGACTCTTCGCTACGTGGTGATTCCGTCCGGTCAGGCCGAGACCGCGTTCGCCGTGAAGGACCTCGACGTCAACGCCGTGACCTTCGAGAACCCCAAGAACGATTTCCCTCAGAGGATTCTCTACAGATTGGCCGACAAGGACACGCTGGTGGCCCGCATCGAGGGCTCGGTGAACGGTCAGGAGCGCTCGGCGGACTTTCCTTACCAGCGGTGCCCCGCCGGCAATTGACTTTAAGCCGCCGATGAGTATGTTCCGCGCCTCTCATTTCCAACGCGCGGGAACCTGCGCGACCACCGCAGGGATTCGACCATGGCCAAACCGGCTTCCATCAAGATCCGCCTGAACTCGACGGCGGATACCGGCTTCTTCTACGTCACCAAGAAGAACGCCCGCACCAAGACCGAGAAGATGGTGCTGAAGAAGTACGACCCGGTCATCCGCAAGCACGTCGAATTCCGCGAAGGCAAGATCAAGTAAGATCGCTTTCAGCGCTACGACATCGAAACGCCCGGCTAGCGATAGCCGGGCGTTTTGTTTTGCCGGAAACCCGACCCCAGCGCCCTCTTTCGAAGACGCTGGAGCCTTGAGCGTTTAGCACCCCTGCCCGTAGACCAGCGCCCGGCACTTGCCGTCGATGTCAGCCGGCGGTTTGACGCCCGTGGCCGCCGCCAGCGTCGGGGCGATGTCGACAGTGTCGAGCGGCAGCACGCGTTCGTGCGGGGTCGCGCCCTTCCACCAGAACAGGATCGGCACGCGGCGGTCGTAGTCCCAGGGGCTGCCGTGGGTCGACACATAGGTCGGCCCGGCGGTCGCCGGCACGCGGTCGGGGCGGAAGGCCACCAGGATGTCGCCGACCCGGCCTGGATAGGCGCTGCGACGCAGGCGTTCGGCCAGTGACAGCTCCTCGGGAGAGGCGTCAGCCGGTGCGGGGGCGAGTGTGAAGATGGCATTGGAGTCAAACGCGCCCGCGACGGCAGGATCGCTGTTAATCAGAGGCAGGGCGGCGGCGGTAATGCGCGCGCGCTCGACATCGGACACCGCCTTGCGGTCGGGCCCGACAACATAGATCTGGTCGAGGCCGCCCTCGGCGTTCAGCGGATCCCACGAGAGACCCAACTGGGCGCGGACCTGGGCGTTCAGCTTGGCGATCCAGGGCTTGCCGATCACGCGCTCGTACTCATAGCCCTCGTCATGGAGACGCTCAGCCATGTCCGCGCCGCCGTGATCGGCGCTGAGCGCGACCAGCACGCCGCCCTTCACCTTCTCCAGGCTCTTGAGGAAGACGCCCAGGCGGTCGTCGAGGCGGGCGATCTGGTCGCACATCTCCGGCCCGCGCGTGCCATAGCGGTGACCGATGAAGTCGGTCGCCGAGAGGCTGATGGTCAGGACGTCGATCTGGGGGCCGTCGCCCAGGCCATAAGCCTCGCGAAGGGCGGTCGCCAGCTCCAGAGTCACTTGATCCGTATACGGACTTGCATAGAGGTCGCGGCGCTTGTCGGCCTCGTTCGTCGCCGCCGAGATCGGCAGCGCCGCGCGCCATTTGCGCCCGCCCGTCTCGTAGTCGGCCTCCAGCCCCTTGCACCGCTTGGCCGAACCGCCGCCGGACACCGCATCCAGCGGGCTGCGGGCGTAGTCCCAGACGAACGGCTGCCTCTTGAGATCCGCCGCCAGCTTGGCGTTGAACGCCGCGACAGGCTTCAGGCGCTCTTCGGCCGTCTGCCCCGGACGGACATAGGTGGTGAAGCCAAAGCCGGGCTGGTACCAGAACTGCCCGTCCGCGACGTGGCCCGACATGGTGATCGCGCCGCGATCCTTGCCCGAAACGCCGAACACGCGGCTCTTGGGCGACACGGCCTTCAGCCAGTCGCCATAGGTGGTCGCCACCATGTTGGCCGGCGAGACCGCCCGCCCCTTGGGGTCGTCGGCCAGTGTCACGCTCGGATCGGCCAGGCAGTAGACCGTCTTGCCCGTGGTCTTGTCGTACCAGTCGTTGGCGCTGATGCCGGTCTTGTTGGGATGCTTGCCCGTCAGCAGCGTCGAGTGGCCCGGACATGTCTCGGTGAAGGCATGCGACTGATAGCCGTTCGGGTAGACGATCCCGCCGCTCAACTGCTTCAGCCCGCCGGTGAACTCGGCCCGGTGCTGGGCGTAGAGATTGGCGCTGAACTGGTCGATCGAGATGACGACCACCAGCTTCGGCGCGGGCTTGGCCGACTGGGCCTGAGCCGCGAAGCCGACGGAGACGGCGGCGGCGATCACGCCGCAGGTAAGCATCTTCTTCATAGCCAGCGATTTCGCGCGAAGCCTACGAGGACGCAAGGTTCTACGGGTTTGCGGCGCAAAAAAAGGGTAAGCGCCGGCCGCTCAGGCGGCCTTGCCGACCACGGCGTTCCGGCCCGAAGCCTTGGCCTGGTACACCCCTTCGTCGGCGCGCTTGAGCAGGGCCTCGGGCGTGTCGCCCTCGCCCGCCGTCGCCGAGACGCCGATCGAGATGGTGACGTTCAGCATTTCCTTGCCGTGCGCCACCTTGAACGGCGAGCCGGCGACGTGCATCCGGATGCGCTCGGCGATCCGCAGGGCGTCGGCCAGGGCCGTGTCAGGCATGATCACCACGAACTCCTCGCCGCCGAAGCGGCAGGGCAGATCGATGGCGCGGACGTTGGAAGCCAGACGCAGGGCGAACTCGCGCAGCACTTCGTCGCCGATGTCGTGGCCGAAGGTGTCGTTGATCTTCTTGAAGAAATCGATGTCGATCAGCAGCGCCGAGACCGGGTCGCCCCCCAGGGAGGCGCGCTTGACCAGCGAGTCCAGCTGGCCGGTCATGTAGCGACGATTGTGCAGGCCCGTCAGCTGGTCGGTCACCGCCAGTTCCAGCGAATGGTCCAGGTTGTTGCGCAGGTAGTCGGTATAGCGCTTGCGCTGGATCTGGGTCTTCACCCGCGCCGACAGCTCCTGGGGATCGATCGGGCGTGACAGGATGTCATTCACGCCGATTTCCAGCGCCTTGACCATCCGCCCCCGATCGTCCGGGTCCACCATGGCCAGCACGGGAAGCTGGCGGGTCCGCTCCTCCGACCGCAGCGAGGCGGTGAAGCGCAGGCCGTCGAAGCCCTTGGCCACGGCGTTGACGATCACGAGGTCGACCGGACCGCCCGCGCTGATCTTGGCCTTTTCCGGGTCGCTTTCGACCACCGGCCGATGCTCGACGCCCAGCTCGGCGGCGATGCGTTGCGCCTGGCGTTCGTTGTCGTCGACGATCAGCACCCGACCGCCCACGCCGTCCAGACGCGCGGCGGCGCCCGCGATCACACCCATGCGCCGGCCCGAGGCCTCGCGCTGGCGCAGCTCGTCGATGACCAGCTTGAACCGGGTCAGGCTGCGCACCCGGGCGAACAGCATGACGTCGTCGATCGGCTTGGTCAGGAAGTCCGAGGCGCCCGACTCCAGGCCCTGGATACGGTCGGCGCGCCCGTCGAGCGCGGTGATCAGCACCACCGGAATATGGCGGGTGGCCGGATCGTCCTTGAGTTTGCGGCAGACAGTGAAGCCGTCCATGCCGGGCATCATCACGTCCAGCAGGATGATGTCGGGCAAGTCCCGCGCCGCCATGGCCAGGGCGGTCGGGCCATCCAGCGCCGTGGAAACCTCATAGTACTCGGCCGTCAGCTTGGCCTCGAGCAGACGGACATTGGCCTCGATGTCGTCGACGACGAGGATCCGGGCGCTCATGCAGGCTGCCTTTCCAGCAGGCGCTTGATGGTGTCCAGGAAGTGCACGACCGAGATCGGCTTGGAGATATAGGCCTCACAACCGCCCTCGCGGATGCGCTCCTCATCGCCCTTCATGGCGAAGGCGGTCACCGCCACCACCGGAATGTGGGCCAGCTCGTCGTCTTCCTTCAGCCACTTAGTGACCTCCAGGCCCGAAATCTCAGGCAGCTGGATGTCCATCAGAATCAGGTCTGGCTTGTTGTCGCGGGCAATAGACAGCGCCGACAGACCCTCGCGGGTCTGCAGGGTCTCGTAACCCTGGGCTTCGAGCAGATCATGAAAGAGCTTCATGTTCAGCTCGTTATCCTCCACGATGAGGACCTTCTTCGTCATCCTTACCCCGACCATGCGGTCACGTGGCGACGCCTAGGGATTCGCGCCGTCTTCCAGAACCTGATCGCACGGATATCCTTAAGCCCGCGCTAATCGCGTTAAGACCCAACGACCAGAGCTCATGGAACCGCGATCCTCCGACCTCCAGACTTGCGCCATCTCCCCGGCCGCGCCCCTGGTCATCGTCGATGTCGACGAAGTCCTGGCGCAGTTCATGCGCGGATTTGGCGCGTTCGTCGCCCGCCACGGCTTCGAACTGCGCGTCGATCGTTTCGCCCTGTTCCAGAACATCTATCGCCCCGGCGAAGGCCAACACTTGGACATCATCGCAGGCAAGGCCCTGTTCGACGATTTCTTCCGAGACGGCGCCGATGATCTGGATCCAGCGCACGGGGCAGCCGACGCCCTGGCCGACCTGTCGACCCGCGCCCAGGTCGTGATTCTCACCAACGCGCCCGAACACGGCCGCATCGCACGCGCCAAGTGGCTGAAAACCCATGGCTTCGACTATCCCCTCGTGATCAACAGCGGTCCCAAGGGGCCGCCGGCCGCAGAGCTGGCCTCGCGCACCCTCGGGCCCGTCGTGTTCATCGACGACCTTTTGCCGCAGCTGGAATCGGTGGCGGAAAAGGCCCCCCAGGTCGGCCGCTTCCAGATGGTCAGCGACGAACGCTTGCGCCCGTTCGCCCCCTCGGCGCCCGACCGCCACGTCCGCATCGACGAATGGCCGCAGTTGAAGATCGCCATCGAGGAGCGTCTGTTTACATGATCCGTTTCGGGGTCGATTTCGGCGGCACGAAGATCGAGGTCGCCGCACTGAACGCGGCCGGCGACTTCGTGGCGCGTGTGCGCAAACCCAATCCGGGGAACTACGACGACGCCCTGGACGTCGTGGCCGGCCTGGTCGCCGACGCCGAATCGATGGCCGGCGGCAGTTGCGCGCGCTTGGGCCTTGGCATCCCCGGTTCGATCTCGCCCCGTACGGGCCTGATCCGCAACGCCAACAGCACCTATCTGAACGGCCGCCCGTTCGGCGAAGACCTGGAAACGCGGCTCGCCCGACCCGTGCGCCTGGCTAACGACGCCAACTGCCTGGCCTTGTCTGAGGCGGCCGACGGCGCGGGTCAGGACGCCCGCGTGGTCTTCGCCGCCATCCTCGGCACCGGCTGCGGGGGCGGTGTCGTGGTCGACGGCAAGATCATCGAGGGCCACAACGGGATCGGCGGCGAATGGGGCCACTCGCCCCTGCCCTGGCCCAAGCCTGAGGAGTATCCGGGGCCGGACTGCTGGTGCGGCCGAAAGGGCTGCCTGGAGACCTGGATCGCCGGCCCCGCCTTCGCCCGCGACGCAGGCTTCGCCACGGGACAGGCGGCGATGGACGCCGTCGGCACGGGCGACGCCGCCGCCTCGGCGGCGCTGGATCGCTATGTCGACCGCCTGGCCCGGTCCCTGGCCGTGGTCTGCGACCTGATCGATCCGGACGTGATCGTCCTGGGCGGCGGCATGTCGAATGTGGACGCCCTGTATGAGCGCCTGCCGGCCGCGATCGCGCCGCACGTGTTCTCCGACGTCTTCGAGACCCCGGTCCGCAAGGCCCACCACGGCGACAGCTCCGGCGTGCGCGGCGCCGTCTGGCTCTGGCCGCCCGAAGCCTAGGCGCCGGCATGAAGTCCCTGTGCCGCGACTGCGGATGGACGGGCGAGGCCAAGGCCGCGCGCTGCCCATCCTGCGCCTCGCCGCGCACGGTGTTTCACGAGGAGCTGGGGTCTCTCTCGATCGCGCACATGGACTGCGACGCCTTCTACGCCTCGGTAGAGAAGCGCGACGATCCGTCGCTGCGGGACCTGCCCGTGATCATCGGCGGCGGCAAGCGCGGGGTGGTCACCACCGCCTGCTACATCGCCCGGATGAGCGGGGCCAAGTCGGCGATGCCGATGTTCAAGGCTCTGAAGCTGTGCCCCGACGCCGTCGTCATCAAGCCCAACTTCGCCAAGTACAAGGAAGAGAGCCGGCGCATCCACGAGAAGCTCGACAAGCTGACGCCGCTGATCCAGCCGCTCAGCTTGGACGAGGCCTGGATCGACCTGACGGGCACCGAACGCCTGCACGGCGCGACGCCCGCCCAGATGCTGGCCCGGCTACAGGCCGAGATCGAGCGCGACATCGGCCTGACGGTCTCGGTGGGCCTCGCGCCGAACAAGTTCCTCGCCAAGATCGCCTCGGAACTGGACAAGCCTCGCGGCTTCTCGGCGATCGGCGCCGCCGAGGCGCAAGCCTTCCTGGCCGACAAACCGGTCAACATCCTGCCGGGCGTGGGCCCGGCCACCGTCGCCTCCCTGGCCGAGATCGGCCTGCGCACCGTGGGCGACATCGCCGCCGCCGACCTGAAGCTGCTAGCCAATCGCCTGGGCTCAGGCGGGATGCGGCTGCACCGCCTGGCGCACGGCCAGGACAGCCGCATCGTCGACCCCGACCAGGCCCGCAAGACGATCAGCGCCGAGACCACCTTCAACGACGACCTGCACAAGCGCGAGGACCTCGAGGACGAGCTCTGGCCCCTCTGTGAGAAGGTCGCCAAGCAGGCCCGCAAGGAAGGCGTGGCCGGACGCGTGGCGACGCTGAAGCTACGCACCCCCGACTTCAAGATTCACACCCGCCGGCGCACCCTGGCCGTGCCCACCCAGACCGCGCGCACCCTGTTCCAGGTCGCCCGCGAGCTGCTGGCCGCCGAGCCCCGGGGCCTGGCCTATCGTCTGATCGGCGCGGGCCTGACCGAGTTCGTCGACGCCGACACCGCCGGCGCGGACATGTTCGCGGACGAGGAGCGCCGCGCCCTGAAGAGCGAAACCGCCATCGACGCCCTGCGCGGCAAGTTCGGCGCCGCCGCCGTCGTCACCGGCCGCGCGTTGAAGGGACGGTGAAGACGGCGCCACTTGCATGACGGGACCTCGGCCACCATCTGGGCCCTTCATCGTTGGAACCGTTCGCGCGCGGCCTTCGCTCTCCCAAACGTGAAGCCGAAAACCGAGGCGCCTCTGTGCTAAAGCGGCGCAGCGGCGCTTCGGCCTCTTCCAAAGCCGCCGCGTTTCCATATCTAATCCATGGCAGGCGGGTGATTTGCCCGCCGGGAGAGAACAAGTCGATGGCCGAGCGGAAGCAAGGCGGGCAAGGTAACGGCGTCGGGTCGTCGGTCGTCACGGAAGTGAAGCCGAAGACACAGAAGCCTTCGCTCTATCGAGTTCTAATTCTCAATGACGACTACACTCCTATGGAGTTTGTCGTCTACGTGCTCGAGCGGTTCTTTAACAAGTCGCGTGAAGACGCTACTCGCATCATGCTGCACGTTCACCAGAACGGCGTCGGTGTCTGCGGTGTCTACACATACGAAGTCGCAGAAACCAAGGTCGCCCAAGTCATCGACTCGGCGCGACGCCATCAGCACCCCCTGCAGTGCACCATGGAAAAGGACTGAGGAGCCTCCCCCGTTGCCCTCTTTTTCGCGCCCACTGGAAGAGTCCCTGCACCGCGCCGTTGCGTACGCCAACCAGCGTAAGCACGAGTACGCGACGCTGGAGCATCTTCTGCTTTCCCTCACCGATGACGAGGACGCCGCCGGCGTAATGCGGGCGTGCGATGTCGACCTCGCCGCGCTGAAGAAGAGCCTGTCGAACTATCTCGATGTCGAACTGACCTCGCTGGTCGTCGACGATGACGAGGACGCCAAGCCCACCGCCGGTTTCCAGCGCGTGATCCAGCGCGCGGTGATCCACGTCCAGTCGTCGGGCCGGGAGGAAGTGACCGGCGCCAATGTTCTGGTCGCCATCTTCTCCGAACGCGAAAGCCACGCCGCCTACTTCCTGCAGGAGCAGGACATGACGCGGTACGACGCGGTCAACTTCATCGCCCACGGCATCGCCAAGAAGGCCGGCGCCTCTGAGCCCAAGGCCGTCAAGGGCGCCAGCTCGGGCTCCAACGCCACCGAGGAGGACGGCGAGAAGTCGAGCGCCAAGACCGGCGGCGAGGCGCTTGAAGCCTATTGCGTCGACCTCAACGAGAAGGCCCGCCAGGGCAAGGTCGACCCGCTGATCGGCCGCGCGAACGAAGTGGAACGCGCGATCCAGATCCTGTGTCGTCGCACCAAGAACAACCCGCTGCTGGTGGGCGACCCGGGCGTCGGCAAGACCGCCATCGCCGAGGGCCTGGCCCGCAAGATCGTCACCCACCAGGTCCCCGAGGTCCTGGAAGGCGCCACCATCTACTCGCTCGACATGGGCGCGCTGCTGGCCGGCACCCGCTATCGCGGCGACTTCGAGGAACGCCTCAAGCAGGTCGTCAAGGAGCTGGAGAACCACCCGAACGCGGTGCTCTTCATCGACGAGATCCACACCGTCATCGGCGCCGGCGCGACCAGCGGCGGGGCGATGGACGCCAGCAACCTGCTGAAGCCCGCCCTGGCCTCGGGCACGCTGCGCTGCATGGGCTCGACCACCTACAAGGAGTTCCGCCAGCACTTCGAGAAGGATCGGGCCCTGGTCCGTCGCTTTCAGAAGATCGACGTGAACGAGCCGACGGTGGAAGACACCATCAAGATCCTCAAAGGTCTGAAAACCTACTACGAGGACTTCCACAAGCTGAAGTACACGAACGACGCGCTCAAGGTCGCCGTCGAGCTGTCGGCCAAGTACATCACCGACCGCAAGCTGCCGGACAAGGCGATCGACGTGATCGACGAGGCCGGGGCTTCGCAGATGCTGCTGCCGGAAAGCCGCCGCAAGAAGACCATTGGCGTCAAGGAGATCGAAAGCGTCGTCGCCAAGATCGCCCGTATTCCGCCCAAGTCGGTCAGCAAGTCGGACACCGAAGCGTTGAAGGAGCTGGAAAGCGACCTCAAGCGCGCCGTGTTCGGCCAGGACGAGGCGCTGAGCCAGCTCGCCGCCGCCATGAAGCTGGCCCGCGCCGGCCTGCGTGAACCGAACAAGCCGATCGGCTCGTACCTGTTCAGCGGTCCGACGGGTGTCGGCAAGACCGAAGCCGCCAAGCAGCTGGCCCAGACCCTGGGCATCGAGATGCTGCGCTTCGACATGTCGGAATACATGGAGCGCCACACCGTGAGCCGCCTGATCGGCGCCCCTCCCGGCTATGTCGGCTTCGACCAGGGCGGTCAGCTGACCGACGCGGTCGACCAGCACCCGCACGCCGTCGTCCTGCTCGACGAAATCGAGAAGGCGCACGGGGATGTCTACAACATCCTGCTGCAGGTGATGGACAACGGTACCCTGACCGACAGCAACGGCAAGAAGGTCGACTTCCGCAACGTGGTCCTGATCATGACCACCAATGCGGGGGCCTCGGACGCCCAGCGCAACTCGATCGGCTTTGGCCGCTCCAAGGTCGAAGGCGAAGAAGAGGCCGCCCTCAAGCGCCTGTTCACGCCGGAGTTCCGCAACCGCCTGGACGCGGTCGTGGCCTTCAAGCCTCTGACCTCGGACATCATCCGCCAGGTCGTGCAGAAGTTCGTCATGCAGCTGGAGGCCCAACTGGCTGACCGCAACATCACGATCGAACTGTCCGACGACGCCGCCGACTGGCTGGCCAAGAACGGTTTCGACGAGCTCTACGGCGCCCGTCCGCTGGCCCGGGTCATCCAGGAGCACATCAAGAAGCCCCTGGCCGACGACATCCTGTTCGGACGCCTGGTGCGCGGCGGCCACGTCAAGGTCGTGCTCAAGGACAGCAAGATCGACTTCGAGATCGACAGCACCGCCGATCCCAAGGCCGGCAAGACCGACGAGACTGAACCGGCGCTGGCCGAGTAGGTCAGCGACCGCCCCTCAAGGCGAAAGGCCCGGAGCGATCCGGGCCTTTTTCTTGGAGCCGACCTTCGCGCCGGTTCAGCGCGCGTGCCGTCCACCGGCCAGGATCAGAAGCCGTTCGGCGGTCATCGCATCCATAGTGGCGGGACTGAACCCGGCCAGACCGGCCTCGGCGAGCATCCCCCGGTCCTCCGCGCCTAGCTGGCGCTGGCCCATGTTCCAATCCCGGAATTGCCGCGTCGGCGCGTCGCCGTCAGACAGGATCGTCAGATCGCCATGACGCGGATCTTTGCCAATCCGCTCGAAGGTTTCGGCGACGCTGGCGGCCGGTCCCTCTAGCCATTGAAGAAACGCCCCATCCCCGGCCAGCAGAAAGCCGGTGACATCGACAATGCGATTGTTGTGGATCGACTTGCCGACGATGTGGCGCAGCGCGTCGCTCAAGGCAGCTTCGCCGGTGTAGCGGCTGGCGTAGATCAAACGACGCAAGAACAGGTTCCATGACCGCGCGCCGCATCGGCGCTTTACGGCCGACTACTAAAGCGCTGCCTTGCAAGACGAGGTTAACGCGATACGGCCCTCCTCGCTCGAAAACCCGCTAGAGCGCTGCGCTGATCGCCTCGGCCAGGGCCTTCAAGTCTTCGACCTTAGCCATACCGCCCTCCCCGTGACGACCCAAGGCCTCGCCGTCGTAGCGGGGGATGACGTGGAAGTGCAGGTGAAAGATCGTCTGCCCCGCCGGCGCGCCGTTGAACTGGGTGACGACCACGCCGTCGGGCTTCAGCGCCGTCACCGTCGCCTGGGCCAGTTTCTGGGTCGCGGCGATCAGGTCGGCCAGCACGTCGGGCTCGACCTCCAGCAGGTTGCGCGCCTGGCTGACCTTGGAGATCACCAAGGCGTGGCCGCGCGACTGCGGAAAGACGTCCATGAAGGCCATGACCTTGTCGTCCTCGAACACCTTCACGCTGGGGATCTCGCCCCGGATGATCTTGGCGAAGATGTTGTCCGTGTCGTAGCGTCCGTCGAGGCTCATGACCGTCTCCCTGTGGCGCACCGGTCGTAGCAAACGCGAAGGGGCGCGCAAACCATGGACAGCAAGCCTCAGGGGCTCACCGAGCAGCAGCAGAAATGGTTCGCCTCCGTCCGCGCCAATCTGGAGCGAGAGACGGGCAAGACCCTGGAGCAATGGGTTGAGCTCGTGCGGCGCGAATGCCCGGAAACCCGCCCGAAGGCGCGAAACGACTGGCTGAAGGCGACCTACGGGATCGGCCAGAACCGCGCGGCGACCATTTTCGGCGTCGCCTTTCCGGCCGAAATGGGCTGGGACGACGCCGCCGGCCTGCGCGCGGCGCTGTGGAGCAACCCGGCCTCGACCGCCATCCTCACCGCCTTGGAAGCGGCCATCGCCGATCTGCCGGATGTGGTGACCGGCCAGCGCAAGGGCTACACCGCATGGTCACGAAAGAGCCAGTTCGCGGCCGCCAAGCCGCTCAAGAACGGCGGCGTCGTGCTCGGTCTCGCCCTGACGCCGGACGCCTCCCCTGGTCTCGCCGAACCCCGCAACGAAGGCTGGTCCGAGCGCCTCAAGGCCAAGCTGGTTCTCAGCGCGGCCAACGCGGTTGATGACACCGTGCAGGCGCTGCTGAGAGCCGCTTGGGAACGGTCGTAAGTGTCCAGCGAAGAGAAACGTGTCATCCCGGCCGCAGCGCGCAGCGCGGAGCGCCGGGACCCAGGGGGTTACGAAGCGCGGCGCTCTTGCAACCCCTGGGTCCCGGGTCGGCTTCGCCGCCCGGGATGACACCGAGTTATGGGGATCGACGGGCGTGAACACTCGGAATTGGCGTGGCCGATCCCAACGAAATCAATAGCTTATCACTTTTACGCCAAAACTTATCCTCCGCACTGAATCCTCCCGCACAATCATAGCCATCCCCGCCGCGGGGGAGGGCGTTTGGATCCGGCCCAATACGGCGGCGGGGCTAGGTTGAGCGGGGCCGCGTGGTCTCGAAGCGGTTTCGACCGGGGTCTG
>JAIUNU010000017.1 GCA_020161365.1 Pseudomonadota bacterium | reverse complement strand
TCTTGCCATGGTCAACGTGACCAATCGTGCCGATGTTGCAGTGCGGCTTAGTGCGTTCGAACTTTTCCTTGGCCATCTTCTTAGCTCCAGGACCCCAGAGGGGCCTTCAATGGTTGGACTTCTGGGGTGTTTGCGGGAGGGGCCGAAGCGCCCTCCCGATCGTGCAACCCGCGCTTTTCCTTGGGAGAAAAGCTTAGGCGTACTTCTTGATCACTTCGTCGGCGACGTGTTGCGGCACCGGATCGTAGTGGTCGTAGACCATGCTGAACTGAGCGCGGCCTTGCGACATGCCCCGCAGGGTGTTCACGTAACCGAACATGTTCGCCAGCGGGACGTAGGCGTTCACGACAGTCGCGTTGCCGCGCATGTCTTGACCCTGGATCATGCCACGGCGGCTGTTCAGGTCGCCGATAACCGAACCCAGATACTCTTCCGGGGTCACGACCTCGACCTTCATGATCGGCTCGAGCAGCTTCGGAGCGCCCTTCTCGCGCAGCTCCTTGAAAGCGGCGCGGGCGGCGATTTCGAAGGCCAGGACCGACGAGTCGACGTCGTGGAACTTGCCGTCCGTCAGGGTCGCCTTGAAGTCGATCAGCGGGAAGCCGGCCAGCAGACCGCTGTCCTTGACCGATTCCAGGCCCTTCTGGACGCCGGGGATGTATTCCTTCGGCACGGCGCCGCCGACGATCGCGCTTTCGAACACGAAGCCCGAACCCGGCTCACCCGGTTCGAAGGTGATCATGACGCGGGCGAACTGACCCGTACCACCGGTCTGCTTCTTGTGCGTGTAGTCGATGTCGACCTTGCGGCCGAGCGATTCACGGTAGGCCACCTGCGGCGCGCCGATATTGGCTTCGACCTTGTAGGTCCGCTTCAGGATGTCGATCTTGATGTCGAGGTGCAGTTCGCCCATGCCCTTCAGGATCGTCTGACCGCTTTCGAAGTCGGTCGAGACGGTGAAGGACGGATCTTCGGCGGCCAGCTTCTGCAGGGCGACGCCCAGCTTTTCCTGGTCGGCCTTCGACTTGGGCTCGACGGCGATCTCGATAACCGGAGCCGGGAATTCCATGCGCTCCAGGATGACCGGCGACTTCAGCGGATCGCACAGGGTGTCGCCCGTGCGGGTTTCCTTCAGGCCGGCCAGGGCGACGATGTCGCCGGCGTAGGCTTCCTTGATGTCTTCGCGGTTGTTCGAGTGCATCAGCAGCATGCGGCCGACCCGCTCGCGCTTGTCGCGCGTCGAGTTCAGCAGAGACATGCCGGTTTCCATCTTGCCCGAGTAGATGCGGCAGAAGGTCAGCGAACCGACGAAGGGGTCGTCCATGATCTTGAACGCCAGAACCGACAGCGGCTCTTCGTCCGAGGCCAGACGGGTGGTCTCTTCTTCGGTCTTGAAGTCGATGCCCTTGGTCGGCGGGATATCCACCGGCGACGGCAGATAGTCCACGACGGCGTCGAGCAGGGGCTGGACGCCCTTGTTCTTGAAGGCCGAGCCGCAGAGGATCGGATAGAAGGCGCCGGTCAGAACGGCCTTACGGATGCACTTCTTGATCGTTTCGATCGAGGGCTCTTCACCGCCCAGATAGGCTTCCATGGCGTCGTCGTCGAGTTCGACGGCGTTCTCGACCAGGTAGGCGCGGGCTTCCACGGCCTTGTCCATCAGGTCGGCCGGGATTTCTTCGTCACGGTACGAGGCGCCCAGACCGTCGTTGTCCCAGACCACGGCCTTCATGCGGACGAGATCCACGAGGCCCTTCAGGTTCGACTCAGCGCCGATCGGGAATTGGATCGGAACAGCCTTCGCGCCCAGACGGTCGCGGATCGACTCGACCGACTTGTCGAAGTCGGCGCCGATCTTGTCCATCTTGTTGACGAACACGATCCGCGGAACCTTGTACTTGTCGGCCTGACGCCAGACGGTTTCGGTCTGCGGTTCGACGCCGGCGTTACCGTCCAGCACCGTCACGGCGCCGTCGAGGACGCGCAGCGAGCGCTCGACTTCGATGGTGAAGTCGACGTGCCCGGGGGTGTCGATGATGTTGAGGCGCTTTTCGTTCCAGAAAGCGGTCGTCGCGGCCGACGTGATCGTGATGCCGCGCTCCTGCTCCTGTTCCATCCAGTCCATGGTGGCGGCGCCATCGTGGACTTCACCGATCTTGTGCGACTTACCGGTGTAATAAAGGATCCGCTCGGTCGTCGTCGTCTTGCCCGCGTCGATGTGGGCCATGATGCCGAAGTTGCGGTAGTCTTCGATTTTATGCGTGCGGGGCATAGCGATCGCTCTGCGAAACGGGACGGCCCAGGACGGACACGACCGGGATTAAACGTGCGGCGCGGGCGGTTTATCTCAAACCGCCCGCGCCTGAAAGAGTGCTGGTAAGAAAGGTTACCAGCGGTAGTGCGAGAACGCCCGGTTGGCTTCGGCCATCTTGTGGGTGTCTTCGCGCTTCTTCACGGCGGTGCCGCGGTTGTTCGAGGCGTCGAGCAGCTCACCAGCCAGCTTCTCGGTCATGGTGTTCTCACCGCGCTTGCGAGCGGCGGTCACCAGCCAACGGATGGCCAGGGCGCGGCGACGGTCCGGACGGACTTCAACCGGCACTTGGTAGGTGGCGCCGCCAACGCGACGCGACCGGACTTCGATCGCCGGAGCGACGTTGTCCAGAGCGGAGTGGAAGGTTTCAAGCGGACCTTGGTCCTTGCGCTTGGCTTCCAGGATGTCGAAAGCACCATAGATGATGTTTTCGGCGACGGCTTTTTTGCCCTCGTACATCACGTAGTTCATGAACTTCGTGACAACCAGATCCCCAAACTTGGGATCCGGCAGGACTTGGCGTTTCTCGGCGCGACGGCGGCGGGACATCTTCTTCTATTCCTTACTTCGGACGCTTGGCGCCGTAGAGCGAACGACGCTGCTTACGATCCTTGACACCTTGGGTGTCGAGGACGCCGCGCAGGATGTGATAGCGGACGCCGGGCAAGTCCTTGACGCGGCCGCCGCGGATGAGCACCACCGAGTGCTCCTGCAGGTTGTGGCCTTCGCCCGGAATGTAGCACACGGCTTCGATGCCGGTGGTCAGACGGACCTTGGCGACCTTACGGAGAGCCGAGTTCGGCTTCTTCGGGGTCGTGGTGTAAACGCGGGTGCAAACGCCGCGACGCTGCGGGCAGCCCTTCAGGGCGGGCACCTTGTTCCGCACCGGCTTCGGAGAGCGCGGCTTACGGATGAGCTGGTTAATGGTAGGCATTAAGTCTCTGCTCTGATGGAAGCGTGTGCCTTTCGGCCGGGGCGCTTCAGGTCCTTGTCTTTGTTTTTCGGCTTTTCAAGGCTCAGCTAAGAGACCCGATAAACACGAAACTCGCCGGAGCGCGGGAAGCACACCGGCGGGTTCAGGTTCCCGGCCAAACAAAAAAGCCCGGCAGGAACGGAAGCTCATCAGGACGGACGCGAACGACCGCCTCGAAAAAGAGCGCGGTATTTACTCGCGAAGGCGGCCAACGTCAACCGCCTGTTCCCGCGTCGGTTAACGCCGCCTTAAAGCCCCAATCCAGGCCCTGATTTCGCCACTTGAAGCTGTGCAGCTTGCCTCGTGAGGGAGTCGCTTGCCTTGGCCGCCGGATGGGCCATTTGGGGAGATGACAAGAAGCCCGCAAGGGGCAGGAGCAGGGGTGAGCGTCAGTACCAGAGTCAGCGTTGACAGGCGGCGCCGCGCGACCATCGTCGCCGGCTCGTTGCTGTTGCACGTCGCGCTGCTGGCCTGGCTGGCGATCCCGACGCCCCCGCTGATCCAGGCGCTTTCGGACGACGACCTGCCGATCATGACGCTCGAGCTCGAGCGACCGATCCCTCAGGAGACGCCGAAACCCCGGCCTTCGTCCGTCGTGTCGGCCCCATCTCCCACCGCCCCGCCGCTCAAGGTTCGCGCGCCCACCCGGCCCGTTCCCGTGGGCACGCCGACCCTGGAGGTCCCGACCTCGGGCTTGACGCGTCCCGGCGTCGCGATCCGCCCCGCGCCCCTGCCAGGCGAAGGCGCCGGCGATCTGCGCACGGCCTTACGCAACAGCGCCACCGGCTGCGTCAGCGCCGACGCCGTCGGTCTCAACCGCCGCGAACGTGAAAAGTGCGACGAGCGCTTCGGCGCGGCCAAGGCCAAGGGCCAACCGCTGGACGCCATGGACCCTGGCAAGCGCCGGATGCTCGACGCCCAGGCCGCCAGCCAAGAGTCCGATCGCCGCTACCGAGATGCGCCCATGGGTCCCGGCGTCGATCACCGCAGCAAGGACCATCCAGGCACGATGAAGGAAATCCCGTTCGTACTGGGAGCCCAGCAGGACGGTCTGGGTCGCGAACGGAAGTCGGTGGTCGACGAGATCCGCAAGAACCAGGACCTGGAAAAGCGGGCGACCAAATTCCTCGAGCTTCAGAAGAAGCAAGGCGGCGGAAAGCCCTAGCCCCGTTCGCCTCTGGCCAGCGTGACGAAGCCGTGCGCCTCGGCCAGAGTCGCCTCTCCCGTCGCGATCCGCGCCAAGGGGTTGGGCCGAGGTTCGGCGACCTTGTGCAGGGTGTTGCGGTCGACATGCTGGAACGGCTCGTCTCGGCCCCGCACATTGAGCATCGTGGTCGAGACATACGACCAGCCGCCGTCGGCCTCGAAGCGGACCTCCAGCTCATAGGAGTCCGTGCGGAACGCCCATTCCAGGAAGTCGGTCGAGCAGATGCCGTAGCCCGGTGCGCCGCGCTCGGCCCGCACGAGGATACCGGCTCCGTCCGGCGACGCCCGCCCGCCGGCCAGCGCCGTCTGTCCCCGGGGCAGCGCCAGGGTCTGCATGATCATGCCCGTCGCCGGCTCCCACAGCCAGTAGCCGATCTGGTCGTGGAAGGTGCTCTCTTCGTCAGAGGCCACGATGTGGACGTGATAGCGCAGTCCATAGAGCAGCTGCGGACCGTTGGCCTGCGGGTCGATCGGCTGCATCTCGATGCGCTCAAGGAACTCGCGGCGTTCGGGACCGGCGGCTTTCGGGTTCAGGTCCACTCCCTTGAGCCCCTCCCAGACACCCGCCAGCCGCCGCAGAGGGCCCAGATTGGCAAGGGTGTCGGGATCAACGTCTTCCGGTTCCGTGAAGATGTCGTCGGGAAAGTCGCGCATCGCGTCTAGGCTCCGGTCAAGCTTGGCCGGGGTCTAGAGCCTTTTCGGTGGCAAGGAAATCGACGGACGCATAGATCGCGACGCCGAGCGTCACCCGCCTCGATCTTGACCGACCGCGCCACCGGCCTAGGCTCGCCCCATGACCCGTAAGATCCTCGCCGCCGTGGCGCTCGCCCTCTTCCTTCCCTGGTCCGCGCAGGCCGCCGAGTGGCCGACCAAGACCGGTGACTTCATCGCCCGGAACGTCGCCTTCAAGTCCGGCGAGACCCTCCCGGAAGTGCGGATGCACTACACCACGCTGGGCACGCCGCACCGGAACGCCAAGGGCGAAATCGACAACGCGGTGATGGTGCTGCACGGCACGGGCGGTTCGGGCCGCAATTTCCTGGTCCCGATGTTCGCCGATGAACTCTACGGTCCCGGGCAGCCCCTGGACCTGGCGACCACCTATGTGATCCTGCCCGACAATATTGGACACGGCGGCTCGTCCAAGCCGAGCGATGGCTTGCGCATGGCCTTCCCGCGCTATGACTACGACGACATGGTCGCGCTGCAGCATCGGCTGCTGGTCGAGGGCCTGGGCGTCAAGCGGCTGAAGCTGATCCTCGGAACCTCGATGGGCTGCATGCACGCCTTTGTCTGGGGCGAGACCTATCCGGGCTTCGCCGAGCGCCTGGCGCCGTTTGCGTGCAACGCCGTCGCCCTGGCCGGCCGTAACCGGATGTGGCGCAAGATGGCGATCGACGCCATTCGCGCCGACCCAGCCTGGATGGGCGGGAACTACACGGCCCAGCCCCTGGCGGGCCTGCGCACCGTCACCGACCTGCTGATCCTGGCGGGCGCGAACCCCGTCGCGCAGCAGGCTCAGTACCCGACCCGCGAGGCGACCGAGAAGGCCCTGGACCAGGCCTTCAACGCGCGGATCGGCGCGATCGACGCCAATGACGCGCTCTACTACATCGACGCATCGCGGAACTACGATCCCTCCCCGGCCCTGGAGAAGATCACCGTGCCGGTGCTGTGGGTGAACTCCGCCGACGACTTCATCAATCCGCCGGAGCTCGGGCTCGCCGAACAGCTCGTCAAGCGCATGCCCAAGGCTCGCTTCGTGCTGATCCCGGCGTCGACTGAAACCCGGGGCCATGGCACGCATACGGCGGCGAAGTTCTGGAAGGCGGATCTGGCCAAGCTGCTGGCGCAGTAGGGGCCCGGGGCAGACCGCTAAAAAAAGCCCCGCACCGGGAAGGCGCGGGGCTTTCGATTTCAGCAGACCGGAAACGCGTCAGGCGATCTTTTCGACCTGATTGTATTCCAGCTCGACCGGGGTGGCGCGGCCGAAGATCGAGACGGTCACGCGCAGGCGCGACTTCTCTTCGTCGACATATTCCACCGAACCGTTGAAGCTGGCGAACGGACCGTCGGTGACGCGGACGTTTTCGCCGACTTCGTACAGCACCACGGCCTTGGGGGCGGTGACGCCCTCCTCGATGGCGCCGACGATGCGCTGAACTTCCTTTTCGGAGACCGGCATCGGCTTGGAGCCGCTACCGAGGAAGCCCGTGACCTTCGGGGTGTTCTTGATCAGGTGGTAGGCTTCGTCCGAGAGGTTCATCTTCACCAGCACGTAGCCCGGGAAGAACTTGCGCTCGGCGTTGACCTTCCGGCCACGACGGATCTCGACGACCTCTTCGGTCGGCACGAGGATTTCCGAAAAGTTTTCTTCCAGGCCCTGGTTCTTGGCCTGCTCGCGGATGCTCTCGGCCACCTTCTTCTCGAAGTTCGAGTAGGCGTGGACGATGTACCACTTGTGGTTCGGGTTGGACGCGGTTTCGGTGCTCATCGTCTCTATCTTATCCCGCGGTCGCCAGCTTGAGCAGCTGGTTGATGGCGAAGCCAATGCCGCCGTCCACGGCGGTGAAGAACAGCGAAGCCAGCACCACCATGATGAAGACCATCACCGAGGTAATCCAGGTCTCCTTGCGGGTGGTCCAGGTGATCTTGCGCGCTTCGGCGCGAACCTCGCGGAAGAACTGCACCGGGCTGGTGCGCTTCTTCGGGGCGGGGGCGGCCGCGCCGGACGTCGCGCCGGCGCCGGCGGGCGCCATCGCCGCGGCCGTCTTGGCGGCGCGGTTCTTCATCGCGGACGGGCTGGATCCCGGTTTCCTGGCCATGCTCTTGAGGCTCACGACTTTCTAAATGACCCAGGTCGACAAGCGACCCGGTGGCCAAAACGATCGGGCCGAAACACCGACCCGTCGGAAACATATAGTGGCAGGAGTGGAGGGACTCGAACCCCCGGCCCTCGGTTTTGGAGACCGATGCTCTACCAGCTGAGCTACACTCCTGCGGACCGACCACCCTTTCGGGCCGACGGACATCCGGAGACAGACAGCGCGCCGGAAGCTTTCAAGCCTCGGCGCGCCTGTCTCTGTCGCCAGAGCCGCGCCATTTAGCAGGGTCGCACCCGCCCGGCAAGCGGGGGGCGACGGATTGACGACTTTGCGGGCGGCCTCGGCGTGTGGGGTGGCCGCAATGGATGAGGACACGGGGATCCCGGAGGGCTCTCGCGCGTTCCGCGTCCATGCCTACTGTTTCGAATCCCCCCGCTTCGGACCGCGCCTCGAATCGCGAGGTCGAGCACGAAAACATGCGCCCGGCGCGCTCAGGCGAGGCGCCGCGCCCGGCCACGGAGCCCAAAGGCTCAGCCGACAGCACCCGCTCACCGGAAACCCGGACAGATCCAGGCTCCGGCGAGGGCTGAACAGCCTTCCTGTCGCAGAGACGCGGCGGAGCGCCTCGATCGAACTCTAGCCAGCCTTGCCAGGCTTGGCCGATGCATCCTTGTCCGTAGCGGACGCGGTGCTGGATGGAGTGCTGGCGCCGCACTGGATGCCCAGATACGACCACTTCACGTTCGTCAGCTCACGACCGCACTGCGTATTCTTCCCCATGTCCTTGCCTTGTAGGGAAATCGCCACGCCCTTGCTGAGATCGGGGGCCGGGCTCGCCGAACTGATGTCGTAGTAACCGCCGCCTCGTCCCTTCACGACCAGGCAATCGGTGTTCTCGACCGGTCGGACGCAGCCCGACGCGGTGACAGGCGAGCCTTCCACGACAACTTGTTGCGCCTGCGCGACCTTTGACTTCGCGCCTTCACTGCAACCAGCCAAACCAAACGCTAACAGACCGGCCGCCGCGGCGGCCCCTATGAACCTAACCCGCATACGTTCCTCCGTATCGTTGGCTTCGCGAACGAAGCAAATCGAAGTCTGCGCTTCGTTTCGGAGGGCGGCAATCTTATTTTCGCCATTTTTGAAAAATGGGTTTGTATGTTTTCATCCCGTCGGACACGGTGATTAACACGAGCAATCGGACGATAGGCCGCTCCGGATCTGAAGATGTTTCGCCAGTAAATTTGCCGATACCGGATAAATTGCTGATCGAATGAAACAACCGTTTGCAAACCTGAGCGCCGATCAGTCAGCAACTTCGCAGGCCAAACAACGCCCCGCCCCACCCGGCGGAGTTTTTCCAAGGCCGGCATTAGACAACCGGCGTTGACATCAAGACGGCCTTCCTCACATGAGACGAGCGTCGCCGATGGGCCTGGGCGGCATTCTCGCGCGCCCCGTGGCGCGACCGCCATTCCCGCGCCGAGCGCGCCAGCGACATGAAGAGTTCTGATGACGGCCACCGCGACCGCCGCCGTGAAGGAAGCCCCGTACTTCGTCGAGAAGGTGCTGTGGGTGAAGCACTGGACCGACCGTCTTTTCAGTTTCGCGATCACGCGGCCGGCCAGCTTCCGTTTTCGCTCCGGTGAGTTCGTGATGATCGGTCTGCCGCCCCGCGAAGAGCTCGGCGAGAAAAAGCCGATCTTGCGCGCCTACTCGATCGGCTCGCCGTCCTTCGCCGAAGAGCTCGAATTCTTCTCGATCAAGGTCCCCGACGGCCCACTGACCTCGCGTCTGCAGCTGATCCAGGAAGGCGACGAAATCCTGTTGGGCAAGAAGCCGACCGGCACCCTGGTGCTGGACGCCGTCCGTCCGGGCAAGCGACTGTTCCTGTTCGGCACCGGTACGGGGCTGGCGCCCTGGCTCTCGGTGGCCCGCGACCCCGACGCCTACAGCCGCTTCGAGCGGGTGATCGTCGCCCACGGCGTGCGCGAGGTGAAGGAGTTGGCCTATCGCGATCTCTTCACCCACGACATCTTCGAAGACCCGCTGGTCGGCGACGAGGCGCGCGCGCAGCTGACCTACTACCCCACCGTGACCCGCGAACCGTTCGAGCGCCAGGGCCGCTTCACGGACCTGATCACCAGCGGCAAGCTGTTCGCCGATCTGGGGATCGAGGGCGGCAAGTTCGATCCCGAACATGATCGCGCCATGCTGTGCGGCTCGATGGCGATGATCAAGGACACCGCAGCCCTGCTTGAAACCCAGGGCCTGAAGGAAGGCTCGAACGCGGAGCCCGGCGATTTCGTGATCGAGCGCGCCTTCGTCGGCTAAGGTCGGCGCATGAGCGACTCTCCGCCCCCTAGTCTCCGGAACCTCACTGTCGAGGAGGCGCGGCGTCGCGTCCTCGCGGGCGTCGCGCTTCTGGGCGTCGAGACGGTTCCCCTCGCCGAAAGTGTCGGCCGCACGCTCGCCGAGCCCATAACGGCCCAGCGCCCGCAGCCGCCGTTCGACGCCTCGGCGATGGACGGCTGGGCGATCCGCCGCGCCGACTACGCGCCCGGCGAGCGTTTCGTCATCGTCGGCGAGAGCGCGGCCGGCAAAGCCTTTTCCGGGCAGCTTGGTGCGCGACAGGCCGTACGCATCTTCACCGGCGCCCCGGTTCCGTCCGGCGCCGATCTTGTGGTTCTGCAAGAGGAGGCGGAACGGGACGGCGACGCCGCCTGGTTCGAGGCCGGCCCAGAACCCAAGGCGAATGTGCGCGCCGCCGGCGGCGACTTTCAGGCCGGCGATCGCCTGTTGGAGCCCGGTGCGATCATCGACCCCTGGCGGCTCTCGTTGATCGCCGCCGCAGGGCTGTCCCGCGTTCCCGTCGCAAAACGCCCGCGTGTGGCGATCCTGGCGACCGGTGATGAGCTTGCGCCGCCCGGCGCTACGCCCCGGCCCGACCAGATCTTCGAAAGCGGCTCTTACAGCCTGGCGGCGCTGATCCAGGTCTGGGGCGGCGAGGCGGTTCGGCTTAGCGCGCAAGGGGATGACGTCGGCGCCATCGCCGCAGCGATCGCGCCTGTGGACGCCGACCTGATCGTGACCATCGGCGGCGCTTCGGTCGGCGATCATGACCTCGTCAAGCCGGCCCTGCGGACTCTCGGCCTGGAGCTCGTTGTCGAGACCGTCGCCTTACGCCCGGGCAAGCCCACCTGGAGCGGACAGCTCGCCGACGGCCGCCGCGTACTCGGCTTGCCCGGCAACCCGGCCTCGTCTCTGGTCTGCGCGGAGCTCTTTCTGCGTCCGTTACTGGCGGCCTTCGTCGGCGCCGATCCGGAGATCCGCCTTCGCCCGGCCCGCCTCGCCGCGCCGCTTCCGGCCGGCGGTCCTCGGGAACACTGGATGCGGGCCGCGCTGTCGACCGATCCCGATGGGCGAACCGTCGTGACGCCATTCCCCGATCAGGATTCCTCGCTGGTCGGGGTCTTCGCGCGCGCCGATGCTCTGCTACGGCGTCGGGCAGGGACGCCGGCCGCCGCGAAAGAGGACATCGTGGACGTTCTACCCCTTCGCCGAGGCTGAGGCCGCGACGGCGACACATTCGCGTGCTAAGCCCGGTTCAAGTCCGCCGGGCGAGACCCGACCTTCACCGCTTCAGAGGTTCTTTTCATGGGGCATGCAGGAAAGATCGCGACCCACGTCCTGCTGGCCTTCGTGGCCCTGCTCGCCGGCCGCTATCTCGTCATCGACATGCCGTTCACCCGGGACACGCTGCTGCAAGCGACCCTCTATGGTTTGTCGGCCTTCATCGTGGAGCTGGCGTTCCGCGTGGAGCGCGCGCCCTGGCGTTTCGTTTCAGCGACCGACCATCTGCGGCTCGTTCGCTCGGCGGTGCTGACGGCGGCGGCCTTCCTGGTCGTGACGCGCCTGACCCATCCGGGTATCGACGGGGGCCTGCGGACCGTCGCCGGGGCGGCGCTGATCCAGGCGGCGCTACTGTCGGCGCTGCGCGTGATCCGTCGCAGCCTGCACGAGCGGATGCTGCTCGACTCGGTGCTTCGTCTTGGCCCCGCATCCCTGCACCCCGCCCTGCCCCGCCTGCTGATCATCGGCTCGGCCTCGGAAGCCGAGGCTTTCCTGCGCGCGCCCGCCGGCCTTGGCGAACGGTACGCCCCGATCGGGGTGGTCTCGCCGCTCGACCGCGAAACCGGCGACGAACTGCGAGGGGTCTGCGTCCTGGGCTCGATCGCGGACTTTGACAGCGTGCTGGCCCGCCTGCGCGACAGCGGTCTCTCGCCGGCGGCGATCCTCTTCCTCACCGACAGCGCCATGAGCACCTTCGGCGCCGAGCGGCTGGGCCGGCTCAAGACCGAGGGCGTTCGCCTGCTGCGCCGCTATGGCGTGGTCGAGATGGGCGCGGCGGCCAATGCGCCGCTGCTGCGCGAGATCAGCATCGAGGAGCTGCTGAGTCGCCCCCCCGTGCGCCTTGATCCCGAGCCTGTCCGGGCGCTGGTCTCGGGTCGGCGCGTCCTGGTCACCGGCGCAGGCGGCAGCATCGGCTCCGAGCTCTGCCGCCAGATCGCCGCCAGCGGCTGCGCGCACCTGACCATGGTGGACGCCTCCGAGTACAATCTTTTCCACATCGACCGCGAGATCGCCGAGCGCCATCCGATCCTGTCGCGGCGAGAGGTCCTCTGCGACGTGCGGGACGCCGCCCGCGTCGAGCGGGTGTTCGCCGAGATGAAGCCGGACATCGTGTTCCACGCCGCGGCGCTGAAGCATGTGACCCTGGTCGAGAACCATCCGTGCGAGGGCGTGCGGACCAACGTCCTGGGCACCCGAAACGTGGCCTTGGCCGCCAAGGCGTGCGGCGCGGCTCACCTGGCCCTGATCTCCACCGACAAGGCCGTGGCCCCCACCAGCGTCATGGGCGCGGCCAAGCGCGTGGCGGAGGCGGTGGCCCGTCAGTACGGCGGCGGCGGCGACATGCGCGTCAGTATCGTCCGGTTCGGCAATGTTCTGGGCTCGGCGGGGTCGGTCGTACCGATCTTCAAGAGCCAGATCGCCCGAGGCGGCCCGATCACCCTGACCCACGCCGAGGTCGAACGCTATTTCATGACCATCCCGGAGGCCGTGCAGTTGGTCCTTCGCGCGGTCGCGCTGTCGATGATCGCCTCTGAACCAGAAGCCGGCGTGCTGACGCTGGAGATGGGCGAACCGGTCAAGATCATCGATCTGGCCCGACGGATGATCGAGCTGCAGGGCCTGACGCCCGGGCGCGACATCGACATCAAGATCACGGGCCTCCGCCCCGGCGAGAAGCTGACGGAAACCCTGGTCGATGTGAACGAAGTCGCCCGCCTCAAGGCGCCGGGCATCATGGAAGCCGTCCGCCTGGCGCCGGCGCCCACCATCGCCGATGAACGCTTGGCCGAGCTGGACGGCCTGGCGGAGATCGGTGACGAAGCCGCCGTGCGCGTGCGCCTGTTTGAGTTGGTCGAGGACCTGCGTCAGGTCGGCCCCTCCAAAGTGGTCAAGATCCGGGCGTCCTGATCTCCGCCTCACGCCGCGGCGGACGGTAGCAAAGACTCCAGGTCCCGCGACGGTGGCGCGCCATACAAGCGGCGGTATTCCCGGCTGAATTGGGACGGACTTTGATAGCCGACCGCATATCCGGCCGCGCCGATATCCACCCCCTCGGACATCATCAGCCGCCGGGCCTCGTGCAGTCGCAGCTGCTTCTGGTACTGCATCGGCGTCATGTTGGTGACGGCCTTGAAGTGGTGGTGCAACGACGACTCGCTCATGCCCACCAACTCGGCCAACGCCCCGATGCGGAGGGGTTGAGCAAAATGGCCGCGAAGCCAGGCCACTGCGCGCGTGATCTTCTGACCAGGCCCCTCGACCATGGCGATGTTGATCAATCGAGCGCCGTGAGGGCCGGTCAGCAGGCGATAGAGGATTTCCTCCTCGATCAGAGGCGCTATGGCCGCGATGTCGTTGGGGCGCTCCAAGAGGCGCAGCATTCGTAACGTGGCGTCCAGCAGGTCAGGCGAGGCTGCGGTCACCGCCGCGCCGCTGACCCCGCCCTTAGGCGACGTCGCGCCATCCGGAAGGCGGCCGATCAGGTCGACCAGACGCGGCGTATTGATCTCCATGCCCACGCAGAGATGCGGATGCGCTTCACTGGCTTCGACGACCCGTGAGGTCACAGGCAGGTCCAGCGCCACCAGAAGGCAGTCGCCCACGCCATAGTCGAGGGTCTCACCGCCCACGGTCAGGCGTTTGCGGCCCTGGGCGACGAGCCAGAATGACGGACGCTGGTCGGCGTGGAGCGGCTGGCTGGGCGCACAGCGACGCGTCAGGAAAAGTCCCCCGATAACGGACTCGGGCGTTTCATCCCTGGCGTAACGGGCGACAAGCGCGGCGATCTGCGCATAGACGTCAGTGGTGGGAGCGGATCTCAAGGTCTTTGATTTCCTGGCGTCAGATGCAATCCGTCCTAGGTGGGAACCAGCCGGCGGGAAACCAAGGTCGCCAAGGGTTTGCAGGATCGTGCAAAAGACTTGCAGGATCGGCCTAACGACGCAGACGGCCCGCATGGCATATCGTGGCCCGTGATCCTCCCCGATCGCTCCCCCAAAATCGAGGACTTCCCCATGGCCATCGCCAAAGGCTACGCGGCGCCCGCCGCCGGCGCGCCGCTCGCGCCCTTCACGTTCGACCGTCGCGACCCCAATCCCGACGACGTCGTCATCGCCATCAAGTACTGCGGGGTCTGCCACTCCGACATTCACATGGTCGACAACGGCTGGGGGCAGAGCGTCTATCCGATCGTGCCGGGTCACGAGATCGCAGGCGTCGTCACCGCCGTCGGCGCGAACGTCACCCGCTTCAAGGAAGGCGACCATGTCGGCGTCGGCTGCTTCGTCGACAGCTGCGTGACCTGCAAGGCCGCCCGCGACCTGGATCGCGAGCAGTATCAGCCCGGTCTGGTGCTGACCTACAGCGCCTTCGAACCGGGTTCGGACACGCCGACCTACGGCGGCTATTCCGACCACATCGTGGTCAAGGACGACTATGTCCTGTCGATCCCCGAGCACCTGCCGCTGGACGCCGCCGCGCCGTTGCTGTGCGCGGGCATCACGCTCTATTCGCCGCTTCGTCACTGGAACGCCGGTCCCGGCAAGAAGGTCGCGATCCTGGGCATGGGCGGTCTGGGCCACATGGGGGTCAAGCTGGCCCACGCCATGGGCGCGGAGGTGACGGTTCTCAGCCAGACCCTATCCAAGAAGGACGACGGTCTGCGGCTGGGCGCGGACCACTACTACGCCACCAACGACCCCAAGACCTTCGAGACCCTGGCCGACACCTTCGACCTGATCATCTGCACCGTCTCGGCGCCGCTGGACTGGGGCGCGTACCTAGCGCTGCTGAAGATCGACGGGACGATGGTGCTGGTCGGCGCGCCGGAAGAACCGGCTCAGCTCAACGCCTTCGCCCTGATCCCCGGCCGTCGCACCCTGGCGGGCTCGATGATCGGCTCCATCAAGGAGACGCAGGAGATGCTCGACTTCTGCGGTGAGAAGAACATCGTCGCCGACATCGAAGTGATCTCGATCGACCAGATCAACGCAGCCTACCAGCGCATGCAGAAGAGCGACGTGCGCTATCGCTTTGTGATCAACATGGCGACACTCTAACGGCCGGGAGGGGAGGCGTCGCACAGGCGCTTCCCCCGCTTGCCTCAATGGAAATCGCGGCTGCGGAGCAGGCGGCCAGACACTTTCTGGCGCACGCGCGGCGCGGGCGCGCCCGGCTCGTCGCGGAGGCTGGAGAGCTCGGCCGACAGGTCGGTGAAGCGTTCGGCCACCACATGGATGACATTCTCGGCCCGCTGCACCCGACCATGGACGATCAGGAACGAGGCGGTCATCACCACGTTGCGGTCCGCCTCGAACCGGTCCTTCCAGACCACCGCATTGGCCACGCCCGTCTCGTCCTCGAGGGTGACGAACACCACGCCCTTGGCCGTGCCGGGCCGCTGACGGATCAGGACAAGGCCCGCCACCGACACCCTGGCGCCGTCTTTCAGCGACAGCAGCCGCTCAGCGGGGATCACGCCCCGGGCGGTCAGTATGGATCGGTAGAAGCCGATCGGATGCGCCTTCAACGAGAGGCTGGTGGTTCGATAGTCCTCGGCCACCTCCTGGGTTGCGGCCATGGCCGGCAGCGCCGCGCGCTCTTCGAACAAGGGCAGGCCCGCAAGCAGCGGCGCCTGGACCGGCGCTTTGTGCTCGCCCTTCAGCCCTTTCACCGCCCACAGCGCCTCGCGGCGGCTGAGCCCCACCGAGGCGAAGGCGTCGGCTTCGGCCAGCAGTTCCAGCGCCTTCTGCGGCACGCCGCCCTGAGCGAATTCCGCCGGCGTGCGCGCCCCCTCGGCCCGGGCCTTCAACAGCGGCGGGATGTCGATCTTCTCCTTCAGGCCTTTGATCTGGCGGAAACCCAGCCGCACCGCCTTCCAGTGCGGCCGGGTCTCCTGGCACGCGATCTTGTCGTGGCGAATGGAAGGCGCGCGGAAGCCCGTGCTGATCGGCTCCAGTGTGCAGTCCCAGTCGCTGGCCAGAATATCGGGCGGCAACACCTCGACCCCGTGCTCTCGGGCGTCACGAACCAACTGAGCCGGCTGGTAGAAGCCCATCGGCTGGGCGTTGATCAGGGCCGCGCAGAACACGTCGGGCCAGGCCCATTTGATCCAGGCCGAGACATAGACCAGCTTGGCGAAACTGGCCGCGTGGCTCTCCGGAAAGCCATAGTGGCTGAAGCCCTCGATCTGCTTGAAGCAGCGCTCGGCGAAGGCGCGCTCATAGCCGCGCCCGACCATGCCTTCGATGAACTTCGTCCGATAGGCATCCGGCGAGCCCAGATTGCGGAATGTGGCCATGGCCTTGCGCAGGCCATCGGCCTCGTCGGGCGTGAACTTGGCCGCCTCGATGGCCAGGCTCATGGCCTGCTCTTGGAAGAGGGGCACGCCAAAGGTCTTGCCGAGGATCTCCTGCAGTTCGTCGGGCGGACCATGCTGGGGCGAGGGCTTGGGCCAGTCGACCGGCTCCTCGCCGTTACGGCGTTTCAGGTAGGGATGGACCATGTCGCCCTGGATGGGCCCGGGCCGCACGATCGCCACCTGGATGACCAGATCGTAGAACTCGCGCGGCCGCAGCCTGGGCAGCATCGACATCTGGGCCCGGCTCTCGACCTGGAACACGCCCACGCTGTCGGCCGCGCAGAGCATGTCGTAGACGCCCGGAACCTCCTTGGGGATATCGGCTAGGTCCTTCAGCCACGCCTGACCGTGGTCTTCGCGCAGCATCGTCATGGCCCGCTGGATGGCGTGCAGCATGCCCAGCGCCAGGATGTCGACCTTCATCAGGCCCAGGCTGTCGATGTCGTCCTTGTCCCACTCGATGAAGGTGCGGTCCTTCATCGCGGCCTTGCCGATCGGCACGGTCTCGTCCAGGCGACGCTTGGTCAGGACGAAGCCGCCGACATGCTGGGAGAGGTGACGCGGAAAGCCGATCAGGTCGTTCGCCAGCCCGACCGCACGGGCGATCTCCGGCGCCTCGGGATCCAACCCGGCCTTGCGCAGATGCTCCTCGGGCAGGCCGTCGCCCCAGCTACCCCAGACCGTGCCGGCGAGCAGACTGGTGACGTCCTCGGTCAGCCCCAGCGCCTTGCCGACGTCCCGGATGGCGCTGCGCGGCCGGTAGTGGATCACGGTCCCGCAAATGGCGGCATACTCCCGGCCATAGCGCTGGAACACGTACTGCATGACCTCCTC
This sequence comes from Pseudomonadota bacterium, assembly GCA_020161365.1. Classification (GTDB taxonomy): domain Bacteria; phylum Pseudomonadota; class Alphaproteobacteria; order Caulobacterales; family Caulobacteraceae; genus Caulobacter. The sequence goes on along the minus strand of JAIUNU010000017.1, from coordinate 57,217 downwards.
GCGCCGATCGTGCTCGAAATCGACGTCGATGTCGGGCGGCTCGCCCCTGTTCTCTGAGATGAAGCGCGTGAACAGCAGGCGGTGCTCGGTAGGGTCGATCGCCGTCACGCCCAGGCAGAAACAGACCGAGGAATTGGCCGCCGAGCCCCGCCCCTGGCAGAGGATGCCCATGCTCCGAGCCTCGCGCACGATGTCATGCACGGTGATGAAGTAGTTGGGGTAGTCCATCTTCTCGATCAGCCGCAGCTCCTCCTGGATCTGGGCCGTGACCTTCGCACTGACCCCGTTCGGATAACGCCACGCCGCGCCCTTCCAGGTCAGATCGGTCAGGTGCTGCATCGCGGTCTTGCCGGGCGGCACAGGCTCGTCCGGGTACTGTTCGCGGATGTCCTTCAGGTCGAAATCGATGCGCTCGACGATCTCGACCGTTCGCTCGACCGCGCGTGGCCAGCGGTCGAACAGGCGCGCCATCTCCTCGGGCGACTTGATGTGGCGCTCGGCGTTGGCCTCCAGCCGGAAGCCCGCCTCCTGGATCGCGCAATGCTCGCGCACACAGCTGATCACGTCCTGCAGCGGGCGCCGTTCCGGGCCGTGATAGAGCACGTCATTGGTGGCGACCATCGGCGCGCCAGCCGCTCGGCCAAGACTCTCCAGCCGCGCCAGGCGCTGAAGGTCTCGGGCGGCGTAGGCCCGGCTGGCGGCCAGCCACGAACGGCCCCGCAGGTCGCTGGCCATACGGTTCAGGGCTCGCTCAAACGGGTCATCCAGAACCCTGGGCGGAACAATCAGCCCCAACTGCCCCTCGGCATGATCCAGGAAATCCGCCCAGGTCAGGTGGCACTCGCCCTTCTCGGCCCGCAATTGACCGATGGTCAGCAGGCGGGTCAGGCGGCCAAACGCCTCGCGGTCAGTGGGGTAGCAGAGCAGGCTGGGCGTGCCATCCATGAAGTCCAGGCGACAACCCGTCAGTACACGGATTGATCGTCGCTTGGCCGCCGTCCAGGCGCGCACCACGCCCGCCAGGCTGTTGCGGTCGACGATGCCGATCGCCGTAAGGCCCAGCGCCTCGGCCGCCAGAGCCAGCTCCTCGGCGTGCGAAGCGCCGCGCAGGAACGAGAAGTTGGTGGTCGCCTGCAGTTCGGCATAGGCGGGCGGGCTCATGTTAGGATCTGCCCCTAACCAAACAGGCCATGGATCCACCACTTCGGCGCGTCCTCGCCGCCATAGAGGCCCTGCCGGAAGATCCAGAACCGGCCGCCAGCGTCGTCCTCCACCCGATAATAGTCACGCACCTTGCCCGGCCCGGTCTCCCCCCGCGCTACGCCGGCCCGCCACCATTCCTGGCCGATACGCTCAGGCCCCTCGGCCCGCCGGACCCGATGCGAGCGCCCGCGCCAGGTAAACAGGCGCGGCGGATAGTCGGGCAGCTCGGCGGCGATGGCGACGATGGCCTCGGGCCGCTTGAACAGCCGCACCGGACGCGGCCGGTCGGGGTCCCACCGGGCCGACGCGGGAGGGTCCAGCGGCCCCACGCGCACGACCGAACGCTCGGGCACATGACTCTCGAACGGATCGGCGCGCCAGACCCGGCTCTCGCCCAGGCGGTTGACCAGACGGTCGATCAGCGGCGCCAGGGTCTCGTCGGCGCTGGCCTCCGCGTCGGCGTCGAGGCGGTCCTGCGCCGCCGCCATCGGCTCCACGGCGAAGGCGTGGACGGTGACCACCTCGATCCCAAAGCCGGGATCGACCATGTCCAGCTTGGGGTTGACCAGCTTGGCCAGCCGCTGGGCGTCCCGGCCGATCCGCGCCAATCCCACGCGCACCGGAAAGCTCCGTCCATCAATACGGTGGAAGACCACTTCGAACCGCTTGGCGCCTCGCCCCTCGGCCTCCAGCCGGGCGCAGATCAGGGTCAGGGCGTCGGCCGCCACTCGGGCGAGATCCTCGGGCGCGCTGATCGGTTCGAAGAAGGCCAACCGATCGAACCACGGCGAGGCCGGGCGGCGGAAGGTCAGAGCCTCCGCGGCCTGGCCCAAGGCCTGATCCAGCCGCAGGACCGCCGCCAGGCCGAAGCGCTTGGCCAGTTGCGCCCGGGGCAAGGCCAACACCTGACCCACCCGGTGCAAGCCCAGGCGCGGCAACTGGGCTTCGGCGGCGTCGCCCAGGCGCAAGGCCGCGACGGGAAGGGTCGCGATCGCGTCCCGCTGCTCACCCGGCGGCGCAATAGTGAGGTCGGGGCCAAACCGCGCCAGGGCCCAGGCTGCGCCAGCCGTGTCGGCGATCGCAGCACGGGCCGGCACGCCCCAGCGCGCTAGACGGGCGGCCAGATCGACCAGCATCGCCGCCTCGCCGCCCCACAGGTGGTCGGTCCCGGTGATGTCCAGGAACAGGCCATCTTCACCGTCGATCGCCACCGCCGGCGAGAAGCGGACGCACCAGTCGCATAGCGCTTCCAGGGCTGCACGATCGGCCGCTGGATCGTGGTCGGCGGTGACCAGGTTCGGGACCAGGGCCAGGGCGTCGGCGGCCTTCTGGCCTGGAAACAGACCGAGGGCTCGGGCCTGGTCATCGACAGCGGCGAGGCGGCGGGTTCCGCGTTCGGAAACGAGAAGGGCGAAGGGGGATTCAACAGATCCTCCCCCCAGAGGGGGAGGTGTCGCCGTAGGCGACGGAGGGGGAAGTCCAGCGCCCCCTGCCTCTTCCCCCTCCGGCCTGCGGCCTCCTCCCCCCTGGGGGGAGGATGGCTTACCCGACGCGCCGCACGGCCTCCGCCGCCGCCACGTCGTGATCGGCCAGTTGGGACACCAGACGGAAAGGATGCGGGCCATGGCCGGCCTCCTGAGCTTGCAAGATCCAGCCGCCGGGACGCCCGCCCCGGCAGCGCTCAAGTTCAACCCGCCATCTCGGCGGCCCCAGGCCGATGTCGTCCGGCGGCGGGCCGCTGGGGGCAGGTGCGATCCGCCAGCGGCTGAACGACGCCGAGCCTGAGACCAGCCTTGGCTTTCCCCCCGCACGTCCGCCGTAAGGACGCCGGTGCAGCACCACCCCAAAGCCGCCCCGCTTCTCGCAGGCCAGTTGCAGACGGCGCCCAGCGGTCAGGTCGGGCGCCTCGGCCTCGGCCACGGCGGCGGCGACACCCTGGGTCGACAGCGCATCCTCCAGCAAGGACAAGGTTTCCGCCTCGTCGCGGGCCCGGACCTGGATCAGCCGCGCCGCCGGAAACCCCAACCCCAGGAGGCCCGGTGCAAAGAGATCGGCGCGCCGCGCCACCCAGACCACCACACCGCTCTTTCGATCTGCCAGCCTACGGATCAATTGCGCGACAAAGGCGGCCGGCGCGGCCCCGGTTTCATCCTCCAGCCCCGCGCCAGTCACCTCATGCCAGCCACCCAGCGGTAGTCCACCGCCCGGGAAGCATCCGTCGATGGCGGGGTCTCCGAACGGCAACACCGGAGTCGGAGTCCGAGTCCCCGCTTCCATCGCGGCGATCCGGCCTCTCAGGGCCGCAAGACGCGCCTCGCGCGATCCGGCCATTCCCAACTCCATGTTCCACTTTTGTTCTGATCTTCCCAAGCTGGAGAGTCAAGGCTTGGAGAGTCGCGCCCGAGCGGCCAAACTGTCTCAAACGGCCGTATGAAGCCCCGTAGGAAGCGTCATGTCCCTCTCCCGCGTTCTGATCGCCAACCGGGGCGAAATCGCCGTCCGGATCGCCCGCGCGGCGGCCGAGGCGGGACTTGAGAGCGTCGCTGTGTACACTGCTGACGACGCGCAGAGCCCGCATGTGAGCGCTGCGGATCATGCCGTCGCCCTGCCCGACGCCGGGGCGCGGGCCTATCTCGACATCTCCTCGATTGTGGCCGCCGCTAAGGCGCAGGGCTGCGACGCCCTGCATCCTGGCTACGGCTTCCTGTCCGAGAACCCCGCCTTGGCGCGCGCGTGCGCCCAAGCCGGGATCGTCTTTATCGGACCCTCGCCCGAGCACCTGGAAGCCTTCGGCGACAAGGCCGCCGCCCGAGCCCTGGCGGCCGAGCGCGGCCTGCCGCTGATCCCCGGAACCGGCGCGATCACCCTAGAAGCCGCCCGCGCGTTCCAGGCCGAGCACGGGGCGATCATGCTGAAAGCCCGGGCCGGCGGCGGCGGACGGGGCATGCGCATGGTGCTGGACCCCGGCGAATTGGACGCCGCCTTCGCCGCCTGCGAGCGCGAAGCCTTGGCCGCCTTCGGCGACGGCGGTCTCTACGCCGAGAAGCTGATCGAGCGCGCCCGCCATATCGAGGTTCAGATCGTCGGCGACGGAACCGAGGTGCTGGCCCTGGGCGATCGCGACTGCTCGCTGCAGCGGCGGAACCAGAAGCTGGTCGAGATCGCGCCGGCCGCCCTGTCCGACAACCTGCGCGCCGCCCTGGCCGGCTGGGCCGAGCGACTGTGCGCCGGCTATCGCGGCCTGGCGACGGTCGAGTTCCTGGTCGAGGCCGATCCGAACGCACCCTTGGAGGGCGAGGCCTTCTTCATCGAGGTCAATCCGCGCCTTCAGGTCGAGCATACGGTGACCGAGGAGGTGACAGGCCTCGACCTCGTGCGGCTGCAACTGGATCTCGCGGCGGGCCGAGGCCTGGCCGAGCTTGGCCTGACCAACGTCCCGCCACCGTTTGGCGTGGCGATCCAGGCGCGCATCAACGCCGAGACCCTGACGCCTGAAGGGCAAGTGCGCCCCTCCACCGGAACCTTGAGCGCCTGGACGGCGCCGGGGGGCCCCGGCGTGCGTGTCGATACGGGGGTGGCTGCGGGTCTGACCATCGGCGCGGCCTATGACAGCCTTCTGGCCAAGGTGATCGTCCGGGGCCGGACGCCCAGCGAAGCGGCCAGCCGGCTGGACCGCGCCTTGGCCGAACTGAAAGTGGCCGGCGTAGCGACCACCGCGCCTCTGGTTCGCGCCATCCTGACCCATCCGACGGCGGTGAACGGCGAGGCCACCACGACCTTCATCGCCCACCATGCTGAAACGCTGGCGGCGCAGGCGCAGCGCTTGGCGCCGGACGCACTCACGACCACCGGGGTGTTCGAGGTCGTGACCGGCGCCGAGCCCATCGCTGCGCCCCTCGCCGCGACGGTCGGCGCGATCACGATCCGTGAAGGCGACCTCGTCCGTCCGGGTCAGGCCCTCGCCGTACTGGAAGCGATGAAGATGGAGCACCTGGTCTGCGCCATCGCGGGCGGCCGGGTGGTCAAGATCGCCGCCCAGGCCGGACAGACCGTCGCCGAGGGTCAGCCCCTGGTGTTCCTGGAACCGGCGGAGGTGCAGGGCGCCGCCGAAACGCAGACCATCGAGGAGGACCTGGACGCGTTTCGCCCCGACCTCGCCGACGTCGTCGCCCGCCATCGCCACACGTTGGACGAGGCGCGCCCCGACGCGGTCGCCAAACGGCGCAAGACCGGCCACCGCACCGCCCGAGAGAACATCGATGACCTCGTCGATCCCGGCAGCTTCCTGGAATACGGCGCCCTGGCCATCGCGGCCCAGAAGCGTCGCCGATCAACAGAAGACCTGATCCTCAACACCCCGGCCGATGGCCTGATCACTGGCGTCGGAACCGTCAACGGCGCACTGTTCCCGCCCGACAAGGCGCGGACGGCGGCCCTGGCCTACGACTTCACCGTGCTGGCGGGCACTCAGGGCGCGATGAACCATCGCAAGTCCGACCGGCTGATGGCGATCATCGCCGACCAGAAGCTTCCGGTCGTCTGGTTCGCCGAAGGGGGCGGCGGGCGACCGGGCGACACCGACACGACCGCCGTGGCCGGGCTTGACGTGCCGACTTTCCGAAGCTTCGCCCAGCTGTCGGGCTTGGTTCCCAAGATCGCCATCGTCGCGGGCCGCTGCTTCGCTGGCAACGCCGCCATCGCGGGTCTCTCGGAAATCATCATCGCCACCCGGGACAGCAATCTGGGCATGGGCGGGCCGGCCATGATCGAGGGCGGCGGCCTGGGCGTCTTCCGACCGGAGGAGATCGGCCCCTCCGGGCATCAATGGCGCAACGGCGTCATCGACATCCTGGCCGACGACGAGGCACACGCCACGCAGTTGGCCAAGCAGGCGCTGTCTTACTTCCAGGGGCCTCTCTCGGCATGGACGGCGCCCGACCAGCGCCGGCTTCGCCACGCAATCCCCGAGAACCGCCTGCGCGTCTATGACGTGCGCGCGCTGATCACCGGCCTCGTCGACGAGGGATCATTCCTGGAACTGCGCGGCGGCTTCGCGGCGGGGATGGTCACGGGCCTGATCCGGATAGAGGGCCGCCCGATGGGCCTGATCGCTAACGATCCGCGCCATCTGGGCGGAGCGATCGACTGCGAGGGCGCCGAGAAGGCCGCGCGGTTCCTGCAACTGTGCGACGCCTTCGCCCTGCCAGTGCTCTCGCTGTGCGACACCCCCGGCTTCATGGTGGGCCCCACCAGCGAGGACGCCGCCGCCGTACGCCGCGTCAGCCGCCAGTTCATCGCCGGCGCCAAGCTGCGCTCGCCGTTGTTCACGGTCGTCACCCGCAAAGGCTACGGTCTGGGCGCGCAGGCCATGGCGGGCGGCAGCTTCCACAGCCCCGCCTTCATCGCCGCCTGGCCGACCGGCGAGTTCGGCGGCATGGGCCTGGAGGGGGCGGTCAAGCTGGGCTACCGCAAGGAGCTGGAAGCCGAGACCGATCCCGTCAAACAGAAGGCGCTCTACGACCAGCTAGTCGCGCGGCTCTATGCGGCGGGAAAGGCCACCAGCATGGCGGCGGCTCTGGAGATCGATGCGGTGATCGACCCCGCTGACACCCGACGCTGGGTGATCGGCGGCCTGGACGCGGCGGCCGGACTCAGAAGGCCCTGGGAAGTGCGGGTGGATAGCTTCTAAGCGTCCTTTGCGTTCATCCATCGTGTGACGACGACCGGCCCGAAGAAGAAGCCGATGCCCAGCGCGTCCGCCACGATGTCGAACACATCGGCGTCGCGCCCGACGATCGGCAGGCCTTGCAGGATCTCGATCGCGATCCCGAAGCCCAGAAGAACCAGGCCGATCTTCCAGTACCGGCTTTTGGGCAAGGCTAGAGAGGCCAGAAAGGTCAGGCCGTAAAAGACGATGAAGTGCTTGGCCTTGTCCCACGGGATCAGGCCGGCGCCGTCGTCGCTTGGGGCGAGCGCAGCATAGAGGGTGAAGGCCACGGCGGCGATGAAGACCAGCAGGCCAGGCCGATTGATCTTGCGGGGAACGAGCAGCGGCATTCGTAACCTTGTCACGGCGTCCCGGGTCTGACGATCAAGGAAGAGCCTATCCGTCCGCCGGGGTCCTGACCGTGATCCCGCGCGCGCGAAGCTGGTCCAGCACGCCGTCTTCGGCGACGAGGCTGCGGATCGGGTAGAGGGCGACCGCGTGGCCGGGGGTCTTCAAAAGGTTCGCCAACGCCTCGACCTCGGCGGTCTTTAAGCGCTGGCTCATCTCGGCGACGCCGGGCAGCAGGTATTGGCAGCGATCGGCGCTGCGGGGCGCGGAGAGGGCCGCGCGGACACGCCCCTCGGCCCAAGCCCGAGCGGCGGTGCGATAGCGATCCTGGCCCTGCTCCACCGTGTCCAGCGTCTCGGTCAGGCAGACAAGGCCGGCGGAGTCCCCGGCCTGGCGCGCGACCGTCTTGATCAGCGGCATGGCCTTGTAGGTCTCGGCGGCGCGGGTCTTGACCCGATGCTTGCGGGCCAGCTTCTCGATCCTGCGGCTGACCTCGCCGTACTCCAACCCCGCCTTGCGGTTGGCCTTGCTGGCGATGAGGCCGCCCAGCGCCAAGGGCTTCCAGTCGCGCCAGCCGTCCGGGTCCTTGGGCTCCACCGCCGTCCAGGCGCGCTGGACACGGGCGGCCAGCGCGGGCTCGGCCGCCGCCCAGTCGCCGTCGTCCTTCATCTTGCCGCGCAGACGCAGCAGCGCAGGAATGTCGGTCAGGCCAGCCCGTAGGGTCGGCGGGGTCAGCAGGGCGAAGGCCCCGTCCAACCGCCGGTCGGCCACCGAGCTGTCCCAGGTCATGCCCTTGGGCGTCGCGCCGGGCGTACCCAGGATGTAGACGGTCGTATCGGCGTCGGAGATCCGCCACCAGGCCGGACCCGGAAGCTTGGCGCTGACCACCAGGGCCTCGACGACCGTGGCTTCAGGGTCGTCGATCACCTGGGCGACCGCGCCGCCAGCGATCGTGAGACTGATGGCCAAGGCCGCCGCTATCGCCCGCATCTGGATCCCCCTCGCATGACGCTCGACCTTGGCCTCGCCGTGTGACCGAAGCTTGACCTTATTCAGGCGCGGTGACGGTGAAACCCTTGCCCCGCAGGCGATCCAGCACGCCGCCTTCGGTCAGCAGCGAGCGCAGCTCGATCACCGCCACGGCCTTGCCCGGCTTCTTCAGGGCCTGGGTGATGGCGCCGACCGCCTCGTCCTGGCCGTCCTTGAACTGGCGGGCGATCCAGGGCGTGGAGGCCAGGCACCGCTGATAGCCGCGCTCGGCGGCGACCACCGCCTTAACCTGCCCCTCGGCCCATTGATCGGCGGTCTCGCGCACGCCCGCCAGACCGTTCTCGACCTCCTTCAGGCCCGCGTCCAGGCACAACTCCTGCAGCGGCTGGGGCGCTTCGCCCAGCGACTTGACCATGCCGATCAGGTCGTAGTCGTCCAGCTTCTTGACGCGCGGCTGGACGGCGATGTCCTTGCTCTTGGCCAGCTTCTGGATGCGGTCGGTCAGGTCGCCGATGGTGATCGAGACGCCGCTGCCCTTGTCGTTGGCGATGATGAAGCCGGCCAGGGCCGGCTTGATCTGGTCATGCTCGCTGACCGGCTTGCTGCGCGCGGTCAGGTGCTTCTCCAGCCGCGCGCGCAGGTCGGGCGGCAGGGTGTCGCGCATCGGCTTATCCGTGATGAACTGCTTGCCGCGCCCGGGGATCAGGGCCAGCAGGCTCAGAAGCCGAACCTCGGGCTCCTGGCCCATGATCAGCACATTGGCCCCGTCCAGGCGGCGACGCAGCACCGAGTCGTCGAAGTCCAGCTTCTGCGGCGCGAAGGCCGGCACGCCCATCACATAGACGTTGGTGTCGCCGTCGCTGACCTTCCACCAGGCCGGCCCCGGCAAGCGGGCATTGACGATCAGCTCTTCGACCAGATTGGCCTGGCTGTCGACGGGGGTCAGGTCCACCGGCTTGGTCTGGTGGATCGACACCTCGTTCTTGCCCTGAACCTGAGCCAGGGCGGAACCGCCGCACAGCAAGGAAAGCGCCAGGCCGGCGGCGGCGAAACGGATCAGGGTCACTATCTTGAGTTCCTCGAAGGCGCGCGGAATCGCACTAAAGTCGTCCCTCGCCTCTTCGTTGGCTGATCGGCGTTCGTCCGGTCAACTTAAGGAGTTGCAATGTACGGCTCCGCTTCAAGGCGGACCGGACTGCTTCGTTGAAAGCCCGCTTGATGCCGATCCGCCGCCTTCCCCCCGAGACCGTCAACCGCATCGCCGCCGGCGAGGTGGTCGAGCGGCCGGCCAGCGCCATCAAGGAGCTGGTCGACAACGCCATCGACGCGGGCGCCACACGGATCGAGGTCGAGGCCCATGGCGGCGGCCTGACCCGGATTCTCGTCGCCGACGACGGCTGCGGCCTCTCGCCCGAGGAACTGCCGGTCGCCATCGAGCGCCACGCCACCTCGAAGCTGGCGCCTGACGCCGACGGCCTGTGGGACCTTTTGCGCATCCACACCATGGGCTTTCGGGGCGAGGCTCTGCCCTCGATCGGCTCGGTGGCGCGGCTGCAGATTTCCTCGCGCGCCAAGGGGGCCAAGGACGCCTTCTCGATCCTGGTCGAGGGCGGCCAGGTCGGCGAGGTGGCGCCGGCCGCTTTCCCGGGGCCGCACGGGGCGCGGATCGAGGTGCGGGATCTGTTCTACGCCACGCCCGCGCGCCTGAAGTTCATGAAGTCCGAGCGCGCCGAGGCCCTGGCGATCACCGAGGAGATCAAACGCCAGGCCATGGCCAATGAGAGCGTCGGCTTCTCGCTGGACATCGACGGGCGCCGGGTGCTGCGCCTGCCGCCAGAGCATCCGGGACCGCAGGGGCGTCTCGCCCGTCTGGCCGCTGTGCTGGGCCGTGAGTTCCAGGAGAACGCGCTGGAGATCGACCAGACCCGCGACGGCGTCCGCTTGTCGGGCTTTGCGGGCCTGCCGACCTACAACCGTGGCAATGCGGCCCACCAGTACCTTTTCGTCAACGGCAGGCCGGTGCGCGACCGCCTGCTGCAAGGCGCCCTGCGCGCGGCCTATGCCGATTTCCTGGCGCGCGACCGGCACCCGACGGCGGCCCTCTATGTCACGCTCGAGCCGACCGAGGTCGACGTCAACGTCCACCCCGCGAAGGCCGAGGTGCGGTTCCGAGATCCGGCCCTGGTGCGCGGCTTGATCGTCGGGGCCCTGCGCCACGCCCTGGCCGGCGCCGGCCACCGCGCCTCGACCACCGTGGCGGCCCAGGCCCTGGACAGCATCCGGGCCCAGCAGAGCCCGTTCCCCGGATACCAACCCCAGTATCAGCTTGGCCCCTCCCCCGCCGGCTTCTCGGCCTGGCGCGAGGGCGGCTGGACGCCGCCGACCCAGCGCCCGATGGACTTGCCTGGGCTGAACGAGGTTTCGGCGCGGGTCGAGCCCGGCTATGGCGGAGACCTGGGCGGCGCTGTGCGCGAGGCCTACGCCGCGGCTTTCGATGATCGTCCGCCTACGGACTATTTGGCGACCAGTCCGCCATTTGACCCAGTCGACTATCCGCTCGGAGCCGCGCGGGCCCAGGTGCACGAGACCTATATCGTCGCCCAGACGCGCGACGGCATGGTCATTGTGGACCAGCACGCCGCCCACGAGCGCCTCGTCTACGAGCGGATGAAGGGCGAGATGGCCGCCGGGGGCGTGACCCGCCAGACCCTGCTGCTTCCCGAGGTCGTGGACCTCGATCCCGCCGAGGCCGAGCGCGTGGTCGCCCGCGCCGACGAGCTGGCCAGCCTTGGGCTCGTCATCGAGAGCTTCGGCCCCGGCGCGGTGCTGGTGCGCGAGACCCCCGCCCTGTTGGGCAAGACCGACGCCGCCGCCCTGGTGCGCGACATCGCCGACGACCTGGCCGAGAACGGCGCCGCGCTCGCTCTGAAGGAGCGGCTGGAAGAGGTCTGCTCGACCATGGCGTGCCACGGCAGCGTCCGCGCCGGCCGCCGCCTCAACGGGGCCGAGATGAACGCCCTGCTCCGCGAGATGGAGGCGACGCCCCACTCGGGCCAGTGCAACCACGGCCGCCCGACCTATGTGGAGCTGAAGCTGGCGGATATCGAGAAGCTGTTCGGGCGGCGGTGATCGCTTAAGCGCCCCCTCCCCTTTGCATGCAATCCTGTGTCATCCCGGCCGCAGCGTAGCGGAGAGCCGGGACCCAGGGGGTGACGAGGCTCAGCGAGCGCCGCCCCTGGGTCCCGGATAGCCTCTACGAGGCTTCCGGGATGACACGCGTTTTGATGCTGAGGCAGGCGTCTAACGCTTCTCCGCGAACGCTCGCATCGCCTCGGCCAGATACTCGGTCAGCCCCGGCGCAATCGCCTCGTAACGGGCGGTGAACTCCGGATTGTCCTGATAGAGATGCGCCAGACCCGCAAAGGCGTCGGGCGTCGGCTCCCGGTTCCAGGACTTGGCGATCCACGCCCAGTGGCGACGCATGATCGCCGTCACCGGCCCGCTGTCGACGGGCAAGCCCTGCGCAAGGGCCTTGGCCATGTCGTGCTCGATCGCGGCGGCCTCCTGCTGGAAGCTGGCCCAGTCGGTCTTGTCCCAGGCCTTCATCCCGGCCTTGGACTGCGCGATCCGCTCGGCCATCGGCTCGCCGTAGCGCTCGACCAGTTCGGCCTCATAGCCCGCCTGCTTTTCCGGATCGAAGCCTTCGAAAAGTTTCTTGTCATCCATCGTCACGTCTCCTTCGAGGTCGGCGAGGGTGCGGTCGACGACGTCCACCAGCCGGGCGTAACGCTCGGCCTCGGCCACCAAGCGCTCGCGTTGGGCGCGCAGCGCGGCGGCGAGGTCGAACCCCGGCTGGTCCAAGGCGGCCTGGATGTCCTTCAGCGGCGTTTCCAAGGCGCGATGGAACAGGATCTGCTGCAGGCGCAGCAGATCCTGGCGATCATAATAGCGATAGCCGTTGGCCCCGACGGCGCGGGGCTTCAGCAGGCCGATGGCGTCGTAGTGGTGCAGCGCACGCACCGACACCCCCGACAGCTTGGCCATCTGCTTGACCGTATAGACGCTCAAATCAACCTTCCCTCTCGATGGAGAAGGCCATCAGGTCTGACGTGGCGTGAGGGTCAAGCGGAGTGTTTACAGGCTCAGGCGGCGCTTTGCGCCAAAGCCAGTGGCGCGCCGTCGGCGGCGCCTACGGGGGCGTCCATGAAGTCGGTGATCCCCGGTCCTTGTACGCGGACCACCCCGGCGACCTTGCAAGCTTCCAGTTCGACCGCCGAGTTGACGTTGGCGACGCACTGCATCACGCCCTTGGCGGCGTAGGCGGACTTTCGCTCGACGAACTTGAGGATCTGCTTCAGGCGCTCGTGCTCAGTCTCGCCCGAGAGCACCAGGGTCACGCTCTCCAGGAGCTCGGGCGGCAGGCCCTGGACGGGGAAGGTCGGATCGATGATCCGCAGGTCCATCGCCGCGAACGCGCCGGACAACTGCGCGCGCATCTGTTGCAGCATGCCGATCGAGGCCTCGCGCGGCGCGCCGTAGATGGACGCCGCCAGCCGGGGACGGGCGTCCAGCGGATAGCGCGACAGGCGCGCCTTGTAGGATTCTTGCGAGGCCGGCGTGATGAGGTTCCAAAAGCCGAATGACGCCTGGATCTCGCCGAAAGACGAGGCCTTCAACGCCGCCTGCACATCGGTCAGAGCCACAAGATCGCGCTTGAGCAACTTGGCGTCGTCCTCGGGCGGTGGTTCGACGAGATCGGCGCGCAGGCCAATGGTCGAGCCGACAAAGGCGCTCTGGACCAGGTCGTAGACGCCCCACCAGCCCGTATCGGCGGGCTTTTGCGGAGCGGACACCTTAGCGGCGGCTGGAGCGGTCGCGGGCGCCGTCTTGGCGGCGGGCTTGGCGGACGGCTTTTCGGCTTCGGCGGCCTTGGCCTTCTCCGCCGCGTAGGCCTTGGCTTCCTCGCGCGTCGCCGGCATCGGCTTGATCGCGTCGGCGGTGACCACGTGGACCCGGCCCGGCTCCCCGCCATAGCCTTCGCCGGCCATCAGCCCCGCCAGCTCCTTTTGCGACAGCGCGGCGAAGTGAAGCACGGCGGTCTCGTCGCCCTCGAAGGTCATCAAGGCGATCTGGCCGATCGGGCGGTTGGGGAACAGAACCTTCTCGAGCTCGACCGCCAGACCCTGCACCTCGCGCGGATCCAGGTGCTGGGCCCTGTGGTCGGCCAGAACAAAGGCCAGCGGCGCCACCGCGCCGCATTTGCGGGGGGCGCGCCACTTGGCCTTCAGAAACGCGTCCGCCACGCCCTGCGCCTTGTGCTTGGGCATGTCGCCGGGGCGCATGTCGCCGTCGGCGGTGAACAGGATGCGAAGGCAGGCGATGGCCGTCATGGTTTAAGACCCTAGACGCCCAAGATTGGCGAAGTCTTACACCGCCCCCAGATATCGCCGTTTTTCTTAGGCGAACGTCTCGCTCAGCCGGAACTCCAGGCGTTCGCGGATCGCCGGCCAGTCGTAGTCGGTGATCGAGAACACGGCGGTGTCGCGGATGTGGCCCGTCCAAGTGACCTTGTGGTTGCGCAGCACCCCTTCCTTGCTGGCGCCCAGCTTCAGGATCGCCGCCTGGCTGCGGGCGTTGCGCACGTCCGTGACAAACTCCACGCGGATGGCCCCGGCCTTGTCGAAGGCGTGCCCCAACATCAGCCGCTTGCTCTCGGGGTTCACCGGGCCCGACCGCGCCTCGGGATTGAGGAAGGTGGCGCCGATCTCCAGGCCGCCGTGCAAGCGGCGGATATTCAGGTAGCTGGAGGTGCCCACGACCTTGCCGTCGGACAGTCGGCGAATGGCGAAGCCGATACGCTCGCCCCGGTCGGTTTCGCCCTGCAGCGCGCCCCAGAAGTCCTCGAAGCCTTCGCCGCAGCCGTTGACCGACATGATCTCCCAGCTCTCGGGATCGCAGTCGATGGCGGCCTTCAGTTCGTCGCGGTGATCGACGGTGACGGGTTCGAGCCGGACGTAGCGGCCCTGCAGGATGTCGGCGGTCAGATTCAGCATGCGGCCGTTGTCGACGATGATCGCCGTCAAGACAACCGAAAGCCGCGCGCTGGGCCCCACGTAGGTAATCCTGCCCGCTTGCCGCTCGGGGAAAGCCGGTCTACAACTGCTTCAAACAACTGTTTGACACTGAGAGAAGCGGGTAGAGGGAACGGCCATGGACTTCGACATTTCCCCCAAGCAACGCGCGTTCCTGGATCGCGTCACAGCGTTCATGGACGAGCACGTCTATCCGGCGATCCCGGCCTATGAGGCCGAGATGAACGTCCTGGGCGCCGAGCGCTGGAAGGTCGTTCAAGTCGTCGAGGACCTGAAGAAGAAGGCCAAGGCCGCGGGCCTGTGGAACTTCTTCATGCCGCCGCACAGCGGCCAGACGCACGTCGACGACACCTTCCAGTTCGAAGGCGTGCAGCTGACCAACCTGGAATACAGCCTGATCGCCGAACAGCTGGGCAAGGTCGGCTTCGCCTCGGAAGTGTTCAACTGCTCGGCGCCCGACACCGGCAACATGGAAGTGCTGATGCGCTATGGCACGCTGGCGCAGAAGGAAAAGTGGCTGCGCCCGCTGATGAACGGCGAGATCCGTTCGGCCTTCCTGATGACCGAGCCGGCAGTGGCCTCGTCGGACGCCACCAATATCGAGACCCGCATCGAGCGCGACGGCGACCACTATGTGATCAACGGCCGCAAGTGGTGGTCCTCGGGCGTGGGCGATCCGCGCTGCAAGGTCGCCATCGTCATGGGCAAGACCGATCCCGACAACCCCAGCCGCCACGCCCAGCAGAGCCAGGT
Organism: Pseudomonadota bacterium; assembly: GCA_020161365.1. Classification (GTDB taxonomy): domain Bacteria; phylum Pseudomonadota; class Alphaproteobacteria; order Caulobacterales; family Caulobacteraceae; genus Caulobacter. Next base: position 42,124 of record JAIUNU010000017.1, on the reverse strand, counting down.
CCTGGTGCCGCTGGATGCGCCGGGCATCGAGATCGTCCGCATGCTGCCGGTGTTCGGCTATGACGACGCCCCGCACGGCCACGCCGAGGTCATCCTCAAGAACGTCCGTGTGCCGATCGAGGACGCCTTGCTGCTGGGCGAAGGCCGCGGCTTCGAGATCGCCCAGGGCCGCCTGGGCCCCGGCCGTATCCACCACTGCATGCGCACGATCGGCACGGCGGAAGTCGCGCTGGAAAAGATGTGCCAGCGCCTGATGAGCCGGAAGGCCTTCGGCAAGTACGTCTCGGACCACTCGGTGTGGGAAGAGCGCGTCGCCGACGCTCGCATCGACATCGAGATGTGCCGCCTGCTGTGCCTGAAGGCCGCCGACATGATGGACAAGGCCGGCAATAAGTCGGCCCGTCTGGAGATCGCGATGATCAAGGTCGCGGCCCCGCGCCTGGCCCTGAAGATCATCGACGACGCCATCCAGGCCCACGGCGGCGGCGGCGTGACCACCGACTTTGGCCTGGCCAAGGCCTATGCCGGCATCCGCACCCTGCGCCTGGCTGACGGTCCGGACGAGGTGCACCAGCGCACGATCGCCCGCATGGAATACAGCAAGTACGGCGACCTGATGTACAAGCAGAAGGCGGAACGCGAAGCCGCCCTGCACGTGCCGGGGATCCGCTAGGATCCTGCCCAAATCCTCCCCCTCGCGGGGGAGGTGTCGGCTCGAAGAGACGACGGAGGGGGAAGAGGCAAGTTCGCAGAACTTCCCCCTCCGGCCTTCGGCCACCTCCCCCGCTGGGGGGATTTATCGCGCCGCAAAATCCGGGCGGACAGCGGCGCGGGTCTCGGCGATCCTGGCCCCATGACCCGCCCTGTTCGCCTTCTTCTCGACCGCCTCCCCTCGCCGATCGGCGAGATCCTGATCGTCACCGACGAGACCGGCCTGCTGCGCGCCGTCGACTTCCATGATTTCGAGCCCCGAATGCGGCGTCTGGCGCGCCTTCACTACGGTGCGCTTGCGCTGGAGACCGGCGCTGCGCCCTCACTGATCAAGAAGGCGTTCACACGCTACTTCGAGGGCGTGACAGACGCCTTTACCGCCCTGACCTGGCGGACAGGCGGGACGCCCTTTCAGCAGACAGTGTGGACGGCGCTGACCAAGATCCCCTCCGGTCAGACCATCACCTATTCGGAACTGGCCCGCCGCGCGGGTAAGCCTCTGGCGATCCGGGCGGTCGGCGCGGCTAACGGCGCGAATCCGCTGAGTCTGGTGGCGCCGTGCCACCGGGTGATCGGCGTGAACGGCGCCTTGACCGGCTACGCAGGCGGCATCGACCGCAAGCGCTGGCTGCTGGCGCATGAGGGCGCGCTTTAGGCCAGCCCCAGCGCACCGCGAAGCACGACCTTGCCGACCTGGAACGACGGCAGGGTCAGGGTCACGCCGATCAGGACATTGAACAGAAGCGCGCCGCGATTATAGCGCCCGGCGTCGCCCTCCCGTCCCAGAGACACCGCGCGCCCGACCGCCGCGCCCAGCCAGGCCAGCGCCAGGACGAGCGCCATGGCCGCGCCGATCCGGGGCTGATAGCCGAGATAGAGCGCCGCGACGCCATGCGAGGCGATCAACATGCCGCCAAGAGCCCGCCCCTCAGCGAACAGCGACGGCTTGGGCGTGTCGTCGTCGGCGAGACCCGCCGCCTCCAGCAGGGCCGCCGGTCGCGCCAGAATCATGCCGCCCAGGGCGCCGCCGATGACGCAGGCGATGACGGCCAGAAGCAGCGACAGGATGTAGCTCGACATCGGGTCTCCTAACAGCGATCAGGCCGGCGCGTGACAGACCGCCTCCACGTTCCGGCCGTCCGGGTCAAGGACGAAGGCGCCATAATAGTTGGGGTGATAATGAGGCCGCAGCCCCGGCGCGCCATTATCGCGACCGCCCGCCGCCAGGGCTGCGGCGTGGAAGGCGTCGACCTGGGCACGGCTCGCCGCCAGGAACGCCACATGCATGGGGCCCGTCACGCCCTCGCCCTGGCTGACCCAGAAACTGGGCTTGCCCGCCTGAATGTCGCGACGATCTTCGGTGGGACCATAGCCGATGAAGGCGGCGCCCCCCGTCTCCTCGGCGCTGACGCTCATCACCACGGCGATCCCCAGCGGCGCGAAAGCAGCGTCATAGAAGGCCTTGGAGATCTGGAGATCGCGCACCGTCACGCCCATATGGTCGATCATCGAGGCCGCTCCCGTTCACCGCGCCAAAAAACTTCATCCGGGGCGTTCTTGACTCCCAGGAGGCTGGCGCCTAACTCACCGACGTCGTTAGCACTCAGGGGGAGCGACTGCTAACAGCCCCGCTCCTCGATGCCGACGAGTTCTTATTTCAAACCGTTCCGACGGAGAAGACCATGAAGTTTCGTCCCCTGGGCGACCGCGTCCTCGTGAAGCGCGTCGAAGAAGAAACCAAGACCAAGGGCGGGATCATCATCCCCGACACCGCCAAGGAAAAGCCGCAAGAAGGCGAAGTCGTCGCCGTCGGCCCCGGCGCGCGCAACGACAAGGGCGAAGTCGTCGCCCTGGACGTTAAGGCTGGCGACCGCATCCTGTTCGGCAAGTGGTCGGGCACCGAAGTGAAGGTCGACGGTCAGGACCTCCTGATCATGAAGGAAAGCGACGTCCTGGGCGTGGTCGAAGCCTAATCGGCTTCCCGCTCCCCCCCGCTTTCCCATCGTTTCTCTTTTAGAAGGGCTCTAACATGGCCGCTAAAGACGTCTATTTCTCGTCCGACGCTCGTGACCGCATGCTGCGCGGCGTCAACATCCTCGCCAACGCGGTGAAGGTGACCCTGGGTCCGAAGGGCCGCAACGTCGTCATCGAAAAGTCGTTCGGCGCTCCGCGCACCACCAAGGACGGCGTTTCGGTCGCCAAGGAAATCGAACTGTCGGATAAGTTCGAGAACCTCGGCGCGCAGATGATCCGCGAAGTCGCCAGCAAGACCAACGACAAGGCCGGCGACGGCACCACGACCGCCACGGTCCTGGCCCAAGCCATCGTCCAGGAAGGCCTCAAGTCGGTCGCCGCCGGCATGAACCCGATGGACCTGAAGCGCGGCATCGACAAGGCCGTCTCCATCGCCATCGAGGACATCAAGGCCTCGTCGAAGAAGGTCACCACCAACGCTGAAATCGCTCAGGTCGGCACCATCTCGGCCAACGGCGACAAGGAAGTTGGCGAGATGATCGCCAAGGCCATGGACAAGGTCGGCAACGAAGGCGTCATCACCGTCGAAGAAGCCAAGACCGCCGAAACCGAACTCGACGTCGTCGAAGGCATGCAGTTCGACCGCGGCTACCTGTCGCCGTACTTCATCACCAACGCCGACAAGATGGAAGTTCAGCTGGAAGAGCCGCTGATCCTCCTGTTCGAAAAGAAGCTGTCGTCGCTGCAGCCGCTGCTGCCGGTGCTGGAAGCCGTCGTCCAGTCGGGCCGCCCGCTGGTCATCATCGCTGAAGACGTCGAAGGCGAGGCCCTGGCCACGCTGGTCGTCAACAAGCTGCGTGGTGGCCTGCGGGTCGCCGCCGTCAAGGCTCCGGGCTTCGGCGACCGCCGCAAGGCCATGCTGGAAGACATCGCGATCCTGACGGGCGCCCAAGTCGTCAGCGAAGACCTCGGCATCAAGCTCGAGAACGTCTCGCTCGACATGCTGGGCCGCGCCAAGAAGGTCTCGATCACCAAGGACGACACCACGATCGTGGACGGCGTCGGTGAGAAGGCCGACATCGAAGCCCGCATCGCCCAGATCAAGCGCCAGATCGAAGACACCACGTCGGACTACGACAAGGAAAAGCTGCAAGAGCGTCTGGCCAAGCTGGCCGGCGGCGTTGCGGTCATCCGCGTCGGCGGCTCGACCGAAGTCGAAGTGAAGGAAAAGAAGGACCGCGTTGACGACGCCCTGAACGCGACCCGCGCGGCCGCCGACGAAGGCATCGTCCCGGGCGGCGGCACGGCCCTGCTGAAGGCCTCCAAGGCCCTGGCCGGCGTCACCGGCGACAACGACGACCAGACCGCTGGCATCGCCATCGTCCGCCGCGCCCTGCAGTCCCCGATCCGCCAGATCGCCGAAAACGCCGGCGTCGAAGGCTCGATCGTGGTCGGCAAGATCCTGGAAAACGACAGCAGCTCGTTCGGCTTCAACGCCCAGACCGAGCAGTATGTCGACCTGGTCGCCGACGGCGTCATCGACCCGGCCAAGGTGGTCCGCACCGCTCTGCAGAACGCCGCCTCGGTGGCCGGCCTGCTGATCACGACGGAAGCCGCGATCGTCGAAGCCCCGAAGAAGGCCTCGGCTGGCGGCGCCCCGGGCGGCATGCCCGGCGGCATGGGCGACATGGACTTCTAAGGAAGTCCGCAAAGTCGCCCATCTCTAAAAGAGATCTGGATCGGCCAGCCGATCCAGAGTGGCGACATGGACGTCTAAGGAAGTCCATAAAGCTCAAGATCTGAAATGGATGAGGGCGGAGCCGAAAGGCCCCGCCCTTTTTCTTCGGCCCTTCACACTCCCGTGACGAGCGAAAAGGTCGCGCATCCAAGGTGCGGATTCGGCGTTAACCTCTGGCCAAGGTTTGAAGGCATGGAGGCGTCAGATGTCGTTCGTGCGTTTGTATCCCAACCACCGCCGCCGTCGTCCGTCGCGGACGTCGATGGTGATCCTGGGGCTGTCGGCGTGGTTGGCGCTGGGCCTGATCAGCCAAGCGGCGTTCCAACTGATCGGCTGAGCCCTTCCAGACAGCGTCGCGCGGCGCTACATCCCACCGATGTTCCGCCAGCGCCCCGACGCCGATCTTATTGTTCAAGGCTGGGTCATCGGCGTGATGGTAGAGGTTGCCGGCGAGCGCACGCCGGTGCGCCACTACTTCGCCGTTGGCAAGGCCGACCGGGCCCAGGCCGAGTGGACCGCCGTGGATCTGGCGATGAACGCCGGCGCGGTGGCCTCAAGCCCGGTGGGTGGCCACGAGCCGGTCGAGGCGCTACGCGAGATCGTCGCCTACCGGATGCGTGATCTTGGCCTCAAGCCCGGTGAGGCGCGGGCGCTGGGCGACAAGAACCCGCGTCGCTGGCTTTCGCTGTAGAACCCTAGTGGCGCTTGCCCCCGCAGCCCGAGCAACCACCGCCGCCGCCGCCGCCGATCCGTATTGAAGTCGAAGCCGTCGCCGACGCGGTGGCCGAAGCGGTCGCGGCCGCCGAACCGCCCGCATAGCCGCCGCTGCGCCAGCCGCCGCCGCCAACCAACCCTATCCCGCCATAACCACCACCCCGTCCGCCCGAGGCCCGACCGATATAGCCGATCGGCAAGGGCGGCGGTTCGATATCGCTCCCATAGCGTTGCTCGTAGCGCTCCTCGCTGTGCTCGATCAGCTCGCCGCAGCTGCGCACCGCGCAGCTCTTTGACGCTGCGGCGGGCCATTCGAGATAGCCACAGGTCTGGGCGCAGCCAGGCGCCGGTTGCAGGGGGGCGCCGCAGGGATGGGCGCAGCTCGGCGGCGGAGCGGGGCGCCAGTTGGAGCCGCAGGGGCCGGCGCACGGGGCCGGGCGCTCGACATAGCCACACGGGTTGGCGCAACCCTGCGACGGCGCCGCCGTGTAGACCGGGCGATCCACATAGACGTAGATCGGCACCTGAATGATCTTCTCGACCACCTCGCCCGGCTTCTCAACCGGCACGGGTCGGTCGACATAGACCGGCTTCTCCACGATCTTTTCCACGATCTTCTGGACGGGAACCTCGACCCGCTTCTCGACCACGCGATCGACATAGACGATCTTCTCGACCGGTCGATCGATGTAGACCTTCTTCTCGACCGGAACCTCGACCAGCTTCTCGACCGGAACCTCGACCCGCTTCTCCACGACCACCGGGCGCTCGACGATCACGGGCTTCTCAACCACCTTCTCGACGATCTGGGTTGTGGGGCGGTCGACATAGACCGGTACGCGCTTTTCGACGACGACGGGCCGATCCACGTAGACAATCTTGACGCGCGGCTTGGGTGTCACCCGTTTTGAAACAGGCGCGGGGGTCCGGACCGTGGCCGGGAAGCCGTCGGCCAGCACGGTCGATGCGCTGACAGACAACGCGGCGACCGTCACGATCCCCATGCGCGAGAGGGTTTTGAGGTTGATCACGGGCGCGGCGCTCCTGTTCACCGTCCCGAACCGGGACGAGGCTTCGCCTGTGCGCAACGATCGGGCCAAAGCCCCTTGGCGACCGTCGTTCTTTTCCGCATTGTCGCGCCAAACGCGCGTTTGAGCGGGGAGGACAGTGGGATGAAGCGGACTTTGACGGGCCTTGCGGCGATGGCGGTCCTTGGGCTGGCGGGCGCGGCGAACGCTCAGACCGCAGCGCCGGCGCCGAACGATTACGGCAAGCCGGAGTCGTGGCTGTGCCTGCCCGGCCGCGCAGACGCCTGCGCCGTCGACCAGACCACGACCATCGTCCAGGCCGACGGCAAAACCTCGGTCGAGACCTTCAAGGCCTTGGCTGCGCCGGCCTACGACTGCTTCTACGTCTATCCGACGGTGTCGACCGACCCTGGCGGCAATAGCGACATGAGCATCGACGAGGCCGAGCGTCGGGTGGTCGAGCAGCAGCTGGCCCGCTTCGCCTCGACCTGCCGGGTGTTCGCGCCGATGTATCGTCAGGTGACCTTGGCGGCCCTGCGCGCGGTTATGATGGGCCAGGGCTCGTCCGGCGACGCAGCAATCGCCTATGGCGACGTTCGCGACGCCTGGAACTGGTACCTGAAGAACCAGAACGGCGGCCGGGGCGTGATCCTCATGGGCCACAGCCAGGGCTCACGGATGCTGCTGGAGCTGCTGAAGAGCGAGGTCGACGGCAAGCCGGCCCAAAAACAGATGATCGCCGCCTATGTGCTAGGCATGAACACGCCGGTCGTCGACGGCAAGTACGGCTCGATCCCGCTCTGCGATAAGGCCGACCAGGCCGGCTGTCTCGTCACCTACGTCTCGTTCCGGGAGACCAGCCCGCCGCCCGCCAACAGCCGGTTTGGCAAGACCGATGCCGACGGCCGTCGCGCCGGCTGCGTCAATCCCGCAGCCCTGTTGGCCGGCAAGGCCTCGACCGAATCCGCCCCGCTGCACGCCTATCTCAGCGCCAAGGGCTTCGGCGCGGTTTCGGGCCAGCCGCCCAAGCCGTTGGCCAAGGATGTGACTGTCGCGACGTCGTTCGTATCGATGCCCGGCCTGCTGTCGGCCAAGTGCGTTTCCGAAGGCGACTTCACCTATCTCTCGGTGAAAGTGAACGCCGACCCGGCCGACCCGCGCACCGACGAGATCAGCGGCGACGTCGTCGTCGGGCCGGTCACCCTGAAGGATTGGGGCCTGCACCTGATCGACGTGAACCTGCAGATGGGCGACCTGGTCGCCCTGGCGGGCCGACAGGCCAGGGCCTACGGGGTGAAGTGAGGTCCATGAAAATCCTCCCCCAGCGGGGGCGGTGTCCGCGCAGCGGACGGAGGGGGAAGTCCTGCGGACCCTGCCGCTTCCCCCTCCGGCCCTTCGCGCCACCTCCCCCTCAGGGGGAGGATTTTACTTCGGTCCCGTCGCGGCCTTGAACAGTGTGCCGCCAAGGAGCAGCACCAGTACGAAGCCGACCAGGAAGAGGAAGAACAGGATCTTGGCGACGCCGGCGGCCGCGCCCGCCACGCCGGTGAAGCCCAGCGCGCCGGCGATCAGGGCGACGACGGCGAGGATAATGGCCCACTTGAGCATATTGAGTTCCCTCCAGCAGCGCGCACGAGGCGCGGTCAGAAAATCAACGTCGCTCCCGCGCGCGGCGTTCCTTGTTTTCCCCGCCCGGCGCCTTTAACTCGAACCCTATGGCCTCCAAGCCCGAAAGCCCGACCGAACCCTTCAAGCGCGCCCTGGCGCACGCTGCGCGCTCGCTCGCCGAGACGCCGGACCTCGAGGTCGTGTTCTCGGGCGATGGTCCCCAGCTCCTGGGGAACCGGGCGGTGCTGCCGCACCCGCCTCGCGACCTGAACAGCAAGGAGGCCGCGCGCATCCGCGGCCTGGCCGACCAGATGGCCCTGCGGCTGGCGCACCACGACCCGCTCGCCCACGCTCGCGCGCGGCCCAGCTCGCCGGACGGCCAAGCCGCCTTTGAGTCCATCGAGCAGGCGCGACTGGAGGCGATCGGCGCCAACGCCCTGGGCGGCGTGCGCGCCAACCTGACCGCCGCGCTGGAAGCTCGCCTGGAGAAGCAGGGCCTGACCCGCGCCGTCGCCACCGACCGCCAGTCCGCGCCAATGGCCGAGATCCTGGGCCTGATGGTGCGTGAGCGCCTGACGGGCGACGCCCCGCCCGACGGCGCCAAGGCGCTGGTCGACATCCTGCGCAACGACATCGAGGCCCGGGCGGGCAAGGACCTCGATCGCCTCGCTGCCGCCATCGACGACCAAGCAGCCTTCGCCAAGGTGACTCGCGAGATCCTGCGCGACCTCGATCTCTCCGAGGACATGGCCGACGCCACCGAAAGCGCCGACGAGGAAGACGGCGAGGACGACGCCCCTACCGAAAACTCCGACGAGGATCAGGGCGAGGGCGAAGGCGAGCAGCAGGAAGGCTCGGCTCCGCAGGAGAGCGAGGCGACCGACCGCGAGAGCGAGGCCGGCGACGAGGAGATGGTCCAGTCGGACCAGGAAGGCGAGCCCGAGGAGTCCGACGAGAGCCCCGAGATGGGCGACGGCGCCAAGCCGGCCCGTCCAGACACCAGCGCCGGTCAGGGCGGAGAACCGCAGTACAAGATCTTCACCACGGCCCACGACGAGATGGTCGACGCTGAAGACCTGTGCGACGCCGAGGAACTGACGCGCCTGCGGGCCTATCTGGACCAGCAGCTGACGGCGCTTTCCAGCGTCGTCTCGCGCCTGGCCAACAAGCTGCAGCGCCGCCTGCTGGCCCAGCAGAACCGCTCTTGGACCTTCGACCTTGAGGAAGGGATGCTGGACGTCGCCCGCCTGACGCGGGTGATCATCGACCCCACCGCGCCGCTGTCGTTCAAGCAGGAGGAAGACCAGGAGTTCCGCGACACGGTCGTGACCCTGCTAATCGACAACTCCGGCTCGATGCGCGGGCGGCCGATCATGGTGGCGGCGATCTGCGCCGACATCCTGGCCCGCACGCTGGAGCGCTGCGGGGTCAAGACCGAGGTGCTGGGCTTCACCACCCGCGCCTGGAAGGGCGGAACCAGCCGCGACGAGTGGATCAAGGCCGGCAAGCCCGCCGCGCCGGGCCGCCTGAACGACCTGCGCCACATCATCTACAAGGCCGCCGACGCGCCATGGCGACGCGCGCGCAAGAACCTGGGCCTGATGATGCGCGAGGGGCTCCTGAAGGAGAACATCGACGGCGAGGCCCTGATGTGGGCCCACCAGCGGATCATCGCTCGGCCCGAACAGCGCCGCATTCTGATGGTGATCTCCGACGGCGCGCCGGTGGACGACTCCACCCTCAGCGTCAATTCGGGCCACTATCTGGAGCGTCACTTGCGCCAGGTCATCGCCGAGATTGAGGGCAAGAGCCCCGTCGAGCTGATCGCCATCGGCATCGGCCACGACGTGACGCGCTACTACCGCCGCGCCGTCACCATCGTCGATGTCGAGCAGCTGGGCGGCGTTCTGGTCGAGCAGCTGGCCGCGCTCTTCGAGGAAGAGCCCCGGCAGATCGCCCGCACGCGCGGTCTTCTGGCGCCGCCGCCCGTCGTGACGCCGCAGGCGCCCAAGACCACCGGCAAGGTCCCGGCGTGATCGGTCTGCGTACGGCGCTCGTGCTGGGCATGGTCGCCGGACTGGGGGGCCTCGCCACCCAGTGCGCGCCCCGTCGCCCTCCCGTGGTCGCCACACCGCCGGCGCCGGTCAAGGTCGGCCCCGAGATCACCGTGACGGCCACGCCGGTCGCGCTGGACGCCGCCAACCCGGCCAAGACCACGCTGGATGGCGGCTTCACCTATGCCGGCGGCTTGGTGTTGACGAGCGCAACCACCACGCGGCTGCATGGCCTGTCGGACCTGGCGGTCGGCGCAGATGGCCAGCTGATGGCCATCACCGACGACGGCGACCTGTTCGAGGCGCGGATCCAGTTGGACGCGAACGGACGTCTGGCAGGGGTGAGCGACGGCAAGCTGCGCCCCCTGCCTGGGCTCGACGGACGCCCCCTGCAAGGCAAGCAGCAGGCCGACGCCGAGGGCCTGGCGGTGCTGCCGAACGGCGATCGCCTGGTGAGCTTCGAGCGCGATCACCGGATCTGGCTCTATCCTGTCCAGCCTGATGGCGGCTGGGGAACACCCCGCCCCGCCCCCAAGCCCGCGACGGTCTTTCCCGACAACGAAGGCATGGAGGCCCTGGCCGCCTATCCTGTCGCCGGACCCGACGCCTATATTGTCGGCGGCGAGGAGGGTGAGGTCTGGCTTTGCAGGCTGTCGGCCGATTGCAAGTCGCTGCCGCCTCAATCCGGACCCGACTTCACCTGGGGTCTCTCAGGCTTCGCGCCTTTCGCCGGCCCGGCCGTAGCGACCCTGCATCGCGGCTTTGATCCCGTCCGCGGCTGGCGGGCCATGGTCCGCTTCGTGTCCGATCCCACCGTGCCCACCGCACGCCAGCGGGTTTCGGCCACCCTGCGGCTGGAAGGTTCGACGACGCGCGACAATATCGAGGGCGTGGCCCTGACCCGTTCGCCCTCGGGCGGCACGCGCCTTTACCTGGTTTCGGACGACAACGGCGCCGAAACCCAGCGCACTCTGCTGCTGGCCTTTGACTGGACTCCGCCGCCGCTACCGCCAGCCCTGCCGCCCAAGCCCGCCAAGAAGTCACCCACCCGCAAGCGCTGAGCCCGGAGCGCTAGCCCGGAGAGTGGTTTCGTTGGCAACGATATGTTACCGCTAACATTTTCGTGAGGCGAGCACCTTCGCACTTGCGGCAGACAACGTTGTCATACACCAATGACGGCGACGGACGACGAGGCGAGATCCTGGGGGCCGTCAGAGGAACGCGTCGGGAGGCGGTTGCACTCAACCTCCTTTCCGGGACCACCCACATGATCCGTCTGCTTGTTATCGCCATCACCGCCTTGATGGCCGCCACCGCCGCAAACGCCGGCGAAAACACCGTCAAGGTTCGCGGCCGCGCCACGCCGGTCGTCCACGCCGAAATCGTCAGCGCCGCCAAGCAGCTCTGCAAGGAAGACCTAGCCGGGAACCCGCAGGCGAGCGATCTGACGCCGTTCTGCATCCGCGAAGTCACCCGCGACGCCGTGGTTCGCGCCAAGAACGCCGAACTGCGGGCCTACAACAAGGCGCAAGGCCGCGCCGCCTATATGCGGCTGGCGACGCGCTGAGCGCCCGCCCATCGCTGATGAGGCTGGCCTAGCGGGACTCCGTCTCGCGGGTCGGCCTCACACACCCGGCCGCGCCGGGGGGACAGTTGCGCTGATAACGGCGCCGCAAAATTTCAACGCGTGCAGCGCAACATAATCGTTGATCACTCAAAAGAGCGTTGCTATGGACTCAGCGACGGCCCAACAGGCGACAGACCGGGGACCGGCCGTCAGAGGAACGCGTCTGGAGGGGGTTGATCACAACCTCCTTTTTGGACACTTCGACATGATCCGCTCGTTCGTTCTGGCCGCCTCGGCCATCGCCACCCTGGTCGCCGTTCCGGCCTCGGCTCAAGAAGTCCGCATCAAGGTCGCCGGTCGCCCGGCTGCCGAAGTTCGCGCCGAAATCGTCAAGGCGGCTTCGACCGTCTGCTGGAAGGACGTCCGTGGCGAAGCCCTGGCCGGCTACCTGTATCCGGCCTGCATCCGCGCTTCGGTCAACGACGCCGTTGCGAAGATCAACAGCCCGGCCCTGAGCGCTTATAACACGGCCAACCCGTTCGCTGGCGCTGTCGTCTCGCGCTAAGCGACCCTTCAGTTCGCGTTAGTACCAAGCTTTCAAAACCCGCCGCGGCACAGGTCGCGGCGGGTTTTGCTTTGCCTGTTCTCAGCCTGGCGGCTTGGCGCAACGCGGAGGCGCGCATCGCACCTTGCCAAACCCGGGCGATTGCCCCATTGCCCCTGTTACAGAATAACAGACCGGGGGAGGCCTCAGGATCACGCGCCCAGCCGCGTGCGAACCGCTCGCCCCTGTCGCAGCGAGTGCGTTTGACATGCGTTTCCCCTCCCGCCGCCTGACGGCGTTTATGCTGGCCTCCGCCTTCGCCGTTCCGGGCGCAGCCCTGGCCCAGCGCGTCGGCGATAACGCCGTGGCCGGGGCGGAAGACGCGTTCGGCGCCAGCATCGGCAACGAACGCGTGGGTCTCTACAGCGCCAGTGAGGTGCGGGGCTTCTCGCCGATCGCCGCTGGCAATATCCGGCTTGAGGGGCTTTACGTGGATCGCCCCGCCGGTTTCACCGACCGCCTCGTGGCCAGCAACGTGGTGCGGGTGGGCCTAGCGGCCCAGAACTACCTGTTCCCTGCCCCGACCGGGGTCGTGGACTACCGCATTCGGCCGTCCGGCGATCAGCCGGTCCTGAGCGTGCTCGCGGGTTACGGCCCCCTGGGCGGCGGTCGCCTGGAGCTCGACGGTCAGCTTCCCGTCTCCAAGACCCTCAGCCTGTTCGGCGGCGTCGCCAGCTTCGACGACGAGTATGGCAGCGGCGCCGACGCTATCTACGCCTCCTATGCCCTTGGGGCGCGCTGGCGGCCGGCTCCCGGCGTCCAGATCATGCCCTTCTGGAGTCGCGTCGACACCTGGAACCGCGAGTCCGCGCCGATCTATGTGGCCAGCCCGGGCGTGCTGCCGCCCGAGGTTGCGCGTCGACGCTATGTCGGACCCGGCTGGGCCGATATCCGCAGCCTCGCCACCAACAGCGGCATCGTCGTCCAGGCGCCGCTACCCGCCGAGCTCGGCCTTTCGCTGGGCCTTTTCCGCTCGGAAAACGACACCCGAGACAACTACGCCCACGTCCTGACCGGAATCACCGCCGACGGGTGGGCGACACGTCGGATCAGCCGCGATCCCCAACAGACCAGCAACGCCACCAGCGGTGAGGCCCGTCTCAGCCGAACCTTTGTGCAGGGCGACTTTTCCCACGGCCTGCACGTCTCGGTGCGAGGCCGGGCTCGCGACAGCCTGTACGGCGGGGGCGGCGCCCAGACCTACGGTCAGGTGCGGCTGGAGGATCGCGTCGACACGCCGCCGCCGACCTTTGTGCTTGGCCCGCGCACCGCAGAAGAGGTCAAGCAGTGGACCGGCGGCGCGGCCTACGACCTGCGCTGGCGTGGTCGCGGCTCGCTGATGCTGGGCCTGCAGCGCACCGATTATCGCAAGACCGTGCGCCGCCCCGGCGCTGCGGCCGCCCTCACTCGCGACAGCGCCTGGCTCTACAACGCCGCCGCCTCCTGGACCCTGACGCGCCAGCTGGCCCTCTATGGCAGCGTCACGCGCGGACTGGAGGAAAGCGGCGTCGCCCCCGACAGCGCCGCCAACCGCACCCAAGCCCTGCCGGCCATCATGACCGACCAGTGGGACGCGGGCGTGCGCTGGGTTCTTCCGGGCGACCTGCGGCTGGTCGCCGGCGGCTTCGACGTCCGCAAACCCTATTTCGCGCCCGACGAGGCCAATGTCTTCCGCGAGATGGGCATGGTCCGTCACCGGGGCCTGGAGGTCAGCATGACCGGTTCGCCGATCGAGGGCCTGAACCTCGTGGCCGGCGCAGTCCTGATGCGCCCCCGGGTCACTGGCGCGCCCGTCGCGCAAGGCCGACTTGGCCCCAAGCCGGTGGGTCAGACAGCCCGGACCCTGACGCTCAGCGGCACATGGGCCCTGCCGGTCGAGGGCTTGGCCCTGACCTTCGCCGCCAACCACCACGGTCGCCGCACCGCCGACCAGCTGAACCGCGTCTCGACCCCGGCCGCCACGATCTGGGACGCGGGCCTGCGCTATCGCTTCGACATGGGCAAGACGCCCGCCCTGCTGCGCCTGCAGGTGACCAACCTGACGAACGCCTTCGACTGGCGCGTGGTCAGCAGCGGAACCTACGACGTCAACGCGCCCCGCGCGGCGGCGCTGTTCCTGACGATGGATTTCTGAGGGCGGGACTGAAGCGCCCCCTCCGTCACGTCGCCCATCGGCGCCGCGCCACCTCCCCCGTTTCACGGGTGAGAAGGACGATCCCACCCTCCTGCCCCGCTTGCGGGGGAGGTGGATCGCTGCGGATACGCAGCGAGACGGAGGGGGCTCTTGAACAGCCCTAGTCGGACGCCCGTCCAGCAAGCGCGAGCTTTATGTCCGGCTCCCGCCGCGCTTCACGCCGCTCACGACGAAAAGCCCGCCAGGATCGCTCCTGGCGGGCTTTTGAACTCGTCAGCCTTTGAGAGGCTTGAGCCTTAGGCGGCCTGAGCGGCGGCCTTCGCCTTGGCCTTCACCTGGGCCTTGATCTTCAGGGCGCGCGGCGAGAGCTGCTCGTCCTTGGCGCCCAGCAGGAAGGTGTCCAGGCCGCCCTTGAAGTCGAGCGTGCGCAGGGCCGCGTTGCTGATGCGCAGCTTGAAGCTCTGGCCCAGCGACTCCGACTGGAGCGTGGCGGGCGACAGGGCCGGCAGGAAGCGGCGCTTGGTCTTGATGTTCGAGTGGCTCACATTGTGGCCGACCATCGGACCGATACCGGTAAGTTCGCAACGGCGCGACATGGTGGTTACCTTGGCTTGGGCGAAGCCCCGCCCTCTTGAGAAGAGCCTGGCCCGCTAAGATATGAATTCGGGCACGCAGTCGGATTGGGGTCCGCCGCGCGAGAGCGGGCGATATAGGCGAAGGCCCGCCCTTGAGTCAAGGCTGGTCTCGGCTTGTCCGGTCCGTCGGCTTTTGCGGCTGCGAAGGAACCTGACCCGCCCGCGCCGCCTTCAAGCACGGTTCATCTGGCGCCTTATATAGAAGTCGCCTGAAGGAGACCCGCCCATGCGTTCCACCACCCTCGCCGCCTCCGCCCTGGCTCTCGCCGCCGGCGTCGCCGTGGCCGGATTCAGCCTGGCCCAGCCGCTGGTGAGCGTGGCGAGTCGCGTTGCGACGCCAGTTGCGGCGAAGACGACGATTCTCCCCGGTCACTGGGAATATGACTACAAGATCGGCCCGATCCCGGCCGGCACAGAGACCCGCTGCCTGAAGCCCGCCGATGTCGAGCAGTTCTCGCGCGGCATCTGCACCCGGAAGTACCGCTGCGACTACACGACCAATATCGTCCAGAACGGCAAGATCCGGCTGAAGGGCTCGTGGACCGACAAGAAGGACCGCGTCGCCCCGGTCAACGCCGAGGGCAGCTACACGCCCGAGAGCTTCAAGCTGAACATCCATATGAAGACGATCAACGGTCTGCCGCTCGCCGGAACCATGACCGCCAAGCGCCTGTCGGCCGACTGCCCGCCCGACCAGACGGCGGCCAAATAGCGGCGAGGCGCCGAAACTGATTTGTGGTTAATGCGGTTTAAGGTACTATAGCTAGTAGGGAACAAACACTGAATTGGCGAACGTCGCTGATTCGGTCCTGATTCGTTTCGCCCCTGTTCGGCGAAACGTTAGCGCGCGTTAAGCGGTGTTTCCTGGCCTCTGATACTTTTAGTCTTGGATCGCTAGAGCGCCGTGACCTGCAAGGCTGGTTGCCGGCGCGGGAACGCCCCTCCGTCTCGCTGCGTAGCCGCAGCGATCCCCCCCCCCCCGCAAGCGGGGCAGGAGGGCGGCGACTTCCTCCTCACCCGCAAAGCGGGGGAGGTGTCGCGGCGCCGACAGGCGACGTGACGGAGGGGGCGCTTCTGGGAACCCTACCCGCCCCGCGGCGGCGCCACCGAGAACTCCAGATCAAACAAGGTCGGCGCGGCGCTGGTCTTCGCCTTCTCGATCGTCAGCAGCCTGGCCTTGGTCGTCGAGCCGCCGGGCGCGGAAAACCCGCCCATACTGCCCGAAGAGCCCAGCACCCGATGGCAGGGCACGACGATCGGCCAGGGGTTCTCGCCCAGAGCCTTGCCGACGGCGCGGGCGCCGCCGGGTTCGCCCATGGCGCGGGCCATCTCGCCATAGGTCGAGGTCTCGCCCGGCGGAATGGCCCGGGCGATCGCGTAGACCCGCAGGTGGAAAGCGCTCTGCCCCTCCAGGTCGAGAACAATGTCGGCGAGGTCGTCGCGCCCGCCGGCCAGCAGGTCGCGGATGCGATCGATGACAACATCGATCTCGGGCGGCGGCTCAACCTCGACGGCGTCAGGAAAGCGCTTGCGCAGCCTGGCCCAGGCCGCGCCGGGCGTCGCCTCGGGCAACTGCACGCCAATCAGGCCGCGGTCGCCCCAAGCAAGGCCGCAACGGCCGATCACGGTGTCGAAAAGGGCGAAACCTTGCGTGGTCATGCGCAAAAGCTAGCAGGCCTGTTGCGACTTGGCAGGCGGCCGCCGTACGTTTTCCAGATCTTGCTGTTCGGAGACCGCCCGTGCGCCGCCTTGTTCTCGCCGCCCTACTGGCCGCGACCTCTTTGACGACGGCCCAGGCCGGCGACATCCTCATCCATGGCGGCCCGATCCATACGGGCGTCGAGGCCGCGCCCAAGGCCGAGGCGGTGCTGATCCGCGACGACAAGATCCTGTTCGTCGGCCCGCTGGCCGCCGCCAAGGCGAAGGCCGCCAAGGATGTCCGGGCCATCGACCTGAAGGGGGCGGCGGCCTATCCGGGCTTTGTCGACGCCCACGCTCACCTGACCGGGATCGGCCTGCGCGAACTGACCCTGAACCTTGACCAGGTGAAGTCGGTCGCCGAGCTCGTCGCCACGGTGAAAGTCTACGCCGCCGCCCATCCCGAGGGCGCGATCTATGGCCGGGGCTGGATCGAGACCCACTGGCCCGAGAAGCGCTTCCCGACCAAGGCTGACCTCGACGCCGCCGCGCCGGGGCGGATCATCGTGCTGGGCCGCTCGGACGGCCACGCCAGCGTCGCCTCCAGCGCCGCCCTGGCCAAGGCCGGCGTCAACGCCGCCACCGTCCCGCCCCCCGGCGGCGACATTCTAAAAGGCCCCGACGGCCAGCCCAACGGCATGCTGATCGACCACGCCCAGAGCCTGGTGAAGAACGTCATTCCGCCGCCGAACGAGACCCTCAAGCGCGAGGCCCTGCGCAAGGCCAGCGAGCTCTATGCTGCGCGCGGCTGGACCGGAATGGCCAATATGAGCGTCATGGCCGACGATCTGGCCCTGCTTCGCGACGAGGCGGCCCGAGGCCGCTTCCACATCCGTATCGACAACTACATGGATCCCAGCGGCGCCGAAGAGGTTCTGACCAAGGGTCCCCAGACTGACGGCACCGGCCTGATCCGGACGCGCGGCATCAAGCTCTATATGGACGGCGCCCTGGGCTCGCGCGGCGCGGCCCTGCTGGAGCCCTACAGCGACGCCGACACCCTGGGCCTGCAGCTGACCCAGCCCGACCAGGGCCTGGCTTTGATGAAGCGGGCCAAGGCCGCCAACGCTCAGGTCGCCATGCACGCCATCGGCGATCGCGGCAACCGACTGGTGCTGGACTGGTTCGAGCAGAGCCTGGGCGCAGACGCCAAGGCCGCACGCTGGCGCAACGAGCACTCTCAGATCGTGGCCGACACCGACGTGCCGCGCTTCGCCAAGCTGGGGGTCATCGCCTCGATGCAGCCCAGCCACGCGATCGGCGACCTGTTCTTCGCCCCGGCCCGCCTGGGCAAGGCCCGCCTTCACGAGGGCTATCGCTGGGCCGACTTCCTGAAGGCCGGTGTCGTCGTGGCCGCGGGCTCAGACGCCCCGGTCGAGGTCGGCGACCCGCGTATCGAGTTCTACGCCGCCATCTATCGCCACAGCCTGGACGGCTTCGCCAATGAGGACTGGGGTCTCGACCAAGCTGTCAGCCGGGCGGAGGCCCTTAAGATGCTGACCCTGGCGCCAGCCTACGCCGTGTTCCGCGAACACGAGCTGGGCACCTTGGAGGCCGGTAAGAAGGCCGACGTCACCGCCTTCGACCGCGACCTGATGACCGTCGAACCCAAGGCCATCCTCTCCGCCCAACCGGTGCTGACGGTGGTGAACGGCAAGGTGGTGTTCTCTCGATAAACCCACATTCGGTTCGAAAGCCGTGGATTCAGCCTCGTTTCAGCTTCGGCTCAGCGAGGGTTCAGGCAACGGCGGCATGTGTGGGGGCATTCCAAGAGGAGCCACCACACATGTCCAACAAGAGCAGCCGATCCAACAGTTCCGCTACGTCGTACGATCGTGACTCCGACGAAGGCCGCGAGTCTTTCGCCTTTAATGGGCTGAAGCTGAAAGGGGGCTCCGGCGACGAAACGCTGACCGGCGGCGCCTTGAACGACAAGATCGAGGGCGGTCGCGGGGCCGACCGCATCGACGGCGGCGCCGGCAATGACAAGATCGAAGGCGGCAAAGGCAACGATATCCTGACGGGCGGGACCGGAGCCGACATCTTCGAATTCGAGCGCGGCGACGGCCGCGACGTGATCACCGACTTTTCGGCCGCGCAGGGTGACCGGCTGCACCTCGATGACCACGTCGCCTACACGGTGGCCCAGGTGGGTAGCGATGTGGTGGTCAGCCTCTCAAGCGGCGACCAGGTCACCCTGACCGGCGTCAGCCTTGCCCAGCTCCCCGCCGGCTGGATCACCCTCTGATCCCGTTCCGCCCGAACGTTTCAGCCCCCGCGTTCGGGCGGCGCTCCGCGCGCCGCACCTCAAGGCCTGGCGGCATAACGCAAGCGGCCTGAGGCGCTGCCCGCGGGGCACATCCAGAGGATGTAAGGCGCCTGCACGGTCTGTCAGCGCAAGTCCAGCCCGTCACGCTTGCCCCCACCCGATTCCCGCCCCACCTTGCGGCGATGAGCGACCGTTCGACCGGCCTGGCCCCTTCGAAGCTGACTGCGGTTCTAGGCCCCACCAATACCGGCAAAACGCACCTGGCCGTCGAGCGGATGCTGGGCCACGTCTCGGGCATGATCGGTCTGCCGCTGCGCCTTCTGGCGCGCGAAATCTATGACCGCATCGTCAAGCTGCGCGGCAAGGCAGCTGTCGCCCTGATCACCGGCGAGGAGAAGATCGTCCCGGCCCGTGCGGCCTATTTTGTCTGCACGGTCGAGGCCATGCCGCTGGGCCGCGAGGTCGAGTTCCTGGCCGTCGACGAGATCCAGCTTTGCGCCGATCCCGAGCGCGGCCACATCTTCACCCACCGCCTGCTGCACGCGCGCGGCAAGTTCGAGACCATGTTCCTGGGCGCTGGGACCATGGCCCCGCTGGTGCGCCGCCTGTTGCCTGACGCCGAGATCGTCAGCCGCGAGCGGTTCTCGAACCTGTCCTACGCCGGCTCCAAGAAGCTGACCCGCCTGCCTCGGCGCACGGCGATCGTCGCCTTCTCCACCGACGCCGTCTACGCGATCGCCGAGCTGATCCGGCGTCAAAGAGGTGGCGCCGCCGTAGTCATGGGCAGCTTGAGCCCTCGCACCCGTAACGCCCAGGTCGCCCTCTACCAGTCCGGCGAGGTCGACTTCCTGGTCGCCACCGACGCCATCGGCATGGGCCTGAACATGGACGTCGACCATGTGGCCTTTGCGGGCTTACGCAAGTTCGACGGCAAGCGCACCCGCTGGCTCTATCCGCAGGAGGTGGGCCAGATCGCCGGGCGGGCGGGCCGCTACACCCGCGACGGCACCTTTGGCGTCACCGGCGACTGCGAGGAGATCGACGAGGACCTCGTCGAAGCCGTCGAGAGCCATACCTTCGAGCCGATCACCCAGGCCGAGTGGCGCAACGCCAAGCTTGATTTCGGCTCGCTGCCCGGCCTGCTGAGGTCGCTGGCCGAGACGCCCGGGCGCGGCGCCCTCAAGCTCTCGGATGAGGCGCTGGACGAGCGCACCCTGCGGGCCCTGGCCCAGCAGGAAGACGTCATCAAGCGCTGCAAGGCCGACCGCTCGGCCCTGATCCGCCTTTGGGAGGTCTGCCAGACGCCGGACTTCCGCAAGACCACCGACGACGACCACCAGCGCATGGCGCGGACCCTGTTCGACGACCTGACTACCGGCCGTAAGCGCCTGCCCGAGGACTGGGTGGGAGCCCAGTTCAAGGCCCTGGACCGCACCGATGGCGAGATCGACAGCCTGGCCGCGCGGCTCTCGGGGGTGCGGACGCTGAGCTACATCGCCAATCGCCCCGACTGGGTCGCCAACCCCGCTCACTGGCAGGGTCTGACCCGCCAACTGGAAGACCGGATCAGCGACACCTTGCACGAGAAGCTGATGGCCCGGTTCATCGACCGGCGGACCAGCGTGCTCCTCAAGCAGCTGGGCGAGCGCGAGACGCTCTACGCCGGCGTCGGCCAGGACGGTGAAGTGACGGTCGAGGGCCATGTGGTCGGTCACCTTTCGGGCGTGGCCTTCACCCCGGCCAAGGGCGCCTCGCCGCTGGAGGAAAAGGCCCTTCGCAACGCCGCCCAACGCGCGGTCGGCCCCGAGATCGCGCGGCGCCTGGGCCTTCTGGCCAGCGAACCCGACGACGCCTTCGCCCTGACGCCGGACGGCGCGATCCTGTGGCGGGGCGAGGTGGCGGGCGCGGTGCGCCGCGACCAGCCCCTGCTCTCTCCCCGCGCCCGCCTGCTGGGGGACCTTGGCCCCGCCGCCGTACGTGAGAGGGCGGAACGACGCCTGGACGCCTTCCTGGCCGGCGAAGTCGACCGCCATCTGGCCCCGCTGCGCAAGCTGGAGAGAGCGCTGGCCGGCGGCGAGCTTCGCGGCCTGCCGCGCGGGATCGCCCACCGGCTGCTCGAGGCCGGCGGCGTTTTGGACAAGCGTCCCGTCGATCCGGAGCTTAAGGCGCTGAGCCAGGCCGAGCGTCGTACGCTCAAGGGCCTGGGCGTGCGCATCGGCGCGTTCAGCCTGTTCTGCCCAGGCGTGCTGCGCGCCGAGGCCATCGCCTGCGCCCGTGCGCTGAACCCCGCCAGCTGGCGTGGCGCCCTGACCACGCTGGAGAAACTCCCCACGCCCGAGCCCAGCGCGCGCGAGCTGTCGGCTAGCGGCCTGCGCGCCGTGGCGGGGTTCAGCATTCCGGTGGAGCAACTTGAAAAGCTGGACGCCCTCCTGCGCGCAGCCCAGCAGCCGGGCGGCGTGACGCTGACGCCGGCGGCGCTCGCCGAACTCGGCTGGACCGACAAGCAGGCCGCCGCCGTGCTGCGCGCCCTGGACTATACGCCCGCCATCCGCGCCAAGCCTGACCAGCCGATCGTCTGGAAGCGGCGCGGCGCGGCCAAGCTGGAGCAGAAGCCGGTCAAGGCCCGCCCCGACTCGCCGTTTGCGGCCCTCGCCAAGCTGACCGAGCCGCCGCCCCCGCCTGCGCGGCGGAAGAAGCCGCGTCGCCGCAAGCCCGCCGCGGCCAAGGCCCCGAAACAGGCCGTGTCATGACGGTCCACGACGACGCCATCAACGATGCGGTCCGGGCCGATGTGTGGCTGTGGCGCGCCCGGTTCTTCAAGACCCGCTCGCTGGCCGCCAAGTTTGTCGAAGAAGGCCGCATCCGCCTGACCCGCGCCGGGTCCGAGAGCCGGATCGACAAGCCCTCCCGAACGGTCAAGCCCAGCGACGTTCTGGTGTTTGGCCTGGCTGGCCGGGTGATCGCCGTCCGCGTGCTCGACTGCGGCGAACGCCGGGGCCCCGCGTCCGTGGCGCGGGGGCTCTACGAGCCGGTGGAGGGTTAGAACCTGATAGTTCCTCCCCCGCGCTGCGGGGGAGATGGCCCAGCGGGCCGGAGGGGGCGAGCTTGACCTATTCCGCATTAGCCCCCTCAGTCGCTCCGCGACAGCTACCCCGCAACGCGGGGGAGCATCTTAGTCAACTCCCCCAAACCCTCTCAAAAACCCCGCCACCGCATCGGCCGGCATCGGACGGCCGAAGTGGTAGCCCTGCACCTGGTCGCAGCCGTAGCGGTCCAGCTTGGCCAGTTGTTCGGCGTCCTCAACGCCCTCGGCGACGACCTTCATGCCCATCGACGTACCCAGGGTGATCACCGCCTTCACGATGGCCTCGTCTTCGGCGTTTTGGACGAAGGACTTGTCGATCTTCAGGCGGTCGATTGGGAACTGGCGCAGATTGGCGAGGCTGGCGTAACCGGTGCCGAAATCGTCGAGCGCGATCATCACGCCGGCCTCGTGCAGGCGGCGCACGGTGTCGCTGACCAGGTCCGAGCCCCAGCCCATATAGACGTTCTCGGTGACTTCGATCGTCAGGCGCTCGCACGGCACGTTCCAGCGGGCGAGCCGGTCCTGAATCTCCTCGGCCAAGCGGCCCGACCGGAACTGGGCCGAGCTGATGTTCACGGCCACACGGCCGAAATCGACCCCCTCGTCGAGCCAGGCGCGCATCTGCTTCAGCGCCGACTCGAAAGCGACGTCGCCCAGCTTCAGCGAAAGGTCCTGATCCTCGAACGCCGCCATGAACCGCGCCGGGGTCAGCACGCCCTGTTCCGGATGCGCCCAGCGCATCAACGCTTCGAAGCCCGCGACCCGGTTCTCCCGGATGTCGACGACCGGTTGGTAGTAGAGGGTGAATTCGTTCTCCGTCAGGGCCGCGCGGACATCGCGCAGCAGCTCTAGGCGCTGCTCGACCTCGGATCGCATCGAGGGCTCGAACAGGATGCTGCGGTTCCGCCCGGCCTCCTTGGCCCGATAGAGAGCGATGTCGGCGTTCTTGATCATGTGGGCCGGATCGGCGTCCGGATCGCCGTGCAGAGCCGCGCCGATGCTGGCGCTGGCGGTAAAGCTGCGCCCGCCGTGCTCGATAGGACGACGCAGCAGGTCTTGCAGGGTCTCTATCGGGCGGACCATGTCGGCTTCGCCATGCAGGCCGCGCAGGATCACCGCGAACTCATCCCCGCCCAGGCGCGCGACCGTGTCGCCGGCCCGGAACGCGTGCTGCAGCATACCCGCCAGGCGCTTGAGCAAAGCATCGCCGGCGTCGTGGCCCAGGGTGTCGTTGATGTCCTTGAAGTGATCGACGTCGATCATGATCAGGCCGAACATCTCGCCCAGCGTCTCTGACGCCGACACCGCTTCCTGGAAGCGGTGCTGGAACAGGGTCCGGTTGGGCAGGCCCGTCAAAGGGTCCTTGAAGGCCAGGGTCTCGATCGCCTCGGTCTGGCGACGGCGATCGGTGATGTCCTTGAACAGGTTGACCAGCTTTTCAGGCTGGCCGTCCTGGCCGACGAACACCTTGCCGACCGAGCGCACCCAGGTCTCGACGCCGTCGTCGCGCTTGAGCTTGAACTCGAAGACCTTCGCCTCGCCCACTTTACGGCTGGCCACGAGGTCGGCGCATCGTTGGCGGTCGTCGGGGTGGACGATCTCCAGCGGATCTTCCTTGAAGGTGCAGTACTTCTGCAGCTCGGGCGCGTGGCCTGAAAAGAAGGTCTGCCGGGTGCGCAGGTCGTATTCGCGGACCAGCAGATCATCGAGTTCCAGCGCCATAGTCAGGCGCTGGCGATCGCGTTCGGCGCGCAGCACGCTTTCGGCGTACCCGGTGACGTCGCGCGCGGTGACCATCACCGCGTAGATCTCGTCACCCTCACGGCAAGCGCTGAATTCAGTCCGCCAGACCCGCTCGGTTCCCGCCTCGTCCGTGACCGGCAGGTAGCGCGAGAAGGCCAAACCCTCTTCGGCACAGGCTCGCAGCGCGGCGGCGTCCTCGGACGCGACAAGGCCGCCGGCCCCGGCGTCGTCGCCGATCGCCAGGTCCGGCGCGATACCCTGCGCGGCCCAATCGCGGCTCACGGCGATCAGAGACAGGTCGCGATCCAGCAGCGCAGCGGCGAAAGGTATCTCCTGGATAAACTCGCCGAACGCACGCGCCCGCGCCCTCGCCAAGGCACGATTACCGTCTTCGACCTTCACGTCACGTCGGACAGCCAAGGCTTCAATCTTCATAAAGTCGGATTCCCGACGTTGTTTTTATTGGGCGTTTCCCGGACGGCATAATTCCGTTCGTTCAATAAGAAATGGTTGTCGCGCGCGTAACCGATGGTCGCGGCGATGATCGATCGTCGCTCACGCGCAGGGCGAGAAACGCGACCGCCCTGTCGCCGCCGTCAGAATTCCTGTGCCCGTACGCGAGCGAGCCGCATTGACAAGCGGGCCCGAGACTTCGAAAACGCGCCCGCCGAACTCCGCCCGATCTCAACCGAGTTTTCGATGACCTACATCGTCACCGACGCCTGTGTCCGCTGCAAGTTCATGGACTGCGTGGAAGTGTGCCCGGTCGATTGCTTCTACGAAGGCGAGAACTTCCTCGTCATCAATCCGGATGAATGCATCGATTGCGGCGTCTGCGAACCCGAGTGTCCGGTGGACGCGATCAAGCCCGACACCGAGGACGAGGCCGACGGCAAGTGGCTGAAGATCAACGCCGACTACGCCAAGGTCTGGCCGAACATCACGGTCAAGGGCGAGCCGCCCGCCGATCGTGAGGATTTCGAGCGCGAGACCGGCAAGTTCGAGAAGTACTTCAGCGAAAAGCCCGGCAAGGGTTCCTGATCCAGCCCGATTTCTCAAGCATGAGACTTGAGCGCCGCGCGAAAGCTTGGCGGTGCGATCCTGCTGCCTGGACGCAACCCTTTCATAGGGCTTAATTTTATGCTATTGTCTTCGACGACGTGACAGCCGCGCTCGTTCGCGACGGTCCGTCTTGTCGAAGAAGCCGTTTCAGAAAACCCATTTGAATCGGCCCGCCCGATCGAAGGCGAAGGGTGTCTTAGAGGTCTATTCCAAATCCTGACAGGCTTGGCCCCGCGATCCCTATCCCGCGGAGCGGGAACCTGTCGCTTTTGGTTTGGGAATGATGACGGCGTTCGGATCCTGCGGGTCCGTATTGAAGAGGACGAACATGAGCAAGACTGGTCTGGAATTCTCGGTCGGCGATCACGTCGTTTATCCCGCGCACGGCGTGGGCAGCATTCAGGCGATCGAGACCCAGGAAGTGGCCGGCATGTCGCTCGAAGTCTACGTCATCACGTTCGACCATGAAAAAATGACCCTGCGCGTCCCGACCAAGAAGGCCAAGACGGCTGGCCTGCGTCCGCTGGCCGAAGGCGGCACGGTCAGCCAGGCGCTGACTACCCTGAAGGGCCGCGCCCGCGTGAAGCGCACCATGTGGTCGCGCCGCGCCCAGGAGTACGAAGCCAAGATCAACTCGGGCGACCTGATCTCGATCGCCGAAGTGGTCCGCGACCTGCACCGCGCCGAGAACCAGCCGGAACAGTCTTACTCGGAGCGTCAGCTGTATGAGTCGGCTCTGGACCGCATGGCCCGTGAAGTCGCCGCCATCGAGCGCATCGACCGCGAAGCCGCGATCGGCATCCTGACCAAGTCGCTGGTCAAGGCCGCCGCCGCCTAGGCAGCGCCAGAGACTGCGAACCCCAAGACGCCCTTCGCCCTGCGGAGGGCGTTTTTGTTTTCCCGCTCTTAGATCGCCACGGAACGCTGGGCGCCGGCCACGGCCTGGATCAGTTGCGCGGCAGTGATCGGCTTGCGCACCAGGCCGTCGAAGATGTCGGACAGCTGGAAGTCCATGTCCGCCGAGAAGGCCAGGATCGGGGCGCTCTGGTTCGGACCGGGCTCGGCGCGGATCAGGCGCGTGGCGTCCAGTCCATCCAGCACCGGCATGCGGATGTCCATCAGGATCAGGTCGAAGGCCTGGGCCCTCGCCGCCTCCACCGCCTGTTGGCCGTCGCGGGCCTCGACGACCTCCGCGTCGAACACGCCCAGGATGGCGCGTGTCATCTCGCGATTGAGGGCGTTGTCGTCGGCCAGCAGGATACGACCGCCGGACCGGACAGGCTCGAAGACCGGTTCGGGGTCAGGGCCCGCGTCTTCGTCCCGCAACGGCGCGGCGGCCGGGATCGCGAACCAGAAGGTGCTGCCCTCGCCCGGCTTGCTGCTGGCCCCGATCCGCCCGTCCATGGCCTCGACCAGCCCCTTGCTGATCACTAGCCCAAGCCCCGAGCCGCCGCGCGAGCGCGAACGCGAAGCCTCGACCTGCGAGAAGCGCTTGAACAGATGCACCTGGTCGGCGGGATCGATGCCGATCCCTGTGTCCTTGACCGCCACGAACAGCTCGGCCATCGCCGCGCGCCAGATCACCTCGACTGTGACCGATCCGCTATCGGTATAGCGTATGGCGTTACCGATCAGGTTGATCAGCACCTGCCGGACCCGATCAGGGTCGATCATCAGCACGCGTGGCGGTGGATCGATCATCCGCACGCCGATCTCAAGGTTCTTTTCGGCCGCGTGCAGCGCGAACATGCGGACTGTGTCTTCGATCAAGGGAGTCAAGGCGCATGGCGCAATGTGCACCTGCACCTGCCCCGTCTCCAGCTTCGACATCTCCAGCACGTCATTGATCACCGACAGCAGCGCCCTCCCCGCCGTGGAGATCCGGCCGACATAGTCGCGGGCCTGCGTGGGCAGGTCGTCTAACCCCTCGACCAGCGCCGCGAAGCCGATCACGGCGGTCAGCGGGGTGCGCAGTTCGTGGCTCATATTGGCCAGGAAGGCCGAGCGGGCCTCAAGCGCCTGCTGTGTCCGGGCCTGTTCGGCGGCGAGTTCATCTCGCGCGCGCTTGTACTCGGTGATGTCCCGAACGACGCCTTCGATCCGTCCGGCGTTACGATCCAGCACGGGACGGCCTTGCAGCCACACCCAGTGGCCATCCTTGTGAAGCCCACGCGCTTCCAGGATCGGCGGCACGGCCTCGGGATCGGCCAGCACCTTGCCAAAACCCTGCACCAGACCCGGCAGGTCGTCGGGATGGGTCAGCTTGGCGGCCTTGCGTCCCAGCAGTTCGGCCTCGGTGTAGCCCAGCACCGTCTCGACGGCTGCGCTGGCGAAGAGAATGTTCCCCCGTCGGTCGACCTCGATAACGATGTCGCGCGTCGCCTTCGCCAAGTCCTGGAACCGTGACTCGGTTTTGGCGAGACTCTGTTGGGCCGCCACCAGATCGGTGACGTCGACGGTGGTGCCCGACATGGCGAGTGGGCGTCCATCCTCGCCCAGGTCGAACTCGAAACTGCCGACGATGTAGCGAACTTCGCCATCCAGCCGGATGATACGATCCATCCGATGACGTGAAGGCTCGCCGGTTCGCAGACGCTCGGCCACCCACGCGCGCGCAGCGGGGCGATCTTCGGGATGGAAACGACTCAGCACTTCGCCCAGCGATACGGCCTCGTCCGCCGACCAGCCGTAGATTTCGCGAAAGCGGGGCGACAGGAACACCTCGTTCGCGATGAGATCCACCCGCCAGAAGGCCACTTGGGCGACCTGTTCCGCCAGCATCGCTCGCTGCAGCGTCTCGCGCATGGCCTCACGAGCCTGGCGCGCCTCATCCTCCAGCCTTACGCGCTCGTCGACGTCTCGGGTGACCGCCACTAGTTCCGACGGCGCGCCATGTTCGTCCCGGACGAGGCTGAGATGGCTTTCCAGCCAGACATAGCGGCCGTCCTTGGCTCGCCCGCGATACCGCACGCTGCCCTTGTCGGCGCCGGCGCGTATCGACTCGTAGACCTCGGCCACGGCGGGCGCGTCATCGGGGTGGTAATAGGCCTGAAAGCCGGCCTCCAGCACTTCCGCCGCCGTCCAGCCCAGCATCCGCTCGACCGCGGGCGAAACATAGTCGTCGGTTCCGGAGAAACGGTGGCGACTGATCACGTCTCCCGCCTGCTCGGTCAGAAGCCGGAAGAAGGCCTCGCTGGCCTTCAGCGCATCGATATCTTGCTGGAACGGCGTCGGCATCGCTCGTTCATCGCCTTAAAACTCTCAACAACATCATTATACTTCGCCGCTGCGGCAATGCGCCGCGGCCCCCGGTCGCGCGCCGCGTTCAAGACCTTGGTTTTACTCAACCCTTCCACGATCGGGCACCCCAGCGCCGACTTTGATTGCTCCGTCGGATCGAAGCGGGCTAGCTGAGGCTTAGCGCGGGAACGAAGGCGAAGCATCATGACACCAGCGACCGACGCTCCGGCCCGCGAGTCCGCCGCCGGCGGCGCCGTGACCCGCTTTCTTGCATCCGCCCCGCCTTGGCTGTTCGCCTTGTACGGCGGACTGGCCTCGTTCGCGGTCTATTTTGCGATGTTTGGCTATCGCAAACCGTTCACGGCCGCCGCCTATGCCCACCCGGAGGGTTGGCCATTCGACTTCGACTTCAAGATCGCGCTGGTGATCGCTCAAGTCGCCGGGTACGCGACGGCCAAGTTCATCGGGGTCAAGGTGATCTCCGAGATGCGGCCGGGCCGGCGGGCTGTCTCCATCCTGGCCCTGATCTTCGGGGCCGAGGTGTCGCTGCTGCTCTTCGGCGCCTTGCCGACGGTGGCCGGGCCGCTGGCGCTTTACTTGAACGGCCTTTGCCTGGGGATGATCTGGGGCCTGGTGTTCGGCTTCCTGGAGGGTCGGCGCCTGACCGAAGTGCTCGGCGCCATGCTGTGCGCCAGCTTCATCCTGTCGTCGGGCGTCGCTAAGTCGGTCGGCAAGATGCTGCTGCTGTCGCAGGTCGACGAGAAGTGGATGCCGTTCATCTCGGGGCTGCTCTTCGCCCCGCTGATGCTGGTGGCGGTGCTGGCCCTCGCGCAGCTGCCGCCCCCCACCGCCGCCGACGAGGCCGAACGCGTCAAGCGGGCGCCGATGAACGCCCGGGACCGCGCTGCGCTGTTCGCCGCCCATGCGCCCGCCCTGATCCTGCTGATCGCGGTCTACATGATCCTGACGGCCCTGCGCGATTTCCGCGACAACTTCTCGGCCGAGATCTGGGCCGAGCTCGGATTCAAGAACGCCGCTTCGATCTTCACCCTGTCGGAACTGCCGGTGGCCGCCATCGTTCTGGTGGGGCTGGCCGCGCTAATGGGCGTGAGGGACAACCGCCGCGCTGTCGCGTTCAATCTGGGCTTTGTGGCGCTGGGCTTCGTGCTGCTGGGCGCCTCGACCCTGGCCTATCAGCTTCATCTGCTGGGCCCGGTGTGGTGGATGGTGCTGGCCGGGGCGGGTCTCTACATGGGCTACACCCCGTTCAACGCCATGTTGTTCGACCGCATGATCGCCGCGACCGGCAAGATCGGTACGGCGGGCTTTCTGATCTACGTCGCAGACTCATTCGGCTATATCGGGAGCATCTCGCTACTTTTGGTGAAGTCGTTCGCCAAGCTCGACATCGCTTGGGGCCAGTTCCTGGCCAACGGGGCCTATCTGGCCTGCGGCATGGGCCTTGTGGCGCTGTTCTTCGCGAACCGCCTTTTGGCGAAACTGTAGGAGTAAGACCAGATGGTGCTGCGAACGGTCAGCCACCGCGCGCGGGTCGCGCTTGTGCATTTCCTGAAGAACGAAGCCGCCGGCGGCTATGTGCTGATGATCGCCGCCGCCTTGGCCTTGATCGTCGCAAACTCGCCCCTCGCGCCAACCTACTTCAAGGCGCTGGACGCCCATTTCGGCTTTGCCCTGGGGCCCGTTCACCTGGACGAGAGCGTCCTGCATTGGATCAACGACGGCCTGATGGCGCTGTTCTTCCTGTTGGTAGGCCTGGAGATCAAGCGCGAGGTGCTGGACGGCCAGTTGTCACGGCCGGCCGACGTGGTGCTGCCCGGCGCGGCGGCCCTGGGCGGCGTCGCGCTGCCGGCTCTGATCTATCTGGCCTTCAACGCCAAACACCCCGAGAGCATCGCCGGCTGGGCGATCCCCTCGGCGACCGACATCGCCTTCGCCCTGGGCGTACTGGCTCTGCTGGGATCGCGCGTGCCGACCTCACTGAAGGTGTTCCTGACCGCCATCGCCATCATGGACGATCTGGCGGCCATCATGATCATCGCGGTGTTCTACACCGAGCAACTGCACATGGCGGCGCTGGCCGGCGCCGGCGCGGTGCTGGTGTCGCTGATCGCGCTGAACCGGCTCAAGGTGCTGAGCTTGTGGCCGTATCTGCTGCTGGGCGTTGTGCTGTGGTACTTCGTGCTGGAGTCAGGCGTTCACGCAACGCTTGCCGGGGTCGCGCTGGCGCTGACCATCCCCCTGCGGCCGGGCGACCACTCGCCGTTGCATACGCTTGAGCACGCACTGCACAAGCCCGTCGCGTTCGTGGTCACGCCCCTCTTCGGCTTCGCCAACGCCGGCCTGTCGTTCGCGGGGATCGGGCTGGCCGCCCTGCTGGATCCGGTGCCGCTGGGGGTCGCGCTGGGCTTGTTCGTCGGCAAGCAGATCGGCGTGTTCGGCGTCTCTGCGGCTTTGGTCAAGCTGGGCTGGGCGCGCCTGCCGCGCGGCGCGTCGATGCTGCAGCTCTATGGGGTTGCGGTGCTCTGCGGGATCGGCTTCACCATGAGCCTCTTCATCGGCGCCCTGGCCTTCAGCGATCCGCTCCTGATCGACGAAACCAAGATCGGCGTGCTCGCCGGCTCGCTGGCCTCGGCGCTCTTCGGCATGGCCCTCCTGCGGTTCGCGCCCGCCAAGACCGACGAAACCTGAGCGGGTAGCGCCTTGAGCCGGCCACGCTCTGGCGCAACACTGAGCGCGGCGGGCGCTAACCTCGGAGCAAATCCCATGCGTGTTCTTACGGCTGCCACCGCGCTCTGCGCGGTCCTCCTCGCCGCCCCGGCCCTGGCGGCCGAGCCCAAGGCCGACCGCGCCTGTTTCCGCGCGTCGGACGTCAGCGGGTTCAATGTCGTCGATGACCAGACCGTCGATGTCTCGATCAGCCCCCGAAACGTCTATCGCCTGACCCTGTTCGCCCCATCCCGCGACATCGACTGGACCATGCAAATCGGGATTGAGGCCCGTGGCGGTTCCTGGGTTTGCGCCGGCATGGACGCGACGCTGATCGTCCCCGAAGCCATCGGGATCCAACGCTATCCGGTGACCAAGATCCGCAAGCTGACGCTTGAGGAGATCCAGGCCAAGCGTAAGCCACGCTGAGCTGACGCCCTCGCCCGGCCCTCATGCGTCGACGCTTAGAAAAAACTTCGCCAACGCGGAACTTGAGTCATCCGTTCCCGTAACAGCCGCGTATAAAGGGCATGTATGCGACAGGACATGCAGAGACCCGAACTCGGAGCGGCGCGCGCGTGAGCGCAGCGCAATGCGACGGCGGCGCGTTGATCACGCGGATAGCGCAGGCGCAGGATCGCGCCGCGTTCGCCGAGTTGTTCGCGCACTACGCCCCCCGGGTGAAGACCCTGCTGGTTCGCAGCGGCTCCACCCCGTCGGCGGCCGAAGAGCTGGCCCAGGAGGTCATGCTCGCGGTCTGGCGCAAGGCCCACTATTTTGATCCCAAGCGCGCCTCGGCGGCGGCCTGGATCTTCACCATCGCCCGCAATCTGCGGATCGACAGCCTGCGGCGCGGCTCCTCGGCCCTTTACGCCGTTGACCTCAACCTCGGCGCTGAAGAGCCCGCCCAACCCGACGCCATCCTCAGCGGCATGCAGGACGCCCAGATCGTCCGCTCCGCGATGCAGACCCTTAATCCCGACCAGTCCCAAGCAATCGAAATGGCTTTCTTCCAGGAACAGACCCACAGTCAGATCTCGGAGGCGTTGGGCGTGCCGCTCGGTACGGTCAAGGCGCGTATCCGCTTTGGCATGATGAAGCTGCGCGCTTTTATCGAGCGCGAGGCGGGGGTTGCGTCGTGAGCCTGCGTCGTCTGCCCAGTGAAGAGCGACTGCTGGCCTACGCCGCCGGCACCTTGAGCGCGCCCGAAGCCGTGGTCGTGGCCACGCACCTGGCGCTGCGTCCCGAAACCCGCGTCTGGTCCGAGCTTGGCCAAGCGGTCGGCGGCGGCGTGCTGGAGGATCTAGAGCCCAGCGCCCTCGGCGCTGGTGCGCTCGACAAGACCCTGGCGCTGCTGGATCAGCCTGCGCCCCAGGAACCGACTGTGCGCCTGGACAAGACCGACCCCACCCTGCCCGCCCCGCTGCGTGGCTTTGAGCTCGGTCCCTGGCGCTGGCTGGGTCCGGGCGTGAGGGTGCGCAACGTTCTGGGTCCGCGCGATGGCGACTGCCGGGTGATCCTACTGAAGATCGCGCCGGGCCAGTCCACGCCGCGCCACACCCATGGCGGCGTCGAGCTGACCTGCGTGATCGAGGGCGCCTACGAGACCGAGAGCGGCGTGTTTGGCGAAGGCGATTTCGAGGAAGCCGATCCCAGCGTGCTGCACCAGCCGCGCGTGGTCTCCAGCAAGCCGTGCCTCTGCGTGGCGGCCCTGGACGGCGAGATCCAGTTGCCAGGTCGCCTGGGCAAGCTGCTCGCGCCCTTCGTCAAGCTCTAGGCTCCTTCTGACATGGCTGGCGCCCTGCGCCTCGTGCTGGGCGATCAGCTGTCGGACAATCTGTCGGCCCTGGCGGACGCGGACTTGGCGCACGACCAGGTGCTGATGGTCGAGAGCCGGGTGGAAGCCACCGCCTGGAAGCACCACAAACAGAAGCTGGTCATCGTCTGGTCGGCCATGCGCCAGTTCGCCGAGCGCCTACGGGCGCGCGGCTTTGACGTACGCTACGTGGCGCTGGAAGACCCCGCCAACACCGGCTCAATCGGCGGCGAGTTGCGCCGCGCGCTGGAGGCCGGCGGCTTTGACCGCGTGGTCCGCACCGCCTGCGGCAAGTGGGGGCTGGAAAACCACCTGCTGGGCCTAGACCTGCCCGTGCCGATGGAGACCCGCGAGGACGATCGGTTCCTGTGTTCGCGCGCTCAGTTCGCCGCCTGGGCCGAGGGCCGGCGCGAGCTTCGGATGGAGTTCTTCTACCGCGAGATGCGCCGCAAGACCGGCCTCCTTATGGACGGCGACCAGCCGGCCGGCGGGCGCTGGAACTTCGACGCCGAGAATCGCCGCAAGCTGCCGCCGGGCCTGCGTCCGCCCGAGCGCCTGCGCATCCCGCCCAACCCGACCACGCAGGCGGTGCTGGAACAGGTCTCGCGCGGCTTCGACGACCATTTCGGCGACACCAAGGGCTTTGGCTGGCCGACCAATCCGGACGAGGCCACCGCGATCCTCGACCACTTCATCGCCGACATGCTGCCCAGCTTTGGCGACTGGCAGGACGCCATGAGCTGGCAGCGGCCGTTCCTGTGGCACTCGCTGATCTCGCCGGCCCTGAACATCGGCCTGCTGGACCCGCTGGACATCTGCCGCCGCGCCGAGGCCGCCTGGCGCGAGGGCCGCGCGCCCTTGAACGCGGTCGAGGGCTTCATCCGCCAGATCATCGGCTGGCGCGAGTTCGTGCGCGGGATCTACTGGCTGAAGATGCCCGAGTACGCCCAGCGCAACGCCCTGGACGCCGACGGCAAGCTGCCCTGGTTCTACTGGACCGGCCAGACCGACATGGCCTGTGTCGCCGACACCGTCCGGGCCGCCCGCGACCACGCCTACGCCCACCACATCCAGCGGCTGATGGTGACCGGGAACCTCGCCATGCTACTGGGCGTGCATCCCGACGCAGTGGACGACTGGTACATGGTGGTGTTCGCCGACGCCTATGAGTGGGTCGAGATGCCCAACACCCGCGGCATGGCCACCTTCGCCGACGGCGGCATCGTCGGCTCCAAGCCCTATGCGGCCAGCGGGGCCTATATCGACCGCATGAGCGACTACTGCAAAGGCTGTCGCTACGACGTGAAAAAGCGCCTGGGCGACGACGCCTGTCCGTTCAACGCCCTCTACTGGGACTTCATCGACCGCCACGCCAAGCGTCTGGCCGGCAACGGCCGGATGATGATGCCGCTGCGGACGCTGGAGAAGATGCCCGACGCCGAACGCGAAGCGTTCCGCAAACAGGCCACGGCCCTGCGCGTGAAGATGGGCGTGACGGGTTAAAGCCCAAGCCTTTTCTCGGTGTCATCCCGGGCGGCGCAGCCGACCCAGGACCCAGGGGGTGAAGGAACCCCGCGCCTGCCGCCCCTGGGTCCCGGCTCTCCGCGCTTCGCGCTACGGCCGGGATGACACGGATGGTTTACGGCGCCGGAAAGCCCGCCCCCGCCCGCGCCTCGACCTGGCGGGCGCTGACCGGTTCGCCGCATTCCGAGCAGACCTGCACGGGGTGGAAGTCGCAGCCGCAGGCCTTGTGCCGCCGCAGCACCGGCGGCCCCTCGGCGCCGGCGTAGTGGGTGTCGCCGAAGTGGGCGATGGCCATCACCACCGGGTGCAGGTCGAGCCCCTTCTCGGTGAGGCGATACTCGTGACGCACGGGATTGTCCTGGTACGGAACGCGCCGCAGCACGCCCTCCTCGACCAGGGCCCTCAGCCGGTCGGTGACGATGGTGCGCGAGACGCCCAGGCGCTTCTGGAACAGCTCGAACCGCCGCACGCCCAGAAAGCAGTCACGCAGGATCATCAGCGTCCAGCGGTCGCCGATCACGGCCAGGGCCCGCGAGATCGAGCAAGGCTGGGCGGAGAGGTCGTCCCACTTCATCGGCGGCTCACGGCGTTACAGGCGAGCGCCATTCTGCATTTGACTCCGTACAGTTTCAATACGAACTTGAGGACCAAGACGCGGAGGAAACAGACATGACGGCGACCAAGGGCGCGTGCCTGGTGGTGGGCGTGGGCGACGGGGTGGGAAGCGCCATCGCCAAGGCCTTCGCGGCGGAGGGCTACACGGTCTGCATGACCCGGCGGCCCCGCCATCTCGATCAGCTGGAGGCCCTGGCCGCCGAGATCCGCAGTCAGGGTCACGACGCCCGCGCCTTCGGCGTCGACGCCCGCCAGGAGGCCGACATGATCGCCCTGATCGACCGCATCGAGGCCGAGATCGGCCCGCTGGAGGTCGTGGTCTTCAACATCGGCGCGAACGTGCGCTTTGACCTCACCGAAACCACCGCCCAGGTGTTCAGCAAGGTTTGGGAGATGGCCTGTTTCGCCGGTTTCCTGGCTGCGCGCGAGGCGGCCCGCGTCATGACCCCGCGCGGCCGGGGCTCGATCCTGTTCACCGGCGCCAGCGCCTCGCTGCGCGGCAAGGAGGGCTTCTCGGCCTTCGCCTCGGCCAAGGCCGGCCTGCGCGCGGTGGCCCAGAGCGCAGCGCGGGAGCTGGGCCCCAAGGGCATCCACGTCGCCCATGTGGTGGTCGATGGCGCCATCGACGGCGTCTTCATCCGCTCGATGCGCGGCGAGGTCGACGACCTGCTGGATCAGGATCTGATCCTCAAGCCCGCCGACATCGCTCTGAACTATGTCCATCTGCACAACCAGCCCCGCTCGGCCTGGACGCACGAGCTTGATCTGCGCCCCTGGTCCGAGACCTGGTGAGGAGACCCGCCATGACCACCACCAAGAAGACCGTCGACTTCATCTTCGACTTCGGCAGCCCCAACGCCTACCTGTCGTGGAAGCTGCTGCCTGATATCGCCGCGCGCCAGGGCGCCAGCGTCAAGCTGATCCCATGCCTCTTGGGCGGCATCTTCAAGGCGACCGGCAACCAGGCCCCGATGATCGCCTTCGGTGGCATCAAGGGGAAGATGGACTACGAGATGCTGGAGACCCGGCGCTTCATCGCCGCCCACGGCCTGACCGCCTTCCGCTTCAACCCGCACTTCCCGGTCAACACCCTGCTCTTGATGCGCGGCATGATCGCCGCCCCGCGCATGGGCGTGGGCGAGGCCTATCTGGAGGCGATGCTGAAGGGTATGTGGGAGGACGGGCTGAAGCTGGACGATCCCGAGGTCTTCGTCACCGTCGCCAACGCCGCCGGCCTTGATGGCGCGGCGCTACTGACCGCGACCGGCGATCCCGAGGTCAAGGCCGAGCTCGTCGCCAACACCGAGGCGGCGGTGGCGCGAGGGACGTTCGGGATCCCAACCTTCTTCGTCGGCGACGAAATCTTCTTCGGAAAAGAACGACTGGGGCAGGTCGAGGCGGAGCTGGCCAAGGGGTGACCCCGCAGCCGAGCACTGATGGCCACCGACTGTTGGGACCGATTAACGCTCCGCGCGTAACCCTTTGCTCTTTCCGCGCGCGCTCAAATCGTTCACTCGGCCACTCCCCCACGCTTGGCTAAGCCGCGCGGCGACCACTGAAGGGCCCGCACAGTTGATCGGCTTTCGTACAATCGTCGATGGAGCTCGCGGTGTTTGCCAAACAGGCCCTGCTCTGTCGCCTGAGATCAGAAACGAACCTGGGTGACCAGGGTCGCGAAGGTGACGGCCTTGCCGACCCTGACCCTGAGCGCCTCCCCGGCTGTCTGACGCACCAGCTGACCCTGCAGCTTGAAGTTCCGGTTGACCTGCCAGGTCCCGTCCAACTGTGTCGCGCCGCCGAGGTCTTTCGAAGGGCCGCCGCAGCGTGCGACAAGCGGTGTGAGCGGCTGAAGGTAGATGGCGTCGGCGCCCGTTCGGCATCGATGGATGGCATAGCTGGCTTCAAGGGCGACGGTTCTCGCCGGGGTCACGCCCAGGCTGGCGCGTAGCGCTGTCAGGTTGCCCCAACTGGTCAGGCCGGTTTCGTTGAAGTAGGCGCCCTTGGGAAACATCGGATTGAAGGTTTCGAGACTTTGGTCCGTCGGGTCGCTGTCGCCGGAGCCCAGGTCGAGACGAAGCCCCAACCGCGGCTTCCAACGGCGATCCAGGGTGTAACCGCCGCCGGCGGAGGCGGCGAAGGCCTGGATGCGCCGGCCAGCGAAACGTCCGCCCTGTGCGACGCCCTCGGCCTCGTAGTCCAGCGCGCCGGCAGACCCGCTCAGTCGCGCGCCAAGACTGATGCGCCGCTCGTCGCCGGTGATCGACCCGAACCGCACGAGGTCGCGCTCCAAGCCCAAGACATAGGTGTCGAGGCTAGTCAGCGCAGACAGCCGGGTCGCGACATACAGTCCGTAGAAGCGCTGGCTGCGGCTGCGCTGGTCGTCAAAGACGCCCGGCGAGACGACGACCGGCTGCAGATGGAAGGCGTCCAGCTTCAGCGCGCCAACGGTCCGCGTAAGGCGCACACCATCGAAGCTTTGCCGAATGTTCGGCCCCTCTCGCACGGCGACGAAGCGCTGGGTCGGGTTCAGCAACAACTCCTGTCGGCCAAGCCGCAGTCGCCAGCCCGTCGCCGGCGTCAGGTCGACGAACAGCACCTGCGCGTCGAGGCTGTCGCGGTCGGTGGGGGACGGGGCTGCGCGTTTGCCCAGATCGCGGTGCAGTCCCAACTCGCCATAGGCCCGGATCGCCGGGCCAAGATGCAGATCGCCGCTCACCAGCAGCCGCCCCAGGGCGAAGGTGTCGGCGGTCTCGCGCCCCAGTCCAAAGCGCGGCGCGCTGCTGGCGTCGACTCGCCATCGCGCCTCGCCGCCGAGGCTCAGATAGGCCTCCTCGCCCAGGGAGATGTAGCGCAGCCGATCGAAGCCCGTTCGGTGCGGGACGGTCCGCAGATAGCCGTAATCCTCGTCAACGCGTACGGGCTTAAAGGCGGGGCTGTCCTCGGCCCCGGCGGCGCTAGAGGCCGCTAGGATCGTCAGGGCGAGGGCCAGCGACGCGCTCTTCATTTCAACGCCGAGCGGCGTGCAGCGCCGCGAGCACGGCCACGACCGCGGCGCCGGCGAGCAGGCTCCAAGGACCGGCGAACATCACCCCGATGGCGCCGCCGATCGCGCCCGAGGCGAACGCGGCGACGGGCGGCCAGGTCTTGCGGATGCGGGCCTTGAGCGACGGGTCCGGTCGACCGCGCGCGATCATCAGGTCCACAAGGTCGATCGCCACCTGGGTCACATTACCGGTCATCATGGTGGTCGGGGCCAGATCGGCGAACACTGCGCGTGCGCCGACGTTCTGGGCCGCCATGGCCGCCACCCCCACAAGGCCCGCCAGCATGACCGAGGGCTCATCCGCGCTCGCCGCCGGCAGGGCGAGGGCCGTCAGCAGCGTAAAGACCAGGAGCAGCACGGCCTGCAGCGCCAGGACCAGCGCTTCGCAAGGTTGATCCCTCTGCTTGCGCCAGCGGACCAGAGCGTAGGTCGCCGCCGCTGCGCCCACGAACACCGGCAGCGCCAGAAGCTTGGTCGCCAGACCGCTTGTATCGCCAGCCAGGCTGACGCCCAGCATCACGATATTGCCCGTCGCATGCGCGACAAACAGCCCGAACAGCAGGACAAAGCCGACCACGTCGACATAGCCGCCGACGAAGGCCATCAAGACGCCGGTCAAGTCGGCCAGGGGCTTGCGGGGCGCGGTCATCTCGTGCGGCCTCTTTCGGCCAGGGCGGCGGCGACCATCAGGCCGCCGATCAGGCCCAGGTGTTCGAGGAAGGTGTTCTGCGCGTGGAACCGCGCGACCGGTTCGGCGATCGTCCAGAACGGATGGGCGATCAGGGTGGCCAGGCCCGTAAACACGCCTAGTGCCCCTGCCGCGAGCCAGGCCTGACGCCCAGTGATCAGCAGGAACGAACCGACCAGTTGGACTCCGATCGTCGCGACGACCAGTCCTGCCGGCTCGAGCCCGAGGCCGATCGCCTCGGCCCGCGCGCCGTTGAGGTCCGCCATCTTTGCAAGGCCGCTCCACCAGTAAGGCAAGGTCATCAGCACGCGGGCGGCGAGGTTGAAGACCGGTGCTCGGAGCAGGGCGGCGATGGGCGCGGGCGTGGCCACCTCACACCGCCCAGCAGCCGCAGCCCATCACGCCCCAGAAGGATCGCGCGTCGGCGGTGGGGGCTTCCGCACCTAGGGCGGCGGCATGGTTGTGGCCGTGGACGTTGCAGGCGCTCGCGCAACCGCAGGCGCTGGCGAGCACCCGGGCATGACCGCGGGAGCGGTCCTGATACCCGCCGAAAGTGCGCACCGGCGACCAGTCGGGCATGGGCGGCGGCAGGACCGGCGCCAGCTTGCCATAGTCGCCTTCGCCGTGGACCACCTTGCCGCCCAGCAGGGTCAGCACCGATGACAGGTGCGGGATCTCGTCCTCGGGCACGGTCAGATAGTCGTCGCTGAGCACCGCCAGGTCGGCGAGCTGACCGACCGCGATCTGCCCCTTCTTGCCTTCCTCGTTGGAGAACCAGGTGTTGGCGGTGGTCCACAGGCGCAGGGCCTCCTCGCGGTCGAGGCGATTAGCCGGCGGATAGAGGCGCGTGCCGCCCACCGTCTTGCCAGTCACCAGCCAGTTCAGCGACACCCACGGATTGTAGCTGGCGACGCGCGTGGCGTCGGTGCCCGCGCCGACCGGGACGCCGGCCTTCAGCATCTTGCCGATCGGCGGCGTAGCCTCAGCGGCTTTGGCCCCGTAGCGCTCCATGAAGTACTCGCCCTGGAAGGCCATCCGGTGCTGCACGGCGATACCGCCGCCCAGCGCGGCGATCCGATCGATGTTCCGCTCACTGATCGTCTCGGCATGGTCGAAGAACCAGTGCAGGCCGTCGAACGGCATGTCCTGGTTGACCTTCTCGTAGACGTCGAGGGCCCGAGTGATGGTCTCGTCATAGGTGGCGTGCAGCCGCCAGGGCCAGCGGTTCTCCACGAGGTGACGGATGACCGGCTCAAGATCGGTCTCCATGTTCGCCGGCATCTCCGGACGCTCGACACGGAAATCCTCGAAGTCGGCGGCGCTGTAGACCAGCATCTCGCCCGCGCCGTTGTGGCGATAGGTGTCATCGCCCTGGCCGGGCTTCACCTGCTTGGACCAGCTCTGGAAGTCCGACAGCTCGGCCTTCGGCTTCTGGGTGAAGAGGTTGTAGCTGATGCGCAGGGTCAGCTCGTTGTCGGCGTGCAGCTTTTCGATGATCGCGTAGTCGTCGGGATAGTTCTGGAAGCCCCCGCCGGCGTCGATCACGCCGGTCACGCCCAGGCGGTTCATCTCGCGCATGAAGTGGCGCGTGGAGTTCAGCTGGTATTCGGGCGGGAGCTTGGGACCCTTGGCCAGGGTGGCGTAGAGGATCGTGGCGTTTGGCTGGGCCAACAGCAGCCCCGTCGGCTCGCCCGAGGCGTCGCGCTGGATCTCGCCGCCGGGCGGGTTGGGCGTGTCCTTGGTGTAGCCGACGGCGCGCAGGGCCGCGCGGTTCAGCAGCGCCCGGTCGTACAGGTGGAGGATGAACACCGGCGTCTCGGGCGCGGCGGCGTTGATCTCGTCCAGGGTCGGCAGGCGCTTCTCGGCGAACTGGTGCTCGGTGAAGCCGCCGACGACGCGCACCCATTGCGGCGGCGGGGTGTTGGCGGCCTGCTTCTTGAGCATGGCCATGGCGTCGGCGAGCGTGGGCACGCCGTCCCAGCGCAGCTCCATGTTGTAGTTCAGCCCGCCGCGGATGATGTGCATATGGCTGTCGATCAGGCCCGGGATCACCCGGCGGCCTTTCAGGTCGATCACCGTGGGGTTGGGCCCCGCGGCGGCGCGGACGTCGCGTTCCTCGCCGACAGCGACGAACCTGCCGTCGCGGATCAGGGCGGCGTCGGCGCGGGGATTGCTGCGGTCGAGGGTCGTGAACTTGCCGGCAATGAGCAGCAAATCGGCTTGAGCGGTCATGGGGCCGGGCCTCCGGGG
Organism: Pseudomonadota bacterium; assembly: GCA_020161365.1. Lineage (GTDB taxonomy): Bacteria > Pseudomonadota > Alphaproteobacteria > Caulobacterales > Caulobacteraceae > Caulobacter. The sequence continues at coordinate 1,597 of JAIUNU010000017.1, read as the reverse complement.
ATCAGCGAAGAGGGACGAGGGGAGAAGCGCGCCGCCCAGGGCCAGCGTCTGACGACGGCTGAGCGGCGTCACGCCTGCCCCTCCGGGTCCTTGCGCACGGCCTGCGGGCCGAGCACCTGGCCGGCGCATTCGGGCGTTTTGAGGTAGGCGCTCACCGGAGCCTTGGTCAGCAGGCGCTTGGCGATTGGTACGGCCTGCTCGCCCAGCAACATGCCCAGAAGGCCCAGCAGCGCGATCGCCGGCGGCGCGGGCGAGCGGACGTTCATCAGGGCGTAGATCACGCCCACCAGGAGGCCCGCGCCGATCGACAGAAGATAGGGTTTCATGACGGCCTCCAGGGGAAGGGGGGCGAGGCGCGAGGACCTCGCCCGGTGTGGGTCAATGGCCTTCCGAAGCGCCGAACATCGTCTTGGCGTAGGTGATGCCAAGGCCGTAGGCGCCGCCGAACTTCTTGGCCACGCCGGTGGTGAGCTCGTAGGTCTCGCCCCGGGCCCAGTCGCGCTGCATTTCCAGCAGGTACTGAAGCGAGGTGATCGGCTGGGCGCCGGTCTGGACCATGCGCGTCACGGCGCGCTCGTGCGCCTCGGTGGAGATGTCGCCGCAGGCGTCGGTGATCACGAAGACCTCGAAACCCTGGTCCAGCGCCGACAGCGCCGGGCCAACGATGCAAACGCTGGTCCACAGACCCGCCAGCACGATGCGCGACTTGCCGATGGCGTTGACCTCGTCGATCACGGCCTGGTCTTCCCAGGTGTTCATCGAGGTGCGGTCCAGGAGCGGCTTGCCGGGGAACGGCGCGGTGACTTCCGAGAACATCGGGCCCGAGAAGCTCTTCTCGGCGACCGTCGTCAGGATAGTCGAGGCGCCGAAGCCGGCGGCGGCGCTGGCGACCAGGGCGGCGTTGGTGCGCAGCAGGCTGGCGTCGATCGACTTGGTCGCGAAGGCCATCTGCGACTGGAAGTCGATCATGATCAGGGTGTGATCGGTCGGCGTCAGGAGGCGTGCGCCGGGAACGGCCTTGGCTTGGAGCGTCATGGGGCTTGGTCCTTTCGGGTCAGCGAGCCGTACGCCGGCTGCCGAGGTTCGTGTCTGATGGGGTGACTGTGCCGGACGGGTGATGGCGCATAAATGGAAATGAATGAAATTCATTGTTTCTATTTATGCCATCTCGGTCGGCGCTGGAGACGTCGGACGGTGCGAAGACCTGGAGCTGGCCGAACACCACGCCTTCGGGCGTCCGAACGGTCACCAGCTCCAGAGAATTCCAAGAGCCGCCGCCACAGTCACAGGCGTCGCGGCGCCGATGGGCCTGCTTCGCGTCACGCATGGCGGCGGCTCCAAAGTCCTAGGCCTTGAAGAAGGCCAGGAGGTCCTTGTTGATGATCTCCGGGTGGGTGGTCGCCATGCCGTGGGGCAGACCCGGATAGGTCTTCAGGGTGCCCTTCTTGACCAGCTTGATGGCCAAATGAGCGCTGTCGGCGATCGGGACGATCTGGTCGTCTTCGCCGTGCATGATCAGCACCGGGATATCGACCGCCTTGAGATCGTCGGTGAAGTCGGTCTCCGAGAAGGCCTTGATGCAGTCGTAGTGGGCCTT
>JAIUNU010000016.1 GCA_020161365.1 Pseudomonadota bacterium | reverse complement strand
AACCCTCACAAATCGCACTTCAAAATAGAATCCGCCCGGCTACAATTGTCTATCGCCTAACAAAGATTATCGGAAATTCGGCGCGTCTATGGTTTTGCTGGAGTTAACGCGTCCGAATTCACTAATCCGCCGCACCCCATATGAGACTCAAGCCGAGGCCTTTTCGGCAAAGTATTCTCTATACAGACCCACCAGGTCGCGATCACTGCCCGCTATGAAGCGGCGGGTCAGGCTGATGGGCTTCAGCCGTTCAGCCTTGGTGTAGATATCCACGAACGGTGCAGAGCGGCGCCCCGGAAACAAACCGCCACGGCCCTGAATGGTCTCGTAAGCGTCTATATTCAGCGTGCTGATCCATTTCAGGGACTTATGCGCGTCCGACTGGGCTGCAATGGGATAGGCCCAGCTCGCCAGCGTGTGGATCTGGGCGATTTGCGCGCCCGCGATGTGGGCGAGATTGAAGCAGCACAGTATGTTGGCGGCCGCCTGAAATTGGAGGCGTTCGCGAACGTCGGGATGACCCTTGCCTGCTGCAAGATGGACCTTCGCGTTATAGAAGTCAGCGCACGCCTCCTTAAGCATCCGATGGGGCGTGCCCGAACCGACGTCGCCCTCAAGGTGGGGCCAGACCTCGCTCGTCCCCAGCCGTTCCCGCGCTAGGCTTCGGAGGCTTGCGGCAAGCTTTAGCGTGCCCTTCTCGACGAGACTGCGGGCCTTGCGGAGGCTGGGGTCGGCTCCCTCGGCGCTCGCCGACAGTTGATTTATAGCGGCTTGGAATTCGTCGTTGGAACGGCAGTCGAAACGGACCGCCAGGCCATAGAGATAGCGAAACTCGCTCAGAACGTCGTCGCGGTGCGCGTCGATCGACAGGGATGGCAGGGGCCGAATGTCGCCCTTCGCCCACCGTGCCGAAAGGCGCTTGGCGGTGTCGTATTCGGCCAGCGCGAGGCTTAGGCAAACGCCGGCCAACAATCGATTGGGCGAAAGGTCCTGGGCGGCATCGTTCACGGTGAACTTGCGCACGATTTCCGCAGCCTCGGTCACCGAGCCCCGTAACGCCTGGACGATGTCCGGGTCGTTCCGATCTTGGCTGTCGATCGGTATGAGGATCGGCAGCACCCGCACCACGTCGAGGTCGCGCAGTGCGGCGGGAAGTTCTCCGTGCTCGCGGGCTGCTTCCTGACCAAGCGCCCACAGCAGGGCCGATATATGATCGGCCTCAATGTTGGCGACGATGATTTGCTGCGCCGCCATATGGTTGCCGCCGGCGCTGCGCACGGCGTTGGTCAAGATCGAAAGGTGGTCGTCGTACCGCGTTCGTAGGGCCGGCAGCGCCATGAGCGCGGAGTTGGCGTAGGCCAGCCGCCAATTGTCGACGAACTCTACGGCCGCCTCTTCCACGTCCCGCCACTCGATCTGGGCGGTGATCTGATCCAGATCCTGATGGTGGTGCCAATGGCCGCGGCTATCGAGGCGGTGGAGCATCGAAAGGACGCGGCCGAAGGAAGGGCGCCCTTCCCGGGGATCGAGGAAAGCGTCCAGCGACGCCTTGATATCGGCGAACAGCTGCAGGCGCGCGGGGTCGGGCGAATCCTCGAGATAAAGGCGGGAATAGCTCTGCAAGTTGATCAGCGGCAGGTATTGCAGGGGATGCCGCAGCAGGTAGGTGTCTTGAGCCTGAGCCTTTGGACCGCTGGCGATGAACCAGTCGCGATAGGCGCGATGCAGGCCGCGGCTCGAGGTGATGAAGACCACCTTGCTTTTGGGGTCCGCCAGCGCGTTGAGGCGCCGCACTTCAAGAAGCGTTCGCGCATCGTTTTTCACCAGTTGCCGACGCCAAGGGCGAATCGCGGCGAGCCGAAACCGTTCAAGATCAAGGCTGCGAAAGCGAACCGCCTCGTATCCGCAAGCGACGCGGGCGGACCACTCCTCGATCTCGTCGGCTTGAACTTCGCTGTGGGCGTGGGCGTAGTGGCGATGCGCCCGCCCGGACACCCAGCGTTTGCGCAGCCGCTTGGCTGCAGCCAGCAGGTGCAACGAACCGGCGAACATCTCCTCGACCAGGTGGGTGGCGGAGACGGCCAGATCGAGGATCTCGATTTCGGTGAAGCCGCGGCGGGCCTTGTCGGCCAGCTCCTCCCCGTACTCTCTCTGGAGGGCGCTCAGCGCATCAGCGTCCGTCATCTGGCCGTAGCTGTAGAGGTCGGCCTCGAAGCGCTCGATTTCCACGGCGTGGCTGTCGGACACAAAGGCCGAAACGCTGTCCCGGACCTGCCCAGGCAGCTTGCCGGAGAAGAGATATTCGGCGACCTCGAAGGCTGCGGGCATTAGGGCCAGCTGCGCCGGATCCGCGCCATGTTCGAACAGCGCCAGAGGAAACCGGCCTTCTGACGCCGACTGAGATGGGTCAAGCGCGAAGCGCAGGATGTTGGTGTCGATGAAGTAGGTGATCTGACCGCCCTGCTCGGCAAAAGCGTGGTCATGGGCGTTGAGATGGGCGACATGGTGTAGGAAGGCCAGGTCGTTGATCACATCGGTCGCGGGTTGAAGGTCGGGCTCGCTCATGTCAGCCGCTCCTTCAAATCACGCGCGTCGACGATCTCGCGGATGACGGTGGCGCGGCGAGACAGCAAATCTTCCCAGGCTGGAACATCTTCCAGACGGTCAAAGTCACTAAAGGGCAGATCCATTGGCGTTTCGGGGGGCGGCTCGCGCATCCGCAACAGACCGTCCTTGGAGACGGTCATTGCCTCCGACCAACCAATTTTGATCTTGTAGTCGTAGTTCACCGTGGAGCCGAAAGCGGTCTTCTCCCGCCCCTTCTCGTCGCGGTGGACAAGCTGGACCCTGGCGAGCTGAAAGTCCGGCTCGGGCGACCCGAAGAGCAGTGTCAGAACCCCCTCATCCTGCGAGGGATCGCCTAAGGCGAGCCCTTGCAGGACCAGCTTGCGCTCCATGCGGCGATCCAAGGCGCGCATCAGTTCTCGAGCCGCATTGAACGTGGGAAGGGTCTCGGCCTCCAAGTCGGCGAGACGGGCCGACAGTATGGCCAACCAGAGGCGCGGGGTCTCGCCTAGATCTCGTTCCACGAGAGGCAGCGCCCAGGCGCTGCGCCATTTGAAGGGTCCCGTCAGGGCGCGCAGGCGTGCCTCAAACCGCGCGCGACGTGACCGCGGCTGTCGAGCGACGAAGGCCACCAGGGCGTTTTCGAGGCCTTGGTGAGCATGGTCATACGCGCCTGCCTCCAATCGGTGAAGCACGGCCAGCGCAGCCTCTTCCGACGCAAAGACGGTTGCGAGCCTAAGCAGGGACGACAGGACCCGGGTCGACGCTTCGATGTCCGCCGGCGCCACTTCGGCATAGTGCAGCGCGCCTGCGGTCGCGTCGCGGAGGCGAGCGCGGTCCGAAGCCCCTGTCACTTTCGCGGTCAATTCCAGCACTGGATCTTGGTCGGCAAGGAGTTCGAGATCGTCGAACTCCAGGCCGCTCGGCGGCCCGCGCTTGATCGCGATGCGATGCAGACCGTCCGTTAGCCAGGCCGGCGAAATCCTGGCTGGCAGCGTGATCATGCGGAGGCCTCCAGCCAAGAGGTGAGCTCAGCCTTGATCGGCCCGAGGCGTCCATCGACCAGAATGTTTGAAAACACCTCGTCATTGGCGGCCTGGTTCGCCGGGGTCGGCGGCGCGTCGTCCAAATCGGCGTGGGTCGCGGCATGGCCGGCATAGCGTGCGTGGGTCAGACTCGTCATCGGGATCGACGAGAGGGTCAGCTCAGGAGCGCCGTCAGCCAGGATCCTTCCGCGTCGCAGAGCCTCCAGGTTGGCCGCCGTCTGATTCATGAGATCGCTTACAGGCCTTGCCTTGAAGCGGCGGTGATAGGTCGCCTCGATCACGGTCGGGGCTGCGCACGCGGTCGGCGACGCCAGCGTGCAGGCGAACGTCAGCTGGATGAGCGGTTCGTCGCGTTCGACATGAACTAGTCCCTGCGCGTCACGCAGCGTGGTCGCGTCGGCGGTCGCGTAGGAATCCGACGGCGTCGCCCAAAAAATCCCGTACCGATGGGCATAGTGGGACTGCGACCAATAGGCGGGATTGGTGACCAAGGCGGCAAGCCGACGACATTCGTCAGGCGTCCAGACGTTGAGCGGCCTTCCGTCCCGCGGCAGGCTGGCGTTGACCCTACTATAGTCAAGCACCGCTTTGTCCGGATGATGCAGCAGATCGTAGGGCGTGATGGCCGTGTGGACGACATAGTCGTGACCCGGCGGCGTTTGAGGGGGGCGGCCGAACCTCAGCCCCAGGTTCACCGGCGCATAGAAGAGTTCGAAGAGCGCCTCGCGGGCCCGGCGCGGATCCAGCCCGGCCGGAAGAACGCCGCGCGCCGTCGTCCAGAAATCCCGGAACCGCCGATGATCGATTTGGGCCGGCGACTGGGCCAGTGCGTGATGAAGGTTGGCTAAAAACACCCGGCCTGCCGGCGATTGCGCCAGGGTCTCCACCAAATCAGTCATCCGCCCTCGCCGCCCCTCCATCGTGGCAGCGTTCGCGGCTGCTCGACAAAATCAAACTGCGTAACGCACTACCCTCAGGCTAGGCGGCGACGTCGACAACGGTCAAGCTCTCGTTGCGGTTTACGCCTTATTGCCACCCTCGCGTGCGCAACGGCGCCATTCCGGGCGAAGGCTGAGCCCCCGGCCTTCAGCCGCGCACGATCGCCTTGACCGCCTTAACCGCCTTAGTGCGAAACGGGTGCGGGCTTGGTCAGCACGACGGTGCGCCAGGATATGTCCTTGCGCCCAAGGAGATCCGGCTTGTCGCCCAGGACGCGCTGTTCCAGGCCCGCCAACGGCGCGAGGCGACCCAGCTCATCGCTGGTCACCGGATACATGGCGCGCCCGGCGTCGCCGGGACCAAGCCGCAGGGTCAGGTAGATCTCCCCGCCCTGCGTGAGCAGTGCGCTCAGACGTTCCAGCGCCTCGCGCCGATCCTCGACCGGCACGTGCATCCATACTGCGCTGAGCACGATCAGATCAAAACGGCGGCCCGTGAGCCCTTGCGCCTGCAGCTTGGGCATGGACGCATCCAGCCATTGGATCTCCTCGGCGCCATGCAAGGCGCGGCCCAGTCCGCGCATGCGATCGGACGGCTCGGCCGCCCAGACATGGTGGCCAAGGCTTGCCATGGCGGCCGCGTCGCGTCCGCTCCCGGCCCCGACGTCCAATATGTTCAAGGGCGCCGCACCGCTCAGCTTGGCGGCGAGATGGGGGTGGGCCTGGCCGAAATCCAACGCCTCATAGCGGTCGACCAGGTCTTCGGCGGCCCGGTCGTAGAAAGCCAGGGTGCGGGCCTTGGCGGTCCGCGGCTTGGCCACGTCCAGAACGCTCGGGACCATCATCGCGAAGCTGAAGGCGGCGGCGAGGCTGAACATGGTCTGAAGCGCGGTCCGAACGGAATAGGGCTTGTCGAGCCAACCCTTGCCTGGCGCTGCGACAAAACCGGACGTATCGAATTGTCGAAGCCAGGAAAGATACTCATCCATGACGTAGCGCAGGCGATGCAGGATCAAGACCAGGACGACATTGCCAACGCCCGCCAACCCGAGCAGGCCCAACTGAAACCACGGCGAGGCCTCGGCCTTGGCCACGCCAAACCACAGGCCGCCGGTCAGCGACATCGAGATCACCGGGATCTGCCAGAAGAGTTGGTTAAGCGATCTCAGGGTTTGAGAGTTCTGGTCGTAGACGGCCAGCTCGCGTTCCGTCGCGGTGCCGGGCGCAGAAACGGCGGAGGGCGGCGCGGGGCTGCGGGCCATGGGAGGTCTCGCGATGCAGACGGTTGAACGAACCCGCCGGAAGATGCGTGGAGTCGCCTACGCCAGCAGAGCGTGAGCCGAAGGATTGTTCAAGCCCGTTCGCCAAGGTCGCCCGTCCGCCCCAGGCTCGCGGGTGCGTGGTCTTGGCCTTAGACTGGACGCGCGGAACGAGCCGAGCGAAGACGCGGGAGCCTCCATGGCCCACAACCAGGGCAAACGCGTCGGCCACGCGGTCTATATCCACCGTACGGCGCGCGACGAACTCGAGGCGCCGCTGCGCGACGCCCTGGCCCTGGCCGAGGAGGTCGCCCAAACCGACACCTGGTCGGTGGCCAAGCTGATGGGCGACGGCGGCCGGGTGTCGCTGCTGACCTACGAGGACTTCGAACACCCCTTCCCCGCCCTGCTCGAGAGCCTGACGATCGACCTTCAGGCCGGCGCGGCGAACCGTCGGAGCTATCGGACACGCGCCAATCCGCCGGTGCTGCACCGCAAGGAGCTGCTACTGCGACGCGATGATCCTCGGCGGGTGCGGTACGGGGACCTGACGCGCGCCCTGGAGGCGCGGGGCTTGCTGCGCGGCTCGCGGTTCATCGGCACGCGTCAGGCCTGGGAGGCTCGGCTGGCATCCGCCGGCGTCAGGGTGGTGGACCATCAGCTGGTCGACGACGCGGCGGGGCCCGCCCCGGCCATGCGCCGTCATCTAGCGGCGATCGCCCGCGACGGATTTTCCGCCCCCATCCAGGCGCTGCTTCGCCACAACATCATCGGGCCGGGGGCGAGCGTCCTCGACTACGGCTGCGGCCGCGGCGCCGACGTCGAAGGCCTGCGGCAGGCGGGCGTCGCCGCCACCGGCTGGGATCCCTACTACGCGCCGGACACGCCGCGCGAACTGGCCGATGTCGTCAATCTCGGCTTCGTCCTCAACGTCATCGAACGACCGGCAGAACGGCTGGAGGTCCTGGACGCGGCCTTCGCCCTGGCGCGCGGCTGCCTGGCCGTGGCCGTCATCACCGCGAGCAACGCCCAATGGGATCGCGGCCGCCCCCTCGCCGACGGCCGGGTGACGCGGCGGGGGACATTCCAGAAGTTCTACAGCGATGCGGAGCTGAAGACGCTTCTGGAGGCGCGATTGCGCCGCGAGGCTTTTCGCGTCAACGCCGGCGTATACCTGGTTTTCAAGGATCCGCTGCTGGAACAGGCCTTTCTGCTTCAGCGTCAGACACGCCGATCGTTCTCGTGCCCCCGGCCGACCCGGTGGCGGACGCGGGAGGCCCGCCGCGCCAAGCTCCAGCCCGAGCTTGACGCCTTGGCGGCCGAGGTCTTGGCGCGCGCCCGCGAACCCCTCGCCGAGGAGGTCGAACCGGCCCTCCTCCAGGTCCTGAACGCGGCGAACATATCCGTACGCCAAGCTTGCCGCTGGGCGGTCGAGGCGCTCGACCCGGTCGAGTTTGACCAAGCCCAGGCCCAGCGCCGCGACGATTTGCGGGTCTATTTCGCGCTCAACATCTTTAACCGCCGCCAAGCCTATCGCGGCCTGCCCGTCGGTCTGCAGGCGGACGTCAAGGCGTTGTTCGGCGGCTTCGGCCCGGCCAGCGAGGCCGGCCGCGACCTCCTGTTCTCGTTGGGCCAGCCCGAGGTCGTGCGAGCCGCGCTCGCAGCCGCCCATCAGCAGGGGCTGGGGTGGCGGGACGAGGAAGGCGCGCTCTTTCTGGACGCCCGCCTGCTGGACCGGGCCCCTGCCGTCCTGCGATGCTTGGCCGGTTGCGCGCGTCGCTATCATGGCGACCTGGAGGACGCCCATCTCCTCAAGCTGCACCGCTTGGGCGACAAGGTCTCGGCCATGACCTTCGAACGGTACGAGAGCCTGCTGCCTGTGCTGTCGGCGCGTATCAAGGTCGATCTTGCTCGCCAGCGGATCCAGGAATTCGACCATCGCGGCCAGGGTCAGAGGTTGTTGGCGCGCTCCCGGTTCATGGCGCCGGACCTTCCTGACTGGGCCGCTCAGCATGATTTCGACCAAACAGTTCTGGCCGCGTGGCCAGGCGAGGCGCCACTCTACGCCGACGGCGCGATCGTGGCAGCGGGCCTGGGCCGAGCGGCCTTGGAGATCGTGGCCTAGGCGCCCTGCTCCAGCCGCAACCAATCGCGCAGCGCCTCGCCCGAGAGGCGAAGAGGCACCAGCCGCCCGCCGGCGGGGCGCATCAGAACGACCGATCGGCTGTTTTGCGGGCCCCGGCTCACATGGACAGGGCGGTCGGGCCCATAGACATAGAGCCGATCGAAGGGGGTCGCCTCGATGATCGCCGCGGCCAGGACGCGCGCGTCGCAACCAGGGATCTCAAGATCGACGGCCTGGCCGAGCCGCTCGCAGACCGGCGCGCCCCTCGCATTCAGTTCATGGCCGGCGTGCTGATCGACGCGGGGCGCGATGCGCCCGCCGATGCGTCGAGTCAGGGCCGGGCCCGCGAAACCATAGGTCAGGGCCGGCCGACCCAGGAGTTCGACGATCGGATCGAGCACGTCGCGCGCCAAGGCGGCGATCGCTGTGTAGGTCTCCGCCTGCCGCGGCCTGTTGTCGGGGCGCAGGCGGGACCAGGTTTCCCCGCACTCGATCAGGTCGCGATAACAGAAATGCGCGCTGGCGGGGGCGTCGAGGTCCTCCACCAGAGCCACGCCTAGGCCGCCGCGTCGAGGTTGACGCGGCGGACCAGGGCGCCGATCGAGCGGATCGACTTGTCGGACGCCAGATAGCCAAGGCCGCGATGCAGATGCAGCCGCAACTGTTCTTGCAAGACCTGCTCGTCGATGCTGAGGCCGTCCCGGCGGCATCGGGCCTTCAGCAGGGCCAAGTAAAGCTCGTGCTGCGGACCGCCGAAGACGCGCCAGGCGATCTCCAGCGCCGTCTCGCCCTTCACCGTGGGCGAGGGCTTGGTGCGCTCGGCCAACGACGCGCACAGGGCCCAGCGACAAAGCACGTTCATGGTCTCTATGCCGGTGTGGCGCTTTAGCCGCGACAGCTGCTCGCGGCCCACCTCATCGATGCGGATGGTTTCGATGGCCATCAGGCGATCTCCTCGACGCGGGCGAATGCGTAGCCCTCGCGCACGCGGCTCGATCGCTGGGCGGGATCGAACTCCACGGTCATGCTGTGGCTGATGAAGGGTTCCAGACGCGCGTGGTGCCGCGCGTCGATCTCCTCGTCGGTCGACAGCAGGATCACCTGGTGGCCGGCGTGAGGGAAGTAACCGTCGACCAAGCGCTGCCGGTGACCCGAGTCCAGACGTCCCAGCGGCGTGTCGATCACGGTGGGCGCGGTCTGGCCGGAGGCCTGGGCTAGGGCCCAAAGCAGAGCAATGGCGAAGAGCTGGCGCTCGCCGGCAGACAGCTGTTCAAACGGCAAGGCGTCCCAGCCGCCGCCGCTCAGGCCGATGGCGAAGGTCACCGGGTCGATGGTCACCGCGGTGACCAGGTCCTCCTTGCGCAACAGTCGCGTCAGGGCCTCCAGGACGAGGACCTCGATCCGATGGACATGGTGGCCGACGACCTCGGCCTTGAAGCGCGCCAGGGTCTCGCGGACCCGGGCCGAGTGTTCGAGCATCCGCTGGGCGTCCTCGGCCTGCAGGGTCGAATGCACTTGGCGCTCCATCGTGTCGCGATAGGCCAGGCGCGCCGCCGCCAGGGTCCGCTCAGCGGCCTCGACGGCCCTTTCCGCGAGCTCCACCTGCGCCTCGGCCTGCTGCTTGGCGTCGGTCTCCGCCTCGATGGCCGCCACGAGCGGGGCGATGGTTTCAGGCGCGGGGATCGCCGCGGCGCGGCGCTCGACATCGTCCTTGCGCGCCGTGAGCCCGTCAAGGTCGGTCATCAGGGCCTGATAGACCTCGCGCGCCGCCGGCAATCCCTGCTCCATCACCGTGTCGAGTTGGGACCGGGCCGAGCGGGTCATGTCGAGATAACGGTGGGTGGCGGCCTGGCCGGCGACCTTCTTGCGGTCGTCGTCGAGATAGGCGCCGATCTCATGCAGCATCACCCCATTGGCGCCGGCCGATTTCAGCTTCTGTATGACTTGACGGTCGCGCTTGGTCAGGTGGCCGAGCACGGCTTTGGCGGTATCGGCCTGGCTTTCGCGCTCGGCCTGGACGGCCACCTCCCCCAGCAGGTCCTCGACCATCATCAGCGGCGCGAGTTCGCCGGCCCAGGCCCGCAGGCTGCGGTTGACGGCCCCAAGAGCGCCTACCAGCTCGACGTCCTCGGCCAGGATCGCCTGGCGGGCCTCGAACAGGTCGCCGCCCTGGTTCTTGAACGCGGTGTGGGCGCGGTCCAACAGGAGACCTCGGCGCTCGAGATTGCGCTTGGCGCTGGCGCGGGCGGTCTGTTCGATATCGAGCCGCGCCTGGGCCGCGTCGATCGCATCGGCCGCGGCCTTCAAGGCCTGCTGTTCGACAAGGCTGGCGTGCGAGGCGGCCTTGCGGCGCTCGAACACGTCTAGGTCGGTCTGCAGCCGCTCGACGATGTCCAGGCCGAGCAGGGCGTTGACCGCGGTGCCGACGATCTCGCCCGACCGGCCCAGGTCCGCGAACTGCTCGATCTTCTCGCCGTCGAAGAAGAACAACGGCGCGATGCGTGGCGGCAGCATCTCTTCGACATATTCGGCCCACTGTTCAGTCAGGACGCGATCGTGCGCGCCCTCGACGAAAGCCTCGAAGGTTTCGCGCACCCCGCCCTTCTGGACCGACCACGTCCGGCGAATGCGGAAGCCCTGTTCACGGCCGTCCAGCACGCGCCGGAACTTGACCTCGACAGCGGCGCCGTCCTGCGGCGACGCCGCGCGGTTGATGGACCGGCGGAGATATTCCTCGTAGCTCACGCCGCCACGGAAGGCCTGGCTCAGGCGGCCGAAGAAGGCCAGCTGCAGACCCTCCAGGAAGGTCGTCTTGCCCCCGCCGTTGCGGGCCCCGATCAGGATGATCGGCTGTTCATCGCTCTTCGGCGTCAGATGAAACGTCTGCCGCCCCCGATAGACGCCGAAGTCGTGGAAGGTCAGTTCGTCGAGGATCATTGCGCCTCACCGTCCTGAGCGCCGTCACCCTTGCCAAGCGCCTCGTGCGTGGCCGAGGCCGCGTCGCCAAAATCGACGTTCACGTCCTTGATGTCCTCTAGAAGCTTGCCCAGGGTCCGCCGACGCAGCGCACGTTGGGTGGCGTCCTCGACGTCTTCGTAGAAGCCGCGTCGGAAGGCGTCCTCCAGCCGGTCGAACAGCTTGGCCCGGCGCGAGCTGGTGCGATAGCTGCGCTCCACCTCGAGCAATTCCCGGACAAGCTCGAAGTGGACCTGATCGCCGCCGGCGACCTTCTTGAGGAGGCCCATCTCGGCCTTGCCGAACGGCTGGGCGTCATTGAGCGGCGGGCCGTGGAACGGCCGGCCGGTGACCTCCAGGTGGATCGTCGGCAGGCTGTCTTCCAGCTCGAACTTCTCCACCACCCAGAGGCGGCGGATCTCCGCCAGTTCGTCCTGGGTGATCAGTTCGATCCCGCGAACGGTCGCGGGGGCCTTGGGATGGTTGCGAACCACTTCCTGGGCCGCGAGCAGCTGCCGCAGCCAATCCTCGCGCACGGCCTGCAGGTAAGGGCCAGGGATGTGGGCGGCCTTCTCGCGGATCAGCTGGACCCCGCCGCTCATGCGTCGGAAGTCACGCTTGTCGTGGTCGGGCTGGTCCAGGGCGTCGCGTAGCGCCAGAAGCGGCGCCATCCACTCCTTGTCCTCGTCGTTGCGGATCATCGCCGACATCGACTTGTCCTTCTCCACCAGGGTGCAGACCCAGCACCCGAAGCGGCTGTCGCCGCAGCTGGGCGTGGAGGTGTCCAGCACGATCGGGCATTCAGCGTCGGCCGACGCGCCCTGATAGAGATTGAGCAGGTCGTGGTTGTCGTGGCCCCAGGGGTTTTCGACCTGCAGCAGGAACATCCAGACGTCGTCGTTCGTCCAGTCGCCGATCGGGCTGTAGATGAAGGCGTTGGGCAAAGAGCCATGGGCGCTGAGATGCTCGCGCCGGGTCCCCTCGCCATTGGCCTTCATCCGCGCCGCCCGACCCGCGCTCTCGGCCTTGCGCACGCCCAAAACCACGATCGCCTCGCCGTTCTGCCTGACGACGTTGGAGATGAACGCGTCGGCGGGACGGATCTTCATCCGTTCGGTGCACCAACGAAACTTCGGGCGCGGGGCCGGATAGCCCCGGCCGATCAGATTGACCCAGAAGGTGTTCTGGACGTCGGGCGTCAACTTGTGCGCATAGATCGGCAGCCCCGCGGCCCGGGCGGCCTCGCCCATCACCTTGTGGGACTGGTCGACCCAGGCGGCGACCACGGGGTTCTCCACCAGGGTGTCGGTGGAAATCACGTGCACGGCCTTGCGAGCCTTGTCCGCGGGCAATTGCGCCAAGGCCATCCAGACCAGCTGAAGCACGGCTGTGGAGTCCTTGCCGCCGCTATAGCCGACCACCCAGGGGATTTCGTCGGACAGGTAGAGGTGCTGGACGGTGGCGATCAGCTCGTCGAGAGCGGTCGCCAGGCCGCGGTCGAAGGCGGTGCGGCGGGCGGGACGGTCAGGCGGCGTCATGGAGATTCCGATTCAGGCTGTCCTCGACCCGGCGGTCCTCGGCCGAGAGCGCCAAGCCCAGCTGCTGTTTGATGTAGTTGGCGGTCAGGGTGACGCTCTGGGTGGCTTTGGACAGCTTGCCCCGGACGACGGCGCGGCCGGCCCAGACCGGATTGCTGCGCGACCAGTCGATCTCGGACAGGACGCCCAGGCGATCTCGCCAACCGTCGGGGTCCTCGCGCAGAAGGGCCGCCCCGACTTTGCCGAAGGCGTGTAGCACGACCCCGTGAGAGTGGATGAGGTCCTGGCGCACCTCGCTGGAGGCGATCCGACCGCGCCGCACCTGCTCCCATTCCGGAAGTTGGCTGGCCACGGTCTCCCAGAACGCCCGCGCCATGGCCAAGGCCGCGTCCAGATCCTCGGGCTCGCACTCGCTCAGCAAGGCGTTGGTGGCATGGTAGATGGCGCTGAAGGTGAACAGCCGGCGCGAGCGCAGGGACAGGTTGTTGCGTTCGGTCTCGACCAGATCACGGAACGGCAGCGCTTCGGCCACCAGACGCCGGGTCAGTTCGGCCGCGTCGTCGCGATGATCATAGAGGATCGAAATCGAGGTCGAGGGGCGGATGGCGTAGCGATTGAGGTCGGCGAACATCTGCTGCGAACGCGCCAGGCCGATATCGCTGAAGAACACCACGGCGATGGTCTCGTGGCCCATCTCCGGGCGCTGACGCAGCGCCATCTCGATCGCCGCGCGGCGGTGCTGGCCATCGTTGATGATGAAGGTGCCCTCCATCGGGATCCGCAGCGTGCCAAGCTTCTGCTCCTCGCCCCCCGCCGGCTCGAAGACCAGGTCGGCGTCGACCGAGGCGGTGAGCGCCGAAAACACATAGCTGTCGGGGTGGTCGGTAATATACCGAGCCATTTCCGGCACGCGCGCCTTGTTCAATGTCCGTTGGGCGCGAAGCTCGGCGGTCAGCTCCTCCTCGTCAAAGAGGAAGATTCGCGGGATGAGCCGCAGCGGGCACATCGAGACGTAATACTCCCGGCCCGCCTGGATGCCGCGAATAGCCGGAAACACATAGTGGAAGGTGTCGGCCATCAAACTTGTCCGTCGCGGGGTTACGCCGCGACTTGGTGCAAAAACACAAACTGTTTGTCAAACGAGATCGCAAACAGATAACGTACCTTTGCCACCGCCCGCCGGATTCGTCCATGCCTGTCTACCTCGACAACAACGCCACGACGCCTCTGGATCCTAGCGCCAGGGCGGCGATGCTCCACTATTTCGACGTCGAGTACGGCAACGCCGGCAGCCGCACCCACGCCTTCGGCAGCGAGGCCAAGAAGGCCGTCGAGCGGGCCCGCGACCAGGTCGCCGCGGTCGTCGAGGCCGATCCGGCCGAAGTCATCTTCACCTCTGGCGCCACTGAGGCCAACAATCTGGCCCTGCTCGGCCTTGAGCCGTTCGCCCGCGCCCAGGGGCGCAGCCACGTGATCACCACGGCGGTCGAGCACAAGGCGGTGCTGGAGCCACTCGAAGCCCTAGCCGCCCGCGGCCTTGAGGTCACCGTGCTGCCGGTCGACGCCAGCGGACGGGTATCGGTCGACGACCTGGCGGCCGCCCTGCGTCCCGACACCTTGGCCGTCTCGGTCATGCAAGCCAACAACGAGACCGGCATCTTGCAGCCGATCGCCGAGATCGCCGACCGGCTCGCCGGTCATCCGGCCTACCTCCACGTCGACGCCGCCCAGGGGTTTGGAAAGTCGTTGCCCGAGCTGAGGCTAAAGCGCGTCGACCTGATTTCGGCCAGCGCCCACAAACTCTATGGTCCCAAGGGGGTTGGCGCCCTGGTCGCGCGCCGTCGCGGGTACGATCGTCCGCCGCTTTCACCCCTGATGTTCGGCGGAGGCCAGGAACGAGGGCTGCGTCCGGGAACCCTTCCCGTTCCAATGATCGCTGGCTTTGGCGCCGCAGCCCAGGCGGCTCTGGACGACCACGGCCATCGACGCGATGTCGTCCAAGCCATTCGGCAGCGCGCCCTGGCCGCTCTCGCGCCGCTGCGTCCGGTCCTGATCGGCGACCAAGCCCATTGCCTACCCCATGTGCTGGCGCTGGCCTTTGACGGCGTAGGCTCCGAGGGCCTCATGCTGGCCGTTCGTGACCTCGCCGCCCTTTCCAATGGATCGGCCTGTACGTCCGCGAGCTATGAGCCCAGCCACGTGCTGGTCGCCATGGGTCTGGCCAAGCCGCTCGTGCGCGGGGCCGTCAGGCTGTCGTGGAGCCACCTCTCTGGAGAGCCCGACTGGAGCGCCATGGCGAAGCTGATCGGGGAGATGTCCTATCAGCGGGTCGGGTGAACAGATCACGCCGAAACTCGGCTCGGCGGTCGCCCTAGCCGGTTTGCAACGCCTCCTCGATGGCGCGCCGAATCAGCGTCCTTCCGGAGCCAGAGGCGTTCTTGAACCTTTCGGTTGAGAAATCGATCTGCCCGGCCTGCGCTAGCTTGCCGACGAAATACTCCTTGCGGACGTCCTTGGCGGCGTAGGCGGGACCAGCCAGAACTCTGAGCACGTCGAACTGCGCTTGCAGCCCGACCGTCTTGAGGATGAACGACCCGGGCTTGGCCGGTTGCCACAAAACGTCTGAACAGGCGCCTAGGTAGTTCTCAACCAGCTTGTAGATGATGGCGTCCTGGCCCGCGATGAACGCGTCTCTAAGAGGAGCGGTGTCGCGCTTGGCCTCGCCGATCAGCGCTGACCGGCGCTTTGCGGAGGGCGACAGCATGATGTTGGTGTCGCGTTTGGGATTGCCAGTGATCAGGCGCTGGATGCCATCGACGACGACAGCGGTCGACACCTTCCATTGTGCGCCTTCGGTTAGGTCCGCCAAGAGGCGATCCTTCTTGGGCGCGACCGTGATGCGGCCGCGCAGAGGCGACGACGGATCGGTTCCCAGCTTGCGGGTCAGGAACACGGCGAGCTTGTCAGGCGTCCAGAAATCCTCTGGCTCCTCGGCGACGTTGTAGCCGAAGAGCTCGTAGGTGAGGCTGCGATCGACAGGCTTTTGCGTCGAGTTGATCGTGGCGAAGAGTTGAGCCTGCAGCGGCTTGGGAAGATCGAGAAACACCGCGCAGATCAGCTGCATTTCCGCGGCGCGCTCGAGCGTCTTCACTCCGGTGAACGCGAAAAGCCGGTGCTGGCCGTCGATGATCGCGGCGAGTTTTTCCGCCGTCGGGATGCGCAGGCGATAGTCGCCGTTCTCCGTCTCCACGATTGTCCATTCGCGGTCCGCATTACTGGTCTGTGATCCAGGCGGGGCGACCTCCGCGTCGATGTCCTCGGCCTCGTCTTCATCGACGCCCAGTTCGCGATTGTGGTTGGCGGCAAGAATGATCGAGTTTGGGAAGGCCGCGTCGGCGCGATCGAGATAGGCCGCGATCTGAGAAATCCGCTTGTCCTGTAGTGCGCGCTGCGTGCCCGCAAGCGTGTATCCGACTCCGCTGGGATTGAGCGCCGCGCTCATGACGTCGCTGGCGGCGACTTGCAGCAGAACCTCCGCCGGAATCACGGCGACGTAAAATGAGCCCAGCGGCTGCTGCACCCGTAGGGCGGACGTTTCGAAGGGAAACTTGACCATCGCTTCCTAGACCTTGAAGGCGGGATCAGCGCCTTGCAGCGTTCGGCCGGTGTCGCCGCCCGTAGCGGCGTCCGATCTCTGACTATGAAAGGTCGAGTCCAAGCCGTTGGTCATCCACCAGGTCCAGATCGCGGCGAGCGAGCAAACGCCGCCGAGCAGCAGCACGGTGATCGGATGAGTGGTGCTGAAAAACGGTAGAAGGATCGCTGCGGTGATGAAGGAGCACAGCAACAGCAGTGCGAAGGAGATCATCACCTTGTCGTTCGAACTCGTCGACATCAGGACAAGCTGCAACGTCGTGGAGCCGATCAAGGCCGGAAAGAAGGTGATGACGGCCGTGATCAACCCGGCAAGTTCCGGCTTCCCCTGGGCCAAGACCAGACGCAACACTTCCGCCCACACACCCAAGCCGCCGAACAGGACGATCCCGATCAACACGTAGACGAGAAAGGGAAAGCTGGTGCTCGGCTCGAGCGTCCGTCTACGGATCTGGTGGCCAAGGTATCGCCAGTCCTGGCGGTTGCCGGACGCGGTCGGAATATCTGACAAGCTTCGTCCTTCCTTCTCGTGAGCTCATTGCACAGAGCATGGCGAAGCTGGCCTAGCAACCATGAAGCGAACCAAAATTCAGACGCACTTCAGCTTCTGCTCGGGGCCGCCTGGGCCGCCCAACCGGCGCCTATAGCCGGTTCAGGAGCCGACATGTCCGTACCGACCAGCACCAAAGACCAGATCCGCGTCGCCGCCGCGAGGTATTAAACCTAGTGAGGTTTGACTGCCTATTCGCTAAGCTGACGGAAAATGTCGGGACACGCGCTTTCCGCGACCCTTGACCCTCTGTGCAGCCTAGGTTCAAAAGAACCTATGGTTGTATGGCTTCAGCTTATCCGCGGCGGAAAATCGCATGATTGAGCGCCTCACGGAACGCGAGCGTCAAATCCTCGACCTGGCCGCGCAGCACCTGACCTCAAAGCAGATCGGGCCGCTGCTCGGCATACGGCCGGCGTCGGTCGACACCTTCATGCAGGCGATCATCCGCAAGCTGGGCGTGGTCAGCCGCAAGGAAGCGGTGATCGCCTACATCGCCGCCGCCAGGGGGGATCGGGATGATCTCGACTTTGGATCATCGCCAATGGTTGGCGCCGGCGGTTGGCGACCAACTGCCGCCGTCACCCGGGACGGTGATCACGATCCCCTCCCCTTCTCGCTCGAGGCCTCACACGGCCACGAGGCCGGGACGGGGGGAGTTCAATCCGAGCGGCTCCGGCCCAAGGCCGACCGTCTGGTGCGACGGGGTCTGCGGTCCCCGGCCCGGCGACTGGTCGCCATTGCGATCGCCACGATGATCTTGGGACTCGTCACCCTCGGCGCCGCCGCCGTCGGCTACGTCCTAAATCGTTCGATCGATCGGATGCTGAGCGACCACGGCAACCACCCGACAGGCCGGTCAGGCCCCAACCAGAGTACGCTCAATGCAGAATTTGACCGCGGCGCGCGTCGCCAAGCAGCTGTTTTCGGCTGAGGACGCGCTCGATCGCACGCTTGGCGAGACGGCCAAGCTCATTTCCTCCCTGTGCGAGGCGCGCATCGCCAATCGACTGCCGGCCATCGCCGGCCAACGCGTGATCGGCGCCGCCGCCGAGGCCCTGGCCGCGCTGGAGCGCGCGCGCCGCAGCGTGCTCGACACCCATGAGGGCCTGGCCGACCTGCGCGAGGAGTACGGCTTCGAGACCGTCGCCGCCGGCGTCCTGCACAAACCCGAGGGCGCCGCGCCGCAGGGCGCGCTCGAGGCGGCGGCTTGAACCCGACCGCCACGTGTTCGCCTGGTCTCCCCTCGTCTTCGCCATCGCCATGGTGCTGGTCTGCGTGGCCGCGCTTGTTCGGGGGCGCTGGGAGGAGAAGGTCCTGGGGGCGGCCTATCTGGCCGCCTGCATGGCGTCACTGGCGGTCGAGAAGCGGCCCTGGACCGGACCTCAAGGCGCGGTGATCGCCATCGACGCCGTCGTTCTGGGCGTGTCGGTCGCCGTCGTCCTCGGGTCCGAAAAGCTCTGGCCCATCCTCGCCGCGGCGTTCCAAGTCCTGACCGTCGGCGCGCATCTGGCCTTCATCGCCGCGGAGGGACGGCTTGGCGCGGCGGGTTATCTTACGGTCCTGGCGCTCTGGAGCTATGGCACCATCGCTTGCATCGCCTGGGGCGCAGGATCGCAAGGCCCGCCGCCCATCGGCCTGAACTTTCACAAACTCAAGAAAGGATTTGGATCCGCCGATTCCGCCATGGCCTCGATCGGGTCAATGACGCACGAGCCCGTCGCGCGCCGATGCGACGAGAGTTCGCTTTTATGACGTGATGATTGCCGGCGTTCGCGAAGAATCCGGCATGCGGAGTGTTCGCCGCTTGAGAACGGCCTGTGCTTTGAGTGCTGTCGACGAAACACGACGCCGGCTGGTTCCGTGTCAGCTAGGAGTAGAGTTCGTGAGCAATGTGTTGTCACCGCGCCTGCGCCAGTGCCTGATTTTGGCGAGCAAGGGTCATACCGCCGTGGAAATCGGGTTCATCCTGGGCCTGTCGTACCGAACGGTGAACCAGTACCTGTCGGACGCCTATAAACGCCTGGGCGCGCGCAATCGGATGCAGGCGGTCGCCATCGCCATCCAGCGTGGAGAGATTCCGCCGATCGCGCCGGAGGACGCTCCGCCCGCGCCGTCGCCCACGCCCTTCATTGAACCGGGCCCAGTCGGCCAACCCGTCCCGCCCTGCGTCTAGCGCCGAAGCGCCTGCAGCGACCCATCCATCGGCAACGACCCGTCTCGGCGCCCCGCGCGTTCGAGACGGGGCCCTGCGCGCGCGTCTGAACGCGCTACCCGCCTTAAGCTTCAGCACTGAGACTTTGCGGGTGGAGGGCTGCACCGTCAGGACTCTACCCGGCATTTCCTCGGAATTGTCGTCCCCATAACGGGTTTGCAACGGTCATCTCGACTCAACCCGAGGCGCCCATGATCCCCGCCCATCTCCGCCACCGCCACCGCCGCCTACGCATCGCGGCCAACCTCGCGATCGGCCTGGCCCTGGCCCTGCTCGCCTCCGAGCCGGCCTGGGCCGGCGGAACCGGGGGCGGCATGCCCTGGGACAATTGGCTGACCCAGATCGCCGACTCCATCACCGGGCCCGTCGCCAAGGCCATCGGCGTGATCGCCATCGCCGTCACCGGTCTTGGGGTGGCCATCTCAGAGGGCGGCTCATGGGTGCGGAAGGGCATGCAGGTGATGTTCGCCCTGTGCATCGCGTTTTCCGCCTCGACCTTCTTCCTGGGGTTCCTGGGCTTCACCGGCGGGGCGGCGATCTGATGGGCGCCCCGGACGGCTATGAAATCGACTTCCACGGCTCGCTTTCGGAGCCTGTGACCTTGGCGGGCGTGCCGCGCATGACCGCGGTGCTGATCGGGACTCTGACGGCGGTGTTGGCGCTGGGCCTGCAGGCGCCGTGGATCGGTCTGCCGCTGGGCGCGGCGCTTTATGGCGCGGCGCTCTGGATGGCCAAGCGCGACCCCTACGTCTTCGACATCCTGCGCCGGCACCTGCGCCAGCCGACCCATTACGACGGCTAGGCGTCCATGCTGTTCCTCAACGAGTACCGCACGCGTTCGAGCCGGCTTTGCGACCACCTTCCCTGGGCGATGCTGATCGCGCCGGGGATCGTGCTGAACAAGGACGGGTCATTCCAGACGAGCCTGGAGTTTCGAGGACCGGATCTGGCCTCGGCCACGCCCGCGGGCCTGATGGCCGTTCGCGCCCAGCTCAACAACGCCCTTCGGCGCTTTGGATCGCGGTGGTGCCTTCACTTGGAGGCGGTGCGATCGCCCTCCCAATCCTATCCCGCCAGCGCCTTTCCCGATCCGGTCAGCCATCTGATCGACGAGGAGCGGCGCGTGGCCTTCGAGGCCGAGTCCGCCCATTTCGAGTCGCGCTATTTCGCGACCTTCACCTACCTGCCCGCCCCTGACGCCATCGGTCGGGCCGAGAGTCTTCTGGTGGAGAACCTGCCCCAGGGCCGGGGCGCGGACGCGCTCTATCGTCTGGCCCTGGAGGAGTTCACGGCCACTGTCGGGGCCGTGCGCGACATCCTGGCCGGGGTCTTCCCCTTGGTCGCCCCGCTCGATGACGAGGCCACCCTCACCTATCTGCACGCCTGCGTCTCGACCAAGCGCCAGTCCGTGGCCCGGCCGCAGATCCCGATCTATCTGGACGCGGTCCTCACCGACGACGACTTCCAGGGCGGGCTCTATCCGCGCCTGGGCGATCACTATCTGCGCACCCTGTCCGTGCGCGCCTATCCGGCCGCCTCCTGGCCCGGACTGCTCGACCAGCTCAATGCCCTGGGCTTGTCCTACCGATGGGTCTGCCGCTTCCTGCCCCTGGACAAGGAAGACGCGCGCCGAGCGGTGACCACGCTGCGCAAACGCTGGTTCTCCAAGCGCAAGGGCGTCCTGGCCCTGCTGAAGGAGGCCGTCACCCACGAGCCGTCGCTGCTGGAGGATCCCGACGCCCTGCAAAAGACTCACGATGCGGACGCGGCCCTGGCGATCCTGGGCAGCGACGCGGCCTCGATGGGCTATGTCACCCCGACCGTGACCCTGACCGATCCGGATCCGGACCGTCTGGCCGCCAAGGTCCGGGCCGTGGACGCGGTGATCAACCGCGCCGGCTTCGTCACCAAGGTCGAGGACCTGAACGCCGTCGAAGCCTGGCTCGGAGGCCTGCCCGGCCAGGCCTATGCCGACGTGCGCCGGCCCATGGTCAGCACGCTCAATCTCTGCGACCTCCTCCCCGTCTCGGCCATCTGGCCGGGCCCGTTGCTCAACGCCCACCTGACCGAGGAGCTGGGAAAGCAGGGCCGTCCGGGCGTCCAGCCGTCCCTGATGCACACCCGAACCAACGCCACCACCCCCTTTCGGCTGGACCTGCACCAGGGCGATGTCGGCCACACCTTCGTGGTCGGACCCACCGGGGCGGGCAAGTCGGTGCTGCTCAACACCCTGGCCCTGCAGTGGCGGCGCTATCCGGGCGCGCGGGTGGTGATGTTCGACAAGGGTCGCTCCTGCCGCGCCCCCAGCCTGCTGGTCGGGGGCGGCTTCTACGACCTGGGCCCGTGGGGCGAGGCGCCGGCCTTCCAGCCGCTGGCCAGGATCGACCGCGCCGAGGAACGCATCTGGGCCCAGGATTGGATCCTGGATCTCCTGGAGGCCAGTGGGGTGAACGCCACCCCCGCCCTGAAGAGCGAGCTGTGGACGGCGCTGGCCAACCTCGCCTCGGGACCGGCCGAGCAGCGCACCCTGACGGTCTTGGCCGCCACCGTCCAGGACCACGCGGTCAAGGCCGCGCTCAAGCCCTTCACCCTGGAGGGCCCCCACGGCCGTCTGCTGGACGCGGCCGAGGAGCGCCTGACGGCCCGCGACTGGCAAGCTTTCGAGCTGGGCGCCCTGATGGAGACGCCCGCGGCCCTGGGGCCGGTTCTGACCTATCTCTTCCATGTTCTGGAGCGGGGGTTCGACGGTCGGCCGACCCTGATCGTCCTGGACGAGGCCTGGCGGTTCCTGGAGTCGACCGCCTTCGCCCGGAAGATCCGCGAATGGCTTTGGACCGTGCGCAAGCTCAATGTCTGCGTGGTCTTCAGCACCCTTTCGCTGTCGAGCATCACCGACAGCCCGATCGCCCCGGCCCTGATGGAGGGCTGCCCCACCCGCATCTTCCTGCCCAACCCCGAGGCCCGCACGCCCCTGGTGGCCAAGGCCTATGCCGGGTTCGGGCTCAACGACCAGCAAATCGAGATCATCGCCGGCGCCGCGCCCAAGCGCGAATACTACTACCAGAGCGCGGCGGGCGACCGGCTCTTCGAATTGGGCCTAGGCCCCGTGGCCTTGGCCGCGGTCGGCTCGGCCAGCCCCGGCGATCAGTCGCTGATCGACAAGGTGCTTCGCCAGGCGGGGCCGGACGGGTTCGCCGCCGGCTTCTACCGCGCCAAGGGCCTGCCCGAGGTCGGCGACTTTCTGGACGAGGCCCGCGATGCGGCCTGAGCTCGACCCCCACCCCGCCGCCTTGGTTGAACGCCCAGCCGCCGCGACGCGGGTTCGACGCCTCACCCGCTTGGCCTTCGTCCTGTCGCTCGCGCCCGGAATGGTCCTGACCATGGTCCTGGCCCCGGCCCTGCGCGACCCGCGCCTGCTGCTGGCCGGCCTGGTCCTGACCGGCGCGGCGATCCTGGCCCGCCATCGCCTGGCCGACCTCTTCCTGGACTGGACCGGCGCGCGGTCGGACCGGCCGCCCCCGATCTCGATCTCGGAGCCCCGCCCATGATCCCCTCCCGCCGCGACCTGATGCGTTCGGGCCTGAGCCTTGGCCTGTCATTGGCGGTCGGACTCGCGGCCGCCGGCGGTGCCGGCGAGGCGTGCGCCCAGGTCACGGTCTACGACCCCGCCGCCGTGGCCCAGGCGATCAAGACGGTCTCCAACGGCCTGTCGCAGATCCAGGCGCTGCAGAGCCAGCTGACCAATCAAGCGCGAATGCTTCAGACCCTGGGCGTGGACGTCACCGGACCCTTGCGCGACATCGCCGGCCAGGCCACCGCGCTTCTGCAGCAGGCCCGAGGGCTGGGCTACCAGGCCGCCAACATCAGCCAGTCCTTCGCCGACCTCTATCCGGACGACCTGAGCGGCCTATCGGCCCGCGACCTGGCCGCGCGGCTGGCCAGCTGGGGGCAAAACAGCCGCCAGACGCTGCAGGAGGCCATGGCCGTCCAGAACCAGATTGTCCAGGCCCAGGGCGCGACGGGTCAGGCGGTGGCCTCGGCGGTCGGGGCCTCGCAATCGGCCGCCGGCCAGACCGCGGCCATCCAGGCCACCAACCAGCTTTTGGCCGCCCTCTCGACCCAGCTGACCCAGCTTCAGACCCTAATGATCACCCAGGCCCGCCAGGCGGAAACTTGGGAGGCCGAACGGCGCGCCGTCGTCACTAAGAGCGAGGCCGACCGTCAGCGCAATTCGGTGGTGACCCGCGGCGCGCCTCGCTTCTCCGGAGACGTCCTGCAATGACCAAAGTCCAGACCCCCCTCTGGCTCGTCCTGTCGCTTTGCCTGGCCCTGGCCGCCTGCGGTCGGACATCGGGCGAAGCCCGAGCCCCTGATGCGGCCAGGCCGCCGGCCGCCAAGCCCAAGCGCTGCCCCGACCCGGACATTCGCGACGCCAACGACCCATGCTCGGTCGCCTACGTCCGGCGCAAGCCCGGCCGCATGACCGAACGCGACCTCCACTAGCCGCCGATGCAGACAGCCTCCCCCTCCGCCCTCGACGATTTCCTCGCGCGCTTCACCAGCCAGGTCGGAGCGGGGTTTGGCCTGATCAACGGCGACGTGCGAACCACCTTCGCGGCCCTGATCGTGATCAGCCTCGGGCTGTCGGCGCTGCTCTGGGCGATCGACGAGAACGACAACGTGCCGGCGGCCCTGATCCGCAAGCTCTTGCTGTTTGGGTTCTTCGCCTGGCTGATCAGCAACTGGCATCCCCTGACCCTGACGGTGATCAAGGGCTTCACCGCCCTGGGCCTCAAGGCCGGCGGCGATCGGATGAGCCTGACTGACTTTCTGAACGCGCCGTCCAAGATCGTCTGGGACGGCCTGGACGTGGCGTTTGAGCTTTTGAAGTACATCGGGCGCCTGGCGAGCGAAGGCATGGGCGTGGGCTTCTTCACCCACATCGACACCATCCTGGTCACCGCCATCGTCATCATCGGCGTGATCCTGGCCTTCATGATCCTGGGCGTCGAAGTGGTGGTCACGGTGGTCGAGTTCTATGTGGTCACCCTGATCTCGTTCGTGATGGTGCCGTTCGGCATCCTCACCCAGACCTCGTTCCTGGCCGAGCGGGCGATCGCCTATGTTCCGGCGGTCGGCGTGAAGATGATGGCCCTGGCCATGGTGATGTCGATCGGCGAGCAGATCTTCACCACCTACGTCGTCTCGCCCGACCCGACCTGGCAGGAAAGCTGCGGCCTGCTGGTGGCGGCCATCGTCTTCCTGATGCTGGCCCTGAAGATCCCGGCGATCGCCGCCGCCCAGATCACCGGGACGCCGCAGCTGAGCGCCGGGTCGGCCGCCTCGAGCGTGGTGGGCCTGGCCGCCACCGCCGGGGGCTTGGCGCTGGCGGGCCGTTGGGCGATGGGCGGCATGGCCGCAGGGGCCGGCGCCAGCGCCGCGCGGGGCGCGGCCGGGCTTCGCGGTCTGGCCGGCGGCCGCGGGCCCTCGGGCGGGGGATCGCCGCCTTCCGGCGGCGGCGCTTCGGCCAGACCGCCCTCGGGCGGGCCGCCTTCCGGCGGCGCGGCCCCAAGCCTTTCTAGCGTGGTGGCCAAGGCCAAGGCCTCGTTCGCCGCACCAGCGGCCGACCCTGCGCCTTCGGCCGAGGGCGGCGCAAGCGAGGGTGGCGAAGCCGCCCCGCCGGCGGGCGGGCGCCGACGTGGCCGCGCGCGCGGGGCCGGCGCGGTCAGCGGCGCGCGGCCCTGGCGCGAGGACGCCGCCGGCCAGCCGATCGGCAGGCCGCAGATTCACCCGCCGTCGGACGAACCTTGAGCGCCGGAGCCCTAGCCGATGTCCACCGCCTTCCGCCGCGCCCAAGAGCGCTATGGCGACTCTATGCCGATCGAGACGCCGTATCATCGCGCCGGTCAGATCCATGACGACCGCGACGGCGCCAAGCTCGCCGCGGCCCGCAACTGGCGCCTGATGGCGTTCGCCTGCGCGAGCTTGGCGGCCCTGTCGCTGGGGGCCTATATCTACGAGCGCCAGGACACCAAGATCGCCACCTATGTGGTGCCGGTGGACCGCTACGGCCGGCCCGGCCGGATCGAACTCGCCGACCGCGTCTATCGGCCCAGCCAGGCCGAGACCGGCTATTTCGTCGCCGACTTCGTGCAGCTGGTGCGGGCCAAGAGCACCGATCCGGTGGTGCTGCGGCAAAACTGGGTGCGGGCCTACGCCTTTGTCTCGGGCGACGCCAAGGCGACCCTGACCCAGCACGCCCGCGACCATGACCCCTTCGCCCGGGTCGGCGACGAAGCCGCCACGGTCGAGATCGTCTCGGTCCTGCCGCGCAGTCCCACCACATACCAGGTCCAGTGGCGCGAGACCATTTTCGACCACGGGGCGGCTCTGCCCGCGCAACGCTGGACCGGGCTCTTCACCGTCGCCCACACCCCGCCGCGCAACGAGGCCCAGCTGCGCGCCAATCCCCTGGGCGTCTTCATCACCGCCTTCCAGTGGAGCCGAGACCTATGAGCGGCCCTGTCCTGCCATCGCGCCTGTCTGTCCCGACCCTGGCGGTCGTCCTCCTGCTGGGCCTGACCCCCGGCTCGGCGCCGGCCGCGCCCGACGCCGCCGCGCCGGCGGCGAGACCCGCGCCATCGCCGGTCGCGCCGGTCCGGGCGGCGCAACAGCCGCAAGGCGCCGCGGGCGGCGCGACCGTCGCGCGCGCCGCGCCAAAGCCCAAGCGCCGGCCGGCGGCGCGGACCCGCCGCGCGGCGAGCGGGCCGATGGCCACCATCGCCCTGGCCAACGCCCAGGCCCGCGACTGGCCGACCCCGGCGGCCTACGTCAATTCGGCGCTCTATTACGACTTCGAGCCGGGCCGCCTCTATACCGTCCACACCAGTCCAAGGTTCTTGACCACCATCGCCCTCAAGCCGGGTGAGAAGCTGATTTCAAAGGCCGCCGGCGACACGGTGCGCTGGGTGATCGGCGAGACGACGGCCGGGGCCGGCGAGGCGTCCCAGGTGGTCGTCTTCGTCAAGCCTATCCGGCCCGACCTGCGCACCAACATCGTCCTGACGACCGATCAGCGCACTTACCTGATCGACGCGGTCAGCACCGGCGGCGGGATCTACACCGCCGTCCTGAGCTGGAACTATCCCCAGGATCTGGCCAAGGCCGCGGCGGTCGAGCGCGCCTTGGCCCAGCAACAGGCCTTAGCCATCGCCGCCGACGTCGCCGTTGATCGCCTGAACTTCCGCTACCGCATCGATCCCAAGGACCGGCGGCCGCCGCGTTGGACCCCGGTGCGGGTCTTCGACGACGGGGCCAAGACCTATATCGAGTTCCCCGCCGATCTGGCGACAGATCAGGCCCCGCCGCTCTTTCTGCTGGGCGAGAAGGACCGCGCCGAGCTGGTCAATTATCGACAGAGCGGGACGTTTTACGTCGTCGACCGGCTGATCGACCGGGCCGAGCTGCGGATTGGCGAGGGTCGCCAGAGCGTCGTTCGCATCACGCGCCAGGGCGGTTCGCGGTGAGCCCGGCCCGCGGCGATGTCACCGGGGAGCCCGAGGCGCCGGCCTCGGCCAAGGCTTCGCCGCGCTCGGTGCTCGAAGCGCCGCGCCGGCCGATCGCCCGCTATCGGCCCGCGGTGATCCTGGCGGGCGTGCTGGGCGTCCTGCTGCTGGTCGGGATCGGCTTCCTGATCGCCTTCGGCGGCGGCCGCAAGGCCGCCAGGCCGCCGGCCGAGCCCCAAACCAGCCCTGAGGCCGCCACGAGCGCGCCGATCGACGAGCGCCTGCCGGCGACCTATGGCGACCTGCCCCCGCCCAAACCCTCGCCGTTCGCGCCCGCCGCGCCGGGGCCAGGCCCCGCTGGGACTTCACCTGGCCAGACGCCTGGTGCGCCGACCGGGCCGCTCGCCCCCGCCGCCCCGCCCGACGCTGTCGCCCGCCAACGGGCCGAGGAGCGCGAGGCCGCCCGCCGGGCCGGGCCGTTTTTCGGCGGCGCCCCGGGGGCCGCGACCCAGGCCTCCGCGCCGGCCGGCGCCGACCTTCCCCTGGACGTGACGGCCGCGACCGCCACGCCGGGCGACGGGGCTCGTCCCAAGGAGGCGTTCATCGCCCGGACCGGCGCGGCCGGTCCGACCTATGCGCCCAGCCTGCCCCAGGCGGCGCTGTCGCCCTACGAGGTCAAGGCCGGAACGGTCATCCCGGCGGCCCTGATCACGGGCCTCAACTCCGACCTGCCCGGTCTGGTCACCGCCCAGGTCACCGAGCCGGTGTTCGACCATCGCACCGGCCGTGTGCTGCTGATCCCGCAGGGGGCGCGGCTGATCGGCAAGTACGACAGCCGGGTCGGCTATGGTCAGGATCGGGTGCTGCTGGTCTGGACGCGCCTGATCTGGCCCTCCGGACGGTCGGTGGACCTGGCCGGCATGACCGGGGCCGATGCGACCGGGACGGCGGGCCTGAGGGACAAGGTCGACACCCACCTGCCGGTCTTGGCCCGGGCCATCGGCCTGTCGACCCTGATCTCGATCGGCGGGGCCGCGGCCCAGAACAGCATCGCCCGCGGCAGCGACAATCTGGTCCTGCAGGACGGCGCCGGCGGGATCGCCTCCCAGGCCAGCCAGACCGGCCAGGGCCTGGTCGAGCGCGATCTGCAGCGCGCCCCGACATTGCGCATCCGCCCGGGCTTTCCAGTGCGGGTCATGGTCGACAAAGACCTGATCCTGCCGCCTGAAGTCGTGGGAGGTCGCTGATGCGGCGCGACTCGGCCCGCGAGTCCGATTCTTCTTCAATTCAAGACGTTTATTCGCGCATCCCGGGTATTGGTCGGTCACCTTTATTAGTTCCGCCCGCCGGAATCGCGATCTTATCGTCGACGCCATGACGACCGCACGCGACCTCGAATATCACGCGCAGTACCAGAAGCGTCTCCGGGCCGAGGCCCGGGCGCGCGGCAAGGGACAACTGAACGCGCTGGTGGATAGGGATCTCATCGACAGGCTCGATGCGATGAAGGACGGGCGCGGTTTCACCAACCGCACGGCGGCTCTGGAGCAAGCGCTTCGCGAGTACTTCGAGCGGGGGCAATCGGAAAGGAACCGTGCCGTGAGCGCATAGAAAAACCCGGCTCGCCGAAACGCGCCGGGCTCTCCAGGTCATTCGCTAGACGGGATTGGCGTCCCGCCCGAGCTCTCAAGTCCTGCTCTTTCTAACCGAATCACCGACATCGCCGCAATCAAAAACGCGCGTTCGCGCGACGGGAACCTGTGCGCCCGCGGCCTCCCCAAGGAGGAGCAGGAAATGCAGACCGTCTCGAACGGGATCGGTGACGTGCGCCGTCTGGCGGACGCCCAATGGGCGGCCGCCAAGCTCGCCGACACCTACCAGGGGCTGCCGGAAGGCATCTCCAAGGCCATGCTGCTCGATCGTTTCGAGCGGGCCGCGCCTCGGCTGGGGCTCGGCGACGGGGTCGTGCGCCTGGTGCGCGCCCTGGTGCGGGTGACCGCCGAACAAGACTGGATCGGCCGCACCCGGCCGATCGCCTGGCCGTCCAACGACGCGCTCTGCGAGGAGCTGCAGCGCTCGCGCAGCTGCATCCAGGGCCTGATCCGATCGGCGGTGCGCGCGGGCCTGGTCCACATGAAGGACAGCGGCAACGGCAAACGCTGGGGCTATCGCGACGATCGCGGCCATATCCTGGAGGCCTTCGGCTTTGATCTGGCCCCGCTGGCCGTGCGCTGGGACGAGTTCGCCGACCTGGCGGCCGCCCGAGGCCTGGAGCAGGCCCAGCGCAGGCATTTGAAGCGCAAGCTGGGCGAGATCCGGCGTGAGATCCGCACGGTCTGCGCCGACGCGCTTCATTGCGGCTATGGCGGGTTCGACTGGCATGGGGCGGTCGATCAGGCGCTGGGCCGACTCCCTCGAACCCCCTCTCTTGGAGAGCTCGAGGCGCTGCATGAGACGTTCCAGGCGCTGCTGGCCGCCGTGGACGCGGCCTGGGTCAAGGCTCGTCAGGAAGGTCAATCTGAGCCCAGGGGCGTCATGGACGAAGCCCAGAAAGAACCTACAACCCAGCCAAGATCTGAAGGATCAACGTATTCATCTCTTCGGCGAGAGGTAGTCGAGCCCTCGGCGCGATCGGCCTCGTCGCCGTCGCCCGCTGAAACCGCGCGGGTGGAGGCGCCGGTCAGCGACGAGGTGATCCCGCTGTCGCTGGTGCTGGAGGCCGTGCCCGAGACCGCCGACTATCTGGACGACCTGGCCGGCGCGTCGTGGGAGGACCTGGTCGACGCCGTCGCTCGCGCAGCCCCCCTGATGGGGATCAATCTGTCGGCCATGCGCGAAGCGCGTGACGTGATGGGTCGAAACCGGGCGGCCGTCGCCCTGGCCACGGTCCTGGCCCGCTGGAAGGACGGTGAGATCAGGAGCTCGGCCGGCGGCTATCTGCGCGCCATGTGCGAACGCGAGAAGGTCGGGTGCCTGCACCTGCTGCCCAGCCTCTATGGCCTGAAGGACCGGTTCGGGAAAACCCCGCCCAGGCGCGCGGAGCGATGAGATGGGGGGCTTGGCGGCTCTTGTTCGCGCAAGGGCGCGGATCGCCAAAAAATCTGATCTGATGCGGGGGGAACGGCCCTGCTTATCCACCATAGAAGGTGAGGCCGCTTCTTCGACCTCCTTGGGACGCTAACAGCAGCGTCATAGCCAAAAGGACTTCAACATGAGCGACGAGACCATTTCGGTTTCCGAGGAAACCCGCGCCGCCCCGATGGACTGGGGCAAGGGCGCGCCGACCGCCATCCTGCAACGGGTGCACAAGGAGGGGGCCAAGGTGCCCCTCTTCCTGGGCCAGACCCTGGTCAATTCGATGCGCGACGTCGGCTATAACGACACCACCTCGGCGGTGTGCGAGCACGTCGACAACGCCCTGCAGTGGGGCGCCAAGCACGTCCACATCTATTTCAACCAGCGCAAGGACCGCGACAAGACCGCTGTCGACGTCATGGTCCTGGACGACGGCCAGGGCATGTCGCCCAACACCCTCCAGGTGGCCACCGCCTTCGGCGGCTCGATGGTCTTCGAAAACCGCAAGGGCATCGGCCGGTTCGGGGTCGGCATGAAGGCCGCGGCGCTGAGCATGAGCCCGGTGCTGGAGATCTACTCCTGGCAGGAGGCGCGCGCCTTCTATCAGATGACCCTCGACGTCTTCGAGATCAGCCAGGACAAGCGCAACCTGATCGAGCTGCCCGAGCCGACGTTCTCCGACAGCCTTCCGACCGAGGTCACGCGGATTCTGACCACGCCGCTGGTCTATCCGAAAAACCCCAACGAAAACCAGCGCCTGTTCGCCGACAGCATCGGCGACCTCTACGACAATCTCGGCCAGCACGGCACGATCGTGTTCATGCCCGACTGCGATCGCCTGACCTACAAGACGGCCAAGGCCCTGGTCGACAACGCGGTCAAGGACATCGCCCGTGTCTATCGCCGCTACATCGAGCGCGGCGTGAAGATCTTCATCAACAACCGGCCGGTGGAAGCCTTCGATCCGACCTTCTGGCGTCCGTCCGAGCGTTACACCAAGATCCTCGCCGAACTCGAGATTGAAGAGCGCCGAAGCCGCCTGGTGCAGGCCTGGGAGCGGATCGAGATCCCGGTGCAGGAGGACAGCACGAAGACGGCGCCTGTCTCGGTCAGGCTCTATCGCCTGCCGATCGAGGAATGGAAGGGCGCGATCGCCAAGCGGGTCCTGACCAATGAGCTGCAGGTCTACAGCAGCTCGATCGTGTCGTTCATGCGCGCCGATCGCGAGGTCTTCGCCGGCACTCCGACCCAGCTGATCGGCAAGTGGTCCAACAACAACTATTGGCTTCGCATCCAGATCGACTTCCCCGCCGAACTGGACGAGGCCATGGGCGTGGCCATGAACAAGCAGGGCGTGCGTCCCAAGAAGTACGTCTACGACGCGATCAGCGCCCATATCGAGAAGGAGGTGTCGGCGACGCGGCAGAGCATCGCTCAGGCCGCCCCCGAGCGGCTGAAGAAATCGGCGAGCGGCCAGCTGACCGAGGGCGAACGTCGCGCCAACGCCGCCGATGGACTGCAACCCAAGTCGCTTCCCGTCCCCGCGCCTCAGACCACGGAGGAAAAGCAGGCCTTGGCCGAGAACCTTCGGACCCTGGCCATGATGGTCAAGCGGCCGGGCGAGACCGAAGACGCCGCCTTCTCGCGGATCGAACAGTCGACCTACGTCACCCACTTCGTGCACGACGAGTTCTGGCCGTTCTACAATGTCGAGTATCGCTTCGGGAAGGTCATCTTGACCATCAACAGCGCTCACCCGTTCTACGAGAAGCTGTACAAGCCGCTGGTGGAGCTGGGCTCGCGGCCGACGGCCGAGGCCGAGGCCGAGGACGACGACGGCGACGCTGTCCCGTGCAACTCCGAGCTGGTGGTGATGCTGCAGCTGGTTCTGCTCAGCCTGGCGCGGGCGCAGAGCCAGCTGACCTCGGGCGCGGAGGACGAGCGCGGCGAGGCCTTCAAGACCCTGCAGAAGGAGTGGTCCGAAGCCATGCGTGTGCAGATGCTGACCACCTAGAAGACGATCAAGGCGGGGTGAACACCTCCGCTTGATGTGGTATACGCCTTTCGACAGTCGCTCAGGCCTGCCTGCGCGCCGCACCCAGCCGGCCCTCGAACAATAGCGTTCGGGCGTTCGGCGCGGCCCGCCGTCAGTTCGGATCGCCTGTCATCCCCAGCTCGGCACAGCGTCCGAGATAACCAGAAGGAACTTGAAGATGAAGGCTGCGGCCTCTGTCTGGGACGCCTACGCGCGCGCCCAGAAGCGCGCGGATCGGCGCCAAATCGATCCCTACTACTGGGCGGCCGACCAAGCCGCCGACAACCTCCTCGACATCATCCAGGCCGGCGTTCGACCGATGTCGGAATCCGCGCTCGAGACCATGTCGCGCAATTGGCGGCGCAATCTGGCCGCTACCGCGCGGCGTCGGGCCGCCATCCTCGAGGCGCACTACAAGCCCCACCTCGTCGAGGCGGTCCAGCCGCCCGGAGAGCCGGCCCTGGACGCGGCCCGCGCGCTCGAGCGGATCCGCGAAAGCACGACCTCGGCCGAGTGGGCCCTGCTCGAACGCATCGGCCTGGGCGACACCTACGCCGAGGCGGGCGACCCGATGGGCCTGTCGGAAAAGGCCGTGGAGCGCCGCGTCGCGCGCCTGCGCGAGCGCTTGCGCCTGGTCGCCTAGGCGCCAGGCTTCAGACCAGACAGGGGGATGCGTCGCGGTGCGGCGCATCTCCTTTTTGGTTTGAGGCCAAGGCCGACGAACGGGATCAAAAAGAGGAAAGGAAGGGACGGGACCGGTCGAGGCCGCAGGGGCGGCCGATGGAGAAGACCATGTCCCTTCGCACGATCGTCCAACGCCTAGGCGGCGAGCTGTACGCCGGCGGGCGGCGCGCCAACATCCCCGCGCCGGGCCACAGCCAGGCCGACCGCTCCGTTTCGCTTCTGCTCGACGGCGAGCGCCTGCTCATCCACACCTTCGGCGCCGGAGACTGGCGCCAGGTCCGCGATTTCCTGCGCGACCAGGGCCTGTTGACCGCACTTCAAGGCGCTGACGGCCAGGATGACGCCCGGTTCGTTGCGGCGCGTCGGTCCGAAGCCGAGCGGCGCGCGGTCGCCGGCCAGCTTTGGCGGGCGGGACGCGCGATCGCCCGCACGCCGTCCGAGCGCTACTGCCGCGCCCGCAAGATCAGCGGCCCCCTTCCCGGCTTTCAGGTGCTGCGCCATCACGGCCTTGCGCCGCTGTCGGTCTACCGACCCGGTCCGGCGACGCGGCCGGCGCTGATGGCCGCCATCACCGATCCGCAAGGGGCGTTGGCCGGGATCGAGCTGACCTATCTGACCCAGGCCGGCCGACGCACCGAAACCCTGCGCCTGCCACGCAAGACCGTCGGGGTGGTGCCGGCGGGCAGCGCCGTGCGTCTGGACGCGCCGGCCCCTGACATGGTGGTCGCCGAGGGGCTCTTCACGGCCCTGTCAGCGCGGTCGAGATTTGCCCTGCCGGCCTGGGCTCTGCTCTCGACCGGCAATCTTCGGGCCTGGCGGCCGCCGCCGGGCGTGCGCTCGGTGACCATCGCCGCCGACCGGGGCAAGGCGGGCGAGGCGGCGGCCGCGGCCCTGGCCCGGGCCCTGCGCGGCCTGGGGGTTCGTACGCGCCTGTCCCTGCCGCCGATCGGCTTTGGGGACTGGAACGACGTGGCCATGAGCGGCGGCGCCCGGGAGGAGAAAGGCGGGGCGGAGCCGGGCGAGCCCGAACGGTGAGGATAGGCCTTGCCCGGGCTCGGGAAAGCAAGACCATGACCACCTCGACCCCCGCCGACCGCGCCGAGCCCGTCCGCGTGCGCGTCCGCCTGGACCAGTTCGGCCTGGCTCCGGAGAATCTGCGGTTTGACGAGCCGGCCGACGACGGCGTGCCGCAATTGGCAGACACCATCGCCGCCGCCGGCGTGCTGATCCCGCCCATCGTCCGACCGGGCCGCAGGTCCGAACTGGAATACATGGCCCTGGACGGTCGCCGCCGGCGCATGGCCCTGTTGTTGCTGCTCGAGCGCGGTGTGATCGGCCAGGACTACGAGATCGACTGCCTCCTGGTCGCCGACAAGGCCGCTCAGGCCGCGGCGATCGTCCTGCCCAACGCCGAGCACGCCCCGGTCCATGTCGCCGCCATCATCGCGGCCATCGGCAAGTTTCGCAAAGCCAAGATGGACACCGCGTTCATCGCCGCCTCGCTGGGCTATTCGGAACTGGAGATCAAGCGCCTGGAGGCGCTGGCCGGCGTCCACCCCTTGGTGCTGGCGGCGCTGCGCCAAGGCAAGCTGACCCTCAGGCAGGTGCGAGGCTTCGCGCGGGTCGCCGACAAGAAGCAGCAGGCCCAACTGGCTCAGAACGCGCTGGACGGCCATTTCCAGGACTATCAGCTGCGCAACCTGCTGGAGGTCGGCCAGGTGACCGTCCAGGACGGCCGCTTCGCCCTGGTCGGGGCGGCCCGCTATCTCCAGGCCGGCGGCCGCCTGGGTTCGGACCTCTTCGGTGAACTGCCTGACCAGGTGCTCGACCCGGAAATCCTCGACGCTCAATGGCGCGTCCGGATCGCGCCGCTGATCGAGGCCTACAAGGCCCAGGGCCTGGCGGCCTATGTCGGCCCCGACAGCGGCTATCGCGCACCCGAGGGGTTCGAGAGCCTCCCCTACGTCTATCATGGAGATCTGACCGAGGCGCAGAAGACCGCCCGCACCAAGGCGCGCGCACGGCTCGACGAAGAGACGGCGATCCTGCGTCAGGGGCCGATGGACGCGGACGGCGCCATCGATCTGATCGCCAATGTCCTGGCCGCGCGTCAGCAACTGGCCCAAGCGGCCCTGACCCGTCAGGTCCTCGGGGCGGTGCTTCTGGCCCCTAGCGCCGACCTGGGCGTGGACGTCACCTTCTACGCCCTTCCGGCGCCGGAGGAGGATGTCGAAGACGCGCCGGAAGAGGATGGCGACGATGAGCAGGACGCCGGCGCGTCCAGGGTCGTGGAGCTCGTCACGCCACAGGCCGTGGTCGTGGTCGAGGGGGTCAAGCACAGTCTTCATCAGACCCGGACGGATCTGGCGACGCGCGGTCTGATCCGCGACCTGGCCGACCACCCTGGCGCGGCCCTGACCGCCCTGCTGGCTCAGCTCTTCAAGCACCTGGCGCTGAAGGGTCACGTCTATCAATGCGAGTCGGCCCTGATGGTGACGACGGCCGCCTATGGGTGGGGCGCCATGCCCGTCCATCCGGCGCTGGACGGCGAGGTGCGTGGTCGGCTGGAGGCGCGGCGGGCCGATTATCTGGCCTCGGGGCTGCGGCCGATCGCCTTCATCGATCAGCTGGCGCATGGCGAGAAGATGGCGCTGTTGGCCGAGCTGGTCGCTCTCAGTCTCAATGTTCGCGAGGAGCGCACCAGCCTGCTGCGACATGGGGCTCGCGCCGAGGCCGCCGAGATCGCCGCCCTCTGCGACGCCGATCTCAGCCTCCACTGGACGCCGGATCAAGGCTTCCTGGCGGTCCATTCCAAGGCCCAACTGCTGGCGATGCTCGATCAGATGCAGGTCGAGGACGATCGCGCCGCGACCTTGAAGAAGGACGAGCTGGTCGTCTTCGTCGCCGAGGCGGCCGCCCAGCGCCAATGGACCCCGCCGGTCCTGGCCTGGACGGCGCCCGTCGAGGTCGAAGAGACCGGGGCGGAGCCCGGGGCCGAGCCTGAGGCGCGGACCGAGCTTCAGACCGAGCCCGAAACAGACGTTCCGTCGTCGACCGTCGCCGCGGCCTGACAGCAAGAGCCCTCGCCGACGGGCGGGGGCTCGACTTGCGTCGCGCTGGCGGTCACCGCCGCTTGACCGCTAGATTGGCCCGGCGCTCGGTGGAATCGCGTCGGGCTCGAGCGAGGTGAAAAGCCAGTGCCGATGGATGAGGAAACCCAGATCGCGTTGAGCCGGCTCGTGGCGCTGGCCATGGACGACACCGGCGCTAGCAGGGCGGCGGCCAATTTCCTGTTGGCCTGGTGGAACGCCGGCGAGCTGGGCGGTTTTGACCTCACCCAGCTGTGGCTTCTCGACGATCGGGCCGCCACCGACATGATCCAGGTGTTCGCCTTCATCGCCCGCAAAAATCTCTACCCGGACGCGGTGATGGACCGCGCCGAGATCGAGGCCTTGGTGCGGCGCTGGCGTCCGGACTTGCCGTTCGCCGACTGAAGCGGCGGCCGGCGCGGTTCAAAGGGTGAACTGAGGAAGGGACGGGCGGGGCGAGCCCGTCGGGTCTGGAGGGAGGAGCCCTCCGCGGCGGGTGAGCCAGGACCTTCCCATGACCGCGACCCTGCCGTTGTTCGCCCCTTCCCAGGCCGACACCGCCGCCAACCTCCTGTCCGCCGCCCGGGCCTTGGCCGCCCAGCTGAATCGATCGCGGGTGCTCGATCGCAAGCTCGTCTCCGGCGTCATGACCACCACCTTCGGCGCGTCCGACGTCGACGGCGCCTGGTCCTGGCGCGACGCCTACGACGCCATTGAGGCGGCCTTGGTCCTGCAGATCCGCCGTCTGGCCCCGCAGGTCGCGCGCCTGGAGGACGCCCCGGCCGAGATCTGCGCCCTGCTGGCCAGCCTCTCGGCCCTGACCCCGACCCAGAGCCGGCGCTCGGAGGAGCAGGTGGCCCTGGACCAGTTTTCCACGCCGCCGGAGCTTGGGGCCCTGGCTGTCCTGGCCGCCCAGGTGCGGCTGGGCGACAAGGTCTTGGAGCCGTCCGCCGGCACAGGGCTTCTAGCGGTTCTGGCCGAGGTCTGTGGGGCCCAGCTGACGCTCAACGAACTGGCCGAAGGCCGCGCGGGGTTACTCGACGGACTCTTCGCGCAGGTTCCGCGCACCCGCCACGACGCGGTCCATCTCAAGGATCTCCTCGAAACCTCCGGCTCCTTCGACGCCGTGGTGCTCAATCCGCCATTTCAGGCGCTGGGCCCCCACGTGGACGCGGCGATCGAGGTCCTGGCCGAGGGCGGGCGCCTGTCGGCGATCGTCCCGGCGCGACTTTTCGACGACCAGGCGGCGCTCAAGCGGCTGTCGCGTCAAGGCGCGATCGTCGCGCGCATCGCGTTCCCGGCCCGCGCCTATGCGGGCCACGGAACCTCGGTGGAGACCGGGTTGCTGGTGGTCGATCGCGGCATGGCCGTCGCCCCCTCCCCCGTCATCGCCGCCGAGACCCTAGCCGATGCGGCCAAGGCCGCCGCCGCGCTCACGGCGCGCGCCAGCGCCAAGCCTCGGCGCTTTGTCAACGTGGCGCAGGTCTCGGTGCTCGCGCCGCGCGCGCGGTCGCTGGCCGCACCGTCCGGACGTCTCTCCCTGATCAATGAAACCGAACCGCTCGACTATCGGGTCGTCGACTGGACGGGGGAAGGTCAGGATGTGGGCCTCTACCAGGCCTATCGCCTGGGGCGGATCGCCATCGACCGGGCCGCTCCCCACCCTTCGGCCCTGGTGGAGTCGCGGCCCATGGCCTCGGTGGCGCCGCCGGCCCCGACCTACCGGCCGATCCTGCCTTCGCGTCTCCTGGCCGAACGCCGGCTGTCGGACGCCCAGCTGGAGACGGTGATCTACGCCGGCGAGGCCCATGCGGCGATGCTGCCGGGCGCCTGGAAAATCTCCGACGCGCCCCACATCGCCCTGTCGGTCGGCGCCGACGCGCCCGAAGCGGTGCATTTCCGGCGCGGGTTTTTCCTGGGTGACGGCACCGGCTGCGGCAAGGGCCGTCAGATCGCCGGCGTCATCGCCGACAACATGGCCCAGGGCCGGGTCCAGGCGGTGTGGCTGTCCAAGAACGACGCCCTGTTGGAAGACGCGCGCCGCGACTGGTCGGCCATCGGCGGGTCGGCCAGCGACATCGTCGCGCAGGGGTCCTGGAAACAGGCCGACGCCATTCGGCTGGACCGGGGCGTCCTCTATTCGACCTATGCGACGCTGCGCCAACCGGCGCGCGGGGCGCGGGCCTCCCGGCTGGACCAGATCGTCGCCTGGCTCGGGGAGGGCTTCGACGGCGTGATCGTTTTCGACGAGGCCCACGCCATGGCCAACGCCGCCGGCGGCGGCAAGGGCGCGCGCGGTCCCAAGAAGGCCTCCCAGCAGGGCATGGCGGGTCTTGCCCTGCAGAATCGCCTGCCCAAGGCCCGCGTCCTCTATGTCTCGGCGACGGGCGCGACGACGCCGGAGAACCTCGCCTACGCCTCGCGCCTGGGCCTGTGGGGCGGGGTCGAAGCGCCCTTCGTCAATCGCGAGACCTTCCTGGACGCCATCGAGTCCGGCGGGGTGGCGGTCATGGAGCTGATCGCCCGCGAGCTGAAGGCGCTGGGGCTCTATATCGCCCGTTCGCTGTCGTTCGACGGCGTGGAGTACGAGGCGGTTGGCCATCAGCTCACGGACCAGGACGTGGAGATCTGGAACAGCTGGGCCGACGCCTATCAGCTGATCCACCACAATCTTCGCGCGGCCCTGAAGGCCACGGGCGTGATGGACGAGGACGGCAAGGTCAGGAGCGGCCAAGCCGCGTCGGCGGTGATGTCGGCGTTCGAGGGGGCCAAGCTTCGGTTCTTCGGCCACCTCCTGGCCGGGCTGAAGACGCCCAGCCTGATCGCCGCGATTCGGGAGGACCTGGCCAACGAACGCTCGGCGGTCGTCCAGGTCGTGTCCACCAACGCCGCGGTGATGGAGCGCAAGCTGGCCCAGATTCCGGTCGAGGAGTGGAACAACCTCTCCATCGACCTCACCCCCAAGGACCAGGTGCTCGACTACCTGATGTCGGCCTTTCCGGTTCAAGCCATGAGCGAGGTCGAGGACGAGAACGGCGAGATCACACTGGTTCCCCTGATGGAGGACGGCGCGCCGGTTCTCAGCCAGGCCGCCCTGCGGCTGCGCGAGGAGACCGTCGCCCAGCTGGCCTGCCTGCCCGCCGTCCCGGGCGTGCTCGACGCGGTGCTCGAGGCCTTGGGGCCGGAGATGGTGGCGGAAATCACCGGGCGGGCCCGCCGCGTCGTCTCACGGGGCGGTCGCAGGGTCGTTGAGCGCCGCAGCGCCTCCGCGGCCGGTGTCGAGACCGACGCCTTCATGTCCGGCAAGAAGCGGGTCCTGGTGTTTTCCGACGCCGGAGGCACCGGACGCAGCTATCACGCCGATCTGTCGGCGGCTAACCAGCAGCGCCGCGCCCACTATCTGGTCGAACCTGGCTGGCGGGCCGACGCGGCGATCCAGGGCCTGGGCCGCTCGCACCGCACCAACCAGGCCAGCGCTCCGATGTTCCGGCCGGTGACGACCGACATCCATGGCGAAAAGCGCTTCCTGTCGACCATCGCGCGGCGTCTGGACAGTTTGGGCGCCCTGACCCGCGGCGAGCGGCGCACCGCCGGCAATGGCCTCTTCCGCCCCGAGGACAATCTGGAAAGCCCGTGGGCGCACCGCGCGCTGTTGGCTTTCTACGTCGCGCTGTTCACCGGTCAGGTCGAGGCCATGGACCGGCAAGCCTTCGAGGCCAAGACCGGCCTCTCACTGGCCGATCATGAAGGAAACTTGCGCGCCTCCGACGACCTGCCGCCGATGAACACCTTCCTCAATCGGCTGCTGGCCCTGCGGATCGAGGACCAGAACGGTCTCTTCGCCGCCTTCGACGCCATCCTGGCCGGGATCCTGGAACGGGCCAGCGCCTCTGGCGCGCTGGATCGCGGCATGGAGGACATCGTCGCCGACGACCTGGAGGTGCTGGGCGAGGAGGTGTTGCGCACCGATGTAGCCACCCGCGCCGAAACCCGCCTGGTGCGGTTCGCGGTCCGCACGCGCCGCCAGCTGATCTCGGCCGACGAGGCGCTTGCCGGCCAGGACGCCGCCGCCCGGATGATGGCGGTCAATTCCAAGTCGGGCCGCGCGGCCCTGGTGGTTCGGGGTCTGACCACCACGGACGACAACGACCGCCTGATCCAAGCCGTCCGCCTGATCCGTCCCGAAAAACGCACTGTCGCCCCGCTCAAGGCGTTCGAGGAATCGGCCTGGGAGCCGGTCGAAGAGCCGGTGTGGCGCGCGGCCTGGGCCGCCGAGGTCGCCGCCGCCGATCCCTGGATTTCGCGCGAGATGGCGCTGGTCACCGGTTTGCTCCTGCCGGTCTGGTCGAGTCTGCCAGGCAAGCAGGCGACGGTGCGGCGCCTGAAGGCTCCCGATGGCCGTCGGTGGCTGGGGCGGGTGCTGGATCCTGGCCAGGTTCCGGCGCTGAAGGTGGCGCTGGGCCTGACCGACACCGCCCAGGCCGTGGGCGAAGGCGGTGTCGCCCGGCGCATGATCCTGGACGAGGGCGCATCCCTGTCCTTGACGACAGGCCTGTGGCTACGGCGCGCCAAGGTCATGGATCATTGGCGGATCGAGGTGGTTGGCGCCGCCGCCCAACGCCAGGCCTTCGTCCAGCTCGGCTGCTTCGTCGAGATCATCAACTACCAGCCCCGGGTGTTCGTCCCGACCGATCAGGAGGCTGTGCTGTCGGCGGTCCTGGCGCGTTGGCCGGCCCAGACGATCCTGGCGGCGGCCTAGGCGTCGGCGGCTTGTCCGGCCTCCGAGCGGCCGCAGCGTCTGGAGAATCTGATCTAGCGCCGAGATCTCGGGCGTCGGGTCAAAAGGAAAAAGGCAGGGCGGTCGGTGGCGGGCGATCCGGAATTTCGTCCGGCGCCGACCAGCTGGAGGACTCCATGTCCGCCTGCCCTCCCCCGCCCACTCCCGACACCACGACCGCCACCGATCACACCGCACCCGCAGAGCCTGGGTCCGAATGCTTCGGCGTCGGCGAAGTCTTCGCAGCACGCGATTTCATCCCGCAAACGTCCTCGGCCGAAGCCGTGCGCCAAGTCGCCGCGCGGATGGACAGCGCGGTGCTGTCGGATGTGGAGATCCTGAATCTACACTTGGCCGCGAGCGACCGCGACGACGCCCTGGGCAACGCCGAGCGCCTGCTCGAGCGGTTTGGCGGCCTTTCGGGCGTGCTGGCCGCGGACGTTGCGGAGCTCCTGCGCCACGTCGGCCCCCAGTCGGCGGTGAACCTAAAGCTCGTGCGTGAAATCGCCTGCCGGGTTAGCGCCGCGAGCTTGGCGGGGCGCCAGCTGCTCACCTCGTCCAGGACGGTCGCGGACTATTTCGCGACCCAGATGCGCGGCCTGCCGCGCGAGGAGTTCTGGACGCTGTTTCTTGACAAGCGCAACCAGCTCATCGTCGTGGAGCGACTGGGCCAAGGCACGACGGACCACGCGCCGGTCTATCCGCGCGAGGTGCTACGTCGCGCGCTGGAGGTCGGCGCCAGCGCCCTGATCGTGGCGCACAATCATCCGTCCGGCTATCCTGACCCCTCGCGGGCCGACCTGCAGATGACCAAGGCCCTGGGCGACGCGGCCAAGGCCCTTGGGCTGGCGCTGTGGGACCACATGATCGTCGGCAGCGACAAGGTGCTCAGCCTGAAGTCCGAGGGGCTTATGTGATCGCTCGCACCCCGGAGAATTCCACCCGTATTTTTCGGGAGATGCGCGATCGACGGCCAATCACCATCATCGTGCGGAT
Source organism: Pseudomonadota bacterium (assembly GCA_020161365.1). Classification (GTDB taxonomy): domain Bacteria; phylum Pseudomonadota; class Alphaproteobacteria; order Caulobacterales; family Caulobacteraceae; genus Caulobacter. Next base: position 36,417 of record JAIUNU010000016.1, on the reverse strand, counting down.
GATCGAGAAAGCCGGAACCGGTGAGCGGGTCTACCTCGCCATCAAGTCCTTCCTTCTGACCGACAGCGACTACCGCCCGGGCGAGCGCGTCGACATCGGCGAACTCTCGCGCCGTTTCGGCGCGAGCGCCTCACCCGTACGCGCGGCCCTTCACCGAATGGCGGGGGAGCGGTTGCTGGTCAGCCATCAGGGCGAGGGCTTTTCATTCCCACGTTTGACCGAACCGGGCCTGTCGGATCTCTACCAGTGGAACGCCGCCTTGCTGGTCAACGCGCTTAGGACGGGACCGGCTCGAACGTTCACGCCAGCCCCGGACATCGACGCGGTCGCGAGGCCCATTGCCAGTCTGGAGACAGTTTTCTCGGTGCTGGCCGCGCAGAGCGACAATGTCGAGGTCGAGTGCGCCGTGGCCGGCGTGAGTGATCGCCTGCGCCGCGTGCGTCGGGCGGAGCTGGGCCTCGTTGCCGACTTCGGGGATGAGGTGGTAGAGCTGCATAGGCTCCTGCTCGACGGCGAAGGCGGGGCGATCAGGACCATGATGGTCGCCTATCATCGCCGGCGTCTCCGACTGGTGCCTACGCTCGTCCGCCATCTTCACGGTCTGGCGGACCGCGAGCCGCGCTGAATTTCCGAAGAATTTTCGGAAAATCCTCGCGCTATTCCCTGCGTGTTCTCCACCTTCGGTCGCACCGTACAACTGTCACGGTGGGCGTGACCTCATGCAGGAGACCGTCATGGAACGGATCGAAGACCACATCGAAGACGCCCTGATCGACCTGGGCGCCGTCAGCGTCGAAACCAAGGGCCAGCCCCGGGAGATCCCGGAGTTTTCGCTCGAGGTGCCGCAGACGGGTGTCTCGGAGGACTGAGCGCCTTCGGCCTGCCGGAGCCCGCGCGCGAGCCCGGGTTCCGGCTCCTCGGCCGATGCGCATGCCTCGGCCTGAACCGTGCACGCAACTGGAGCATAGCACGATGGAACGCGACATCAGCACCCAACTCGACGCCGTGATCGACCTCGGCGCCGTGAGCATCGAGACCAAGGGCGGCCCGGCTACCATGCCGGAACTGTCCCAGGAACAGCCCAAGGCGGGCCTCTCAGAAGACTAGGTCTGTCAAAGGCGACGTGGTTCTGCTGAGGCCGCGCCGCCGCTTCCGGCGAGAGAAATGGCCTTTAGGTTCGGAGATTTGTCGTTCTGCTTCGTAGGTGGTCGCACCGTGGTGCTGGACTTGAAGCGCGACCGGTATTTCGGTGTCGGTCCGGAACAGACGCGGCTATTGCGTGGCGCGCTTGAATCGCGGGACGAGCTTGGGCTCGCCAACCAGCTCATCGAGCTGCGGCTCGTTCCGGAGGCGACGCGTCATGAAGCTTTCGTCGTCCTGAGCCCATGCCCGGTGCGCCGTAGCGCGCACGAGGATCACCATGGCAGGACCGGCGCGACCTTTCTGGACGCCACGGAGGTGATCGCGCTGATCGTTGCGACGTGGGCGGCTTTGGAGTTCCGTCCCCTTATTGACGTTGTACGGAACGTTGAGCGCCGACGTCGGAAGCTGCCGGGCGACATTGACAACGGCTCGTCGGCCCAGGCGGCGACGCGGCGTTTCCTCGCCGTGAGGGGCTTGGCCCCGATCGAGCCCATCTGTCTCCTGGATTCTCTGGCTTTGGTCGCCTATCTCGCGCGCCGCGGTATTGCGTCCGATTTGGTTTTGGGCGTCGATCTCGAACCGTTCGAGGCTCACGCCTGGGTGCAGCATGGCGACTGCGCGCTTAACGAAACCGCCCATCGCGCCGCGATGCTCACGCCGATCCTGGTGGTCTGATGGCGTATGCGGCCTTTCTATGGATCGGCGAGCCGCCGACGGTCGTCGCGGCCGCCCTGGCAACCGGCCGCCTCGGCGCGTCGCAGATCCTACGTGGGTCGTCGAAGGGTTGGGCGATCTTCGCCGACGAGGTTCAGCCGACGGTCCCTCTGGGCGAGGGACGCGGGCTGATCGTTGGGGACCTATTTCGCAAGGCTTCCGGCATTTCGGGCGATCGACCTGAAATCGAAGACCTAGCGAACAGGTCTAACGTGACGCCAGAGCGCCTGGCCCGCGAGTTTTGGGGGCGGTATGTCGCCTTCCTTTGTGATCCACAGAGCGGAGCACTAGAGGTCTGCCGAGACCCGTCGGGCGGCTTGCCCTGCTTCCACATCCGTCGCCAAGACCTGAATATGGTTTTCTCCGACTTGGGGCAGTTGGTGGCTTTAGGCCTCCTGGAGCCGAGGATCGACTGGGCCTATGTCGGCCACCATATCGCCTACAACGGGATTCGCGTCGCGCGCACCGGTATTGAAGGAGTCGTGGAGGTCCTGCCCGGACAGGTGCGCCGGTTGGCTGGCCGAGAAGTAAGCTCCCGCAGCTTTTGGCGCCCGGCTGATTTCGTGGCTCCTCCCCAGCAGATCCATGATCCCGTCGCCGCGCGGCAAATGCTGTTCGAGGCCATCGAAACCAGTGTCGAGCGCTTGGCCGACGCCAACACGGCCATCGTTGTGGAGCTCTCTGGCGGGCTGGATTCCTCGATCGTCGCCATGGCGCTTCGCGGCCGCGCGGCCACGACAGCCGTTAACTGCACGACGTCCGCACCTGAAGGCGATGAACGACGCTACGCGCGGCAGGTCGCCGAAGCGGCGGGGTTGCCGCTTCGGGAGCGTGCGCTGGATCCCTTGGAGATCGACTTTAGACGTCGTCCGGCGCCAGGGATGGCGCGGCCTGGTAGAACGACTGTCCTGCAATCCGTCGACGCCGCGTTCGCCCGGGAAGGCGAAGAGTTATCGGCCACGGCCTTCTTCAACGGCACCGGCGGGGACAGTGTATTCTGCTACATGACGTCGACCGCTCCGGCCGCTGACCGCCTGTTGGCTCAAGGTCTTGGACCCGGCTTCGTGGCCACCGTTCTGGACATCGCGGCCCTGACGGGCAGCACAGGATGGAAAGTCGCCCGCCTTGCCCTTCGCATAGCCTTCCTACGCCGCGCGCCCAGCCCGATCCGCGCCAGCCTGGAGCATCTAACCCCCAATTTTCGACCGAACGGGCCGGACCCGCGGCCTTGGTTGGAAGGTCTGGGGCGCGCTCCTCCCGGACGAAGGCGGCATGTGGAGGCGATTGCCGGCCTTCACGGACATGTCGACGGCCACGATCGAAACATTGTCGCGCCGGTGATCGCGCCCCACGCGGCCCAGCCGGTGTTGGAGGCGGTCTTTCGGATCCCGACCTGGCTTTGGGTCGCGGAAGGCCGGGATCGAGCCGTCGCTCGTCAGGCCTACGTGGACCTGCTTCCGACGGACGTTTTCAATCGTCGGTCCAAAGGACGGATCAACCGCTTCATTGTCGAGGCCTACAACGCCAATCGCGCGGTCATCGACGATCTGCTGGCCGCCGGCGTGCTGGCGCGCCAGGGCGTGATCGACATGGCGGCGGTCCGTCGCACATTGGGCGCGCCGGTCGACCTCGACGACGCCGCCTTCATGAGCGTGATCCGACTCGTCGATGTCGAACTCTGGGCTCAAGGTTGGCTCGACGCGGGTGCTGACGCGTCTTGAGCCAACGCCTGGCGATCCGCCATTGCTTTCCAGCGCGCGTATTGTTCGGCCTTGGCGGGATCGGGGTCGACCTTGCCCGCCAGCCAGAACCCAAACCAGTCAAGATTGCGCTGATAGACGGCGAGGCGATGACGCGGCTGGGTCTTGATATGCGGCTCGCCTGGAAAGACGTAGAGGTCGACCGGCGTCGTCGTATGGGTCAGCCTGGCGAAGAGCTCGAAGCTCAGGCGGTACTCCTGCTCGGGCATCTGCAGCAACAGGGGCGTATGGATGCGTTCCGTGTTCAGCGCCGGTGATAGTTCGCGCCAGCGCTCGGGCGTCTCGTCGGGCGCGCCCAAGCCCCAGCTTTGTTTCAGGACGGCGTGGTTGTCGCGTCCCGCAACGCCATTCAGCCAGTAGTAGGCCGGTTCGATCTGGGTCGAAGCGATGGCGGCGGCGGCAAGTATCGAACTGTGCATGGTGATCCACATCGTCACCTCGCTGCCGAAGCTGAACCCGCCCATACCCACGCGCTTTGGATCGATCAGGCCGTCGCGACCCAGTTGGGCGACAATGGCGTTGATCGCATCAGCGGCGCGTCGATAGTCCCCAACCGCGCCGTACTGCTGCGCAGACTGAGCGGCCTTGTTAACGCAAAGGGCGGCGATGCCGTTCTGCGCGAGCAGAGTCAGCGGATACTCATCGCCCAAGCCGCCGCGCTGGTAGCCGTCGCAGAGATAGTAGTTGATGAACAGTGGCGAGCGCCTTCCGCTTCCTCCAGGCGGGAGATAGAGCAAGCCACCGAAGCGCGTCCCATCAGGGGCGGTCCATTCCAGCGGCTTAACCGCGCCGGCCGGCGTCAGATGAAGGTCATGGTTCGGCGCGGCGAGCTCGGCCAACGCCGCTGTCTCCAGGTCGAGCCGAACAAGGCGCGGCGGCGAAGTCGGTGTGGCCAGCACGCAGACCGCTACGCGGTCGGTGAGCGAGCACGGCGTGAAGAAGTCGCCGCCGCCCGCGAGCCCGTCGGCCGCGAGCAGCTTTCGAGGGCGGTTGTCCGGAACCGACCACAAATAGAGCGCTTGGCGGCGCGCCAGGTCACCCGCCGCGACCAGAATCTGATCATGGCCGGGACGCCAGACGGCCCAGGAAGCGCGCCTCTCAAGCCCGTTGGAAAGCTCAACGATGCGGCCGTCCGGTCGCCGAATGCGCAATACGCCGTCGGCGATATCTATCGCGCCAAATGCTGACTTCGACGGATCCGGCGCTTGATCTGGGCCGGAGGACAAGGTCCCGGCTGCAGCGCCGTCCAGCCGCACAGTTCGTTTCGTAACCGGCGTCTCCGACAACAGACCGGTGCGACGGAACCACTTTCCGGTCAGTCTCTGCGCGGCCATGCGGCCGTTGATCTCTCCTGCAGCGAAGAGGTTCTGCGCGACGTCGATGGAAGCGTCGATGCGAACGCCCGCTTCCTGTTGACGCTGCTCGGCGTCGATGATCGCCGCCCGGGTTGGGCCAACATTGTAGGTCAGGGCGGTTCCATCCGCCGCGAGGCTAAACGAGATGACGTCGGCCGGATCGGACGTCACCGCCTCGCTGTGCTCGCCGGCGACCGTCCCGCGCCAAACCTGAACCTGTTTGTCGAGGAGGGCGCGAAAGTAGATCCGCCGACTGTCGGAGGACCACTGGGCCGGCTCCTGCGGCAGGGTGCCCGCGTAGGTCCAAAGCGCCCTCCCCCCGTCGGCGACCCGTCGGAGGTTTGGCGCTCCGTCGAGATCGGCGACCCACCAGGTCAGCTCTCTAGAGTTTCGCGCCAACGAGGCTTGGTCCAGACGAAACGCCACATGGCGACCATCGGGAGAGATCGAAAGACTTGAGACATCGACGATCTCGACCAGGTCCCGCAGTGACACCTGGGCGGCTGCGGGCGCCGCGCCCAGGAGGGCGAGGATCGCCAGACCCCAGGTTTTCACCACGACTTGACCAGTTGGATCGCGATCGTTCGTCCCAGCGGATTGGCGTTGTCGCTGTCGAAGCCGATTCCTGACGAGGAGGTTCTCAGGTTCACATAGGGCGGGTCGCGATCGAATAAATTTGCGATCGCGAGGCTGGCCCGCAGGCCGTCCATCCGTCCGCCAGTGAAACGGTAGCCCAGGTTCAGGTCTACCGTGGTCCAGGCGTCGACGTGCTCGTTCGGGGTGACAGTCTGGTTTCGATAGCCGTCGACGAAGTTCACGAAAGCGGCGGCGTCGAAGCCGCCCTGCGTCCAGCCCGCCCGCGCCCTCCAGCGCATTTTGACCGGCGAACCCACCGTCCCGACCGTGTCGATCTTGGCCGAGTTCTCTGTCACGGCCTGGTCAACCCTGAAGGTGTAGGTAGCGGCAAGGCCAAGATTGATCTGACCCCCGCCTAGCGCCCGACGATAATCGATGTCGGCGTCCAGGCCGTCCTGGTTGACGATGGCAAGGTTCTGGACCCGCGCATCGACGATCACCTTCACACTCGAGGCCGGGATGTTGGACGGATTGGAGAAGTAGGGGCTGGTGTAGTAGCCGGCCACGACACTGGCGGCCGGCGCGTCGGTCAGCAGCGCAGAATAGGCCGCGCGGTTGATCAGGGCGTTGAAAATGTCGCCGTTGATGCTGGCGATCCGGTCGCGATACTTCACCCGGAAATAGCTCGTTGTCAGCTTCACCCCCGGCGCGAAGGCCGGCTTCCACTCGGCGGTAGAGGTCCAGGTTTTCGCCCGCTCGGGGCCGATGTCGGGTGAATTGCCGATGAGGGCCAGGACGACCGTGCTTCCGGTTGGGGAGTTGGGATCGGTGAGGGGCGCGGGCTGGTAGAGGGTGCTGCCAACCCCCTGGCGCATGTCGTTGAAGCTGGGTGCGCGGAACGAAGTCCCGTAGGCGCTCTTGAGCACCAGCCCTTCCACCGGTTCCCAATCCAAGCCGACCTTGGGATTGCTGGTCGTGCCGAAGTCGCTGTAGCGCTCGATGCGGCCGGCGAGCGACACCTTTAGCTGACGCACTCCAAGGAGAGCCATGGTCTCATCGACGAGTGGAACCAGAAGCTCGGCGAAGGCGGCGTCGATCTGGCGCGGGCCCGGCAACAGCAAACTGCTGGCGCGGGGCGTCGCGGCGCTGATGTCGTTGAGGCTGTCGTACCGATAGCGCTCGTCGCGGTGCTCGGCTCCGACGGCAAGTCGAGCTTCGCCGGCCGGAAGGGCGAAGAGCGGCCCATCGGCCTTCACGTCAGCCGACCAGGCCTCGTAGACGCTGTCTGAAGAGGCGAACCCGCGGATGGAATTGATGGTCGCCGCCGGCGTCGAGCGCGCGTCCCCGAAGACATTGTAAGCGGTTGCGGGATTGGTGTCCGCCACGGCCAGACCGAGGCGATAGGTGTTGACGTAGTTCTTGATCAGCGTGGCTTCTTCCTGGCGACCGTAGCCGACGCGCGCGGTCGCGGACCAGGTCCCTAAGCTGCGACGCAGGCCGCCGGTGAGATCGTAGGCGCGCACATGGCCGTTATAGATGTTGGGACCAAGGTCGCGGATGAAGCTGTACTGGACCCTGACCGGCTGATGGGTCCCGATCGGATCGAGATAGAACGGATTGGTCACCGGCACGGTCACCGCGCTCTGGGATCCGGTCGGCGTGCGGAACGAAAAGCGCCGATCGGCCAACAAGGCCTGGACGAAGCCATTGGTCTTCGCGCCGAGGTCCTGGTCAGCGCTGACATAGAGCGCCTGACGGGTTTGTCGGGGCAGGACGTCGGTGTCGAGCAGCCCGTCTTCCTTGTTGGTGACCCCGCGGATGAGCTGGTCAGGGCGCAGACCTACCCCGTTCTGGCCAGCCGGAATGGCGAAGGTCTGGCCGCCCGCGACGATCGTGCCGGGACTGGCGTAGATCGACCGGTAGTCCGGCCCGCCGAACGGACGCAGGTCCGAAGTGACATAGGAGCGTTTGGCGGCGGCTAGGGCGTCGCGCCTAGCAACCTCGTAGCCGACGACCACATGACCGCCGCTCCAGGACTTGCCCGCCAGCAGACCGGCCTGGGCTTCCTCAGCTCCGCCCTTTGCGCCCCCGTAGCGCAGCTGCGTGCTCAGGCCCTCGAAGCGGTCCCGAAAGATCACGTTCACAACCCCGGCCACCGCGTCGGAGCCATAGAGCGCCGAGGCGCCGTCGGCGAGAACCTCGATCCGCTCGATCGCGGTCGAGGGCACCAGCGAGATGTCCGCAAAAACGCCGGTACGGCCGCCCATCGGCGGCCGCGACCCGTTCAGCAGGACTAGGGTGGAGCTCGCGCCCAGCCCACGGAGGTTGATCGCCGAGCCGGCGGCGAGGTTGGCGCTGCTGCCGTTGCGGCCCGTGCCATACATCGTGCTGTCGTTGGGACCGCCGCCGTAGTTCTGCGGGATGGCTTGGACGACCTGCTGGGTCGTGGCGTAGCCGCTGGCCTCGATGTCGCGACGGCTGATCGCGATCAGGTTCGACCCGACCGGCGCAGCGCCCCGGATCCGCGTGCCGGTGACCACGAGTTCCGACAGAACCTCAGGGTCGCCGGCTTGAGGCTCCCCCTGCGCTGTGCTCAGCGCGCGGCGCAGGACCAGCTTGTCGCCGACGGGGACCAGGACCAGCCCGCTGTTGGCCAGCAGGCGCTCGAAGGCCTGGTCTGGCGTGAAGCGGCCCTTCAGGGCGGGCGCGCCTTTTCCCGCCACCAGGTCGGAGGGAACGATGACCTCCCGGCCGCTGGCCTGGGCCACGGCCGTCAGGGCCTTGCCGAGGTCCTGACGCTCGAGGTCGTAGGCCAGAGCGGCCGCGGGCTTTTGCGCCTGGGCTGAGGCCTGACCCGCCAGGGTCAGGCTGAGGACCGCGGCGCTGGCGAGCAGGGCCCGGCGGGTCGTGATCGAGAACATGGTTTCCCCCAAAGGACGCGAGGTGCGTCGTGTCTGGGGGCTAGGGACGAGGCGAGCGGGCGGCGCCTCCCAAAAAAGTTCACGCCAGTGTCACGGCGTCGTCGTCAGGCCGCCGCGCGGCTCAGGATCAGGTCGCCGTTCGGGGCCTTGAGGACGGTGAGGCCAAAGGCCGCCGCCAGGCCGTTGGCCAGCTCGTCCGCGCCGGTGACCCGGAAAGCCCCCGAGACCCGCAGCGCGCCGACGGCCGGGTCGGCCAAGCGGATCTTCCGGCTGTTGTAGCGGTTGGCGATCGCGGCCACCGCCGACAGCGGCGTCTGGTCGAAGGTGCGCAGGCCCGAGGGCCACTGGGCCTCGACCTTGGAGGCGGGCCGGATGTTCACCGACGAGAGCTTGGGCCCGAACAGCACCTCGCGTCCTGTCGGCAGGGCCGCGCTGGCCGGCAGCAAGCGGGCCGCGGCGCCGGAAAGCCGGGGCTGGCCTGACAGCACGGTGACGGCGAGGCCGCCCTGCGGTGCTAAGGCCAGGTCGAGGGTGGCGCCTTGGCCGTCGAGCTGGGCGCCGTCGGCCTCGATCCGCAAGGCTCCGGCCGCCACGATCCGCGCCCGACCGTGGTCCAGCCGCACGACCTGGCGGCCGCCGCGCGTCACGGCGGTGGCGGCGCTGTCGGTGTCCAGCACCATGGAGGAGCCGTCGGCCAGCTTGACCGCGCGGATCTGGCCCAGCCCCGTGGCGTAGCGCATCTCGGCCTGGCCGCCGCGCCACACGACCAGCGACAGAACCGCCGCGGCGATGACGCAGGCCGCCAGGGCGCCGGTGATCTTGTAGACCGGAGCGAGATCGCGCGTCCGGCGCGTGCGCCGCCTAACGTCGGGACGGCGCGATTGGGCCAGGACGCCGGCCTCGTCGAACTGGCGCTCGATCGCCTCATAGGCCCGGCGATTGGCCGCGTCGGCGCGCCAGGCGTCGAAGGCGGCGCGATGGGTCAGGGCCCCCGGTCCGCGCATGCGCGCGAACCATTGGGCGGCCTCCTGGTCCCTCGCCTTGTCCTGCTGGCTCATACGCCCCCTTCCCTGATCAGCGCTTGGACAAGGCGCGCTTGAGGTGCGCCGCCGCCTTGGCCATCTGCTTTTCGATCCCGCTCACGCTCATGCCCAGCGCCTCGGCGATCTGGCCGTAGCTCTCGCCGTCCAGTCGATGGCGCAGGAAGACCTCCCGCGTCTTGGGCTTCATCGTGCTGACCGCCGCTTCGTAGCGCGCCAGGGTTTGGCGCGCCACCAGGAGTTGATGCGGATCGCCCTCCTCGGCCGCGTGGCGGTCGGGCTGCAGCTCGGCGTGACTCCGCTCGATCCGGCGGGCGAAGCTTTTCGAGCGGTCGCGCAGCAGGTTCCAGATGATGCCCTTCATGTAGGACTCGGGATTGGTAAGGGTCTGGCGGTCGGCCGCACCGGTCAGACGCAGGAAGACCTCCTGGACGATGTCGCCGGCTTCTTCGCGGCTGTAGCGCCGGGTCAGGAGCCGCAAGAGCCGGGGCGCCTGGCTGCGGAACAGGCGCTCGACGTCGCCGCCGCGCGCCGGCGGGGAGACGGCCGTATCGGTCGGAGCCGGACGCGGCTCGGCTAGTAGGTCGCTCATCGCCGCCCCTCCCCTCGCCGCCCGGCGGCGGGCGTCGTCACCGACCCGCCCTCAAGATCGTGGCCACCGGCCATGGTTCGCCTCCGTGGTGAGGCGCCGCCCGACGAGGGTCGGGTCGTCCATGAGACCATGGCTTGAGTGGCAAGGCGCGCGTCGTCGTCGACGCCAGCGGCGCAGGCACACCGGTCGCGCCGGGTGACGTCCGGTCGCGAAGCGGCTCTATCAAGCGAGGTTCTCACGCCTCGGCGTCACGCTTTCAGCGACGCGGCTTGAGTCTAAGACGGCCGAATCGGGGTTGCAAGCCGAGCGGCGCGCCGGCGGCGCTCAGCCCAGGCGCGTGAGCGCCGAGCGGGCGTTGCGGGCGCGGGCCGCGGCTTGGGCGAGCACCGGCTTGACCTGATGGTCTTGCGCCAGGGCCAGACGCACGCAGGTGACGCCGCGCGCGCCGGCCCCGCCCGGCTGGGGCGAGAACACGGCGGGCGCGGCCGCCCGGGCCCGGGCCTGATCTTCGGGAGAAAGCCGGACTATCGCCACGCCCGGATCCACCCCGAGCGCGGCGAACACCTTGTCGCCGATCAGGAACTCGATCACGCCCAGCCGCGAGGCCGGGCACGCGTTGAGTTGACCGAGGGCGAGCGTGCGGAAGGTGTCGGGCGTCATGGGGCGGGATCCGCGAGTTTCGCGCCGTGCGATGCCATAGACTTCACGCCGCGCCAAGTCGGTCGGCGCAGGGCTGGGTTACCGGCGCGGCTACCAGCCGTCTTCGGGATCGGCGCCTTCCAGGGGCGTGCCGCCTGCCTCGGTTCGGAAGATGTAGGGGCAGTTCTTCAGGCGCAGCAGGGTGTCGCTATAGCCCAAGGCGTGGAGACCGCCGGCGATCTTCGGATAGACCTTCACCTTGATCGTGTTGTGCGCCGGCTTGAAGAGATCGATCAGCGCCGCTTCCAGTTCCGTCGTGACCGCCGCCTCGTGAGCCTGCGCCCAGCGGCGGCGGAAAGCGCGCCAGCGCGGATCGGCCGGATCGTCCGGATGGCGGAAGATCGTCATCCCCGGCGGATCGGCCTGGCCCTCCTCCGGACCGTCGCGCACGCCGTGAAGCTCTTCCAGCTCGACGACTTCCAGGGCGAAGATCGTGATCTCCAGGGACGGTTGGCCGTGGTCGACGCCCCGGACCTTTTCGTAGGTCAGGATGTCGAGATAGCGTTCATGGGCCTTCAGCCGCTTCCAAAGCCGCTGGTCGTAGGCCTTGCCGATATAGTGGATCTCGAAGTCCATGAACCGCTCGGGATCGCCGGCGAGCAGGATCGGGCGATCGAGGGCGAAGGCTTCGAAGAGCAGCTTCTGGGGGCTCCACCAGACCCGCAGGGTCTTGTCGCGGTCATAGAGCTTGAGGCTGGCCGCCCGGTCCCAAGGCGGCGGCTGATCCGTGGCGTCATGGTGAAATCCGCACTCCACGGTCATCGGCTCGTCGGTCGCGAAGATGCCCAGGCCATAGGGGTCGACGATCGCCTTCACGGGCGGGCCCTGCCCGTCGTTGATGTCCAAGCGGATCTGCCCGTCCTCGACGCGGACCTGGTCGAACCACAGGATCGGTCGTTGGGCGATGATGTAGACTGTCGCGCCCTTGAGGCGGTCGCGGACGGCGCGTTCGGTCTTCAACTGGCCAAATTCCCAGGCCGAGACCGGCGGGTACGGGATCTTGGCGATGATCCGGGCCGCCTTCATCCATTCCAGCAGGCCGTCTTCCGGCGCGGCGGGGGCGGGACGCGGATCACGGGCCATCGACGAGGCTCCAGGCCTGGAGTGGAAGGAAGGGGACGCGGCGGCGGGACTTGAACCCGCGACCGCCCTGCCCATAGTCTGGCGTGTCACCGCCCAGTCCATGTCGAAAACAGGGGCTCTATCCTGGCTGAGCTACGCCGCGTCAGGGAGGAGGATTAGGCTCTAATCCTCCTCGGTCGCCACGAGGGTGAGCTTGGGCTTGGGGGCGCCCTTGCGGGCGGCCTTGGCCTTGTTGATGGCCACCCGCTCGGCGATGTCGGCGATCTTCTCCTCGGCGAAGGGCTTGGCCGCGGCGATCAGGCCATCCAGGTGATAGACATTGGTCTTGCTGCCGGTCGGCGTCTCGCGCCGCTCCTCGCGACGGACATAGCCGGCCTTCTCCAGGGCGGCGATCCGCCGCTGCACCGTGCGCGGGTCCAGGTTCATGGCCTGGGCGATCGTGCCTTTGGACGGATAGGGCTTGCCCTCGGCCTTCCACCACTTCGACGCCAGGTGCATCAGAATGTTGACGTCGACGGCGTCGAGGCCCAGCTGGCGCTGGTTCTCGATGATCACGGTGGGGAACACCGTGTAGCCCGCCTCGATCAGCGGCTTGGACCACTTCTTCTCGTTCGTGCGCAGGTCCGCGTCGGCGGCCTTGCCCTTTTCCTTGGCGCTCATCGCTTCGGCTCCGGTTGGTGAAACCGATATGAGCCCGGGCCGGGCCCGGCGCAACTTCGAGGGGGAGGCACGGGCGTCTCCCGGTTACGGGAATCTGGGAATGAGCGACAGGGCATGCAGCTCCAACGGGATGCAGCATGGCGGCAATCTGCTTAGTCGGGCGTGGGGGTCTCCCGCCGGGGAGGCGCCGCCGCCTGGGGGGCGGGCGACGCTTGGGTCTCCCCCGAGAGGCGTGGGCGCCCTGGGGTGGGCGCGAAAAATCGTCCGCCGGGCGGGCTTTGCGGTGATCGTACGGCGAAATCGGCGAGATTTCCATCCGGGGCAGCCCGCTTGCCATGAGCGGGACGACCGCCAATATTACCAAGTTGAAAGGGGCGCCCCGGCGGACGTGCGACGCCAGCGGGCCTTTTTACTTGAACTTAAAGGCCGAAAGGCTATTTATAAGGGGTCACGGGCCGCCACACGATCCACCTTCGGGTGGAGTGCAAAAGGGCGGTCCTTCTCGTTTGAGATGGCGCTTCCTCCCTACACCAAGCCGCACGCCACGCCCAGCGACTGGGTCGCGCATCTGCGCGCCCGCGGTCTGGTGGTGCCTCGGCCCAATGTCGCGGCCCGCAAGATCGAGCGGGTTGGGTACGAGCGCCTGCGCATCTACTTCATCGCGCGACGCCAGACCCATCTGCCGGGAAAGCCGTTCCGGGCCGGCACCACCTACAACCAGATCCTCAACCTCTATGATTGCGACCGGCGCCTGCGGGCGATCTGCTTCGACGCCTGCGGTGACTTCGAGCTGGCCTTCCGCAACAGCATGTCGGAGGCCTTGACCCGCGCGCACGGCAGCCATCCCCACAAGGCCGAGAGCGCCTTTAAGGACGGCGCCTCGCGCCGTGTGGCCCTAGACCAGCTGTCGACCCTCTACGCCAAGTCCAGGGACGCGCGCGCTCACAACTACATGGCCAAGTACAGCGATCCTGTGCTGCCGCCATTCTGGACCATGAAGGAATTTCTGACCTTCGGGGCCGCCGTGAGATTCTACGCCCTTCTGTCCAATCCGATAAAAGCCGCCGTGGCCGACGACTTCGGCATGCCCACCCACGAGGTGCTCACCAACTGGCTGGAGTGTCTGGTCGATCTGCGCAACGTCTGCGCCCATCACGACCGACTGTTCAATCGGATCTTCCAGAAGCAACCAAGCCGCTTGCGCCGTCAGAACCTGCCGACGGCTCCGGTCAACAAGCTGAAGGCCCGGTTGGAGTGTCTCGATCACCTGCTGACCAGCCGTGGATTGACGGGCGGCCGGGTCGCGGCCGTGCAGGCTCTGCTCGCCCGCTATCCGGACGTGCAGGCCGCCGAGGTCGGCTACTGATAGAGCAAAAGGGCGTCGCCGCCCTTCGGCGGCCGGGCTCTAGGCGGCGGAGCCGCCCCAAGCCCCGCGCGCGGGTCTTGGCCCTTCGGGTTGCGATCCCTGACGCGGGGGCGGCGGACGGTTCGGCGCCAGAGGTCGCCCTGCCCGGGCGTGTGACGTCCTGTCGCCGAGGGTCCGCTCAGGCCTCCGCTCGCAGGGCCCGAAGGAAGTCGACTTCTTCGGGATGGCGGGCCAGAATTTCGATCAGGCCGACCGCGGCCACGCCGGGCGGTGTGGCGCCGCTCTCATATTTCTGGAAGGCGCGCCTGCCGCCGCCGATCAGCCGGCCGGCCTCCTCCTGGGTGAGCTTGAGCCGCTTGCGGACCTTGCGCACGTGGGCGGCGTAGGCGGCCTTCAACGCCTCGAAGGCCCTGTTGCTCTCAGCAAGATCAGCGCCCGAATGGATGGAGTCGCTGTCGTCGTCGGGATACCAGCCCGGCGCCTGCACCACGCGCGACATCGAGCCGAACCGCACCGTCTGGGCGCGGGTGTCGCGGCGCAGGACCTTGCCGGTCTCGGGATGAATGCGGGTCTCGGTCATTTTCCGGTCTCTTTGAACGAGGTCAGCGTCAGGTCGATCAAGGTCTCGCCCGCGAACTTCAGGAACAGCACGCGTCCGTCCCAGGGCAGGTTGTAGGTGTCGTGCCAGACCTTTGAATTGGGCGGACTGTGCGCCGTCTCCGACTTGATGAAGTCACCACCTTGCAGCGCCTGCACGGCGTCGACGACATCCTGCAATCCATAACCCAGGGCTCGCGCGTTCTCGGTCGCCACCCGCGTGATCTCCAGCCCTGCCACGGTCGCGAATTTCGTCTGGATCGCCGCCAGCGCGTGATGCGGATTTCGCTTCGCCGCCATTGAAATACACCTTGAAGGTTAAATTTTCAAGCGTGGATCAGGTCGCGGCCTGGCCCGCGACGCGGCGCAGTTCGCCCAGCCGCGCCTCGCAGACCGCCCGCACCAGGCCGATCAGCTGCTCTGCGCTGGCCTTCAGTTGCTCCAGCTCCGGCTGAGTGATGTGGAAAGTCTCTTGGTTATAGCGGGCGTCGACATAGGCCCGCTTGAGCTTGCCGAACGGCTTGCGCTGGGCCCGTGTGTCGCGCGGCCAGACTGGGATCAGCGACGGGGCCTTGGCCTCGGCCTGGGAGCGCAGGAACAGGATGTTGTGCGAACGCGGCGCGTAGAAGCCGGTCAGCAGCAGGACGGCGATGTACGCGGCCTCGACGGTCTGGTGCAGGTTGAAGGCGGCCTTGTGAAGCCAGTCGTCCTCGTCCCCCTGCGCCATCTGAAATTCTGCCGTCTTAAGTGACGTTCGGATCGTGGCGAAGATCTTGCGATAGTAGGTCTCGCCCAGGGCCAGTTCGGCCTGGGGCGTCAGGGGCTTGGGCGGGTGGAAGGCATGGCCGGGCACCTCGTAAAGGACGACGCCCTGCTCGATGACCTCCCGAAAAAAGTACTGGCCCGCGTCGAGGGCGGCGTTGATCTCCGAGAGGTCGTGGATGATCAGGTTGACGATCCGTCCGATCGACGGGTCGTGGGCGATCTTCTCCTCGGTCTCGTACCAGTAGTCGGCCGTGTCGGTCAGCTTCTCGTCGCTGACCACCACCAGGATGTCGAAGTCCGAAAGGTAGCCGTTGTGCGGTTCGTCGACGAAGTCGCCGCGCGCATAGCTGCCAAACAGGATGATCTTGTAGATCTTGGCTCCGCGCCGCCAGGCCTGGGTGCCGCCGGCCACGGCCTGCTCGAACCCGGCCAGCAGGTGGCCGACGATCTTGTCCAGCTCCCGGTGCTGGCGGTCGGGCAGGTAGTCGAGATTCGATTTCATCGCCGAGGAGTCTGGCGTCCCCTTCCCGGCGTCACAAGCAAAAGCGACGGTTCATGCTGTCAGCCGTCGAGGATCTGGGCCTCGAGGGCTTCAATCTCGCGGACCAACTGTGAATTGGTCCCGACCGTGTCGGTGAATTCAGCCTCGATCGACGCGAGGAAGGCGTCCCGGTCGACGTCCTCGCCCTCCTTCAGGCGCTCGGCGCAGGCCTGCAAGGCGCGCGAGAGCCTGGGAGCAGCGCGGCGGGAGATGGTGTTGACCAGATCGGCGAGCTCGTCAGATCGGGGGTGCGCCTCGACGAAGGTCGCGTAGGGAACCACGAGCGCGGGCAGATCCACCAGCTCGTCGGTCGCCGCCAGGGCGCCGGGACTGATAAGGGTTTGCGACAGGCCCAGGACGACGGCGCAGGCCTCGGAACAGAGCCGGCCGGGCGTGAGCGGGTCGTCGGACTCGGGCACGTAATCCAGCGGTTGGGCCAGGGCCTCGATCGCCTCCGGCGTCAAATCCTTGATCTGCTGCAGCTTGACCCGCGAGGCGTATTTGCGCCCCAGCTCCGAAGTGACGGCGGCCCAGACGTCCGTCGCCGTCGGCGGCGCATGGCGGCGACGCACCAGGGCGGCGCCATCGATCTCAAACCCGATGAACGTCTTGGATTCGGAGCGGTAGCGGGCGATGGGTCGGGCCTGTAGCATGATCGCGCGCAGCCCGACCTGCATCCAGGTGAGCCGGGTCACGGCCAGACTGGCATGTCCGAAGACGCCGCCCTCGGCGCCGGCGGCGATCTTCGGATTCCCCGACTCCAGAAGCACGTCGCCGGGACGCAAGGGCTTGGCCTTGATGATCGACATGGAGGTCCTTGATCCGACGTGTCGCCGATCGATCAGCCGCTCCGGGAGTTGAGAAGGCGCTTGATAGACACCCGCCAGCGTCTTTAGCCGAAGCCTGGACATAACGCTGGCCTCCCGGGCGGGCCCCGATGGGGCGGGGCCAGGATCGGAAACGACGAGGCTTAGGCGGGGCCGGGCGGCCTGCCAATACCGGAGAATCTCAAGGGTGGGCCGGGACCCGCCCAGCCCGGGGAAAGGCAAAGGGAGGGATCCGTCTGCGCGCCGATCGGGCGCGAGCAGACGAGGTGTCCCATGTCTTCTTCCTCCTGGAGCGCCGAGCGCGTCGCCGCTCTGAAGACCCTGTGGCTGGCGGGCCGTTCCGCCGCCGAGATCGCCAAGGCCCTGGGCGGGGTGACCCGCAACGCCGTGATCGGCAAGGTCCACCGGCTTGGCCTGGCCGGGCGCATGGAGCCGTCGGCTCCGCGCCGGACCCGGGCCGAACGGCCAAGGACCTCGGCCCCGCGCCGGCCGTCGCCGTCCAGGCCCCCTCCCCCGCCGGCCGCCCCGGCCGTTCGGGCGCGAACGCCCCAGGCCGCGCCGGTCGAGGCGGTCGCCCGCGTGTTCGACGGCGCGGCCCTGACGGCGCGGATCTGTCGCTGGCCGGTGGGCGATCCCAAGGCGGCGGGCTTTGGCTATTGCGGCGCGGCGGTCATCGGAAAGGGGCCCTACTGCCCGGGCCATCAGGCGGTCGCCTATCCAGCCCGCCTGCAGCTCAAGGCCGACCCCTACGCGGGGACGGCGTGGGGACGTCGTTCGGGCGCGGCGCGGGGCTGGTGACCGTCCGGACGGTGGGAGGCCGCCCTGGGCTCCAGCGACCTCGCCACCGGCCGGCCCCGGCCGCAAGGGGCGCTGCGCTCAAAGCCCTTGCGACCGGAACCGGTCCGTCGGCGCGGAAGGCGGTCGGGAGCCCACGGGCTCGCTCCCGACCCTTTTGAAGGACTGGTCCCATGACCGCCACCGCCCCTGCCCCCCTCACCGGCCCGCTCACCGCCCTTGAGGCCCAGGCCCTGAGCCTGGACGATCCGCGGCCGCATCCGCCCGAGGACGCCCTCGTCCAGCTGGGCCACTGCGTGATGACCGAACTGCTGGACCTCTTGGCCGACACCGCCCTGGAGGATTTCCAGACGACCCTGGCCGAGACCCTGATCGGCGCGTTCCATTCCGCCGCCCAGCGGATCGAGCGGGAGGCCGACCGCGCCCGCGACGACCTGCAGCGCCAGGTCCGCGACTTCAACGGCTCGGAGGTGGCCGACACCGACCTCCAAGAGGCCACCCAGCGCACGCGTGCCGCCGATGTCGCCGTCCAGGCCGTGGAACTGATCCGCGACGCGGCCGCCCAGGCCTACGCCCTGGCCACCGGCGAGGCCTGGCAGCCCTGGCGCGGCAGCGTCAAGGCCTCGCGCCTATCGGCCGCCCAGGTCGAGGCCCGGGAGGCGATCCGCGCCATGCGGGCCCGGCGACACCGCGCCGTCGATCCGGGGACCGTGGTGGTGGGCTTCCGCGCCGCCCCTCAGGC
Organism: Pseudomonadota bacterium; assembly: GCA_020161365.1. Classification (GTDB taxonomy): domain Bacteria; phylum Pseudomonadota; class Alphaproteobacteria; order Caulobacterales; family Caulobacteraceae; genus Caulobacter. The sequence continues at coordinate 18,241 of JAIUNU010000016.1, read as the reverse complement.
CGACACCGCCGTCGACGCCGGGCGCATCTTCGACGCCCTCAACTGGGCGCGCCAGACCTGGCCCGACATGGCTCTGGCCGTCACCGGCGCGCGGGGCGGCGAGAAGCTCGCCCAGAAATGGGCGCGGTCGCACGGCGTCACCACGGTGCTGGCCAGGGCCGACTTCGACCGCAACGGCCGGGCCGCGCCGTTCCGGGCCAATGACGAACTGCTGGAGCTGGAGCCGGTCTGCGTCCTGACCCTGGCCAATTCGTTGGACGCCGCGCGGAGGGGCGAGCTCAAGCCGTTCGGTCCGGCGCTCAACCTCGCCCAGAAGGCGGCCGAACGCGGCATCCGCTGCGTGACGGTGCGGCTGCGGGCCTGACGGCTCGGGCGCGGCGGCCTTGGCCGTCGCGCCCTCTTTTGTGAGGCTTGGGGGCCAGCGCTCGTCCTTGGAAAACATCAGGGTTGAAAAGCCGCCGCCCGGCGCTTTTTCTCTCGCTCCGACGCGCCGGCGGCGTTTGGCGCCCGCGGCCTTGGACAAAGGACCTAGAAACTTGGCCAACTCTCCACCCGACAGCCGCGCGCCCAACCCGATCGACCTCCATGTCGGCGCCCGCGTGCGGACCCGCCGCAAGGTGGCCGGCGTCAGCCAGGAACAGTTGGCTGCGGGACTGAAGCTCACCTTCCAGCAGGTGCAGAAGTATGAGCGCGGCGCCAATCGCATCAGCGCCTCCAAGCTCTACGAGACCGCCGGCGTCCTGAAGGTGCCGGTGTCCTATTTCTTCGAAGGCCTGGGCGATCCGGGCGCGGACGCGCCCGATCCATCCCGTGCGGCGGCGGATCGGACCCTCGACGCCTTCCTAAGTACGCCGGAGGGTCTCGAATTGGCCGAGAAGTTCGCGAGGATCGGGCGGGGCCGGGTGCGTCGGCAGATCCTGTCGCTCGTTCGGGCCATGGCCGATGAGGACGCCGCCGACGCGGGCTAACCGCATCAGTCCGAAGGCCTGGGACGACGCCAGGCCGGGTGGAATAAAGCCCGAACGAACCGCGAGATCTTGCGGCCGCCATGGGATCGGACCCTAACCTTAGCGGTTGGCGATTCGTTCCGGCGCCTTGCGATGACCCGTCCAGAGCGTCCCTGGGACGGGCGGTCGCCTCCCCTACCCGTTCGGCTGTTGTTCGGCCGGCGCCGACAGCGCCCGACCGACGACCTGTCGCCTTCTGAAACCGCTTGCCGCGGACGGCGCATGCTCGTTGCGGATCTTGCATCCGACACGCGCGCCCTCGGGGCTGGGGCGTTGCCCTTTGAAGGCCTTGGGCTCCATCGCCGGCCAGGGCCGGTGGATCCAGACGTCTGGCCGGTCCTAGGCGCGGAGGCGGCGGAAAACCTCGGCCGTCTGCGCCGGCTGCGTCGAACCGGGCTAAGCGCGCGGCGCGGCTTGGCCGACCAGCACCTTGATCAGCAGGTCATCCGCCTTGGCCGCGGAGCCCCAAGTGGCGTGCGGACCCGCGCGATCTGTCACGCCATCCCTAGGGCGGGGCGGCCCGGGTCAAAGCCGACCTCGTAAGCGAGGCGCGGGCCGGCGGAGCCTCCGGCCTTCCTCCGCTGCGCTGCGTGCAGCCCGGTGTCCACCGTCCGCGGGCTTTGGCCCGGCCCTTAGTCCCCGCCCTGCCAGGACGCGTGATCGCGGCAGGGACCGCGAGCCGCCGGGGCCATTCCCGGCGGAAGACGGAGAAAGACCATGCTCAACAAGGTTCAACTGATCGGCTTCACCGGCGCGGACGCTGAAATTCGCGCCACCTCGGGCGGCAAGGCCCTGGCGGTCCTGCGGGTCGCCACCAGCCGCTACACCAAGAAGAACGGCGAGCGTCAGGACTTCACCACCTGGCACCAGGTCGAGATCTGGAGCCCCGCGACGGTCAAGTGGCTCTCCTCGCGTCCCCTCCCCAAGGGCTCGAAGGTCTATGTCGAGGGCGAGATCCGCAACGAGCACTACACCGACAAGGACGGCCAGGAGCGCTACTTCACCAAGGTGGTGGTCGCCGGTCCGGGCCACGAGCTGAAGTCGCTCGACCGCCCCGAGACCAATCCCGAAGACGAGGAGGCCTAAAGGCCCCTCCCCCGCCCCGGAGGATCCCTTCCGGGGCGGGGTCATGTTCGGGCCATGGCGTAACGCACACTTAAGGGGTATAAATGTGCGTCACTCAGACTCGCCGTTTTCGGCGCGGAGAACGGCTTGTTGGACGCCTCGGTCGAAGGGCTATTTTTGAACCTCGCCAAGGCCGAGGACACGGTGAGCCGACTCGACGCGCGCGCCCAGGCCTGCCCCTTCGCCGAGGGCTGGGCCGCGCGGGTCGACTTCATCGAGGCCAACGGCTGGGGCTGGGTCAGCGGCGAGATCGTCGATATGGAGGACCTGGTCTTGCACGACGCCCAGATGGACGCGCGCCTTCCCGACCAGGCCCTGCGCGCGACCTACGGTCTCGTGCGGGCCCGTCGCAGGGCGCGCGGCGCGGGGCCGGAGCTGCAGACCGCGCACGGGGCGGTCTGGCTGGCGGGCCATCGCAGCGAGCCGCCGCTCTTGGCCCCCTCCCCTATCGACCCCGACGAGGTTCGCCCCGGCCCCGGCGCGGAAGCCCGCGACCTGGTCGGCGAACTCGTCCACCAGGTTCGAACCCTGAGCCGGGGCGAGACGGCCGATCCGATCGAGGCGGTGGAGGAGTGGGTGCAGTGGACCCGGCGCCTCCCCGATCGCGCGCCGGCCTTGCTGCGCGCGGCCACGGCGCTGGAGGGCTGGCGCCTGGTCAACCCCCTGCCCCGCCAGAGCTTCGTCGGCGGGGTGATGGTCGCCCAGGCCCTGAGGGTGTCGGGCCGCACGCGCTCGTGCCTTCTCGCCTTCGAGGTCCCGCGTCGGACCCACCTGCAGCCGCCGCGGGGGTTCGTCGCCGCCCCGATCGCGGCCCGCCTGGCTTACTGGCTGAAGATCACGGCGGTCGGGGCCGAGGCGGGCTTGGCCGAGATGAAACGCCTGGATCTGGCCCGCCAGGTGGTGCTCAAGCGCGTCGGCGATCGCAGGGCCAACGACCGCTCGGCCGATCTCGTCGACCTTCTGCTGGCCAGGCCCCTGGTCAGTGCGGCGATGGCGGCCGAGCACCTGGGCGTCGCCGGCCATACGGCCCGGCGGCTGCTGACGAGCCTGGGCGCGTCGGTGATGGAAGTCAGCGGCCGCTCGCGTTATCGCGCCTGGCGGCTGTAGCGCGGGGGCTCAGCCAGGTGGGCAAATGGGGAAGTTCCCATTTGGGCGTCTGGGGTGTCGCGCGGCCCGGCGAAGCAGTTCAGCTCAAGGTGTGGTCTTGCCCTCTTGAGGACTTGCCCAGAACCCCCTCGCCCCATCATGGCAAGAGGGCAAATCCCCATTTGGGTATCTTGCCCAAACCGGGAAGTTCCCGGAACCCCGTTTGCGAACTTGGGTATCTGGTTTAGAGTGATGTTCACAAAATGGGCTCTGGGTTAAGTCCACCCTTGCCCATCTGGGATGAAGGTGTTTTGCGAATTTGGTGAAGCGGGTTTCTGTGGAAAAGTTGCTTTCCACATGTCCCCAGAACTCCATTTACCCACTTGGGTTAAAACCCTGTTCACCAATTGCCCATAACCTAATTTGAGCAAAAGGGGACCTCGGCAGAAACCCAAGACCCCAATTGCCCAGTTGCCCATTGCCTCAGAAGGGAACTTTCCCATGGCGGTCATCAGCGTGTGTTCGACGAAGGGCGGGGTGGGCAAGACCACCCTGGTCATGTGCCTGGCCGACGCCTTCGCCCGACAGGGCGGCTCGGTGGCCATCGTCGATGGGGACCCCAACGGCCACGTCGCCAGCTGGCGCGAGCGCGCCGGCGACGACTGCAAGGTCACCGTCATCAGCGAGGCCAACGAGACCAGGATCCAGGACGTCATCGCCAACGCCGCCAGCGAGTACGCCCTGGTCTTCGTGGACCTGGAAGGTGCGGCCTCCCAGGCGGTGACCTACGCCATCGCCGAGAGCGACATGGTCCTGATCCCGACCAAGATCTCGGGCATGGACCTGCAGGAGGTCTACCGCACCTACGAGGTGGTCAAGCGCGCCGAGAAGATGCTCAAGCGCGGCATCCCCGCGCGCGTCGTGTTCAGCCAGATGAACCCGCTCTACAGCCGCGTGGCTGGCCATGCCCGCCAGGAGATCCGCGACAACAGTATCCCGGTCCTCAATACGGAGATCATCCAGCGCGCGGCCTATCAGCAGATCCACTTCACGGGCATGACGCCCAGCGCCCCCGGCGGGGAGGCCAAGGCCGCGCGCGAGATCGCCGCGGTGCTGGCCGAGCTGCTTGAAGCGCTGGCCAACCAGGCCCAGGCGGCCTGATAGGGGAGGGGAGACCATGACCGACAAAGCCGCCCGCCCGGCCTTCCAACCGGCCCCACGACCCCGTCCGATCAATGACGCGGGCGCCACCGAAGCCCTCCGCAAAGCCACCGAGGATTTGGGCTTCAATCGCACGACCAGTGCGCCTGCCGGCGTGATCGAGGCGGACGTGGCCTCGCCGGCCCAGGCGACGCCCGCGCCCGCGCCAAAGGCCTTGGCGGTCGCGCCGGCCCCCCGCGCGGCTCCCAAACCCAAGGCGGTCAAGCCCGCTCCGGCGACCGACTTCTCCGATCGCGAGACCTCGCTGAAATTCGTCATCGACGATGAGCTGTCGACCGCGCTGAAGCTGGACGCGGTCAGGCGGCGGGTGACGGTAAAGTTCCTGGTCCTGGAGGCCTTGGCCGAGAAGGGCTACCCGGTCGATATGGCGACGCTCCACGAAGACGGACGCCGGGTGAGAAAATAGGAAGATGGGCAAAAGGGCAAATGGGGATTTGCTCCCCCCCGTCGATGACTTGGGTGGATCCGCCGGTGTGGCCGCGGCCATCCGGCACGCGGCGGCGATGAAGCGAATCGCGGTACGCCAGATGATCGTGAGAGTAGGGCAGGGCGCATGACGGCCCCCAAGGACCGCAACAACCAGTTCGACCTGTTCATCCCGCTGATGCGGGATCTTTCGCTGAAGGATCAGCGCGAGACGATGGAGCGGCCGTTCTTCTCGCTGCAGAAGCGCAAGCGCCTCAAGCCCATCGAGTACAAGAGCGCCGACGGCGAGGTCACGGTGAAGGTCGAGGCGATGCCGGCCTACGGCATGGCCACCATCTGGGACGCCGACATCCTGATCTGGGCGACCAGCGCGCTCAACCGCATGAAGGCCGAGGGTCGCAACGACGTGCCCCGGACCCTGCACGTCACCGCCTATGACCTCTTGCGCACGATCCAGCGCGACACCGGCGGCAAGGGCTATGCCGACCTGAAGGCGGCGCTGGATCGTCTCGCGACCACATCGATCCACACCTCCATCCGCCGGCCCCGCAAGGGCCACGACGCGCGCTTCAGCTGGCTGGACGAATGGGGCGTGGAGACCGACGGCCAGGGCAACCCGGTGGCGCTGCGTATCGTGCTGTCGAACTGGGTCTGGGAAGGGATCATGAACGAGAAGGCGGTGCTGACCATGCACCCCGACTATTTCCAGATCTCCGGCGGCCTCGAGCGCATCATCTACCGCATCGCCCGCAAACACGCCGGCGACCAGGACGACGGCTGGACCTGCCGGGTCAGCCTGCTGCACGAGAAGAGCGGCTCCGACAGCGCGCCCAAGGAATTTGCGCGCATGTTGCGCAAGATCGTCGAGGCCAACGACCTGCCTGAGTACGACATGGCCTATACGACAGCCGGGGACGGCTCCCAGGCGGTGAGGTTCATTCGCCGCTCGGTCGTCGAGCGCATCCAGGTCCAGGCCGAGCTTGAGGCCGAGACGGCCACGCGGGTCCGCCGGGAGCGGGAAGATCGCCGTGCCGTCGAGGTCGACGGGCTGATCGAGCCTTGGACCAAGCGCCGGGTCGTGCGCGACGACGACTAACGGTCTATCGCACACCGCGATTGCCGATTCCCCATATTTTCAAGTAGTTGACGCCAGGACTTCAAGTAACGCCTGGCCCTGCGGGACGGTCTTTCACACACCAGAGTCGCCCTGGCCGCCCGCCAAATTGGTAAACAGCGGGTTAAAACCGGGCGCGGACGCCGATTTTCAGCGCCAAAACGCCGGCGGCGGCCGTGGAAGGGACACGTCGGGGTTTCACACACCCGATAAGGCCCGGCTTGTCGGGGTTTCGCACACCGCCTGGGCCTTTCTTCGGGGTTTCACCCACCGAAGCGCCTCCAATCCGTCGGGGGGAACGCCCGCCGGAGGTGGGGGTAGGCCCTCGGGGTTTCACACACCGAAATCGGCCTTTCGTTCGGGGTTTCACACACCCGGTTGAGGGAGCTGCGTCGGGGTTTCGCACACCGCGCCATCGCGGTTTCGCACACCGGGCGCCAGGGCCATGCTTCGGGGTTTCACCCACCCTGGACTCGGCTTTGCCTCGGGGTTTCACACACCGGGGTCGGTCCGGATGTCGGGGTTTCGCCCACTGGTGCGCCTTCACGGGAGCGCGGGGCCATCTAAGGGCGGATTTTGGCCCCGTCAGATGTTCGCGGGACCGGCAGAACGCCTAGTTGGCGGGGATTTTGCGGCCTCAGCGGCCTGAAAGCGTCGGGGATTCGCCCACCGGAGGGACTTCGGGCCGGGTTCGGTCTTTCACCCACCGGTCCAACCTGTGGATGGCACGGGTTTTCACCCACGCTTCCTGCGGGGGAACGCCCACCCAAGCCTCGGGGGAACAGACACCGATCCACGGGGTATCGCCCACTGGGTGTTTCGCCAAGCCACGGAACGCACTCAGGTTTTCCTCCCTGTCAGGCCCCTTAACTTAATTAACTTCGTACATAACAATATCTCTAACGGCGCAGCTGAAGCGCCGCCGGGAAACACAGGGCCAAAGAGGGGCCCCGTTTCCCCGGCTCGTGGTCTGCGACCCAGGCCGGGAACCCCGAGAAGGCCCGACGACCCCGGATTTCTCGGGAATTGCCGAGACCATCGACCGGGTGAGAGCCTTGGCCATGCATCGAGGGCTCCGCATCGCCTTGCTTGGTCTGATCCCCGCACCGATCGCGGCGGTCCAGGCCCTCGCGCCCGCGCCGCTGGTCCTGGTCAACACCTCGCCCAGCGAACCGACCGGCATCTACGTCCGCTCCCGCCTTCCGCCGGCGGTCGGGCGCATCATCGCCTTTCGGCCGCCGCCGGGCGCCTATCCCTATGTCGCCGAGGCCATGCCCGAGCGAGCGCGCACCAGCATACTCAAGGCCGTGCGGGCCGGGGCAGGGGATCTTGTCTGCGCCGACGAGCGGCGCGTGCTCGTCAACGACCAGGTTTGGCCGGCCGCGGCGCGGATCGATCGGCGCGGTCGGTCCCTCCCGCAGTGGCGCGACTGTCGGCGCCTAGCGGCCGACGAGGTCTTCGTGCTCTCGACGCGGATCCCCAACAGCTTCGACAGCCGCTACTACGGTCCGGTCCATCGGGCGGAGATCCTCGGCGTCTACATGCCGATTCTCACCTCAGAGACGCCTTCGTGACCTGGGGGCGGGTCCTCGCCGGCGCCATGGCCGTCCTCGTCCTGGCGACGGCCCCGGCTAGCGCCTGGGGTCAGGTCGCCGCCGAGCGCCCGGACCTTGCCCGGCTGCGGGACGTGGTCGATGCGCCAGGCGGGCGCGACGCCATCGCCCGGGTGACCTGGGCCGAGGCGGCCGGGCAGGGCGACAGCGGCCTGGCCGGCGTGGTCTACACCATCCTCAACAGGCTCGCGGCCGGGCGCTGGGGCGACAGCATCGACCAGGTCGTCAATGCCCGCGCCCAGTTCGAGCCGGTGCTGCGGGCGGGCGGCGACTGGCGCGCCTTGCCGGCGGTGCGCCCGGCCGAGCGCGCGCGCATCGACACCATCTTGAACCTGGCCCTGGAGGGCCGGCTGCCGGATCTCACCGGCGGGGCCCTCTATTTCCAGAACCCCAAGATCGTGGCCGCGCGCGCAGCGGCCGGAACGGTGTCGCCGCGCCTGGTGCATTTCGGCGGAGCCGCGCCCAGCGTGGTGATCGGCGATCACGCCTTCTATCCGGGCCAGGCGGGCAGGACGGGCGCCGCCCCGCTCGATCCCCTTGCGGCGGCGGGCGGCGCAATCTTTCCCGATCAGGGGCGCTCGCCCGATGCGATTGACGTCTCGGTCCAGGCGTCAGGAACCCTTGCGCCGGCCGCGGCGGGTGCCCGTGGCCTCGTCGTGCTGCCGACGGGCGAGATTGTCGAAGACCCCGCACGGCTTGCCGCGCCCCAACCCTGAGCGACCGATCCGCGCCCTGGCAGGCCGCTGAGGGCATGGGCTGCCCGAGCCCGTGAACGCTTCCGCCGATCCTGCCCTGTCACCCGGTCCGTCAACCCGCTGGCGCGGGTGCCGCGCCGCGCGCGGCGCGGACGGTGACGGTCCAGGGCCCGACAGGCCCGGTCGACGAAGACGCTCATCGGGAGCGTCGATCGGAGACCAGACCCATGACCTTCACGCGCACTGAAAAGCTCATCGTCCTGATCGGGTTCAAGCTGACCCTCGTCGTCGGCTTCTTCGCCTGCCTTGGGCTGACGGCGTCCTTCTTCATCGGGCGTCCAGCCGGCCCCAAGGCCCTGATGCTCTTCGGGGCGCTGCTGGCGATCGATCTGGTGGCCATGGCCTATCTCGCCCTCTGTCAGGTGCTGGTCGGCAAGTCGCGCGGCGGGGAGGGGGCGTGAGCCCTCTCTTTGCGTGACGCTGGGCCGGGGTTGCGCCTCATCGGGGCGCGCCCTTCCTGAGCCTCGGCGCCCGCTCGTCTCCACGGGCCCGGCGCCAGGGCGCCAGATCCCGGTCGCCTCGGCGTCCACCCGAGGGCCCGCCTCGCTGGCGAGCGCCCTGAAGGCGCTCGTCGCCGTCGACTTGCGACGGCGCGGCTTCGGCTACTGAGCTTGGAGGCGCCTCTTCCAATCCTACCCTGTCACCCAGCCCGTCAACCCGCTGCGCGGGTTCCCCTCCGGGCCCGCGCGAGCGCGACCCCTGCGGTGACTGGCCGGGGCCCGACAGCGGGGAAGGGACAAAGGCGCTCAAGGGGAGCGTCGGCCTAGCCGGAGATGTCCCATGTTCGAGTTCACCAAGACCACGTTCGATCACATCGACGACGACCTGATCGCCCAGCATCTGGCCAGCGGCATGCCGCGATACAGCAACACGCTCTATCTTCTCGGCGGCGGCTTCATCCGGCGCTGGACCGACGACGAGGCGGCGGCCCGTACACAGTTACAGGCCGACCGGACCGATCCGAACCTGTCCTGGGCCATCGCATTCGACCACATGACGGTCTGGGCCGTGGATGTGGCCTTTGCGCCCAACAGCAAGTCGGCAGAGCAGCTGCGAGCCGAATGCGACGAGGCCCTGGACGCGATGTTCGAGCGGTGGGTAAGCGCGGAGGAGGGGGCGCGCTAAGCTCCCTTTTTGCGCCCGCGACCCTCAATGCTTGGCTCCGCGGCCGCGCCCTCCAATCTCGCCCGCGCCATGGCGTCGAAATCCGGCAGGGACGGCGCCGGCGTTCCTGGCAGCGGCGCGATGGCCAGCCCGAGCGTATCGGCCAAGGCCTTGCGATCTCGCGGGCGACTGACCCGTCGATCGAGCACGTCGAGCAGTCGCGCCATCAGGGCCGCACCCTCGTCATCGGCGCGGGCCTCGGCCAGCAGCGCGCCGCCCAGCACGATCTTGGCGCGGGTCTCGCGCTTGCGCTCGGTCTGATCGAGCAAGGCTTCGAGGCGCTCGACCCTGGCCTTCCAAACCTGAAGGCGGCGTCCTTCGTCCTCGATCTGATCGAGCCGCGTCACATGCCCGCGATGCCGGGGCAGGGCGCCGGTCAGGTTGGCCAGGGCCGACCGGGCGCGGTGCTCACGGTCGGCCAGCTGCACGGCGAGGTTCTGCAGCCGACGCGCCTTGGCGGCTGGGCTCTCGGGAGCGCGGCGGGGAGCGCGCTTGGGTCTGACGGCGGCTTCCATCGAGAGGCTTCGGCTTGAACTAACGACGGATTGAGCGTACCCCTTCTCAGCCCATAGTGACAAGGGCGCAGTTATGCATTGCGTTGCAATGCCTGCGGCCGGGAGGCCCGGCAGCCCGCCGACGCCGAAAGATCGGGGCGTCGTCTGGCGTCGAGCCAAGGGGCAAGCCCCTTAGCGATCCCGTTCGCTGCGCGGCTTGAAGATCGGGCGCTCCACGCCCAGCAAGGGAAGGATCCAGTGGCCCACTATCGGCTGGAGGTGAAGGCGATCAAACGCAGCGACGGCCGCTCGGCCGTGGCCGCGTCGGCCTATCGCGCGGCCGGCAAGCTCTTCGACGAGCGCCTCGAAATGGTGTTCGACTACACCGACAAGGGCGGGGTGGCCTTCACCGGGATCATGGCCCCGGCTGCCGCGCCCGCCGAGCTGCAGAACCGCGAGCGGCTATGGAACGCGGCCGAGGCGGCCGACAAGCGCGCGGACTCGCGCACCGCTCGCGAGATCCTGGTGTCGCTGCCCCACGAGCTGTCCGACGATCAGCGCCACGGCCTCGTCCGCGCCTTCATCGCCGAGAGCCTGGTGGGCAAGGGCATGATCGCCGACTACGGCATCCACTATCCCGACGCCCACGGCGACGAGCGAAACCATCACGCCCACATCCTGGTGACGACCCGCCGTGTCGGGCCTGAAGGCTTCGGCTTCAAGGCTCGGGAGTGGGACAACCCGGACGCAGTGAAAGCCCTGCGCCTGGAGTGGGAGCAGATCCAGAACCTGCATCTGCGGCAGCATCTTGGTCAGGAGGCGCCGCAGGTCACCAGCCGCAGTCTGAACGATCAGGGCCTGGACCAGGAGCCGACCATCCACCTGGGGCCGGCCGCCTCGGGGATGGAGCGGCGCGGGGAGGCGTCCGATCGCGGCGATATCAACCGCCGGGTCCAGACCCGCAACGCCGAGCGCCAGACGCGCCCCGTTCAGGTGCGCGAGCTCGAGGACCAGATGGCGGCCGGACGTCCGCGCCAGGCCTATCCGATCGATGCGGTGATCCGCGAGTTCGAGGCCATCCACCAGACCATGGTTCGCGAGCGCGACAGCTGGGCCCGCGCCCAGGCGCGCGTCACCGCGCCGATCGAGGTTCCTACGGCCCGGTCCGTGGTGAGCGAGGTGATGGGCGAGGCCCTTTCGCGACGGGCGGCGGCGGCCCGGCGACTGGACTGGACCCAGAACCGCATCGAGCAGGGCAGGGCGCGTCGCCAGACCCTGGTGCGATGGGTCCGCAACCCGGTCCGGATGATCTGGGCGGCGCATGCCGAGATGAACGCGGTCGATCGGGCGCGCGCGGCGGACCGGCGCGCGGAGGTCGATCTGAAGGTTCGCCAGGAGTGGCTGCGCAGCGAGGCCGGCCGGGTCTATCTCGCCTCCCGCCTGGATCCTCCGCGGCAGGCGGCGGCGGATGCGCGGCGCGAAGCTCGGACCCTTGAGCGCAAGATCAAGCGCGCCGACCGCCGCATCGAGGCGGTCGCGCGCACCCGAGTGAAGCTACTGGTGGCCCGGGAGCTAGGGCATGACAAGATGGTCGCGCCCACTCGCATGGACCTGGGCGTGGGGCAGGCGGTGCGCGAGGTCGATCGCCGGGCGGTCGATGTCGTCAAGGCGCACGCGCCGCTCGCCCAGGAGCGGGCGCTGAGTAAGGTCATGGCGCTTGTGCAGGGCAAGGTCCCAGGGATCGGGCCAGATCGCTGAGAGTGCGCGTTAGGTCGGCGCTGTTCGCATGGCCAAGACCCAATCACGCAGTTTCCCGCGGTCGATCGCCTCCACCGGATAGGCGCGCGCCTGGCGCACGCCGTCGGTCCCGGGAGACAGCTCCGTGGTGGTGACGATCAGGCCTGACCCAGCCTTCTCCCAGAGCACGTCGGCATAGACCGACTTGAGCAGGGTCTTGCCGATCTTGCGCTTCTCACGCTTGCACTGGACGATGATCAGGGGCGGGAGGCTCGGATTGTCGTCCTTGGGAAAGACGCGGACGTCTATGCCGTCATCGTTCCGACCCGGCCCGAGCTCGACGCGAAAGCCCTGCTTCTCGAAATGCTCGGCGGTCAGCGCCTCAAACTGGCGCCAATGGACGTCGTCGATCTCCTCGTCGAAGTTGCGGGCGATGTAGTCGATGAAACGCTGGTCGAAGAACTTGCCGTACAACGTCTCGAGGTTTTCGCTTTTGAAGAGATCCTCGAGCTGGCGCGTATCGGCCCAGTCGGTGCGACGGATGCGCGTCCAGGGATCGATCTGCTGATTGACGTCGATTCCGCGCAGGTAGGCCATGGCGACGTCGAGCCCGGGCCCGCCGAATTTCTCGGCCGCGCGCTTCATGAACGGGGTCGGGTCCAGGCCGCTGGCGGGCGCCGGCCCGGACAGAGCCGTGTCCATCCATTCCACCAGCATCTCGCCGATCGGGCCGGTGAGCTTCCCGCGGACCGGATCGCCCTTGTATCGATGATAGACCCCGCCGACCGGCGGCAGGACCGTCGGGGTGGCCACGTATCCGACCTTGTACAGCAGATAGGTGGCCGCCTCCTGATAGGTTGTCGATTCCACGCGCATCAGGCGCGCCTCGGGCCACACGAGCCGCTCCGCCAGCTTGACGTCGTAGTCCTTGAGCATCGCGCCGATCCGCGTACGCGAGAGCGCCAGGCCGGCCTTGAAGCCTACGACTTCGGCCAGGCTGTCGGCCAGATCGTGGTTATCCATCCAGATGCCGCCCATCGACGTCTCCTGCTCGGCTCCCCGGACCTTAGCCGGCAAGGGCGGGGCCGGCGCAAGCGCCCAGACCCTTGAGAAATGCGGAATTGGCCCGCCGCGCCGCCTGGGCTCTGCTGACCATATGAGCATGTCCGTCAAGGCCCGCTGGCTCGCGCCCCTATGCCTGTTGCTGGCGCTGATCGGGCTTTGGGCCGCGACCCAGACGGCGGCCCATCTCTTCGCCTATCCCAGACCGTTCGGGGCGGGTTGGGGCGAACTTGGCCCGATAAGGATCTATGCGCCCTGGTCGATCCTGACCTGGTATGGCCGTTGGGCCGCGAGGCACCCGCAGGCCTTCGATCAGGCGGCGCTGGTCGGCCTCTGCGTGTTCGTCTGGCCGATCCTTTTGATCGCCGGCTTGACGCAGCGGTTCGTCGCTCGGCCCCAGCCCTTCGGGACGGCGGCGTGGGGCGGCTTGGCCGAGGCCAAGGCCGCGGGCCTGCTCAATGGCGAACGGCTCACCGGCCGGGTGCTGGGACGGCTTAAGGGCAGGCTCCTCACCTTCACCGGGGTGGAGCATTGCATCTTGGTGGGCGCATCGCGGTCGGGGAAGGGCGCGGGCCATGTGGTGACATCTGAGACCGCCTGGGGCGAGAGCCAGTTCACCTACGATCGCAAAGGCGAGCTCTGGCATATCACCGCCGATCATCGCCGCAATTTCTCCCACACCTTCTACTTCGCGCCGACGGACATCAACACCGCCCGCTGGAACCCGCTGTTCGAGGTGCGCAAGGGGCCCATGGAAATCGCCGACATCCAGAACATCGTCGGCATTCTGGTCGATCCGATCGGGCTCAAGCAGGGCAATCTCGACTTCTTCGACCAGAGCGCGGCCAACTTCTTCACCGGGGTGATCCTCCACGCCCTCTACACCGCCCCCGACGAGCTGAAGAACCTCACCTACGTCCGCCGGCTGCTGATCGACATCAACGCCACCTTGGACGCCATGCTGGGGACCAAGCATCGCTGGCGCCCCGATCCGCAGGCCGCCGACGGCCTGGCGCGGGACGCGGACGGCGAGCCGATCGCCGAGGTGCATCCGGAGGTGTGGCTAGGAGCGACGGCCTTTCGCAGCATGGAACCCCGGGTGCGCTCCAGCGTCCTAGCCACGGCGCAGAAGTCGCTGGCCTTGTGGGCCGATCCCCTGGTCTCCCACGCCACGTCCTGGTCGGACTTCTGCATCGGCGACCTGGTCTGCGCCGAGGCGCCGGTCAGCTTCTACCTGATCACGCCCCAGGCCCATGCCGATCGCCTGGCGTTTCTCGTGCGGGTTATGCTGCGCCAAAGCCTCAACAGCCTGATGGAGACCATCGACGCCGACAGCCGCGGCCGCAAGAAGCGCCATCGGCTGCTGATGATGTTGGACGAGTTCCCCAAGCTCGGAGCGCTGCCATTCCTGGAGAACGCCCTTGGCGAGATGGCCGGCTACGGGGTCACCGCCCATCTGATCTGCCAATCGTTCAACGACGTGTTCAAGCACTACGGCGTGCACACTTCGATCTTCGACAACTGCCACATCACCGCCGCCTTCGCGACCTCCGAGCCGACCAGCATCGAACGGATCATCAAGCGGGCCGGGCGCTTCTTGGAAATGCGCGAGAGTTTCAGCGATCCGAGACTGATGTTCGCCAAGGGACACCGCAGCCGCAACCAGGCCGAGGTCGAGCGCTATGTCCTGGCCGAGCAGGATGTTCGGGCCCTGCCAGGTGGTAAGCAGTTTCTGTTCGTCAACAATGCCAAGCCCTTCCTGGCCGACAAGATCCGCTTCTGGGAAGAACCATTGTTCTCGGTCCACTGCCGCGACTTTTTTCACGGAGAAAAGGCCGGGTTCGTCCAGACGCCCGAGACCCTGGACGTTCCAGGAAAGCCCCCAATCGACTGGCTGGGCGTGCGCGCCATCGAGGAATACGCCCCGCCCATGCGCGGCGCCGATGTCGCCATGACTCTCGCCTGCGCGGACGGGCTCAGCATCCTCGACCTCGTCTACAACGAGGAGGACTAGGCGTGACGTCTTCGTCCCAGGAATCGCTCGACCGCAAGCATACGGCCCTGCGGCAAGCCATGGGGCCGGTGATCGCCGCCGCCCTGGCCGAGGCTTCGGTGGTGGAGGTGATGGTCAATCCAGACGGCGCGATCTGGGTCGAGCGGATCGGCCAGGGCCGGGTCTTCAGCGGGGAGCGCATGGCGCCGGCCGACGCCGAGCGGATCCTGCGGCTGGTGGCCGACCATGTGGGAGAGGTGGTCACCCGTGACCAGCCCTTGGTCAGCGCCACCCTGCCCAGGTCAGGCGAGCGCTTTCAGGGCGTGTTCATGCCGGTGTCGACCGCGCCGGCCTTCACCATCCGCAAGCGGCCGGAGGTGATCTTCACCCTCGACGACTATGTGAAGACGGGCGTCATGACCGACGCGCAGGCCCAAGCGCTGCGCGCGGCCGCCGAGGGCCGCGACAACATCCTGATCGCCGGGGGCACGGGCAGCGGCAAGACCACCCTGGCCAATGCGGTTCTGGCTGAGCCCGCCTTCGCCGCCGATCGGGTGCTGATCGCCGAGGACACGCCTGAACTGCAGTGCTCGGCCAAGGATCAGATCGCCCTGCTGACCAAGCGCACGGAGCCGGCGGTGACCATGGCCGATCTGGTTCGAGCCGCGCTGCGCCTGCGCCCGGACCGCATCATCATCGGCGAGGTCCGCGACGGCAGCGCGCTCGACATGCTCAAGGCCTGGAACACCGGGCATCCCGGCGGCCTGGCCACGCTTCACGCCAACAGCGCGCGAGAGGCGCTCAGCCGCCTGGAAGACCTGATCGGCGAGGTCGCGCCGCGTGTGCCCCATCGGGCGATCGGCCAGGCCGTCAACCTGGTGGCGTTCATCCGTCGCGCGCCGGCCGGCCGGTGTCTGGAGAGCCTCGTTCGGGTCGAGGGCTGGATTGACGGCGATTATCGCCTAACGCCCGTCGCGCAATGACGTCCGAAACTTGTATACAAATTTCGGACGCTCTGTGGGTTGCCAATGTCCGAAATTTGTCTACACATTTCGGACATGACCAGCGGCCGATCACAACTGACCTCGACCATGGACGACCGGATCGCCAAGGCGGCCGGCCGCCAGGTGTGGACGCCGTCGGACTTCACCGACCTCGGCGGTCGCGACGCTGTGGACAAGGCGCTGCAACGCCGGCTGGCGCAGGGCGTGCTGCGCCGGATCGACCGGGGACTCTACGACAAACCCAAGCTCAACAGCCTGACCCAGCAGCTGAGTCCGCCCGACCCGGCCGCCGTGATCGACGCGGTGGCCCGCCGCGACCACATCCGGCTGCTGATCGACGGCATGACGGCGGCCAACGACCTGGGCTTCACCAACGCCGTGCCGGCCAAGATCGTGGTCCATGCCGACGCGCGGCTGCGGTCGATAAAGCTTGGCCAGATGGCCATCACCTTCCGGCCGACCGCGGCCAGCAAGCTCTATTGGGCCGGCCGGCCAGCCATGCGCCTGGTCCAGGCGCTGCACTGGCTGCGCGACACGCTTGGCCAGGACGACGTCGGCCAGGACTACGCGCGGCGGGTGGGCAATCTGCTCGCCGATCCCAAGACGGGGCCGGCACTGCGCCGGGACCTGGCCGACGGATTCGCCGCCCTGCCCAGCTGGATGCAGGACCTGATCCGCCCGCACATCGCCGATGAGTTGGCCCAGGCGCCGGCGCCATGATGAATCCAGCCTTCGATCAGGTCATCGGCGCCGACGCCGAAACGCGCCTTGGGCCTCGGACGCCAGTGCGGTGGAACATCGGCCTAGCCAGAGATGGCTTTTGGGGACGCCCGGGCCGGTGCCGCTCAGCGAAGTCCTCTCAGCGCTGAGGCGCCTGGACCGCGACACGTTCTCCTAAGCGTAGGGGTGGTCGGCCGGCCAGCGGAGGACCGGCCGCCACTTCGTCATTCTACTGTTTCTGCGTTGTAGCCATGCCTTGCTTTGTCTTTGTCGCGCCGTCGGGAGACGGCTGGATCGTTCGCGGCGATTTCGACGACGGCCCCCTGGAATTCGCTACCGGCGTCCGCGCCGAGCAGGCCGCGCGTGATCTTTGTCACCGATTGTCCGACGCGGGCGAGCCGGTGGTTTTGGAAATCCGCCTGCGCAACGGCGAACGCGCTGGACGTTTCCTCTTTCCAGCCTATCTGGCCGAACCCACGATGCCCGTGGCGCTGCGGGCCTAGCCTGGTCTAGGCGGCCACCCGCCAAGTCGTGACCTATGAACTGAAGCTGCCCAACGAGGCCGTTGTGGCGGCGGTCGGCGCGCCTGACCAGCTGCGTGACGCGCGCGACCAACTGCAGCTCGTCGTGGCCCTGACCGGCGGGGCGGTCGCGAAGTTTCCCTGCGGCCTGATCGCTCGCGTGTCGATGCCGGCGGTCGGCCGGTTCGAGACCTTGGCCAAGCCGCTGCTCGAAGCCTTCCTGGTGGCGATGCGCCTTGACGAAGCCCCCTGCGCCTAGCACCCGAGGGCGCCCAACGAGGATCGCCGCCGATGCGGTCAGGCGGGCAGCTCGATGGAGTCGGCTTCCTGGGCCAGGCGTTCAGACGTCTTAAACTCGCGGCGCTTGAACGCCGCCGTCGCCGCTCGGCGCAGCAACTGATGCGCGGCGACCGGAAAACGACGGCGCAGCTTGCCCGCCCAAAGCTCGGCCTTTTCGGCGTCGACCTTGATGTCGTCGGGCCGGCTCAGGATCATGCGGCTGGCCTCGGCCAAGGCAGGCCATTGCATCAGAAAGTACAGGCCCCGCTCGAAGTCGGCGTGCTGGGCGGCGTAATCAAAGGCCTGGGCTTCGGCCGCCACGTCGTCGAAATCGTCGAGCGCCCCGGCGAAGGCCTTGGCCCGACCGATGTCGAGGGTTCTCTGAAACGAGGCCCAGCGGATCGCCTGGGCGGCTTCGGCTTGGCCGGCGGCCTGAAGATAGTCGATCCAGGCGGTCTCCCAGTCGAAGTCCGGCGCAGGGACCGACCCAGAAGGCCCGGCTTGGGCGCGGCTTGGCGCAACGCCTCCCCGGCGTCGTCGAGCTCGCCGACCGCGAGATGGCGCAGGACCAAGGACCAGCCCGGCGCACTGACCTTCAGGGCCAGGGCCTCGACGAGCGCCAAGGCGGCTGTGGCGGGTAGCACCGGTTCGAGAGCGGCGGGCAGCCATCGGGCCCAGCCCTGGGGGCGGGCCGCGGCGGCTTCGACCAGGGCGTTGGCGGTCAGTTGGGGATCGCGCAGAGCCAACAGGTAGCCAAGGTCGGCGGCCGCCCGAAGGTAGACGGCCTCCACGGCGTCCTCGCGCTCGCGAAGGCGGCGTCCGACCTGGGGCTCGGCGGCTAGGTGTAGCGGCGCGCAATAGTGAACGGCTCGACGCGAGATACAAGGCGTGTTTCGACGCATATTAGCTGAGACGTCTGT
>JAIUNU010000015.1 GCA_020161365.1 Pseudomonadota bacterium | reverse complement strand
GCGATCCCATGTGAAAATCTCCGTGGACCTAAGTCCATAAAAACCCTCACAAATCGCACTTCAAAATAGAATCCGCCCGGCTACAATTGTCTATCGCCTAACAAAGATTATCGGAAATAAGGATTGATCGCTCAGTCTCGTCAGTTCGGTGACCTTCAAGCCGTCTCGATTCTTAGTTTTCAGACGCCGAAGAACTGCGGACTACGACTACCTTTGTGCCAGACGCGGGCCACAAACGGTCTGCGCAGCGCCGGATCCATGTTCGCGCGGGTCTCTCGACAAAGAAATGCACGGCGAACGCGGCAACGAGCGTGAGCATGAGCAGGCAGGCCACCTCCCACCACGCCAGCACGTAGGCGCTCGAGCGTTGGGTCAGAGCGGAGTTGACGCCCTTCCATCCAATCAGGATGGGCATGTGCACCAAGTACAAGGCGTAAGAGGCTTCACCTGCGGCCAACATCGACGGCAGGGCGACCGCGCGATCGGCGCCCGATTTGGACAGAAGGGCTAGGCTGAGGACCAAGGGTCCGGCTGCGGCCACCACTACCCGCTCGTCCGCTTTGAAGTGCATCAGCAGCAACAGAATGATTGCCGACAGCCAGGCCGCGCCGATCGCGTGCGGCCGAGGCAGGTGCACCCGCTGTCCCAGCCGGTAGAGACCTATCCCATAGAGAAACTCGGGTATGATCCGCAGCACGCCCATGTTCAGTTGCGCGTGGACGACCAAGTCACCAAACACCGCTTGATAGGCCAGATCCAGCGCCACGAAGACCAGTGCCGACAGGGCGAGCAGGATCCAGGGTCGACGGGCCAGGACGAGGCCGATCCAGGCGAAGGCGGGAAAGGCGAGATAGGCGAACCATTCGGCGGAAAGCGACCATGAGGGACCGTTCCATGCCGCCACGACCGTTTCCGGCAGCCAAGCATGCACCAGTAGGACTGTCGTGAGCAGGCCGAGGGGATTGTAGAGGCGTCGATCGAACTCTGCGCCGACTAGGGTTCCCGCGCCGACCATCACCAGCACGAACCCCAAAACGGCGATATGGGCCGGGTAAACACGTGCAAAGCGCGCCGCCAAGAAGCGGCGATAGTTCAACTGCCCGTCTTCTAGCGCCTGACGATAGGCATGAGTGAGGACGAAGCCAGACAAGATGAAGAAGGCGTCGACGCCGAGCCCGGCTCGATTGAAGATGCCCGTCGAGGCCATGGCGTTCCAGGGCCATTGCAATTGGTAGTGGAAGAGCACGACTCCCAGAGCCAGCACAAAGCGGACCGAGGTCAGCGCGGGTAGACTGTTGGGGAAGGACGTTGTTTCACGCCCAATCTGATCAACGATTTGCATTCTAGCCCCCGCCCTGCTGCGTATACGCGCGGGGAGCAGGTCAACCCTCATCGTCTTATTGAACCGCAATTCCACCAGTCGTCGGCACGCCAGTGACGGACGCAAATGGAGCGCGCCAAAAATCATCAGGATCGGCGAGGGCTAAGATCGCACCGAAACGTAGTGACAGGGACGAGATCGCCCTAGCTGCATCTTAGTGACCAGTCGCAGGACCTTAGACGATGACTCAATTTGACCGCCGGCAGTTGTTGCGCGGAGCAGCCGCGTTGGGCTCCAGCCTCGCAACAGTCGCTCTTCTTCCCAGTTGGGCACAGAGCGCGACGCCGGGCCTCCTCTCGACCCTGCCAACGCTGTCGGGTCAGGACATCAAGCTGACCATCGGCCATGCGCCGGTGACGATCGACGGTAAGCGTGGACACGCCGTGGCAATCAACGGCACCGTTCCTGGCCCTCTGATCCGCTTGAAGGAAGGTCAGACCGTCCGGCTCTCGGTCACCAACGCTCTAGATGAGGAGACCTCGATCCACTGGCATGGGCTGCTCGTTCCCTTCCAAATGGACGGCGTGCCGGGCGTCAGCTTTCCCGGCATTCCGCCCGGCGAAACCTTCGTCTACGAATTCCCGGTCAAGCAGTCGGGCACCTACTGGTATCATAGCCACTCGGGCCTTCAGGAGGCCGAGGGTCACTACGGCCCCCTCGTCATTGAGCCGGCCGAGCCTGACCCGATCGCCTATGATCGGGAGCATGTGATCGTGCTCTCCGATTTCAGCTTCATGCACCCCCACCTGATCTTCAAGCGCATGAAGCAGCAGGCCGGGGTGTTCAATTACCAAAAGCAGACCCTCTCCAGCCTGATGGCCGGCAAGGACCAGACGCTCCAGGAGCGGATGGAGTGGGGCAAGTGGCGGATGGACCCCACCGATATCTCCGACGTCACTGGCGCGGTCATGTCGTTCCTGGTCAACGGCCACGGCCCCACCGACAACTGGACGGGCCTGTTTACGCCCGGCGAGCGGGTCCGCCTGCGGTTCATCAACGCGGCCGCCCAGATGATGTTCAACGTGCGGATTCCCGGGCTGAAGCTGACTGTGGTCGCCGCTGACGGTCAGACCGTGAAGCCGGTCGAAGTCGATGAGTTCCAGATCGGCAATGCCGAGACCTACGACGTCATCGTCCAACCGACGCAGGACAAGGCCTTCACCCTGGTGGCCGAGGCGGTTGACCGCTCCGGCATGGGTAGAGCGACGTTGGCCCCGCGCGCCGGGATGACCGCCCCAGTTCCGCCGCTGCGCGAACGTCCGTTGGCCACCATGAAGGACATGGGCATGGACATGAGCAGCATGGACATGAGCGGCTCAGGCGCCATGGGCGGCATAGACCATGCCGCCATGGGGCACGACATGGCGGCCATGGCTGCCGCTCCTGGCATGGCCGCGCCCAAGCCGCGCGGCTCCGATGTCATGGGCGACATGGGCGGCATGAAGATGTCGATGCGCGACCCGCTGAACGCGCCTCAGATCAAGCTAGGCCCTGGCGTGCAGACCATTACACCGATGCCGATCGACCGGACCGGTGAGCCTGGCCAGGGCTTGGAAAGCGTCGGTCACCGAGTCCTGGTCTACAAGGATCTGCTGGCCCTGACGCCCAATCCCGACACCCGGACCCCGACCCGGGCCCTGGAGATCCGGCTGACCGGCAACATGGAACGCTTCATGTGGGGGTTCGACGGCCAGAAGTTCAGCGACGCGACCAAGCCCTACGCCTTCGACAAGGGCGAAAGGGTGCGGGTCACGCTGGTCAATGACACCATGATGGCCCACCCGATCCACCTGCATGGCCACTTCTTCGAGCTGACCCACGCGCCGGTCGGATTTGGACCTCGCAAGCACACAGTCATCGTGCTGCCTGGAGGCAAGGTGTCTTGGGACTTCACTGCCGATCCCGGCGACTGGGCTTTCCACTGCCACATGCTCTACCACATGCACGCGGGCATGTTTCAGGTGTTCAGCGTGCGGCCTCTCGAAGGAGGCGCGGCATGAACCGGCTCGTCGTAGTCAGCCTGTTGCCGCTCGCCTTGGCCGGGCCAGCCATGGCCCAGACCATGGATCATTCCTCGATGCCGGGCATGACCATGCCCGCCGCGCCGGCCAAGCCGGCCGCCAAACCTGCCAAGCCAGAAGCGGCGGCTCATCAGCATCAGGTGGCCCCCGCTGCAGCGACCGCGAAGCCAGCGACGCCCGCAGCCGGCGAAGCCGATCCGCACGCCGGACATGACATGTCGGCGGGAACGATGGACCATTCCGCCATGCCGGGCATGGACATGGGGGCGCCAACAGAGACCAGCACAACAATGGGTGATCTGGAGGTCCCAACGGGGCCGCCGCCGGCGGCGCCAATCGACTACGCCGCCGACCGCGTGTTCTCGCCGGCCGCCATGGCCACCGCGCGCGGCCAACTTCGGCGTGAGCATGGCGGCATAAGCAGCTCCATGGTCATAGCCAACATCGCCGAGTGGGCGCCCGGGTCAGGCAAGGACGGCTATCGCTGGGAAGGCGAGGCATGGTTTGGCGGCGACATCCATCGCCTTGTGATCAAGACCGAAGGCGAAGGCGAAGGCGTCGTCGGCGACGGCCTTGAGCAAGCCGAACTGCAAGCGCTCTATTCCCGCGCGATCGGTCCCTACTTCAATCTGCAGGTAGGGGTGCGGCATGATTTCGAGCCCAATCCCACCCGCACCTACGCGACTGTCGGATTCGAGGGCCTGGCGCCCTATTGGTTCGAGGTGAGCGGCGCGGCCTTCCTATCCGACAGAGGCGATCTCTCTGGGCGGCTGGAAGGCTCCTACGATCAGCGCATCACCCAGCGCCTGATCCTGCAGCCGCGCGCGGAGTTCAACCTCGCCGCCTCGAATGACGCGGCGACCGGGATAGGTTCTGGCCTGTCGAGCGCGGAGCTAGGCTTGCGGCTTCGCTACGAGATCCGCCGGGAGTTCGCCCCCTATATCGGCGTCACCTACGACCGAAAATTCGGGAAGACAGCCGACTACAGCCGCGCCGCCGGCGAGGATGTCGAGGATACTCGCCTGGTGTTTGGCCTTCGGGCCTGGTTCTGACCCAATATGCCGCGTGCGGCAGGAGACCCTGAGAATGAAACACCTACTTTCGACGCTTGGCGCCGGCCTGTTGCTGATCACCGGCACAGCGCTGGCTCACGAACCAGCCAAGCCTGCCACCGCATCCTCGAACAGCCTGGCCCCGGCGGCCAAGTCCGCAGCCCTGGCCGTAGACGGCTTCCATGCGGCGCTGGCGGCGGGCGACACCGAAAAAGCCCTGGCTTTGTTGGCGCCCGACGTTCTGGTGGTTGAGGAGGGCGGCGCGGAGCGATCGCGGGCCGAATATGCCAGCCATCACTTGGCCGCCGACGCGGCCTTTACCCGCGCTGTGCCCAGCACGCCGCTGTCACGGTCGGGCCTGGCCCAAGGCGACCTAGCCTATATCGTCAGCGAAAGCCGCACGACGGGTGTCTACGGCGGCAAGCCGGTGGACCGCCTGTCGGCCGAGACTATGGTCCTTCGCCACGAGCCGGCGGGTTGGAAGATTGTCCATATCCATTGGTCTTCCCGGGCCGCCAAGCCGAAATAGTCGATCGCCCCTGCCCTGCCGGAGCCCACCCGTGACCCGCTTGATCCGTCGCCCCCTCCTCGCGCGCCGCGCCCTGCTGCTGGGGGCCGGCGCCGCCACTCTACTGGCGGCCTGCGCGCAAGGCGCCGAACCCCTGGCTATCCAAGTCTACAAGACCCCGTTCTGCGGATGCTGCACCAAGTGGGTCGAGGCCTTGAGGGCAGCCGGCCTCAAGCCGTCTATCAACGAGCTGGACGATCTGACGCCGGTGCGGGCCACCTACGGCGTCGACGACACCCTGTCTTCGTGCCACACCGCACGGATCGGCGGCTACACCATCGAGGGTCACGTACCGCCGTCCGACATTCTTCGGCTGTTGCAAGAACGCCCCAAAGCGTTGGGCCTGGCGGTCCCTGGAATGCCGATCGGATCGCCCGGCATGGAAATGCCCGGAGCCGTCGCCGAGCCCTACGCGACCCTGCTGCTGCTTGACGCCAAGGGCGCGACCCGGGTTTTCGCCCGCCATGGCTGATCGGCGCCTGACACCGATTTTTGCGCTTCGCCGCGAGGGACAGGGCCCGGGCCGTGCGTATGATCTGTGGGCGACCGGGGCGTCGCACCTTGGAGACATCCGATGACTACCAAGACCACCTCCACCGTCCTGGCGATGATCGCCGCAGGCGGCCTGATGCTCGCCGCTTCCCAGGCCGCAGCCCACGCCAAGCTGGTCAGCGCCAATCCCGCGCCCGACGCCACAGTCGCCGCCCCCAAGGCGATCAGCCTGAAATTTAGCGAGAAACTCGAAGCCAAGTTCTCCAGCTTCGAAATCGCCAAGGCCTCGGGCGGTGCCGTGCCGGTCAAGATCAAGGTCGCCAAGGGCGGGATGGTCATCGACGGCGCCCTGGCCGCGCCGCTTGCGCCGGGCGCCTACAAGGTCAGCTGGCGCGTGGTCACCGCCGACGCCCATCGCATCAACGGCGCCTACAGCTTCACGGTCCGCTAGGACGATGATCGAGTCGCTCGTCGTTCTGGCGCGCCTTGTCCAGTATGCCGGGGCGGCGATGCTGTTTGGCGCGCCGCTCTTCTACCTCTACGGCCTGCCTGCCGATGGCCCCGGCGCGGCGCGAACCAGCGCCGGAACGAAGGGACTGGTCGTGGTCGCCGGCCTGCTGACGGCGATCGGCTGCGGCCTGGCGCTGCTGGCCCAGACGGCAATGATGACCGGCGCGCTTGCCGACGCCCTCGACCCAGAGGCTCTAGTCATGGTGGCGACCGGCACCCAGTTCGGCGTCTCGGTCATGACCCGCGCGGTCGCGGGCTTGGCGGCCCTGGCAGTCGCCGCGACCTTACGTCCATCGACCCGTCTCTGGCGCGCCAGCGCCGGGCTGGGCGCGGTGGCCCTGGCCAGCTTCGCCTGGAGCGGACACGGCGCTGACGGCGAAGGGGCGGCCGGCCTCTTCAAACTTGCCGCCGACGTCCTCCACCTCCTGGCCGCCGGGGTCTGGCTCGGCGCTTTGGCCGCCCTGCTCCTCCTGGTTCTCAGCGTGCGACGGGCGCAGGCCGCCGCCCTGCAAGCGCTTTACGGGGCGCTTGAGGGATTTTCCGGCGTCGGCTCCTTGGTTGTAGCCACGCTGGTGCTGACCGGCCTCATCAGCAGCTGGTTCCTGGTGGGACCTACTCATATCCTCGATATGGCTTCGACTACCTGGGGAGCCGTGCTCCTGGCCAAGCTCTCTGTCTTCGCACTGATGCTGAGCCTTGCCGCGCTCAACCGCTTCGTGCTGACGCCGCGACTGCAGCGGGCGCTCGTCGGCATGGATCCCGCCTCAGCGCTAGTGGCCCTGCGGAGAAGCCTGCTGGTGGAGTCAGCCGCCGGCTTCTCGGTTCTGATCCTGGTCAGTTGGCTGGGGACGCTGGCCCCGCCAGCCTCGCTCTGACCATGGCGGACTGCGGATCCCTCCATCGTCTACGCCTGATGACGCCGGCGGGTCGCGGCGCTATGGTGACGCCATGCTGAGACATGCGCTCGCTTTCCTGGCCGCCCTGGCCCTCGCTTTTAGCCCGCTGGCGGTCAACGCCGCCCAGGCTGATTGCGATATGACGGGCATGGACATGAGCGCGATGAGCATGGTCATGTCTGCGGACGCCATGGCTTCGGACACCGCCCAGGACCCTTGCTGCGACCATGGCAAGGCGATGTCGGCCAAGGACTGCGCCCGGGCCTGCGCGACCAGTTGCGCCTTGGCTGTCGCCGCGCCGGGTGAGGGCGCGATCGACTATTCGCCGATCGCCTACCGGATCGAGACGCACTGGTCGAACACCAGCGGCCGGACCCATGATCCGGGCCAGGAAGACCCGCCTCCCAGATTGCTGATCTGACGACCGGCCAACCGCCGGTCTGACGCTCCCGTGCCCGCCGTCGTGCGTCTTCGCACGCGGTCGAATGGCGCGGTCGCTTGCCCCCTTGCGGGCTTTTCAGATCACGACCTCAAGGAACGACCCCATGACCCTGCGTCACGCCCTCCTGGGCGCCTTGGCCGCCGGCCTGACCTTCGGCGTCTCTGCCGCCCTCGCCGCCACCGTCCCCGCCTGCAGCCATCTGCGCACGGAGGCCCCCCCGTCCAACCCCAAGGACGTCTTTCGCACCGCGGTCCGCATGTGCGACATGCCGGCCGACTGCGGAATGATGCCCCGCAAGGCCGGCGCGGCCCAGCCCGCCGCCTCGCTCCAAGGCTAGGGATCGGCTGAACCCAGGCGGCGGGCCATCCCCTTCCGCCGCCTGGACGGCCGGCCTCGGCGGGGCGGCTGCAAACGCCCCGTCGAGGCATCCCGTCTGGCCTTTTCGCCGACGTCGTTCGCACGATCCGACAGGACTCCTTCATGCGTCTCATTTTGCTTCTCGCGGGTCTTGGGCTGGCCAACGCCGCCCAGGCCGGCCCGCTGACCTTCAACGCCGCCCGGGAGATGGCCCTGCAATCGCCGGTCCTGGCCGCGACGGCGGCCGATCTCGAAGCGGCCAAGTCCCAGGGTAAGGCGGCGGGCAGGTTGCCCGACCCCAAGCTGCGCGTCGGCCTGGACAATTTCCCGATCTCCGGTCCCCCTACCGGGACCTTTGGCGGCGACAGTATGACCATGGTCAGCGTCGGCCTGATGCAGGACCGGCCCAGCGCCGCCAAGCGCGAGGCCGCGCGTCAGGCGGCTCGGGCAGAGGTCACGACCGCCGGCGCCCGCCAGGCCGTGACGGCGCGCGAGACGCAGCTAGCCGCGGCCCTGGCCTGGATCGATCTGTTCTACACCGATCAGAAGCTGGCCGCCCTCGCCGCGGTCGAACGGGCGATCACACCACTGCGAGACACTGCGCCCGCCGCCGTCACCACCGGCGATGCCCGCCCGGGCCAAGCGCTGGAAGCCTAACAGAAGCTGGCCGCACTGGCTGATCGACGCAGCGAACTGCTAGCCGCGCGGGCCCGCGCCGCCGCCGAGCTGACCCGTTGGACCGGCGAGCCTGGACCTCAGCCCGTCGGGCCGGCTCCCAACTTCCTCATCAACGCCGAGGCCCTGCGCGCCGGCCTGCCAGACCATCCCAGTCTTCGCGCCTTGGATGCGGCGCGCCAGACGGCCGGCGCCCAGTTGGCCCAAGCGCGCGCCCAAGCCCATCCCGACACCAGTTGGGATTTCGCCTACCAGAAGCGCGACGGCGCCTATGGCGACATGGTGTCGGTCGGGGTGACCTTTGGCTTGCCGCTGTTTGGCCAGGTCAGGCGAGAGCCGCTGATTGCGGCTCAGAACGCGAGGGTCCGAGGGGCCGAAAGTCAAAGGGCAGCGGGCGAGCGCCAATTGCTCGCCGCGCTGGAGACCGACCTCGCAGATCACCAGATGCACCACGAACAGTTGGCCCGCGCCCAAGAGACCCTGGCCCCGCTGGCCCAGCAACGCGCCGACCTGGAGACCGCCAGCTACGCCGCTGGGCGCGCCAGCTTGAGCGACGTGCTCGGCGTGTTGCTCGACCTGGCCGAGACCAAGCTTTCGATCCTCGACCGCCAAGCCTTCGTCGCGCGCGATAGCGCCAAGATCAACCTGACCTACGGAACCGCGTCATGAGCCGCGTCACGACCCTCTCGACCCGATCCCTGATCGCGGGCGTCGCCGCCATCGCCCTTCTGGCCACGGCCGGGGGCTATGGTTTGGGCCAGTGGCGCAAGGCGCCCGCCCCGGCCGCAGGCGAAGCGCCTGACCGTAAGATCCTCTACTGGTATGATCCGATGGTCCCTGCCCAGCGCTTCGACAAGCCGGGCAAGTCGCCGTTCATGGACATGCAATTGGTCCCCCGTTACGCCGACGAGGGCGCCGGGCCGAACGCGTCCAGCGTCGCCGTCGATCCGCGCGGCGCCCAGACCCTGGGCATGCGATTGGCCCGCGCCGAGATGACGTCGCTCGCCCCCGGCTTGACGATTCCGGGATCGATCGAGTTCAACCAGCGCGACCTGGCTATCGTCCAGACCCGAACCGCCGGCTTCGTGCAGCGCGTCTATGGCCATGCCCCCGGCGACATCATCGCGGCTGGCGCGCCCATCGCCGACCTGTTCAACCCCGATTGGGCGGGCGCGCAGACCGAATATCTGGCCGTGCGCCGCATCGGCGACCCGCGCCTGACGGCCGCCGCCCGGTCGCGCCTGACCTTGCTTGGCATGAGCCAATCCCTGATCGCCGCGGTCGAGCACGGCGGCAAGGTCCAGACGACATCCACCGTGCGCGCGCTGATCGGCGGGGTGGTCCCAGACCCTGGATGTGCGGGCCGGCATGAGTCTGGCCTCGGGCCAGAGCTTGGCGCAGATCAGCGGTCTTGCGACCGTTTGGCTGACCCTGTCGGCGCCTGAGGCCCAGGCCGGGCTGATCAGGATCGGCCAGTCGGTCTCGGCCCAGTTGCCCGCCTTTCCCGGCGAGACCTTCAGCGGCCGGGTCAGCGCCATCCTGCCAGCCGCTCAGGCCGACAGCCGCACCCTGCAGGTCCGGGTCGAACTGGCCAATCGCGGCGGCCGGCTGCGGCCGGGCATGTTCGCCACGGCCAGTCTTGCCGGTGACGCCGCTCCGGTCCTGACCGTCCCCAGCGAGGCCATAATCCGCACCGGCCGGCGCGACCTGGTGATGTTGGCCCAGGGCGGCGGCCGCTACCAACCCGCCGAGGTCCGTGTGGGTCGCCAGGCCGGCGATCGCACCGAGATCCTCGCCGGCCTCAGCGCCGGTGATCAGGTCGTGGCCTCCGGCCAGTTCCTGCTCGATTCCGAAGCCAGCCTCGCCGGCTTGGAACCCCGGCCGCTGACGAACCAAGCGGCCACCGCTCCGGCCATGGGAGCGGCCGCGTCGATGATGAAGCTCGCCCCCACCGCCGCCAAGCCGCTCTTGCAGGCGAAGGGACGGGTCGAAGAGATCACCGCCGACACGATCACCCTGAGCCACGGCCCCGTGCCCGCGATCGGCTGGCCGGCCATGACGATGACCTTCAAGCTCGACCCGCCAAGCCTGGCTCGGGGATTGAAGGCGGGCGATCAGGCGGCTTTCGGCTTCGAACAACGTCCTGACGGCCCCGCCGTGCGCAGCCTGCACCGCGTGGAGGCAAGCCGTTGATCGCCGCCGTCATCCGCTGGTCGCTGGCCAACCGGTTCTTCGTGCTGCTCGGGGCCCTGGTCCTGCTGGCCGGCGGGCTTGTGGCGCTGCGCGAGACGCCACTGGACGCCCTACCCGATCTCTCCGACGTGCAGGTGGTGATCCGCACGCCGGCCCAGGGCCAGGCTCCGCGCCTGGTCGAGGACCAGATCACCTACCCCCTGGCCACCACCATGTTGTCGGTGCCGGGCGCCAAGACCGTGCGCGGCTACTCGTTCTTCGGCGACAGCTTCGTCTATGTGCTGTTCGCCGACGGAACCGATCCCTATTGGGCCCGCTCGCGGGTCCTGGAGTCGTTGAGCCAAGTCCAAAGCCGGCTTCCGGCCGGGGCCCGCCCGGCGCTGGGTCCCGACGCCACCGGTGTGGGCTGGATCTTCGAATATGCTCTGGTCGACCGAACCGGCCGCCATGACCTGAGCCAGCTTCGGTCCTTGCAGGACTGGTTCGTGCGCTATGAGCTGAAGACCCTGCCGGGGGTGGCCGAGGTGGCCAGCATCGGCGGCATGGTGCGCCAGTACCAGGTTGTGCTCGACCCGCAGAAGTTGGCGGCCTACGGCTTCACCCACCAAGCCGTGGTCGAGGCGCTGAACGGCGCCAACCAGGAAGCCGGCGGCTCGGTCGTCGAAATGGCCGAAGCCGAATACATGGTCCGGGCCAGCGGCTATCTGAGCAGTCTGGCCGACTTCGCCGCCGTGCCCGTCAAGACCGCGGCCGGCGGCGTGCCCATCACCCTGGGCCAGGTCGCCACGATCCAGATTGGACCGGAGATGCGCCGGGGGATCGCCGAGCTCAACGGCCAGGGCGAGGTCGCCGGCGGGGTGGTGGTGTTGCGCTCGGGCGAGGACGCCCGCGCCACCCTCAAGGCCGTGCAGGACAAGTTGAAGATCCTCAAGACCACCCTGCCGGCAGGCGTGGAGATCGTCACCACCTATGACCGCTCGGGCCTGATCGACCGCGCCATCGACAATCTGAAGTCCAAGCTCTTCGAGGAGTTCATCGTCGTCGCCCTGGTCTGCGCGCTCTTCCTCTGGCATTTGCGCTCGGCCCTGGTGGCGATCATCGCCCTGCCGCTGGGCGTGCTGGCCGCCTTTATCGTCATGCGCGCCCAGGGGGTCAACGCCAACATCATGTCGCTGGGCGGCATCGCCATCGCCATCGGGGCCATGGTCGATGCGGCGGTCGTGATGATCGAGAACGCGCACAAGCATCTCGAGCGCTGGACGCACGATCACCCCGGCCAGACGATCGGCGACAAGGAACGCTGGGACGAGATCGCCGCCGCCGCCGTCGAGGTCGGACCGGCCCTTTTCCTGAGCCTGCTGATCATCACCTTCTCGTTCATCCCGGTCTTCACCCTTCAGGGCCAAGAAGGTCGGCTCTTCGCGCCCCTGGGCTTCACCAAGACCTACGCCATGGCCGCCGCGGCCCTTCTGTCGATTACGTTGATCCCGGTGCTGATGGGCTATCTGATCCGTGGCCGGATTCCGGCCGAGACCGCCAACCCCATCAACCGGCTGCTGAGCGCGATCTATGCGCCGGCCCTGGACTGGGTGCTCAGGCGTCCGCGCACCACGCTGGTCATCGGCGCCCTGGTCTTCACCACCACCCTGATCCCGCTGTCTCGGCTAGGCGGCGAGTTCATGCCGACCCTGAACGAAGGCGATCTGCTCTACATGCCATCGGCCCTTCCAGGCTTGTCGGCGGCCAAAGCCGGCGCGCTTCTTCAGCAGACCGATCGGCTGATCAAGACCGTCCCCGAGGTCGACAGCGTGTTCGGTAAGGCCGGCCGCGCGGAGTCAGCGACCGATCCGGCCCCGCTGGAGATGTTCGAGACCACCATCCGCTTCAAGCCGCGCGACCAGTGGCGCCCCGGCATGACCCCGGAAAAGCTGGTCGAGGAATTGGACCGCACGGTGGCGGTTCCGGGCCTCTCCAACGTCTGGGTGCCGCCGATCCGCAACCGCATCGACATGCTGGCCACCGGCATCAAGAGCCCGATCGGGGTCAAGGTGTCGGGCGCGAACCTTGATGACCTCGACCGCGTCGCCCAGCAGATCGCCCAAGTCGCCAAGACCGTGCCAGGGGTCAGTTCGGCCCTGGCCGAGCGGCTGACCGGCGGGCGCTATATCGATGTCCGCATCGACCGAGCCGCCGCTGGCCGCCACGGCCTCAACATCGCCGACGTCCAGGCTATCGTCTCGGGTGCGATCGGCGGCCAGACGGTCGGCGAGACCGTCGAGGGCCTGGCCCGCTATCCGATCAGCGTGCGGTATCCTCGCGAAGTGCGCGGCGATCTCGAAGCCCTGCGGGTCCTGCCGATCCTCACCCCATCGCTGCAGCAGATCACCCTAAGCACGGTGGCCCAGGTGGCGATCAGCGAGGGGCCGCCGATGCTCAAGAGCGAGAACGGGCGGCCGACCACCTTCGTCTATGTCGATGTGCGCGGGCGCGACCTGTCATCCGTCGTCGCCGATCTGCAGCGGGCGGTGGCCAAGGACATCAAGCCGGTCGCCGGGGTGACCATCAGCTATTCGGGGCAGTTCGAATATCTGCGGCGGGCGGTCGAGCGGCTGAAGATTGTCGTGCCGGCGACGCTGCTGATCATCTTCGTGCTGCTCTACCTGACCTTCCGCCGGTTCGACGAGGCGGCCCTGATCATGGGCGCCCTGCCCTTCGCCCTGACCGGCGGTTTCTGGGCGCTCTACTTACTGGGCTTCAATCAGTCGGTGGCCACTGGCGTCGGCTTCATCGCCCTGGCCGGCGTCTCGGCCGAGTTCGGGGTGGTGATGCTGATCTATCTCAAGCAGGCCCTGGCGGAGCGCCAGGGTGTTCTGAGCGACGCCGACCTCAGCCAAGCGATCCGCGAGGGCGCCTTGTTGCGGGTCAGGCCCAAGGCCATGACCGTGGCGGTGATCCTGGCGGGCCTGATCCCGATCCTGATCGGCCACGGCGCCGGCTCCGAAGTGATGAGCCGGATCGCCGCGCCGATGATCGGCGGAATGCTCAGCGCGCCGCTGCTGTCGATGTTTGTGGTGCCGGCCGCCTATCTGTTGATCGAGCGTCGGCGGCGCCCGCGTCACGGCATCTAGGTCAGAGGGAGGGCGGGCGCGATCTACGCCCGCCCTCTCGCCTCAGGCAGGCGTCACACGGTAGCCCGCCGCCGCGACGGCGGCGGAGACGATCTCCGAGGTCGCGCCGGTGTCGATTTCGAGACTTCGGCCGGCTACGTCGGCGCGAACGATCGCGTTGGCGTCAACGCCTTGTACGGCTTTAGTGACAGTTGCGACGCAATGGCCGCAGGTCATGTTTTCGATGGTGTAGCGAAGCATCTGGCGTTCCTTGTTCGACTTCGCTGCAACAGATGGGCCTTCCCATCATGGCAAGGTCAAGAGCCGCTGATGGGAAATCGTGGCTGAGGGATCGCCTTGGGTTGACGCGTATCTTCCTGGCGTAGGTCGGCCCTCCCCGGCCCATCCGCCCCGACAGGAGACATAATTCGATGAAGACCTTTCTCGCCGCCGGCGCCTTGGCCTTGGCGCTCACGGGACCTGCCCTGGCTCAAGCCGACATGAAGATGGGCGACATGAAGATGGACGATATGGCGGGCATGAAGCATGACGCTCCGGCCGCGACCAAGACGGCCGACGGCCAAGGAGTGATCAAGGGCATCGACGCGGCTGGCGGCACGGTCACCCTGCAGCACCAACCGATCCCGGCGCTCAAATGGCCCGCCATGACCATGAAGTTCAAGGCCGCCCCCGCCCTTCTGAAGCCCTTCAAGGTCGGCCAAGCCGTGACCTTCAAGCTTAAGCCGATGGGCGCTTCGGCCGAAGTCGTGGCGATGTCGGCAAAGTAGCCCTCAACCCGTTCGGCCGCTCTTTAACGCGGCGGGCGAACGGGTCCGTTGACCTGCGACGGCTGCAAGGTGCGCGAGGGGTCGACGACCTTGAGGTTGACGCTCGCGGCTTTTGCGGGCTCACCGACGGGCTGAAGGATGAAGGCCAGGACCCAGTCGCCGCTGGTCGGAAAATCGGCCCGAAAGCGTAGTAATCCATAGTCGAGCGACGGCTCGAAAAAGGCTGGAAACACCGCCGAGCCGGTCGTGCTCACAGTGGCGTCTCGCGCCGAGAACGCGGGCATGATGCGGCCCGGCTCGACGGGGCTGACCTTTACCAGAACGGTCGTCGCGATCCCGCGGGTTAAGCTCGGTGAGGCGACTTCGAACCTGTAGTCGGCGGCCTCTACGGCGAGCGGAGCCGCGATCAGGCCAGCGCCCAACACCAAGGCCAGCCGCCAATTCAACGGAAGCCCCGCGCCGGGGCCGGCTCGCGCCGGGGCGGTTGGCCGGAGCCAAGGTCGGCCAGGATCGGACAGTCAGGCCGCTCGTCGCCCGCGCAGTCGCGCGAGAGGTCGCGCAGAGTGTCAGCCATGGCCCGCATTTCGGCGATTTTGGCCTCCAGCGCCCGCACATGACCATCGGCAATCGCCTTGACCTCGCGGCTTGGGCGGACACGGTCACGCCACAGCGACAACAGGTGGGCGATCTCCTCGACCGAAAACCCGAGCGAACGGGCGCGACGAATGAACCGCAGCTCGTTGACCTCACGCTCGCTGAAGCTGCGATAGTTGCTGTCGGTGCGGCCGGCCGGCGTGATCAGTTTGATCTGCTCGTAGTAGCGGATCATTTTGGCCGAGACCCCGGACGCCTTGGCAGCCTGTCCGATGTTCATTTGGGGGGGGCGTCCTTGGCTTGGCTGCAGGCAGGGGCGAGGTGAAGGCGCGCAGACGCAAGGCGTTGAACAGCACGCTGACGCTGGACAAGGCCATCGCGCCGGCCGCCACCATCGGCGAAAGCGACAGGCCAAGGGCCGGCGCCAACGCCCCCGCCGCCACGGGGATCAGGATCACGTTGTAGCCAAAGGCCCAGGCCAGGTTCTGGCGGATGTTGCGCAAGGTCGCGCGACTGAGCGCCAGGGCGTTGACGACGCCGCGCAGATCCCCGCCCATCAGCACGACGTCGGCGCTCTCGATGGCGATGTCGGTTCCCTGCCCCATGGCCAGGCCGACATCGGCGCTGGCCAAGGCCGGCGCGTCGTTGACGCCGTCGCCGACGAAGGCCGTCGGGCCATACCGGGAGCGCAAGGCCCCGATCGCCTCGGTCTTGCCCTGAGGAAGCACCTCGGCCACGACCTCGTCGATCCCCAGTATCCTGGCGACCGCGTCGGCGGTGCGCCGGTTGTCGCCGGTGACCATCGCCACCTTCAGGCCTTGGGCGTGCAGGGCGGCGATGGCGGCGGGCGTGGTCTCGCGAATGGGATCGGCCACCGCCAGAACCGCCGCCAGACGCCCGTCGATCGCCACATAGAGCGGACTCTTGCCGGCGTCGCCCAAACGGGCGGCTTCCTCGGCGAAAGGCTCGACGTCCAGCGCTAGGCGCAGCATGTAGCGATCCGCGCCAACCTCAACGCGGCTCCC
Source organism: Pseudomonadota bacterium (assembly GCA_020161365.1). Lineage (GTDB taxonomy): Bacteria > Pseudomonadota > Alphaproteobacteria > Caulobacterales > Caulobacteraceae > Caulobacter. The sequence goes on along the minus strand of JAIUNU010000015.1, from coordinate 108,646 downwards.
TGCCACGATCCCCTGCGCGCCAAACCCTGGGGTCGAAGCAAAGTCACGCAGTGGGCCAGGCGCTGCCCCTTCGGCCTTGGCCGCGCTGACGATGGCCTGAGCGATCGGGTGCTCCGAGCGCGCCTCGACCGCCGCAGCCAGGCTCAGGACCTCGCCGCGGGCAAACCCGTCCGCGACGATCAGGTCGGTCAATTCCGGACGCCCCTTGGTCAGGGTGCCAGTCTTGTCCAGAGCCACAACCTTCGCCTCCTGCAGAGCCTGGAGGGCTTCTCCACGGCGGAACAGGACGCCTAGTTCGGCGGCCCTGCCGGTGCCGACCATGATCGAGGTCGGCGTGGCCAGGCCCATGGCGCACGGACAGGCGATGATTAGCACCGCCACCGCGTGGACCAGCGCCAGGCCCAGAGCGGGCGGCGGGCCCAACACCAGCCAGGCCAGGAAGGTCGCGACGGCCACGACGATGACGGCGGGCACAAACCAAGCCGTGATCTTGTCGACGAGGGCCTGGATCGGGAGCTTGGAGCCCTGCGCGGCCTGCACCATGCGTACGATCTGGGCGAGTAGGGTATCGCCGCCGACCTTGGTGGCCTTGAACCGCATGGCGCCGGTGGTGTTGACCGTGCCGCCAACCACGCTTGCGCCGACCGTCTTTTCCACCGGGATCGGCTCGCCGGTGATCATCGCCTCGTCGACGAACGACACGCCCTCCTCGACGACCCCATCGACCGGGATCCGCTCGCCGGGACGGATCAGGACCAGGTCGCCGGGAACAACCTCGCCGATCGCGATCTCGACCGCCTGACCGCCGCGTTCGACCCGCGCTGTCTTGGCTTGCAAGGTCATCAATCGCTTGATGGCTTGGCTCGTCGCGCCCTTGGCCCGAGCTTCGAACCAGCGTCCGACCAGGATCAAGGTGACGATGACGGCCGCAGCCTCGTAATAGACGCCGTCCGTGCCGGCCGGCAACGCGCCCGGCGCGAAGGTGGCGACCAGCGAATAGGCAAAAGCGGCGCTCGCGCCCAGCACGACCAGGCTGTTCATGTCGGGTGTCAGGCGCAGCAGATTTGGCACACCCTTGCGATAGAAGCGCAGCCCGGGTCCGAACAGGACAACGCTGGCAAGCCCTAGGCTGATCAGCCGCCAGGCCTGTTCACCAACCGTCGCGGCCAATAGATGGTGAGCACCGGGAATGAAGTGCCGGGCCATCTCGACCAGGAAAAGTGGCGCGGTGGCAACGGCGGCGATCACGACAGCACGCTTGAGGTCGGCGATCTCAGTCTCGCGCGCCTGGGCTTCCTCGTCGTCAGCGCCAGCTTCGGTGTCTTGCACCAGGCTCGCTGCGTATCCGGCCTCGGCAACGGATCCGATCAGCGCGTCGGGATCGAGCATTCCGCGCGCACCGCCGACGCTGGCGCGTTCGGTGGCCAAATTGACGACGGCGCGCTCGACGCCCGAGACCTTAAGCAAGGCCTTTTCGACGCGCGAGACGCAGGACGCGCAGGTCATGCCGTCGATGCGAAGTTCGATCGTCTGAGGGGTGAGATCATAGCCGGCCTGGCGGATCGCGGCGCCGATCGCGAGAGGGTCGCCGCCTTCGACATGCAGCCGTTGCGCTGCGAGATTGACCGTAGCGGCGCGCACGCCCGGCGTCGCCAAGACCGCCTGTTCGACCCGCCGCACGCACGACGCGCAGGTCATCCCAAGCACGGGCAGGTCGAGTGTCTTGAGAATTTGGTCGGGCATCGGCGCTCTCCTCTTGTCGATGCCCGGCTTTGTGAGGCTTCCCATCATAGGAACGTCAAGGCCTTGTCGTCGGCGTCAGTAGGAAATACGTGCGGACCCAAGCCCTCCCCTCATCGGAAGGTTTGTTGGTGATGAATCGAGAGTTGGAGCAGCAAACGACAAGTCGTGCGCGCTTCGGGCCTCCATCGTTACAATGATTGGAACGTCCGTTGGTGAGCTATAATATCGTAGAGGCAACGAATACGCGCAAACGCTGTTGTAGTCGGACGGCGAGCGCCAATTTAGGCGCGCAAGGCCGCTCAACAATCTGAAGGGCAATAGAGATGCGCAAGATTCTAATCGCAGTTTACGCGGTGAGCCTTCTGAGCGCCGCCGGCGTCGCAGGCGCTTCGGCTCAGTCCATGGCCGGCCACGACATGAAGGGCATGGACATGTCCAAGGGCGGCATGAAGGGCCACGCGCAAATGGGCCGTGACGCCCTGAAGATGGACGAGATGCGAATGAGCAAGGCGATGATGGCGGCCAAGGCGTCCGACTTCGACCTGCTGTGGGCTAAGAAGATGATCGCGCACCACCAAGGAGCTATCGATATGAGCCAATCGCTGCTCAAGCACGGCGGCGATGCAGACGCCAAACGCATGGCGCAGATGACGATCGACGAGAACACCAAAGCCAAGGCCGACCTGGAGGCCTTTGTCCGCAAGCACGGCGGCTAACGTCGCGACTTGGCGAAGACCGGCGACGACGCCCTTGGCGTCGCGCGTCGGTTTCGCGCGGTCCATACTTGCGGGATAAAGGGGTTCTGCCGCGTATAGTCAGCGGGACACCTCCGGGGGCGAAGGACCGAGCATGACTTTGAATATCGATGATCTCATCGACAGGTTAGCGGCTCAGCCGCTCGACCGCTCGTTGGACGGTCTGGAATGGGACGTGGCGCGCGGTATCGCGCGCCGGAGCGCGGACCTGAAGACCGGCGCCGCCTTGGCGCCCGTCCGCGTCGCCTCGATCGGTCTGGCCCTGGCGATCGGCGTCACCGCCGGGGGCCTGGCGGCCGCCAGCACGGTGTCGGCGCCACAGCAACTGAGCACCTTCGATGTCTCGGCTCACCTCGCGCCATCGACCCTGCTAGAGGGCGACCGGTGAGCATCACCCGCAGTATCGTCCTTACGCTGGTGCTATCGACCCTCGCCGCCGCGATAGGCGCTTGGGCCGGTGGGCAATATGTCGTTCGCCGCATGCATCACGCCACGCCGCTGCACCAGATGGTTCACGAGAAACTCGATCTGACGCCCGACCAAGAGCAGCGCATCGACGGCTTGGAGCGTCAGTACGCGGCAAGGCGCAAGGCGCTGGAAGCGGAGATGCGGGCCGCCAACGCCGAGCTGGCCCAGGCCATCCAGGAACAGCACAGCTATACGCCCAAGGTGCAGGCAGCGATTGATCGCTTCCACATGGCGATGGGCGCTTTGCAAAAGGAAAGCATTCAGCATGTGATCGCCATGCGCGCTGTGCTCACTCCGCAGCAAGCCGCGCGTTTCGACGATACAGTCGTCAAGAACCTTACCGAACAGGCGCAGTGACCGCGGCGACGCCAACCGACGAGGTGCTCGCGGGTCAAGCCGCGAAGGGCGACGAGCGCGCGTTCGCGCTTCTGGTTGGTCGACACAAGGAAGCCCTCTACCGATTGCTGCGACGCTACACCGGCGATGCCGACGAAGCGTATGAGGCCGTGCATGAGGCGTTCGTTGCGGCCTGGGCGGCGCTGGGCCGCTACGATCCCGCGCGCGCTTTCGGTCCCTGGCTGCGCACCATCGCCATCAACAAGGCCCGCGACCGCGGGCGCAAGATGGCTGTGCGTCGCTTCTTCTTCGGCTCCGTCGCGCCGGACGATGCGCTGGCCCGTGCGGTCGATCCAGGCCTCGCGGCCGACGACCAGTTGCGCCAACGCCAAACCATGGGCCTGTTGGAGCAGGCGGTTGCGAAACTTCCCGACGCCTTGAAGGCTCCGCTTGTGCTCACCGCTTTCGAGGGCCTGTCCCATGAGGAGGCCGCCGCCATCCTGGGCGTCACAGCCAAAGCCGTCGAAACCCGAATCTACCGCGCCCGCAAGACCCTGGCGACAACGTTAGACCCTGAAGCCTTCCGCGATCGTTAGGCCAACGGCCCCTCACCGGACGTGAGCCTGTGAGACACCGTCTCCAACGCCCGGATGCCCGCGCCAAATCGCCCCATCGCCTCGCGGTGCTTTTCCAGTTCGCCGTAGGGCAGATAGCGGACCGAAAGATCACCGATCCGGCTGAAGGCTGGACGAGCGATCTGCGCTCGGACGTCGGCTTCGCGCTTGTCGGGGGCGACCAGATAGAGGGCGTGCAGACTGTCGGCCGCGCCGCCGAGCGCCAAGTCGAGCATGCGCACGATACCCGAATAGATCGAAGTGCTATGCTCGACCTCGAAAGCGGCGATGATGCTGTCGGGGTCGGACAACCACAGCACGTCGATCAATCGCACGGCGTCCGCGCCAGCAGCGGATTCGAGCTTGGGGCCCAAGCGCGCCATACATCCTTCGCCCAGCTTTCCGTCCTCATAGAGACGTCCCTGGTCGTTCTGAGCGATGAACACCTTGTATCCCAGCGCCAGGCCCAGATCGCGCAGCCAACCTTGGACTTGGGTGTGGGTGCGCTCGTCCTGCTCTGAGGTAGGCTTGAGCACGGCCGCCTGCCGGACCTTGGCAAGGTCCTGGCGCCAGGACGCAAGGGCGGCCTCATCGTCTTGGCGTGGCGGTGGCGCGTAGAGACCCATGCCGATATCGAAGCAGAAGGCCGCGACCGCGCCCAGATCGTTGGACAACAGATCGCGATGCTTGGCGTTGAAGGCCATCAGGCCCTGCCGCATGGCCAGATACTGCTCCCAACGTCCCAGCTTCACGTTCGCGCCGAACAGAGCGTTGTAGCCGCGCACGATCGCGGTGTTGAACGGCGGGGCGATCGTCGGGTGCAGGAAGTAGAGGATGTTGGCGACCGCAGGTCCCAGCCCTTTTATTTGCAGGGCGTCGATGCGGTGAATCTCGGCCAGCACATGCTCGGCGGTGTCGCAGCAGACGCAGGCGTCCAGCAGGCGCCCGAAGGCCCGCTGGTTGCTGGGATGCTCGTAGATATCGGGGATGCGAAGCTTGGGCTTCCAGAGGAAGGCATGATCCGCGCCTTTGAAGACTTGGCGTTGCTCGGCGATCGAATGGACCACGGTTTCAAGGGAGGAGCCCCGATAGGCCACGCCGAACCGGCCATCGGCGATCTCTTCGGCGACTTGCTGCACGCCACGCCGGATGGAGCGGAAGTTCTTGATCCGATCCTCCCAGAGAAACCAGGTTCGATAGGCGCCTCGGGGGTCTTCGCGCCAACGCCGCAGGAGGTCGCGCATCAAATCGTCAGACAATCCAGATTCCCCCGACTACACCCTTGGTCAATAGGCGGCCCTGCCTTGCTTTCCAAGTCAAGACGCTGGCGACCTTGCCCGCTCATTCGCCGTTGTCTGGTCGAGAGCAAGGAACGATGAATTTATCCTAGCATCACCCTTCCCATCATTGGAATCTTTATTACGGCAGGGCGCGTTGATGCTGATCCAACCGATCGACTACTTCCTTGTGGGCTGGTTCGTGGTTGCCGCGCTGTGCACGGCCTATGTCGCGGATCGATCGGTATCGAAACAATCCCGAACCGGGGGTGATGAAGTGGGGCTTCATCCTGGTGACGCTCTACACCGGTCCGATCGGGTTCCTGCTGTATGTCTTGGCCGACAAGGAGCCTAGGCCCGGCGAGCACGAGGATTTCGTCAAGCCGCTCTGGAAGCAAGGTGTCGGCTCCACCATCCACTGCATCGCGGGCGATGCGACCGGAATCATCCTGGCGGCGGTCATCACCGCTGCCCTGAGCCTGCCGATGTGGCTGGACCTGATCGTCGAATACATTTTCGGCTTCGCCTTCGGCCTCTTTATCTTCCAGGCCCTGTTCATGAAGTCGATGATGGGCGGGACCTATTGGGAGAACGTCCGCCGCAGCTTCGTGCCCGAACTGATCAGCATGAACTTCATGATGGCGGGCATGGCGCCGGTGATGAGCTTCCTGATGATAGGGCGTGACATGCGCGCCATGGTCCCCACCGAACTGATCTTCTGGGGCGTGATGAGTGTGGGCGTGATCGCCGGCTTCGCCCTGGCTTTCCCGTCCAATGTCTGGCTGGTCTCCAAGTCGCTCAAACACGGCTTGATGACCCAGCGCCCCTCAGGCACGAAGTTTGATCTGACGAACAAGGGGGCCGCCAAGGCGCAGACGGCGCACGGTGGGCACGCCGGTCACCAGATGTCCGTCGACCAAGACCATGCCGCGCAGGCGCACGACGCTCACGCCGCCCGGCATGATTATGGGTCGCGACACTCCGGCCGAAGCCATGATCGATATGGCTGCGGTAGATCCACGACAGGTCAAAGTGACCTACGGCGTTGAGGTGCGAGGTGCGCGTCCCCTGCCCTTTCGCATGGAGAACGGCGTCAAGGTCTTCCAAATGGAGACCTCTGTATTCGGCTGGACCATCCTGCCTGGCGTCACCGTCGACGCCTATGGCTACAACGGCCAGGTTCCCGGCCCGACGATCCGCTTCAATCAGGGAGACAAGGTTCGCATCGACGTGATCAATCGGCTGCCCGAGACCACCACTGTTCATTGGCACGGCTTGATCCTGCCCAATGTGATGGACGGCTCGGCGATGATCACCCAGGCCCCCATCAAAAACGGCCAAGTCTATCGCTACGCCTTTACGGCGGTGCAGAGCGGCACCTACCTCTATCACTCTCACGACCATGTCGACCGCCAGCAGGGGCAGGGTCTCTACGGCGCTCTGATCATCGACCCGCAAACACCCGACCCCAGCCTAAGGGCAGACCACGAGTCTACGCTGCAGTTGCAGGAGTGGCTGAAGCGCGAAGGCCTGACCTATCCGGCCATGCCTAAGCTGACACCAGTCCAGCTTCTCGCTGCGGGGTCATCAACCAGCTAGGAGTGGGGCGAGGTCTACGCTTCGGAATCTACGTATTCCGACCTGGGACGTAGGACCCTAGTCCTAGACTCGAAGAACAGCTTCTTCCCGTCGATCATCAAGCGGCGGCCAAACCTACACATCTAAGGAGTCGAAGATGATCAAAAAGTCCGTCATCGCCGCCTTGGCCGGCGTCGCGATGCTCAGTGCGACGCCGGTTCTGGCGCAAGGGATCGGCCACACCTTCTTCATGAAGGGCTCGATCGTCGCGAACGACAGCAACGGCACCGTGATCTGCATCGGCAAGGCGGACGGCGCCGAGGTCGGCCAGACCCTGGAAGTCTACCGCGTCAAGCAGCTGCCGGGGCCCAACAAGGCCCCGCCGTCCTATCGGCGCGACCTCGTCGGGCACGTGAAGATCGACCACGTCTTCGACGACCACTTCGCCCATGTCACGGTCACCGACGGTACGCCGGCCAAGCACGACATCGTCGAGCTGCGCAAGAACTGAGCGGGCGATCGGTTCGCCAGCGGCGGGATGGCCCACGCCGTCTCGCCGGAGCGACCGGCGGGCGCGCCCCTCCGCTGACCTTGGGCTTTCGTCCAACGAGCGAGGCGACGAGTATCATGACGACCTTCAAGATCGGCGCGTTCGCCGCAGCCGCCGGCGTGCGGCGCGATACGATCCGGTACTACGAGCGCACCGGCCTGCTGCGCGATCCGGGCAGGACCGGCGCCGGCTACCGTGTCTATGAGGACGCCGACCTCCTGCGGCTCCATTTCATCCGGGCCGCGCAGGAGCTCGGCTTCACGCTCGCCGAAACCGCCGACCTGCTCGCGCTTCAAGCCTCCGACACCGCCAAGGCGTCGGCGGTGCTGGAGATCACCCGCGAGAAGATCCGCGACGCCGAACGCCGCATTCAGCGGCTGTCGGATATCCGTGACGTGCTCAGCGCGCTGGCCGACGATTGCCCGATGGACGTGGCGGCCTCGGACTGTCCGATCCTGGCCTTCCTCGCCGAAAGACGGGTCCGGCGGTCGGACGCCCGCGGCGACGCACCGCGGGAGGCGCTCTGACCCGCCCGGGCGCGCGGCGACACTTCAATCCTTGGCCGGCGACCTCGCCGGCTCCACCGCTCGCCCCTGGCGCGCCCGTCCGCGGCGAAGGCCATCGGTGTCGAGCCCATGATCTCCAGGGAGGAACTTGCCATGATCGACATCCGCCACACACTTCGCGCGCCCATCCAGGCGCTTGTGATCGGCGCCGCGGCGCTCGCCCTCACCGCCTGCGGCGACAAGGGCGCTGAGCCCCCGCCGCCCGCGGCCTCGGTCCAGGCCCCGGCCCCGTCGCCCGCCGCGGCCCCGGTCCCCAGCGCCGCCGATCCGGATCCCGGCGTCGGCGGCTCGACGGCGCCTTCGAACAACGCCGCCGGGCAACATGACGCCGATCACGACGCGGCGACGATGGAGCGCCATCATCGTCAGGAGATGGATCACCACGCCATGCGCCAGGGCGGCGCGGCCACGGGGACGACGCCCCAACCCGACGCCGCGCCGATGAGCCCATCGGCTCCGATGAAGGACATGTGAAGACGAGGGCAAGCCCGATGCGCGGCACGACCAGCCGACAGGGATGGAGCTTGGGTCTGGCCGCCGCCTGCCTTCTGCTTTCGACGGCGGCCATCGCCCAGGAAGGCGACGAGCACGCGGCCCACCATCCGGGCGCGCAAGGCGGCGCGATGGCGGACGCCGGCGTCATGGGCGCCGCGCCGAGCCCCGCGGCAGCCGGCATGAGCGGAATGATGGACGAGATGATGGAGGGCGAAGGCGAGCATGGCGCCCGGCGCACGCCCTTCGTCTCACAACTGCTCGCCGCCCCGTCGCTCAGCGCCGAGGGGCGCAACCGGTTGATGGGCGAGGCCCAAGCGCGCGTGGAGCGCGGACTGGCCATGGCCGCCGAGGCCTCCGCCGCCGCGCGGTCCGAAGATCCGGCCGCCCGGGCGAGCGCGGCGCGGCGCCTGCGTGAAGCAAGCGACCTCTTCGCGAGCGGATCGGCCGCGCTCGCCGCCCTCGACCGCGGCGCGTCCCCGCAGCCGGCGGCGATCACCTGGTTTCGGGATCAGATGAGCCTGGGCGCGCCGCCGCACGCGGCGCCGATCCGGTGGCTCGGCGTCTCGCCGCCCCATTTCATGCTGATGTTCGTCCTGGCGATGGTCAGCGCGATGCTGCTGGGCCTGCAGGTCGCGCGCCTGCGGCGGGTCCGCAAGATCGTCGACGCCGGCGGGTCGACGGCCCCCGCGCCCGCCCCGGCGACCGCGACGGCCTCGCCACGCCAGGCGGCGGCCGTTGAGCCGGGCGCTGAAACGCTCACGCCGAGCAACGCCGCGCCGCCCGCCGGGGCGTCGCTGCGCAAGCCCAGGAGCTGGTCTGGCCCGTTGCGGGTGGTCCAGATCGTGCGGGAGACGCCGACGATTCAGACCTTCCGGCTGGCCGACCCGGCCGCCGATCGGCTGCCCTTCGATTTTCTGCCCGGCCAGTTTCTCCAGGTCGAGGTGGAGCCGGTGGATGGCAAGCCCTCGCGGCGATCCTACACCATCGCCTCCTCGCCGACGCAGCGCGCCTATGTCGAGCTAACGGTCAAGCGCGAGGAGCAGGGCGTCGTGTCGTGCTTTCTGCACGACAAGGTCGCCGTCGGCGACCTGCTGAAGACGACGGGCCCCTTCGGCGCGTTCACCTTCACCGGAACCGACGCCGACAGCATCGTGCTGATCGCCGGCGGGGTCGGCATCACCCCCATGATGTCGGTCCTGCGCTACCTGACCGACACGGCTTGGTCGGGCGAGATCTTCTTCCTGTACGGCGCCCGTTCGACCGACGAATTCGTCTTCCGCGAGGAGCTCGAGCGGCTCGAGCGGCGGTTCTCCAATCTGCACGTGATGGCGGCCATGCGACGCTCGGCCGGCACGGTCTGGCTGGGGCCGCAAGGCCCGCTCACCCGCCAGATGCTGCTCGACGCGGTCCCAGACATCGCCCGCCGCCGCATTCACATGTGCGGGCCGCCGGGCATGATGGCCGCGATGCGCCGGGAGCTGGCCGCTCTGGGCGTCCCGGACGCTCAACTTCACACCGAAGCCTTCGGGCCCGCGTCGCTGCCCGCCGACGCGGCCGAGCTCGAGGTCAAGGCGCCGCCCCCCGCGCCGTCATCCCCGAGCGTCGTCGCGCCCCCCACGCCGGCGGTCGCCGCGGCCACCATCACCTTTTCCGTGGCGGGCGTGTCGGCCCCGCTCCCCGCCGGCCAGACCGTCCTGGAAGCCGCGGAGGGCGCGGGGGTGGAAATCCCCTATGCCTGCCGCTCGGGTGAATGCGGCGTCTGTGTCACCCGGCTGATTTCGGGCGAGGTCACCATGGCGGTGGAGACCGGCCTGGATCCCGCCGACAAGGCCAAGGGCTACATCCTGGCCTGCCAGGCCAAGAGCACGGGCCAGCCGCTCGTGGTGGAGGCCTGATGCGCGAGCGCGGCGACATGGCCGTCGGCCTGCTTGTGGCCTTCCTGCTGCTCTTTCCGCTGGGCTACGTCCTGCACGTCGCGCCGCGCTTTCCCGGCAGCCTGGTCGGCGGCGTCATCGGCGTCGTCGCCGCCGTCCTCATGCTGCTGACCCTGCCCTATGTGGTGGTCAAGCACGTCAAGGCGGCGGAACGGTGGACAGGCCGGTTCGTCAGCAAGCCGACGCTGCTGGCCCTGCATGTGTATGCGGGCGTGCTGGCTCCGATCCTGGGGTTGGTTCATGCCGCCCACAAGTTCGGCAGCCCCGTCGGCCTAACGCTGACCGGCCTTGTGCTGCTGACGGTCCTCAGCGGCTTCGTCGGCCGCTACCTGCTGGCGCAGACGGCGCGGGCCCTGCGCGGCCGCCGCTCCGAGCTGGCGTCCCTGCAAGCGGCGTATCTCCACCTGCCGGCGCCCCCGGCGCCGACGGCGGCGGCCGTTGCGCTTTCCCGCTGGAAGCGGCTGTTCTTCGTCGCCGGCGAACCGCCGGCGCCGCCGCCCGATGGGGCCGAGGCCCTGGCCGCGGCCTTGGCCGACACCGAGTTCGCCATCCGCGCGGAGGGTGCGACCAACCGGCTGTTGTCGCGTTGGCGGTGGCTGCACGCTGTCCTGGGGGCGCTGGTCTACCTGGTGCTGCTTTTGCACATCGCCGCGGCCATCTATTTCGGGCTGCGCTGGCTATGATGCGGGACCGCCTCCTCTACTGGATCTTTGTCGCCGCCGGCCTGGCGCTCCTGGGCGTCGCGGCGATGATGCAGACAAGCGCGCCGCCCGGCGCCGGACCGGTGGCTCAGCTTGTCGCGCCAGGCCCCCTGTCGCCGGCCCACCAAGCCTTCGGCGCGCAGTGCGCCAGTTGCCACACGCCTCTCAAGGGCGTGGAGAGCAAGACCTGCGTCGCCTGCCACGCGAGCACCGATTTCGGAAACAAACAGTCGACCCAGTTCCATGCCCAGGCCAAGGAGTGCACGGCTTGCCACGTCGAGCACGAAGGCGCGCGCGCCATCGTCAAGATGGACCATCAGGCGTTGCTCGATCCGGCGGTGTGGCGAGGGCCGGCTGTTTCGCCACCCAATCCGCACGCCTTTCCGCCCGAAGCCGCGCTCAATTGCGCAAGCTGCCATTCCGTCCGCGATCCGCATCTGGGACTCTTCGGCCAGGACTGCGCCAGCTGCCACGCGACCAGCAGTTGGAAGGTTCCCAACTTCCGGCATCCGTCGGTCAGCTCGACGCAATGCTCGGAGTGCCACACCGCGCCGCCCAGTCATTTCATGGAGCACTTCAGCATGGTCTCCCAGCGCGCCGCCGGCTCCAAGGCGCGCGTCGAACAATGCTACGCCTGTCACACCACCGACAGCTTCAACAACATCCGCCGCCGAGGCTGGTATGATCACCATTGAGTCCGGCTGGCTCAGCGCCTTCTTCAGGCTCGCGGTGATCATCCTCGAGCTGGCGGGCACGCTGACCATCCTCAGCGGCGCGGCGCTGGCGACGATCCTGTTCGCCCTGCGGGCCCGATCGGGCGACCGGGCCAAGGCCTATGGCGCGTTCCGGTCCGCCCTCGGCCGAAGCATCCTTCTTGGCCTCGAATTCCTGGTCGCCGGCGACATCGTCAAGTCGCTCGTCATCAACCCGACCTTGGACGATCTCATCGTCCTGGCCGGTCTGGTCTTCGTGCGCACCTTCCTTAGCATCTCGCTCGGCGTCGAGATCAACGGCCACTGGCCCTGGGAGGACACGCGCATGGCCAGGGCCACGGGCCGCGAACCTTCCTCACCGCGGGTCTGACCAGACCCGCCCACCCGCCGGGAGATTGACATGCTGCAACGACGAGACCTGCTCACGGGAGCCGCCCTGTTGGCGGCCGGCGCCGCCCAGCCCGCCGCGGCGGCCGCCCAGGCCCACGACATGAAGGGCATGGACGCCATGCCCGGCATGGCGATGTCGATGAGCGACTGCATCGATCACTGCCTGGCTTCCCATCGCCGGTGCCTTGAGACCGCCGCCTACGCCCTCGGTCAAGGCGGCGCGCTCGCCGCCCCCGACCTGATCGCCATGCTCACCGACTGCGCCGAGCTGTGCCAGGCGACCGCCAACTCCATGCTCCGCGGCTCGGCCCTGCACCCGGTGCTCTGCCGCGCCTGCGCCGAAGCCTGCGACCTGTGCGCGGCGGCCTGTTCGAAACCCCGCGCCGACGCCCCGATGGCCCAGTGCGCCGAGACGTGCAGGGTGTGCGCCGCGGGCTGCCGACAGATGTCGCGCTGACCGCGCCTTCGGACCTTACGTATACGCGCGGCCGCCAATTGCGGGCATTGCAAGCGTCACGCCGTTCGAGATGCAGACGACGCCATCGGACGCGAACGTCATAAGTTGGAGATCAGAAATGATGCGCAAGATCGCAGTCGTGGCCGGCGCTGTCGGCCTTCTGGCCATGGGGACCGCCGCATTCGCCGACGGCCCCGCGCCCAAGGCCCAGACCCAGCCCGCGCCGGCCGCCTCCGCCCAGACCCCGCCGGACCACGCCCACATGCAGGGCATGGACCATGGCGGCCAGCAGATGCACGACCAGATGATGAAGGACCATCAACAGGGGATGGCGAACATGCCGGCCACGCCGCCCAAGGATCCCGCCGCCAAGAAGCCCATGAAGGGCTGCTGCATGGACAAGCCGATGGCCCCGAAAGGCAAACCCATGGCTCCCAAGGACGCCAAGGATCCCGCCATGCCCATGAAGGACATGTAACGCCCGCTCAAGCCGCGACGCGCCGAAGAACCTGCCGGGCGAGCACGCCCGGCAGGTTCTTTCACGTCCGGGCGCCGCCAGGCGATGTGACATCTACGGATATCCTCGGCCGCGCCCGCCACTAGGCTCGTCGTCACCAGCAGGGAGCCAAGCGATGTTCCACAAGGCCATCGAGACGATGCGCGCCGCGCCCTTGTTCAAGGCGCGCTACGACAACTTCATCGGCGGCGCCTGGTCGGCCCCGACCACGGGCGAGTACTTCGCCGACCACAGCCCGATCAATGGCGACCGGATCGCCGAGTTCGCCCTGTCGGGTCCGGCCGACGTGGAACTGGCGCTCGACGCCGCCCATCGCGCCAAGGCCGGCTGGGCGCGGTTGTCGCCGGCCGAGCGGTCCCGGCTGCTGAGCCGGGTCGCCGATCGCCTGGAGCAGAACCTCGACCTGCTGGCGCTCGCCGAGACGCTCGACAACGGCAAGCCGATCCGCGAGACGCGCGGCGCCGACGTGCCGCTCGCGGTCGATCACTTCCGCTATTTCGCTGGATGCATCCGGGCGGAGGAGGGGGCGATCTCGACGATCGACGCCGACACCATCGCCTACCATTTCCGCGAGCCGCTTGGCGTGGTCGGCCAGATCATTCCCTGGAACTTCCCCCTGCTGATGGCGGCCTGGAAGATCGCGCCCGCGCTGGCCGCCGGCAACTGCACGGTCATCAAGCCAGCGTCCCAGACGCCCCTGACGCTGATGATGCTCGCCGAACTCACCGCCGACATCCTGCCGCCGGGCGTGCTCAACGTCGTGACCGGGCCCGGCCGAACCGTCGGCCAGGCGATCGCCGCCAACCCGCGGATCGCCAAGGTCTCGTTCACCGGCGAGACGGTCACGGGCAAGGCGATCATGCACGCCGCGGCCGATCACCTGATCCCGCAGACGATGGAGCTCGGGGGCAAGTCGCCCAACATCTTCATGGCCGACGTCCTTGATGAGGAGGACGCCTTCTTCGACAAGGCGCTGGAAGGGTTCACGCTCTTCGCCTTCAACAAGGGCGAGGTCTGCACCTGTCCCTCGCGCGCCCTGATCCATGAATCGATCTTCGACCGGTTCATGGAGCGGGCCGTGGCCCGCGTGGCGGCGATCCGTCAGGGCGACCCGCTCGACCCCGCGACCCAGCTGGGCGCCCAGGCGTCCGAAGACCAGCTGCGCAAGATCCTCGGCTATATCGAGATCGGCAAGAACGAGGGCGCGCAATGCCTGATCGGCGGCGCGCGGGCGCTGCCCGGAGGCGAACTCGACGGGGGCTATTTCGTGCAGCCGACCGTCTTCGTCGGCGACAACAGCATGCGGATCTTCCAGGAGGAGATCTTCGGCCCGGTGCTGTCGGTGACGACCTTCAAGACGGTCGAGGAGGCGATCGCGATCGCCAACGACACGCCCTATGGCCTCGGCGCAGGCGTTTGGAGCCGCAGCGGCAACACCGCCTACCGTCTAGGCCGCGCGATCGAGGCCGGACGGGTCTGGACCAACTGCTACCACCAGTATCCGGCCCACGCCGCCTTCGGCGGCTACAAGGCCTCGGGGTTCGGGCGCGAGACCCACAAGGCGATGCTCGATCACTACCAGCAGACCAAGAACCTGCTCGTCTCCTACGACGAGCATGGCCTCGGTCTGTTTTGATCCCTCGCAAAGGAGCAACAGCCATGGCCAAGACCATGAAGGCGGCCGTCGTGCGCAAATTCGGGGCGCCGCTGGTCATCGAGGAAGCGCCGATCCCCACGGTCGGTCCCGGACAAATCCTGGTGAAGATCGCCGCCACCGGCGTCTGTCACACCGACCTGCACGCGGCCGAGGGCGACTGGCCGGTGAAGCCGAACCCGCCCTTCATTCCTGGCCATGAGGGCGTCGGCCACGTCGCCGCGGTCGGGTCGGGCGTCACCCACGTCAAAGAGGGCGACCGGGTCGGCGTGCCTTGGCTCTACACCGCCTGCGGCCACTGCGTGCATTGCCTGGGGGGCTGGGAGACCCTGTGCGAGAGCCAGCAGAACACCGGCTATTCGGTCAACGGCAGCTTCGCCGAATACGTCCTCGCCGACCCCAACTATGTCGGCCACCTGCCGGACAATGTCGGCTTTATCGACATCGCGCCGATCCTGTGCGCGGGCGTTACCGTCTACAAGGGACTGAAGGCGACCGAGGCCAAGCCGGGCGAGTGGGTCGTGGTCTCCGGCATCGGCGGCCTGGGTCACATGGCCGTGCAGTACGCCAAGGCGATGGGGCTCAACGTGGCGGCGGTCGACATCGACGACCGCAAGCTCGATCTGGCGACACGCCTTGGCGCGGCCGTGACCGTCAACGCCCGAGAGCAGGATCCCGCCGCCGCGATCAAGGCGGCGATCGGCGGCGCGCAGGGCGTCCTCGTCACCGCCGTCTCGCCCAAGGCCTTCCAGCAGGCGCTCGGCATGGTCCGGCGCGGCGGCACGGTGGCCCTCAATGGCCTGCCGCCCGGCGATTTTCCGCTGTCGATCTTCGACACCGTGCTCAACGGCGTCACCGTCCGCGGCTCGATCGTCGGCACCCGGCTCGACCTGATGGAGGCGCTGGCCTTCGCCGGCGAGGGCAAGGTTCACGCGACTGTCCACACCGAACCGCTCGAGAAGATCAACGACGTCTTCGCGCGCATGCACCACGGCGACATCGAGGGCCGCATCGTCCTCGACCTCGCCTAATCCCCCCCGCGACGAACCGCGAGCAAACCATGTTCGACAGTCCTACCTTGCCGGCCACACGGCGCCGCTTCGTCCAGGGCCTGGCGGTCAGCGGGGCGGTGGCCGGAGTTTCGCCGGCGCTGCTGGCGGGCCCCGCCGCCGCCGCGACCGCCGAATTGCGCGGGACCGAATTCGATCTCGAGATCGCCGAACTGCCGGTCAACTTCACCGGCAAGCGTCGGATCGCCACGGCGGTGAACGGCGCCGTGCCCGCCCCCGTGCTGCGATTGCGCGAGGGCGACACCGTCACCCTGCGCGTCCGCAACCGCCTCAAGGAGATGTCCAGCATCCACTGGCACGGGGTCATCCTGCCCGCCGAGATGGACGGCGTACCAGGCATCAGCTTTCCCGGGATCGCGCCCGGCGAGACCTTCACCTATCGCTTCGAGCTGCGTCAGGCGGGCACCTACTGGTATCACGCGCACACCTTGGCCGAGCAAACCGGGCTTTATGGCGCGATCATCGTCGAGCCGCGCGCGCCGACCGGACCTGCGCCCGATCGGGACTACGCCATCCTGCTGAGCGACTGGTCGGACGAACCGCCGCTGCAGATCTTCACGAACCTCAAGAAGCTGAGCAGCTACTACAATTTCGCGCAGCCGACCGCCGGAGACTTCCTCAAGGATGTGGGCAAGCTGGGGTTCGGCGAGGCCCTCGCGCGGCGGCGGATGTGGAACCGGTCGCGGATGAACCCGACCGACTACAGCGACGTTTCCGCCGCCACCTACACCTACCTGATGAACGGAACGCCGCCGGCCGGGAATTGGACGGCGATCGCCGCCCCCGGCGAGCGAGTTCGCCTCCGGTTCGTGGGGGCGGGGACGGCGACCTTCTTCGACGTGCGCCTTCCTGGGGTCCCGCTGACCGTCGTCTCGACCGATGGCCAGCCGGTGGAGCCGGTGACGGTCGAGGAGTTCCGGATCGGACCGGGCGAAACCTACGATGTCGAGTTCGTCATGCCCGAGGGCGCCCGAACGATCTTCGCCCAATCGATCGACCGGACGGGTTTCGCCCGCGGCGTCATCGCCCCAGCGCCCGGCATGACGGCGCCGACGCCGGCGCTCGATGCGCGGACCTGGCTCGATCCGGTCGACATGATGGGCGCCATGGCCGCCATGGGCGGCGAACACGCCGGCCACGGCATGGCGGACACGCCCCCGAAGGCGCGTCACGCGCGCACCGAGTACGGCGCCAACACCGACATGCGCGTCGACTATCCGCGCACCAATCTCGACGATCCCGGCGCGGGCCTGCGCGAGCGGTCCTGGCGGGTGCTGACCCTGGCCGACCTTCGCACGCCCGGCGGCGATCCGGATCCTCGCGAGCCGGAGCGTGAGATCGAGTTGCACCTCACCGGCAACATGGAGCGCTTCATCTGGACGCTGGACGGGATCAAGCTGAACGATTCCCGTCCGCTCCACTTCAAGCCGAACGCGCGGCTGCGCATCGTTCTCGTCAACGACACGATGATGGCCCACCCGATGCACCTCCACGGCATGTGGAGCGATGTCGAAGGCCCGGACGGCGCGTTCCAGGTCCGCAAGCATACCGTGGTGGTCCAGCCCGCCCAGCGGATCAGCTTTCGCGTCACCGCCGACGCCATGGGGCGATGGGCCTTCCACTGTCATCTGCTCTACCACATGGCGGCCGGCATGTTCCGGGAGGTGGTCGTCGCATGACCCGTCTGGCCCTCTCGCGAGCGTCTCTGCTCGCCTTGGCTCTGAGCGTTTCGGCCGTGGCCGCGCCCGCAATCGCCCAGGACGCCCCCCATCAGCACGCCGCGCCACCGCCGCCGAGCCCGGCCCCAACGGCCTCCCCCGCGGCGCCTGCGGATCACGCGGGCATGGATATGTCCGGCATGGATATGTCCGGCGCGGGGACGCCCGCCGGCGGCATGACCATGGACATGGGACGGATGCAGGGCGGCAAGGCTCCGCCGGACGCCCGCAACTCCGACGACTATGCGGACGGCTATCGCAATTCGACGCTGCCGGGCTACGAGATGGCCGACAAGCTGTCGATCCCCAAGGTTCTCGTTGACGAACTGGAGTTCGCCAGCGGCAACGAGGGGCAGGGCGTCGGCTGGACCGTCCTCGTCACCCAGGGCCAGGACGACAGCAAGCTCTGGCTGCGCAGCCAGGGCCTCAAGAACTCCAAGGATCGCCTCGATCCGGAGAGCAGCGTCGAGGCGCTGTGGTGGCGCAGCAAGAGCCCGTTCTGGGGCACGTTGCTGGGCGTTCGTCAGGATCTCGGCAAGGGGGCGACCACTTGGCTCGCCGCCGGCGTCGAGGGCCTGGCGCCCTACTGGTTCGATGTCCAGCTGACCGGCTACGTCGGCGACGACGGCCGCCTCGGCGCCCGCGCCAAGGGCGCCTACGAGGTCCGCTTCACCAATCGCCTCATCCTGACCCCGCAGGTCGAAACCAACCTCTATTCCAAGCGCTCGACCGACCGTGAGCTCGGCGGCGGCTTCAGCAACGTCGAGCTGAGCGCTCGGCTGCGCTACGAGGTCTCGCGGAAATTCGCGCCCTATGTCGGCTTCGTCTGGGAGCGGGCGCTGGACGACACCGCCGACTTCCGACGTGCCGATCGCGAGCGCCCGGCCGAGCATCGGGTGGTTGTCGGCTTGCGATCATGGTGGTGAGGCGCTGCGCGGCGCCTTGGCGACCGGAAGACGGCCTGACGTGTTCTGCGGCGGACGATAGCCCTGGCCGGAGCCAGACGGCTGCGTCGATCCTGTTGCTTCTCGCGGTCGCGGCGGCGTCTGCGGGCCAGACCGCCGTCCTCGCCTTTCTCCCGACCCTCGTCGACGGAGGCCAGGCCGACTTGGCGCTGCGCATCCACGATGTCCATGTCGCTAGTTTGACGGCGGCCCACCCGCTGGCGGCGCTCGTCTTCGCGCCGCTCTGGGGATGGCTCGCCGACCGCATCGACTACCGGATCATTCTGCGCACGGCCCTGGTCGTCCTCGCGCTGGCGACCGCGCCGGTCGGGGCGGTCCCGCTCCCCATGCTGTATGGACTTCGCTTGCTGGCTGGGCTGTCCGCGGCCGCCATCATCCCGCTGGCGCTGCTGTCAACGAACTTCGCACCCGGTGGCCGGGACGAGCAGGCGAGGCGTTTCACCTGGCTGACGGCCTTCATGTTTCTTGGCGACCTGTTCGGCCCCCTGCTCGCCGAAGCGTCCGCGCCGCTCTTTCCCCGCACGCCGCTGTTGGTGCTCGCGCTCGTCATCGCCGTGCTGGCGCTGGCGCTGACGACCGGCATTGTGCGCTTGCCGGCCCGCTGCGCCGCCCGTCCCGTGGGGCGTCGCCTGCAAGCCCCGTCGCACGTCGTCACCCTTGTCCTCCTGCTTGTCACAATCGTCGGCGGCGGCGGCCTCGCCGCTATGCACGTTAGCCTGCTCGTGACCCGCCCCGAGGGCGCGCTCAGCCGCGAGGCGATCGCCGGGATGCTCAGTCTCTGCGGGCTGGCGATGTTGGCGGCTCAGCTTTTCCACACCCGCGTCACCTGGCTGGTGACCGCGCCTCGACGCCTGGCCTGCCTCACGCTCGCGCTTCTAGCCCTGTCGCTGTTTCTCTTTCGGTTTGGAACGACCGTGGTCGAAATGGCCGGTCTCATCGCCGTCGCCGGCTGGAGCTCAGCCAGTCTTCGGCTGGTCACGAGCTTCTGGATCAGCGGCCCCATGCGGCCCTCTGGAGTCATGCTTGGGCTGCAGCATACAGCCGCGAGCCTCGGCCAGGCGCTGGCGCCCATGTCGCTCGCCGTCGTGTCACCCCATCGGCAAGCGGCCGTCGTCGAAGCGATCGGCTGGCTGTCGCTCGGTCTGCTCGCGCTTCTGCCGGCGATATGGCGCCGGACGTCGACACCGGTCCATCCAGCCGGGGAAAGGGCGTGACAGCGCCGCCACGTCCGAGAGCCGCGTCCGCCACGCGCCCAGCTTCACGCCAAGGAGTCCGCCCATGAAAATCCGCCTCGCCGCCGTTCTGCTGTTGCTCGCCTTGCCCAGCGCCGCGCTGGCGGCTGGCGACATCCTGCTCTATCGCGACCCTGGATGTGGTTGCTGCGAGGCCTGGGCCCAGGCCGTCCGTGCGAAACTGGACAGAAAGGTCATCGTCAGGGATCAGGTCGCCCGCGTGCGCCTGCAGCGCCAATCCGGCCTGCCGCCGGCGCTTTCCTCCTGCCACACCGCGATCATCGACGGTTTCGTTATCGAAGGTCATGTGCCGGTCGCCGAGGTGAAGCGTCTCCTGGCCGCCCGGCCGGCTGGCGTGAAGGGGCTCGCCGTCGGCGGCATGCCGATCGGCTCGGAGGGCATGGCGGCGCCGAGCGGGGCGCGGCAACACTACGATGTCGTGGCCTTCGGGCCGGCCGGCGCGCGGGTTTTCGCCCGCTACTGACCTCCAACGGTCAGGGCCATGGGCTGGCGTCGGGTCAATGCGCGTCGCGCGACATCCCCGACTGCCGACGCAAGGCTTCGAGCACCGCCCGGCCGATCACCGGCTTGGGGATCACCTGATCGAAGCCGGCCGCGCGCGCGCGTTGCTCGAGATCCTCGTCGTAGAAGCCGGAGATCAGGATGGCGCCGCCGCGCCAGCCCTGGCGCCGGAGATGATCCAGGAGCGTCAGGCCGTCGATGTCGGGCATCCGGTAGTCGAGGATCACGCAATCGGCTTCCCTAGCGCGCGGATCAGCCAGAAGGGCGCTCCCCGTGGTGTAGCCGCTCACCGTGTAGCCGCGGGCTCGAAGCATGAGGAGGAGGCCGCGTCGCACGCCAGGATCATCGTCGGAGACGAGGACCGTATAGCGGCGATCGCGCGGCGAGGAACTGACCGATAACATCGCGCGATGAAGGCATCCGGTTGAAAGCCTGGTGACCGTCGCATGTCCGCCGCCTCCGGGTCGCTACGTAAACGTCGCAGTCACTTGGGTTTGCGGCCCATCCCGGCGGCGAAGGCGATCCTAAGCGCCTCGGACAGGTTGCGCACGTCCAGCTTGACCATCAGGCTAGCGCGGTGCACCTCCACGGTGCGCGACGAGCATCCAAGGTCATAGGCGATGGTCTTGTTGGGATAGCCCTGGGCCAAACCCTCCAGCACTTCGCGTTCCCGAGGCGTGAGGGCGGCGATGCGCACATGCGCGTCGGCGGCCTCGATCGCGCGGATGTCGGCGTCGGCGATGCGCGCGAACGCCCGCTCGACCGCGCGCAACAGCGCGGCCTTTTCGAAGGGCTTTTCCAGGAAGTCGACGGCGCCGGCCTTCATGGCCTGCACGGCGACCGACACGTCGCCATGACCCGTCAGCACGATCACCGGCATGTGGATGCCGCGCTCGGCCATGGCTGTCTGCACCTCAAGGCCGTCCATCGCCGGCATGCGCACGTCGAGAATGACGCACCCCTGGGTCGTGGGCCGGGCCCGGGCCAGAAATTCGACACCCGAGGCGTAGGTCTCAACGCCAAGGCCGACCGCCTTCAACGCAAACCCGGCCGCGCGCCGGATGGCCTCTTCGTCGTCAACGAGGTGAATGACCCGCTTATCCGTCATAGTCCTCCTCCCCCGCCGCGTGGATCAAGGTGAAATGAAACCGGGCCCCGCCCAGCGCGGGCCGCTCCAACCAGATTCGCCCGCCGTGCGCTTCGATGATGGTCCGGCAGATCGAGAGCCCCAGACCCATGCCGTCGGCCTTGGTCGAGACGAACGCCGTGAAGAGCTGCTCGCCGATGTCCTCGGCGATGCCCGGCCCGCTATCCTCGACGGTGACCTCGATTAGGCCGTCGTCACGCAGGCTCGTCGCGATCCTGAGGTCGCGGATCGGCGAGTCCGCCATCGCCTCGATGGCGTTGCGCATCAGGTTGACCAGGACCTGTTGGATCTGCACCCGATCGACGAGGACGGGCGTGGCCGCCGGATCGAAGTCGAAGAAGCTGCGCACCCCCCGCTCGCGCGCGCCGACGAGCGCCAGCTGGCTAGCGTCGCCGACCACATGCGCCAGGTCGTGCAGGCTTTTCTCGACCTCGCCGCGCGCCACGAAGTCGCGCAGCCGGCGCACGATATGGCCGGCGCGCAGGGTCTCCTGCGCGGCCTCGTCCATCACCGAGCGCAAAGTGGCGAAGGGCTCGCCGGGTTCGGCCTCCAGCATGTCGCGGATGGTCTCCAGATAGAGCGAGACCGCCGCGAGGGGCTGGTTGAGTTCATGCGCCAGGGTCGAGGCCATGGTGCCCATGGCGCTCAGGCGGGAGACATGGACCAGTTCGGCCTGAAGCTCCTTCAGCTTCAGTTCGTCCCGCTCCTTGGCGGTGAGATCGCGGATGAAGCCGGTGAACAGCCGCTGGCCGTCCTCGCCGGCCTCGCCGACCGAGAGCTCCATCGGGAAAGTCGACCCGTCGCGGCGTAGGCCTACCACGACGCGGCCGACGCCAATGATCCGGCGCTCGCGGGTCTGCAGGTAGTGGGCGATGTATTCATCGTGCCGGCCACGGTCCGGCTCCGGCATCAGGCACGCGACATTGCTCCCGATCAGCTCGGCCTCGCGATAGCCGAACAGGCGCTCGGCCGCCGCGCTGAACGAGGTGATGGCGCCGGCCTCGTCGATGATGATCATCGCGTCCGGCACCGTCGCCAGGATCGATTGCAAATGCTGCTCGCGCGTTTCGATGGAGGCGCGCACCGCGGCCTCGTCGGTGATGTCGCGGGCGATGCAGGCGAAGCCGCGATGCGCGCCCGCGTCGAACAGCGGCGTGACGGTCAGGCGGGCGAGGTATTCAGCGCCGTTTTCGCAGACCCGCCAGGCCTCGCGCTCCAGCACGCCGTCGCGCAAGGCCGCGGCGAGATCCGCCCGGGGACGCCCGGCGTGGATCTCATCGGGCGGATAGAAGACATCGTGCTGCTGGCCGACGACGTGATCGGCTGACCAGCATTCGATCCGTTCGCCGCCGATATTGTAGCTCAGGACCCGTCCCGAGGCGGCAAGCAGCGTCAGGACATAGCCGCCGGCCTGGCGCAGAAACAGCCGCGCAAGCTGCTCGACGGCGGCCACGCCCGCCTCGGGGCCTTGATCCTGGTCGCGCATGCCGCCGGCTCAGGCCAGATCCGCGGCGCGCAGGCGCGGCGATGCGGCGCGAGCGCGAGCTTGGCGACACCCCGCGGGGCCGGACCGGCAGGCCGCCCGACAACGCCGCGCGCCAGCCTTCAGCCCCCACGCGCGCGGGTCCGATAGTGCATCCATGGGTCACGGTCTCGCTTGTATCCGCGGGGTCCTATCGCGTTTACGCGCGGGCCGGCCGGTCCCCTCAGAATTTCAGCGCAAAGTGCGGCCGCGCCGTTGCTTGGCGCCCGCGCGGCTTGTCGAACGCCTCGCGGCCTGTTGCCCTCTCCAGCCGCGGGTCTGAGGAGAGTACGTATTGACCCCGGCACGATCTCAGACCCTACAAGGGCTGCTGGCGAAAGGAACGCGCGGATGAACGAGACCAAGCCCACGGCGCATGGCGCCCCGGCGGCCGACCAGGTGAAGGACCCGGTCTGCGGCATGAGCGTGGACCCGGCCAAGACCGCGCACCATGCCGAGCACGCCGGCAAGCCGCACCACTTCTGCAGCGCGGGCTGCCGGGCCAAATTCATCGCCGATCCCGACCGCTATCTCGGCGCGCCGGCCGCGTCGGCCGCGTCGGCCGCGCCCGAAGGCGTCATCTGGACCTGCCCCATGCATCCGGAGATCCGCCAGGACCATCCCGGAGCCTGTCCCATCTGCGGCATGGCGCTCGAACCGGCGACGGTGACCGCCGACGCCGGTCCCAGCCATGAGCTGATCGACATGACCCGCCGCTTCTGGGTCGGTCTGGCTCTCAGCATCCCGGTGCTGATCCTCGAGATGGGCGGCCATCTATTCCCCGCGTTGCATCACATCATCCCGATGCCGGTTTCGATATGGGTCCAGTTCGCCCTGGCTACCCCGGTGGTCCTATGGGCCGGTTGGCCGTTCTTCGAGCGTGGCTGGGCCTCGCTGAAGACCCGCAACCTCAACATGTTCACGCTGATCGCCATGGGGACGGGCGTGGCCTGGATCTATAGCGTCGTCGCCACGCTCGCGCCCCAGGTCTTCCCACCCGCGTTCCAGAACACCGACGGCGTGGTGGCGGTCTATTTCGAGGCCGCGGCGGTGATCACCGTGCTGGTGCTGCTGGGCCAGGTGCTTGAACTGCGGGCGCGCGAGCGCACATCGGGCGCGATCAAGGCGCTGCTCAATCTGGCGCCCAAGACCGCGCGCCGCATCGCGGCGGACGGGTCGGAGGCGGAGGTCAGCCTCGATCTGGTGACGGTCGGCGATCGTCTGCGCGTGCGGCCCGGCGAAAAGGTCCCGGTCGACGGGGTGGTCGAGGACGGCCGTTCCTCGCTGGACGAGTCGATGGTCACCGGCGAGTCCATGCCGGTCACGAAGGCCAAGGACGACAAGGTGATCGGCGGCACGCTCAACCAGACCGGCGCGCTGGTCATCGTCGCCGACAAGGTCGGTCGCGACACCATGCTCGCCCGCATCGTCCAGATGGTCGCCGAGGCCCAGCGTTCGCGCGCGCCGATCCAGCGCATGGCCGACCAGGTCTCCGGCTGGTTCGTCCCGGTCGTCATCGGCGTGGCGGTCCTGGCCTTCATCGCCTGGAGCGTCTGGGGGCCCGAGCCGCGCTTCGCCTACGGACTCGTGGCCGCCGTCGCCGTCCTGATCATCGCCTGTCCCTGCGCGCTGGGGCTCGCCACGCCGATGTCGATCATGGTCGGCGTCGGCCGGGGCGCGGGCGTCGGCGTCCTGATCAAGAACGCCGAAGCGCTCGAGCATATGGAGAAGGTCGACACGCTGGTCGTCGACAAGACCGGCACGCTGACGGAGGGCCGCCCGGCGGTCACGCAGGTCGTGCCCGCGGCGGGGTTTGACGAGGTCGAACTGCTGCGGCTGGCCGCGTCCGTCGAACGGGCGTCCGAACATCCGCTGGCGCTGGCCATCGTCGAAGCGGCCAAGGCGCGCGGCGTCGCGGTCGCCGAGGTCAGCGATTTCGATTCCCCGACCGGGCGCGGCGCGCTGGGAACCGTCGAGGGCCGCCGCATCGTGCTCGGCAACGCCCGGTTCCTAGCCGACGAGGGCGTCGCGACCGAGGCCCTGGCGGAGCAGGCCGACGCCCTTCGCCGCGACGGGGCCACGGCGATCTTCATCGGCGTCGACGGCCGGGTCGGCGGCGCCTTCGCCATCGCCGACCCCGTCAAGGCGACCACGCCCGAAGCCTTGGCCGCCCTCAAGGCCGAAGGCATCCGGGTGGTGATGCTGACGGGCGACAACCGCACCACGGCCGAGGCGGTCGCGCGGCGTCTGGGCATCGAGGAAGTGGAAGCCGAGGTCCTGCCCGACCAGAAGAGCGCCGTCGTCGCGCGTCTCAAGCGCGAGGGGCGCGTGGTCGCCATGGCCGGAGACGGCGTCAACGACGCGCCGGCCCTCGCCGCGGCCGATGTCGGCATCGCCATGGGCTCGGGGACCGATGTGGCGATCGAGAGCGCGGGCGTCACCCTCCTCAAGGGCGACCTCAACGGCATCGTCAAGGCGCGGCGGCTGAGCCAGGCGACCATGTCCAACATCCGCCAGAACCTGGTCTTCGCCTTCATCTACAACGTCGCGGGCGTGCCCGTGGCGGCCGGCGTGCTCTATCCGCTGTTTGGCATCCTGCTCTCGCCGATCATCGCGGCCGCGGCGATGGCGCTGTCCTCGGTCAGCGTGGTCACCAACGCGCTGCGGCTCAATCGGCAGAAGATATGAGCATGCGCGCTCGTCCCGAAGCCGCCGCCCAAACCGCTCGCCGCCCCTAGGAGCCCGCCAATGCATTACAGCCGCGGAAATTATGAAGCGTTCGTCCGTCCCCGCAAGCCGGAGCGGGCCGACAGGGCGACGGCCTGGTTCGTCGGCGCGGGCCTCGCCGGCCTGGCGGGCGCGGCCTTCCTCATCAGGGACGGCGGCGTCGCGGGCGAGCGCATCACGCTTCTCGAGGAGTTGGAGCTTCCCGGCGGCGCCCTTGATGGCCTGGACGTGGCGGAAAAGGGGTTCGTCATCCGCGGCGGGCGCGAGATGGAGGCGCATTTCGAGTGCCTCTGGGATCTCTACCGCTCGATCCCCTCGCTCGAGATCGAAGACGCCAGCGTCCTCGACGAATTCTACCGGCTCAACAAGGACGATCCGAACGTCTCGCTGCAGCGGGTCACGCAGAGCCGCGGGCAGGATGTGCCCGACAAGGCGCTGCTGACGCTGAACGACAAGGCCCAACGAGAGCTCCTCTCCGTCTTCCTGGCGACCCGCGAAGAGATGGAGAACAAGCGGATCAACGAGGTGTTCGGCCCCGATTTCCTGAAGAGCAATTTCTGGCTGTTCTGGCGTACGATGTTCGCGTTCGAGGAGTGGCATTCGGCCCTGGAGATGAAACTCTATCTCCACCGCTTCATCCACCACATCGGCCAGCTCGCCGACTTCTCGTCGCTCAAGTTCAACCGGTACAATCAATACGAGTCGATGGTCCTGCCGCTGGTCAAGTGGCTGCAGGATCAGGGCGTCCGGTTCCGCTACGGCGTTCAGGTCACCGACATCGATTTCGCGATCGACGCCGAACGCAAGCAGGCGACGCGGATCGGCTGGATCGAGAAGGGCGCCGAGGGCGGCGTCGATCTTGGCCCCGACGATCTGGTGTTCATCACCATCGGGTCGCTGACCGAAAATTCCGACAGCGGCGACCATCAGACCCCGGCCAAGCTGAATCAAGGCCCGGCGCCCGCCTGGGACCTGTGGCGGCGCATCGCGGCCAAGGACCCGGCCTTCGGACGTCCCGACGTGTTCGGGGCCCATATTGCGCAGACCAAATGGGCGTCGGCGACCATCACCACGCTCGACGCGCGTATTCCGCAGTACATCCGCAAGATCGCCAAGCGCGATCCGTTCAGCGGCAAGGTGGTCACCGCCGGCATCGTCACGGCCAAGGATTCGAGCTGGCTGCTGAGTTGGACGGTCAGCCGCCAGCCCCATTTCAAGAAGCAGCCGAAGGACCAGCTCGTGGCCTGGTTCTACGCCCTGTTCGTCGATCGGCCCGGCGACTATGTGAAAAAGCCGATGCAGGCCTGCACTGGCGAGGAGATCACCCAGGAATGGCTCTATCACCTCGGCGTCCCGGTCGAGGATATCGCCGATCTCGCGGCGAGCGGCGCCAGGACCGTGCCGGTGATGATGCCCTATATCACCGCCTTCTTCATGCCCCGCCAGGCCGGAGACCGGCCGGACGTGGTCCCGGCGGGGGCCGTCAATTTCGCCTTCATCGGCCAGTTCGCCGAGTCCAAGCAGCGCGACTGCATCTTCACCACGGAGTATTCGGTCCGCACGCCGATGGAGGCGGTCTACACGCTGCTCGATGTCGAGCGCGGCGTGCCCGAAGTGTTCAACTCGACCTATGACATTCGCACTCTGCTGGCCGCCGTCGCGCCGCTGCGGGATGGCGAGGGCATCGAGATCCCCGGCCCCGCCATCCTGCGCAAGCTGCTGCTGAAGACGCTGGAAGGCACCGAGATCGCCAAGCTGGTCGAGCGGTTTCATCTGATCGCGGACTAGCGATCGCCGGGGCGGCCGCCGCGGCGAGCGTCTAGGCTCGCGGCGGCCGTCCCATCCCCGCCGCGAAGGCGATCCGCAGGGTCTGGGCCAAGGTCTGGACGCCGAGCTTGCGTGCCAGGCTCGCGCGACAGACCTCGACCGTGCGCGAGGAGATCCCGAGATCATAGGCGATGGCCTTGTTCGCGCGCCCCTGGGCGAGACCTTCGAGGACATCCCGCTCGCGCGGCGACAGGGCCTCGACGCGGCCCTGCGCCTCGGCTTCCTCGGCCGCCCGGCCATCGGCCCGGTCGATGCGCGCGAAGCCGCGATGGAGCGCTTCGAGCAGCATGGCCTTTTCAACAGGCTTGGCCAGGAAGTCGACGGCCCCGGCCCGCATCGCCCGGACCGCCAGGGCGACATCGCCATTGCCGGTCAGCACGACGACCGGCATGTCGACGCCGATATCGGCCAGGGCGACCTGAACCTCAAGCCCGCCCAGGCCCGGCATCTGCATGTCCAGGATGACGCAGCCGATCTTGGCCTGCGTCGCGACGGCCACAAACGCCGTCCCCGACGGATAGGTCTCGACGCTGAAGCCCGTGGCGCGGAGCATGAAGCCGACCGACCGCTGGATCGTCTCCTCGTCGTCGACGATATGAACGACACGCTTGTCCCCCATGGGCCTCCTCAGGCGAACTGAGCGGGCGCCAGGCTGCAGCGGCGAATGCGGCGCCGCTTCGCGGACGCCTTGTGCGGGTTGGACCGGGGTCCAGGGTCAAGAGGCTTCGCCGTTCGCCTCCCGGCGGCTGGCCGAGGATTGGCGAACGCCGTTCACAGCAGGGCGCGCACGGCCTGGGCGATCGCCGGCGTCATGTCGATGGCGTTCGACGCATGGGCGACCGTGTTGGTGCTGACGATGCGCGCGACGTGTTCGCCCAGGACCTGGGCGGCGTCGCCGGCGAACAGCGCATGCACCACGACGCAGTCCGGCGGCGCAAAACCCAGGGCCTTGAGCTGGCGGGCCGCGACGGCGAGCGTGCGGCCCGACGAGGCGATGTCGTCGACGAGCACGGCTTGGCGGCCCAGGAAGGCGCCGGCGTTGGGGATCGAGATGTCGACCTCACGATCCCCGGACCGCTGCTTTTGGCAGACCAGGAACGGCGCGTCGGCGCCGGCCGCCACCTGCGCCACCCACTGCTCGCTCTCCAGATCGGGCCCGACGATCACCGGTCGGGCGACGTTCCGCCTGATCCACGACGCCATGAGCGGCGCGGCGTGAACGAGCTGGCTGGGGATTCGGTAGATCTCCGCCAGGGCGTGATGGCGGTGCAGGTGGGGATCGACGGTCACCAGCCAGTCGAGGTGGCGCGAGAGCACCGCCGCGAAAATACGCGACGTGACCGCCTCGCCCGGATGGAAACGGGTGTCCTGGCGCATGTAGGCCAGATAGGGCGCGATCAGGCCCACCCCGCGCGCGCCAAGCTCGCGCAGCGTGTCCGCCGCGAAGAGCAGCGGCGGCAATTTCGCGTCCGGACGCTCGAGGCCGCAGACCAGGATGACATCGCGCTCGGTGACGTCGCTGTCGATCCGAAGGTAGGTCTCGCCATCTGGAAACTGGCGCTGCAGCAGGACCCCTGCCTCCGCGCCGAGCGCTGGGCCAAGGGCTTGGGCCAGGCGCTCGCCGCCGTCCAAGGCGAAGACGATCGGCGGCGTCATGGCGCCGCGATCGCGAAGATCGCCCCGTCGCTCAAGGCGAAGGCGGCCGCATAGTCCAGTTCGCCGGGGCTCTCGGCGTGAAGGGTGCACAAGGGCGACCCCGCGACGATCGACTGGCCGAGCCGGGCGTGGACCGCCACCCCGGCCGCCTTGGCCATCGGCGCGCCCGCGAGCTTGGCGACGGTCGCGAGTTTGCGGTTGTCGATGCTGGCGATCCGGCCGCTGGAGGGCGCGGTCAGGTCTCGCTGGAAGCGGGCGACCGGCGGCGAGCGCATGCCGCCTTGGGCCTGGCAGATGCGCTTGAACTTGGCCCAGGCGCGGCCGCTCTCGAGGCTTTGCCGCGCGCGCGCGAGGCCAGCGCCAGGGGCCGCCACGCCCGCCAGCTCGAACAATCCCCCGGCCAGTTCACAGGCCCTATGGGCGAGATCCTCGACGCCGGGCTCGCCTTGAAGCACGGCCAGTATGTCCAGCGCCTCCAGCGCCGGCCCGATGCCGCGTCCGATCGGCTCAGCCCCAGGGCCATACATCACCCGCGTGCGCAGGCCGAAGGCGGCGGCCACCGAGGTGAGCGCCGCCTCGAGATCCCGCGCGGCCTCCAGGCTCCGCACCTTGGCGGTCGGTCCCACAGGAACGTCGATCACCAGGTGGGTCGCGCCGGCGGCGATCTTCTTGGACAGCACCGAGGCCACCAGCTGGCCGACCGCGTCGATGTCGAGCGCCCGCTCGACGCCAATGATCACGTCGTCGGCCGGGCTCAACCGAACCGCCCCGCCCCAGGCGATGCAGCCCCCCTCGCGCGCCACCACCCGGCGGATCGCGGCGATGTCGAGGTCGACGGGCGCCAGAACCTCCATGGTGTCGGCGGTGCCGGCCGGTGAGGTGATCGCGCGCGAGGAGGTCTTGGGCATGACCAGGCCTTCGGCCGCCATGATCGAGACGATGATCGGCGTGGTGCGGTTGCCCGGCAAGCCGCCGACGCTGTGCTTGTCGACGACGATCGGCCCAGGCCAGCTCAACTGCTCGCCGACCTCGACCATGGCCTTGGTCAGTCCGATCGTCTCGGCCTGATCGAGCGGCGCCGCCGAACAGGCGGTGACGAACGCCGAGAGGTGGACGTCGCTATAGCGATGCTCGGCGATATCCGCGACGATCGCCGAAAAGGCCGCCTGGCTCAGGCGCTCTCCATAGATCCGGCGGCGCACCGCCCGCAGCGAGGCCAACGGCGGAGCGTGGGCGACCTCCACGCGGTCGCCCGCCTTGACCCCGAGCCGGGCCCATGCGGTCTCGGAAAGGCCGATCTCGCCGGGGTCTGGCGTGTCGCCCGAGCTGTGCAACAAGGACACCACCGCCTCGCGGCCGCCGGCGCGCAGGACGACCTGGGCGCGCGACCCCAGGCCCTCGGACCGGCAGACCGGGCAGTCGTGCCGCATCACCGCGATCATGTCGCCGCCAGCCGCGGTGAGCCCCATGCGACGCGCGCGCAGCGTGGCCGACGCCGGCCTCGCGTCGGCCTGCTCGTGCCTTGGGACGCTCACGCCAGCCGCCCCCAGCTGCCGAGGGTCGGGACGGTGCAAGGCCAGCCGTGTTCCTCGCCGATGCGCTTGGCCAGGACCTGCGCGCCGGCCGGCTCGCCATGGGTGACATAGACATGCCGCGGCGCCGCCTGCATGGCGCCCAGCCACCGCATGAGCTCGTCGCTGTCGGCGTGGGCCGACAGCATGGTCAGGTTCGCCACCTCGGCGTGGACGGGGACGTGTTCGCCGTGGATCTTGATCGTCCGGGCCCCCGAGACGAGCGCAGCGCCGCGCGTGCCGGCCGCCTGGAAGCCGGAGAACAGGATGAGGTTGCGCTCATCCGGGGCGAACCGCTTGAGATGGTGCACGACGCGGCCACCGGTCGCCATGCCGCTGGCCGAGATGATCACCTTGGGGGTGGCGTCCGCGGTCAGCGCCTTGGATTCCTCGACTTCGCGCACATAGTGCGCGACGCCGCACGCGGCTTCGCATGCCGCGCGGCTCAGCCTGTGTTCGTCCATGAAATCACACATCAGCCCGCTGGCGTCGATCGCCATCGGGCTGTCCAGATAGATCGGCGCATCACGCAGCCGGCCGTCCGCGCGCAGACGGGACAGATGATAGAGCAGCGATTGGACGCGACCGACCGCGAAGGCGGGGATCACCACGGTTCCCCCGCGTCGGATGCACCGTTCGATATGGTCTCCCAGCGCCCGCGACGGATCCACGCGGTCATGGCGGCGGTCGCCATAGGTGGATTCGACGATGACGTAGTCGGCCCGCGCCGGCGGTTCGGGGTCCTTGATCACCGCGTCGTCATAGCGCCCGATATCGCCCGAGAAGAGAACCGACCGGCCCTTCCAGTCGATCTCGATCGACGCCGCGCCGAGGATGTGGCCGGCGCGATGGTAGCGCGTCCTGATCCCGTCGGCGAGCGAGCGCCATTCGCCAAACCCGATGGTCTCGAACAGCCGCAGGGCCAGGCGCGCGTCGGCCTCCGTGTAGAGCGGCAGCGCCGGATCGTGGCGCGAGAAGCCGTGGCGGTTGGCGAACTCCGCGTCCTTCTCCTGGATGCGCCCGCTGTCGGCGAGCAGCAGTTGGCAAAGGGCCGCCGTGGCCGGCGTGCTGAGGACGGTCCCATCCCATCCCAGGCGGGCCATGCGTGGCAGGGCGCCCGAATGGTCGAGATGGGCGTGGGTGAGCAGCACCTGCTCGACGTCGGCCACCTCGGGCGCAAGCGGCGCCCAGTTGAGGCGGCGCAGGTCCTTGGCCCCCTGGAACAGACCGGAATCGACCACGATCCGGGTCTGGCCGTCGTCCAGCAGGTAGCGCGAGCCCGTCACCGTGCCCGACGCGCCGAGGAAGGCCACGGCAAGGCCGCCGGCCGGCCGCTCGGCAAGGTCGATGCGCGCTTCGCGTTCAAGGGCGGCCGTTCCGAAATTGCCGTGGAGCCGTTGCTTCTTCCTGTTCCTGTGCATGGGCGGCTTGCCTCTGGTGATGATGCTCGCCGCGCAGCCTTTCAGGCTCGGTCGCCGCGGGCCAATACGCAAAGGCCGCAGACATCGCCGCCTGCCTCCGGGGACCCGCGGGCGCCGCCCCCACCCGCCGCTGCGGCCTCTACCTATACTTGGCGCCCGGGTCGCGGGCCTATGATAGGGCGTCAAGGCCTGAAGTGAGCGATCCATGGATGTTCAACACCAAAAGCTGCGTCGGCGCGGAACGATCGTCCTGGTCGGGTTCCTGCTGATCGCCGGCTTCTTCCTGACCACCGAGCACGCCGCGCATGTGCTCGGCGTCTTGCCCTATCTGCTCCTACTGGCCTGTCCGCTGATGCACCTGTTCATGCACCATGGCCATGGCGCCCATCAGCACGGGCGAGAGGAAGCGCCCGGCCGCATCCCGGCGGACGCGCCGGCCAATCCCAACGAACCGGTCGAGAGGCAGCGGCGATGACCCATCCCGGTTACGGCTACGGCCTCTGGGGACTGGCTTTGGTCAACGCCGCCGTCTTCATCCTGTTCGCGTTCAGCTTCTTCAAGCCCGCGACCGGCCGCGACTGGCGCAGCTTCGGCGCGTTCAGCGCCTTTATCGTCGCCCTGTTCGCCGAGATGTACGGCTTCCCCCTGACCATCTTCCTGCTCTCGGGATGGCTGCAGTCGCGTTTTCCCAGTGTCGACTGGTGGAGCCACGACGCCGGCCACCTGCTGGAGATGATGTTCGGCTGGCGGGTCAATCCCCACTTCGGACCGTTCCATATCGCCAGCTTCGTGCTGATCGGGACCGGGTTCTGGCTGATCTCGGTCGGCTGGGTGGCGCTGCACGCCCGTCAGCGCCACCGGGAGCTGGCCACCACGGGGGTCTACGCCAGGGTGCGCCATCCCCAGTACGCCGGCTTCATCCTGGTGATGCTAGGCTTCCTGCTGCAGTGGCCCACGCTGTTGACGCTGGCGATGTTCCCCGTGCTGGTGGTGATGTACGTCCGCCTGGCCCGTCACGAGGAGCAGGCGGCGCTGGCGCAGTTCGGCGACGCCTATCGCGACTACAGGGCGCGGGTTCCCGCCTTCATCCCCCGCTGGCCGTTGCGTTGACCCCCGCCATCGCCGCGGGGGCGACCGGGCGATGCTCAGCGAAGGGGCGCGAGCATGGCGCTCATCTGGTCGATCTCCTGCTGCTGGCCCTTGATGATCGTGGCGCAAAGGCTGCGGATCTCAGGATCCTTCACCGGCGCGCGTCCGCACATCAGGATCGCGCCAGCGTGATGCGGGATCATCGAGCGCAGGAACTCGCGGTCGCCGACCAGCCACTGCTGGCGAATGGCCGCAAAGCACAAGACCCCGATGACAAGGCTGGACGCGACCAAGCCGCGGTTGAGGCCCTTGCGCGGATACATCATGCCCATGAGCACGAGTTCGAGCATGACCATCGGCGCGGTCATCAGGCCGGCCATGTAGGCCTGGTTGAAGCTTGGATGGATGTTCGCGGCCCTGTCGACCATGGCGTACATCAGGACATACATGGCCAGGAACGACAGCACGGTCATGGCGGCCAGGCGCAGGTAGGGCCTGTGGTGTTGATGGTCTTTGGGCGCGTGGTGCTCGGCCATGACTGTTTTCCGCTCCTGGAGCCCGGCGCAACCACGCGCCGGGGCGAGGCTTTCCAGCGGGTTGCGATGCTCCCACAACCGGCGAACGGCGCCCCCGTTCCGCCTCTGAAAATATTCACCGCGACCGCGCCAAAGGTCGAGGGATGGTCCAGGCCGCTGCGTATTGGACCAGATGGCGGCTTTCAGGCCCCGCCTCCAAGCCGTCGCCAGTCCGCGCGCGTCGCGGCAAATCGCATTCGGGGATTGTCCGGACATGACGAGGCCGTGTGACCGCGCTAAGCTCGCCCGATGCTAAGGCATGCGCTCGCTTTCCTGGCCGCCGTGGCCCTCGCGTTCAGTCCGCTGGCGGTCAACGCCGCGCGGGCTGATTGCGACATGGCCGGCATGGACGCGATGAGCATGATCGCCATGGCCCCCGCCGGCGACGACGTGGCCCAGGCCGAGCCCTGCTGCGATCACGGCAAGACCATGTCGGCCAAGGATTGCGCCAAGGCCTGCGCGATCAGTTGCGCCCTGTCCGTTGCGGCCCCCTGCCCGGGCTCGGAGACCCCGATCGCCGTCGGCTATCGCGTCGAGACCCGCTGGTCCAACACCAGCGGCCGCACCCACCGCCTCATCCCCGAAGATCCGCCCCCCCGAACGATCGCCTAGGACCGGCCCGAGGGCCGATCCCCGCCATCGCTGGTTTCACGCCCCGGTCCTGCCGGGCGCGCGTGATCGCCCGCGCTTTCGCCGGCTGGCTTTTCGATCTTCAAGGATGACCTTCATGTCTCCCCGCCTTCCCGCGCTGGCGCTCGTCTCCGGCCTAGCTTCCGCGACGACCGTCTCGGCCGCCACGCCACGCGCCTGCGGCTATTTGCGGGCCGCCCAACCGGCCTGCCTGGCTCGCTAGCTCGGCCGGGACGGGTGGGGCCGATCCCCTGCCTTCGCCCGTCACGTCCGGCCCCGGCGGATCGGCTGCAAACGCTTCGCCGGGGCGCTGCCTCCTCCACGGCGCCTTCAAGGACTCCGTCTCATGCGAATTCTCCCCCTTCTGGCGGGGCTGGGCCTGGCGAGCGTCGCCCACGCCGCGCCCCTGACCTACGCCCAGAGCCTCGACGCGGCCGCGGCCAATGCGCCGGCGCTGCGCGCCGCGGCCCTGCAGGTCGAGGCCGCCAAGGCCTCGGCCAAGGCGGCCGGCGCCCTGCCCGATCCCAAGCTCGCCGTCGGCCTCGACAACTTCCCGGTCTCGGGGCCGCCGGCCGGCCGGTTCGGAACCGACGAGATGACCATGGGCAAGGTCGGCTTCAGCCAGGACATGCCCAGCGCCGCCAAGCGCCAGGCGCGGATCGGCCGGGCGCAGGCCGACATCGTCGCGGCCGGGGCCGAGGGCGCGGTCGAGGCCCGCCAGGTCCGGGTCGCCACGGCGCTGGCCTGGATCGAACTGCTCTACGCCCAGCGCAAGCTCGCCGCCCTGGACGGGGTGGTCGCCCAGCTGGCTCCCCTGTGGAGCGCCGCCCCGTCCGGCGTCGCGTCCGGACGCTCGCGGCCCGCCCAGGCGCTGGAGGCCGCGCAGATGCGCGCGGCCCTGGCGGATCGCCGCAGCGAGGCGGTCTCGGCCCTGGGAAGGGCCCGTGCGGCCCTGACCCGCTGGACCGGAGATCCCGACCCCGAGGCGCTCGGTCCGGCGCCCGACCTCGATCTCCCCCCCGCCAGTCTTCGGGCCGCGATCGACCGCCATCCCGCCGTGCTGGCCAAGGACGCCGCCGCCCGCCAAGCCCAGGCCGACGTCGCCCTGGCCAAGGCCGACAAGCAGCCCGACTGGAGCTGGGAAGTGGCCTACCAGCGCCGCGACCCGATGTTCGGCGACATGGTCTCGGCCGGGGTCAGCATCAGCCTGCCGCTGTGGGGCAAGAGCCGCCAGGATCCGATGATCGCCGCGCGCACCGCCAGCGCCGGCCGCGCCGACGCCCAGCGCGAGGACGCCCGCCGAGCGCTGAGCGCCCAGCTCGAGGCCGATCTGGCCGACCACGTCATGCATCACGAGCAATGGCTGCGGGCCCGCGACACGCTGCTGCCGCTGGCCAAGCAGCGGGCCCAGCTGGAGACCGCCGCCTATGGCTCCGGCGCGGCCGGTTTGCCCGACGTGCTGATCGCCTTCTCGAGCCTGGCCGAGGCCCAGCTCACCACCCTAGATCGCGAGGCCGCCGTCGCCATCGACGCCGCCCGCCTGACCCTCACCTACGGAAGCGACGATCAATGACCCCCTCCCCCTCGATGAAGGCCCTGCTCGGCGCCGGCGCCGCCCTGGTCGTGCTGGCCGGGGCCGGCGGCTATGGCCTGGCCCGCCTGACCGCCAAGCCGCCGATGCCGGCGACCTCGGCCGACAGCCGCAAGGTGCTCTACTGGTACGACCCGATGGTCCCGGCCCAGCACTTCGACAAGCCGGGCAAGTCGCCGTTCATGGACATGCCGCTGACGCCCAAATACGCCGGCGAGGCCGAAACCAGTGGTCCGGCGGCGGGGGTGCGGATCGACCCCTCGGCCGCCCAGAACCTCGGCTTCCGGCTGGCGACCGTGGAGGAAGGCGCGCTTTCCAGCGGCCTGACCGCCACCGGGATCGTCGACTTCAACCAGCGTGACGTCGCCGTCGTCCAGGCCCGCAGCGGCGGTTTCGTGCAGCGGGTTTATGGCCGCGCGCCGGGCGACGTGATCGCCGCCGGCGCGCCGCTGGCCGACCTGTTGGTTCCCGAATGGGGCGGCGCCCAGGCCGAATACCTCGCCGTCCGGCGCACCGGCGACGCGGCCCTGACCGCCGCCGCCCGCCAACGCCTACGCCTCTTGGGCATGCCCGACGGCGTGGTCGCCGGTCTCGACCGAGACGGGCGGCCGCGCACCACGATCACCATCACCGCGCCGCTCGGCGGGGTCGTTTCCAAGCTCGACGTGCGCGCCGGCATGACCGTGGGCGCGGGCCAGACCCTGGCCGAGATCAACGGCCTCTCGAGGGTCTGGGTCACGGCCGCCGTGCCCGAGGCGCAGGCCGGGCAGCTGCGTCCGGGCCAGGGCGTTGGCGTCACCCTGGCGGCCTATCCGAGCGAGACCCTGCGCGGGACGGTCCAGGCCGTGCTCCCGCAGGCCCAGGGCGACAGCCGCACCTTGCAGGCGCGGATCGAACTGGCCAACCGCGACGGCCGCCTCAAGCCCGGCCTGTTCGCCACCATCGCCTTCGATGCGGCGACCCGCACCGCCCTGCTGGTCCCGTCCGAGGCGGTGATCCGCACGGGCGCGCGCAACATGGTGATGCTCGCCTCCGGCAGCGGGCGCTACCAGGCCGTCGAGGTTCGGACCGGGCGCGAGGCTGGCGGCCGGACGGAAGTCCTGGCTGGGCTGTCTTCTGGTCAGAAGGTCATCGCGTCGGGCCAGTTCCTGATCGACTCCGAGGCCAGCTTGGCAGGCTTGCAGGCTCAGCCGCTTCCGGCGTCGGGTCCTTCGACCTCGCCGAGCGACATGACCATGGCCAAGCCCACGGCGGCGGCCAAGCCGGCCCTGGCCGAAGCCACCGGCCGCGTCGAGCAGGTGACCCCGGACGGCGTCACCCTCTCGCACGGCCCCGTGCCGGCCATCGGCTGGCCGGCCATGACCATGACCTTCCGCGCCGACCCGAGGCTGCTGAAGGGCGTGAAGGCCGGCGACCAGGTCCGCTTCGCCTTCGACCCGCCGCCGGCCGACCCGATCATCCGGCGCATCGCCAAGATCGGCGGTGGCGCATGATCGCCGCCCTGATCCGCTGGTCGGTCGCCAACCGCTTCTTCGTGCTGCTGGGCGCCCTGGCGCTGATCGTGGCCGGCGGCCTGGCGGTGCGGTCGACCTCGATCGACGCCCTGCCCGATCTCTCCGACACCCAGGTGATCATCCGCACCAGCTATCCGGGCCAGGCCCCGCAGCTGGTCGAGAACCAGGTCACCTATCCGCTGGCCACCACCATGCTCTCGGTCCCTGGCGCCAAGACCGTGCGCGGCTATTCGTTCTTCGGCGACAGCTTCGTCTATGTGATCTTCGACGACAAGACCGACCTCTACTGGGCCCGCTCGCGGGTCCTGGAATATCTCAACCAGGTGCAAGGCCGCCTGCCCGAAAGCGCCCGCCCGGCCCTGGGGCCCGACGCCACCGGGGTCGGCTGGGTCTATGAATACGCCCTGGTCGACAGGACCGGCGCTCACGACCTCAGCCAGCTGCGATCGATCCAGGACTGGTTCCTGCGCTATGAGCTGAAGACCCTACCGGGCGTGGCCGAGGTCTCGGCGATCGGCGGCATGGCCCGCCAGTACCAGGTCGTGCTCGACCCGCAGAAGCTGGCCAGCTTCGGCGTCACCCACCAGCAGGTGGTCGCCGCGTTGAAAGGCGCCAACGCCGAAGCCGGCGGCTCGGTGCTGGAACTGGGCGAGGCCGAATACATGGTCCGCGCCACCGGCTATCTGAAGACGATCGAGGACTTCCAGGCCGTGCCGCTGAGGACGGCGGCCGGCGGAGTCCCCGTGCGTCTGGGCGAGGTGGCCACGATCCAGGTCGGCCCGGAAATGCGGC
Source organism: Pseudomonadota bacterium (assembly GCA_020161365.1). GTDB lineage: Bacteria > Pseudomonadota > Alphaproteobacteria > Caulobacterales > Caulobacteraceae > Caulobacter. Next base: position 70,329 of record JAIUNU010000015.1, on the reverse strand, counting down.
GCGGCGTCGCCGAACTCAACGGCCAGGGCGAGGTCGCCGGCGGCGTGGTGATCCTGCGCTCCGGCGAGAACGCCCGCACGACCATCGCGGCGGTGAAGGCCAAGCTGGCCGAGCTGAAGAAGAGCCTGCCGCCCGGCGTCGAGGTCGTCACCACCTATGACCGCTCGGGCCTGATCGACCGGGCCGTCCATAACCTGACCGGCAAGCTGCTGGAGGAGTTCCTGGTCGTGGCCCTGGTCTGCGCCCTGTTCCTGGGCCACCTGCGCTCGGCCCTGGTGGCGATCCTCTCCCTGCCGCTGGGGGTGCTGGCCGCCTTCCTGGTCATGAAGAGCCAGGGCGTCGACGCCAACATCATGTCGCTGGGCGGCATCGCCATCGCCATCGGGGCCATGGTCGACGCGGCCGTGGTGATGATCGAGAACGCCCACAAGAAGCTGGAGCGCTGGGCCCATGAGCATCCGGGCGAGATCCTGACCGGCGAGGCCCGCTGGGCGGTGATCACCGAGGCCGCCGCCGAGGTCGGGCCCGCCCTGTTCTTCAGCCTGCTGATCATCACCCTGTCGTTCATCCCGGTCTTCACCCTGCAGGCCCAGGAAGGCCGGCTCTTCCGCCCCCTGGCCTTCACCAAGACCTACGCCATGGCGGCGGCGGCCATCCTTTCGGTGACCCTGATCCCGGTGCTGATGGGCTATCTGATCCGCGGCAAGATCCCCGACGAGGCGGCCAATCCCGTCAACCGCGTGCTGACGGCGGCCTATCGTCCGCTGCTCGACCGGGTGATGCGCCGGCCCAGGACCACCCTGCTGGTCGCGCTGCTGGCCTTCGCGACCACCGCTTGGCCGCTCGCCCACCTGGGTGGGGAGTTCATGCCCAACATGGACGAGGGCGATCTGCTCTACATGCCCTCGGCCCTGCCGGGCCTGTCGGCGGCCAAGGCCGGCCAGCTCCTCCAGCAGACCGACCGGATGATCAAGACCGTGCCGGAGGTCGACAGCGTGTTCGGCAAGGCCGGCCGCGCCGAGAGCGCCACCGACCCGGCCCCGCTGGAGATGTTCGAGACCACGATCCGCTTCAAGCCGCGCGACCAGTGGCGGCCGGGCATGACCCCCGACAAGCTGGTCGCCGAACTCGACCAGCGTGTCCGTGTGCCTGGCTTGACCAATGTCTGGGTGCCGCCGATCCGCAACCGCATCGACATGCTGGCCACCGGCATCAAGAGCCCGATCGGGGTCAAGGTGTCGGGCGCGAACCTGGCCGAACTCGACCGCATCGCCCGCGAGGTCGAGGGCGTGGCCAAGAGCGTGCCGGGCGTCAGCTCGGCCCTGGCCGAGCGCTTGACCGGCGGACGCTATGTCGATGTCCGCATCGACCGCGCCGCCGCCGCGCGGTTCGGGCTCAACATCGACGACGTCCAGTCGATCGTCTCCGGGGCGATCGGCGGCGAGACCATCGGCCAGACGGTCGAGGGCCTGGCCCGCTATCCGATCAGCGTCCGCTATCCCCGCGAGCTGCGCGATAGCCTGGAGGGACTGCGCGCCCTTCCGGTGCTCACGCCAGGCGGCGCTCAGATCACCTTGGGAACCGTCGCCAATGTTGAGATCGCCGATGGCCCGCCGATGTTGAAGAGCGAGAACGGCCGGCCGAAGACCTGGGTCTATGTCGACGTGCGGGGCCGGGACCTGGCCTCGGTGGTCGGCGATTTGCGCCAGGCCGTGGGCGAGAGGGTCAAGCTCTCGCCGGGCGTCAGCCTCTCCTATTCGGGCCAGTTCGAATATCTGCAGCGCGCCGCCGACCGGCTGAAGATCGTCGTGCCGGCCACCCTGCTGATCATCTTCGTCCTGCTCTACGTGATCTTCCGCCGCTTCGACGAAGCGGGGCTGATCATGGCCACCCTGCCGTTCGCCCTGACCGGCGGGATCTGGACGCTCTACCTGGCGGGGTTCCACCAGTCGGTGGCCACTGGCGTCGGCTTCATCGCCCTGGCCGGGGTCTCGGCCGAGTTCGGGGTGGTGATGCTGATCTATCTCAAGCACGCCATGGACGCCCTGGGCCCGAACCCGGCGCCCGACCAGGTCGAGTCTGCGGTGCGCGAAGGCGCCCTGCTGCGGGTGCGGCCCAAGGCCATGACCGTGGCGGTGATCCTGGCAGGCCTGGCGCCGATCCTCTGGGGCCACGGCGCGGGCTCGGAGGTCATGAGCCGCATCGCCGCCCCGATGATCGGCGGCATGCTCACAGCGCCCCTGCTGTCGATGTTCGTGATCCCGGCCGGATACCTGCTGCTGCGTCGCCGGCAAGCCCGAACCGCCGTTTCCGCTTCCACCTCAGCCTAAGGAGATACGCTGATGAAGACCCTGTCCCTGACCCTCGCCGCCCTGGTGGCGATGACCGGCCTGGCCGCGTGTGATCGCAAGACTGAAGCGCCGGCGGCCCCAGCCGCCTCAGCCCCGGCGGCGGGCAACGACATCGCCGGCATGGACATGGCGCCGGCCGACAAGATGGCCAAGGGCGTCGGCGTCGTGAAGGCGATCGACAAGACCGCCGGCACGATCACGCTCGACCACGAGGCGATCCCGGAAGCCGGTTGGCCGGCCATGACCATGGGTTTCAAGATCGCCCCGGGCCTGTTGGAAGGCGTCGCCGTCGGCGACCAGGTCGCCTTCGACCTGAAGCTTCATGATGGTTCTGGCGAAGTGACGGCGATCCGTCGGCAATAGGCCCCACCGGACGGGCGCGGACCAAGGTTCGCGCTTGTCCGGTAGACCGGGGAGACCAGGATTGGCCGACGGTCCGGTCCCGCCTCAGCCGGCCGGTGCGCTTAGCGTCAGAATGAGCGGACACCCCGGATCTTGCCCCTCGTCGCAGGCCCTCACGGACGCGGCCAATACCTGCTCCATTCGCTGAAGGTCGACGATCCGCGAGCGCACATCGCCAAGATGGGCCGCGGCCAGGTCACGAACCTCGGCGCAGGCGGACTGCCCGCCAGCGGCCAGATTCAGCAAAGCGCGGACCTCGTCGAGTTTGAAGCCCAACTCCCTTGCCCTGCGCACAAAGCTCAGCCGGCCTACGTCCTGCGCGCCATAGCTCCGATACCGTCCGCGTCGCGGCGGCGCGGAGATCAACCCGATCCGTTCGTAGTAGCGGATCGTCTCGATGTTGCAGCCGGTGCGGCGAGAAAGTTCGCCGATCTGGAGAGCGTGATCAGTCATGTCCGCCTTGGATTAGGGCTTGAGTCTGTAGTGACTACAGATGGCATGCTCGTCGGTGTCGGACCAGGAGGTGACAGGATGACGGTGCGAAACGGCCCAGGAGCGCGGCCCGGCGGAAGGGATGAACGCCCCGCCGAAACGGCCCTGACATGGGCGGCCCTGGCCACGGCGGCGGGCGCGGTTTTCGCCTGGGCCGCCTGTTGCATCCTGCCGATGTCCCTGGCTCTGGCCGGACTGGGCCTTGGCGGGCTTGGCTGGGTAGCGGGTCAACGCAGCTGGATCACGATCCTTGCGATCGCCGCCATCGGCGCCGGCTGGGTCATGACTTGGCGGCGGGCGCGCACGTGCCGAACCGACGGGTCATGCGCCGCGCCGTCGAAACTCCAAGTGAGTCTGCTTGGAGCAGCCACGCTCCTCCTCGGTCTTGCTTTGATTTGGCGACCGATCATCGAGCCTTGGGCTTTGGCCCTAATCCGGAACGCACGCGGATGAACACCATGCGGATCGAACCAACGTCCACCTTGACCTGTCCCGAGTGCGGACACCGCGCGACCGAGACCATGCCGACCGACGCCTGCCAGTACTTCTACGACTGCCTGGGATGCGGCGCCGTGCTCAAGCCCAAGCCAGGCGATTGCTGCGTCTATTGCTCCTATGGCGACGTGGCCTGTCCGCCGATTCAGCAGGGCGGCGGCTGTTGCGGGTGACCGCGGGTCGGGCCTAGGCCGCCGCATCCTTGCGGCCGCCCGACCGGTTCCAGAAAAATCCGACAACGAGAATGGCGATGGTCATCGCCTGAGCGGCGACGCCCTCGATCGTCGGGAAGAAGCCCAGCAGCTCGACGCGCGGCAAGGCCAGCGGATGCAGGTCGAGCAGACCCGCCTCCTGCAGACCGGCCACACCCTTGCCGGCCAGGACGACCGCCAAGATAGCCATCAGGATCGCGCTGTACTCGAAGAACTTCCCGATCGGCAGGCGCTTGGAGAAACGCAGCATCGCCCAGGCGATGGCGGCCAGCACGACGACGGCGCAGCCGACGCCAGCCAGCACCGCGCCGGCCCCGCCCTGGGTCCAGAGCGCCGTCAGGAAGAGGATGGTCTCGAAGACCTCGCGATAGACGACCACGAAGGCCAGCAGGAACAGGAACCAGGCCGATTGCTTGGAAAGCGCGTGCGACAGCTTCTCGCGGATATAGACCTGCCAGGCGTCGGCCTGGGCCTTGCCGTGCATCCAAAGGCCGACGGAGATCAAAACCGCGGCGGCGATCACCGAACCGAAACCCTCGGTCATTTCGCGACTGGCGCCGCTGATCGAGATGAAGAAGGTCGCGACCGCCCAGGTCAGGCCACCAGCCGCCAGGGCCGCGATCCAGCCGCCGTGGACGTAAGGCAGGACGTCGGTGCGTTCGGCCTTGCGCAGGAAGGCGATCATGGCGACCACGATCAGCAGGGCTTCCAGGCCCTCGCGCAGCAGGATGGTGAAGGCGCCGGCGAAGCTCGACAGACCGCTGGCCTTCTCCGGGGCCAGGGCCCGGCCGGCGGCGGCGAACAGGGCGTCCAGGCGCGCGATCTGGGCGCGGACCTCACTGGCCGGCGCGGCCTTGCCGATCGCGCCGCGCACATCGCCCATCGCGCCCTCGATCCGCCGCATCAAGGCCGGATCGCGCGCGCCTAGTGACGGCTCGACCGGCTCGAAGCCGTCGAGATAGGCGGCCAGGGCGAGATCGGCGGCGGCCTTTCGGTCGCCAGCCTCGTAGGCCTTGAGGCTGGCCGCCAGCTTCTGTCGGGCGACGTCGAGCGAGCCGCCGCCCGAGCGGGTGACGACTTCGGGATGGCGGCGCAGATAGGCGGTCAGGGCCCGGGCCTTGGTCTCCCCCACGGCTGTTGCGAGGGCGGCGGGCGTGGTCTGGGTCAGGGTTTGCAGGTCGGGGAAGCGGGCGCGGACGGCGGCGTCCTCGTTCCAGATCTTCTCGCCCGCGGCAGCTTCGGCGTCGCTGAAAGCGAAGCGCCCGACATAGAAGGCCAGGTCCCAGCGGTCGTCAGACGGCAGGTGGGCGTAGCTGGCCATGGCGGTGCCGTCGAGGCCCTGCTGGATGACCTGGTAGAGGCCAAAGACGCTGCGCTGGCGGGCGCGCTCGGCGTCGGCGAAGGCGATCGGCGGCGGGTCCAGGCCGACGGCGTTCGGACCGTCGGCCTTGCCCGTCTCGCCGTGGCAGGCCGCGCAGTTCTCGGCATAGAGGGCCGCGCCGCGCGCCAGGTCCGGCGCGCGCTTGGGCGCCAGCGGCGTCGGATAGGCGGCCAGCAGGTCGTTGGCCAGGGCGTGGGCCTTGGCCGAGACCACGGCCGGTTCCTGCTTGTCGGCGATCGTCGCCTGCAGGCTTTCGGCCTTGCCCAAGAGGTCCGGCTGGGCCTTGGTGGCCGGAAGACCGGCGATGCGCTCGCGCACCTGGCCGGCGAACTCGTTCATCTCGGCATATTCGGACGGGCTGATGACCTTGCCGTCCTTCACCGCCCCGGCGTAGTCGACCGACAGGTAATCGAGCAACCGCCAGGCAGTCTGGGACGAGGAGGCCTCCTGAGCCTGGATGATCGACGGGGTTGCCATGAGCACGACCGCCAGCAGGCCGCCAACCATCGAGGCCAAGCGGCCCTTGAGAGCAGTAATCATTATCAACCCATGAGCGCGAAAGGGCGCTGCGGCAAGAGCTTTAGCATGTGTCAGGAGGTCGCGAGGTCGGCGCGGTTCTCGGCGTGGGCCTGGCGGAGGATGGCGAAGGCCGAACTCAGGAAGACCCCGGCCAGCAGCACGCCGACGATCAGGTCGGGCCAGCGCGAGCCGGTCAGCCAGACCAGGACGCCGGTAGCGGCCACGGCCAGGCACTGAATCAGGTCATTGCGGGTGCAGAGCCAGACCGAGCGGACATTGGCGTCGCCGTCGCGGTAGCGGACGAGCAAGGCGGCGGCCACGAGGTTGGCCAGCGCCCCGAACAGCCCCAGCGCCGAGATCGCCTCGCCAGAGGGCACCGCGCCGCTCCAGGCCCGCCAGGCGGCGAAACCGGCGACCGACAAGGCGACCACGCCCAGGCTGAGACCCTTGAACAGGGCCGCGCCCGTGCGGATCCCGACCGATTTGCCGATGGCCCACAAACTGATGGCGTAGGTGGCGCTGTCGGCCAGGAAGTCGAGCGCGTTGGCCGACAAAGACGCCGAGCCCTCGACCAGGCCCCCGACCAGCACGACGACGAAGCCGACGAGGTTGATGGCGATCACCCAGGCCAGGGCGCGGCGATAGGCCGGGGTGGCGCCGTCGAACTTGACGTCGCTTCCACAGCCACAGCCCGAGGCGGCCGGCTTGCTCGAACAGGATTCGCTCATGGGGCCACCATGCATCCTCTAGCCACTAGAGGATCAAGGGCCTATTTGCGGGATCAAGGAGCGCCCCGCATGACCCTCTCCATCGGCCTGTTGGCCAAGGCCGCCGACGTCAAGGTCCCGACCATCCGCTTCTATGAAGAGATCGGACTGCTGCCCGAGCCGCAACGCGCCGCCAACGACCGCCGGGTCTATGACGTCGGCGCCGTCCGTCGGCTGGCCTTCATCCGCCACGCGCGTCAGCTCGGCTTCTCGGTCGAGGCGATCCGCAACCTGCTCGACCTCTCCGACAATCCCGAGCGCCCCTGCGGTGAAGCCAACGCCCTGGCCGCCCGCCAGCTCGACGACGTCGAGGCCAAGATCGCCCAGCTGGAAACCCTGCGCGGCGAGCTTCGGCGAATGGTGGCGGCGACCTGCGATGGACGGGCCGCCGATTGCCGGGTGATCGAGGCTTTGGCCGGTTAGAGAGACACCCCAGCCAAACCCGTCAGCTCGCGGTCCGGCGCCCCAGCAGGATCACCGCCGCGCCCACCAGGCAGATCGCCGCCCCGGCGATGTCCCAGCGATCGGGTCGCACATGCTCGACGCGCCAGAGCCAGCCGATCGAGGCGATGATGTAGACGCCGCCATAGGCCGCATAGGCGCGGCCAGCCGCCTCGCTGTCGACCAGGGTCAGCAGCCAGGCGAACAGCGCTAGGGACGCCATGCCCGGCGCCAGCCACCAGATCGGCCTGCCTTCGCGAAGCCACATCCAAAAGCTGAAGCAGCCGGCGATCTCCGCCAAGGCCGCGCCGACATAGACAATAGACGTCTTGATCATATTCCGGTCCGCTGGGTGCGCCTAGACACCGTGTAGCTTGCAGCGCCGCCCAGGTCCCCAAGGATCACGCAGTCCGGCCCCGGCCCGCCAGCGCATGCCGTGTCGCAGCTCGCGACCAGGGCGGCGATGCTGCGTTCGAGGGCTTTCAGCTCGATGAGCTTGACCTGGACGGCGTCCAGGTGGTGCTGGGCCAGGTCCCTGGCCTCGGTGCAGGAGCGGGAGGCGTCGCCCATCAGGCCAACAAGATCGCGGACGTGCTCGATCGAGAAGCCAAAGTCCCGGCACTGGCGAATGAAGGTCAGCCGCCTGACGTCGGCCTCGCCATAGGTGCGCTGGCCGCCTTCCCTGCGGTCGGCGCGCGGCAATAGGCCGATCTGCTCGTAGTAGCGGATCGTCGGCGCGTTCGTGCCGGTCAGCGCGGCCAGGGCGCCGATCTTGAAGGCCATGCGGTTTTCCTTCTGCTGCCCCTTGAACCTCAAGTTACTTGAAGTCGCATGGTCCGGCCATCGGCTGGCGAATGGGTTTGGCGGCCGATCCAAGGAGATCGACGTGACCCCGCAAGCCGATGAAGGGATGCCGAACGCCTGCATCCTCACAACCGACGACTACGCCGCCCGCCTGGCCTGGATCGCGTCGCTCAACAGCACCGCCTTGCGCGACGAACACCGCGAGGATCTGCGCCTGGATCTTCTCTACGCGCCCGAGTCGCGAGACCGCGTCCTTGAGCTGATCGAACGGGAAAAGGCCTGTTGCGCCTTCCTGTCCTTCACCCTGCATGACGAGCCAGGCCAGTTGCGTCTCGTCATCCAAGCGCCGGAGACCGCGCGCGACGGAGCCGACGCGGCGTTCGCGCCCTTTCGGTCGAAGGCGGCAGCCTCCCCGGCGTGTGGTTGCCGCGCGGGAGCCTCGGCGTGACCGCCGCCCCGAAGGAATTCAAGACAAGCAAGGCCAAGGGGCGCGGGATCGTGGCCGTAGCCGCCGTCGCGGCAACCGGCGCGGCAACCGGCGCGGCGGCGTGCGGCGCGTGCTGCGTCCTGCCGTTCGCGCTTCCCGCCGCCGCTCTGGCGACGGGCGGCGGGGTGCTGGCCTGGTTTGGAGGCCTGCTTGCCTGGGCGACCGCGATCGCGATCATCGCCGTGGTCGCCGGCTGGGCATGGGTCGGCGCCCAGATCTGGACCAAGCGGCGCCGCCCGGCGAAATCCACTCTGCTGACGATGGGTTCGGCGACCTTACTCCTCGTCCTGGCGCTCGCCTGGCCGAAAGTCGAGCCTACGATCATTGCGCTGTTGCGCACCTAGCGCAGATTAGCGGTCGAGCCGGACGACCTCGCCGTCTTCCTTGGTGAAGCTGGCCGGTTTGCGGTCCAGAAGATCGAAGACCACCTCGGACGGCCGGCAGAGCTTCACGCCCTTGGGCGTGACGACCAGCGGGCGGTTCACCAGGATCGGATGCTCGATCATCGCGTCCAAAATCCGATCCTCGCCGACGTCGTCGGCCAGCAGGCCCAGCTCGGCGGCGGGCGTGCCCTTCTCGCGCATCAGCTGGCGAAAGGTCAGGCCCGCCTCGCCGGCCAGCTCGCGCAGCTGGTCGTGGGTCCAGCCCGCCGTCAGATACTCCACGACCTTGGGCGTGTAGCCGGCGGCGCGAACCATCTCGACCACGTTGCGCGAGGTGCCGCAGGCGGGGTTGTGGAAGATCACCACGGGAAATTCGGTGTCGGTCATGAGGTCTGCCGTTCCTTGAGGAGCCAGCCGAAGACCAGCATCGCGACGAGCGCGCCGGCCAGCCGCTCGCCCATGACGCCCGACCCGACGACGACGGCGAGCAGCAGCGCCGATCCGAGCGCCTCGGCCACGAGGCGGCGCGACAAGGAGAACACGATCATCGGGCGTCAGGCGGCCGTCTCGTCCGGCGCGCTGGACTTGCCGATCTCGTCGAGACGGCGTTGCAGCGACAGGCGGTCCAGGGAGGCCATCGGCAAGGCGCAGAACAGGGTGATGCGGCTGTTGAGCTGGCGATAGGCCTCGGCGAAGGCCAAGGCGACCTCGGCGTCCGTGCCTTGCGTCGAACCGGGGTTGGGGATTCCCCAGTGGGCGGTCATCGGCTGGCCCGGCCAGATCGGGCAGACCTCGCCGGCGGCGTTGTCGCAGACGGTGAACACGAAATCGAGGTCGGGGGCGTCCGGATTGTTGAGGATCGCGAACTCATCCCAGGCCTTGGAGCGCAGGTGGTCGGTCTTGTAGTTCAAGTGCTGCAACAGGCTGACGGCCCGCGGGTCCAGGACGCCGCTGGGCGTGGAGCCAGCCGAATAGGCCTTGAAGCGTCCGGCGCCGACCCGGGTCATGATGCACTCGGCCATGACCGAGCGCGCCGAATTGTGGGTGCAGAGGAAGAGGACGTTGAGCGGGCGTTGGCGGGTTTCTTCGGTCATGCCGTCTCCAGTTCCGTGAGGCAGGTTCCATCGCAGTCGGCGGCCTTGGCGACGATGTCGCCCAGCGGCGCGCAGATCTGCGGATTGCCGTTGCAGCAGTCTTCCATCAGGAAACCGAGCAGGCCGCTCATCGCCGCGTAGTCGGCCGAGTAGATGATCGAGCGCCCGTCCCGCCGGGAGACGATCAGGCCGGCGTGGGACAGGACGTTGAGATTGGCCGACAACGTGTTGGGGATCATCTCCAGCCGGCGCGCGATCTCGCCGGCCGCAATCCCAACGGGACCGGCCTTCACCAGCAGGCGGAAGATGGCCAGACGGCTCTCGTGACCGAGGGCGGACAGACTGGCGACGGCGGCTTTCGATTCCATATTTCCAATATGCTGGAAATATGAGACGGATCAATGACGATGTTGGAGTCGCTTGCATGACTGAGTTTCCCGCGCTGCAGCCGCAGTTCCTGGCCCCGATCGATCCGCAGAGGCTGGAGACGGCGACGCGGGCGACCCATCCACCTCGGATCCTGCTGCTCTATGGGTCGCTGCGCGAGCGCTCGTTCAGCCGGCTGCTCGTCGAGGAGGCCGCTCGCATCCTCCAGGCCCTGGGCTGCGAGACCCGGATCTTCGACCCTCGCGACCTGCCGCTGCCCGACGCCACTGGCCCCGACCACCCGAAGGTCCAGGAACTGCGGGCGCTGTCGCTCTGGTCCGAGGGCCAGGTCTGGTGCAGCCCTGAACGCCACGGCGCGATCAGCGGGATCATGAAGGCCCAGATCGACTGGATCCCGCTGGAGATCGGCAGCGTGCGCCCGACGCAAGGCCGAACCCTGGCGGTCATGCAGGTCAGCGGCGGCTCCCAGTCGTTCAACGCGGTCAACACCCTGCGCCTACTGGGCCGCTGGATGCGGATGATCACCATCCCCAACCAGTCCTCGGTGGCCATGGCCTACAAGGAATTCGACGAGCAGGACCGCATGAAACCCTCGGCCTACTACGACCGCGTCGTCGACGTCATGGAGGAGCTGGTGAAGTTCACCCTGCTGACCCGCGACCGCGCCGACTACCTCGTCGACCGCTACAGCGAGCGCAAGGCCGACGGCCGCATCCCCGAGCATGTGGAACTGGGCGCGGCCGCCATGAATCACGAGGTCAATTTCACGGCAATCTAGCATGGCACCGGCGCAAGTTTCGACGGGCGCTTAGCTCGGAGGTTTGACGTTCGCCGCGAGGCACGTTGCTGAAGCCCAGCTACACGGTCCTGTCGCGGTAGGTCAGCAGTCGCAAAGCGTTTGCAACCACCAAAAGCGTCGAGCCCTCGTGGAACACGACGGCCGCGCCGATCTTCAGGCCAAAAAGCGTGGCCGGTATCAAGAGCGCCACCATTCCCAGGCTCACCCAAAGGTTCTGCTTGATGATCCAGCTGGTCTGCCGGCTGAGGCCGACCGCGAACGGCAGATGACTGAGATCATCTGCCATCAGCGCCACGTCGGCGGTTTCCAGCGCCACGTCTGATCCGGCCGCACCCATCGCCACCCCGACGGTCGCATTGGCCATGGCGGGCGCGTCGTTAACGCCGTCGCCGACCATGGCGACCTTGCCTTCCCTGGCCGCGAGCGCCTGGATGATCGCTACTTTGTCCTCGGGCATCAGCCCGCCGCGCGCCTCATCCAGGCCCAGTTCCTTGGCCACAGCGTCGGCGACGGTTTGGTTGTCGCCCGACAGCATAACGATGCGCTTGATCCCCAGGCGGCGGAGCCGCTGGATGACGGCCTTGGCCGCCGACCTGGGCGTGTCCATCAAGCCCAGGACGCCCAGGAAGCGGTCGCCGTGATGCACGACCATCACCGTGCGGCCCTGCGCCTCCAGGTCTTCCGCCATGGCGCGCACGGCGTTCGTCATCACCGGCGCGTCCTTGCCGTCAAACAGCCCAGGCTTACCGATGATCGCCGCCGAACCTGAGACCTGCGCTTGCACGCCCTTGCCGGTCAGGCTGTTGACCCCTTCAGCGACCGGCGGGGCGTGCGCCCCCAGACGCTCGCCGCCGTCACGGACGACCGCCGCGGCCAGGGGATGATCGCTCAGCGCCTCGACGGCGACAGCGACGGCGAGCAATTCACGCTCCTCCACGCCCTGGATGGGCTGCACGTCGGTCACGCGCGGCTTTCCCTCCGTGAGGGTGCCGGTCTTGTCGAAGGCCATGGCGCTCAGGGTCCCCAGGTTCTCCAGGGGGCCGCCGCCCTTGACCAGGACGCCGCCGCGCCCGGCCCGGGCCACGCCGCTAAGGACCGCGCTGGGCACCGAGATGGCCAGGGCGCAGGGACTGGCGGCGACCAGGACCGCCATGGCGCGGTAGAAGCTGACACTGAACGGTTCGTCGACGACCAGGAAGGCCAGCATCAACAGCCCGACCCCGACCAGCACCGACGGCACGAAGATCCGCTCGAACTTGTCGGTGAACTGCTGGGTGGGCGAGCGCTGGGCCTCGGCCTCGGCGACCATCTTGACCACGCGGGCCAGCGTAGTCTCCGACGCCTTGCGGGCGACGCGGACATCCAGCGCCCCCGCCCCATTGATCGTGCCGGCGAACACCCGATGCTCGGCGCTGGCCCGCTCGAAACTCAAGGCCGGGTCGGACACTGGCCGCTTGTCGACCGGCACGCTCTCACCCGTGACGGGCGCCTGGTCGACGCTGCTCTGACCGGCCACGACGACACCATCGGAGGCGATCCGCTCGTTGGGCCGGACCAGCACGATGTCATCGATCCGCAGATCCTCGACCGGCACCTCGACGACGGTGTCGCCGCGCCGGACGTTGGCGTGCTCCGGCGCCAGCTTGGCCAAGGCCTCGATGGCCCGGCGCGCGCGGCCCATCGCGAAATGCTCCAGAGCGTGGCCGATGCTGAACAGGAAGAGCAGCAGTGCCCCCTCGGCCCACTGGCCCAGGGCCGCCGCGCCAGCGGCCGCCACCAGCATCAGGCTGTCGATCTCGAACTGGCGCTTGCGCAGGTTCTCGACTGCCTCCTTCAGGGTGAAGAAGCCACCCAGCCCGTAGGCGATCAGGAAACAGATCAGAGGGACCATGCCCGGCGCGCGCAGGCTGATCAGCCACCCCGCCGCCAGGGCGAGGCCCGAACCAATCGCGAAGATCAGCTCGGTTCGTTCCCCGAACATCCCGCCGTTGCTGTGACCGCCGGCGTTGTCGTCATGATCGTCGCCATCGTCATGCCCGTGATCAGGATCCTGTTCGTGACGCGCTTCGGGCGGCTGCGTGGCGGTGGTCATGACGTCGTCTCCAGGATCAGGAAGGGCTATGATGGCGGTGACCGCTGGGCGCGACGATCACGATGGTCTCGAGGGTAATCAGACCGGCGTCCTCGCCCTAGGGCAGGCTGTCCAGAAACCCGTGCAGGCGAGGGTCAGCATCTTACCGCTGGTGTGGTCGTGTCCGTGTTCCGCGCCCATGGGCGGATCTCTGTCAAGAAGAGAAAGGTCCGGCGCGCCGCGACAAGCGACGCGCCGGCAAGGGTCAGAACCGGTGGCGATGGCCGCCGTAGCGGACCACCTCGACCTTCTCCAAGGTCACCAGCCCCACCTCGTCTTCCGGGGTCAGGGCGTCGATGAAGGCCTTGAGCTTGGCCTCCTCGTCGACGATCTCGACGACCACCGGCAGGTTGGGCACCAGGTCGAACGGTTGGCCGCCGTGCAGCGTGCTGGAGGCCCCAAAGCCTCGCAGTCCCCTCAGCACCGTGGCACCGGCCAGGCCCATCGATCGCGCCCGCTCGACGAGAATGTCGAAGAAGCGCTGATCGCCGGTCATGGCGTTTTCGTCGGTGTAAATTCGTAGCAGCAGTGCTTGGCCCGGGATCATCTTAGGCACCTTGCTCTTGGGGCGGCGCGGAAGGCTCCACCGAAGCCTTGGGCGTCTTGCGCAGGACGAACCGGCAGATCGCCGGCAGGACGAACAGGGTCAGGGCGGTGGCGGTGATCAGGCCGCCGATGACCACGGTGGCCAATGGTCGCTGGACCTCCGCGCCGGTTTCCGTGGCCAGGGCCATGGGCACGAAGCCCAGGGACGCGACCAGACCCGTCATCATCACCGGACGCAGCCGCTCCATGGCCCCGTCGATGATCGCCTTTTCCAGTTCGAAGCCCTGGGCTAGCCGCTGGCGGATGGCGGTCATCATCACCAGGCCGTTGAGCACGGCCACGCCTGAGAGCGCGATGAACCCGACGGCGGCCGAGACCGAGAACGGGATGCCTCGCAGCGCCAGGCCAAAGACCCCACCTGCTAGGGCCAGGGGGATGGCCGAGAACACCGCCAGGGCCGGCGCAAAGCCGCCCAGCGCCATGTAGAGCAGGGCGAAGATCAGCAGGAAGCAGAGCGGAACGACCAGGGCGAGACGCGCTTGCGCCGCCTTGAGGTTCTCAAACTGCCCGCTCCACTCGACCCAGGAGCCGGCCGGCAGCTTGACCTGCGCATCGACCTTGGCTTGCGCCTCGGAGACGAACGAGCCCAGGTCGTTGCCACGCACGTTGGCCTGCACCACGACCCGACGCTTGCCATTCTCGCGGCTGACCTGGTTGAGGCCCTCCGAATAGGAGAAGCGGGCCACGTCACGCAGCGGCACCGACAAGCGCGCGCCGCCCCCTGCCCTTTCAGGCAGCATCACCGGCAGCGCACCGACCGCGTCCAGGTCGTTGCGGGTGGCGTCGGGAAGGCGCACGACGATGTCGAAGCGTCGGTCGCCCTGGAAGATCAGGCCGGACTCGCGTCCGCCCATTGCCACCGCCAGGGTGTCGGCGACCTCTTCGACGCTCAGGCCCAGGCGCCCGATCGCGTCGCGGTCAAGCGACACGTCCAGGGTCGGGAAGCCCGAGGTCTGTTCGACCTTGACGTCGGCGGCGCCCTTTACGCTCTGCAGCGCCTTGGCGATCTGGCCGGCGCTGGCGGTCATGGCGTCCAGGTCATCGCCATAGACCTTGATCGCCACGTCGCCGCGCACACCGGCGATCAGCTCGTTGAACCGCATCTGGATGGGTTGGCTGAACTCGTAGACGTTGCCGGTCAGGCCCTCGAGCTTCTTCTCCATGCGGGCGACGAGTTGCGCCTTGCTCTCCTTCTTGTTGGGCCATTCGTCCTGCGATTTGAGAATGATGAAGCTGTCCGAGGCGTTAGGCGGCATCGGATCGCTTGCCACCTCGGCCGTGCCTGTCTTGGAATAGACGAACTCGACTTCGGGGAAGGCGGCGATCGTCCGTTCGATTTGCCGCTGCATACGCAGCGATTGCTCCAGCGACGTGGACGGGATGCGCAGGGCCTGGACGGCCAGGTCCTTCTCGTCGAGCTGGGGCGTGAACTCCCGGCCCAGGAACGAGAAGGTGACCATGGCCAGGACGAACATGCCCACGGCCGCGCCGATCACCGGCCACGGCTTGGCGACCGACTTGCGCAGCAACGGCTCGTAGCGAACCTTGGTCCAACGGACCATGCCCACTTCCTTCTCCGCGACCTTGCCGCGAATGAGCAGAGCGATCATCGCCGGAATGAAGGTCAGCGACAGCACGAAAGCCGCAGCCAGGGCCAGCATCACGGTGATGGCCATCGGCGAGAAGGTCTTTCCCTCGACGCCGGTGAAGGTCAGCAGCGGCGCATATACCAGTAGGATGATCGCCTGGCCGTAGACGGTCGGGGCGATCATCTCGCGGGCGGCTTCACGGGTCTCGCGAAGACGCTCGCTGAGGGTCAGGAGCCGGCCCTCATGGTGCTGACGGTCGGCCAGCCGACGCAGGCTGTTCTCGACAATGATCACCGCGCCGTCGACGATGAGGCCAAAGTCCAGGGCCCCCAGGCTCATGAGGTTGCCCGACACGCCCAGCCTGTTCATGCCGATCGCCGTCATCAGCATCGACAGCGGTATGACCAAGGCGGTGATTAGGGCGGCGCGGAAGTTCCCCAGCAGCAAGAACAGAACCACGATGACCAGCAAGGCGCCTTCGACCAGGTTCTTCTCGACGGTCTTGATGGTGGCGTTGACCAGCTTGGAGCGATCGTAGGTGATCTGCACCTTCACCCCAGGCGGCAGGCTCTTGGCGATCTCCTTGAGCCGTTCAGCCGAAGCGCCGGCCACGGTGCGGCTGTTTTCGCCGGTTAGCATCAGCACGGTGCCGACGACCACTTCTTCGCCGTTTTCCGAGGCCGCGCCGGTCCGCAAGCCGCCGCCGACCTTGACGGTGGCGACGTCTGCCACTCGGATCGACACGCCTTGCCGCGTGGCGACCGTGGCGCCTGCGATCTCGTCGATGTTGCGAACGCGCGCGTCGGCACGGACCAGATAGGCCTCGCCGCCGCGCTCCATGAAGTTGGCGCCTACGGCGATATTGGCCGCCTCCAACGCCTTGCTCAGCTCGCTGAACGACACCCCATAGGACGCCATGCGTCCCGGGTCGGCCTGGACGGCGAACTGCTTTTCATAGCCGCCGATGGAGTCGACGCCGGCGACGCCGGCCACCCCGCGCATCTGCGGCCGGACGATCCAGTCCTGGACCTCGCGCAGATAGGCCGCCTGGGCGACAGCGTCGGTCAGGCGTTCGCCCGCTGGCGTCAGATAGGCGCCATCCGATTGCCAGCCGGGCGCGCCGTCCTTGACCTTAGCCCCGCGCCCGCCGGGATGGTCATAGGCGACCGTCCACATCAGCACTTCGCCGAGGCCCGACGAGATCGGACCCATGGCCGGCTGCGCGCCCTCGGGCAGGGTCTGGCCAACGCCGGTCAAACGTTCGGAGACCTGCTGGCGAGCGAAGTAGAGGTCGGTGTTTTCCTTGAAGACGATGGTGACCTGCGAGAAGCCGTTTCGCGAAATCGAGCGCGTACTTTCCAGGCCTGGGATCCCGGACATAGCGGTTTCGACCGGGAAGGTGACGAGCTTTTCCACCTCGGCCGGAGCCAGGGCTGGAACGACTGTGTTGATCTGCACCTGCTTGTTGGTGATGTCGGGCACCGCGTCGATCGGCAGTTGCACTAGGTTGTAGACGCCCAGCGCGGCGATCAACGCCACCACGCCGATGACCGCCCAGCGCGCGCGGACGGAGAAATCAAGAATCCTGCCGATCATCGCGCGGCCTCCAGTGGCTTGGCCGCGTGTGCGACGGGATGATAGGCGACTGTGATACGAGCTACTTCACCGGGATCGACGCCCACGAGCCGAGCATCGTAGCGAGCGGCTCTGTTGTATCCGTTCAGACCGAGTGAACCGCTCCAGACCACCGTGGTGGCCCCCAAGGGGCGGCCCGCCTGATCGAAGACCTCGATATCAAGGTGTCCCGCAACGCCTGTCTTCCATTGCGGCGACCGACGGACCAGCCCCGAGACATTCAAGCCATCAGGCTCGCTCCGGGCCGACGCTGTGAGGACTTTCAAATGACCCTGGCTCAGCAACTGGAAGGTTGGTTGAGGCTTCAGCCTGCCTTGGGCCTGCGCGTTTGACGCAGACAGAGCCACGGTGGCTAGCGTCCCAAGCACACCGGCCAAGATGAAAAGGGAATTCATGAGAGCGCGCCTAGTGCCCATGCTCTGCCTCCCCCTTGCCAAGTTCGGCCTTCAGGAGGAACGCGCCCTGACCGGCGATCTGTTCGCCAGCCGTGACGCCCGACAGGAGCTCAATGCGCCCGCCGCCGCGTCTGCCGATCTTGACCGGACGAACCGTGAAGCCGTCCTTGCCGCGCACGAACACGCTATCGGCGCCCTCGACCGACTGCACCGCCTCTTCAGGAACCGAAAAGCGATCCGTGGCGGCAGCGCCGTGCGGGACGATCCGAACGCGTACAGCCTGGCCGGGAACCAGACCTGCCTGGCCTTGCGCCAAGGTGAGGATGGCGGTCGCCGCGCGGCTCTCGACATCCACGCCCGGCGTGATCGACCGCACAACGGCGGGGATCGTACCTTGCGGCGTTTCGATCAGCGCCTGGTCGCCGGCCGCGATGCGAGCGGCGTCCGAGGCCGGCAGCGACGCCTGAACCTCAATCTTGCGGGGATTGGCGACCCGGAAGAGTTCCGTGCCTGCCGTGACATAGGAGCCAAGCACCAGCGGCGCGGCGGTGATCTTCCCGGAGATCGGGCTCGACACCGTCACATAGCGTCCATTGGCGCTCACTCCGGCGGCCGCGCCGGCACTGGACGCGCGACGCAGTTCGGCCTCGGCGATGGCGACCTCGGCCTGGGCGGCCTCCAGGTCCTGACGCGCCGTGATCTTGGCATCGAACAGGCGCTTTTCTCGCGCGAAGGCTTGACGGGCCGCCGTCGCCTTGGCGGCGGCGGCGGAACGCTCGGCGCTGATGGACGCCGCGTCGCGGCTTTCGATCGAAGCCAGCGCCTCTCCCGCCGCGACGGTGTCGCCCAGGCGCTTGTTGATCCGCACCACGGCGCCGTCGGCGCGAGCCGCAAGCGTCGCCGCGCCGTCCGGGGAGCCCACCACGGAAGCCTGGGCCACGATACCGGCCGATAGCCCGCCGGCCGCCAGGGTCTCAACCCGGATGCCGGACGCGGCGAGGCGTTCGGCGTTCATTTCGATGTGGCCTTCTGCTTCTTTTTCGCCGGTCTTGGCCTCGCCTTCGGCGTTGCCAGCTTCACCTTCCTCGTGTTGCTCCGCCCTCACGGAAGCCGCGGCAACCGGGGTCTTTGGCGCCAGGACGGAGCGTCCGATCAGGACACCGGTCGTGGCCGCCAGCAGGCTGCTGATCGCCACGGCGGCCAGCAGTTTGGTCTTGTCAGGGGTTCTGGGCATGTCAGGTCCTATTGCGCGGCGGCGCGTTCGAGCGCGGCCAGCGCCGTGGCGCGTTCGAGGCGCGCGGCGATGAGGTCATTGCGGGAGGCCGACAGGGCGGCTTGGGCGTCCAGCACGTCGAGTAGGGAGAACTTCCCCGCCTGAAAGCCCTGACGCGCCAGATCCACAGCCTGCTGCGCTTGCGGAACCGTCCGGCTGGAAAGAACTTCGAGCCTGGCCTCGGCAGCCTTGAGCGAGGCCTGGGCGTCGCGCACCGCCCGGACGGACCGCGCGAGCGCCAGGCGCTCACGCGCTTCAGCGGCGTTGGCGTCTGCACGGGCGGCCGCGACGTTGCCCTGATTGCGGTCGCGGATCGGGATGGGCGCGGTGAAGCCAACGACCAGCGCCTGGTCACCCGTTTGCTCGAACCGGCGAACCCCAGCTTGAACGGTCAGGTCGGGCTTGCCCGCCGCACGCTCACGATCGATCGCCGCCTCGGCGCTGGCGCGTTCGGCCCGCGCCAATCGGACGTCCAGGAAGGCGGTCGGATCGATGACCACCGACGTCGCCGGCGTCGCCGAGGGTTCAACCAGTTCGATCTGGGGATCCGGATCGGCCCAAAGGCTGGTCAGGGCACGACGAGCGGCGGCGGCCTGGGCCTGCGCCGCCAGAACGGCTGCCTCGGCTTCGTCGCTCGCAGTCCTTGCGCGCAAGGCCCTCAGCGGCGGCTCGCGTCCTGCCTCGACCAGCGTGGCGGCCACGCGGGCTAGATCGCGGGCTCGTTCGGCGGCTTCCTTGGCCAGGACGACGCGAGCGTCCGCCTCAAGGGCCTGAGCATATTGCGCCTTTACCTCCTGGGTGAGGTCCGCGCGAGCAATAGCGACGCGAACGATCGCGGCCTCGACCTCGGCTTGGGCGGCCGCCGCGCGGGTGCGGCGCTTTCCGCCCAGTTCGAGCTTTTGACCGATCGAGAACGTCGTCTCGGCGCTGGAGAACCCGTCATAGGGTCCCGAGCCGGCGATGTTCTCGCTCTGAAGACTGGCTTCAGGGTTTGGCGCGAAACCGGCTTGGCGCGCCCGTCCTTGAGCGGCGGCCAGTGCGGCCTGGGCCGAGGTGATGAGCGGTGACTGGGCCTGGGCGCGTTCAAGCGCGGCTGCGAGCGTCACCGGAGCTGCGGCCGCGCCTATAGGCGCGCCGAAGCTCACGAAGCCTAGAACCGCGCTGAAGGCGACGGGCCAGGCAGATAGCGATGGCATGGGAAATCTCTACTTGCGTTCTGACGAAGGCGAACACGCGCGGAAGCGCGGCCGGGTCAGGCGCGAGGAGGTTCTTCGAGACGGTCTTGGGGCCAGGACGGCGGCAAGCCGAAGTTACGAGGTGCGGAATGCAAGGTCAGTGGATGCCGAGCGCCATAGAGCACGCCGTCCCTGTCAATGATCGGTGAAGCGTGGTGGCAATGACCGTGGATGCACAAATCCGAGCCACCGCTGTGATCCTCGCCTTCCTTTTGATCAACACTCGCGCTCTGGTCAGCGATCTCGACCATGGTAGCCGACGATCGCCCGCCGTCGCTTGCGCACATGGCTGCGTCTAGGGTCGGCGCGACGACAAGGGCTAGCATCAGACAGGCGACTAGAGCGCCTCCTGAACGCATCAACCATGTCGAAAGGATTTTCATTACGTAACCTATAGCCACCAAGATCTCGGAAGGAAATGCGTTACATAGTCACAAGGCGATCACGCAGAGCTTAGGAGGTCTTTTCACTACAAAGCGCCGCCAAATCGCTCGGTGGCGCCATCGGCGTGTGTGGGTTTACATCTGCACCGCCCGTGTTCCCAGCCGGTAACCAACCGATCCATGAAAGCAGGCCACTCGCAATCAACCGAATAGTCTGACCTCTGACTTCGCGAGCATCCTTCCGCCTCCATCCTATCCTGAGCATCATCCAGTGGGTCCAAGTATGCGCACCAGGCCAAGGCTGGCCAAGGATATGGGCCCGCTCTAGTCTGCTAAAGGCCTCATCAAGACTACTTTGGGCAAGCGCGGCCACTGCAAGATCGGCCTCTCGCCTATAGGCTAGCCAACGCTCTTTCGACTTTTTCATCTTAAAGCTTTGTTCAGGTGGTTTGACGACGGCCAGAACTCGCCGCGCGGCGTTCAGCGCGAGCCTGGCGCATGATCTCGTAGGCAGAGGCCAGGAAAACTACAGCCAGCAGCACGCCGACGATCAGGTCGGGCCAACGCGAACCGGTCAGCCAGACCAAGAGACCCGTGGCCGCTACGCCCAGGCATTGGACGAGGTCATTGCGGGTGCAGAGCCAGACCGATCGCACATTGGCGTCGCCGTCTCGGTAGCGGACTAGCAGGGCGGCGGCGACAAGATTGGCCAGGGCCCCGAACAAACCCAAGATCGAGATCGCCTCGCCAGACGGCTCCGCGCCGCTCCAGGCGCGCCAGGCCGCGAAACCGGCGACCGACAGGGCGACCACGCCGAGGCTGAGGCCCTTGAACAGCGCAGCGCCAGTGCGGATGCCTACCGATTTGCCGATGGCCCACAGGCTAATGGCGTAGGTGGCGCTATCGGCCAGGAAGTCGAGGGCGTTGGCCGACAGCGACGCCGAGCCCTGGATCAGGCCGCCGACCAGCACGACGATGAAACCGACCAGGTTGATGGTGATGACCCCGGCCAGGGCGCGGCGATAGGCCGGGGTGGCGCCGTCGAACTTGACGTCGCTTCCACAGCCGCAACGCGACGCGGCCGGCTCGCTGGAACAGGATTCGCTCATGGGGCCACCATGCATCCTCTAGCCACTAGAGGATCAAGGGCCTATTTGCGACGGCAAGGAGTAACCCGCATGACCCTCTCCATTGGCCTGTTGGCCAAGGCCGCTGACGTCAAGGTCCCCACTATTCGCTTCTACGAGGAGATAGGGTTGTTGCCCAAACCTCGGCGAGCCGCCAACGACCGACGGGTCTATGAGGTTGACGCCGTCCGCCGACTGGCTTTCATCCGCCACGCGCGCCAGCTCGGCTTTTCGGTCGACGCGATCCGCAATCTGCTGGACCTTGCGGACAATCCCGAGAGGCCTTGCAACGAAGCCAACGCCCTGGCGGCGCGACAGCTCGACGACGTCGAGGCCAAGATCGCCCAGCTCAAGACGCTGCGCGGTGAGTTGCGACGGATGGTGGCGGCGACCTGCGACGGGCCAGCCGCCGATTGCCGCGTCATAGAGGCCTTGGCCCTGGTGTCGGAAGCCTGATCGGCAACAAGGGCGGTGTGCTTGTGGCAGTCAAAACGCAGTCGAGTCAGACGGTCATCCCTCAGCCGGCGGTATGCGCCCGATCGTCGCCTTGCTGACGCCAAGGACCCTGGCCAAATGCCGGACGCTCTCGCCGGCGGCGCGCTGTTGGGCGACGAATGAACGCTGAGCGACGCTGAGCGACGGTCTGCGACCCAGTTTGACGCCGCGCGCTCGGGCCCGCTCGCGCCCTTCACTCGTGCGCGACCTGATCAGCTCGCGCTCGAATTCGGCCAAGCCGCCCAAGACGGTAAGCATCAATCGCCCGTGCGGCGTGGTGGTGTCGGCCCAGGTGTCGCGGACCGACCGAAACTGAGCGCCCTTCTCGTTGAGGGCGGCCAGGACGTTGAGCAGGTCGCGAGTCGAGCGCGCCAAGCGGTCAAGCCGGGTGACCACCAGCACATCGCCGGCGGCGAGCGAGGCGATGGCGCGTTTGAGCTGGGTGCGGTCGGTCTTGGCGCCGGACGCCGTCTCGCTGAACACCTTCTCGCAACCGGCCGCCGTCAGTTCGGCGACTTGCGCCGCGACGCTCTGACCATCGGTCGAAACCCGTGCATATCCACAAATCATGGGCCTGATTCTGAGACTATAATTCGGGACACGCAAGCCGCTGTAATCGTTGGGACTGGTCAGCGTCTCTTATTTCGTGAATTGTGAGCCGCCGCAGAAGCGGCGGAGACATTCCCATGGCGCGGCGAAGCTTGCTCACGGGTGATGAACGGCAAAAGCTGTTCGCGCCTCCGGTTACGGACCGGGAGGTGGCGCGCTGTTACACCTTCTCAGCCGAAGACCTCGAATGGATCGAGGCGCGTCATGGCGCCTCCAATCAGCTGGGTGTCGCGGTGCAAATGGCGCTGTTGCGCCATCCGGGGTTCGGGTGGCGCCTGGGCGAGACCGTGCCGGCCGCCGTGCTCCGCTTTCTGGCCGCTCAGGTCCACGTCTTGCCGTCGGCGCTGGATGGCTATGCACGGCGACAGCAAACTCGCTTGACTCATGTTCGACAGCTTCACGAAAGATTGGCCTTACGGCCGTTCAACCGAACCGATCTGTGCCATGCAGTGGAAATCACCAGAGCTGCGGCGCGGTCTACCGACAAGGGCGGGCCGATTGTCGAGGCATTAATTGCGCAGCTACGCCGGCAACGGATCATCCTACCCCCACCGGAAACCTTGGAGCGCATCGGCCTGGCTGGCCGCGCCAAGGCAAGGCGCAAGGCGGCCGAAGATCTGCTTGCTTCGATCACCCCGTGGCAGTTCGAACGTATCGACCAACTGCTGATCAACGATCCGGCTTTGCGCAAATCGCCGCTGGCCTGGCTACGGGAAATTCCGGAATCGCCCAGCGCCGCCAGCATGGCGGGCATCACCGAGCGACTGGCCTATGTCCGTGCCATCGCCATCGATCCGGCGATCACCAGCAGCATCCACGAGCACCGCTTTGAGCAATATGCTCGCGAAGGCGCCGTCGCCCCGGCCTTCCTGCTGAGCGGGTACAGCGTCGGCCGACGCCGCGCAACAGTCGTGGCGCAACTGATCTTCCTGGAAAGCCGCCTGAGCGACGCCGCCGTCGATATGTTCGACAAGATGGTCGGCTCGCTGTTCGCCAAGGGTCGCCGCGGCCGCGAGCGCAAGTACCAGGCTAGCAGCCGCGAGGTCAGCCAAATCATGCGCCTGTTCAGCGGCGTGATCGGCGCCGTTGATCAGGCCCGGGTCGATGGCGGTGACGTTCTCGACCGCATCGACGCCCAGGTCGGTTGGTGGAAGGTGCTGGCCGCCAAGCCGAAGATCGACGCCCTGGCCGCCCTGGCGATCGAGGATCCGCTGATCAGCGCCGCCGACTGCTACGGGGCGCTGCGCCGGTTTGTCCCGACTTTCCTGGAGCACATGCGGTTCAGGGCCGGATTGCCGATCGCACCCTGCAAAACCAGGAGCACCGCGCCTCGGGCCTCAATCTGGTGATCGCCGCCATCGCCCTGTGGAACACATTATATATGCAGCGCGCCGTCGAGCATCTCCGGGACAGGGAGGTAGCCGCGCCCGATGAGCTTCTGGCGCACCTGTCGCCAATGAGTTGGGCCCATATCGGCCTGACGGGCGACTATCTCTGGGCCGACGCCGCGACCGCAGGCGGGTTCAGGCCTCTCAACGATCCCGCCGACAGACTCTACCGCGCCGCATAGCCCATATTCATGGTTCGTTCTTCAAAGCGTGTTCTGGCGTACAAACCTTGAGGCGAGCCCTCGTACTCGACGAGGTAGCGCAGCCAAAGGCGATGGCAGGCCCGACAGCGATTGAGCGTGACATCGGCGAACCGGCCCTCGGTCTCGTCACAGCCGAGGGGCTTGGTGTCGAACTGAGTAAAGCGCGCGCTGCCCTGTTCACAGGCGCAGCCGGTCATGTGCGGCGGCGGCTTGGCGGCTTCAGTCATCGGCGCAGACATAGATCTCTCCCAGGGGCTGAAGGATCGCCTCGTCGCCGACCCCGGCGGCCGTCAGCCGTGCCCGGGCCGCCTGGACCGCGCTCCGAGGGAAAAGTTGCGGGTGACGCAGCACGATCGCCTCACCGGTCATCTCTGGCAGGCCGCGCTCGAGCAGCATCCTAAAGCCTTCGGTTTCCTGCTTGGCGGCGGCCCAATCCTTCAAGGTTTCGATGACCCCGACGCGGGCAATCTTCTGGCGGGTTCGCGCGAGCAAGGTGGTCTTGCCCCGCTCTTCCTTGAGCAGGTGCTCGAAGGCGAAAATCGTCTGCCACATATCATGCTCGACCGCTCCCGGCGCCTCGGATGGCGAGACCAGGACCAAGCGGCGGAAGGCCGCCAGGGCGAGCTCGTCTTCGCCGCGCGCCTTGGCGTTGGCGATCATGGTCCGGAGCTGCGCGGGATCCTCGCATTTGGCGACGAACGCTGTGAGCTTCTCGTTGGCGGGCACGTCCTAATTTCCCTCTCGGTTGGGACGCCCCGCAGGCCGCCAGTGCGTTTTGACGTGACGCCGCCACGCGGCCGGTCGCCGGCCGCCCCGCGAATAGACTCGCTCCTCGGCCTGCGAGCCCGTGATCTGCAGCGCCCTGCCGATGGCGTCGATGGCCTGGCAAAAGACTTCATACACATCATGGTCGTTGACCGGCAGCACGTAGCCCGCCGCGTCGAGTGTCACCACTTGGCGACGGCAGATCAGGTTGACCGATTTAGCCGTCCATTGATCCATGATGTAGCCGATCGGACCCTCCGTGGTGCCCGAGGCGAAGTGGATGAGCTTGGTGAAATAGGCGGCCCGCATCCCCGTCGTCGGAACTGCGGCGAAGCCGCGATAGAGCTCCGCGCGCGACGACCCTCTGGCCAAGGCCGCCTCCAGGGCGCCTGTCCAGTTGGCTCGCTCCGCCCAGGCGGAGATGCCGTGGCCGACTTTCATGCCGCCCCAGGCCATCACCGATAGGAAGAACTTTTCGGGCTGGCCCTCGCCGGCCAGGTCAATGAGGCGCGCACGGTCGATCCGCGACTCATCGAGCCCAAGGCGATCGCCGAGCCCGGCCTCGACGTGGTTCGCCCAGGCTCGCGGCGCCCGGCCGATCACGCCTTGAGGCTCGATGGGACACGCCGCCAAGACGGCAACCTGCGTCGGGCAGAGCGTGAAGCTGGACTCGGCCGCAGTCATTCCGAAGCCCTCGGCCAGACGTCGCCCGTCACCAGCGCCTGGCGCAGCGCCCGGCAGAGCGCATCCAGATGAGGCTGTGGCTCCGGCGCGGCCAGCATCACGGTGAAGCGGTCAGCGCGATGCTGGAAGAACAGGGTGATCCAAAGCTCGACGGCCGAACCTGACCAGGCGCCGGTATCGCGATAGCGGTCGGACGCGGCGTGAGCGACCTGCGAGGCATGTCCTAGGCCGAGACCTTCGGCCATCTCGTAGCCGTCGAGCATGTGGGCGAAGACGACGGAGGCGTCGTAGCTGAGATCGGCGGGGATCTCCTCCCAATCCCCTTGGGCGACGCGGTCCAGCCAAGCCGGCGCGTCGGGTGTGCCCGCGTTCGGACGTAGGAAAGACGGCAGGCCTTGGGCCGCCGCACCCTTCTGCAGCAAGGCCTGACCCGTCACTTCGAGCCGGTCGCGCCAGGCCAAGCGGTCAATCCATCGGGCTGGGATGGCGCTCGCCCCCCAGATAGCGCCGGCGAGCTGGCCCGTTACAGCGCCAACGGTATCCGCGTCGTCGCCGAGATTGACGGCCAGAACCAACGCTTCTTCGAAGCTTGAGGCCTGGTCGACCGCCCACAGAGCCGCCTCCAGCGTATGAAGGACGTAGCCGCTCGACGAGATGGCGGCGCGAGGCTTTACGCGCCAAACGCCCGCTAGGATCTCGGCGACCTGGCCCCTCGCCTCGCTCGAGGCGTCGTCGAGGAGCTCCGCCTTCGGCTTGCCCGCTAAGGCATCGACCAGCAGATGGGCGAAGGCCTCGCAGGCATCGAGACAGTCATCGGCCGCGTGGGTCGTTTGAGATTGCAGACGTGCGGCGCGGCCCGCCGCCGATCGGTCGCCACTATAGAATAGGGCGACCGGCGCGAGCCGCATGAGCGAGCCATTGCCCGCTGCGTGGGCGGAAGTGTCACCGGCCAGTGGATCGTCTGTGCGCTCAAACCGCTCCAGCGCCGCGCGTGTCGTATTGCCGATGTCGAAGCAGGAGCCGGTGACGCTGTACTCGCCCTCGCGCCACCAGCTGATGAAGCGGGTGATCAGGTCGCGCGGATCGGGCTCGCCGGTCGCCAAGAGAGTGTCAGCAAGGCACAGGGCCATGCTGGTGTCGTCGGTCCAAACCCCTGGCGCGAGCCGAAAGGGGCCGCCGCCGGTCATTTCGGTGTGGTGGGGCTCACTGTCGCGCCGACTGAATTCCAAGGTCGTGCCCAAGGCGTCGCCGACGGCCAGGCCTAGCCAGGCGCCGCGCGCGCGGTCGGCGAAGGATTCAGAAGGCGGTAGGATTTGGCTCATGCAGTTCTCCGTATGGTTTCAATCACCCGGAGAATAGCAAGGCCACCCGACAAATCCGGTCGGGCGAGCAGAACCGACGTTCAGGGGGCTGCGCATTCGAATCAACAGCCCACAGAACTCGGGCGATTGCCCCAAAGTCGCCCCTTATCCGGCTGAAACAGACGGGCAACACGGGGGAAATGCGCGCGTTTGCCTGCTCGATTCAGGGCGATGAAGCGTGGCCGGAAGCTCGCCTCTAACGGTTGTAGCTTTGCTAGAGAAAAAGCCCTAATCGCACTTTTTTAGTCAATATCGCCCTTGACCTCGCGTATTCCGCGACTCACGGTTGTGACGCCCGGTGAACGCGGGCGGACGCAAACGAGGGTCAGCTGCGATGAAATACGCCGGTTCCAGCCAAGCTCGGGGGCGCGCTTCCACCGCCCTGGCCCTCCTCGCCGGCGCAGCCGTTCTCCTCGCAGTGAGCCCGGCTTGGGCTGCTGGCGCGGGCACCGCCATGCCGTGGGAAGGCCCGCTCGACACCATCATGCAGTCCTTGTCGGGACCCGTCGCCAAGGCGGTCGGCATCATCGCCATCGTGCTTACCGGCCTGGGCTTCGCCTTCGCGGAGGGCGGCTCGGCCCTGCGCAAAGGGATCGGCATCGTCTTCGGCCTGGCGATCGCCTTTACGGCCACGACCTTCATCTCGACCTTCTTCAACATGACGGCTGGGGCGGCGTTCTGATGGCCCGGTCCGACGTCGAGGGTTTCGAGATCGCCTTCCACAGCTCGCTGTCGGAGCCGGTGACCATCGCTGGCGTGCCGCGCATGATCGCCGTGCTCAACGGCACCCTGACCGCTGTCCTGGCCTTGGGCCTGCAGGTCCCGCTGATCGGGATTCCGCTCGGCCTGGCCATTCACGGCGCCTGCTACTGGCTGAACAAGCGCGACCCCTACTTCTTCGACGCCCTGGGCCGTCACATTCGCCAGAAGCCGTACCTGGACGCCTGACGTGCGCGCCCGGCCTCACCCCTCCCCGTCCTTGGTCTCCTAGAGGTTCGCCGTGCTGTACCTGCGTGAGTACCGGCCCAAGGCTGATCGCCTGTTCGACCACCTTCCCTGGGTGGCCCTGATTGGGCCCGGGCTGGTGCTCAACAAGGATGGCAGCTTTCAGAAGACCCTGGCCTTCCGCGGCCCGGACCTCGCCAGCGCCACGGACGCCGGTCTGGTCGCGACCCGCGCTCAGCTCAACAACGCCTTGCGACGCCTTGGCTCTCGCTGGTGCCTGCACATCGAGGCGGTCCGCGCGCCGTCGCAGACCTATCCCACCAGCCAGTTTCCTGACCCCGTCTCAGACCTGGTCGATGAAGAACGCCGCGAGGGCTTCGAGGCGCAGGAGCGCCATTTCGAGAGCCGCTACTTCCTGACCTTCACCTACCTGCCGCCGGAAGAGGCGATCTCGACGGCCGAGAGCCTCCTGCTCGAAAACGCCCCGTCGGGCCGGGGCGCCGAGGGGATGTACCGGGCGGCGCTGAGCGACTTCCGGAGCACCGTCCATCAGATCGCCGACATCCTGACGGCGATCATGCCCGAGGTCGCAGAGCTGAGCGATGACGAGACCCTGACCTATCTGCACAGTTGCATCTCGACGAAGCGCCATCCGGTCGCCACGCCCGAGACCCCGGCCTATCTCGACGCCTTCCTTACCGACGATGATTTCCAGGGCGGCCTGCTGCCCCGCCTGGGCGGCCAGTACCTGCGCACCCTCTCGGTCCGGGCCTACCCGACCACCTCGTGCCCCGGCCTGCTCGACCGGCTCAATGAGCTCGGCATCAGCTATCGCTGGGTCTGCCGGTATCTGCCGCTGGACAAGGAAGACGCCCGCAAGGCCGTCACCACGGTTCGCAAGCGCTGGTTCGCCAAGCGCAAGGGCGTGATGGCGCTTCTGAAGGAGGCGATCACCCGCGAGCCGTCGCTGCTGGAGGACCCCGACGCGGCGGCGAAGTCCGTCGACGCCGACGCGGCCCTGGCCATCCTCGGCGGAGACTACGCCTCGATCGGCTACTTCACCCCGACCGTCACCCTGATGGACGCCGATCCTGACCGACTGGCCAACCGCGTCCGAGAGGTTGAGGGCGCCATCAACCGGGCTGGCTTCGTCTGCAAGGTCGAGGACGTCAATGCCGTCGAGGCCTGGATTGGCAGCCTACCGGGCCAAGCCTATGCCGATCTTCGCCGGCCCTTGGTGTCGTCGCTGAACCTTTGCGACATGATGCCCATGTCGGCGATCTGGCCTGGCCCGACGCACAACGCCCACCTGTCGGCCGAATGTCAGAAGCGCGGCTATCCCGGCGTCCAGCCGGCCCTGTTGGTTGCGCGCACGGCCGGCACCACGCCGTTCCGCTTCGACCTGCATCAGGGCGATGTCGGTCACACAATGATCGTCGGGCCGACCGGCTCGGGTAAATCGGTCCTGCTCAACACCTTGGCCATGCAGTGGCTGCGGTATCCGGACGCTCAGGTCTTCTATTTCGACAAGGGCGCCAGCTCCCGCGCATCGACGCTGCTCGTCGGCGGCCAGTTCTACATTTTGGGCGGCGACCAGAGCGAGCTGGCCTTCCAGCCGCTGGCGCAGATCGACGCGCCCGATGACCGGGCCTGGGCGCAGGAATGGGTGCAGGACATCGTCGCCGCCGAGGGTGTGCCGATCACTCCGCCGGTGAAGGACGAGATCTGGAGCGGGTTGCGCAATCTCGCCGAGGGGCCTCCTGACCAGCGCACCCTCACCCTGCTCGCCGCAACCATCCAGGACCAAACCGTCAAGGCAGCGCTCACCCCCTACACGCTGAGCGGACCTTACGGCCATCTGCTCGACGCCAACCAGAACGCCTTGAAGCCTGCCGCCTGGCAGACCTTCGAGATGGCCGAGCTGATGGCCAGCAAGTCGGCTTTGGCCCCGGTGCTCACCTACATCTTCCGCAGTTTGGAACGTCGCTTCGACGGCCGGCCGACCCTTCTCGTGCTCGACGAGGCGTGGCTCTTCCTCGACCAGGGCGCCTTCGCGGCCAAGATCCGCGAGTGGCTGAAGACGCTGCGCAAGTTCAACGTCGCCGTGGTGTTCGCCACACAGAGCCTGGCGGACGTGGCCCGATCATCCATCGCGCCAGCCCTGATCGAGAGCTGCCCGACCCGCATTTTCCTGCCCAATCCGGACGCACAGACGCCGCAGATCACGGCGCTCTATCAGGACTTCGGCTTGAACCCGCAACAGGTGCGGATCATCGCCAACGCCACGCCCAAGCGCGAATACTACTATCAATCCACGTCCGGGAACCGGCTGTTTGAGCTCGGCCTGGGCGGCGTTTCACTGGCGGCCGTGGGCTCGTCTTCGCCGGGGGATCAGCAGCTCATCAGCCAGCTTCTCGCTGACCATGACCGCAGCGAGTTCGCCGAGCGCTTCTTCGCGGCCAAGGGCCAGGCCGATGTCGCCCGCTACCTCGGTGGCCAGCGTCGCGCCGACTATCCGAGGGTGGCGTGATGGGCGCGCATGACCTTACCTTTGCGCCCGCTCGGCCGCCTATGAGCCCCCAAGCCTTCGCGCGGCTGGCGTGGCTCAATCGTCACCTCCCGGGCGCGTGGACCGCGTCGCGCCGGCGTCGGCGGATCCTGTTTCTGGTCCTTGCGGCGCCCGGCTTCCTCGCGGTTTTCGGCACCACCTACCACCACAACTTCTTCGTCATGCTCGCCGGCTTTGTCCTGTTCGGCGCGGCTGTCGCCTTTCGGGCCGTCTCTGAGCCGCTGTTCGTCCAGGCGACCGGCGACGACCTTTTCCCGGTCCCTCATCCCTCGCACCAGAAGGACACCCCAGATGCGTAAGCAGCTCATGGCCGCGGCGGCGATCGTCGCGGTGTCGCTGGGATTGGGGCCTCTGCCGCCGCAGCCCGCCGCCGCCCAGCAGATCGTGTTCGATCCGCGCGCCGTGGCGCAAGCGGTCCAGCAGGTGCGCCAGGGCCTGTCTCAGATCCAGCAGCTTCAGGCGCAGGTCACCAACCAGATGGCGATGCTGCAGAAGCTCGGCACGGACGTGACCCAGCCCTTGGCGCAGATCAACGCCCAGGCCAGCCAGCTCATGCAGCAGGCCCAGGCAATCGGCTACAACAGCCAGAATATCGCGGGCCAGTTCCAGCAGTTTTACCCCGCCAGCCTGTCCGGGCAGAGCTTCGCGCAAATCCAGCAGCGCCTCGCGAGTTGGGAGGCGAACAGCCGACTGACGCTGCAGGACTCGATGGCCGTGCAGAACCAGCTGGTCAGGTCGCAGGGAACGACCGCTGGCGCCGTCAGCGGCGCGGTGGCCGCCTCGCAAGGCGCCGCCGGGCAAACGGCAGCGATCCAGGCGACCAACCAGTTGCTGGCCGCGCTCAGCAGCCAGCTGCAGGGTCTTCAGACCATCCTGATCGCGCAAGCGAGGACGCAAGAAACGATCCTTGCACAGCAGCAGGCGGGAGCTGTTGCGGCCCGGGCTGAGACGGAGCGCGCCACCGCTTACACCAGGACTGGTAGCCGGCTCCCGAACATCTCGGATTTCCAATGATGCGGTCGTTTCTCGTCATCAGCTGTCTTGTTGCCGTTGGCCTGGCTGGCTGCGGAAAGCCCGCCACAGAGCCGAGTCAAACCGACCCGCCGGCCAACGCGAAGCCATGTCCGGACATCAACAATCGTGACCGGAACGACCCATGTTCACCGCTGTACTTCAAGAAGAAGGGCAGCAGTCTTCCCGATAAAAACAGCCTCTAGGCTGGAAGCGCGCCGAGTTCGTCAATGGCCACCGCAGATCCTGCAGCTCTAGACCAATTCATCAGTGCGTTCACCGGCCAGGTGGGCAGTGGCTTCGGAGCAATTGCGGGGCCGGTCCAGGGCGTGCTGGCGACATTGGTGGTCATCAGCATCACGATCTCAGCGATCCTTTGGGCGATCGACGAGACACAGAACATCATGGCTGCGCTCGTCAGGAAGATACTCCTGATCGGGTTCTTCGCCTGGCTGGTCACCAACTGGCACTCGCTGACCCTCACGGTCATCAATGGATTTGCGAAGCTAGGCCTACAGGCCAGCGGTGGCGGCTCGATTGGCGATTTTACGCGGGCGCCAACTAAAGCCGTCGAAGCGGGCCTCTCGGTCGTAATCGACCTCATCAAGTACATTGGCGACCTTGCGCAGCAGAACGCCGGCTTCGGCGCGCTGATGCATATCGACATGATCATCGTCGCGGCCGTCGCCGCGATCGGCATCTTGTTGGCCTTCATAATTTTGGCGATCGAGATCGCCGTCACGATCATCGAATTCTACATCGTCACCCTGATCGCCTTCGTCGTGGTGCCGTTCGGAGTGCTCTCTCAGACCTCGTTTTTGGCAGAGAAAGCTATCGGCTACGTGGTCTCCGTCGGGTTCAAGTTCATGGCTCTCGCTGTGATCGCGGGCGTCGGGATCAACATCTTCGAGACCTACACCCTATCGCCTCAGCCGACCGTGGCTGAGGAAGCCGGGCTGCTGCTGTCGGCAATCTTCTTGATGATGTTGTCGCTCAAAGTTCCCGCGATCGCTGGCGCCATGATTTCTGGTGGTCCGCAGTTGAACACGGGTGGTGCTCTTATGGGCGCTGCCGGTGTTGCTGCCGGCGCAGCGGGCGTCGGTCTCGCGGCCCGTGCTGCTGGCGGAGCCATCGCCAGCGGCTGGGCAGGCGGCGGTGAGAAGATCGCGGCAGCCCGCGCCGCATCTGGCGGTCTCGGTTCAGGTGGCACTAGCCCAGGCGGCGGCTCCGGCGGCGGATCGGGCGGTGGCGGCATGGCCGCCGACTTCGCCAGAGCTCCGGTTTCGACGATGGTCGCTGAAGGTCGAGCGGCCGGCAGCCGCCTCTTCTCCTCCCGCAATCCTACTGAAGGCGAGACGCCCCCTCCCCCGCCGCCGGACGCACCAGCGTCTGGATCCTCGGTGGTGTCGCGAGCCGAGGCGCGCCGTGGTGGCGGGCTCGCAGGCGCCGCCCGCGACAGCGCTGCTGCGGCCACGGCCGGTGGCGAAGCCAGTGGTCCGGGGATCGTCGCTACGCCGACCCGCCGCGATGACGAACCTGAAGAGTGACCCCAGTCGAGAGTGCGCCGATGAACCCCTTCAAACGACCCAATGACCGCTACGGCAGCTCCGCCCCCGTCGAGAGCCCATACCTGCGCGCCTCCCGCGAGTGGGACATGCGCATCGGCTCGGCTGTGGTGCAGGCCAAGAACTGGCGGATGGCGGCGTTTGGGGGCCTGGGGCTCGCGGCCCTGGCGCTGGGCGGCTTCATCTACGAGGCAAACAACACCAACATCGCCACCTACGTCGTGCCTATTGACCGCTATGCGCGGCCGGGCCGTATCGAGCTTGCGGGGCGCACTTACGAGCCGACCACGGCCGAGGTCGGCTACTTCCTTGCCGATTGGGTTCGGCGGACGCGCTCGAAGAGCATCGACCCCATCGTCATCCGGGACAACTGGACCGGCGCCTATCACTTCGTGTCCGGGCCAGCGATCGGGCAGCTCAACGCCTTCGCCAAGGCCAACGACCCTTTCGCCAACGCGGGCACCCAGGCGGTCAACGTCGAGATCGTGTCGGTCCTGCCGCGCAGTCCGCACACCTATCAGGTCCAGTGGCGCGAGACGCAGTTCAACGCCGGGACGTCGAGCGCGACGGAGGCCTGGACGGGGCTGTTCACCACCAAAGTCGTGGCGCCGAAGAACGAGGCCGAGCTGAGGGCCAATCCGCTGGGGATCTACATCACCGAGTTTCAATGGAGTCGTGAGCTATGAGCGCCTTGTCCCCCAGACGGCATTCCTTGGGCGCTGCGGCGGGCCTGCTCATTCTGTTGGCCGCGTCTGAGAGCCCATCGGTCGCCCAGACGGCGGCGCCCCGACCGGCGCCCCCTGTCGCGGCCCGGCCGACATCGCCGGCACCTGTCGCCATGGCCCAGGCCGCGACGCCGCCACGGCGCGTCCCAAGACGCCGCGCGGCGCCCCGCACCTATGCGCGGCCGACGGCGCTTACGACCGTGCAGTCCGCCAACAGCAGCGCTCGCGACTACCCCAGCGCCGGGGCCTATGTGAATGCGGCCCTCTACTATGACTTCGAGCCTGGGCGGCTCTACACCGTCCACACCAGCCCGCGCTTCCTGACGGCGATCTCGCTGCGCCCCGGCGAAAAGCTGATCTCCAAGGCGGCGGGCGACACGGTTCGCTGGGTTCTGGGTGAGACCGTCCAAGGCTCGGGCGCGACCCAGCAGGTCATCGTGATGGTCAAGCCGATCCGCGGCGGCCTGCGCACCAACATCATCCTGACGACCGACCAGCGCACCTACCTGCTCGACGCGGTCAGCTATGAAGGCGACACCTACACCAGCGTCATCAGCTGGAACTATCCGCAGGAAGAGGCCCGCGAGCGGCAGGCTGCTCAGGCGGCCGAAACCCAAGGGGTGGCGGCCTCGGGCCTGGCGGTGGACTCACTCCACTTCGGCTACCGCATCAAGGCCAACGGCTTTCGCGCGCCGCGCTGGCAGCCGGTCCGCGTCTTCGATGACGGCCTGAAGACCTACATCCAGTTTCCGCGCGACATGGCCACGACCGAGGCGCCGCCGCTGTTCCTGATCGGGCCCGACAAGCAGGCCCAGCTCGTCAACTACCGCTATCTCGGCGGCTACTATGTCGTGGACCGTCTGATCGACGTCGCCGAACTGAGGCTCGGCGAAGGCAAGCAGACCGTCGTGCGGATCACCCGCACCGGCGAAGGGGGACGGTCGTGACCCATCTTCCGCCCGACCCACCTGTGGGCTCCCAGCCACGCAAGGCGCCGCCGGAGAGCGTCCTGGCCGCGCCGCGCAATCCGGTCACGCGCTGGAACCGCAAGTACTTGATCGCCGGGGCGACGGGCTTGGCCGGAATCGTGGCGCTCGGCTTCTATCTCGGCTTCGGCGGCGCGCACGCGCCACAAGCCCGCCCGGAGGCGATGACGGACGCGGCCGACACCGGCCAGGTCCAGACGCCGGCGATCTCCACCAAATACGCGGCGGGCTACGCCGACCCGGCGTTGCAGGCTCAGGCCCTGCCGGGGACGGCGGCCTTGCCGCCGCCTGAAGGCTCGCCGGGCGCATTGCCTGCCGGGACGCCGCCTCCGCCTGCCCCGCCCGCGCAGGTCGATCCTGCCGTTCAGGCTGCGCGTGAGCAGGCGCTCGCCGCTCGCACTTCGAGCCCCTTCTTTGGCGGACCGCCTTCGGCGGCCGCCGCGGCGCCGTCCGCCGATCTCGCTGCGCTGGCTCGGCCGATCGCGGCGTCCGCCAGCGGCGCCGGGGAGCCAGCCGCCGCCGAGGTGCAGCCGGCCAATGGCCAAGCCGCCAAGCGCCAGTTCGCGGCCAACGCGCGGACAGACGACTATCTGACCAATCCCCTGCAGCCGGCGCTGAGCCCATGGGAAGTGAAGGCCGGCAGCATCATCTCGGCCGCCCTGGTGACGGCCATCAATTCCGACCTGCCGGGCCAGGTGATCGCCCAGGTCACCGAGCCGGTCTACGACCACAGGACCGGGCGAACCGTGTTGATCCCGCAGGGCTCACGGCTGATCGGCCAGTACGACAGCCAGATCGCCTACGGCCAGAACCGGGCCCTGATCGCCTGGAACCGGATCATCATGCCCGATGGCCGTTCCATCAATATCGGCTCGATGGCGGGCGCGGATCTATCGGGCGCGGCCGGCTTGCAGGACAAGACCGACGGACACTTCGGCCAGCTGGCGCGGGGGGTGATCCTCTCGACCTTGTTCAGTGTCGGGGCCGCCGCCGCCCAGGACGCCGGCAACAGGAGCTCCGGCGCGCTGGTCATAAATTCGGCGGCCAGCGGGGTTTCCAACTCTGCTCAGCAAGTCGGCCAGCAGATCACCGGCCGCGATCTCAATCGCCAGCCCACCCTGCGTGTCCGGGCCGGATGGCCCGTCCGCGTGCTTGTCAGCAAGGACATGATCCTCGCCCCGTATCCGTAAGCGTGAGTGTTGCGATGACCCCATCGGCAGAGAAGCTCGGCCTGTTCCTCCCGGAAGGCCTTCACCAGGACATGCTCGACACCGCCGAGCGCCTGAACACCCGCAAGAATCCCAGGGGCTGCGTGCGGCTGATCTATGAGCGCGCCTTCCGCGAGCTGGTCGAGGCGCTCGATGGCGGCGAGGCGGTCACCTTCCCCGCCGTCCGCGGCGCCAAAGACCGGGTCTCTGTGCGGCTCTCCAAACCGCTGTGCGTGCGGATCCGCCGTCAGACCGACGCCCTCAATCTCAAGCTCACCGACTTCGCCTTCACGGCGATCGACCGCTTCCTGCAGACCACTCAAGGAGACGCCCATGACGCGCCCCGCCAAGACCGCCCTGGCCCTCGGCAAGATCGATCTCGAGGAGAAGACAACCGACCTGCGTTTGAAGCTGAAGGGCAAGCTCGCCGTTGACCTGGCCGACTACCAGCGCGCCTTCGCCCAGGCCAATGAGCAGAGCCTTGAGCTCGAACAGCTCGTGCCTCACATCCTCGCGGCCTTTATCGACGCAGACAAAGGCTTCCAGGCCTGGCGCAAACAAAATAGCGTCGGGTAATCGAGCTAGGATCCTTCGGTGCCAAACATCTGGCGAGCGGCGCTGACGGTGGCGCCCGCAGGGCCTTTACGCCGACTGTTGAAAACACCGCGCACCTCGACGTTTCGTAGGAACTTGGTGTCGCGCTTGTTGCGGCACTCTGGATTCCGCTTGAGGGCGACCCCGAAAAGCATCTTTTCGACCCACTGGATCAGGGGAACGCTCGCACCTCTGTCGCGACTAAACCGGTCTTCAGGAGTCAGAAGCGGCATGAGGAACATGATGGGCGTTCCCCTCCGTTCGGCCACGACATCGTTGTAGTGGTCGAGCTTATGCTTCTGGAAAATCTCGGCTCGAAAACCGCCTTTCGCGGCGGTCATTCCAACATACCAGGGCCTGAGAGTGTCGCCGTGTTTTATGCCGAAGGCGTAACAACCGATCGACGTCTCGAGTTCGGTCTCGCCATATCCAGCTTTCATTGAGGCCTCGCGGACCTGTTTCCACATCGCAGGTTGGCGTGAAGGCACCTGACCATCAATGCGGCCAACTTCGAACGGCCCGTACATATCGAAATACATCTACCACCCACCTCCAGCTACTGAGTTGTCACAAGGCAGGCCGAGCTTGGCAAGGCGGGCGGTTGGGCGACTTACCCCTAGCAGTGGTGGGAAGGGGCGAGCGAACCGCAACCCCTAGCGCCGTGAGTCGCGCTTAACGGACTCGTTTCTTGAACGGCGTCAACCGCCCGAATCGGCCCTTTTTGGCCAAAAGGGTGCAATTCCAAGCCTTTAGGAATCCTCAGACTCACTGAACGCTGTCGTCGACTGAGTCGCGTGTCGGGTCTTCCGCGCGCGCTCGGTCACCCCAGAGGACTTCATCTTGACCTAGACGAGACCCCTAAACGGCGAGAGCCCCCCGTTGGCGCGGGAGGCTCTCGGAAATCGCAGGCGCCGTGTGGTAGCGGCTTGATTTGATCGAGTAAGCCTAAGCGGCGCTTTTTGCGTCGTCAAGGCCTCGAACAGGAGACCTATGGTCTTTCGCCTGCCGGTTTCGCGACCGCGAAACGGCCTCGTCCCCGTTGGGAAGGGACGACATGCAAACGGCCTTAGCGGGCGACGATTGGCGACCAGGCTTCGCCAAGCGCGCGCCCAATTTCGACGCGGTCTGCGCCCAGGCCCGCGCCTGGCGCTGGCAGGCCGGCGTCACCGTCGCGCGGATCGCCGCGGCGGTCTTGAAGGGCACGCCGATGCTCTCGGTGCAGCAACGCATGACGCTGCTGCTCTATGTCGAGCACCTTAACCAGGACCGGCTCGAACAGGACGTGGCGACCGTCTGGCCCGGCACGAGCCTGATTGCCGACTATCTGGGCTGCACGGAGAGCAACGCTCGCGCCCATCGCCGCGCCCTGGAGGCGGCCGGCTTCATGGTTCGCGACTACACCCGCGCCAACCGGCCGGCGGGTGTTGAAGCCTATGACCTGGCCCCGCTGGTGGCGCGCCTCGACGAGTTGGAGGCTGCGGATCTCGCGGTTCGCGAAGCGGCTCAGGCCCGAAGGGCCGCTTATTCCGAAGCCGTCGTCTTCAGTGCAAGAAATACCGCCCGGGCGCCAAAATTCACTCACCTAGAACAGTCCCATCAGAACGTCAGTTCTTCTGTACGAGGAAAGGACGCGCCTCCAGCGCGACATCAATGCGATAGTCGGCGACCTGCGGCCACCGAGATCGGCTCGACCTCCAAATCCTCGGGCCAACGCCCTGCCAACCGACAGGACAGCGCCATTTGCTCTCCGGAGGGAGCAAGCGGTTTCTCCAGCGCCTTTTCTGAGGGGTCCGCGCCCGCGGAAATGGTCCGCCAGGAGCTTAGGGCCGCCTTCCAGGTCTCTCCACGCATCGCCGCGCTGGTGGGGCCTGCCGCCGTGGCCGATCCGGCCAGCGTCACACCTGCTGACGTCGCGCGGGTCGCCGCCGCCGTCGATGATTTGCTCCCCGAGCGCGAGCGCAACAACGATCAGACCCTCGCCTGGGCCCTGAAGCGCCACGGGGTGCGTGCCATCGCCATGTTGGCGATCGCGATCGAGGATCCCGATGTCCGCAGCCCCTGCAAATACTTTGGCCGCATGGCCTCCTATGAGCCGCGCGGGGCGCCGGACCTGCGCCTGAATTTCGCGCGGGTGCTCAAGGCCAAGGGGGATATTCCGCCGCCGGCGGCTCTGCCGGAACCGGCGGCGCTGATGGCGGCGCCGGGCGCCGACGATCCGATCTGGCAGGCGATCGCCGCGCCGTTGCGGCGGCTGGTCCGCGAGGGCGCCTATGGCAGCTGGTTTGGCCGGGTCGGGTTCCATGGCCTGACCGACGGCGTGCTGCAGCTGTCGACGCCAAGCCAGATCGCGGCCGACCGGATCAAGAGCCAATATCTGGACGCCGTGCTGCACGCCGCCGAGGTCGCGGAGATCTTCGTCGAGCGGGTGGTGATCACCCTGCGCAAGGATCAGCGATGATCCGGCGGGTTGGGTTGTTGATCCTGGCGGTCGGCCTGGCGGCCGCCGCGCCGGCGGAGTTGACCGGGTTCGCGCGGGTCGTCGATGGCGACACCTTCAGCCTCGGCGCCGAACGGGTCCGTCTCTGGGGCGTCGATGCGCCGGAAGGACGACAGGTCTGTCAGGATGCCCGGGACCGTGGCTATGCCTGCGGCGACGTCGCGCGCGACCAGCTTTCGCGCCTGATCGGAGGCCAAGCCGTGCGCTGCGAGGTGCGCGACCGCGACCCCTACGGCCGGGCGGTCTCGCGGTGTTGGGTCGGGTCGACCGACTTGGGCGCCGCTTTGGTCCGCGGCGGCTGGGCCGTCGATTACCGCGCTTTTAGTCGCGGCGCCTATGCGTCCGCCGAGGCTGACGCGCGCAATGCCCGGCGCGGCCTGTGGGCCGGGCGGTTCGAGACGCCTTCGAGCTGGCGAGCGGAAGCTCGCCAGGCCCAGCCGGCGCCAGCCGCCCCGCCGTCGGCGGGCTGTGTGATCAAGGGCAATATCAACGCCAAGGGCCGGAGGATCTTCCACGTCCCCGGCCAGGAGGACTACGCCGCTACGCGCATCGACACGGCTCGCGGTGAGCGTTGGTTTTGCTCGGCGGCTGAGGCCATCGCGGCGGGCTGGACGGCGGCGGCGCGGTGACCTTGATCGCTTACTCCTTGCCGATCGTGATCGTTGGGACGAAGCCGGCCGCGCGATTGTTGTCGTAGATCGTCATGGCCAGGTCGGATTTCGGCATCCAAACGCGGCCAAGCTCGACGGCCAGGGAGGCGGGCATGGCGGGGAAGACGTGCAGGATGGCGTCTTCGCAATGCTCGGCTTTGATGCGATCGAACAACGACCGCATCAGTTTGCGGAAGGCCGCCTGGTCTTCCGGCCGGCGCAGGATGTCGTTGTGGGGCTCCGCCGCCGTTACCGACCAGATGGCGGCGTCCTCCCCGAGGAGCTTGATGATGCGCTCGTCGGTCACGGTCGCACTGATGCCGAGCTTTAGGGCGACGGGGCGGCCACGTCCCGAGGCCGGTGGCGTGACGGTGAAGGTGATCGGCGGCTGATCGGCCTGCCAAGCCCAGGTCGCCGGTTCGCGATGGCGTTGGCGCACTGTGGCCGGGACAATGTCGCAGAGCAGGCGGCCGAGCTCGATCAACAGGGGCTGCGGCGCCAGCGCGAAGACGCTGAGATGGCGCACCTCCTGCCGCTCCACCCGCCCGCGGACCTTGGCTTCGAACTGCCGGCGCAGGTTGTCGCGCTGGAAGATCCAGTAGGCGGGCTCGTCGTCCTTGTAGGCGCACCCGACGAGCTCCAGGTCGATGGTCTGACCGCCGGCCGGATGGTGATGCGGTTGCATCGCCGCGAAGATCGCCTTGGTCGAGACCAGGGCTTCGTTCTCGCCGATGTTGGCGCCGAAGCGAATGACATGAGAGGCGCGGTCTTCGTCGATCGCGGTCAGGACCTGGATGCGGCTCTCGTGCTCGGCCTTCATGCCCAGCAGGACCGGCTCGGGGTGACCGGCGACGTCGACCACATCGATCAGCTTGTGGTGGGTGGCGCACATCAGCATGAGGTTTTCGAGGGCGCGGGCCAGCAGCGGGGAGCGCACCGGATCACCCCGCGGGCCATCGACGCTGTCGCCGACGATGTGGGCGATGAAGCCGAAGGTCGCGTCCTCATTTCCGGAAATCAGGTCGCCGACCAGGTCCTGGTTGCACCCTCTGTACTGGCAGCGCCCGCCGGCCCTCGCCCACAGCGCCGACTGGGTTTTCTGCGGGATCGTCGTCTTGGCCATCAGGCGCGCTCCACATGCCGGCCGGTGCCGGTCCATTCGCCCGTGGCGCGCCAGCCCTCGTAGGCGACCAGCCAGTCGGTGATCCAAGGCACCGTCGTCTCGGCCAGGAGGTCGGCCGGAGACCATTCCGTCGAGTCCGGATCGAGCATGCACAGCGTCACCTCGCCGTCCGGCCCGTAGTAGACGTGGGGCAGCATGCCCTCGGCGTCGCCGCGGCGCGGCCGCAGCGCCGGTGACAAGATCTCGACCTGGGGCTGCACGACCCGAACGCTGTAGCGCTCGACCATCAGCGGCGCGCGATAGAAGACGCCAACCCGGTAGGTCTGCAGAAGCGGCCGGACCGTCCCCTGCCACAGGGCCGCCGGTCCTTCGCGGCGGACCAGCTTGAAGGCCGGCCACAGCCGCGACATCGCCTCGATCTGGGTGTCGATCGACAGACTCACGAGAAGCGGCGCTCGCCCATGTTGGTGTGCGCCCGGGCCGCGACCGGCGCCAGGCTCGCCAGCGAGCCGATGATCGCCGGCGCCGCCGGGGTGAACAGGCCGCCCTTGGGGGTATAGCCGTGCTGGCCGGCCTTCACCTGGCGACCCAGCCGGTCGTTGAACGCCTTGACCGACCGGGTCACGACCCGCTCGCCGAACTGCACCCGCAGCCAGGCCTGGAGGTCCTCCAGTTGCACATTGCCCCGCTGCGCGGCCTCCAGCCCATTCGCCAGGGTGTGCAGGTGTCGCGAATAGCCCTGTTGCTGGGCCTGGTTTTCGGGCCAGCGGTCGGTGAACCGCTCCGCGGAAAACTCCGGGTTCGGTACCGACAGCAGGCGGCCTTGCCGGGCCGCCTCATCGATCGCCCGCGCCGTCCAGCGCGCCTGGCGGATCACCATATCGGCCAGACCCATGCCCGGCTGGGCCGCGTGGCCCGCGTGGCAGGAGAGCACGATCGAGGGCGGCACGCGGCCGGTCTCGTCGGCATAGGCGATATTGCGATGACGCTTGAGCAGCTGCAGGGCCACGGTCGTCACGCTCTTGATGATCAACGGCGTCTGGTCGGGAACGTCATGAACGTCGGCATCGGCGAATGCGACCCCGGCCTGGGCGTAGAGCCGCTCGTTCAGCGCCTTGGCGAAACGCTCTTCGGTCGGGGTGCGCGCGGTGTACCAGTCGCCGAACGCATAGGCGTTCATCGGGACATAGCGACCGGGCGGGGCGCCGGCCCCCTTCTTGGCGTGGGCGATCACGCCCTCCTTCTCCTTCAGCGCGGTCCGCCGCGCCGGCGTCACGTCCAGGTGCATGCCGTCCGCGTAGTAGAGCGTGACACACCGGGTCTGGCGCACGATCTTGCCGACCGGATAGCCGGCGAGCGCCGCCTCCAGGTCGTCGAGCAGGGCCTCGGGCCCGTCGTCGCGGCCGGTGATCTCGGCGACGATGTCGATGTCGTATTCGTCGTCGGTGCCGCGGGTGGAGATGGTGGCGTCGATCCGCATCGAACCTTGCGGGTAGAAGCAGGCCACCCGCCCGTGCAGCGGGCTGCCGGGCCGTTCGATGTAGGTGCGGACGGCCTCGTAACGGTCGACGGCCTTGGCGTGCAGGCCAGGCGGGAGTTGGAGGTTGATGGCGATCTCGGCCAGGACGGCGTCCAGCGGATCGGCGAAGGGATCTTTCGAAGGGGGCGGCCAGGCCATGGCTTCCTCGGTTTACAAAATGGGGCAAAACAGGGTTATCTCGTCTGAGACATGGGGACCCCCTGAACCAAATCAAGGGGTGTCGGTTTACAAAAATGCGCTTAGATGCGAGTGTTGTAAACCGACGTGAGGAGCCGGCGATGATAGGACGCAGACTGAAGGTGGCGCGGGCTTCCGCAGGCCTGTCGCTGCGCGAGCTTGCGGCGCGAATGGACGGCGTGGTGTCGCCCCAGGCCATCGGCAAATACGAGCGCAACGAGGACATGCCGGGCTCGCGCGCCCTGATGGCGCTGGCCTCGGCGCTGGGTGTCAGCGAGGGCTACCTGCTCAGCGACGAGGAGCTGATTCTGGAAGGCGTCGACTTCAGAAAGAAGACGTCCGCCAAGGAAGAAGCGACGGTCGAAGCGCTGACGATCCAAATGCTGGAGCGCTATCTGGCGATCGAAGATCTGCTGCAGCTCAAGAGCGTCGACTGGGAGCAACCACGCAGCGCCCCCTACCCCGTCAGCGAGATCCGCGACGCCGAGGATGCGGCGCGCTCGGTGCGCGAGGAATGGGGCCTGGGCCACGATCCGATCCCAAAGCTGGCGGAACTGCTCGAGGAGCGCGGCATCAAGGTGCTGTCCCTCGACTTGGACGACATCGACGGCTTGGCCGCGCGCGTGCGCCGCCACGGCCGCGACGCCGCCCGGGTGGTGGTGGTGCGGCGAAACATCTGGGCGGAGCGCAAGCGCTTCACGCTCGCCCATGAACTTGGTCACATGGTCATGGCGCCGGCGGCCGGGGTCGATGAGGAGAAGGCGGCGCACCGCTTCGCCGGCGCCTTTCTCATGCCGGCCGATGTGGTGCGGGCCGAGGTCGGCGCCCATCGCTCATCGATCAGCATCGGCGAGCTGGTGGCGCTAAAGCGGCGCTTCGGCGTCAGCGTTCAGGCCATCGCCTTCCGTTGCAAGGATCTCGGCATCATCGACGCTAAGGCCTTCTCCGACCTCTACCGTGAATTCAAACGCCGGGGCTGGCGTGATCCGCCGTTTGAGGAGCCGGCGGTCATGCAAGCCGATGAGGAAGAGCCCAAGCGCTTCGAGCGACTGTGCCTGCGAGCTTTGGCCGAGAACGTGATCGGTGAGAGCCGCGCGGCCGAGATGCTGGGCATCTCGATGCGCGACCTCGACGCGCGCCTAGAACAGGCGGCGTGATCCATGACGGTCCTCGTCTCGGACACCTCGGTCATCATCGACCTGGAACGAGGCGAGCTGCTGGAGTCGGTCTTCCAGCTCGCGGTCGATTTCGCCGTGCCCGACCTGCTGTTCCATCGCGAACTGGCCGGCCCTTTGGGAGACCGGCTGCTGGCGCTCGGGCTTCGGGTTGAGGAATTGTCGCCCGGCGAGGTGCAGGGCGCGACCGTGCTTCGCCGCGCGGACGCCACCTTGTCCTTGCCCGACACCTTCGCCTTCGCGCTGGCTCAGGGCCGCCAGTGGACGCTGCTGACAGGGGATGCGGGTCTGAGGCGAACCGCCGAAGCGCACGCCCTCGACGTCCATGGAACGCTCTGGGTTCTGGATCAGCTGGAATCGCAGGGGGCCTGCAGCCTTCAGGTGCTGGCCGCGGGCCTGGCGAAGGCCTCGGGACATCCCCGTTGCCGGCTGCCGCGAGCCGAAGTCAACGCGCGCCTGACCCGATATCGGCGATGAACCGCCTCTGGAGCGGCCAACCAACCTCAGATCCGGCGCCGCTCTGACGTGGTGATCAGAGCGCCATCCAGCCCGGCAGTTCGCGGTCGAGGTCGGCTTGGTCAAAGACATAGACCAGCGCGTCGATGTGCGCGTCACCGCGGATTTGAGCGGCCGCAAGTCGATGGTTTCCATTCTGCACGCCAATCGGAAGTCCATCCGGCTGCGGCTGTAGGTCCAAGACAATGGCATGATCGTCGCTGGGCAGGCCCTCGCGGACGAAGGTCGCCACTCGTCTGATGTGAAATGAGCGACCGCCTGGGCCTTGAAGGTCGTCTTTTACCTCGTCCCACGGGCGAGGCTCGTAAGCGCCTTGTTCGGCAGCTTCGACGATTTCACTGGCCTCGATGGGGTCGCAGCCCCAGAGCCGTCCAGAGAGGGGATCTACCTTCCCCGTAAGGCTCACCATCGGGATGCGGATCCGCTTGAAACCCATCGCCACGCCCTA
Organism: Pseudomonadota bacterium; assembly: GCA_020161365.1. Taxonomy (GTDB): domain Bacteria; phylum Pseudomonadota; class Alphaproteobacteria; order Caulobacterales; family Caulobacteraceae; genus Caulobacter. Next base: position 25,707 of record JAIUNU010000015.1, on the reverse strand, counting down.
GGTCCCGACGCGATCGCCGCTGATATTGAAAAAGCGCGAGTTCAGGTCCAGCCACACGTTCGACCGCTTGTTGCCGGTGTGTTGACGTTGGCCCTGCTCATCCAGGTAGCCGACGCAGACATTGATCCAGAATCGGAATTCGCCGAGGTCGAACTGCCAGACGTTGAAGCGCAGCTGCTTGCCGTCCGTATCGTGGACGCGGTTCAGCCGGCAAATCGTCACCACCAGCATGACCGGACCCGCGGGGTTGCGGTCCCATAGATCGTCGTCGTGGAGGAAAGCGCTGAAGTCGCCGGGCGAGAACTCGAAGCCCTTGATGCGCTCGACGGTGGCCCGGTCCTTATAGGGGTGCGAGTGGAAGTCCCCGAGTAGGGTCAGCTCCGGAGCCAAGCGCTCCATGACCTCGGCCATCAGGTCGGTGGCCTCGGCTTTCGGCGTGACCGAATCCGTCTGCCGGTCGGCTGAGAGGCTGACGGCCAGCCGCTCGAGGAAGATGATGTGCTCGTCGCCGCTGATCCGGCGGTGACCCCAGATCGGGCCGATGGTCTCGATCTCGGTCTGGAAGCCGTCGCCGTGACAGTAAGCCTCGATGGCGCCCATGATCGCCGCTTCCAGGAAGCGGTCAGACATCCGAACACGATAGTCGACCATGGTCCGTCCTGCCTGCTGTTCGCCGGATGTGTGTCGGCCTAAGCCGCGCCGAGATCCTGGCTTGAGCCGGGGGAAGATCCCGCGGTCTGGGGTTGCCGGTCGGTCGATAGCGTGATGGGGCCGAAGTAGCCGAAGTCGTCACGGCACATGGCGATGGCGCGGCCAACATCGCGATAGAGGCGGGGCTCGTCCGATTTGAACATCGCCAGGCGGTGCTCGCCCGATCGGCCGGCCAGGCGCAGCCAGACGCTCCATTCGCCGGTTTCAGATTCCGTGAGCCGGACTTCCTTGATCGAGCCGCCGCGTTCCAGGAACCAATTGACGTTGCGGGCGCGGATCGGGAAGTCGGGATTGGTCGCGATGACCCAGGCCTCCTCGCGGGCGTCCGTTTCTGTTTCCCGTTCAGCCATCATCTGCTGCGGCAAAGCCTGCTCCCCTACAATCGTGCTTAACTTGGCAGAAAAGCACTGTGCTGTCGCGGGGCGGTTGGCGACGAAGCGTGACAGTTCGCCCGGTTTTGCCGGGCAGGCGTCGTATTTTTGAGCCGCATTGCTGGGTCCTGTCCGTTGAGCGGCCATGGCATGAGCCTTCAAGCGCGAGGCGGGGGGAGCGCCCTCCCCCTGAGTCGCAAAGGCAGGCCTTGAGCGCCTACCCCCTCCAGCGGGGGCGGTCCCCCGCAACGCCCCCCGAGGGATCGGGCCGGCCTGCGGCGGCCGAAGGCGGAGGGAGGCGGCCTTGGGGCGACCCTTGTGGGGCAAAGGAGGATCGACCCATGTCCTTGAAACCCATCGTCCAGGCCCTGGGCGGCGATCTCTACGATCGCGGCCTTCGGGCGAATATTCCGGCGCCCGGCCATAGCGCCGCTGACCGTTCGGTCTCGCTGCTGCTGCGGGAAGGCCGGGTGATCGTCCACACCTTCGGCGATGGCGACTGGAAGGATGTGCTGGACTATCTGCGCGGCGAGGGTTTGGTCGATGCGCACAATGCGCCGACCAGCCTCTCGCAGGCGCGTCGCGCCCAAGCGTCCGGGCCCGCGACCGGACTGGAGCGCCGCCTGGCGGCGCTACGGATCTGGGAGGCTGGGCGGCCGCTCGCCGGCACCTTGTCAGCACGGCACTGCGCGCTGCGCGGGGTCAGCCGTCCCCTCCCCGGCCCCGACGTGCTGCGCCATGGCGGCGAGACGCCGGTGTCGGCCTATGCCGCGTCGCGCCATCATCGCCCGGCCCTGTTGGCGGCGATCACCGATGAGGCCGGGGCCTTCACGGCCGTTGAGGTCACCTACCTGGCGCCCAACGCCCGCCGGGCGATCGACCTGCGGCTCAGCCGCAAGACGGTCGGTCCCTCGCCGGCCCGGTGCGCGGTGCGCATCGATCCAGCCTCGCCGCAGATGCTGGTGGCCGAGGGCCTGTTCACCACCCTGTCGGCCAGCGCGCGCTTCGCCCTGCCGGCCTGGGCGCTGATGTCGACACGCAACCTGCGCCACTGGCGGCCGCCGGAAGGTGTGCGCGAGGTGCTCATCGCCGCCGATCGCGGGGCCGACGGCGAGGCCTCGGCCGAGCAGCTGCGCGCGGGCCTGGCCGCTGCCGGCTTGAAGGCGCGGGTCGCCCTGCCGCCGGAGGGCTTTGGGGACTGGAACGAGGCGGAGGCTGCGGGCCTGCTGGATCCGGTCCTGAGCTGAGCCGCCAAAGGAGGGAGGAAGGGATCGGGCGGGTGCGCCCAGGGGCAGGATGTCCCTCGCCCAGGCGCGAGGAGCTAGACCCCGATGACCGATCAAGTCCCCGCCTCCCCGGCCGCCATGAGCCGCATCCAGGTGCGCCTCGGCGACCTTGGCCTGGCCAAGGAGAACCTGCGCTTCCACGAACCGGCCGACGACGGCGTGCCGCAACTGGCCGACACCCTGCTGGCCGCAGGCGTGGTGATCCCGCCGATCGTGCGGCCTGGGCGCAAGGGCGAGGCGCCGTTCATGGCGCTCGACGGCCGTCGCCGGCGCTTTGGCCTGATCCTGCTGCGTGAGCGCGGCGACATCGGTGACGACTACCTGATCGACTGCCTGCTGGCCGAGACCCCGGCCCAACAGGCGGCCGCCATCGTGCTGCCCAACACCGAGCACGCGCCGGTCCACATCGCCGATGTGATCACCGCCATCGGCAAGCTGCGCAAAGCCAAGATGGACACCCAGGCGATCTCGACCGCGCTCGGCTACGCCGAGCTGGAGATCAAGCGACTGGAAGCCCTGGCCGCCGTCCACCCGACGGTCCTGAAGGCGCTGCGCCAAGGCCGGCTGACCCTGAAGCAGGTTCGGCTATTCGCCCGCCTGCCCGACAAGAAGCAGCAGGCCGAGATCGCCCAGACCGCGCTCGACGGCTACTTCCAGGACTATCAGCTGCGTGCTGTCGTCGAGCATGACCGGGCGACGGTCGAGGACGACCGCTTCACCCTGGTCGGGATGGACCGCTACCTGGCCGCCGGCGGCCGGGTGGCCTCCGACCTGTTCGGCGAATACCCCGACTACCTGCTCGATCCCGAGGTCCTGCAGGGCGCCTGGCGCGCGCGGGTGCAGCCGATCGTCGATCACCTGAAGGCTGAGGGCCTGGCGGTCTATGTCGCCCGGGAGGCGGGCTACGGCGCCCCGGACGGGTTCTTCCGCCTCGCCCATGTCTGGGAGCGTGACCTGGACGAGGCGCAGAAGACCGCGCTCGCCGATGCGCGCTACGCGGTGACCCAGCTGGAGAGCGCGCTGCAGGATCTCGATCCGTCGACGGACGAGGCCCCGGCTCAGTTGGCGCCCTTGGTCAGCGCCTATGGCGTGGCGGCCGGAGCGGTGCTGACCCGCAGCAGGATCGGCGCGGTGCTGCTCAGCCCGTCGGACGGCCATGGCCTGGCGGCGACCTTCTATTCGGTCCCGCTGCCGGTCGAGGACCTGCCGGAGGAGGAGGACGCCGATGACGACACGGCTTCGGTTGGCGGCCGGCCCGGCGTCGTCACGAACGACGTCGAGGTTCCCCGCGCAGATGTGGAGGTGGAGGGCGCCAGCCACGTGCTGCACGAGACCCGCACCGATGTGGCCACCCGCGGTCTGATCCGGGACCTTGCCGACGACCCCAGCGCCGCCCTGACCGTGCTGGTCGCTCAGCTCTTCAAGCAGCTGGCGCTGCAGTCCAGCGGAGGCTTGGACGGCTCGGCCGCGCAGATCGCCGCGACCCGCTACCAACGCGGCGCGATGGCGCCGATCGCGGGCCTGGACGGCGAGGTGCGGGGCCGCCTCGACGCCCGCCGCGACGCCTACCGGGCCTCGGGCCTGCGGCCGATCACCTGGGTCGAGACCCTGCCGCACGGGGAGAAGATGGCCCTGATGGCGGAGCTGACCGCGATCTCGCTCAACATGCGCGAGGCCCGCACCAGCTTGCTGCGCCATGGCGCCCGGGCCGAGGCGGCCGAGATCGCCGCCCTGTGCGGCGCGGACATCTCCGCGCACTGGACGCCGGACGAGGCCTATCTGGCGGTCCACTCGAAGGCCCAGTTGCTCGTCCTGCTCGAAGAGCTGGGGGTGGAGGACGACCGGGCCAAGACCCTGAAGAAGGACGCCTTGGTGAGCTTTGTCGCCGAGGCGGCGGCCGAACGGCAGTGGGCTCCTGCGGTGCTGTCCTGGGATCGCCCGGCGGCGCTTGGCGACGACGACGGCGAAGCGGACGGCGCGGCCGAACCCGACGATGCGGGTGATCGCGAGGCCCAAGACGAGGCTGAGCCTGAAGCGGTCGCCGACGCCATCGCGGCCTGATCCAGCGGAGCCCTCGTCTGACCGGCGGGGGCTCTTGCTGTGCCGGCCAAAGGGTCAAGGAAGGGAGGCGGACGGGCGAGCCCGTCGGGACTGGAGGGAGGCGCCCTCCGCCGTGGGTGAACGGATCCCCGTCATGAACGCAATGCTTCCCCTCTTCGCGACCGCTGGAGCGTCCGACCCCGCGTCGCACAAGGCGGCCAACATTCTGGCCGCCGCGCGCGCCCTAACCCCCCAGCTCAATCGATCCCGCGCGCTCGACCGGCGGCTGGTGGCGGGGGTCATGACCACCACCTTCGGCGGCTCGGACGCGGACGGCGCGTGGATCTGGCGCGACGCCTATGACGCGGTCGAGGCGGCTCTGGTGCTGCAGCTGCGCCGGCTGTCGCCGCAGATCAGCCGGCTGGAAGATGCGCCGGCCGAGATCTGCGCCCTGCTGGCCAATCTCACTGAGCTTGGCCTAACTCACACGCGGCGCAGTGAAGAGCAGGTCGCGCTCGACCAGTTCTCGACCCCGCCGCAGCTGGGCGCCCTGGCGGTGCTGGCCGCGCAAATCCGCCCCGGCGACCAGGTCCTTGAACCCTCCGCCGGCACCGGCCTGCTGGCCGTGTTGGCCGAAGCCTGTGGGGCCAACCTGACCCTCAACGAGATCGCCGATCAGCGCGGCGCGATCCTGGAGGGCCTCTTTCCGCTGGCCGCGCGCAGCGCCCATGACGCCCGGCATCTGAAGGACATCCTGCCGGGGTCCGGCAGCTTCCATGCCGTTGTCGCCAATCCGCCCTTCCAGGTGTTGGAGGAACACCTGCACGCGGCGCTGGACACCCTGGCCGAAGGCGGCCGGTTGTCGGCCATCGTGCCGACGCGGCTCTTCGAGGACGCCCCGGTCCTGCGCCGGCTGGCGGCGCGGGGACCGATTGTACTTCGGCTTGCCTTTCCGCCACGCGCCTACGCCAAGCATGGGACCTCGGTCGAGACGGGCCTCCTGGTTATTGACCGCGGCCAGGCGGGCGAACCATCGCCGGTGATCTCGGCGGAGACCTTGGCGGATGCTGCCCGGGCGGCGGGCGCTGTTGCGGCCCGGCCGAGTGCGCAACCGCGCCAGTTCCGGGCCGTCTCCAATGTCGCCATCCTCGCGCCGCGGGCGCGGGCCTTGGCGATCCCGTCGAACCGGCTGGCCTTTCTCGCGACCACGGCGCCCGTCGCCTATGAGACCCGGGCCTGGTCGGGCGAAGGCCACGATGTCGGCCTCTATCAGGCCTACCGGCTCGGTCGGATCGGCTTCGCCCAGAGCCGCCCTCACCCCTCCCCGCTCGTGGAATCCGGACCGATGGCGTCCGTGGCGCCGCCGGCCCCGACCTATCGGCCGGTCCTGCCGGGCAAGATCGTGGACGCGGGTCTAATCTCCGACGCCCAGCTCGAGACGGTGATCTACGCCGGCGAAGCCCACGCCAACCTGTTGCCGGGCCGCTGGCGGCTCGGCGAAGCGCCGCACCAGGTGCTGCTGGTCGGCGACGACACGCCCGACGCGGTTAGTTTCCGGCGGGGCTTTTTCCTCGGGGACGGCACCGGCTGCGGCAAGGGCCGTCAGATCGCCGGCGTCATCGCCGACAACCTCGCCCAGGGGCGAACCCGGGCAGTCTGGCTGTCGAAGAATGACGCCCTCCTGGAAGACGCGCGGCGCGACTGGGGCGCGATCGGCGGCGCGGCCAGTGATCTGACCCCGCAGTCGGCGTGGAAGCAGGCGGACGCCATCCGCCTCGATCGCGGCATCCTCTTCACCACCTACGCCACCTTGCGCCAACCGGCGCGGGGCGACCGGCCGTCTCGCCTCGATCAGATCGTGGCGTGGCTGGGCGCGGATTTCGACGGGGTGATCGTCTTCGACGAAGCCCACGCCATGGCCAACGCCGCCGGCGGGGCCAAGGGCGCGCGGGGACCGAAGAAGGCCTCGCAGCAGGGCATGGCGGGTCTCGCCTTGCAGAACCGCCTGCCCAACGCCCGCATCCTCTATGTCTCGGCGACGGGGGCGACGACCCCGGAGAACCTGGCCTACGCCGCCCGCCTGGGCTTGTGGGGCGGGCCAGATGCACCGTTCCCGACGCGCGAGGCCTTCATGGACGCCGTCGAGACCGGCGGCGTCGCGGTCATGGAGCTGATCGCCCGGGAACTGAAGGCCATGGGGCTCTACATCGCCCGCTCCCTGTCGTTCGACGGCGTGGAGTATGACGCCCTGCGCCATCCGCTCAGCGCCGAGGACATCGGCATCTGGGACGCCTGGGCCGACGCCTACCAGCTGATCCACCACAATCTGCGCGCCGCCCTGGAGGCGGTCGGGGTCACCGACGAGGGCAAGGCCAAGAGCGGCCAGGCGGCTTCGGCGGTGATGTCTGCTTTCGAGGGCTCCAAGCTGCGCTTCTTTGGTCATCTGCTGGCGGGCCTGAAAGCCCCCTCCCTCGTGGCGTCTATCCGCCAGGACCTGGCGGCCGGCCGCTCGGCCATCGTCCAGGTGGTCTCGACCAATGAGGCGGTGATGGAGCGACGCCTCGCCGAGATCCCGCCGGAGGAATGGAACAACCTCGCCGTCGATCTGACGCCCAAGGATCAGGTGCTCGATTACCTGATGGGCGCCTTCCCGATCATGGCGATGGACGCGGTCGAGGACGACGACGGCAATGTCACCATGGTCCCGGTGATGGTCGACGGCGCGCCCGTCGTCAGCCAGGCGGCCCTGCGCCTGCGCGACGAGCTGGTCACCCACCTGGCCTGCCTGCCGGCCGTGCCTGGCGTGCTGGATGCGGTGCTCGAGGCGCTCGGGACCGAACAGGTCGCCGAGATCACCGGGCGCAGCCGCCGGGTGATCCGCCGTGACGGCCGCCGCGTGGTCGAGCGGCGCAGCGCCTCGGCCGCCAAGGCCGAGACCGACGCCTTCATGAGCGGCAAGAAGCGCGTCTTGGTGTTCTCCGACGCCGGCGGGACGGGGCGCAGCTATCACGCTGATCTGGGCGTGCCGAACCAGCAGCGGCGCGTCCACTATCTGGTCGAGCCGGGTTGGCGGGCCGATGCGGCCATCCAGGGCCTGGGGCGCTCGCATCGCACTAACCAGGCTGTCGCGCCGCTGTTTCGGCCGGTGACCACGGACATCCACGGCGAGAAGCGCTTCCTGTCGACCATCGCCCGGCGCCTCGACAGCCTGGGCGCCCTGACCCGCGGCGAGCGGCGGACGGCCGGCAATGGGCTCTTCCGCGCCGAGGACAACCTGGAGAGCCCTTGGGCGCACCGTGCGCTGCAGGCCTTCTACATCGCGCTGCACTTCGGCAACGTCGAGGCGATGGACCGGGAGACCTTCGAGGCCAAGACCGGCCTGCGGCTGCTCGATGGTGATGGCGAGCTGCGATCGACCGACGACATGCCTGCGATGAACACCTTCCTCAATCGGCTTCTGGCCTTGCGGATCGCCGACCAGAACAGCCTGTTTGCGGCGTTCGACGAGATCCTGGCCAGCATCCTGGAGCGGGCGGCGGCGTCCGGCGCCTTGGACCGGGGCATGGAGGACGTCGTGGCCGACGACCTCTTGGTGCTGGACGAGGAGGTCATCCGCACCGACGCGGTGACGGGGGCCGAGACCCGGCTGCTTCGGGTCCAGGTGCGCACCGCCCGAGCCCTGATGAGCGCCGAGGCGGCTTTGGCGGACGCCAACCCGGACGCACGGGTGTTCGCGGTGAACAGCAAGTCTGGCCGCGCCGCCCTGGTCATCCAGGGGCTCACGACCACCAATGACGATGACCGCCTGGTCCCGGCGGTGCGTCTGATCCGGCCGGAGAAGCGCAGCGTCGCGCCGCTGAAGGCCTATGAGGAGTCGGCTTGGGAAGCGGGGGATGAGGCGGCCTGGCGCGCGGCCTGGGACGCCGAGCTGGCGGCGGCCGATCCGTGGGTGACCCGCGAACTCGTGCTAGTCACCGGCCTGTTGCTGCCGATCTGGAGCAACCTGCCCGACAAGCGCACGTCCGTGCGCCGGCTCAAGGCGCCGGACGGGCGCCGTTGGCTGGGCCGCTTGCTCGATCCCGCGCAGGTCACCCCGCTGAAGATCGCCTTGGGCCTGACCGATACCGCCAGCGCGGTCGGCGACGGCGCCTCGGCCGCCCGCCTGGTGTTAAGCGAGGGCGCCTCCGTCGCCTTGAGCGGCGGCCTTTGGTTGCGCCGGGCCAAGGTGATGGATCGCCAGCGGCTGGAGATCGTCGGCGCGGCGGCGGAGCGGTCCAGCTTCGTGGCGCTGGGCTGCTTCGTCGAGATCATCGCCTACACTCCGCGCGTCTTCGTGCCGACCGATCGGCCAGACGTGCTAAGCGCCATCCTCGAGCGCTGGCCGGCGCAGACCATCCTGCCGGCCGCGGCCTGACGGATCGGAGCCGCTGATCGGGAGCCGCCGGTGATGAGCCGGCGGCTCCTTTTGCGTCGGCGGCCTGGCCGGCAAAGGGTTGGAGGAAGGGACGGAGCGGGCAAGCGCTCCGGGATTGGCTCGGGGCCGGACCGGAGGCTCCCATGTCGAACCCGCTCGACGACCTGATCCAAGACCTCATCGCCCGCATCGAGGCGGGCGTTCCGCCGTGGCGTCAGGCCTGGACGGCCAGCGCCGATCCGAGAATGCCCTTGCGAGCGAACGGCGAGCCGTTCAGCGGCAGCAATGCCTGGCTGCTGGCGTTTGCCGGCGCGTTGCGCGGCTATCGCTCACCCTACTGGTTCACTTTCCGCCAGGCCCTGGCCATCGCGGCGCCGGTCGCCAAGGGCGAGAAGGCCTCGCCGGCGATCCTCTACAAGACCCGCCTGGTCGGCGCGCCTTCCGAGAGGGCGGAGGTCGGCGCGGCGGAAGACACCGGCGACCCGCGCGTTCTGCGCTATCTGAAGACCTACAGCGTCTTCAACGCCGAGCAGCTGACCGACTGCCCGCGCGCCTTCCTCGACATCGTCGACCCCGACCCCGCCGCCCGCGGGGCGGCGCGCAACGCCGTGCTGGATGCAATACCGGCCCGGGTCGAGTTCGGGGGCGGCACGCCCTGCTATGTGCCGGCGCTGGACTTGATCCGGCTCCCGCGCCCGGAAGCCTTCGACACGCCCGACGATTTCCTGGCGACCAAGGCGCACGAGCAGCTGCATTGGTCGGGCGCGGCGCACCGTCTGGACCGCGCTTTCGGCAAGCGGTTCGGGGACGAAGCTTACGCCTTCGAGGAGCTGGTCGCCGAGATCGGCGCGGCGGCGCTTGGCTTGCGCATCGGCCTCGCGCCGCAACTGCTCGACAGCCACGCCGCCTATCTTGGCCATTGGGCGAAAATCCTGCGGCACAGGCCCTCGGCCTTGCTGGAAGCCTCCGGTCACGCGCAGCGCGCCGTCGACTACCTGCTCGCGTTCAGCGCCCAGGACGCGGTCGATCTGGCCGCCTGACGCCGGCCTTCCCCCAACATCTTTGCAAGGAGGCCGCCATGGGCTGGCTCTACATGCGCTCGCTCGCGGGGCACGCGACCCCAAAAGCCTATCTCGATGCGCAATTCACCTACGACCGCGACACCGGCAACTCTCGCGTCTTGGCCTCAAGCCTGGTCGGTCGGCGCACCTACTATGCCGCCGTCGAATGGATCACCGCCGGATCGGGCGAGCGGGAAGTCTGGGGCTTGGTCTGCCTGGTGCGCTACAACCCGCGCGACCGGGAGGGCTTGGTGTTCGGCTACAAGGACATGTCCGAGTCCATGGGGCCGTGCGAGTCCGAGTGTCCGGCGCGGATCCTCGATCTGCTCACCGCGACCGACAACACCTACGCCCTGGCCTGGCGGTCGCGGTGCCGCGCCCGGCTGTCGGAACGGTCGGCTCGCGCCGCCAAGCCGACGCCCAAACCCGGCGATGTCGTGGTCCTGGCCGAGCCGATTCTGTTTCGAGACGGGCGGACGTTTTCCCGCTTCGAGGCTGTCGCCTGGCCTGGGCGGGCGCGCAGCGGCCTCGTCTATCGCAGCGAGCTCGGCGGCCTCTATCGCATCCCCAAGCTGAAGGATCGCGTCTACCGCATCGAGGGGACGCAGGGGCCGCGAACCCGGGACTGAGCCTGTTGGGCGGACTGAGCGGGGGCGGGCGGTGGCGTTGGGAAGCCAAGGCGGCCAGGGGTCCTGTCGGCGGTCTTGGCGTCCTTGAGTCCTCTGGCTCTTGAGACCTCGCCACCGTCCGGCGCCGCCCACAAGGGACGCTCCGCTCAAAGCCCTTGTGGGCGTCCCCAGCCGTCGGCGCGGGGCGGTCGTCGAGCCGACGGGCTCAAAACCCCACTCCGACAAGGACCCCCATCATGCCCTCTCCTGCCTCCTCACCCCTCACCGGCCATCTGACCCACTTCGAAGCCCAGGCTCTCCTTCTCGACGATCCCCGGCCGCACCCTCACGAAGACGCCTTGATCCAGCTTGGCCATGCGGTGTTGACCGAGACCCTCGACGTCTTCGGCGACACCGCTCTGGAGGACTTCCAGACCATCATCTGCGAGACCCTGATCGGGGCGTTCCATTCCGCCGCCCAGCGCATCGAACGCGATGCGGACCGGGCCAGGGATGAACTCAACCGCCTGAGTCGGGACTTCGACGGCTCGGAGATCGCGGACACCGAGATGCAGGACGCCACCCGCAAGGCTCGCGCTGCCGATGTCGCCTGCCTGGCCCTGGAGTTCGTGCGGGACGCGGCCGCCGCCAGCTACACCACGGCGACCGGGGAGGTCTGGTCCCCCTGGAAGGGTCATGTTAAAGCCTCGCGTCTGACCGCCGCCCAGATCGATGCGCGCGACGCCCTGCGGACCGCCAAGGCTCGCAAGCACGCCGCGACTGATCCTGGCGCCACCATCGTCGCGTTCCGCGCTGCGCCGCAAGCCGACACCGAGGACGACGCCCATCGCATCTTCGACGCCCTGAACTGGGCGCAAGCGCAGTGGCCGGACATGGCTCTGGCGACCACGGGCGCCAAGGGTGGCGAGAAGATCGCCATCAAGTGGGCCAAGCAGAAGGCCGTCACCCTGGTGCTGGCCAAGGCCGATTTCGACAAGAACGGTCGGGCGGCTCCCTTCCGCGCCAATGATGAGCTGATCGCGCTGGAGCCGGTCTGCGTCCTGACCCTGGCCAACACCCTCAACGGGACGCGAGCGGCGTCCCTGCAGCCGTTTGGACCCGCGCTCAACCTCGGCCAGAAGGCGGCCGAGAAGGGGATCCGTCACCTGCCGGTGAAGGTGCGCGGCTGACATCCCTGGGCGTGACGGCGCGCGCCGTCACGCCCTTTTATCTGTTGGCGTTCTGTGGACAGGCGCATCGCCCCCTTGTTAGGGGGCAAATGTTCTCTTTATGTTCTCACCCTCGCCGCCTGCCCCCTGTCGGCAGGTTTCCGAGGTCTCCATGCGTCCTGTTGTTGTCGGTCTTCCCCTACCCCTCCCTCTCGTGGGCTTTCGAATTTGCTGCGGTTTCCCGAGCCCCGCAGACGACTGGATTGAAGACGCCATTGATGTCAGTCGCCTGGTGGTCACGAACCCGGCGGCCACCTTCCTGTGGCGCGCCTCCGGGGATTGCATGACGCCGACCATCCTCGACGGCGACTACCTGGTCTGCGACCGGTCCCTGGCGCCGGTCTCCGGCGATGTGGTGGTCGCCGTTGTCGACGGCGAGCCGACGGTCAAACGTCTGACCTATGTCGCTGGCCACCCGGCGCTCAGCCATGACAATCCCCGCGCCCTGCCCTTCGCGCCCGATGCGGCCAGCGAGATCAGCATCTGGGGCGTGGTCGCTTGGTCACTTCGCGCGCATCGGCCCACCCGATGAGGCCGCTGATCGCGCTGAGCGACGGCAACTGCTTCTACGTCTCGTGCGAGCGGGTGTTCGATCCGCGCCTGGAGGGTCGGCCGACCGTGGTGCTGTCGTCCAATGACGGCAACATCATCGCCCGCAGCCCCGAGGCCAAAGCCATCGGCCTGAAGATGGGCGATCCCTATTTCAAGGTCCGCGAGCTTTGCGCCCGCGAGCGGGTCGTCGCCCTGTCCTCCAACTATGTGCTCTATGGCGACATGAGCCGGCGGGTGAACGCCGTTTATGAGCGCTTCGCGCCCGACGTCGTCATCTACAGCATCGACGAGAGCTTTCTGGACTTCAGCGGCCTTGCCGATCCCGTCGGACATGCGCGCACCTTGCGCGCGACCGTGCGTCAGTGGACCGGGATTCCTACTTGCGTCGGTCTCGGGCCGACCAAGACCCTGGCCAAGGTCGCCAACCACCTGGCCAAACGCACCCCATCGCTGGAGGGCGTTTGTGACCTCAGCGATTCCGATGTGCGCGCCGCGGCCTTGGACAATCTGCCGGTCGGCGATGTCTGGGGCGTGGGCCCCGCCTATGCGGCGCGGCTGACGGGCATGGGCGTAACCACGGCGGGCCAGCTGCGGGACCTTGATCCCCGGCAGGCCGGCGCCGTGCTCAGCATTGTCGGCGAGCGTCTGGTGCTGGAGCTGCGCGCCCAGTCCTGCCTCGCCTGGGAGGAGGTCCCGGCCGGCCGAAAGGGATGCGCGGTGACGCGCAGCTTCGGCCAGCCGATCACCGCGCTGGACGACCTTTTGCAGGCGGTCGCCAGTTTCGCCAGCCGGGTCGGTGAGAAGCTTCGGCGCAACGGCGTGCTTGCCCCGCGCCTGTCGGTGTTCATGCACACCAATCCTTTCGGCGCTGGGCCGCACCACAGCGCCAGCGGCGCGGTGACCTTCTTGGAGGCCACGGCCGACAGCACCGAGCTCGTCGCCGGCGCCCGGCAGGCGGCGCGCCAGGCCTGGCGGGAGGGGTATCGCTACAGCAAGGCGGGCGTCATCTGTGAGGGCCTGGTCCCCGCTGGCCAGGTGCAGGCGAGCCTGTTGGGACCCAGGGATCCTGGGCGGTCGGAGCGGCTGATGGCGGCGCTGGATGCCGCAAACCGACGCTTCGGGCGCGGCAGCGTGGTCATCGGGGCGACGACAGGGCTCACGCGATGGACGCAGAAGGCCGAGTGGCGAACGCCGCGCTACACCACGCGCCTGGACGAGGTGCCGGTCGCCCGGGCCTAGACGGACCGAGACGGGATGCCGGCGGACCCCGAGGGGGTGTGATCTCCTGACGCCAGCGCAACATCGAATGTCGTCTCCCAGATGGGCGCTGCCGAAGCGGGCTCGTCCGCGATCCAGTTCACGACACTAGGCCGGGCCGGTCAGGGGCCAAGGCGACCTCGCCAAGGCGAGGCGGGGTCGACGGACCCTCACGGCCTTCGCTGCGCTGCAGGCCGGTTTCCGTCGGCCCCGACCCTGTCCCCTGCCCTATTCCCCGCCCTTCCCGGTCGCGAGATCGCGGGAACGAGCCCGCTGATCCGGCAGCGAGCGGGAGACGACAATGACGACGATGGCGATGGCGCAAGCGGTGTTCCAACACGCCCACGACTTCTACGACACCGGCAGCTGGTACCTGGTCGCCGAATGCTGGGACGTCCTGGCGATCGCCGAGGAGCTGGACCGTCAGGAAGAGCGTAGCGCCACCCCGTTCGAACTGGAGGCCGCGGCCATCGCCCACTTCCATACCTTGCTGCACGACAACCGCAGAACCCGCCACTGACCAAGGGCGCGGCGCCCTCGAGGCGCCGCGCCTCGGACCCCGCAGAACAGGCGCCGAACAGACTCCAAGCCCTGGAGGTGGGCGGTCCTAGACCCACCATCCCTTGGGGTTGGTGATTCGTTCCGATTCACGGCCAGGGCGCCTCTAGGGCGTAGCAATCAGGGTGACGTTGAGGGCCTTAAGCGCATCGACGAAGCCGGCGAGATGGGTGAGTTCGACCACCGGCGAAGCGGTGAGCGGGCCAGGCAGGGCGCGGTCGTAGACACAGATGCAGGTGCGACCGGTCAGGCGGGAGCTGTAGACCAAGCCATCGGCGTCGGTTTGGTCGTAGACCGCCTGGCTGAGTTTGCGCCCCTGCCCTTGCGCCTTTCCGCGGGCGGCTTCGGTTGACACGCCCAGCCGCACCAAGCCTGTCGTGCGCAGATCGATCAGCGTGAGGGGCGCGGAGGTGGTGACCTCGGTCGCGCCCCAGGTCGCGGCCTCGACATCCAGGAGTTTGCGGGTCGCCTTGCCCTGAAAACGGTCGCGGACAAGGGTCTCCGCCACGCTCGTGGTTAGATCCTCGCCTAGGTAGATCACCTTGAAGGCCTTGGTCGGACTGGCGAAGCGCGTCACGCCAAACCCCGCCCCCAGCGGCGTGGCCGCATGGGCCATCGGCGTGACGCGCACATAGGCCTTCGGCGTGATTTCGACGGCGAGGTCGGCCAGGATGTCGGGATCGAGCCTCACGCGCCGGCGAAGTTTGACCGGGCGACCTCAACGACCCTGTCGGTCGCCCCGGCCTTCAGGCGCGCCAAGGGGGTGGCGCCGCCGAGTTCGGGATTGGGTTCGCGCAGCCAAAGCCACGCAATGCGCGGCTCGCCAGCCGCTTCGACGACCGAGCCGAGGCCCGAGACGGGGCGGCCATCGACGAACTGCTCGGTCGGGAAGGCGTGTTTGCGCACGCCCACGAGCAGGCCGATCACCAAGCCCTGCTTCTGCCAATTATGCAGGGTGGAGCGGGCGACGCCAAAGTCGCGCTCAAGCTCGGTCGGTCCCGCAAGCGGACCTGCCCAATCCTCGACCTTGGTCGGCGTCGCATAGCTCGCGATCCGGGCCTTGCCCTCTTGGGCCGACAACACCTGACCCAGGCCCGCGCCTTGGCTGACTTCGGCCGGTCCCTTGGCGATCAGCTTCAGGCCTTGCGGCGCGGCCTCCGGTTCGGCGGCGATTTCGGCGATGAATTTCTTGAACTGAGCCTTGCGGGCGATCAGCCGCTTGCGGGCGGACGGCGACAGTTTTATCGCCGTGGCGCTGAACTCGGCGACCAGCTTGACGACTTCGCTCAGCTCGCCCCTGCTGGACTTTGGATTGCGCTCGACAAACATGCCGATCAAGTCTGCGGCTGCGGGGCTGGCCATCTTCGCAGAGCCTCGGGACGTCGAGCGGCGGGCGTTCGCGGCGGTCATGGGACGATCCTCGATCATGACGTTATAGATAATCCCAAACGTCCCATTTGTCCAATTTGCGCCATGTGCCTGTAGCGCATCGCCTATGTGCCGATCAAATCCGAATTTCCGCGCCCGTCGCTCCGCTTGGCGGACGGCACATCACCCTTGCCCCGCGTGGACCGCCGACCGCGAGCTGCAGCACCTGACCTTGGGGGATGTCGAACGGGGATCGGTCCGGGACGGCCTTCCGCCCCCGGGTTCGCCGGCTTCCTGGCCGTGACGGGCCGTGGTCCAGACTCGTCGCCTTCCTAGGGTATTGGTCCGAGCCGTCCTTGGCAGCGGGAATGACGCCATGGGGCGACCTCATTAAGCCCATGGTTTGAAATCTGTCCGGCGCATGAAGCCTGTTCACCGTTGAGGCCGGTCACCAATACCCCGAGCAAACGCCCAGCGGGCTGCGGTCCCCCGCGATCAACCCCACGAACCTAGGCCGGGCGGTTCCGGGTCAAAGCCGACCTCGCGCGCGAGGCGCGGGGTTGTGGACCCTCCGGCCTTCCGCCGCTGCGCTCTGTGCAGGCCGGTTTCCACACCCCGCGGGCTTTGGCCCGGCCCCTTCGCCCGGCCGAGCAGGTCGTGTGATCGCGGCAGGGACCGTGAGCCGCTGGGGTTCTTCCCGGTGGTCGATTGGAGAAACGTGATGCTCAATAAGGTTCAACTCATCGGCTTCACCGGCGCCGACGCTGAAATCCGCACCGTCTCGGGCGGCAAGAAGGTCGCCACCCTGCGGGTCGCCACCAACCGCTACACCAAGAAGGACGGCGATCGGAAAGACTACACCACCTGGCACCAGGTGGAGATCTGGAACCAAGGCGCCGTCGGCTGGCTGGAAGGCCGTCACCTTCCCAAGGGCTCCAAGGTGTTCGTCGAAGGCGAGATCCGCCATGACCGCTACACCGACCAAAGCGGCCAGGAGCGCTTCTTCTCCAAGGTGGTGGTCGCTACGCCGCAGCACGAGCTGAAGTCCCTCGATCGGCAGGCGGCGGCCGACGAGGACTAGCCTTCGGAGGGGCCCGTCCGGTCTCCGGGCGGGCCCGCAAAGCCTGCAAAGGCAGGGCGCTTTGGGGTGGATCCAGGTGAAGTTGCCCATGGGCAACTTTTCGGTCCAGGGCCGCCCTGGCGCGCTCTCCCCTACCCTTCCCTCTCACAAATGAGCATGGTGGCGCCCAAGATGTCCAAGCGCGCGATTCGACAACAGGAGTTCGATCTCTTCATCCCTCGGATGAGCAGCCTGCCGCTGAAAGACCAGCGGGAGGTGATGGAGCGGCCGTTCTTTTCGTTGAGCAAACGCAAGCGCTTGAAGCCCATCGAATACACCAGCCCCGATGGTGAGGTCTGGGTGCATGTCAGCGCCAATCCGGCATTTGGCATCGCCACTATCTGGGACGCCGACATCCTCATCTGGGCGACCTCGCGGATCAACCAAATGCGCGAGCAGGGCGTCAACGACCTACCCCGCACCCTGCACACCACCAGCTACGACCTCTTGAAGGCGATCAAGCGCGACACCGGGGGCAAGGGCTACAAGGAGCTGCAGGCGGCGCTGCAGCGTCTCGAAGCCACCACGATACAGACCTCGATCCGCGGCTCGAAGCGCAACACCAAGGCGCAGTTCGGCTGGCTCGACGAGTGGGTGCTGGAATCAGATCCTGTGACCGGCGCGCCCAAGGGGCTCAGCCTGACCCTTTCCAACTGGGTCTATGAGGGCGTGATCAAGGATCGCTCCTTGCTGACCCTGCATCCGGACTATTTCGCCCTGGCCGGCGGGGTCGAGCGAGCCATCTATCGCATCGCCCGCAAACACGCCGGCGACCAACCCGGCGGCTGGACCTGTCGGGTGAGCGTGTTGCACGACAAGACTGGTAGCGAGAGTCCGCTCAAGCAGTTCAACTACCTGCTCAAGCGGATCGTCGCCGCCAACGATCTGCCGGAATACGATCTCAGCTTCGTCAACACGGCCGACAACTCGCAGGCCATCCATTTCGTGCGGCGGGACGCCGCCGAGCGCGCCGCCATCAAGGCCGATCTTGAGCGACTCGCCGCCGATTCGGTCCGTCGTGAGCGCGAGGACGCCCGGGCCTTGCAGGTCGACGCGATGTTTGAGAAGCGCAGGGTTCCCCCGTCGGGGGATCGGTGACCTTTTCCACGGGGGATTGATGACCGCTTTACCGGGGGATCAGTGACCCCGCTCTCGGGGTTTCGGTGACCGACCGATTTCGAAACCCCTTGTGAGGACAAGCTTTTTCAGCGCTCTCGCGGCGCCTAACTCTGTCTAACCTTATCCCTAAGATATCTTCTAACGGGGTGCAGCGGACAGGCTGGCTTGCCGTCGCCTTGAACCAAGAGGGTTCAGGCTCGGCGCGCTGTTAATACTTTCTTCATTGTATCTGACCGAAAACTTGGCAAAATCCTCACGCAGTGATCGAATTTTGCAAAGGAGACGGGACGTGGCGTTACAAGCCCCCGGTGAGAGCACCGTTTCTGGGCCGGTGCTAATGGCCGCTATGTCGACGCTCAGCGATCGCGCGCACGACGTGATCACGAGACTTCGCGCAACGGTCTTCGCACCGGGCGAGCACAAGGTTGTCGACCTGCGCTTTTCCATTACGAAGGCGGCCGAGATGGTGGGCCGGACCTCCGAGGCGATCCGCCAGGCGGAAGCCGATGGTCGCCTTCCCGCGCCACGCCTCACTGGCGCCGGGCGTCGAGAGGGTTACAGCCTCGCCGAGGTCAATCACATGCGCGACGTGTTTGGCACCCGGCCCCATCGTGGCCCGAATGACCCGCCGATCGTTATGGCCGTACAGAACTTCAAGGGCGGCGTTGGCAAGAGCACCCTCACTTGCCACGTGGCGCAATTCCTGGCGCTGAAAGGCTATCGCGTCGCGGTGATCGACTGCGATAGCCAAGCCAGCACCACGACCATCTTCGGATTCAATCCCGACATCGACATCGACGATGAAGAGACACTTTTGCCCTTCTTCCGTCATGGTGGCGAACCAGACCTGAAGTATGCCCTGAGGCCTACCGCCTGGAATGGCATTGATCTGGTGCCGGCCAACCTTGGTCTCTACCAAGCTGAATACGAGGCTGCGGCAAGGCTTCGTGGCAATCCTGACGCGCTCGACCGATTGCGGCGCGGGGTAGAGAGTATGGCTAGCGAGTATGACGTGGTGCTACTCGATCCGCCCCCTGCGCTAGGTATGCTCTCGTTGGCGGTATTACGCGCCGCCAACGCCTTGCTGATCCCAACGCCGCCCTCGACGGTCGACTTCGCCTCGACCGCGCACTTTCTGCGGATGATCGTTGAGACCTTGGAGGTGATGCAAAACCACCTTGGTGAGCGCGGCTTCCATTTCCTGCGCGTGGTCGCGACCAAGGTCGACGAGGGCAAGAGCGCCCACACGCAGATCCGAGACATGATGGAAGCGGTGTTCGGCGCCGACATGCTGACAGCCTCGCTGCTCGACTCGGCCGAGATCGACAACGCCAACGTCCAGCTGCGTACGGTTTATGAACTGAGCGGCCCGGCGACCAAGACCTACGAGCGCTGTCGCAACAATCTCGATCGCCTGAATGGCGAGATCGAACTGCTTATTCGCAAAGCTTGGCCCAGCCATCGGCCAGAGCTTCGCCGGCTTGGACTCGGGTAGGGGAGGGCGGTCATGGCATCCACAACAGGCAAGAACCGCTCGATCCTCGCGGGGTTGGTGGCTCCGGTCACTGAAACCCCGACCGTTGAGCGCGGTGCGCCCGCAACAGAGCGTTTGAGCACCCGCCTGACCGGCCTGGCGCGGGTGACGTCCGGGGACGTCAAGGAAAAGACCCTCAAGCTCGTCGATCCGGCCCGTTGCCGGATGTGGAGCCGTCATAATCGCCGCTACGATTTGCTCAACGAGACCTCCTGCGCCGATCTGCTGGAGAGCTTGCGCTCCCAGGGCGAGCAGGAGTTTCCCGCGATCGTGCGGCGGGTCGAGGACGACCCGGCCTTCGACTACGAGGTCATCAGTGGCGCGCGCCGGCATTGGTCGGTCAGTTACCTGCGCAATGTCGAGCATCGCGAGATCCGCTACCTGATCGAGGAGCGTGAACTCACCGACGAGCAGGCTTTCCGCCTGGCCGACGTCGAGAACCGCGCCCGCCAGGACATCAGCGACTACGAGCGCGCCCTCGACTACCGCCATGCGGTCGAGACCTTCTATGGCGGTGTCGCCCAGCGCATGGCCGAACGGCTGGAAGTGCCCAAGGCGTGGCTTTCGCGCTTCCTGGACCTCGGCAAGCTGCCGACCGACGTCGTGGAAGCTTTCGGTGATCCGCGCCACCTGAAGGAGCGCCATGCCCGGACGCTGAAACCCCTGCTGGCTGACGACGCTTCGCGTCCCAAGGTGATGGCGGAAGCCAAGCGTCTGGCCGGCGTGCAGGCGGCGGCCGTGGCGAGCGGGAAGGGGCTGCTTGACCCCGCCAAGGTCGTGACCCTGCTCGTCAAGGCGTCCGCAGCGCCGGCGTCCGCCAAAAAGCCGGCCGGTAAGGGCGTCATGAACGTGACGAACGAGGCCGGCGCGACCCTTTTCACCCTGGCGCGCAAGGGGGCCAAGCGGGTCGTGCTCGAACTGTCGCTGGACGCCGAGGCGAGCAACGCGGACTTCCAGGCCGCCTTCGCCCGCGAGCTCGATCGGGTCCGTCCGAAGGCCTAGTTGCCCATGGGCAACTTCCTGTCTTCCACCCTCACGGGCCTCGCCTCCTAGCGAGATCCCCGACAAGTTGCCCATGGGCAACTCGCCTCGTTTGTCGGGGTATCAGTGACTGGCTAGCGCCCGTTAAGCCCACAATCGCCGGGCATGAGCCACACCGTGGCCGCAAGCCCTGCCGAGCCTTCGGCTCGTTTTGGCTGCGCCGGTCCCACCCAATGTTTCTGTCCACCCTAGCCCCGCGCTGGAAGCCCTTAGCTTGCGTCCTGGGCGGCGGGGCTGCGCTCATCAGCACACTTTCGATGGCCACGGCCGGGGGCGCTCGTCCGCTGCTCTTGTGGAACCGAACGGCCAGTGAGCCGGAGGGTCTTTATGCGCGGCGGGAGGAGCCGGTGACGGTCGGCGCGCTGGTCGCATTTCCCGCGCCTGCGGCCGCTTTTCCCTATGCTGACGGCCATATGGGCTACCTGCGCCGGGTGCCAGTTCTGAAGTCCGTCGCCGCCGTTGCCGGCGACCAGGTCTGCACCGGTGACGACCGGCTGGTGATCAACGGAGAGGTGCGAGCTCCGATCCTGAAAACCGATCGCCGAGGCGTGGCTCTGCCGCGCTGGAACGGATGCCGCCGGCTTTGCGACGGCGAGGTGTTCGTCTTCTCTGACCGCATCCCCAATAGCTTCGACAGCCGCTATTTCGGGCCGGTCAACCAGGCCGAGATCGTTGGCGTGTTCCGGCCCTTGGCGCTGTCGCGCCCTCAGCCTGGAGACCGGTGATGGACCCGGCGGCCCTAGCGGGTTTGTGCTTGCTGCTCGCGCGCGGACAGAGCGCCCAACCCTTGCCCGCGGGCGTCAATTGCCCGCCGCCCGCGCCCGCCTCGGCGGCTATGGCGCTGCCGTTGACACGGAGCGGTCTGGCTCCCCTCGTGGCCGGTCCGGACGCGCGCGAAGCGATCACCCGGGTCGCCTTCGCCGAGGCCGGAAATCAGGGCGACAGCGGCTTGGCCGCCGTCGTCTATACGATCCTCAACCGGGTCCAGGATGGTCGATGGGGTGCGTCGGTCGAGACCGTCGTCAATGCGCGCGGCCAGTTCGAGCCGGTCATGAGCGCTGGCGGCGACTGGCGTCGCCTTCCGGTCTCTACGGTGGTCCAACGGGCGCGGGTCGAGACCATCCTGAACCTGGCGCTCGAAGGCCGGTTGCCCGACCTGACGAACGGGGCGCGGTTCTTCCAGAACCCGCAAATCGTGGCTGATCGCGCCAGCCGGGGAGAGGTCTCCGAGGGCCTGGTCAACTTTGGTGGCACGGGGCCGTCGGCGGTCATCGGCGCCCACAGTTTCTATGTCGAGGCGCGATCTGGAGCGGGGAGGGGATCTCGCTCTGTCACACCCGCTTCTCCCTCTCGTAGCCCCTCGTCTTCCGCCGCCTGGTCGGCGGCCGGCGGGGCGATCTTTGTCGGCGAGAACCGTATTGAGGCGATGGCCGATACGCCGATGGCGCCGGGGTCTTCCGGGGCAGGGCAGGGGCCGGTTCGCCTGACCCAGGTTATCGATCCTGGCCGAGCGATCTTCGTGGTTGGCCCCGGCTTGGCGGTTGGATCAGATCAATGATCAGGCCGCCCGCCACGCTTGGTCGAGGTCCGCGTAGTCGGGGTCGAGATCGCTTGGCGTCAGGGGTTCAGCGCTTTCCTGAGCGAGCGCGGTCTCGGCCATTAGATCGAAATCGGGGAGCCGCTCGCCGGCAGCTTGAAGGGCGCTTTCAGCGTCCTCATCCAGGTCGCCGCCCGGGCGCAAGGGCAGGGGCACATCCCCTAAGAGTTCGCGCACCGTCAGGCGGTCGCGGACGCGCTCGACACGGCGATCAAGGATGTCGACCAGGCGGGCCAGCAGCTCATCGTCTCCGGCAAAGTGGGCGTCCCCGGCTTCGGCCAACAGGGCGCCGCCGATGATGATTTTGCCGCGCGTTTCGCGCCTGCGCTTGTTGATCGACCACAGGGCTTCGAGCCGCTCGACGCGGGCTTTCAGGACGTGGAAGCGCTTGGCGTCGTCGTCGATATCTTCGAGCGGGGTGACGTGCCGCTGCTTGTGGACCCCGTCCTGGCCAGCCTCTCGCAGCGCCGTCTCCAGCTCCGCCAAACGCTCGACGAGAGCGGCTTGCTCATCGGTCCGTTTAGCCCGTTCGCGGTCGCTTGATCGGGCCGCCCAGAGCTCGCGTTTGCGCGCTAACTGGGCGGGCGAGCGGGGCTTGTACTTGGACGGACGGGCGTTCCGCCGGCGCTTATCGACCTTGGCCATGACGCGGCCTTTCGTTAGAGAAAAAGCACGAAACGGCGTAATAGTGCCAGTAAAGTGCAAAATGGTCTATGCCGTGGTTTCTCGCATTTCGTCACAAGGGCGCAGTTACGGGTTGGATGTGCTGCTCCCACCAACACTGCGGTCAGGCCTCGCCCGACACCCTCAAGGCCCTTCCTCGCGTCGATCGATGCGAAGCCTTGAGCCAAGGGCGCAGCCCTTAGCGATCCCGGCAGGGGCCATGGCGTCGACGCCGAAGGAGTGCGCATGGCGCAGTACCGACTAGAGGTCCAAACCATCCAGAGATCGGCCGGTCGCTCGGCCGTCGCCGCGGCGGCCTACCGCTCCGGCGACCGGCTCATCGACGAGCGCTTGGCGATGGAGTTCGACTTCGGCGCGAAGGGCGACATCGAGTACGCGGCGATCATGGCGCCGCCCGATGCGCCAGCGGCGTTCGGTGATCGGCAGACCCTATGGAACGCCGCCGAGGACGCTGAGAAGCGCAAGGACGCCGTGCCCGCGAGGGAGCTGTTGGTGTCGCTGCCGCATGAGCTGGATTTCGCCCAGCGGCGGGCCTTGGTGGAGGCGTTCGTCGCCGAGCAGCTGGTGGGGCGCGGGATGGTCGCCGATGTCGCGATGCACCGGCCCGGCAAGGCCGGCGATGAGCGCAATTTTCACGCCCACATCCTGGTGACCACCCGGTCGGTTGGCCCGGGCGGTTTCGGCAAGAAGCCGGCGGAGTGGTGGAGCCCAAAAGCTCTGCGGGAATGGCGCTCGGCTTGGGCGGAAATCCAGAACGAACACCTGCGCCGACACCTTGGTCCGGACGCTCCGCAGGTCTCGCACCTGTCGCTTGCGGAGCAGGGTTCGGATCGCGAACCAGGCGTGCATCTGGGGCCGACGGCGAGCGCTTTGGAGCGCAAGCACATCGCCTCGGAACGCGGTCAACAGAACCGCGACACCAACGCTCACAACGCCAAGCGCAAAGAGCTTCGGACCGACTTCCAGGCGACCGCCGACCGGCTGGTGAGAGAGGCGCCGGTGATCGCGGTCCCGGTGGCGAAACTGACGACCGAGGCTGAGCAGATGCGTGCGCGGATGATCACCGAGCGGGACCGGTGGGCCGAAAAACGCGCGGCGCTCACCCTGCCCAAGATCGACAGCGCGCGGGGTCTGGAGCGCGAACTTCTACAGCCGGCCCGTGCCGACTTGGCGGCGGCGAAACTTCGGCTTCGGCAGACCGAAGAGCGGGTCACAAAGGTGCGGCAGCGTCGGCTCGTCCTGGTGCAGTGGATCCGCAATCCGGCGCGGATGATCTGGGCCAAACACGCCGAGCTGAACGCCATCGCGCAGGCGCGCAAAGCGATGAAACGGGCCGAGATCGCGGTGCAGGTTCGAGCGGCGTGGATCGCCTCTCCGGCCGGCCAGACCTATGTCGCCAGTCGACGCGGCCCGCAGCTGGAGCGGGCCGCCGACGTGGCCCGCCAGCGCCGCACCTTGGAGCGCAAGATCAAGCGGATCGAGAAGCGCATTGAAGGGGCGACCCGGGCCTATAACGACCTTCGGGTTGCGCAGGCTCTGGGCCACAAAGAGCTGCAGGTGCCGTCCCGCCTGCCGGACGAAACACGGTTCATCCGCGAGGTCGGCGGACCGGCGCGCGCCGCCTTGATGCGCTACCCGGCGCAGGCCCGGGCGTTGGCGGTGGAGCGGGTCAATCGGTCGATGGGCCAGTCGATCGGCCGCACCCTTTTTCCGGGCCGATGAGGGGATTATGAGCACCTCTCAGCGCCTTGCCCTCGTGCTTCCGATCGCTGTCCTGTCGATTCTGCTCGGGCTTGTCTGGGCGACCCAGCAAGCGGCCCATGGTCTGCATTACGCCGCTGCCCTGGGACCGGGGTGGGCCGACCTTGGCGCGGTCCGTCTCTATCGGCCCTGGGCTTTCGCCGAATGGTATCTCGCCTTGCAGCCGCGCTATCCGCGACTTTTCGACGGGGCGGGTCTGGCGGGCCTGGCCATCGCTATGGCGCCGATCCTTTTGACGGCGCTCGCAACCCGCGGCTCGGCGCGTGCGCCCAAGGCGTTTGGCCTCGACGCCTGGGCGGATCTGGCGGACGTCGCGCGGGCCAAGCTGTTCGGGCAGGGCGGGCAAATCAGGGGCCGAGTGCTGGGACGATTCAAGGGCCGCTACCTGACCTATGGCGGCCCCGAACACGCGATCATCGTTGGGGCCTCGCGGAGCGGGAAAGGGGCCGGTCACGTCGTACCCACCCTCGTCGCGTGGCCGGAGAGCGCCTTCGTCTACGACCGCAAGGGCGAGCTTTGGCACATCACCGCCGACCACAGGAAGACGTTCAGCCACGTCTTCTATTTCGCGCCGACCGACCCCAACACGGTGCGCTGGAACCCGCTGTTCGAGGTCAGGAAAGGTCCGATGGAGATCGCCGACATCCAGAACGTCGTCGGCATCCTGGTCGATCCGTTGGGGCGCAAGGCGGGCGACCTGAATTTCTGGGACCAGAGCGCGACCGACTTCTTCACCGCCGTGATCCTGCATGTGCTCTACAGCGAGCCCGACGAGCGCAAGAACCTCGCCCAGGTCCGCCGGCTGCTGATCGACATCGAGCCGACCCTGCACGCGATGCTGCATACGCAGCATCGACACCGGCCTGACTATCACGCGGCCGATGGCCTGGCGCGCGACGCGGACGGGGCGCCCATCCCTGAGACCCATCCGGAGGTGAGGCTCGGCGCGACTGCGCTCGCCGGCATGGATGAGCGCGTGAAGTCGAACGTGCTGGCCACGTGCCGCGCCTCGCTATCGCTGTGGGCGGATCCCTTGGTGGAGTACGCCACCAGCTGGTCGGACTTCTCGATCGGCGACCTGGTCTGCGCCGAGGCGCCGGTGACTTTCTACCTGATCACGCCGCAGGCCCACGCCGACCGGCTGGCCTTCCTGGTGAGGGTGTTCATCCGGCAGAGCGTGAACAGCCTGATGGAGCATGAGCACTATGACAGTCGTCGTCGGCGCAAGCGCCATAGGCTGCTGCTTCTGCTCGACGAGTTTCCCAAGCTCGGCAGCCTGCCGTTCCTGGAGAACGCCATGGGCGAAATGGCCGGCTATGTGTAGCGGCGCGCAATAGTGAACGGCTCGACGCGAGATACAAGGCGTGTTTCGACGCATATTAGCTGAGACGTCTGT
>JAIUNU010000014.1 GCA_020161365.1 Pseudomonadota bacterium | reverse complement strand
GCACGAAGACCTCAAAGCCCTCGCCGTTCAGCGCCACCGTCTCCAGCCCGACATGCATCAGGATCTCAGCGCCGTTGTCCGCCCGCAGCGTCACCGCGTGCCTCGCCCGGTGCACCGACACCACCACCCCGTCGCACGGCGCGTGCAGCACCGAGTCCAGCGGATCAATCGCCAGCCCGTCGCCCAGCATCCGCTCCGCAAACACCACGTCCGGCGCCTCCTCCAGCGACGAGACCCAGCCCTTCAGGGGCGCGGTAAGGATCAAGGCTGACATCGGCATCCCCCTTTCCGCCAGCAAACACCCGGCGACACACTACATTCCATTTTAATACCATTTGGCAAGGCCACTTTTTAAATTTGGCAAGGACACTCTTTCGCGCGCGCCGAAATTCCTGCTATAGCGTTGTCCGGCAGCGAGATTCCGGTTCGCCAGATCGATCTCATCGTTCGGTGATTGGTCCCACATTGGCATCGCGCTACACTTTAAGTTCCCGAAGCCCCCGAACGCAGGAGTCGGAGCGACGTGTCTCTTTCCAAGCGCATAGGCTTCGCCCATGGCGCGGTTTCGGCCCCCCTTTACCTGCAGCTGCAACGCGCGCTGCGCGAGGCGATCGAAACCAAGGTGCTCGCGCCCGATGACGCCCTGCCGCCCGAACGGGACATGGCCGAGGATTTCGCGGTATCGCGGATCACGGTGCGCAAGGCGCTGGAGGGCCTTGTCAGCGAGGGCCTCCTGACTCGTCGGCAAGGCGCCGGCACGTTCGTTGCCGCACGCGTGGAAAAGAACTTCTCCAAGCTGACCTGCTTCACAGAGGACATGCGCTCACGCGGCCGCGCGCCGTCCAGCGAATGGATCGCGCGCGCCGAGGGCGCGGTGACGCCGGAAGAAGCGCTTATGCTGGGCGTTTCGCCCAATACGCCGGTCTATCGCTTCCACCGCATCCGCTTCGCCGACGGCGCGCCTATGGCGGTGGAGTACACGACGATCGCCGGCTTCGCCCTGCCCTCGGCCGAGGCCGTTCAGGACTCCCTCTATGAGGCCATGGCCGCGACTGGTCACCGACCAACGCGAGCGCTGCAGCGGCTGCGCGGCGTCCTGATCTCGCGAGAACACGCGGCGCTGCTGGGCGTGAAGGCCAAGGACGCCGGCTTGCTGGTCGAGCGACGCGGCTTCCTCAAGGACGGCCGGGCCGTGGAAATCTCGCACTCCTATTATCGCGGCGACGCCTACGATTTCGTCGCCGAGCTGAACGACGCAACCTGAACGGCGCTAAGGCGCACCTAGCCAAAGGACCACAAGCTTGGAGGCGACTGTCTTGACCCGTTCCGATGAAAACGCGCCGACGCCGCTGCGCCCTCAAGACACGCGCATGTTCCTCGAGGCCCGCGAAGGCGCCGCCGTGGTCAGGAGGCTTATCGCCGCCAACGCCGAACGCGTCGCGGCGCTGGCGGCGCGGCTGCGAGAGCAGCCGCCCCGCGTGGTGATGACCTGCGCCCGCGGAAGCAGCGATCACGCCGCCACCTTCGCCCGTTACCTGATCGAGACAAGGACCGGGGTGCTCACCTCGTCGGCCGGCCTGTCGGTCAGTTCGGTCTACGACGCCTCGCCCAATCTCGACGGCGCGCTCTGCCTTGCCGTGTCGCAGTCGGGCAAGAGCCCCGACCTCCTGGCGGCCGTGACGGCGGCCAAGGCGGCCGGCGCCTATGCGGTGGCCTTCGTCAACGTCGAAGACTCGCCGCTGGCGGCGCTGGCCGATGTGGTGATTCCCCTGCACGCCGGCCCGGAGCTGTCGGTCGCCGCGACCAAATCCTACATCGCCGCGCTCGCGGCGATAACCCAGTTGATCGCGGCGTGGACGCAGGACGAAGCTCTGACGACGGCGCTGGACGGGCTGCCGCTTCAGCTGGAGGCGGCCTGGAACCTGGACTGGTCCAGCGCGGTCGAGCGCCTTCGAGACGCCGTCAATCTCTATGTGTTGGGACGCGGTGTCGGCTTTGGCGTGGCGCTGGAAGCGGCGCTGAAGTTCAAGGAAACCTGCGGCCTCCACGCGGAAGCGTTCAGCGCCGCCGAGGTGCTGCACGGCCCGATGGCCTTGGTGAAGGATGGCTTCCCCGCTCTGGTCTTCGCCCAGAACGACGAAAGTCGGGACAGTGTCGTGGAGATGGCCGACGGACTTCGCCAGCGCGGCGCGACCGTCCTGATGGCCGCCCCGGGCGACGACGCCACCGGCGGCTTGCCAGCGCCTTTGTCCCATCCGGTGCTTGAGCCCATCCTGATGATCCAGAGCTTCTACCGGATGGCCAACGCTCTGTCGGTCGCGCGCGGTTACGACCCCGATCGCCCGCCGCACCTCAACAAGGTCACCGAAACGCGCTGATGCCTGTCGCTCTCGTCAACGGTCAAGTTCTGACGCCGCTGGGTTTTGTCAGCGGCAAGGCGGTGCTTGTGGACAACGGGCGCGTCGCCGCGCTTGTCGATGTCGCCGACATCCCGCCCCGCGCCCGACGCCTTGACCTCGGCGGGGATCGCCTAGTGCCCGGCTTCATCGACACCCAAGTCAATGGCGGCGGCGGCGTCCTGTTCAACGACGCCCCGACGGCGGCGACGATCGCTGCAATTGGCGCCGCCCACCGGGCTTACGGCACAACGGGTTTCCTGCCGACGCTGATCAGCGACGACCTGGACGTCGTCGCCGCCGCGTTGCGCGCGACCGAGGATGCGATGGACCAAGGCGTTCCCGGCGTCCTGGGCGTCCACATCGAAGGCCCGTTCCTCAACCCCAAGCGCAAGGGCATTCACGACGAGGCCAAGTTTCGGGTCATCGACGAAGACGCCATCGCGCTCCTGACCTCGCTCAAGCGCGGCAAGCTCCTGCTGACCCTGGCGCCGGAGCGGACCACGCCCGAGACCATCGCGCGCCTTACAGGCCATGGGGTCATCGTGGCCGCAGGGCACACCAACGCGCGCTACGAGACGATCCGACGCGCACTGGACGCCGGGGCCACAAGCGCCACCCACCTCTTCAACGCCATGTCACCCCTGACGAGCCGAGAGCCGGGTGTCGTCGGCGCTATTTTGGAAGACCAGAGCGCCTGGGCGGGGATCATTGTCGACGGTCGCCACGTCGATCCGGTGACCCTCAAGATCGCGCTGCGGACCCGCCCGCTCGACCGATTCATGCTGGTCACCGACGCCATGCCGACCGTCGGCATGACAAACAAGCGCTTCAATCTGCAGGGCCGCGAGATCGTGGTTCGCGACGGCGTCTGCGTGGATGAGGCGGGCACCCTGGCCGGGTCGGACCTGGACATGGCCGCTGCGGTTCGAAACGCGATCGCGATGCTGGGACTAACGCTGGAAGACGCGATCATGATGGCCTCGGCCGCGCCTGCGGCCCTGCTGGGCCTGGGACGTCAGCGCGGCGCCATCGCGCCGGGGTTCGCTG
The DNA here is from genome assembly GCA_020161365.1 of Pseudomonadota bacterium. Classification (GTDB taxonomy): domain Bacteria; phylum Pseudomonadota; class Alphaproteobacteria; order Caulobacterales; family Caulobacteraceae; genus Caulobacter. The sequence goes on along the minus strand of JAIUNU010000014.1, from coordinate 129,196 downwards.
CAGACTTCTGCCGCCTCGATGACGCGCTGAACGTCACGAGCACCTGGATCGACGGGGAGGAAACACATGCCCGACAAGAGGCGCTCTTGGCCTAGGCGCTCGCTAGCGTTGGCCCTGACATTGGCGATCGGCGGCGGGCAGGCCGCGTGGGCCCAGCCCGCCGTTGACCTGCTGGCCAAGGTTGATCCGTTCGTGGGGGTCGATGGCGGCGGCGTCACGGGCGGCAACACGGTTCCCGGGGCCGGCGCGCCGTTCGGCTTCGTGTCGTTCAGCCCTGACACCACGAACGCCGACACCAACGGCTACGACTCAAAGAGCCCGATCATGGGCTTTAGCTACACTCACGTCAGCGGCACGGGCGGTTCGGGCAAGTACGGCAACTTCCGGGTGACGCCGACGGTCGGCCCTCTGCGCGTCAATCACCTGCACTACGGCAAGACGGACGAGCGGGCCTCGCCGGGCTACTACACGGTCGGCCTAGGCGACACCGACGCCGAGCGGATCAAGGTCGAGCTGACGGCGACGCGCCGGGTGGGCGTCCAGCGCCTGACCTACCCGGCGGCGACCGACAGCCACCTGATCTTCGACGTCAGCTCCGTGATCGCGATGCGCGGCCGAGGCCAGCGCGTACGACTGGCCAAGGTCGAGCTTATCGACGACCACACCCTGGCCGGCGAGGTTACGGTCGAGGGCGGCTGGAACCCGACGCCCTACACGCTTTATTTCCACGCGGTCACCGACCGCCCGGCCAAGGCGTTCGGCGCCTGGAAGGCCGGCCAGGGCTGGATGGAAACCCTGCCCGGCGTCGGTCGCGCCGAAGGCGGCGTGCAGGTCAAGAGCCCCGCCAACCGCCTGGGCCAGATGATCGAGTACGACACCGAGCGCGAGTTCTCCAATCGCCTGGGCGCCTATCTCACGTTCGACACGACGACGGATCGGCAGGTTCAGATGAAGCTGGCCGTGTCGTTCATCAGCGCCGAGAAGGCGCGCGCGAACCTCGCGGAGGAGGCGCCCGGCTGGGATTTCGACGCGACGCGTCGGGCGACCGAGGCGCAATGGTCCGAGGCGTTGGCGAAGATCCGCGTCGAAGGCGGTCGCGAAGAGCAACAGCGCATCTTCTACTCGGCGCTCTACCGCTCACACACCATGCCGCATGACCTCACGGGCGAGAACGTCTGGTGGGCCTCCGACGAGCCCCACTACGAGGACTTCTACACCCTCTGGGACACCTTCAGGACCCTGCATCCGCTGCTGACGGTCATTCAGCCCCAGCGCCAGCGAGACATGATCCGCTCGCTGCTGGACACCTACAAGCACACCGGCTGGATGCCCGACTCGCGCATCGCCGGCGCGAACGGCATGACCCAAGGCGGGTCGAACGGCGATATCCTGATCGCCGACGCCGTCTCAAAGAAGCTCGGCGGCTTCGACGTGAATCTGGCCTACACGGCGATCCTGAAGAATGGCGAGGTCGACAGCGAGCAGCCCTTCATGCAGGGGCGCGTCCTCAAGGACTATCTGAGGCTGGGCTACGTGCCCTTCACGGAAACACGATCGGCCTCCCGCACCCTGGAGTACGCCTACAACGACTTCGCCATCGCCCTGGTCGCAAAGTCGCTGGGCAAAACCAAGGACGCCGAGCGCTATCTGGCGCGCTCGGGGAATTGGAAGAACCTCTGGGACGACTCGATCGGGTGCGTCCGTCCCCGCTATCCCAACGGCGCTTGGGTCGAGAACTATAGCTGCACCTACGAGTATCCGGATCGCTCGGGCCCCTGGTGGGACGCGGTGTTCTACGAGGGCAACTCGCTGCAGTACTCGACCTACGTCCCGCAGGACGTCCCGGGTCTGATCGCCAAGACCGGGGGGCCGGACGGCTTCGTCAAATGGCTCGATCACCTGTTCGACGGCCACTATTCCCAGAGCAACGAGCCGGACCTGCTGGCGCCCTATCTCTACATCCATGCGGGGCGGCCGGATCGCACCCAAGAGATCGTGCGCGGCCTGATGGCCAAGCACTACAGGCTCAGCCGCACAGGTCTGCCGGGCAATGATGACGCCGGCGCGATGTCCAGCTGGTACGTCTGGAACGCCATCGGCCTCTATCCCAACGCCGGCCAGCCCTTCTACTACCTCACCTCGCCGATCTTTACCCGCAGCGAGATCCATCTCGAAGGCGGCAAGACCTTCGTGATCTCCGCGCCCAATGCGTCGGATGCGAACCGTTATGTCACCGGCGTCAAGCTCGACGGCAAGCCGCTGGATCGGGCCTGGATCTCGCACGAGGAACTCGTGCACGGCGGCGTGCTGGAGATGACCTTGGGCCCGGCGCCGGGAGCTTGGGCGGCGGCCCTTCCCAAACCGCCCAAAGGGCTTTGAGCGCGCGAAGGCCCGTCGCAGCGGAAGCGATGTCGGGCCACCACCCATGAAGCGAGCGCCCCGCTGCGTTGAGACGTCGAGGCGCGGGTCGGAGGCGGCCTCGCCACGCGGCCACGCGGGCAGGTCCAGCGCGATGGACGCGCCGCTTTTGGCGAAGCCGATCTAAATAGGCGGCGGCGGCCCCTACCTCTCCGGCGCCGGCCGGCGTCAGCGCCGCGCCCGGCTGAAGCAAGTCTTCCGAAGCGTCGCGGAGCCCTCAGTTCCCGAACGGGAAATGCGATCAAGTCCCCATCCCGCGCGCCCGGAAAATCGCATCCAAGGCGGTGACACAAGGCCTTTGGTAAGTCCGTCTGGGCGGCCTCCATCAAGATCTTTGCCGCACCTGTCTCATCGGCGAGACACCCGCAAACGCGCAACCCCCACAATTAAGACCTGAATAACCAATTCGGCCGCGGGTGGAATGAGTAAAAACAGCCGTACTCAAGCATTCAACTCAAGAATGATCTACTCAACCAAAATCTCAATCGTGAATTGCAAGTCAATTTACGCCTCCAATGAGATCGGACGAACAGTATGCGTAACAATCATCCCTAGATCGGATCCTAAGTCGATCCGCCCAAGCTCAAGAGGATCCAATCCATGACCGCTATTGAGACTAAGATTGTTACTTGGGACGACCGCGCCCGTGAACGCGGCGAAGTGGTCCATCGGCGTGCGGGTAAACACCTTGAGAGCGCCCTTCTGGCCGCGTATCGCGTGATCGACCCTACCCTGAAGGCGCTGCCGAAGGACGTCTGGAAGAATGAGCAGAGGAAGTTCGCATTCATAGCCCGGGGCCACTTCCCGCGCGAATACTTCGAACAACAGGCCGTCATCACGCGGAATATTGCTGAAAGCCTCGATTACGCGACCTATCTCAGCAAGACCTACGCGGCCTACGCCGCCGGCCTCGCCTCCGGCCTGATCAAGGAGAAGGGCTGGAACGAGAAGAACTCGGATGAGCTGATGCTCAGCCTGATGCAGTCGGTGTTCTCCGACGCCAGCGTGGTGATGTACTATTTCTTCGAGTTGCTCAACGCGAAGGCGGACGAAGAGCGCGCGATCGTCGAAGCCGAGCGGAAGGCGATCGCCGACGAGCAGGCCGCCGTTGTCGACACCCTTGCCGACAGCCTGAAACGTCTGGCGCGGGGCGACCTGACTGCGCGGATCGTGGCGCCGTTCAATGGCCGCTACGAACAGATCAAGGACGATTTCAACGCCGCCATCGACAGTCTCCGCGCGGCGATGACCACCATTTCGGCGTCGACGGGCGGGCTGCGGGCCGGCTCGGACGAGATCGCGGCCGCCTCCGACGACCTGTCCCGCCGGACCGAACAGCAGGCCGCCAGCCTCGAGGAAACGGCGGCAGCGCTCGACGAGATCACCGCGACGGTCAAACGCAGCGCCGACGGCGCCCGGCGCGCCTCCGAGGCCGCCTCCAGCGCGCGCCTCGACGCCACGAAATCGGGCCAGGTGATGGAAGACGCCGTGCGCGCCATGGGGGAGATCGAGCAAAGCTCCAAGCAGATCACCAACATCATCGGCGTGATCGACGAGATCGCCTTCCAGACCAACCTTCTGGCTCTGAACGCGGGCGTCGAGGCGGCGCGCGCGGGCGAGGCGGGACGCGGCTTCGCCGTCGTGGCCCAGGAAGTTCGCGCCCTCGCGCAACGTTCCGCCGACGCGGCCAAGGAGATCAAGGGCCTGATCGCCAGCAGCACCGCCCAGGTCGAGCGCGGCGTCCAGCTGGTCGGCGACACCGGGCGGGCCCTCGGTGGCATCGTCAGCAAGATCACCGGCATCGATGGCCTGGTCTCCGAAATCGCCCAGTCCTCGCAGGAGCAGGCGACGGGGCTGAACCAGGTCAACACGGCCGTGAACCAGATGGACCAGGTGACCCAGCAGAATGCGGCGATGGTCGAGGAGGCCACCGCAGCCGCGTCGAGCCTGAGATCGGAGGCCGCCGAGCTCGAGACGCTGGTCGCCCGCTTCGAGACCGGCGGCAAAACCGGGGGACGATCGACCGCTGCGCCGGTCGCCGCCGACGCCCGCCCGCGCTTGGTCGCCTTCTCAAGGCCCGCTGCAAACGCCGGATAGCCGTCGGCCCGGAGGACCTACCCGCGTTCAGACCGTTCGAAGACGCCCCGCTGAAGCCAGAGTCAAGGACGGGGCAAGGCGAACACCGGGTAGGTCGCTCCTGTCCCAGCTTCTCGTCCGTTGCAGGCTTACGTGAAAGGACAGACTCGGCAGGCCGATCCGGTCCGCTTCTCGCAACTCACTCCTATCGCGCCGCGCCTGAGAGACGAGTTCCAGCCTCGGTAGAGCGCGCCCTCGCCTTAGGAACTCGTCTCGTTCCGCAGAAGCGCCCGAAGCTCATGCTTGGCCACCTTCTCAAGCGTGGATCGAGGCAGGCTGTCGACGAAGCGGATCAGCCGAGGGCGCTTGAAGGCGGCCAGCGCGTGTTCGCAGGCGGCCTCGATCTGCCGCTTGAGATCCTCGTCGGGCGCTTGGGCGGGCAAAACAAAGGCCGCAGGGACTTCGTCGAGCATCGGATGGGCCATGGCCACGACCGCCACCTCGGCGACGCCCGGGACCTGAGCGATTACCCGCTCAATCTCGGAGGCGGCGACGTTCTCGCCTCCGACCTTCAACATGTCCTTGGACCGATCTGCGAAGTAGAGCCATCCGTCCTGTCCGACCCGGACGCGATCGCCGGTGATGAACAGGCCATCGGGCGTAAAAGCGGCCGCCGTCGCGGCGGGATCGTTGGCGTACTCCAGAAAGAGCGACACGCCCCTCTGACCCTCGACATAGAGATCGCCGACCTCGCCCGGCGCGACCGGGTGGCCTTCGCCATCGAGCACGTGCAGCCGGTAGCCCGGCGAAGGCCGCCCCATGGACATCGGCGCGTCCGGGTGGTCGACGGACCCGACCGATCCATGGGCGATGGTCTCGGTCATGCCCCACCAGCCGATCGAGCGGACCCCGAACATGGCGTCCCAAGGCGCGTCGCAGATGCCGTTGCCGAAGAACCGGTAGCTATGCGTGGGCGGGACGGGCTGTTGAACCAGCGCCTTGGCGCAGAACGGCACCATCGAGGTCCAGGTCGCGCCATGACGAAGCGACACCGGCCAGAACCGCGAGGCCGAGAACCTGGGCTGCAACACCACGGTCGCGCCGACCCACAGCGACGCCAGCACCGAGTAGACCTGGGCGTTGGTGTGGAACAGCGGCAGGTAGGTCAGATGCACGTCGTCCGCCCGCAGGCCTTCATGCAGCGCGCACATCTTGGCGCCCCACAAGGCGTTGGCGTGGGTCCAGAGCACTGCCTTGGGGCGGGCGGTCGTGCCGGACGTGTATTGGATGCCGAACGGCGCCCAGGGGTCATGCGGACGTGGGGGCATATGGGCCGGGTCGCCGTCCAGAGCGTCGAAGAGCTCAAACCCCGCCGGCAAGCCCTCCCCCGCGCTGGTCGCCACGCGCCAAGCGGTCGCGGGCAGGACGCTCGCCACCAGCGCGGCGAAGCCTGGCTGGGTGATCGCGCCGACAGCGGCGCTGTGACGGACAAAATAGTCCAACTCGTCCTGCGTGGAGTTGGTGTTCGTCGTCACGGGCACGGCGCCGGCATAGGCGCAGCCCAGCCACGCCAGAATGAACTCCGGACAGTTCTCAAGGTGAACCAGCACGCGATCGCCCGGCTCAACGCCCCGCGCGTTCAGCCCTCTGGCGAAACCGCGAACGCGCTCGGCGAACGCCGCATAACGCCAGGTCTCCCCGTCGCCTTCGAACGGCGCCCAGATCAGGAACGGGTGATCGCCCCGGCGTTGCGCGTGACCGTCGATCAGGGTGCGGATGTCCATGCCCTCGAAGGGCGTCAACGGCCGGGAGACGGGGGTCTGATCGGTCATGAGGAGGCTCCGCGACGGGTTGAGCAGAATTGGCGCGACGAACGCGCCTTGGATAGGGCGCCCTAAGGTGAGGTTAGAGCTCTTGCGCGCGCAGGCCGGTCATCGTCCGCCAAGCCGTGCGCAAGATGTCGGGGGAGCCTGCGCCAAAGACATGACGGTCGGGCCGCACCAGCACCGCCTCGACGCCGCGCGCCTCGAACCAGCGCGAAAGCGGCTCGGCGAAGGGCTGTAGCGGGGCGGTGCCCAGAGCCTTGCGGGTCAGAAGCCAGGCCTCCTGACCCAGCGCGTCGTCCAGGCGCGCGCCATCCGCCGCGAGGCATTGAGGGAAATACGCGCCCGCATTAGCGTCGCCGGACACGATCACGCCGGCCGACAGCGCCGGATAGCCGGGCGGACCACTGGGCAGCTTGCCCAGAGCGCGGCCAAGTCCGATCTGCATATCGCGTACCCAGGCCGACAGGCGATTGGTCTTGCAGACCATCCGCCCCATCATCACCGCCATGTCGATCGTGGCGCGCACATGCGGGCCGCGCTCGGGCTGATAGCTATCAAGCAGACTTTCGGGCGCGTCGGCCTTAAGGACGGCGGCGAGTTTCCAGGCCAGATTGTCCGCGTCACGCAGGCCCGAACACAGCCCCTGCCCCGCGAACGGCGGGGTTTGGTGCGCCGCGTCGCCGGCCAGGAGCACGCGTCCCTTTCGCCATTCGGCGGCGATCCGCGCCCGGAAGGTATAGACCGCCTTGCGTTCGATCCGCACCGCGCCCTTCACGTTCCACGGCTCCAGCAGCGTCTCGATGAAGGCGTCCTGGCTGACCTGCTCGAGGGTCTCGCCCGGCAGGATCATGAACTCCCAGCGGTGACGTCCCTCCCCCATCAGGACGCAGGTGGTCGGACGTTTCGGATCACAGATCTGCAGGTTGGCTTCGGGCAGGCGCGTGGCGTCATCCACCAGCACGTCCACCACCAGCCAGGGCTCCTCGAAGCGAAGGTCCTCGAAGGTGACCCTAGCGGCCGAGCGCACGGGCGAGCGCGCTCCGTCAGCGCCGATCAGGAACCGGCTGCGAACCACCTTGTCGCCCTCGGGGGTGTTGATCCGGGTGGTGACGCCTTCGCCGTCGTCGACAAAGCCCTCCACGGCCCAACCCGACTTCAACTCCGCCGTCTGCTGTCGCTGCAGCGAGCGGCGCAACGCGGCCTCGACCGACGGCTGGTGGATCATGTTCGCGCCGGGCCATCCCCCAGGCCCCATCCGGTCCGCGCCATCGAAGCGCATCAGAAGCTTGCCGCGAGCGTTGAGGAAGTCATAGCGCGCCACGCGCCGGCTGGTCGCAAACACCGCGTCGGCCGCGCCGGCCGCCTGCAGGATGCGCATGCCTTCGTGATCGATATGGGCCGCGCGCGGCAGCGGAAAGATCGCGGCTTCCTTCTCCGCGACCACCACGTTTACGCCCTGCCGCGCCAGGAGGACCGCCAGGGTGACCCCTGTGGGCCCGCCGCCCGCGATCAGGACATCGCAATCAAGGTCGGCCACGTCACGCCTCGTCGACCATAACGGCCTCGATATGGCCAAGTCCCTCGATCTCGCAGCGCACCACGTCGCCGGCCTTCAGGAACTGGCGAGGATCCATGGCCGCACCGACGCCGCCCGGCGTCCCGGTGAACAGGCAGTCCCCCGGCTCCAGCGTCATGCCGACCGACAGATGCTCCACCTGACTCCAGATGTCGAAGACCAGGTGACGGGTGTTGGACTCCTGCCGCATCTGGCCATTGACGAAACAGCGGAGATCCAGCGCATGGGGGTCTTCGACCTCGTCGGCGGTGACGATCCACGGCCCCATCGGCGCATGGGTGTCGAAGCTCTTGCCCAGCGACCATTGCGGGCCGGCGTGCTGCCAGAGGCGCTCGGTCACGTCGTTGCCGACGCAGTAGCCGAAGATCGCTGCAGGCGCGTCGGCCGCTGCGATGTGTTTGCCCCCCTTGCCGATCACCGCCACCAGTTCGACCTCATAGTCGGCCGTCGCGGTGCCCTTGGCGATCTGGATGTCGTCGAAGGGGGCGTTGACGCTGGTCTGGGCCTTGGTGAACCAGACCTGCCGCTGCGGCGTCTCCATCTTCGACTCGGCGATATGGTCGGCGTAGTTGAGGCCGATCGCCCAGATCTTTCCGGGGCGCGGTATCGGAGCCTCCAGCTTGACCGAGGCCAGCGGGACGCCCCCGCCGCCCTTGGCCTTGTCTTCCAGAGCGGCGCGAACCGTGTCCCAGTCGCGGATCAGGTCTATCATGGAGCCCGGCAGGCCGGTGTCGATGATGCTGTCCCCGACCACGATGCCCGTGCGGGTGCGGTTGTCGACGGTGTAGGTCGCGAGCTTCATGCGCCAATCCTCTGAGTGTCGCGACGAAACAGGCGCTGAAGGCGCAGCAGCATCGCGGTGATGAAGGAAACCAGGCCGGGCGGCGGCGGGCGCTTGCCGGCGAACATCGGATGGGGACTGCCCCATTGCACCGCGAGCAGGGCGCTCATCGGCTGCTTTTGCGGAGGATCCGCCGCCGTGAACAGGTCACCGTCCGTCCAGTGCTCCAGTTCGTTCCCGAACGGATCCTTCCAGTAGTCGAAGACCTGGCTGCCCATGATGTGGCGGCCGACGCCCCAGGCGGACTGGCGGTTTTTGGATTTCAGGTGCTGGTGGCCCAGCATCAGGTCGTCGAGATCGGTGACCTCGAAGGCCGCGTGCAGCAAACCCAGCGGACCGGGCAATTGCGCCAGAAACAGGGTGTGGTGGTCCGCCGGCTTGTCACCGCGGTCGCACCGCATGAACGCCCCGACCGGAACGCCCTCGGCGGCCTCCACCTCGTCGGAGGTGAGAAAGCCGAAGCGCTCCTTGTACCAGCGCTCCGAACGGCGAAAATCGCGGACCTTCAGGACCGCGTGTCCGATGCGGCGCACGTGGGCGGGGGCCGGTGACAGCCGGACGGCCTCTCGCAGACGGGTCTTCGACAGCGCGGTGTTCCAGAGCGCGCCGGCCACCGGGGCCGCAGCCGTGTCCTTGGCCTGACCGGCGACGACCTCGACGCGATAGCCATCCGGATCGATCAGCCGCACGACCTTGCCGCCGCCAGGAGCGCCGAGATCCTCCACCAAGACGCCGTCGTGAGTCGCCAGGCGCTCAAGGTCCGAAACCTGCTCGGCGCGCAGCCCCAACGCCAGGAACCTCGCCTCGCCCGGCTCGGTCACATGTACGAAGGGTCGTCCGTCCTCCGCCCTGCCGTACAACCGCCCGTCCGCCTCGAAGGGCCTGAGGCCGAAGTCCTTCAGAAACGCTCGCATGACACGAAGGTCCGGCGCGGCGAACCGCACGTGCGCAATATCCTCGATCTTGATGACCGACATGAGCCCCTCTCGCGCCAATCTAAGTTGACTACTTAGTCAGATTGGTTGCGACTGACCAAACAGTCAAGTAGCTTCCTCGCGTGCAAGACCCGTCAGACCTCTCCCCTCGCGCGGCCCGTACCCGCGCAGCCCTGCTTTCCGCCGGCTTCGAGCTTCTGGCCCTCAAGCCGATCGACGCCATCCCGGTCGACGAGGTCGTCGCCAAGGCGGGCGTGGCCAAGGGCAGCTTCTTCAACCACTTCGCCGACAAGCACGCCTTCGCCGCCGCCATCGCGGCCGAGGTGCGACTTGACCTGGAAGACCAGGTGACGCGCGCGAACCAGGATGTCGTCGATCCGGTCGAGCGCATCGCCAACGGCATGCGGGTCAGCGCGCGGTTCGCGATCCACAACCCCAAGCGCACGGCGGTGCTGCTACGCGGGCTGGGCGGCGTGACCGAACGCGCGCACCCGCTGAACCAGGGCGTGTCGAACGATTTTGACGCAGCCGGGAGACTGGGCCTGATCAGCCAGGAGGCCAGGAACACGGGGGTCCTCTATTGGCTAGGCCTGTGCCAGGTGCTGATGGCGAGCCTGCTGGACGCCTCCGAGGACGGCGACGCCATCCGGCTGCGCGTGCGCGAGATGATGAGCCTGGGGCTGACGGGCCTGGGGGTAGCGCCCGCAGACGCCGCCAAGCTGTCCGACCGGCGCTGGGCCGACTGATCGACCGGCGTCGTTGACGCTTCGCCCGGCAAGCCGGGCGGCGCTATGCGGGCCGCGCCGATCCACTAAGCTGCGACCCATGAGTCGTGACCTTCCCGAACCGCCGGCCGGCCGCATCAAGATGGCCGACATCGCCAAGCTGGCGGGCGTTTCGACGTCGACGGTCTCGCGCGCGCTGTCGGACCACAAGTCCATCCCCCAAGCGTTGAGGGATCGGATTGCTGCGCTCGCCCAAGCCCACGGCTATGTCGTCAACCAGTCGGCCCGCAGCCTGCGCCTGCAACGCACCCATGTCATCGGCGTGGTCGTACCTCTGGGCCACGAGCGCGAGCAGCTGATCAGCGATCCGTTCTTTCTGGAAATGATCGGCCGGCTGGCCGACGAGATCACCGGCCGAGGCTATGAGGTGCTGTTGAAGAAGGTCGTGGCCCCGCGACCGGGATGGCTCCGGCGCATCGTTCAGTCGCACCGGTCCGACGGCCTGCTGGTGATCGGGCAGAGCGACCAGCACGACGCCCTCAACGCCCTGGCCGACGAGTATCGCCCCCTTGTCGTGTGGGGCGGGGACATCGCCGGACGTCGCTACTGCACGGTGGGTACGGACAATGTCGCAGGCGCACGTATGGCCGTGCAGCATCTGATCGCTCAGGGTCGGCGACGCATCGCCTTTCTCGGACCGCCCGGCGCGCCGGAAGTCGAGCTGCGCCGCGCGGGTTACCTCCAGGCCCTGAGCGAAGCGGGCCTGACGCCCGAGCCCGACCTCTTCGCACCAGCCCATTTCACGATCGAAACCGCGCAGCCGACGGTCCAGGCGCTGGTCAACAGCGGCGCGGCGTTCGACGCGGTGTTCGCGGCCTCCGACCTGATCGCGATGACGGCCGTCCAGACCTTGAATCAGGCCGGACGATCGGTCCCCGAACAGGTGTCGGTGGTCGGCTTCGACGATATCGCGCTAGCGCGGCACGGCGCACCGCCGTTGACGACGGTCCGCCAGGACATGGCCGCCGGCGCGCGGGGCATGGTGGACCTGCTGTTTCGCCGCATCGAAGGCGGCGCCCCCGAGTCCGTCTTCATGGCGCCCGAGCTCATCGTTCGCCAAACTTAAGCGACCGGAGCGCGCGAGTGTTGCCAAATTAACGCAATCGATTGCGAATTTCATGAAGGCGTCACTTTCCCTGTTCGCAATCGTTTGCGTAGGGCGCATGGTGTCATCGCAGCCATCGCCAAAAGAAGCGGCGGCGACAGAGGAGGAAGTGATGAACAGGCAAAAAGCTCGCCTGCTGGCCGGCGTCGCCGTGCTGACCGTGCTGCCGCTGGCGGCGCACGCCCAACAGACCACCACCCGCGACAACGACGTCCTGGAGCTCGACTCGGTCGTCATTACCGCTTCGCGCGACGGCGCGACCAAGATGAACTCATCGATTTCCGTCAGCGCGCTGTCGGCCGACCAGATCCTGGCCCAGGCCCCACGCTCGACCGCCGAAATCTTCCGTGGCCTGCCCGGCGTGCGTTCGGAGTCCACCGGCGGCGACGGCAACGCCAACATCGCCGTGCGCGGCCTGCCCGTAGCCTCGGGCGGCGCCAAGTTCCTGCAGTTGCAGGAAGATGGCCTGCCGGTCATGGAATTCGGCGACATCGCGTTCGGCAACGCCGACATCTTCCTCCGCGCCGATCAGAACGTGGCCCGGATTGAGTCCGTCCGGGGCGGCTCGTCCTCAACCTTCGCCTCGAACTCGCCCGGCGGCGTCATCAACTTCATCAGCAAGACCGGCGAGGTCGAGGGCGGCGAGATCGCCCTGACCAAGGGTCTGGGCTACGACCATACGCGCCTGGATTTCGACTATGGCGCGCCGATCAGCGACACCCTCCGCTTCCACGTCGGCGGCTTCTACCGCGAGGGCGAAGGCGCGCGGAAGTCGGGCTACACCTCCGAGAAGGGCGGCCAGATCAAGGCCAACCTGACCAAGGACTTCGAGAACGGCTTCGTCCGGCTGAGCATGAAGTACCTGAACGATCGCGCCGTCGGTTATCTGCCGATGCCGACCCGCGTGACCGGCTCCAACGGCGCCCCGGACATCGGCTCGTTCGCCGGCTATGACATCGGCCGCGACGACCTGCAATCGGTCTATCTGACCAGCAATCCGGGCCTGGACGGCGACGGCAATCGTCGGATCAGCAAGGTCGCCGACGGCATGCATCCCGACACCCTGCAGTTCGGCGCCGAAGCCAAGTTCGATGTCGGAGGCTGGAAGATCGAAGACCGCTTCAAGGTCGCCAAGACCTCGGGTCGCTTCGTCGCCCCCTTCCCCGCCGAGGTGCTGGGCGCTCAGGCGCTGGCGACCTCGATCGGCGGCGCGGGCGCGACCCTGCGCTACGCCAATGGCCCGAACGCGGGCCAGGCGATCACCGCGCCGGGCAGCTTGAACGGCAACGGCCTGGCTATGCGCATCCACATGTTCGACGTCGAGATCAACGACTTCGGCAACGCCATGAACGACCTGAAACTGTCGCGCAGCTTCGACACCGGCGAAGCGGTGATCGACGTCACGGCCGGCTACTACAAGTCGCGCCAGACCATCGCCATGGACTGGCTGTGGAACACCTTCGTCTCGGAAGTGAAGGGCGACAACGCCGCCCTGCTCGACGTCTTCAACAGCGCCGGGACCAAGCTGACCCAGACAGGCCTGGCCGCCTACGGCGTGCCGCTGTGGGGCAACTGCTGCACCCGCCGCTATGACGTCACCTACGACATCGACGCGCCCTATCTGAGCCTGTCGAGCCGCATCGGCGCCCTCAGCGTCGACGCCAGCCTCCGTCGCGACGAAGGCAAGGCGCGCGGTCTCTATGCCGGCGCCAAACAGGCCGCCTTCGACGTCAATGGCGACGGCGTGATCCAGAACGTCGAGCAGAGCGTGTCGGTGATCGACAACGCCAAGGCCTCGCCGGTCAATTATGACTGGGGCTACACGTCCTGGTCGCTGGGCGCGAACTACCAGTTCAACCCTGACGTCGCGGCCTTCGCCCGCGTCAGCCGCGGCGGACGCGCCAACGCCGACCGCCTGCTGTTCGGCAAGGTCCGCGCCGACGGCACGGTGTCCAAGGAAGACGCCGTCGACATGGTCGACCAGGTCGAGGGCGGGGTGAAGTATCGCCGCAACGGCTTTGGCCTGTTCGCGACGGCCTTCTGGGCCCGCACGCAGGAGCAGAACTTCGAGGCCACCAGCCAGAAGTTCTTCGACCGCACCTACAAGGCCAAGGGCGTCGAACTGGAGGCCAGCTATCGCATCGGCGGTCTCTCCATCACCGGCGGGGCCACCTACACCGACGCCGTCATCGACAAGGACGCCCTCACGCCGGCCGTCGTCGGCAATACGCCGCGCCGCCAGGCCAAGTGGATCTACCAGTTCGCCCCGACCTGGACGATCAACGACAAGGCCACGATCGGCGCCAGCGTCATCGGCACCACCAAGGCCTACGCCCAGGACGACAACCAGTTGATCTTCCCGGCCTACGCCCAGGTGAACGCCTTCGCCGAGTATAAGCTGGCCGAAACGCTGTCGCTGTCGGTCAACGCCAACAACCTGTTTAACAAGGTCGGCCTGACCGAGGCGGAAGAGGGTTCGATCACGGCGGGCTCGGTCAATGCGATCCGCGCGCGTTCGATCAACGGACGCACGGTCACGGCGACGCTTCGCTACAGCTTCTAATCCCCTGGCCGGCGGGTCTCCTGCCCCGCCGGCCGATTAGCCTCGCCAAGCCGCCTCAGGCTGGGCGAGGCTCCTCTTTCAACGAGTTCGCTGGCATGGCCTTCGCCGCATCGACCCCGACGCACGAGGATCACGTCCAGGCCCGCTTCACGCGGCTCTGGCCGGAGGTCGAGCGCCGCTTCGCCGGCCTCTATGGCCAGCATCCGCGCGGCCTTGAGGTGATGGATCGCCTGAAGCGCACGCTTATGGACGCCGCGCTGGCCCGACCGGAACCCCTTCGCGCCTTGGACTCGGCCCGGGAAGCCGATCCCGACTGGCTGCAGGCGCCGGGTCAAAGCGCCTACACCTTCTATGTCGATCGCTTCGCCGGCGACCTGAACGGCGTTCGCGGCAAGCTAGACTATCTGTCTGAGCTGGGCGTGCGCTGGCTGCATCCCCTTCCCCTGCTGGAGCCACGCCCTGGCGACAGCGACGGCGGCTTCGCCGTGGCCGACTATCGCAAAGTCGATCCCAAGCTGGGAACGATCGACGATCTGGCGGCCCTGGCCGACGACCTGCGCCAGCGCGACATGGGCCTGATCCTAGACGTGGTGTGCAACCACACCGCCCGCGAACACGCCTGGGCCGCCAAGGCGCGCGCGGGCGACCCCGCCTATCGCGACTACTACATCGTACTACCGGACGCGCAGAGCGCGGCCGCACGGGACCGCGAACTGATCGACGTCTTCCCCGACACCGCCCCCGGCAGCTTCACCCATGACCCGGAAATGGGCGGCTATGTCTGGACGACCTTCTATCCGTTCCAGTGGGACCTGAACTACGCCAACCCGGCTGTCTTCGCCGAGATGCTGGAGGTCCTGATCTTCCTGGCCGCCAAGGGCGCGCAGGGCTTCCGACTGGATAGCGCGCCGTTCCTCTGGAAGCAGGCGGGAACCACCTGTCGCAACCTGCCCCAGACCTATGACATCGTCGAGGCCTGGCGCGCGGCGCTGTCGATCGTAGCGCCGGGCGTCGTGCTGCTGGCCGAGGCGATCGAGAGCCTGGAGGACGTCATCCCGTTTTTCGGTCGCGCGACGCCGGGCTGCAACCTCGCCTACAACAACGTGGTCATGACCGCGCTATGGGCCGCGCTGGCCGACGCCGACGCCGCCATCGCGCGTCGCTGTCTGACCGTAGCCGCGCAGAAGCCCTCGCAGGGGGTCTGGCTGAACTATGTCCGCTGCCATGACGACCTGATCTGGAATGCGCTCGCCGCCTATGCGCCGCCTGCGGACCTGGCGCGCTGGTCGGCGGCCTATGGCGAGGGCGAAGGCTTCTCGCGGGGCCGGGCCTTCCAGACCGCAGCCGGTGGCGTGCCGTCCACAAACGGCATGGCGGCCTCCCTGGCCGGCCTCGACGCGGCCGACGACATCGAGAGCGCCGGGGCGCGCCGACTTTGCCTGCTCTACGGCGTGATCCACGCGCTGGACGGCTGGCCGCTCATCTACATGGGCGACGAAATCGGTCTGGGCGATGATGAGGCCTACGCGCAAGACCCGTTGCGCGCCGGCGACGGGCGCTGGCTTCACCGTCCGCTGATGGACTGGAACCGCGCCCGCCGTCGGCTGGAGGCCGGAGCTGTGGAGGCGGACCTGTTCGCGGCGTTCGCCCGCTTCGGACAGGCGGCGCGGGCTCTGGCGTCCCTGGGCGTAGCGGGGCCGGCCGAGCCAGTTGACCTGGGCGCGCGTCAGGTTCTGGCCTTTCAACGGACCAAGGGCGCCGGTCAATTGCTGTGCTTAGCCAACCTTTCGGCCGAGCCTGTGGATGTCGCCCTGCCCGCCGCCTATGCGGGGCACGCGCTCGATATCCTGACCGACGAGGCCGCCGCCTCGGTCGTGCGCCTCGGTCCCTACGCGCAGAAATGGCTGGTCCGCCGATGACCCGCGTCGCCGCGATCGAGCTGGGCGGCACCAAGGCGCTGGTCGCATTCGGGTCCGGCCCGTCCGACCTGACGCCAGCCACGCGGATCGCCACGACCTCGCCCGAGGAAACCCTGGCGCGGATCGAGGCCGTGCTCGACGCCGAGCGTGGCGGGTTCGACAGCATCGGCGTCGCCAGCTTCGGTCCCATTCGCCTCGACCGGCGTGCAGCGGACTGGGGTCATATCCTCAAGACTCCCAAGCCTGGCTGGTCCGGCGCGGATATCGGCCAGCGGCTGAGCGCGCGGTTCGGCGCGCCGCTGGCGCTGGACACAGACGTCAATGGCGCGGCGCTCGGGGAAGGCCGATGGGGCGCAGCGAAGGGCCTGTCCACATACGCCTATGTCACCATCGGCACGGGCGTCGGGGTGGGCCTGATCGTCAACGGCGCGCCGGTGCATGGCCTCCTGCACCCAGAGGCCGGCCACCTGCTGGTAAGGCGCGACGTGGCCAGGGATACGTTCGCCGGCGCCTGCCCGTTCCACGGCGACTGCCTGGAAGGCCTGATCAGCGGTCCCGCCCTCGCCGCGCGCACCGGCGCTCCTGGCGAGACGCTCGCCGCGGACGACCCAGTGTGGGGTCTTGTCGCCGACTATCTGGGACAACTGCTGTGCAGCCTCGCCCTGACCGTGTCGCCCGAGCGCATCATCATCGGCGGCGGCGTCGGGATGAACCCGAATTTGCTGAACCGCGCGCGCGTCAGGCTGCGGGAGAACCTCGCCGGCTATCTTGACGCCTTGACCACCGACGCGGCGATCGAAACCCTCGTCGTCGCTCCGGCGCTGGGCGGCGACGCCGGTCTCCTCGGGGCGGTCGCCTTGGCCCAGGCCGCCAACCCTCAAGTTCAGGAGCTGACGCCATGACCTCGACGGCACAGGTCGCGCAGGACCCGCGACGGATCCGCATCCTGACCTATCTGATGTTCATGATGTTCGCGATGACCACGGACTCGGTCGGCGTGATCATCCCCCACGTCATCAAGACCTTCGAGCTGGGCATGGCGGCGGCGGGCTCGTTCCACTACGCCAGCATGACCGGCATCGCGCTGGGCGGGGTGGGTCTGGGCTTCCTGGCCGACCGACTGGGCCGCAAGGCGACGATCGTGATTGGCCTCGTCGCGTTCGCCGTCACGGCCTTCCTGTTCGCCGTTGGCCAGACCTTTGGCTTCTTCGTTGGACTGCTGCTGATCTCGGGGCTGGCGATCGGGGTCTTCAAGACCGGCGCCCTGGCCCTGATCGGCGACATCTCGACTTCGACCCGCGCCCACACCGCCACCATGAACATGGTCGAGGGCTTCTTTGGCCTGGGCGCCATCATCGGACCGGCGATCGTGGCGGCCCTGCTGGCCAAGGGGGCCTCGTGGAAGTGGCTCTATGTGATCGCCGGTGCGCTGTGCGTCCTGCTGATCATCGCGGCGATGACCGTCCGCTATCCGGAGGTTCCGCGCGCGGCGCAGGAGAAGACCGATCCGCGCGCGACGCTGGCGATGTTCGGCAATCCCTACGCGCTCGGGTTCAGCCTCGCGATCATGCTGTATGTCGGGGTCGAGACGGCGATCTACGTTTGGATGCCGACCCTGCTGGCGGGGTACAAGGGTCCGGCCGTCGCCTTGGCGGCGTACGCCCTGTCGATCTTCTTCGTCCTGCGCGCCGCCGGACGCTTCCTGGGCGCCTGGCTCCTCAGCCGTCTGGCCTGGACCCAAGTGGTCGCGCTCTGCAGCGTGGCGATTCTGGCCTGCTTCGGCGCGGCCCTGGCCGGCGGGCGCGAGGTGGCGGTGATCTCGCTGCCGTTCTCGGGCCTGTTCATGTCGGTGCTCTATCCGACCCTGAACTCCAAGGGCATCAGCTGCTTTCCCAAGGCCCAGCACGGCTCTGTCTCCGGCGTCATCCTGTTTTTCACCTGCGTCAGCGCCGTGGTGTCGCCCTGGATGATGGGCCTGGTCAGCGACCATTTCGGCGACGCCAGCTACGGCTTTGGCCTGGCGACCGTGCTGGCCGCCGCCCTGGCGTTGCTGGCCGCGTTCAACCTGGTCGCCGACCCCAGCCGCCATAAGCTGCTGGCCCGGCAGGAAGCCGACTATGTCGTGGCGGACTAGGCGCTAAAGTCCTTCGCGCCGAGACCACCACGCGCCCACCGCGGCGACCAGGGCGGTCATCCCCACGAGGCCCAGCAGCAAGCCGCCCGGCCACCCGCCCGGGTCGGGCGCGGCCTGGTACACGGGCGCGCGGGCGAAGTCGTCACGGCCGAACGGTCGGTCC
Source organism: Pseudomonadota bacterium (assembly GCA_020161365.1). GTDB lineage: Bacteria > Pseudomonadota > Alphaproteobacteria > Caulobacterales > Caulobacteraceae > Caulobacter. The sequence goes on along the minus strand of JAIUNU010000014.1, from coordinate 110,855 downwards.
CGGAACAGATACGGATAGTAGAACCCGCGCAGGGCGCCGTGGAACGCCCGGATGCGATCCTGATAGGCGATCTGCGCGGACGGATCGGCGCCTGCCAGGCGATGTAGCGCCAGCTGCGCGGCCACGCCTGGCGTCACCAGGCCCAGCCGCTCGCTCCACGCAGCCCGCTTCAAGACGCCGGCGCGATAGGCGCGCGCCAGATCCGCAGCGCTTTCGTCGCCGACCTGATGGAAGGCGAAGTACCATTTCCAATGGAAAGCCTCGGTGAGCGGCGCGGTGTCCTTCCATTCGGGATGGGTGCGGAAGAAGGCGTCCATGGTCTGGGATTTCGGGATGTCCCACGCCCGATGGACGGCGGTGCGCTGGCGCTGACCCAGCTCCATGCCCTGGCGCAGCGGGATGGCGCTGTTGATCACCACGTGACCGATCGCAGGCACGATCAGGGTCAGCGTCATCCAGGCCGCCGCCAGCGTCATCGCGTTGGCGAGCGAGCCGCGCTTGGCTCGGGCCACCACGACGCTGAGCGTGATCCAGAAGGCAAGATAGGCCAGCACGATCAGCAGCACCGAACCGGTCTTCCACAGCGCCGTCCCGGCGACCGCCGCGCCAATCAGGAACGGGACCGCCAGCGCCAGGAACAGACCCGCCGCCCGCACCGCGATCCGCGCGCGCCACAAGCCCCTCGGCGATCCCGCCGAGGCCTCTAGCGCGCCGAGCCGTCCTGCCTCCCGCTCGCCCGACCGCAGGTCGTGGAACAGAAGGATCACGAACAGCGGGGCCAGATAGACCAGCACGAAGGCGAAATCGAAGCGGCCCGGCAGCGCCGCCTCGGGATTGCCGATCTCGCCCTCATAGAGTTGCGCCTCCAAGCCCAGGGCCCGCACGCGCAGCACGTAGGGCGAGACGTCCCGCGTGCCGATCGCCGCGAACGCCAGGTCCGAAGGCGGGTCCCAGGTGGCGTGGAACGTGTAGTAGGCCGCGTTGCCGGGATCCTTCTCGCGCGACGCCCAGTCGGCGATCGCGGCGACGTCGGCCGCCTGTTGGGGCGCGATCCGGGCGATGGTCGCCTGTTGCCGCGCGACCTCGACCAGCCCCGCGCCGACCGCCACGGCGGATAGCAGGAAAAGGCACAGAATGGCCGCGACGGCCGATTTCAGGCCCAGCAGAAACCGCGCCTCGCGAAACAGGGCGTTCATGCGGCGCTCCGGTTCAGACGGCGACCGGCGCGGGCCGCCAACAATGCTCCGGCGGCGAGCCAGAGCAGCAGGACGATCAAGGATGGCAGCGCGCGGCCCGTCACCTCGCCGGCGGACGGACGGTCCGGCGCGAAATGCGGCATCGACCGCCAGTGATCGGCGGAAATCCGGCTGCGGGACTCGGCGGCGGCGCTCTTGCTCTTGGCCGCATCGTCCTCGGCGGTCACGGCCGTGGCCTGCAGCCGGTTGAGCCGCTGGACCAAGTCGTAGCGATAGGCTTCGGCCTGCTCCAGAAAGCGGCGATAGGCTGACAGATCGGTCTCGGCCAGGGTCATCGACAAGCGCCGGATCGCGATGGTGGGGCTGACCACCGCCAAGGCGTCCATCACCCGCCCCTGCGCCGCCATCGCCCCGAAGGCCTGGTCGGCGTAGCGGTCAAACAGGCTGGAGGTCAGCTTCTCGCCCTCGATGGCCAGAAGGCCGCGATAGTTGACGGGCAGATCCTCGACGCGGCTGACCCCATACTGCTTCAGCGTCTTCTGCTTGAAGGCCGCGAAGTACGGATCATTGGGATTGTGGCTGTCGCCCATGGCCCGCAGATCGCGTTGAACGGCGATGTCGGTCTCCACCCGTGTCGGCAACGGGGCCAGGCCGGCGGCGACTTCCGGCGCAAGGCGAGGAACGAGCACGACGCTGAAGGCCCAGGCCCCGACCAGCGCGATCAGGGCCGTGCGGCTGCGCTGGACCATCGCCGAGACGGCGACGATCAACAGGGTCCAGAAGGCCAGATAGGCGACATACCCCAGCGCGCTCAACGCCACGGCCGACGCGCGCGCGCCGCCGTTGACGCCGACCCACAGCAGCAGTCCAAAGGCCGGCGCGGAAATGATCAGGCCCGCAAAGCCAAGCGCCAGGGCCTTGCCGCCGAGCAGCGTCCCGCCGGACACGCCAGCCAGGAGCGATTGCCGCAGCGTGCCGCGCTCCCGCTCGCCCGCCACCATGCCCGCGCCGATGAACACCAGCAGCAGCGGCGCGATCACCTGCAGAACCAGGGCCGGCGACAGCTGGCCAAAGCGCACAAGCAGCGACGACTGGCGCGCGTCGCCGAAATTGGCGCTGTTCTGGCGATGCCCCTCCAGGAAGATCATGTTTCCGGTAAAGGCCTCGACGCCGGGATCCATCGCCGCCAGGCCGCTGGCGGGTCGGATGGCGAAGTGGCCGAAATGGACCACGCGGTGCGGATGGCGGTTGGGCTGGGCCGCAAAGTCCTGATCGGCAGCGTGCTGCAGACGATCGCGCAAACCCGCCTGATCGGCTTGATAGGCTCTGGACGTGACAGCGGCGGCCAAGGTCAGCAACGCGACCAGAACGACCCCCGTCAGCGCAATGCGGCTTCGGAGCAGGTGGCGAAGCGCGTTGCGCGCCACCGAAATCATCACGCTCATCCGGCCCGCACCCTCGAGAAGCGATCGTGCAGGGCCCGCAGGTCGAAACGATCAGGCCCCTCGGCGACCATCTCGGCGCTGATCCGTCCGCGCTCGAGAAAGCCGATTCGATCGGCGATATCCGCCACGCCGATGAGGTCATGGGTGACGATCAGGATCGCCGCCCCCTCCCCGCGCAACCGTGAAACCAGCGCGTTGAAGTCGGCGCTCGCGCCTGGATCCAGGCCCGAGGTCGGTTCATCCAGCAGCAGCACCGAAGCTCGACGCAGCAGGGCCAGGGCGATGGCTGTCTTCTGACGCATCCCCTTCGAGAAGCCCGAGACACTGCGCGACCAGGCCTCCTCGGCCAGACCGACGGCGCGAAACGCCGCGTCCATCTCGGCCCGGTCGGCCCGAAGCCCGCCCAGTTGCAGGAAGTAATCGACATTCTCGCGGGCGGTCAGATGCTCATACAGGGCCACGTTCTCGGGAATGTAGGCGATCGTGCGGCGAACGCCGGCCGGGTCGGATGCGGGATCCAGGCCCGCCACACTGACCCGTCCGGCGCTCGGCTGGATGAAGCCGAGAATGGCCTGCAAGGTCGTGGACTTGCCAGCGCCGTTACCGCCGAGCAGGCCGTAGACCTCGCCGGCGGCGACGCAAAGCGACAGATGATCGAGCACCTGGCGCTCCCCATACCGGACCACGAGGTCCTCGATCTCGATCGCCTTGCCGCCGTCAATGCTCGTCACGCCACCCTCGTTGATCGCTCACGACGCCGCCCGCGCCTGTATGTGATGTTATATCTTAACATTCATCTTGACCGTCAAGTCACCCCTCGCCTATTCGACCGGACCACACAGACCGCCGTTCTCCAGCGAGACCTTTCATGACCCCCAAGGCCCTTCTGCTCGCCCTCTGCGCCGGCGCCTCTTCGCTCGCCCTCGTCGACATGGCAGAGGCGCAGGAACGCACCGACGAGGTCGAGGGCGTCGTGATCACGGGTTCGCGCGCGGCCAGCGCCAGCATCAACGGCGTCGTCATCGACCCCATGCGCCTGCCGCAGAGCGTGCGGGTTCTGGATGAGACCCTGATCGCCGACACCGGGGTGACGAACCTGTCGGATCTCTTCGATTTCGCCGGGGGGATGGCGCGCCAGAACAGCTTCGGCGGCGCCTGGGACGCCTACGCGATCCGCGGCTTCTCGGGCGACATCAACCAGGGCCCGGACCTGCTGGTGAATCGCTTCACCGCCAATCGCGGCTTCAACGCCCGGCGCGACGTGGCCACCGTCGAGCGCTTCCAGGTGCTCAAGGGCCCCGCCTCGGCCCTGTCGGGCAAGGGCGAGCCGGGCGGCTCGATCAACATCGTGACCAAGGCGCCAACCGAGACCGCGCAAGGCTCGGGCGAACTGTCCTATGGGAGCTTCGACGCCAAGCGCGTCATGGGAGATCTCAGCGGCCCGCTGGGCGGCGGTGTCTCGGCGCGCATGATCGCCGTCTATCAGGACACGGACGGCTGGCGCGATCACGTCGGCAGCGATCGGCTGCTGCTGGCCCCCTCCCTGGCCTGGAGGCCGTCAGACGACCTGCGCCTGCTCTATCAGCTGGAGGCCAACACCGTTCACTTTGTGCACGACCGAGGCCTCGTGGCGGTGGGTGGCAACGGCAAGGCGTTGCCGCGCGAGCGGTTCCTTGGCGAACCCAACGATGGCGAGATCACCCAGAAGACGATCCAGCACCAGCTGACTACGACCTACAACTTCAGCCCCAGCGTCGCGGTGGAAGCCGGCGTCCAGTATCGCGACGGCTCGTTCAGGGGCCAGTCCACCCACAACAGCGTCCTGGTGGGAACCCAGCTTCGTCGCCAGCTTCGCATCCACGACTACACCTGGAACGATCTGTCCGGCCGGATCGAGGTGAGCTTCGACGGCAAGCTCGGGGGCCTTGAGCATCAGTTGCGCGCCGGCGCCGACGCCTTCACCTATGAGCAGCGGCGGGTGTTCTATCGTTTCAGCCCGACCGCCGCGACGCCCTACGCGATCGACATCTTCAAGCCAGTCTATGGCCAGCCCAAGCCTGTCGCGCCGCTGAACCAGAACCTGCTGGAGGAGCTGCGCGGCGAGAGCCTTTATCTGCAGGATCTGGTGACGCTAAACAGCCAGTTCACCCTGCTGGTCGGCGTGCGCCAGGACTGGATCCGCCAGACCAACACCAACTATCGGAATAACTCGGTCACCCGGCAGTCGCCGTCGCAGGCCTCGCCGCGCGCGGCCCTGACCTGGGCGCCGAACGAGAGCTTCTCGGCCTATGTGAGCTGGGGACGCTCGTTCCGCTACAACCAGGGCGCCGACGCTGCGGGCGGGGCCTTCCCACCGGAAAAGGGTGAATCCTGGGAAGCCGGCGTGAAATGGGATCTGGCCAGCCGCCTGACCGGCACGGCCTCGCTTTTCCGCATCGACAAGGAAAACATCCTCGTCAACGACCCGGCCAATGGCGGCTTCTTCATCCCCGTCGGCGGCGCCCGCAGCCAAGGCCTGGAGGTCGAGGCCAATCTGCGTCTGCCCGCAGGGATCACCGCCACGGCCGTCTATGCCTATACCGACACCGAGGTCACCCGCGACACGCGCGCCAACCTGGTCGGGAGCCATCTCAGCAACATCCCGCTGCACTCGGGCGCGCTCTACGCCAACTGGCGTTCGCGGGGCGACGCTCCGGGATCGGTCACGCTGGGCGGCGGGGTGGTCTATGTCGGCAAGCGCGCGGGCGACGACGCCAACACAGGCTTCAAGCTGCCCGACTACGTCACGGTGCGCGCCAACCTCGCCTATCAGGTCTCCAAGGCGGTCTCACTGCACCTGGATGTCGAGAACCTGTTCGACGCCAACTATCTGGAAAGCTCGTACAGCGACGTCTGGATCACGCCCGGCGCGCCCCGCACGATCACCGGCAAGCTGCGGGTCAGCTTCTAGGCCCGAACGGCCGCCGTCAGATGATGGTCATGCCGCCGTCGACGACAATGATCTGACCGGTGATGTGGCCGCCGGCGTCGGAAGCCAGCAGCAGGGCGGGACCCATCAGGTCGGTGTCGCCGCCCAGCTTGCCCAGCGGCGTCTGGCGCAGCATCTCCTCGCCATGCTGTCCCAGCGTCGTTAGCGTCATCTTCGACGGGAAGTAGCCCGGGGCCACGGCGTTGACCCGGATGTTCTTCGGCCCCCACTCGGCGGCCAGCGCCCGGGTCATGTTGATCACCGCCCCCTTGGCGGTGTTGTAGGCGATCGTGCCCAACTGGCTGTGATGATGGCCCTGCAAGCCCTCGATCGAAGCCAGATTGACCACCGCGCCCTTCCCCTGCTTCAGGAAGGCGTCGCGCGCCACGGCCTGGGTCAGCAGAAAAAGGCCGGTGACGTTCAGGTCCATGACCTTGTTCCAGCCTTCGGGCGGATACGCCTCGGCCGGGGCTCCCCAGGCCGCGCCGGCGTTGTTGACCAGAATATCGATCCGGCCAAAGCGCTCCAGCACGCGAGCCGTCACGGTCTGCGCCGCGTCCGGCAGCCCGAGGTCGGCGGCGAAGCCGACAGCGGTGCGACCCTCCGCGGTCAGGCTTTCGACGGCGGCGTCCAGCTCGTTCTGCTTGCGCGCCACCAACGCCACCGCCGCGCCGTACTCGGCCAGGGCGCGGGCGATCTGCAGACCCAGTCCCCGCGAACCTCCCGTCACGATCGCCACGCGACCGCTGAGATCGAACAATTGGCTCAGGACTCCGGTCATGTCCGCTCTCCGAAGATCAGGCGACGACGCTGTTTTGTGTCTCCGGCCGTAATGGGTTCCCCTTACGGAGGTCAACGGCGGCAGCGCGGCTAGTCCCCTCGCCGGGCAAAAGAAAAGCCCGGCGACGAGGCCGGGCTGGAATAAGTAGGGAGGAAACGCCCTGGGAAAGGGCAGAGGCTGCTCGCCTCACGTTGGTGATCTATGTTCACTCAAGCGGGCTTCAAGAGGTCGAACGAAAAAAACTTGGCCGCCGTCGCGCTTGGCTTGCCACGGCCGTGTGATAATGAGCGCGCTTGACGAGTGAGGGCCTGCGCCCGAAGCGAGCGCCAAGCCCCATGTCTGATCCAAACGATCCCCAAGACGACGTCCCCGCCGCGCCCGCGCCCAAGCCGCGCCGGCCGCGCAAGCCGCGCGCCCAGACGGTGATGACCGAGGCGGCCGGGCTGGACCCGCAGTCGCCGGAAGCCGCGCCGCCCAAACCTCGCCGGGCCCGAAAGTCCCGCCGCGCGCAAGCGGCGACGCCGGTCGAGGATCCGATCGAGCCAACACCGGTGGCGACGCCCGACGAAACCATCGACGCGACGCCCGACGCCGAACTCTTCGAGGCCCCCGCCGAGCCCGCCTCCGAGCTCGAAGCGTCGCCGACCGCGCCGCAACCCGAAGCCGACGAAGCCATTTCATCCGAGCCCGAGCCCGACGCCCCTCTATCGCAGGCCGCCGAGCCGCAGGCCGAGACCGCGCCGCCGCCCTCACCGCCCGAGCCCGCCGCCAAGCCGCCGATCTGGAAGCGTCCCGCCTGGCTGATCGGCGCGGGCGCGGCGGCGCTGCTGGTGGTCATTCTGGTCGCGTCACTGTTCTGGTCGCTGCCGCTGAGCCGCGCGCTGGAGCCCCTCAACAACTCGGCGATTGTGCTGGTGGCCGACGATGGCTCGCCGATCGCGCGTCGGGGTTCCTACAAGGAAGCGCCGATCGATGTCGCCAAGCTGCCGGACTATGTGCCTGGGGCCTTCATCGCCATCGAGGATCGCCGCTTCTACAGCCACATGGGCGTGGACCCGAAGGCCATCGCGCGGGCGCTGGGCCGCAACGCCCAGGCGGGCGGTGTTTCCGAGGGCGGTTCGACGATCACCCAGCAGCTGGCCAAGAACGCCTTCCTGTCCAGCGACCGCAACCTGCGCCGCAAGGCCCAGGAAGCGCTGATCGCCGTCTATCTGGAAGCACGGCTTTCCAAGGACGAGATCCTGTCGCGCTACCTGTCATCGGTCTATTTCGGCGACGGCGCCTTTGGCCTGCGCGCGGCGGCCCGGCACTATTTCGGCAAGCAACCCGAGCAGTTGTCGATCGGCGAAGCCGCGATGCTGGCCGGTCTGGTCAAGGCCCCCTCTCGCCTGGCGCCGACCAACAATCTTGAAGGCGCGCGCGAGCGCATGCGCGTGGTGCTGGGCGCCATGGTCGAGACCAAGACCATCACACAAGCCCAGGCCGACGCGGTGGGCGAGGTCTCGCCCGTCGAGGCCGAGGATAAGCTGCCGACGGGCTCCTACTTCGCCGACTGGGCCCTGCCGCAGGCCCGCGCCCTGATCGGCGCGCGCTACGGCGAGACCATCGTCAAGACGACGCTGGATCCTGAACTGCAGGAGAAGGCCGAGCGGATCCTCAACGACTACATCGAACGCGACGGCGAGGTCCTCAACGTCACCCAGGGCGCCCTGGTGGCGATGCGCAAGGACGGCCGGGTCGTTGCCATGGTCGGGGGGCGCGATTACAAGCAGAGCCAGTTCAACCGCGCCGACGCCGGACGCCAGCCGGGCTCGGCGTTCAAGCTGTTCGTCTATCTGGCCGCCCTGCGCGACGGCATGACGACGACGACGCCGATCCTCGACACCCCGGTTCAGGTGAGCGGCTACATGCCCAAGAACCACGAGGGCAAATACCACGCCCGCGAGGTGCCGCTGATCACCGCCTTCGCCGGATCGTCCAATGTCGCGGCGGTGCGCCTGGCCCACGACCTGGGCCCCGCCAAGGTGATCAAGGTCGCGCGCGAGCTTGGGGTGACCGAAGACATCCCGTCCGACCTGACCATGGCGCTGGGCACCGGTCCGATGAGCCTCACGCGCCTCACCGCCGCCTATGCTTCGGTCGCCGCTGGCGAGTATCCGATCGTTCCGCACGGTCTGGCCGACTTCAAGAAGCCCAAGACCAAGGCCTATGACCCCAAGGTGCTGGCCAATATGCGCGACCTGCTGCGCTCGGCGACCCATCGCGGCACGGGCGTCGAGGCCGCCATCGCCGGCGCCTACGGCAAGACCGGCACCACCCAGGATTATCACGACGCGCTGTTCGTGGGTTATGTCGACGATCTCGTCGTGGGCGTGTGGCTCGGCAACGACGACAACAGCTCGATGAACGGCGTGGTCGGCGGCGGCGAGCCGGCCAAGATCTGGAAGGCGTTCATGCTGGCGGCGTTGGGACGCGACATCGCTCCGGTGGTCGAAGAAGATCCGCTGGAAGACCTGGGCCTGCCCCTGGAGGGCGAGATCGGCCCGGACGGGCTTCCGATCGCGCCTCTGACCCCCGCGCCCGACGCCCCGATCCCATCGCCCGGCGGCGGGGCGCCGGCCGCCCCGCCGCCGCCCGAACCGCGTCCCGAAGCGCCATAGATCAACTTTATCCGCCTACGGACACACCGTCGTAAAACTGTCGCCAAGCCGTGACAAAAGCCCGTCATCGGTCTGGCAGGTTTCCTCTCGCTCCAGACGCCTCAGGATTTGACGACATGAACAAGCTCATCGGCGCGGTCGCCACCGTCGCTCTGCTCGCCGTCGCCGACCAAGCCCACGCGGCGCGCGACTACGTCTGGGCCGCCGGCTCCTCGACCGTCTTCCCGTTCTCGACGCGCGTCGCCGAGAACTACGCCAAGAAGACCGGCAAGAAGTCGCCCAAGATCGAAGCCCTGGGCACGGGCGGCGGCATCAAGATGTTCTGCGGCGGCGCCGGCGAGAAGTTCCCGGACATCGCCAACGCCTCGCGTCCGATGAAGAAGTCCGAGTTCCTCGCCTGCCAGAAGGCCGGCGTGAAGGACATCGTCGAAATCAAGATCGGCTTCGACGGCATCGTCGTCGCGTCGAACAAGAAGGGCCCTGACTTCAACTTCAAGCTCGAGCAACTGTATCTGGGCCTGGCCGACCAGACCCTGCGCGGGGGTAAGCTGGTGAAGCAGCCCTACAAGACCTGGAGCGAAGTCGGCCCCGGCCTGCCGAACGCCCGCATCCTGGCCTACGGCCCGCCGCCCACCTCAGGCACGCGCGACGCCTGGATCGAGCTGGCCATCGAAGGTGGCGCGGCCAAGCTGCCGACCCTGGCCAAGATGAAGACCGCCGACGAGAAGAAGTTCAAGGCCACCGTGTCGCCGATGCGCACCGACGGCGGCTGGGTCGATGCGGGCGAGAACGACAACGCCATCGTCGGCACCATCGAGAAGACCCCGAACGCCCTGGGCGTCTTCGGCTATTCGTTCCTCGAAGAGAACGGCTCGCGCATCAAGGGCGCTACGATCAACGGCGTGAAGCCCACCGCCCAGACGATCGCCAGCGGTCAGTACCCGCTGTCGCGCTCGCTCTACATCTATGTGAAGAAGTCGCAGGTCGGCGTGACGCCGGGCCTGAAGGAGTTCGTGGCCGAGTTCGTCTCCGACGCCGCCACGGGTCGCGGCGGCTACCTGCAAAGCCGCGGCATGATCCCGCTGCCGCCGGCGGTTCACGTCCAGATGAAGCAGAAGGCCAGCGCGCTGACGCCGATGCCGGCGCCGAAGAACTGATCTCGGTCCACAGCTGAATCTAGCGAAGGCGGTCGCTCGCGCGGCCGCCTTTTCTATTTGTCCTTGGCCGGCGTCCGGTCTTCCCACCACGAGGGTTGATTGGGGCGGTGTTCGTGGAAACTGGCCGTCAGGCCAAGGTCGTCGTCGAGGCAAGCGGCCGCGATCGCCACGATCCGCCCGCTGAACGGATCGCCCAGCGACGCGCCACAACGCCTGCAAAAGCAGCGGTCGAAAGCAAACGGCGGCCTTGGCCGGTATCGCGTGACCAGCGCACGTCCCGCCACCCACGAGAACGCCTCGGCCCGCACATAGGCGTAGGCGCTGGACCCCGCCTTTCGACAGCGCGAACAGTGGCAGACGCCCACCATCAGCGGACGCTCGAAGAGCTCGAACCGCACCCCGCCACAGCAACAGCTTCCGGTGATCGCCAATCTTGGTCTCCTTGATCGCTCAAGGACCGTGCGCCTCCCCTGCCGCCAGCCGTGTGTCAGCAGGGTTCGGATCGAGATGAGGCGGATCGCCGCAATGAGATCCCGCTGGGCAGGACGCCTAACGCGTTCGCGACGTCATGCCGGCGGCGGCCGCATCGTCGGCCACCTGCGGGTCGAGTTCCGGCGCTGGACCGGTCTGGCGCACGGACGGAACGGCAGGCGTCTCGGGCGCCGGGGCGGCGGTTTCGGCCTTGGTCGGGGCGGGCGGAGGAGCACGGGCGGCCATGGCGGCGGCTGCGGCGTTGTCCGCCGCAGTGCGTGTTTCAACGGGGCCGTCCTCATAGCCGCCACCGCTTGAGGTCAGGAACAGAATGGTCCCGAAGGTCGCCAGAACACCGATGATGAAACCCAGCAGGACCCAACCGAACGGGTTGCCGCGACGCTCGCTCATCTCAGGTTCCGCCTTTCGCGCCCAAACAGCCTTAACGCCGGCTATCACGGTCTAAACGTGCGAGCCAGAGCTTGGTTACCGAATTCGGCTGACAGGCGAGCGGCGCGCTCAGGTCCCCGTCCACTTGCGGACCGGCCCGACGTCAACATGGACGAAATTGCTGGTCGGGTAGTAGCCGACCCCGCCGACGCCCAGGTCCAGGGCCGCGGCGCGAACATGGTTGAGCGCGACATCCTCCAGGAAGATGTCCATCGCCTTGCCGTCCATGTGGAGACTCTTCTTGGCGACCTCGCCGCTGCGCTTCGACAGGAGACGGTTGGTCGCCGGCGAGCGATAGCCGGAAATGACCTGGAATGGCCCTTTGCTCTCGGTCTTGCGGGCGATCTGGTCGAGAAGGTCATAAAGACCGGGGTCCATCGGATGGACCTCGTCGTTACGATAATCGCGCAGCACCCTATCGAGAGCGCTGACGGCGTCCGGCACATAGGCGCCGTTTTCCCAGTAAACCGCTTCCAGCTTCTCGCCGGTGTGGATGTTGTGCAGGTGAACCCAGCGTGGATCGACGGCGGGCTTCAACGTCGGCGGGTCGATCGAGGCCACCGTGGCGGCGACGCTGGTCGGCGCGGGAACCGAAGCGGCCTGCGGGACCTTTCCCTCCAGGATCGCACCGATGATGTCGTCGTCGGCGCGCGCGGCCAGCGGCGAGAGCCCAACCCCGATAGCGCCCAGCCCCCACTGGAGCAGCTTACGTCGATGCATGAGTACGCCTTACACCCCGACACAGAAGGCCGGAAGGACACCTCATACAGACCAAGAATGCAAGCTGAGCAGTATCAAAGTGCGGCGATACGCTGCACCAGCTCCCGATCCCATCCATACGGATCCTGGCGGAAGTTCACCTGCCCGTCCGGGGTCACATAGGCCGTCCAATACAGCAGGTAGACGGCGATCTGCTGGGGCAGCTTGGCCCGCACGGTGTCGCCCGAAGCCAGGGTCTCGTTGACCTTTTCCGGCGTCCAGGTCGGATCGTCGCGCATCACCTCGTTGACCAGCTCGATTGGCTTTTGCAGGCGCACGCAGCCATGGCTGGCAAGACGGCTGAAGCTGTCGAACCGCGAGCGGCTGGGCGTATCGTGCAGATAGACGCCGTAGGGATTGTTGAAGTCGAACTTCACCTGCCCCAGCGCCGCCTTGGGCCCGGCCTTCTGCTGCAGGCGCGAGCCGCCGCCCTCGGTCGGGATGACGATGAAGTCGTTGCGCGCGAAATAGCCCGGACTGGCCCGCTCCTTCGGCCACAGCTCCTTGGTCGCGATGGACTGCGGCACGTTCCACGGCGGATTGAGCACGATGCTGTGGATCATCGACGACAGCATCGGCGTCTCGTCGCCAGGGCGCCCCGTGACCGCCCGCATCGTGAGGGTCGGGGTGTCGTGGTGGAACACCGACAGGATCGCCGCGGCGACGTTCACCTGGATGCGATCGGCCGGCAGGGTCTGCGGCAGCCAGCGCCAGCGCTCCATATTGGCGACGATCTGGTCGATGCGGCGCTCGACCGGGATGTTCAGCGCCCCCAACGTCGCCTTGTCGACGACCCCAGTGGGATTGAGCCCAAAGCGCTTCTGCGCGCGCTGAACGGCCTGGGTCAGCGCGGCGTCAAAGACCGGCGCGGCGTCGACGGCGACGGTCGGGTCCTCGGCGGCCAGACGCGCCTCCAGCGCGATCACCCGCGCCCCGGTGGCGCCCTCCTTCAGGTCGGGACCAGCGGCGATGGGAAGCCAGCCGCCCTTGGCGGCGATCTCGCGATAAGTGACCAGACCGGTGCGCAGGGTCTGATAGCCCGTATAAGGCGGCGGCAAGGCGTCGAGCCATTCGGCGAGGCGGCCCTGCTGCACGGCCGCGACAAACTCCGGGGTCGGATCATAGGCCGCCGGGCGCAGCCCCCACTCGGCCTTGAAGGCGCTGATGGGCAGACGACCGGTCCGCACGGCGCGGGCATAGGCCAGGGTCAGATTGACGAGCTGCGACTGGCCGGCGGCGCGCGCCCCCGGGTCGTTGGACATATAGAGTTCGATCGCGCGATCCGGCGAAAACACGCTCATGGCGAAGCCATGGCTGTAGGCGTCGCCAAGGACGGCCCGCAACACCTCCACCTGGTCGGGACTCAGCTGCACCGCCGACAGGTCCGGCGGGATCACTGAGGGACGCGGCGTGACCAGCGGAACGTTCTGCACGGGTCGAGCGCCGGCCAGCGGAGGTCTTTGCGACTGCGCCTGGGCGACCTCGAGGGACAGAAGGCTCAACGTCGCCGCCAGGGCGCCGCAGGTTCTCGAAAATCGCATCACCGTCGAACAACTCACCGCGCGGCCAGACCGCGTTAAGGTTTACAGATGGCCGCGTGGCCCCTGCCGCGTCAACGCGGGTAGCGCGAAAGGCGAGCCCTCCCCCAGCCGCACGAAGACGTTTTTCAGCAACAGGAACCCGCAAGCCACACCGTTGGTTTCATCGTGGCCAGGAACATCGCTGGCCTCGCGGGGGCGACCATGGACAGAGCCTTGCAACAAAAGACCCTAGACCTGTTTCCGATCGGCAATTGCGCCGTCAGCGCCATGATCGACACCGGCGGTCGTTTCGTCTGGGCTTGCGCCCCCCGCATCGACTCCGATCCGGTGTTCAGCGCCCTGCTCGACAACGTCGATCTCGAAGGCGCGGAAGCCAAGGGCGTCTGGGACGTGCAGGTCGAGCGCCGCGCCGAGGTCCGCCAGGGCTATCTGCGGAATACCCCGATCCTGCGCACCGAGATCGCGGACGAGGACGGCGCGCGGTTCGAGATCATCGACTTCGCGCCACGCTATCAGCAGTTCGGACGCCTTTTCCGGCCTACCGCCTTCGTGCGGCTGATCCGTCCGCTCGTGGGCGTAGCGCGGATCACCCTGCGCCTGCGGCCGACGGCTGATTGGGGCGCTCGGGTCGCCGAGCACACCTCCGGCTCGAACCACATCCGCTATCTGTGCTCGGACATGACGCTGCGCCTGTCGACCGATGCGCCGGTGTCCCACATCCTGGAAGAGCGGACGTTCCGGCTTGAGCGCCCTATCGCCATGTATCTGGGTCCCGATGAAGGGTTCAACGCGCCCATCGGTCCGACCTGCGAGCGGATGATGCGCGAAACCGACCAGTACTGGAAACTGTGGGTGCGCGGCCTGGCTCTACCGCTGGAATGGCAGACCGCCGTGATCCGCGCCGCCATCACCCTGAAGCTCTGCATGCACGAGGAGACCGGCGCGATCGTCGCGGCCCTGACGACCTCGATCCCTGAGCACGCCGACAGCGGCCGCAACTGGGACTATCGCTACTGCTGGCTGCGCGACGCCTATTACGTGGTGCAGGCGCTCAACCGGCTGGGCGCGGTCGATATCCTGGAGAACTATCTGGGCTATCTGCGCAACATCGTCGATCGGGCAAACGGCGGCCACATTCAGCCGCTGTTCGGCGTGGGCTTCGAGGAGGTGCTGACCGAGACGATCGCCCCTGACCTGCCCGGCTACCGGGGCATGGGGCCCGTACGGGTGGGAAATCAGGCCTACGAGCATATTCAAAACGACGTGTACGGACAGATCGTGCTGTCGACCGTCCAGGCGTTCTTCGACGAGCGCCTGCTACGCCCCGCCACCATCGAGGACTTCCAGGCTCTGGAGCCCGTGGGCGAGCAGGCGTTCCGGCTTCACGACCAGCCCGACGCCAGCCTTTGGGAGTTCCGAGGCCGCGCCAACGTCCATACCTACTCGTCGGCCATGTGCTGGGCGGCGTGCGACCGCCTGGGCAACGCCGCCGAGAAGCTGGGCCTGGAGGATCGCGCCGCCTTCTGGAACGGCCGCGCCGCCCAGGTACGGCAGGTCATCGAGTCTCGGGCCTGGAACAAGAAGCTTGGCCGCTTCGCCGCCACCTTCGAGGGCGACGAACTGGACGCCTCGCTCCTTCAGCTGGTCGACCTGCGCTTCCACACCGCCGACGACCCTCGCAACGTCGCCACGCTGAAGGCCATCGAGGAAGGTCTGCGGCGGGGCGCCTACCTGCTGCGCTACGCGATCCCCGATGACTTCGGCTCGCCTCAGACCGCGTTCAACATCTGCACCTTCTGGCTGATCGAGGCCCTGCACCTGGCCGGGCGGAGCGAGGAGGCACGGGCGCTGTTCGAGGACATGCTGTCGCGACGCACGCCGGCCGGGCTTCTTTCGGAAGATATCGGCTTCGCCGACGGGGAATTGTGGGGCAACTACCCGCAGACCTACTCGTTGGTGGGCCTGATCAATTGCGCCGTGCTGCTCAGCCGTCCATGGACGTCGGTGCGCTGACGCGTGTTGCGATTTTCGCAAACTCTGAAATCCCGGCGCCATATGAGGCGCGCTACACCCGGCCCGGGACGTATCGTTATCGGAGGCGCTCATCGTGAGCCGTAAACTCGCCCTGGTCGGCGTCCTGGGTGCTGTCACCGCCGGCGTGGCGCACGCGCAGCAGGTCCAGCCCGTCGCGACGCCGCAGACCACCGCTCAGGCCGCGACCCCAAACGCCCCGTCGTCGGACCAGGAGGACACCGAGGTCGAAGCCGTCACCATCACCGCCAGCGGCAAGCCGTTCGGCGCGGTGCTGGGCGACATTCCGCCGGAAGAGACCTTCACCGCCGCCGACGTGCGCGCCATCGGCGTCAGCTCGGTGGAGGACCTGCTCACCGAACTGCAGCCCCAGACCACCAGCGGCCTGGGCGGCGATCCGGTGATCCTGCTGAACGGGCGCCGCATCTCGGGACGCGGCGAGATCCGCGACCTGCCCAGCGAGGCGATCCAGCGTGTCGAGATCCTGCCCGAAGAGGTCGCACTCAAATACGGCTACTCGGCCGACCAGAAGGTCGTGAACATCGTGCTGCGCCAGCGCTTCCGCGCCTCCACCGTGGACGCCACCGTGGGCGGCTCTACGGATGGCGGGCAGATGACCGAGCAGCTCAACTGGAGCCGGCTGCAGCTGAATCGGGACGGCCGCACGAACCTCTCGGTCAAGATCCAGAACAGCGACGCCTTGCTGGAGAGCGACCGCGACTTGGTCAGCCGCTCCAGCACCGGCCTCTATGATTTCGCGGGCAACGTCACGCCCGCCGGCGGCGGCGCCCTCACCAACCTGAGCGCCCTGGCGGGAACGCCTGTGACCGTGGCGGGTGTTCCGAGCTCCGCCGCCGCCAGCGCCCCGAGCCTGGCGGCCTTTCTGCCGGGCGCGAACCGGGCCAATGTCAGCGACATCACCGACGACCGCACGCTGCTGCCCCGCAACCGGCAACTGACGATCAACAGCGTCACCAACCGCTATATCCTCGACAACGTCTCGGCGACCTTGAACCTCAGCCTCACCGGGTCGGAGAACGACTCGCTGCAAGGCCCCGCGCGGGCGCGTCTGACGATTCCTGCCGCCAGTCCGTTCTCGCCGTTCGGCCAGGATGTTCTGCTCTACCGCTATCTCGGCGGACAGGACGCCCTGGGCCAGACCTCGCGCAACCTCGCGGGACATGCCGGCTTCACGCTGAACCGCGACACCGAGCAGCTTCGCCTGTCCCTGACCGGCAACTACGATCGCGCGATCAGCAAGACCGAGACCGATCGCAGCGTCGACACCAACGCCCTGCAAGCGCGCCTTGCGGGGCTGGAGGCCGGCCTGAACCCGTTCGGCGCCCTCCCCGCCCTGCCGCTCAACACCGACCGCGCCAAGTCGACGACCGACACCGCCGACCTGCAGTTCGTCGCCAACCGCGCCCTGGCCAAGCTCAAGGCCGGCGACCTGTCGACGACCTTGAAGCTGGGGGCGACGGGCTCTCGTCTAGAAGCGACGTCGATCCGCTCAGGCGTCCAGAGCGACAGCACCTTGTCACGCGGCGAGGGCGATGTTCAGCTCAGCTTCGACCTGCCTCTGACCAGCCGCCGCAAGGGCGTCCACGCCGCGCTTGGCGACCTGTCGGCCAACCTGAACCTCGCCGCCCGCCAGGTTTCCGACTTCGGGACCCTGACCACCGTAGGCGGCGGCGTGAACTGGTCGCCGGTTCGGCCGCTCAGCCTCATCGCTTCAGCCACGCGTCAGGAAAACGCGCCGAGCATCGCCCAGCTCGGCAATCCGCTGATCGTCACGCCGGGCAGCCAGGTCTTCGACTATGTGCGCGGGACCAGCGTGGACGTCACCCGCGTCAGCGGCGGCAATCCGGATCTTCGCGGCGAGACGCGAAATGTCCTGCGCCTGGGCGCCACCTACAAGCCCGAGAAGATCCAAGGCCTGTCCCTGACCGCCAACTACAGCCGCACGCGGATCGACAACCCCGTCGCCAGCTTCCCGGCCGCCACGGCCGCCGTGGAAGCCGCGTTCCCGGACCGCTTCACGCGCGACAGCGACGGCGTCCTGACCCGCATCGACACCCGTCCGGTCAACTTCCAGAAGCGCGAGCGTGAGCAGATCCGCTGGGGCTTCAACCTCTCCCGCCAGATCGGCAAGGCCCCACCGCCGCCGCCCGGGGGCTGGCGCGGACGGCAGGGCGCGGCCTCCGAGCGCGCCCCGACGCCCAGTCCAGCGCCCGACACCCCGTCCGAGGCCACCGCGCCGCAGCCCGCAACCGGCGCGGCGGCGACCACTGGCGAAGAGACCCCGCGCCCGGCGCTCGACGCGGGCGCGCGCGGCGGCGATGGACAGCGCTTTGGCGGCGGCGGACGCGGCTTCGGCGGCGGCGGCTTTGGTCGCGGCGGCGGCAATCCGCGGGCCACGCGCCTGCAGCTGGCGCTGTTCCACACGGTCCATCTCAAGGAACAGGTGACCATCGCCAACGGCCTGCCGGTGCTGGACCTGCTGAACGGTGACGTGCTCGGATCGGGCGGCGGTCAGCCGCGTCACGAGGTCGAGGCCCAGGCCGGGATCACCCGCTATGGCCTCGGCGCTCGGCTCACCGCCAACTGGAAAAGCGGGACGCACGTCGACGGCGGCGTCGGCGGCGCGACCACGGCCCTCGACTTCTCCAGCCTGGCGACCGTCAATCTGCGCCTGTTCGCCGATCTGGGCGTACGGCGCGAACTGGTCCAGGCCCATCCGCTGCTGCGCGGCGTGCGCCTGAGCCTGGCCGTCAACAACCTGTTCGACGCCGAGACCAAGGTTCGCGACGCCAACGGCGTGACCCCGCTCACCTACCAGCCGGACTATCTGGATCCGCGCGGGCGCGTCGTGCAGTTCACCGTCAGGAAGCTGCTGTTCTAGGCGGATACGCCGCTACCGCCTCCCGATCACGCGCGCTTGACCGGCGCGCGGGATCGAACGCCGCCGTTTCGCGTTTTGCCCCCCATGTTGCTTACCGCTGAGGGGGTTCTCGCCATGACCGTGGCCATGTCGGCCGCGCGGACGGAGTCCGCCAACCTAACCGCCCCGCCCCTGGACCTTCCGCACCGGGCCGCGCTCTTCCTGGATCTGGACGGCACCCTGGCCCCGATCATGCCTCGGCCGGACGACGTCGGGCCCGATCCCGCGCGTGCGCAGCTGCTGCGCCGCTTGCGCGAGACCCTGAACGGACGCGTCGCGGTCGTGAGCGGCCGGTCGCTTCCCGACCTCGATCACATACTCAGCCGGGGCGTGCCCGCAATTGGCGCGGTGCACGGCCTTGTGCGGCGATCGGACGACGGGAACGTCACCACGCTGGAACCCCACGCCGGCCTGGACGACGCCCGCCGGATCCTGGGCGAACTGGCTGATTGTGACCGTGGCCTGCTGTTCGAGGACAAGACCCTCAGCGTCGCCCTGCACTATCGCAATGCGCCCAGCGCCGCCGAAGCGGTGATCGAGGCTGCAGAGCGTCTATCGCAGGCCACCGGCCTGATCCTGCAGCTGGGCGATATGGTGGCCGAGTTGCGTACGCCCGGCGCCGACAAAGGCGCGGCGGTCACTGCGTTCCTGCGTGAAGCGCCGTTCCTCGGCGCAACCCCCGTCTTCGTCGGCGACGACCTCACCGACGAAGACGGCTTCGCGGCGGCCGAACGCCTAGGCGGCTTCGGCATTCTGGTCGGCGAACCGCGCCCGACCACCGCCCGCTATCGCCTGTCTGACACCCGCGACGTCAGCCGCTGGCTGCAAGCCCTGACCGCGCCGGTGACCGCATGAGCCGGTTGATCGTCGTCTCCAACCGGGTGAACCCGCCCAACCCGGCCGAGGGCGAAAGCTCGACCGGCGGCCTCGCCATGGCCCTGGCCGCGGCGCTGCGCGAATACTCCGGCATCTGGTTCGGCTGGAGCGGCAAGACGGTCCCGGAGTTCAGCGGCCAGCTGAACATGCAACGGATCGACGGCGTCACCGTCGCCACCGTCGATCTCGAGGAGACCGACTATCAGGAGTACTACAACGGCTACGCCAACAAGACGCTGTGGCCGCTGTTTCACTATCGCGTGGACCTGACCGCCTACGACCGCTCGTTCGGCCAGGGCTATGACCGGGTCAACCGCCTGTTCGCCGAGACCCTGCTGCCGCTGATCGAGCCGGACGACATCGTCTGGATCCACGACTACCACCTGATACCGCTGGCGCGAGAGCTCCGCCGCTTGGGCGTCACCAACCGGATCGGGTTCTTCCTGCACATCCCGTGGCCGGCGCACCAGCTGGTGGTCACCCTGCCCCGCCACCGGCAACTGGTGGAAGCGCTGTTCGACTACGACCTGATCGGCTTCCAGACCGAAGAGTCGCTTCAGGCTTTCGAGGGCTACGTCTTTTCCGAGGTCGAGGGCTCCAGGACCGACCGGGGCCAGCTGTTGGCGTTCGGCAAGCTCACCCGCGCGGCGGCGTTCCCGATCGGGGTGGACGCCCAGGATTTCGCTCGCCTCGTCGACGGCGATACGGCCCGCAAGGTCTACGACCGCATGATGGCCCACAGCGTGTTCCGCAAGATGTTGGTGGGCGTCGACCGGCTGGACTACTCGAAGGGGCTGGAAGAGCGCCTCATCGGCTTCGAGCGCTTCCTGCACGACCACCCCGAGCTTCGCCGCGAGGTGATGCTGCTGCAGATCGCCCCGATCTCGCGCGACGAGGTCGAGGCCTATCAGGACCTGCGAGTACGGCTCGACGGCCTGATCGGGCGCATCAACGGCGCCTATGCCGAGATGGACTTCACCCCCATCCGCTGGGTCAATCGTTCCTACCGTCGTGACGAGCTGGCGGGCGTCTATCGCGCCAGCAAGGCGGCGCTGGTCACCCCGTTGCGCGACGGCATGAACCTCGTCGCCAAGGAATTCGTCGCCGCGCAGGACCCGGAAGACCCCGGCGTGCTGATCCTCTCGCGCTTCGCCGGCGCGGCGCGACAGATGAAGGACGCCCTGATCATCAATCCCAACAGCCCCGAAGAGGTCTCCGACGCGCTGGACAGGGCTCTGTCGATGGACCTGGCGGAGCGACAGCGGCGGTGGCGCGCGCTCTTCGACAACGTCCAGCGCGAAGACGTCACCGCATGGCGCGACGACTTCGTATCTGCGCTGAAGGGCGAGCCGATTTCGGACGCGGCCACCACCCCGCTTCCGAAACCTCGGGTGCAGAGCCTGGACACCGCTGCGAAGGCCCTAAAAGCCCGCAACACCGAGGCGCAGGACGTCAGAGGCTGAGACGACCCAACGACGGAGGCGCCGCCTACTCGCCCATTTCGTCGATGAGCTTCTTGAGCTTGGCGACTTCGTCAGGCTTGAGCGGGCGGTGTTGGGCAAAGTGGCTGATCAGCGGCGCCAGCTGGCCGTCAAACAGGCGATCCAGAAGGCCCTGGCTTTCGGCCTGAACATAGGCGCTGCGATCGACCAGCGGACGATAGCCGTGCTTGCCGTCAGCGCGTTCGGAGCGGATCGCCTTCTTTTTCAGCAGGCGGTTGATCAACGTCTTGACGGTGGCCTCGCCCCAATTCTGCGCGCCACCGACCTCGGCGACCAATTCGTCGGCCGACAACGGCGAGCGGCGCCAGAGCGCTTCCATCACATGAGCTTCGGCGGCGGTGATGTGCATGACGCTTACATCCGTAATTCAACGCGAAACGCTATACCGGTTATTACGCCTGTCAAGTCGTGGCGCGCGGGATGACGCACAGCGCATGGCCGGGCGCTGGTAAAGGTCAAGCACGCAAATCCCTGCCCCGCGCGTCTAAGCCCCGATTGTCAATGACACCGGTTTCCACTACAGACATCGCAACCCCTGCAAAGCGGGGAAAGTGCCGGATTCGAGGGAGGACTTGCGGCGTGACCGTTTCTGAGGCCGACAGCGAGGTTTTCGCACCCGCGGCCATAGCCCCCCAATTCGTCAAGGCTCGTCAGCACGGCGTCAGCGTTCCGGGCTATCCAGGCGGCGTCATTCCCCCAAGCATGGCCGATGGCTATGCCGTGCAGGACATCGCCATCGACCTGTGGCCCGACGAGCTGGTCGGCTGGAAGGTTGGCCTGGTGCCTCCGCAACATCGCGAACGCCTGGGCGCCGAGCGTCTGGCCGGCTGCATCTTCAAGTCCAAGGTCCAGCAGGCCTCGAGCGGCGAACCCAACAGCTTTCGCGCCATCGACGGCGGCTTCTGCGCCGTCGAGGCCGAGTTCATCATCCGCCTGGGCAAGGACGCCCCCGAAGGCAAGACCGACTGGACCGTCGAGGAAGCCGCCGATTACGTCGGCGAACTGCTGGTCGGCGTGGAGATCGCCGGAAGCCCTCTGAAGACCATCAACGCCCTCGGCCCCACCGTGGTCGCGTCAGACTTCGGCAACAACGATGGTCAGATCATTGGTCAGGCCATTTCCAACTGGCGCGACATCGCCTGGGAGGATATGCCGGTCGAGACCTTCATCAACGGCAGGTCGGTGGGGACGGCGACGGCCGCGACCATTCCGGGCTCGCCGCTCGCCGCGCTGGCCTTCCTGCTGGGAACCGTCGCCGCGCGCGGCAAGCCGCTGAAGAAGGGTCAGATCGTCACCACCGGCGCCACCACGGGCATTCATGACGTGGTCGCCGGCGACGTCGCCCATGTGAGTTTCGGCCCGTTCGGAACCGTGGATTGCGTGGCCGTTCCGGCCTGACGCCAACACCAACGCGATAAAAACACAGGGGAAGGAAGCTAAGTTGATCGAGGTTCCAAAAGCGCCCGAACCCTCCGAGAAGATCGGACGGTATCGCTGGGTCATCGTCACGCTGCTGTTTCTGGCGATGGTCATCAACTATGTCGATCGCCAGACGATCGGCTTCCTGAAGACCGACCTGTCGCACGAGTTCGGCTGGAGCGAGAAAGACTACGCCAACCTCGTCTTCTACTTCCAGCTCTCCTACGCCGTGGCCTACCTCGTCTGGGGTAAGATCATGGACAAGATCGGGGCGCGCTGGGGTTTCGGCATCGCCTTCCTGATCTGGCAAGTCGCGCACATCGCCCACGCCGGCGCGCGCGGCCTGACCGGCTTCATCTTCGCCCGCATGGCGCTGGGCGTCGGCGAGGCCGGCGGCTTCCCGGGCGGCATCAAGGCCGTCACCGAGTGGTTCCCGAAGAAGGAACGCGCCTTCGCCACCGGCATCTTCAACGCCGGCACCAATATCGGCGCCATCGTCACGCCGCTGGTCGTTCCAGCCATCGTGCTGACCTGGGGCTGGCAGATGGCGTTCATCGTCACCGGCGTCGCAGGCCTGATCTGGCTGCCGATCTGGCTGATGATCTATCGCCGCCCGCGCGAGACGAAGAACCTGTCAGCGGCCGAGCTGGCCCACATCGAGCAGGATCCGGCCGACCCGGTCGAGAAGATCGCCTGGACCAAGCTGCTGACCAAGCGCGAGACCTGGGCCTACGCCCTAGGCAAGTTCCTGATCGACCCGATCTGGTGGATGTTCCTGTTCTGGCTGCCGGACTTCCTGGGCAAGCGTTATGGCCTGGATCTGAAGACCTTCGGCCCGCCGATCGTGGCGATCTATCTGCTGTCGGACGTGGGCAGCGTCGGCGGCGGCTGGCTGTCGTCGCGCCTGCTCAAGAACGGCGCTTCGATCAACAAGGCCCGCAAGCTGACCATGCTCGTTTGCGCGCTGCTGGCCGTGCCGGTGATGTTCGCCTCCTATGCCAGCTCCGTCTGGCTGGCCGTGCTGATCATCGGCGTCGCCACCGCCGCCCACCAGGGCTTCTCGGCCAACCTCTACACCCTGCCGTCGGACGTGTTCCCGCGCGGTGCGGTGGGCTCGGTCGTCGGGATCGGCGGCATGCTGGGCGCGTTCGGCGGCATGGTGTTCTCGAAGTACATCGGCCAGGTGCTGGAGAGCATCGGCAGCTACACGCCGATCTTCATCGTGGCCGGCAGCGCCTATCTGGTCGCCCTGCTGGTCGTTCACCTGCTGGCGCCCAAGATGGAGCCGGTGAAGGTCTAGTCACCGCGCTTCAAGCGAGACCGATCCGGGCCGGGGAGCAATCCCCGGCCCTTTTCGTTTGGGCCCGGGACGGTGGAGAACCGGGTGGCGTGGGACGAAAAGCGCTCTAAGTAAGAGTCATGCGCACGCCCTTGCTCACCGCCTCCGCCGCCCTCGCCGCCGCCTTGGCCGCCTGTGGTCCCGCCCCCGCTCAGCCCGGCCAGGCCGGCGCGCCCGTCGAAAGCCGCGCGCCGAACGCGCCGGAGCAGAAGCCCGCCTTCGCCAGCCAGACCCGCGCGCCCGGCCTGAACTCCGGGATCAGCGGCCAGTATCAGACGCTCGCCAGCGGCCTCGACCACCCCTGGGGCATGGCCTTCCTGCCGACCGGCGAGATTTTGGTGACCGAGCGGGCTGGTCGCCTGCGCGTCTATGGCAAGGACGGCAAGATTTCCCCCGCCGTGACCGGCCTGCCGGCGATCTACGCCCTGGGCCAAGGCGGCCTGCTGGGCGTCGCGCTCGATCCCGACTACGCCAAGAACGGCCTGATCTACTGGTCCTACGCCGAGGAAACCGACGGCGTGAACGGGACGGCGGTGGCGCGTGGCAAGCTGTCCCTGGGCGCCGCGCCCAAGGTCGAAGACGTCCAGGTGATCTGGCGCCAGACGCCGAAGATGGCCAGCGCCCTGCACTTCGGCGGTCGTTTGGTGTTCGGTCGTGACGGAAAGCTCTTCATCACCACCGGCGAGCGTTCGATCTTGGCCGGCCGCGTGCAGGCCCAGAACCTGGACGGCACGCTGGGCAAGGTGGTCCGGATCAACGCCGACGGCTCGATCCCCAGCGACAACCCGTTCGTCAACACCGCCGGCGCCAAGCCTGACATCTGGTCGCTGGGTCACCGCAACATCCAGTCGGCCACGCTGGACGCCCAGGGCCGCCTGTGGACCGTCGAGCACGGCGCGCGCGGCGGCGACGAACTGAACCGTCCCGAGCCCGGCAAGAACTACGGCTGGCCGTTGATCACCTATGGCGAGGAATATTCGGGCAAGCCGATCAGCGAGGGCGCGACGCAGAAGGCTGGCCTTGAACAACCCGTCTACTACTGGGACCCCGTCATCGCCCCGTCGGGCATGGCGCTCTACAACGGCGCCCTGTTCCCGGCGCTGAAGGGCAGCCTGCTGATTGGCTCGATGCGCGAGCAGCACGTCGCGCGCCTGGTGCTCAAGGACGACAAGGTGGTCGGCGAGGAGCGCCTGTTCACCGACATCGGCGGCCGCGTCCGCGACGTCACGGTCGGCCCGGACGGCGCGATCTATGTGCTCACCGACGAAGAGGACGGCAAGCTGATCAGGATCATCCCGAAGGGCTGATCGCGATAAGGGCCTGGGCGGCGACGCCCAGGCCCCTTCTAGGCAAGATTGGCTGCGATGATCCGCTCCACGGCGACCACGTCGCGCCAGACGCCATCAAGCTTGCCGTGCTTCTCATGCACGCCCACCTCGCGAAATCCGACCGAGCGCAACAGGGCCAGGCTGGCCTGGTTCTCCACGAACACCCGCGACAACAGCTTCCAGAAGCCAGCGCCCTCGGCGGCGGCGATCAACGCGTTCATGGCCACCCCGCCGACGCCCTGACCGCGATGCGAACGGCGGACATAGACCGAGAACTCCGCCACGCCCGCATAGCAGCAGCGATCGGCGTAGGCGAAGGTCACCGCATAGCCGACCACCTGCCCGGCCGCGTCGACCACGACCACGGCCGGATGCTTGCCGTCGAACCAGCCCGTCACGTCGTCGGGCGTGCGCGGCGTGGTCTCGAAGGTGGCGACGCGGTCGACGATACCCTCGTTGTAGATCTCGGCCATGGCCGTCGCGTCACCGACGGCGGCCGGACGCGCGGTCAGCGGTGCGGCGGTCATGCGGACGCCGTCTCGTGCTTCATGGCTTCGGCGGCCAGCGCCACATGCTCGGGAATCCGGCCTTGCGCCTTCCGCTCGCTGTAGCGATCGACCAGATAGTCGGCGCGGTCCCGCGTCAGCAGGGTGAACTTCACAAGCTCCTCCATCACGTCCACCACACGGTCGTAATAGCTGGAGGGCAGCATGCGGTCGTTATTGTCGAACTCGCGGAAGGCCATCGCCACCGATGACTGGTTGGGAATGGTGATCATGCGCATCCAGCGCCCCAAGAGGCGCAGGGTATTGACCGCGTTGAATGATTGAGACCCGCCGCTGACCTGCATCACAGCCAGGGTCTTGCCCTGGGTCGGCCGCACGCTGCCTATCTCCAGCGGAATCCAGTCGATCTGCGCCTTCATGATCCCCGTGATGGCGCCATGCCGTTCGGGGCTGCACCAGACCTGCCCTTCCGACCACTGAGACAGGGCGCGCAGCTCTTGCACCTTGGGGTGGTCAGGGCCTGTCGCGTCGGGCAAGGGCAGATCGCGGGGATCGAAGATCCGCGTCTCGCAGCCCAGCGCCTGCAGGATCCTGGCGGCCTCCTCCACCAGAAGGCGGCTGAACGAACGCTCGCGCAGCGACCCGTATAGCAGCAGGATGCGCGGCGGATGGCCGGCGCGCGCGTCGACCTCGAGGCGGTCGCCGTCGATCTTGGCCAGGAACTTGGCATCCAGGGCGGGGAACTCGGACAACGGCGCCTCCAGCATCGTCATTGAATGATCAAATAATTCGAGCATATTGGAAATATGGAATCAAAAGCCGCTGTCAACATGCTGTCGGCCCTGGGCCACGAGGGGCGCTTGGCGATCTTCCGCCTGCTGGTGCGGGCCGGCCCTGCGGGCGTCGCCGCCGGCGAGATCGCGCGCACGCTCAACGTGCTACCCAACAGCCTGTCGGCCAATCTCAACGTCCTGTCCCACGCCGGATTGATCGCCTCGCGCCGCGACGGCCGCTCGATCATCTACAAGGCCGACTATGACGCCATGAGCGGGCTGCTGGGCTTTCTGATGGAAGACTGCTGCGCCGGCGCGCCACAGATCTGCGCCCCGCTGAGCGCTATCGTCAGCGGCGGCATGGCTTGTGGGACGGCCAAGGCGTGAGCCCGTTCGATACGCCGCGCCGCCTCGTCGCCGAAGCCCTGGGGTCGGCCCTGCTGCTGGCCGTCGTGGTCGGCTCTGGGATCATGGGCGAGCGCCTTTCGGGCGGAAATGTCGCCATCGCGCTGCTGGGCAACACCCTGGCGACGGGAGCGGCGCTGGTCGTTCTGATCTGGGTCTTCGGCCCGATCTCCGGCGCCCACTTCAATCCGGCGGTCACCCTGGTCGCGGCCCTTCGGCGCGAACTGCCGATCGCCCTGGCGCTGGCCTATCCGCTGGCCCAAGTCCTGGGCGGGATCGCCGGCGTCTGGGTCGCGCACGCCATGTTCGGCGAGCCGATCCTGCAAATCTCGACCAAGCTGCGCTCCGGGGGCGGCCAAGCCTTCGCCGAGATGGTGGCGACCTTTGGCCTGCTGGCGACGATCCTGGGCGTCAGCCGTTTTCGGCCCGACAGCACGGCGATGGCCGTAGGGCTTTACATCACGGCCGCCTACTGGTTCACCGCCTCGACCTCGTTCGCCAATCCGGCGGTCACGGTGGCGCGCAGCCTGTCGGACACCTTCGCCGGGATCGCGCCGACCAGCGCGCCGGCCTTCATTCTCGCCCAACTGGTCGGCGCCCTGATGGCGGCGGCGTTGTTTGGCTGGCTTCTCAAGACGGACACCTCTCGATGACCGACACCGCCTTCCCGATCACCATCTTTCACAACCCGGCCTGCGGGACCTCGCGCAACACCGTGGCCATGGTCCAGGCCGCCGGCTATGCGCCGCGTGTCGTCGAGTACCTGAAGACCGGCTGGACCCGCGAGCAGCTGCAGGACCTCGCCGCCCGGTCCGGCGGGTCGCTGCGCGCCCTGATGCGGGAAAAGGGCACGCCAGCCGAGACCCTGGGCCTGCTGGCCGACGACGTCTCGGACGACCGCCTGCTGGACGCGATGGTCGAGCACCCGATCCTGGTGAACCGCCCCATCGTCGTCACGCCTAAGGGCGTGAAGCTGTGCCGTCCCTCCGAGCTGGTGCTCGACCTGCTGGACCGCAAACCCGACCAGTTCAGCAAGGAAGACGGCGAGGTCGTGATCTAGGCCTTCGCGGCGTCCGGCACGGCGTCCAATTCGCCCCGCGCGCGGGCCTTTCGGCCATAGACGATCTCGAACAGCGGGCTGGCCATCACCGTAGTGACGATCGCCATCAGCACCAGCATCGAGAACAGCGTCGGGCCGATGATGCCCTTCTGCAGGCCAATATTGATGATGATCAGCTCCATCAGGCCGCGCGAGTTCATCAGGGCCCCGATGCCCATGGCCGTGGCGTGGTCCTCGCCGGTGGCGCGGGCGGCAAGGTAGCAGGCGCCCCACTTGGCCAGGATCGAGGCGGCCAGGATGCCGAGCGCGATCAGCAGCAGCTCCGGCGAATTGACCATGTCCATCCGGGTGTTCAGGCCGGAATAGGTGAAGAACATCGGCAGCAGCAGCACCACGGCCAGCGGCTCGACCTTCCTCTTCAGCTCTTCGGTCAAGCGGCCGCGCGGCATCACCACGCCCATGATGAAACCGCCGAAGATGGCGTGAATACCGACCGCGTCCATCAGGAATGCCGACAGGCAGAAGGCCAGGATGACCAGGGCCAGCGCGTGGGTGCTCATCTCGCCCTCGCGCTCGACCATGCGGCCCAGCGGCGCCAGGATTTTCGGACCCAAGGTCAGGACCAGCAGCACCCACAGCAGGCCGCCGCCAATGGCCAGGCCCGCGACGCCCGGGCCGCCGCCGAACGTGGCCAGCACCACCGCCAGCACGCACCACGACACCGCGTCGTCGAACGCCCCGGCCGTCAGGGACAGCGTGCCCAGCGAGGTCTTCTGCAGGCCGCGCTCATTGATGATCCGCGCCAGCATCGGAAAGGCGGTCAGGGCGATGCAGGCGCCCATGAACAGGGTCGCCGCGCCCGGCGTGATGGCGGGCGAGAACAGCCCAGGGACCTTCAGCAGGAACGGCGTGATGATCGCCGCGATGGCGAACGGCGCAGCGATGCCGGCGAACGACACGCTCATCGCGCTCCTGGCCTTGGCCTTGAAGTGGTCGGCCTGAAAGGTCGTGCCGACCATGAACATGTAGAGCCCCACGCCCAGCTGGGCCCCGACATAGAGGACGTTGCGCGTCTCCTTCGGGAACAGGGCCAGTTGGAAATCGGGGAACAGCAGGCCCAGCAGCGACGGACCCAGGACCACGCCGGCGATCATCTCGCCCACGACCTGCGGCTGGGCCAAGAACTTCTTGCCCAACCAGCCGACCACCCGGCACGTGACCAGGATCACGGCCAGCTGCAGGAAGAAGTGAATGGAATAGTCGCCGGCAGTGTAGCTTTGGGCGGCCGCCGCCGTGGCCGGACCATGCGGCGAAAGAACGCCCGCCGCCGTCTTCAGCGTCTCCGAAATCAGGTCCGACACGTCCGTAAGCCCCCCAAATCACCGTACCGGCTTTGCGCCTTGTGGCATGCCGCGCAGACTAGGATCGCGGACGCAAACCATCGATCGCCCACTTTGACAGCCTTGTCACGCGCTGATTCCGGCGATTTTCGCACCCGTAAGGCGGTTCGCTGAGGTTCAGAGCCTGGGCAAGCCATCCATGATCGCGGTCAGGGCGATCACCGTCTGGGCCTCCATGGCGCTATGGCCGGCGTCGGTGATGACGTAGGTCGCCGGCGGCAGCCCCGCCGCCTCCAACGCCTGCACCAGCCGCGAGCCCTGGCTCAGGGGGCAGACCTGGTCGAAACGGCCATGGACGATATGCACCGGCGCCCCCGTCAACGCCGCCACGCCGTCGGTGATCTCGCCTTCCTTCAGGAACAGGTCATGGGCGAAGAAGTGCGCCTCGATCTGGGCGAAGCTCAGGGCGAACTCGGCCTCACCGAACTTGCCCGCGTCCTCGGTGGCCGGGATCATGTTCGAGATCGTCCCCTCCCAGACCGACCAAGCCAGGGCGGCTTTCAGCTGCGCCTCGCGTTCGGCGTCGGTGGTCGGCGCCGTGTCGAAGATCGCCTTGTAGGCGCCCATCATGTCGCCGCGCTGGTCGGGCGGGATCACCTCGACGAAGGCCTTCCACTCGTCGGGATAGGTGATGTAGGCGCCCGGCGCGGTCAGGGCGTACGGCTGCTCGGCATAGGTCTCGGCGTTGCCCTGATACATGTAGAGCAGGTCCTCCTTACGCCCCAGGAAGATGCCGCGCAGGATCAGCGAGGCGACCTTCTCCGGATTGCGGATGGCGTAGACCAGCGCCAGGGTGCTGCCCCAGCTGCCGCCGAACACATGCATCTTGCCGGTGATCCCCAGCGCGTTGCGCAGGGCGTTGATATCGGAGACCAGGTGATCAGTGGTGTTGTTGGCCAGGGCCTTCGCCGGGCCGTCAGCCGCCACGGTCGGGCGACTCTTGCCGCAACCGCGCTGGTCGAACAGGATCACGCGATAACGGTCCGGATCGAAGAAGCGCGACATCACCGGCGCGCAGGCCCCGCCCGGTCCGCCGTGCAGGAACATCACCGGCTCGCCATCGGTACGGCCGTATTCCTCCCAATAGAGCTCGTGATCCGGCGCGGTGTCGACCCGCAGCCAGCCGGTGCGCAGCGGCTGCCCTTGCGGATAGCTCCACTCGGTGGTGACCTTGCTGGTGGCGCGAAGCTTAGAGAAATCCATGGTCGAATCCTGCCGAAAGAGGTCGCGCACTCTCGCGCTGAAAGATGGAAATCTCTAGGCTCGAAACTCACGCTCTTCCGTGTCATCCCGGCCGTAGCGCAGCGGAGCGCCGGGATGACACGACATTTGGAACGCCCATGACCCTTGAGATCGAAGACCGCCTCGCCGCCGCCGCCTTCCGTCGCCTGGTCGAGCACCTGCAGATGCGCGCCGACGCCCAGAACATCGACCTGATGGGCCTGGCCGGCTTCTGCCGCAATTGCCTGGGCGATTGGGTCCACGAGGCCTCGGAAGGCGCGATCAGCAAGGAAGCCGCCCGCGAAGCCGTCCACGGCATGCCCGCCGCCGAGTGGAGGGCCAAGCACCAGTCGCCGGCGACGCCGGAACAGCTGGCGCGGATGGAGGAAAGCCTGGCGCTGAACGCGAAACTGCGGGCTGAGCGCTCGTAAAGGGATGGGCGAAGAATCCCTCTCTCTTCGAGAGAGGGAGGGGCCCGCGCCGTCAGGCGTGGGAGGGTGAGAGGTTGCGGAGCCAACCGAGAAACCTCAGCCTATTCAGAGCCCTCCTCTTCCCCTCCCTATCCTGAAAGGGTGAAACCACTCACCCTCCCAAGCTTCGCTTGGGCCCCTTCCCTCTCTCGAAGAGAGAGGGGACTTATTGAGCGTTCGCGCCTTTTCATCCCCGGCTCCAGAACCGGCCCTATCCTCTTCCCACCTCGAAGCACTGGGGAGGGCGCGCGGCCAGCGACCTTCGCGGCTTCGGAGGGCGGTCGAGCGGGGACAGGTTCGAGGGGGATACTCGGACGGTCCGGGGATCTGGTTGCTGGCCAGACCCGCCCGCCGTCGGCGTGGTTGGAGACAAAGGGATGTGTCTTAGCCTGTAGTGGCTCGTCCTCTCCGACCGCTGGGACTTCCGGAAACGGAGGCGCCCGGGTCCCGGTAAGGCCTGAACAGGGCCACCTGACGGGACGCTGATGGATAACGATCGCGCGGAGCGTCGGACTTCGTCGAAACGGTAACACCACAACAGAACTCCGGACGAAGGTCCGGCGCTCCGCATCCCTCCCCAATCCTCACGGTCACGCCGTTGGGCGGCTTCCGCGCGCTCCAATCCTCCCCCCAGCGGGGGAGGTGTCGGCCCAAAGGGACGACGGAGGGGGAAGAGGCAGGCTCAGCGGGACTTCCCCCACCGGCGCTTCGCGCCACCTCCCCCGCTGGGGGAAGGATTTCAGGAGCTCCCATGCCCTCCCCTCGCAAACCTCACCGCAAAGGCGCCTCACGCTCGGCCCGGCGTCGCCGGCACGAGCAAGCCTGGCTCACCAGGAAGCTTCAGGAGCGCTTCACGCGCTTCGCCGAAATCCTCGCGGAGAAAGAACGCGAAGAGCGGGAGGAATACCAACCGCCCTACGTCAAAGAAAAAGTCCCCGGCCTTGCGACCGAGGACTTCTCCTTGTTCTTCAAAGAGCGAGAGACGCTTAGCGGATGACCCGCGCGCCCTTGCCCTTCATCACGGCCTCGACCTCTTCCTTGCGCACCATCGAGGTGTCGCCAGGCGTGGTCATGGCCAGGGCGCCGTGAGCCGCGCCGTACTCGACGGCGGCCTGGGGGCCCTTGCCTTCCATGAAACCGAAGGCCAGGCCCGAGGCGAAGCCGTCGCCGCCGCCGACGCGGTCATAGATCTCGAGGTTCTCGCGCATCATCGAGGCGTAGAACTCGCCGCCGGCGTACAGGATCGCCGACCAGTCGTTGACCGAGGCGGTCTTGGCGTTGCGCAGGGTGGTGGCGGCGACCTTGAAGTTCGGGAACTCCTTCACGGCCGTCTGGATCATCTTCTTGAAGTTGGCCGGGTCGATCGAGCTGATGTGCTCGTCCAGGCCTTCCACTTCAAAGCCGAGGCAGGCGGTGAAGTCTTCCTCGTTGCCGATCATCACATCGACGTACTGGGCGATGTGACGATTGACCTTCTGGGCCCCTTCCTTGCCGCCCTGCGACTTCCACAGGCTGGCGCGGTAGTTCAGGTCGTAAGAGACGACGGTGCCGTACTTGCGAGCCACTTCGACGGCTTCGATCACGGCTTCAGCGGTGTTCGAAGCCAGGGCCGCGAAGATGCCGCCGGTGTGGAACCAGCGCACGCCTTCTTCGCCGAACAGCTTTTCCCAGTTCACTTCACCGGGACGGATCTGCGAGGCGGCCGAGTGACCCCGGTCGCTGCAGCCCAGGGCCGGGCGAACGCCGAAGCCCTTTTCGGTGAAGTTCAGACCGACGCGCGTGTTACGGCCCAGGCCGTCGAAATCGCGCCAGATGATGTGGGAGGTGTCGACACCGCCCTGCATCATCAGATCCTCAACCAGCCAGCCCAGGTCGTTCACCGGCAGGGCGGTGACGGCCGTCGAGCGCTTGCCCCAGCACTTCTTGAAAGCGCGGGCGACGTTGTATTCGCCGCCACCTTCCCAGACCTGGAACTGACGGGCGTTACGAACCCGGCCGAAGCCGGGGTCGAAACGCAGCATCACTTCACCGAAGCTGGCGCAGTCCCACTTCGTCTCCGAAGCCGGGCGGATGTTGAGGATATTGTCGGTCATTTGGTCTTAGGCCTTCCCACGAACCTTCTTGATCAGATCGACGGTCTCGCGAACCTTCTTGGAGATGCCCGCGTAGTCCTTGGCGTCCAGCAGCTCTTGCGTGATCAGCTTGGAGCCCATGCCGGCGGCGACGATGCCCGCACCGAACCACTTCTTCACCGAGGCCTCGTCCGGATCGACGCCGCCCGTCGGCATGATGCGGGTCCAGGGCATCGGGCCCAGCACCGCCTTGACGAAATCGGGGCCGCCGACCGACGAACCCGGGAACACCTTGACGATCTCGCAGCCCAGCTCCTCGGCGTACGAGATTTCCGAGGCCGAACCGCAGCCCGGCGAATAAGGGATCTTGCGCCGGTTGCAGACCTTGGCGACATCGGCGTTCAGGATCGGGCCGACGACGAACTTGGCGCCGTTGGCGATGTAGATGCCGGCGGTCGGCGCATCGACGATCGAGCCCACGCCCATGATGACGCGCGGATCGGCCTTATCGAAGTGACGGGTGACTTCGTAGAAGACGTGGCTGGCGAAATCGCCGCGATTGGTGAACTCGATGCAGGGCGCGCCGCCGTCGGCGCAGGCCTGGATCACGTTCTTACAGACCTCGACGTCCGGGTGGTAGAACACCGGAATGACGCCCTGGTCCATCAGGGCGGTCAGCACCGCCATACGGTCTTTCACCATCTCAAACTCCTTCCCGAAGGATCGTTCTTGCGCGAACGGCCGCACGGGCCGCCACGCGAGCAATATTTCGCCGGAATTGGCTCAGGGGGTTCCCTTAGACCGCGTCGCGCTCGGGCGCCACACCGCGCTTGCCGCTACGTCAAACTAAGGTCACCGGGCGAAGCGGGCTCGGACCGGTCGCGGTCCTCCGTGCGTCGGCCCCTCGCGCGATCTTCCGTCGCTGTCGCTTCCTTCCCCTTGGCCTACTTCCGCGCTCTCCGCGCTCGCCCGGATCGCAAAATTGAGGGCGTCGGATTTCGCCGACGCCCCAAAAAGTTTGCGCAGGAGCGAGCTCAAAGAGCCGCAAACGAGACGGACCGACCGCCAAGCCGAACCGAAACGCATGACACCGGTTACCAAAAGTGGCTAGGCCACTTCGCCACCGGTGTCATTGGCAGATAATCAGAAACCGATCCGGAGCGCAAGCGCCCTTCGAAGACGAAATGAACCTTACTAACCGCTTGGAATCACGAACTTTCAGCAAACTGGAAAAACACCGGTTCCTCACCCGGTGTTACGCAGCCCCGCCGCAATGCCGGCGACGGTCAGCTGAATGGCCAGACGAAGCGCTTCGTCGCTGTCCCCGGCCCGACGGCGGGACAGGAGCTCCAGCTGCAGATGGTTCAGCGGGTCGACCGAGCGGCTGGCCAGCGCCACGGATTCGGAGAGGTCCTGCTGATTGTCGAGCAGAGCGGTTCCACCCCGGATGGCCAGGGCCAGCCCGGTCGCCGCCTCGTGCTCACGCCGGATGGTCGCGAAGATCCGTTCGGCGTCGGCCTTATCCGGCGACAGGGCCACATAGCGGGCGGCGATGTCCATCTGGCTCTGGGCCAGGGCCAGCTCCATGTTCGACAACAACGAAGCAAAGAAGTCGAAATTGCCGGCCAGATCGCGCAGTTGCTCGACCGACAGGCCCGCTCGCTCAACGCCAGAGGCAAAGCCGTACCAGCCCGGCAGCATGAACCGCGCCTGCGACCAGCTGAACACCCACGGGATGGCCCGCAGGTCCTCGATCTTCCGACTGGCGGTGCGGCTGGCCGGCCGGCTCCCGATGTTGAGGCCCACGATCTCGCTGATCGGGGTGACCGACCAGAAGAAGTCTTCGAAGGCCGGGTCATCGTAGACCAGCGCCCGATAGCCGTGGAACGAAGCCTCGGCCAGGGCGGTCATGGCGGCCTCGACCTTGGGGTCGCGCTGCGGGACCGGACGCTCGCTGGCCATCAGCACGGCGGCGGCCAGACCGTCGAGATTACGGCGGGCGGTCGGCTGGTCGCCGAAACGGCGAGCGATCATCTCGCCCTGCTCGGTCATGCGGATGCGTCCCTGGACGGTGCCGGCCGGTTGGGCGAGCACGGCCTCAGCGGCCGGCCCCCCGCCCCGCCCGACGCTGCCGCCGCGGCCGTGGAACAGCTGCAAGCCTACGCCCATCCGGTCGGCCTCGTGGGCCAGCGCCGAGGCGCCGGTGGCCACGCCGCGCCGGCTGGCGACATAGCCGCCATCCTTATTGCTGTCGGAGTAACCGAGCATGATCTCCTGCACCGGCCGATCGCCCAGGATCGTCCGGCTGAGCGGCAGCTCCAGCCACTGGCGCAGCACCGCCGGGCCGTTCTCGAGGTCGCCGATGGTCTCGAACAGCGGCGCGACCTTGACCGAGGCGCGCGGCGCCGCACCGCCCCAGACCAGCCCGACCTGCTTGAGCAAAACCAGCGGCTCGAGCATGTCCGACAGGGTCGCCGACTTCGAGATGATGTAGGCGCCCAGGCATCCGTGGCCATAATCGCGCACCGCCTGGGCGGCCGCCTCCATGGTCGCCAGCTCCTTGGTCGTCTCTTCGTCATAGGCCGTGAACGGCGAGACCAACGGGCGTTGGTGCGACAGCTCGTCGATCAGCACCTTGCAGCGCGCCTCCTCGTCGAGCTTCAGATAGTCGACGCCCGTGCCCGCCCGGCGGAACAGCTCGTCGAGGGTGCGCTCATGCACATCAGCGTTCTGGCGCAGGTCCAGGCTCATCAGGTGGAAGCCACAGGCCTTGGCGACCTCGACCAGCGTACGCAGGGCAGAGCCGACCAGGCGCTCGCCGCCGTTGCGCTCAAGGCTGTCGATGATGACCGAGAGGTCGGCGACGAAGGCGTCCGGATGCGCGTAGGGCTCGACGCTGGTCACACCCGTCGCGAAAGCCACCGGCGCGCCGGTCAGCTTTTGGGAAACGGCGGTCAGGCGGTCGAAGATCAGCTCCAGCGCCAGGCGGTAGGGCTCGTCGATACGATGAACCGAAGGATCCTTGGCCTGGGCGGCCAGGGCCAGCAGCTCCTCGGACACCGGCGTATAGGCGGTCGACACGGCGAGATTGGACCACAGCTTGCGCACCTCGCCGGCGTACCAGTCGAGAATCACGCGGGACTGCGATGCGAAAGCCAGCTTCAGCGTCTGGCCGTTGACGCCCGGGTGGCCGTCGCGGTCACCGCCCAGCCACGAGCCCATCTTCAGCAGCGGCGCCAACTGGCCGTGCGTGCCGATCTTCGCAGTCCAGTCGCCGTAGAGGTCGATGATCGCCGGCAGGATCGAGGTGCGGACGATCGACAGCGCGTTGCGGATCTCGTCCTTCACCGTGATCCGCTCGGGACGGTAGAGGCGCGTCCGCCACATCAGGGCGATCTCGCGGAACAGGCTCTCGCGAATCTCGGCGTCCAGGTCCGGCGGCAGGTGATGGCGGCGAAGGGCCATCAGCCGCGAGATCTCGGTCTCGCGGTCCACCATGCTGCGGCGGCGCACTTCGGTCGGGTGCGCGGTCAGCACCGGCACGACATTCATCGCCGCGAACACCTTGGCGAGGTCGGCGTCGGACTTGCCGGCGGCCTTCAGCGCCTTGACGGCGTCGACGAGCGTGCGCGGGCGGTCGTCGCCGGGCTGGGCGTCAGCCTCGGCGTGGCGCCGACGGCCCGCGACGTCCTCGCCGATATTGGCCAGCAGCGAATGGCTGGCGAAGGCCCTCGCCAGGAACACCGCCTCATCGGTCGTCAGGTCGGCGAACAGGTGGTCGAGCTGCGGCGCGTCGCCTGTGGCGGCATCCTCCCGGGACGCGGCCTTGCGCGCCTTCGCCACCAGTTCGGCCTTCTCCGCGCCCTCCAGATAGGTGATCGCCTCGATCAGCAGGTCGCTGAGCAGATTGGCGTTCTGACGGACGTGGCGGCTGGTCGGACGATCGACGGCGATCGACAGGGCCGGGTTGCGCATGCGCGGACTCCAGGGGCCGCGCAAAAGGCGACCCCGATCAGAAATGGATCTCGAGAACACGTCGTCGCGCCGGGCCGTTCCCCGGCGCTTGACGTAGCGGCGCCCTCTAGCGTGCTTCACCGGGCGGGAAAAGCCGCCCGGCACGATGGTTGCGCTACCATCGCCTTATTGCGCGTTTTTCTTTCGCTAGCGAGCCAGCCAGCCGCCGTCCACGGGCAGAGTAATGCCCTGAACATAGTCCGAAGCGGACGAGGCGAGGAACACCGCCGCGCCGCCGATATCCTCCGGACGGCCCCAGCGACCGGCTGGAATACGGGCCAGTATGGCGGCGTTGCGATCCTGGTCGGCGCGCAGAGCCTCGGTATTATTCGTATCGAAATAGCCCGGCGCGATGGCGTTGACGTTGATCCCCTTGGTCGCCCATTCGTTGGCCAGGATTTTGGTCAGGCCCGCCAGACCCGACTTGGAGGCGGTGTAGGACGGCACGCGAATGCCGCCCTGGAACGAGAGCAGCGAGGCGATGTTGATCACCTTGGCCTGACCGCCCTCGAAACCCTGCTTCAGGGCCTGCTTGGCGAAGGCCTGGGTCAGGAAGAAGACGACCTTGAGATTGGTGTCCATCACTGCGTCCCAGTCAGCTTCGCTGAACTCGATCGAGTCCGCGCGACGGATGATGCCGGCGTTATTGACCAGGATGTCGACCTTGCCGAACGCGGCGACGGTCTCGTCGACCACGCGCTGGACGGGCTCGATCGAGCTGAAGTCGGCCTTGATCGACAGGAACTTGCGGCCCATCCCCTCGACGGCGGCCTGCGTTTCGGTCGGCTCGCTACGGCCCGCAGCGGCGATGTCCGCGCCGGCGGCGGCCAGGGCGATGGCGATCCCCTGCCCGATCCCGGTGTTGGCGCCGGTGACGAGCGCGACCTTGCCTTCGAGGCTGAACGGATTGGCCATTGTCAGTTCCTGTCCAAAATGGGTGTCATCCCGAACGACCTCAGAGGTCGATCCGGGACTCAGGGGCTAGCGGCAAGGCGGCCGCCCCTGGGTCCCGGCTCTACGCTGCGCTCCTGCCGGGATGACACCGGAGCGCGGTGGGCCAAGCCCCTATTTCAGCTGGCAGATGTCCAGCACGTTCATGTCGGTGTAGTCGAGGTTCTCACCGCCCATCGCCCAGATGAAGGTATAGTTGGCGGTGCCCGAGCCCATGTGGATCGACCACGGCGGGCTCATCACGGCTTCCTCGTTGGCGATCACGATGTGACGCATCTCGTCCGGCTCGCCCATGTAGTGGAAGACCCGGTCGTTCTCGCCCAGGCCGAAGTAGAAATAGGCTTCCGAGCGGCGGTCGTGCAGGTGGGGCGGCATGGTGTTCCAGACGCTGCCCGGCTTCAGCACGGTCATGCCCAGAAGCAGTTGGGCCGACTTGCAGGTGGTCGGCACGATGTACTGGTAGATCGTGCGCTCGTTGGAAGTCTCCAGCGCGCCACGCTCCAGCGGGATCGCGTCCGCGAAGGCCAGCTTCTTGGTCTCGAACGCGGCGTGGGCCGGCAGGCTGACCAGGTAGAAGCGCGCGGCGCCGTCGACGCCTTCGAAGGTGACGTCCTTGGCGCCCATGGTGACGTACAGGCCGTCACGCGGCACGATCTCGTAGGCAACGCCATCGACGGTGACCTTGCCGGTCGTCTCCCCGACATTGATCAGGCCCAGTTCGCGGCGCTCCAGGAACGGGTGGCCGGCGGCCGAGGCGGGCTCGGTCTGGTCGGGAAGCTTGATCGGGCTGGTCGCGACGACGCCGCCGACGACGAAGCGCTCGGCGTGATTGTAGGTCAGGACGATCTGGCCTTCCTGGAACAGGCCCTGCATCAGGTAGCGGTCGCGCAGGTCATCATTGCTGACCGCGAACATCATGTCCGGATGGGTGGCGTGATAGGTCTTGGCGAACATCAGGAAGTCTCCGGAAAGGGTGTTCTATTCGGCGGCGGCGCGCAGCGTCGTGGGACGAGCCCAGTCCGGACGCTGGTCGAGCTTGTAGGCCTTCTTGGGCAGGGTGTAGGTCAGGTCGACGATCAGCTCCTCGGCCTCGACAAGGTCCATCCGGTGCTCGGCGACCATGCGGGCGAGGAAGGCGCTGTCGACACGGCGGGCCACGTCGTGGCGAGCCGGGATCGACAGGAAGGCGCGGGTGTCGTCGTTGAAGCCAACGGTGTTGTAGAAGCCGGCGGTCTCGGTGACCTGCTCGCGGAAGCGCATCATGCCTTCCGGGCTGTCGTGGAACCACCAGGACGGACCCAGCTTCAGCACCGGGTAATGGCCGGCCAGCGGGGCCAGCTCGCGGCTGTAGGTCGTCTCGTCCAGCGTGAACAGGATGATCGACAGGCGCGGGTCGTTGCCCAGGCGGGTCAGCAGCGGCTTCAGCGCATCGACGTACTCGGTGCGCATCGGGATGTCCGCGCCCTTGTCGCGGCCATGCGAGTTCAGCAGGCCGACATTGTGATTGCGGTGCGAGCCTGGATGGATCTGCATGACCAGACCGTCGTCCAGGCTCATCTTGGCCATCTCGGTCAGCATCTGGGCGCGGAAGAGCTCGGCCTTCTCCGGCGTGACGTCCCCCTTCACCAGGCTGTTGAACAGCGCCTCGGCCTCGACATCAGAGAGGTCGGCGGTCGCCGCCGTCGGATGGCCGTGATCGGAAGAGGTGGCGCCGGCGTCGATGAACGCCTGGCGACGCAGGCGGTGCGCCTCCAGATAGCTCTTCCAGCTATAGACGTCCTGCCCCGAGGTCTCGGCGAACCGCTCGAAGGCGCGCGGGCCACGCTCGTCCTCGAAGTCGATGACCGCGTCGGGACGGTAGGCGGTGATCACGTGGCCGCCCCAGCCGCTTTCACGGATGGCGGCGTGATGCCGCAGGCTTTCGTGCGGCCCCTCGGTGGTGGCCAGCGTCTCGATGTTGAACCGGTCGAACAGCGCGCGCGGACGGAAGGCGTCCGTGGCGAGCGCGGCGTTGATGCGGTCGAAA
Organism: Pseudomonadota bacterium; assembly: GCA_020161365.1. Taxonomy (GTDB): domain Bacteria; phylum Pseudomonadota; class Alphaproteobacteria; order Caulobacterales; family Caulobacteraceae; genus Caulobacter. Next base: position 71,093 of record JAIUNU010000014.1, on the reverse strand, counting down.
TAGTCGTCAGCGTTCGAGGCGTCGAGGAACTCGGTAAAGCCAAAGACCTTGGCGAACACGTGGTTCAGCCACACCCACGACGGCGTGCCGCGGAAGAGGTGGAAGTTCGAAGCGAACACCCGCCAAGCATCGCGGGGGTCGGTCTCGGGAACACCGGCCTTCGAGCGCACCTTCAGCGCCTCCAGGCTGACGCCTTGGCTGTAGAGCATACGGAACAGGTAGTGGTCGGGCGCCAGCAACAGATCAGTGGCGTCCTGGAAGGGCGCGTTGGTCGCAAACCAGGACGGATCGGTGTGACCGTGCGGACTGATGATCGGCAGATCCTTGACCAGCGCATAGAGGCCACGCGCGTAGGATCGCGTCGTCGGATCGGACGGGAAAAGACGATCCTCGTGAAAATTCAGAGGTCTGGCCATGGCTTAGCGTCTTCTCCCTTAGTCGATGGCGGCTTCGCCGACCGCCGCTCGTGTCCGCTTGGTAACCGGTGTCATGTCACGATGCAAGCACCAGAGCATGGCGCTTGTTCAGGCCGGAACAGGGCCCGAAGACTCCCGGATAACCAGGTTTGGTTCCATCTTGGTGACGTCGCGCGGCTCGCGGCGTTCACCGCCGATCAGCTTCTCGACGGCGATGCGACCGATCTCGCGCGTCGGGGTGTGGATGGTCGTCAGCGGCGGCCAGACAGCCTGGGCGATCTGGAAGTCGTCGAAGCCAACGACGGTCAGATCCTGCGGAACCGAAAGACCCGCCTTCCGGGCCGACTGCAGGACACCCGCGGCCATTTCATCATTGCCACAGAAGATGGCCGTCGGACGCGGAGTCCGCGACAGCAGCAGGTCGCCACAGGCTACGCCCGACTCGAAGGTATAGGCCCCTTGGACAATATCCTCAGGCGCCAGCGCCAGCCCGGCCTCGGCCAAAGCATCCTCAAAGCCCCCTCGCCGCTCGTGCGACGACCGGAAGCTCTCGGGACCGGAGATAAAGGCGATGCGCTTGTGGCCAAGCTCGACGATGTGCCGCGCGGCCTGAGCGCCGCCCATGCGGTCGTGACCGACGATCATGTGCTCAGGCTTGTCCAACTCGACCGACGCGATCCGGATGTAGGCGCATCCGATCTCATTGAGCAGCTTGGCCACACGCTCGTCCTCCGAGACCGACGGCGGTAGCACGACGCCATAAAGCTTCTGGCGCTCCACGAACGCGCGAATGTCGGTCAGGAAGGTCGGGCTGGAGCGATTGCAGGGGTGCACCACCAGCTCGAACCCCGAACCCCGCATGCCATCCAGCAGGCCAAGCTGCATGTTGACGACGTACTGCGGGTTGGGATTGTCGTAGATCATCCCGATCAGGAACGACCGCCGGAAGGCCAGCCCACGCGCCTGAGGGTCAGGCGCATAGCCCCACTCCGCGATCACCGCCTCAATCCGCTCACGGGTCTCGTCGCGCACGAAGGGCGACTGGTTGATCACCCGCGACACCGTCTTTTTCGACACGCCGGCCAGACGCGCGATGTCGTTGATCGTGGCCCGCCGCCGTCCGCCTTCGACGCTGGTCTCGTTTTCGTCGGGAGTCGAGGACGGCGTCTTGGAAGGGCTCACGGGGTTTCCAGCAGCTTCGGGCGTTTTCTTTTGTCATACTCCAGCCGACCCGAGCTCGCCAACAGAAGGCGGAACATTCGATTGCGAGATGATTGACACCGGTTTCCATCCTGCCGATAGCGAATGTTGAGAGCAGACAGGCGACGACGATCCCCCTTGATGACCCAATCGACCTCGATCCCTGACGAATCGATCCACGTCGTGGACGCGCGCGATCATGTCGCTACCGCGCTGCGTGATCTCGCCGCCGGCGAAAGAGTTCGCCTGAACGGCCAGACTCTGCTCGTCGGCGCGGACATTCCCAAGGGCCACAAGGTCGCGACACGTCCGGTGCGATCTGGCGAGGATGTGCTGAAGTACGGCTGGCCGATCGGACGCGCCACGAGCGACATCGCAGCCGGCGATCACGTTCACGTCCACAACGTCGCCACCCGCCTCGAAGGGGTCGAAGGCTACAGCTTCTCGCCCGCGCCTTCGGCGCCGACGTCACCTGTAGACGCGCGAACATTCCAGGGCTTTCGCCGGAAGAACGGCAGGGCCGGGACGCGGAACGAAATCTGGGTGCTGTGCACCGTCGGCTGCGTCGCGAACACGGCGCGCCGGATCGCCGAAAAGGCCAACCAGCGTTTTGGCGGGCGGATCGATGGCGTTCACGCCTTCCCCCACCCTTTCGGATGCTCGCAACTCGGCGACGATCTGGCCCACACGCGCAAGCTGATCGCGGCGCTGGCCAGTCATCCCAACGCCGGCGGCGTCCTGATCCTGGGCCTCGGCTGCGAGAACAACCAACTCAAGACGCTTCTCGAAAGCGCGCCAGATATCGATCGCGAGCGACTGAGAAGCTTCACGACCCAGATGGTTGAGGACGAACTCAAGGACGGGTTGGCGGCCGTGGAAGCGTTGGTCGAGATCGCCGAGCGTGATCGCCGTGAGCCGATCCCAATCTCCGAACTGGTCGTCGGCCTGAAGTGCGGCGGATCGGACGGCTTTTCCGGCGTCACCGCCAATCCCCTGGTGGGCCGCATCGCTGACAAAGTCGCCGAGGCTGGTGGCGCGCCCGTCTTGACGGAAATTCCCGAAATCTTTGGGGCCGAGAACGTGCTGCTGCAGCGCGCCGCAACGCGCGAAGTCTTCGACGCGGCGGTCGCCGTCATCGACGACTTCAAGCGCTATTTCATCGAAGCCAACCAGCCGATCTATGAGAATCCGTCTCCGGGCAACATCGCGGGCGGCATCACCAGTCTTGAGGAAAAGTCCCTCGGCGCGGTGCAGAAGGGCGGGCGCTCGCCGCTCGTCGAGGTGCTGCGCTATGGCGAGCGGGTCAGTCGCCACGGCCTGACCCTGCTGGAAGCGCCCGGCAACGACGCCGTCTCGTCCACCGCCCTCACGGCGGCCGGGGCGACCGTGATCCTGTTCACCACCGGTCGCGGAACGCCGCTGGGCTTTCCGGCGCCGACCCTGAAGATCGCTTCGAACTCCGCGCTGGCGCAGCGCAAACCGGGTTGGATCGACTTCGATGCGGGCCAAGTGCTGGAAGGCGTTTCCATGGAAACCGCAGCTGACCGACTGATGGATCTCGTGATCGAAACCGCCTCCGGCAAGGCGACCAAGGCCGAACAGAATGGCGAGCGTGAGATCGCGATCTGGAAATCCGGTGTCACCCTCTGAAATCCGCAAAGCTGGATTGCCACCGGTGTCCAAACTGGCTCATCTAGCGCCCCGACCTTCCCTTACGAAACTCCAGGCCTGCCCCCTTGACCGTTTCCACTGCGACCTCCCCCGCCCTGCGTCTCAGCGCCACCAGCTATCCCGGCGCGATCCCCGGCGTGGCCATCCCCAGCTATGACAGGGACAAGGTCCAGGTCGGCGTGGTGCACTTCGGCCCGGGCGCGTTTCACCGCGCTCACCAAGCCTACTACTTCGACAAGTTGCTGGGGCACGACCCGCGCTGGGGCGTGTGCGCCGTGTCGCTCAAGAGTCCCGGCGTCCGGGATGCGCTGGAGCCGCAGGATGGCCTCTACACCCTGGCCCAGTTGGACGCAGACACGACCTTCCGCGTCATGGGCTCGATCCTGGAGGTCCTGGTGGCGCCCGAGGATCCGCCTTCGGTTTTCGCGCGTCTCGCCGCGCCGACAACTCGTCTGGTCACGCTGACCGTCACCGAAAAGGGCTACACGCTCTCGCCTGACGGGGGACTGGACGAGAACCATCCCGACATCATCCATGATCTGGCCAATCCACGCGAACCCCGGAGCGCCGTCGGCTACATTGTGGAAGGCCTGCGCCGCCGTTTCGCCGCCGGGCTCGCGCCGTACGCGGTCGTGGCCTGCGACAACCTCGCCGACAACGGTTGGCGGCTGAAAGCCGCAGTGGTCGCCTATGCTGGCAAGCTGGATGAGGAACTCGCCCGCTGGATAGACCGCGAGGGCCGCTTTCCGCGGACAATGGTCGACAGCATCACGCCGGCGACCGATGACGCGCTACGGGCCCGCGTTCTCGCCGCCACCGGCCTGGAGGACGCCTGGCCGATCCAGCGCGAGGCCTTCACCCAATGGGTGGTCGAAGACGTGCTGCCCGCCGACGCCCCCGACCTCGCCAGTGTCGGCGTCATCCTCACCGACGACGTGCGCGGCTTCGAACGCGCCAAGCTGCGCTTGCTGAACGGCGTCCATTCGACGCTCGCCTATGCCGGTCTGCTCCGTGGCCATGAGACGGTGTTCGAAGCGGTCAGCGATCCTACATTGGCCGCCCTGGCGCGGGACATGATGGTCAAGGACATCATCCCGACACTGACGCCGCCGCGTGGTCTGGACCTGCAAGGCTATGCCGACGCGATCCTGGCGCGGTTCCAGAATCCGGAGATCCGCCACCTGCTGTCGCAGATCGCCTGGGATGGTTCGCAGAAGCTGCCGTTCCGGATACTGGGGACACTCACCGAAACACTGGAGGCGGGCCGGTCCATTGAACGGCTGGTGATCCCCCTGGCGGCCTGGATGCGCTTTGTCGCCCGTCGCGCCAAGGCCGGCGAACCGATCGTCGACCCGCTGCAGGAACGCCTGTCGGCGCTGGGCGCGGCGGCGACCGGCGACGCCAAGACCGACGTCGCCGCGTTCCTGGCGCTGGACACGGTGTTCCCCGCCGCTCTTGCGGGTCATCCAGCGTTCGTGGCGGCGCTCGAAACGGCCTATGCGAACCTGGGCTAACGCGTAACGCCGCGCGCGGTCAGCACCGGCACGACGGTGCTGACCAGGATCTGAAGGTCGAACACGAAGGACTGACGGCGCAGGTACTCGGCGTCCAGCGCGACCTTGTCGGGAATGGCCAGCTCATCCCGACCGTTGATCTGAGCCCAACCGGTCACGCCCGGCCGTAAGCTATCGACGCCGACCGCCTGGCGCGCCGCGATCAGGTCGTGCTGGTTGAAAAGGGCGGGACGCGGGCCAACCAGGCTCATATGGCCGATGAAGACGCTCCATAACTGGGGGAGCTCATCCAGGCTGAGCTTGCGCATCACGCCGCCGATGGGGGTGAGCCACTGATCGGGATTGTCCAACAGGTGCGTGGCCACCTCGGGCGTGTCGATCCGCATGGTGCGGAACTTGGGCATCGGGAACAGCATGGACGCCCGGCCCACGCGCTGGGACCAGTAGAGGCCCGGCCCCGGCGACGTCGCTCGCACCAGCAGCCAGAGCAAAGCGAGCGGCGCCGCGAGCACCACCAGCCCGACCCCGGCCGCCACCAGATCGAAGACCCGTTTCACGCCGCGGCCTAGGCCAGGTCGCCGCTGGCCGCATCAAGCAACAGATAGGCTCGCCCAGCGTCAGACGACAGCAACGCCGCCAGCAGGAAGCCCTCTCGGTCCTGGCCCGCCGCCTCGTCGATCATGCCCGCATATCGCTTGAGGAAGCGCTCGGTGTTGCTCTTCAGGGTGGCGTCGGAGAACAGGCGGCGCACCAGGCGGCGGATCGCCGCCGGGGCCAAGCGCTTCACCACCTCGCGCGCGCCGACGGAGTCGCGCGTTTGCAGCGCAGCGGCGATTTCGTCGATCCGACCACGCGGCAGGAGGGCGTGCGGATCGATGCCCATCGCCGTGATTTCCGCAGCCAGCTTCTCCCCGAGCCCAGAGTCGCCCGGCGTGCTGTTCTCAATCCCTGAGAGCAGGTTACGCCAACTCCAGTTTCCGTCCGCGTCGGTCTCGGGCTGAGGGCCACCGGCTTGTTTGCGGGCCGAGGCCTGTTCGAAAACCGAGCGGAATTCCTGGTCGGTCGCGGTGGGCGTCAGCCGCAGGCGGCGCCGATCGGCCGGCGGCTCGTCCTCGTCGTCGAACTCGGCGACGGGAAGCGCCGCCGGCGTCGGCGCAGGCGGAGTCGTCGGCGTTGCGCCGGCGCGACCCCGTGTTGGCGGGGCCAGCGTCGCGGCGCGCGCCGCTACAGTGGAAACACCGGAAGCCGTGACGGCCCCCGCCGCCTCGCTCAGCATCTCGTAGTTGCGGCGAACCCGCTCTTGGAAGGCCTGATCGATGGCCGCCGTTTCCTCGGCCGTGCGACGCACGGCGTTCATCAGCTGCTCGACGCCCTGTTCGATCGCGATGCGAACCTCCCCGGCCTTCTGCAGGGCTTCGGCGGGCAGGTCTGCGGTGCGCCGGCTGATCTCGGCCAGCATCCCCTCAAGCTCGTCCAACGTTCCGCGCGCGGTCTGCACCGAGTCCTGAAGCTTCTGCGCAGTGCGCGCGCCGGCCTGCTCGACCATCTGGGCGGAGTGCTCGATGATGTCGCGCGCCTCCTCCATCCGAGACTCGAACACCGCGTCCGCCTTCTGACCGGCGGCGAAGGCGATCTCGTTAAGTTGGTCGACACGGCTGCGCGCCGCTTCGACACGCGCCTCAACGCTCTCGCTGGCCTTCAGAGCCGCCTCAGCCATGGCTTCCATGGCCGCCTTGAGTTCCTCTTCCAGCAGGGAGCGCTGGTTTTCGGCGACGTCGCCAATCGTCTCCAGCGTCTTCTTGGTTTCCTCGGTTAGGGCGTCGCGCTGAGCCTTGGCGCCATCGGCCATCTCGCGGAACTGGTCCGCCGCCGCGCTGATCAGACCGCGCAGGATCTCCGCGCCCATGGCCGCTGTGTCCGACAACTCGGTCGCGCCGACGCGGGTGTAGGCCACGAATTCGGTCAGCTGCGCCGTCCGCGTTTCGGCCTCGGCCGCGAAGTCCTCCTGCTCCGAACGCAGCGCCTGACTGATTTCGACCAGCGCGGCCCGTTGCGCCGCGAGCGTCTTTTCGACCGAAGCCACCTGGTCCCCGACGCCGACGCCAGCGGTCTCCAGACGCGCGATCTGTCTTGAAAGGTCCTCAGCCCCGACGCGAGCGGCGTCGGACGCCTCGGCGGCGGCGGCGGCGAGATCGGCTGCGCGGGCGGCCAAGGCCGCTTCGGCTTCACGCAGTTGAGTCTCGGCCAGATCGGACGCCTCGGCGACCATTCGGGCCTGGCTGCCGATCGCGTCGACCACCGCCGTCGAGCGTGCATCCAGGGACAGCGAGAGGGTCTCCATCGCCGAGCGCTCGTGGCTCAGGCCTTGCGCCAACTGATTGGCCATGCGCGCGGACTCAGCGGCGGCGTCCGCGAGGCGCGCCGTCTCCTCGGCCAAGGCCTTGCGGAGCGAGATAATGTGCTCGCGTGCGCGCTCGGCCGATGCGGCGGCCTCGTCCACGCCCTGGCGCATGGCGTCCACAGCGTTCGTGGCGCCGGCGGCGGCGAAGGCGGCGGGGGTGACCAGTCGGTCGGTCAGGGTTCGGTTGCGTCGCAATTCGTCCGAAATACCGTTCGCCTGACGAAGCAGGTACGCGCCCAGCAAGGTCAGTAAGGCTGGCCCGATCGCCAGACCTGCGAACACCATCAGTGCAAAGCCTTCGATCTTGAAGGCCGGCACGCCGCGGGCATAACCCAGCGCGAAGGCGATCGGAGCCAGCGCCCAGAGCGCCGCGACCGCCGTCGCCAAAGTCCAGAAGAGGACGCCGGACATGCGACGCGGAACCGGCTCGGCTTCGAGGGCGATGGCCGGATCAGATGCGGAATCGCGCAGATCCAGCGCCGCATCGCGCCCGCGCGTCGTCGCCGCAGCTTCGGTCGGGGTCGCCTGTTCGACGATGGGCGCCGGCGGTTGGGGCGTCGCCGCCAGCGACTGAGCAGCTCTCGTTTCAGGCTCGGCGATCCTCGCCTGCTCGGCTTCCCGGCGACGCCGGGAGCGCGCGGAGGTCGTGGGCGGCACGGCGAGGTCATCCGCGCGCTGATCCAGCGTTAACGGCTCGCTAACAGGCGCATCGTCCTCCGGCGCCACGGACGCTGCCGGCTCCGGGAATTCAGGCGTGGTCTTGGGTTCCTCGGGAGGGATCTCCGTCGGCGTCGCGGAGAAATCGAGCGGTTGGCGCTTCTTAGGCTTCATACACAGCCAGGGTCCCAAGACGGGGCATAAAAGGGGCGTCGGCGAGGGGGCGTGGGTAGAACGTCGCGCGCCGAACCCCTCCTTCGCGTGTTACATGAACCTAACGGCGAAAAGCCTTGGGGAAAAGCGGCTTTGGTTGCGTTCTCGAGGGTTGCGACGCCAGGGCGCGGGTTCAGGCGTCGCGTTGTATGCGTTCCGACCCATTCAAGGCGACCGGGGTGGGTCTCACGGCCGTATCCCGCGAGCGGCTCACCGTCCGCGCTTCGGATGACTTTGCGTGAGGACAGACGGCGTGTTCAACCACGACGCCGAACTGGCAGAGCGCGAAGGACGACAGCCAGACGACCGCCACAGCCAACATTTCCGCCAGGAAGCTCATCGCTCGCCTCACGATCCCATAGCGACGTTATGCGAGAGCCGAATGGGTTCGGCGAGTGAAATTTTGGTCATGAAGCACCCCGCCGCTTGAGGCTGGCCCCAAGGCATCTGACAGCGCCCCCAGAATTCCGACGGTTGTCGCCGCCTCTGCCCGGGCCTAGGTGCCAGCCTAAGACCGGAGCGCCCTTGATCTGGCGCCAGGCCGGAGATTTTTCCTTTGCGGACCCAAGCCTTGGCCCTTACGCAATTCGCACCCGCCGCCTCTCCGCCGGACCCGATGACGCTCGATCCCACCATGGCTGCGATCACGCCGGCGCGCTTGACCCACCTCCAGCGCCTCGAGGCCGAGAGCATCCACATCCTTCGCGAGGTCGCCGCCGAGTGTGAGCGTCCGGTGATGCTGTACTCGATCGGTAAGGACAGCGCGGTGATGCTGCATCTGGCCGCCAAGGCGTTCTTCCCCAGCAAGCCGCCCTTCCCGCTTCTTCACGTCGACACGACCTGGAAGTTCCGGGAGATGTACGCTTTGCGGGATCGGGTGGCCTCGCAGTTCGGCTTCGACCTGCTGGTCCACAAGAACCCGGACGCAGAGGCGCGGGGGATCAATCCGTTCGATCACGGCAGCGCGACGCACACCGACCTTTGGAAGACCGAGGGGCTCAAGCAGGCTCTGACGAAGTACGGCTTCGACGCGGCCTTCGGCGGCGCGCGCCGCGATGAGGAGAAGAGCCGCGCCAAGGAGCGGGTCTTCTCTTTCCGCACCGCCGAACACCGCTGGGATCCGAAGAACCAGCGGCCCGAGCTTTGGAACCTGTACAACACGCGCAAGCACCCTGGCGAAAGCCTGCGCGTCTTCCCGATCTCCAATTGGACCGAACTGGACGTCTGGCAGTACATCCACCTGGAGAACATCCCGATCGTACCGCTGTACTTCGCGGCCGAGCGGCCAGTGGTCGAGCGCGATGGCGCGCTGATCATGGTCGACGACGACCGCTTCCGCCTGCGGGAGGGCGAAGTCCCGCAGATGCGGAGCGTCCGCTTCCGCACCCTGGGTTGTTATCCGCTTACCGGCGCGGTCGAGAGCACCGCGGCCACCCTGCCCCAAGTCATCCAGGAAATGCTGCTGACCACGACCAGCGAGCGGCAAGGCCGGGTCATCGACCACGACCAGTCCGCCTCGATGGAGAAGAAGAAGCAGGAGGGCTACTTCTGATGGCGCACCAGTCCGCCCTGATCGCTGAGGATATCGAAGCCTATTTGCATCAACACCAGCACAAGTCGCTGCTGCGCTTCATCACCTGCGGCAGCGTCGACGACGGCAAGTCCACCCTGATCGGCCGACTGCTGTACGACAGCAAGATGATCTTCGAGGACCAGATGGCGGCCCTTGAGGCGGACTCCAAGAAGGTCGGCACCCAGGGCGGCGCGATCGACTTCGCCCTGCTGGTTGACGGCCTGGCCGCCGAGCGCGAGCAAGGCATCACCATCGACGTGGCCTACCGCTTCTTCTCGACCGAGAAGCGCAAGTTCATCGTCGCCGACACGCCCGGGCACGAGCAGTACACGCGCAATATGGTCACTGGCGCCTCGACCGCCGATGCGGCCGTGATCCTGATCGATGCGCGCAAGGGCGTGCTGACCCAGACCCGCCGCCACAGCTATCTCGTCAGCCTGCTGGGTATCCGCAACGTGGTGCTGGCGGTGAACAAGATGGATCTTGTCGGCTGGGACAGGGGTGTGTTCGACGCCATCGTCGCCGACTACCGCGCCTTCGCCGAGCAGATCGGTCTGGCGGCCTTCAACCCGATCCCGATCTCGGGCCTCGGCGGCGACAACATGGCTGCTCGCAGCGACGCGACGCCCTGGTTCGACGGACCGATCCTCATGGAATGGCTGGAAGCCGTTGAGGTCGAGGACGACCTGCAGGCCAAGCCCTTCCGCATGCCCGTGCAGTGGGTGAACCGCCCTAACCTCGACTTCCGAGGTTTCTCGGGCCTCGTCGCCTCGGGCTCGATCAGGCCCGGCGACCGCATCCGCGCCCTCCCCTCGGGTCGCGAAAGCCGCGTGGCGCGGATCGTGACCCTGCCCGGCGATCTTGATCAGGCCGTCGCCGGCCAGTCAGTCACTCTAACGCTGGAAGATGAGATCGACATCTCGCGCGGCGACGTCATCGCCGCCGCCGACGCGCCCGCGCCGGTCGCCAATCAGTTCGAAGCCACGCTCGTCTGGATGGACGACGAGCCGCTGCCGCCCGGCCGCACCTACCTGTTGAAGCTGGGAGCCCGGACGGTCGGCGCCAGCGTCACCGACATCAAGCATCGCGTGAACGTCAACACGCTGGAAAAGACCGCCGCCAAGCGCCTCGAGCTGAACGAGATCGGCTTGTGCAACCTGTCGCTCGATCAGGCGATCCCGTTCGAGGCCTATGCCGACAATCGCCAGATGGGCGGCTTCATCCTGATCGACCGGCTGAGCAACCGCACGGTTGGCGCCGGCATGATCAACTTCGCGCTACGGCGCGCCGACAACATCCACTGGCAGCATACCGACGTCACCAAGGTCTCGCGGGCGGCGCTGAAACGCCAACGCGGTCAAGTGGTCTGGCTGACCGGCCTGTCGGGCGCGGGCAAGTCGACCATCGCCAATCTGGTCGAGAAGCGCCTGCACGCCCTGGGCCGTCACACCTATCTTCTGGACGGCGACAACGTCCGGCATGGACTGAACAAGGACCTCGGCTTCACCGAAGAGGACCGCGTCGAGAACATCCGCCGGGTGGCCGAGGTCGCCAAGCTGATGGTCGACGCGGGCCTGATCGTGCTGACCGCGTTCATCTCGCCCTTCCGGGCAGAGCGTCAGCTAGCGCGCGACCTCCTGGCGCCCGGCGAGTTCATCGAGGTCTTCGTCGACACGCCGCTGGCCGTGGCCGAAGCCCGGGACGTCAAGGGTCTCTACAAGAAGGCCCGGTCGGGTCAGCTTAAGAACTTCACCGGCGTCGATAGCCCATACGAAGCCCCGGAATCGCCGGAGCTGCGGATCGACACGACCGCCATCGATCCCGTCGAGGCGGCCGAGCGGATCGTGGCCTGGCTGGAAGGCCAGGAGATCGACTACACGATCTGAAACCGCTCAGAACCGGAGCCTGTCGGAAGACAGGCTCCGCGCCCGGCGCGTCAGCAGGATTGCGCCGACAAGGCCCAGCAGCGCCATGAAGGCGGTGGCCAGGTAACCGAACGCGCCGAAGGCGTCGAACAGCGGTCCCGACGCCAAGGTCGCTATGCCCAGCGTGAACCCCGACGACAGCGCCGAGTTGATCGCCTGGGCCGGCGAGGCGGCTGACGGCGGCGCCAGCTTTTCGATGAGCCGCAACGACGCCAGGAACGAAGCGGCGAAGGTCAGGGCATGTAGCATCTGTAGCGGGAATAGCGACCACAGGGGTGGCTCGAACGCGTAGATCGTCCAGCGCAGTACGGCGGCGCCGGCGCCCAGCACCAGGAACAGTTCCGGTCCCCAGCGGCGGCGCAGGGGCTCGAGAAACCACATGAAGCCGACCTCGGCCGCCACGCCTACGCCCCACAGCACGCCGATCATCGGCTCGCTGATCCCCTGCTTGCGCCAGAGGATGGCCGAAAAGCTGTAGTAGAAGGCGTGCGCGCCTTGGATGAGTCCGGCGGTCACCACCGCCAGGACGAAGGTCCGATTGCGCAGCAGCTCTGACAGGCCGTTCCAGCGTTCCGCCTTCAGCGGCTTGGCGCCCTCGGCGTGGACGCGCTCGGGGGGCACCAGGGTCGCCGCGGCGATCGCGCCAAACAGGCAGGCGGCCGCAATCCATACGGCGATGACCGTTGGCGCGGCAAAGGTCAGGATCGCGCCCATGGCCAGGTTGGCCGCGATGAAGGCGCTGGAACCCGTTCCGCGCGGGATGCCGTAGTTGAAATTGTCGACCCGCGCCCGCCGTAGGGTGATGACGTCGATCAACGGCGAAACCGTCGAGAGCAGCGTCTGGCCAAAGAACCAGGCCAGCATGAACCACCAGAGGTTCGCTGGGCCCAGCAGAGCGCCGTAGCCAATCGCCGCCCCCAGCAGCAACAGCACCATCGGGGTACGGCGCAAGGTGAAGCCGTCGGCCCATACCGCCAGAACCGGTCCGGTGAACGGCTTAAGTAGCAAGGGCGCGGCGAGGATCAGGCCGATCTCGCCGCCGCTCATGCCCCGGTCGCGGAGATAGGTGCCGATGTACGGGAGACTGACGCCCGAGCTCAGGAAGATGGCGGCGTAGAACAGGCACAGGCGCACCAGGGTCGAGATCCCCTGCCCCTCCGCCCTGTCCGCGCCGCCCGTCACCTTACTCCGCGCCGCCGAAGCGGGCCGTCCAGTCGGCGATCTGCTCGTCCTCGATCTTCTTGAACAGGACCTCCGGCACGGTCACCGGCGCGCCGACCGTCAGGGTGTCGAGCTCAGCCTTGGCGTCGTTCGACGGCCAGGCGGCCGGGAAGTTGAGGCCGAAGGCGTCGCCGATCTTCTCGGCCGCAAACGGGATGAACGGGGCCGAGATCTTGGCGTACAGCGTCGCCAGGTTCAGGGCGGTGCGAACAATGACAGCCGCGCGGTCGCGGTCGGTCTTGATCGCGGTCCACGGGGCGGCTTCCTGCAGGTACTCGTTGCCGACCACCCACAGGGCCCGCAGCGCTTGAGCGCTCTTGCGGATCTCGATGGCGTCCATCTGTTCGGAAAGGTCCGCCAGGCGCGCCGAGACATCGGCGAACAGCTTCTCCTCCAGCGGGCCGGGCTCGCCGCCAGCGGGGACCACGCCCTCGAACTTGCTCTCGTTGAACTTCAGGATGCGGTTAATGAAGTTGCCCAGCACGTCGGCCAGGTCGCGGTTCACGGCGCTGGCGAACTGCTCCCAGGTGAAGGCCGTGTCGCTGCCCTCGGGCGAATTGGCCGTCAGGTACCAACGCCACAGGTCGGGCGGCAGAATCTCGAGGGCTGCGTCCATGAAGACGCCGCGCTTGTTGCTGGTCGAGAACTTGCCGCCGTACCAGTTCAGCCAGTTGAAGGCCTTGAGCATGTCGACGCTCTTCCACGGCTCTTCGGAGCCGAGGATCGTGGCCGGGAAGCTGACGGTGTGAAACGCCACATTGTCCTTGCCCATGAACTGGACGTAGCGGACGTCTTCCGCGCCCGCATCGGTGCGCCACCAGCGCTTCCAGTCGCGGTCCGGCGAGCCTTCGGCCCACTCCTGGGTGGCGGCGATGTATTCGATCGGCGCATCGAACCAGACGTAGAAGACCTTGTCCTCGAAGCCTGGGCGCGGCACGCCGTTCTGAGCGACCGGGATGCCCCAGGCCAGGTCACGGGTGATGCCGCGATCGATCAGGCCCTCATCCAGGTGCTTGTAGGCGATCGAGCGAGCCAGCGGCGGCCAGTCGGCGTGGCTGTCGACCCAGGCGCGGATCTTATCCTGCATCTTGGTCTGCAGCAGGTAGAGATGCTTGGTGTCGCGCACCTCGATGTTCCGCGAGCCCGAGATCACCGAGTACGGATCGATCAGGTCGGTCGGGTCCAGCAGGTTGCCGCAATTGTCGCACTGGTCGCCGCGCGCCTTTTCGAACTTGCAGTGCGGGCAGGTCCCCTCGACGTAGCGGTCGGGCAGGAAGCGCTTGTCGTCGACGGAATAGACCATCTGGTCGACGCGTTCCTCGATCAGGCCATGGTCTTCCAGGGCCTGGCAGAAGTGCTGGGTCAGGCGGTGGTTCTGCGGCGAAGACGAGCGGCCGAAATGGTCCCACGACAGGCCGAAGGCCCGGCCGACGTCGTGCTGCAGCACGTGCTGCTCGGCGCAATAGGTCGCCACGTCTTGGCCGGCCGCTGCGGCGGCCAGTTCAGCCGGCGTGCCGTGCTCGTCGGTGGCGCAGATGTAGAGCGTCTCGTGCCCCTGGGCCCGCTTGAACCGCGCATAGACATCCGCCGGCAACATGGAGCCCGCGAGGTTCCCCAGGTGCTTGATACCGTTGATGTACGGCAGGGCCGAGGTGATCAGGATGCGAGCCATGCGGGCGCGGCCTTTCGGGGGAGTCTACGGAACGCTTGGAAGGGTCCGCATATAGAAGGCTCGCGCCCGAAACGAAAGCGCAAGCCGGTTGACCGAACAGCGTTCTTGGGCGCAGCCTTGCGAAAGCTGAGCCGGGTGGGCTCCATCCGGTGGTTTCGGGGGAAACGCCTATGAAGAACGTGAACTGGCTGGGCCTCGTCGTGGCCCTGGTCGCCGGCCAGGCGATCGGCATTCTCTGGTACGGCAACCTCTTCAGCGCCGCCTGGATGGAGGCCCAACGGCTGACAGAGGCCGATTTCGTCGGTCAGGACTGGAAGATGGGGCTGGGCGTCGTGAACATGCTCGTCATCCTTCTGGGGCTGGACTGGCTGCTGCGTCGGCTCGGCGTTGACGGCTATGTCGCCGGGGCCAGGATCGCCCTGCTGGTCTGTGTCTGCTTCGCCCTGACGGTCGCGGCGCTGAACTACATCTATGCTGCAGGAACGCTGTCTCTGTTCGTGATCGACGGCGGCTACCAGGTCGTGACCTACACGATCGCCGGCGCCTTGCTCGCCGGCCTGAAGCGCAGGCCGAAGGCGGCTTGAGTGGAAGGATCCTCCCCAGATGGGGAGGATCCCGACAGTCCGCGCTACAGCGGAATGTTGTCGTGCTTCTTCCAGGGGTTGGAGAGTTCCTTCCCCTTGAGGCTCTTCAGGCCTCGCACGATGCGACGACGGGTGCCATGGGGCATGATGACGTCGTCGATATAGCCGCGCGAAGCCGCCACGAACGGGTTGGCGAACCGGTCCTTGTACTCGGCCTCGCGGGCGGCCAGGGCCTCGGGGTCCTTGGCCTCGGCGCGGAAGATGATCTCCACCGCCCCCTTGGCGCCCATCACCGCGATTTCGGCGGTCGGCCATGCATAGTTGAGGTCGCCGCGCAGGTGCTTGGAGCTCATCACGTCATAGGCGCCGCCATAGGCCTTGCGGGTGATGACGGTGATCTTCGGCACCGTGGCCTCGGCGTAGGCGAACAACAGCTTGGCGCCATGCTTGATCAGGCCGCCGTACTCCTGCTTGGTGCCCGGCATGAAACCCGGCACGTCGACGAAGGTGATGATCGGGATGTTGAAGGCGTCGCAGAACCGAACAAAGCGCGCGGCCTTGCGCGATGAGTCGATGTCCAGCACGCCCGCCAGCACCTGCGGCTGGTTGGCGACGATGCCGACGGTCTCACCGTCCATCCGCGCAAAGCCGCAGATGATGTTCTTGGCCCACTCGCTGCTGATCTCGAAGAAGTCCGCCTCGTCGACGACTTTCAGGATCAGCTCCTTCATGTCGTAGGGCTTGGTCGGATCGGCCGGGACCAGGGTGTCCAGGCTCATCTCCTCGCGCAGCGGCTCGTCGAAGCTCTCGCGCTCAGGCGCGGCCTCGCGGTTGGACGAGGGCAGGAAGTCGATCAGGCGACGGACCTGGGTCATGGCCTCCAGATCGTTCTCGAACGCGCCTTCGGCCACGCCCGACTTGGCGGCATGGACCCGGGCCCCGCCCAACTCCTCGGCGGTGACGACCTCATTGGTGACGGTCTTCACGACGTCCGGGCCGGTCACGAACATGTAGCTCGTGTCCTTCACCATGAAGATGAAATCGGTCATGGCCGGCGAGTAGACGTCGCCGCCGGCGCAGGGGCCCATGATCACGCTGATCTGCGGGATGACGCCCGAGGCCATCACGTTCTCGACGAAGATGTCGGCATAGCCGGCCAGGCTGTCGACGCCCTCCTGGATCCGCGCGCCGCCCGCGTCGAACAGGCCGATCACCGGCGCGCCGACCTTCATGGCCTGACGCTGCACCTTGACGATCTTTTGGGCGTGAGCGTTCGACAGCGAGCCGCCGAACACGGTGAAGTCCTTGGAGAAGACGTAGACGACCTTGCCGTTGATCGTGCCCCAGCCGGTGACGACGCCGTCGCCGGGGATCTTCTGGTCCTGCATCCCGAAGTCGGCGCAGCGGTGCTCGACGAACATGTCGAACTCCTCGAAAGACCCCTCGTCCAGCAAGAGGTCGATCCGCTCGCGGGCGGTCAGCTTGCCCTTGGCGTGCTGGGCCTCGACGCGCTTCTCGCCGCCGCCGGCCTTGGCCTGCTGGCGACGACGCTCCAGTTCCTCGAGAATGTGCTGCACGCGCGTACTCCCCTGCCCGGTTCGTTAGACTGGCGGTTCTTCCACCTTATGAATTCAGCCCTAGCGAGGCGCGAGCCGGGGCGCAAGGCGGACCTTGCGGCAGCGCAGCATAAGCCGTCGCCGGAGCGTCATCGCAACGCGGCGAACCAGCGGTCGATCATCTGCGCCTCGACACCCAAGGCCTCGGCGCGCGCCTTGGCCTCGGCGTCCTCGCCCCACTGCTCGGCCTGATAGATTTCATCCAGCCGCGAAAGATCCAGCGCCTTCTGGCCGGTGAGACGCCCTGCGCGAACCGCCAGGGCCAGAACCGTCGAGCCGAACAGGCCCGCGGCGAAGGCCACACCGGCGAGGGCGAAGTCATCCAGGCTCAGGCCCAGGGCCTCGACCGCCGCCAGGGTGGCCGGGGGTTGCGGCGCGTGGATGACGCCCGTGACGGGCGTGAACACCAGACCATGCTCGGCCTTGGCCCAATCCAGCAGCGCCCCCCACTCCCGTTCTTGGCGCTCGACCAGCGCCCTGGGGCTGTCGGCGCGATAGCAGAGGTGATCGGAGGCGGCGTAGGCCATGATCTCGCGCGCGACCTCGGCGCGGGTCTCGGCGATCCTGTCGATGGCGGTGAAGGCCAGCCGCGTGGCGGGCATCAGGCTGTTGTCGATGTAGTCGACCTGGGCTTCCCACTCCGCGGCGATCATCTCGCCAAGAGCCCTGGTCGGCGCGACCAGAGGCTTCTTGGCCGGCGATTTGGGCGTACGGCCGTCCAGTTGCACCGCGAAGCCGCCCTCGGCCGGCGCGGCGGCGGCCGCCTTGTAGAAGCGCTTGGGTTTCAACAGCAGTTCGGACTTGTCGGACACGGGAACGGACTCTTTCACACGCCGTCGCGACGGAAGGGCGGCGGACCCGCGTTGAATGAGCAAGATCGCGTCATCACGCAAGGGAGAGCGCCCTTTGAGCCTACCATCCAAGGACATGATGGCCGCCATCGCCGCAACGCGTTTTGGCCTTGGAGCCCGCCCCGGCGAAATCGAAGCCGCCAAGGCGGATCCCCGGGGCTTCCTACTCGCCCAGATCCGCCGCGAAGGCGCGGACGTCCCGCAGGACGACGGCGAAAGCGCTGGCACGCGCTTCGAACAGATGCGCGCCTACCAGCAACAGCGCCGAGCCGAGCGCCAGAAGAAGGACGGCGAGGACGACGTAAAGACGGCGGCCCAGGCGTTCATGAACGCCCAGCGCGATCTGCGCGAGAAGGTCGGAGCCGACTTCCTGGCCCGTGCGCGCCTGGGCGCGGCCACGCCGGCCGCGTTCCGCGAACGCTGGACGCTGTTCTGGGCCAACCACTTCACGGTCTCGGCCACCAAACAGCTGACCTCGGTGCTGATCGGCCCGTTCGAGCGCGAGGCCCTGCGGCCTCATGTGTTCGGCCGCTTCGAGTCCCTGCTGGTGGCGTCCTCGACCCATCCGGCCATGCTGACCTATCTGGATCAAGCCCAGTCGATCGGTCCTAACAGCCGAGCGGCGCAGTTCGCCGCCCGGCGGCGCAACGCCAAGGCCGGTCTCAATGAGAATCTGGCCCGGGAAATCCTGGAGCTGCATACGGTTGGCGTGGATGCGGGCTACACCCAGGCCGATGTCACCGAGTTCGCCCGCGCCCTGACCGGTTTCTCGCTTGGCCGCGAGCAGGAAGACCGCGCTGGTCAGTTCCTGTTCCGCGAACAGGCCCATGAACCAGGCGCGCGCACCATACTGGGTCGACATTACGGCGAGGCGGGCATGGCGCAGGGCCTGGCCGTGCTGCGCGACCTCGCCGCCGATCGTCGCACCGCCCGGCGCATCTGCGGCAAGATCGCTCGACATTTCGTCGCCGATGTCCCGCCGCCATCCCTCGTCGAGCGGCTTGAGCGTCGGTGGCTGGAAACCGGCGGCGACCTGGCCGCTGTCGCCAAGGCCTTGGTCGAGAGCCCCGAAGCCTGGGACCCCGCGCCCGCGAAGTTCAAGACGCCCTACGAATACACGCTGTCGACCTGGCGGTTGATCGGCGCCGAGCCCTCGGCGATCGAACGCCTCGCGCCGATCCTGACAAGCCTGGGTCAGAAGCCATTCTCGGCCCCCTCCCCCAAGGGCTGGGCCGAGGACGCGCAGACCTGGGCCGCGCCCGACGCGCTGATCAAGCGGATGCAGTGGGCGCAAGGCTTCGCCGCCGCCGTCGCCGACCGCGCCGACCCCAACGCCCTGGCGCGCTCGGCGCTGGGCGAGCGCCTGACATCGCCCGTCGCGACCGCTATCGCCCGAGCCGAGACCCGCCGCGAGGCCTTCGCCCTCCTGATCATGAGCCCGGAGTTCCAACGCCGATGACCGCGCCTCTGAACCGTCGCACGCTGCTGGGCCTGGGCGCGAGCCTGGGCGTTTCAATCAGCTTTCTGGGAACCCAGGCTTTCGCCGCCTCGGAGGGCGATCTGGCGCGCAAGAAACTGGTCGTCATCATCTGTCGGGGCGGCATGGACGGCCTGTCGGTGTCACCGCCGGTGGGGGACGCGAACTACGCGGCCCTGCGCGGCTCGATCGCCCTGCAGCGGGACCAGGTTCAGATGCTGGACGAGACCTTCGGCCTGCATCCCGAGCTGAAGACCGTCTACGCCTTGGCGCAGAAGGGCCAGGCCCGCATCGCGCCTGCCATCGCCAGTCCTGACCGCGCTCGATCCCACTTCGAAGCCCAGGACGTGCTGGAGACCGGCTCGGCCAAGGTGTACGGCGCCGAGACCGGCTGGCTGAATCGCACGCTGGAGGCCCTGGCGCCGGTCCGCAAGGTCGAGGGCCTTTCGGTGGGAACCACCGCTCCCCTGATCCTGCGCGGCAAGGTCCAGGCGGCCAGCTGGTCGCCAGGCAAGCTGGTCGACGAGACCGCGCGCCTGCCCGGCCTACTGCAGGACCTTTACAAATCCGACCCCCTGCTCGGGCCCGCGTTCGCGCGAGGGCTGGAGACCGAAGCCATGGCCGAGACCGCAATGGCGGGGATGGCCGCATCCGGGTCGATGGCCGCGCCCGATCCCGCCCGAAACCGCGGCGGCGCCGAGACCGCGCGCAAGCTGGGCTCGACGCTGGGCGGGTTCATGACCCAGGCCGGCGGTCCGCAGATCGCGGCGGTCTCGCTGGACGGCTTCGACACCCACGCCAACCAGCCAGGCCAGATCGCGACCCGCCTGTCCTACATGGACGCCGTGCTGGACGGGCTTCAGCAAGGCCTTGGCGCGGAGTGGAAGAACACGGTGGTGATCGCCGTCACCGAGTTTGGCCGCACCGCGCGGGTTAACGGCACCGGCGGCACCGATCACGGCACGGCGTCCACGGGGGTGATCCTGGGCGGCGCGCTGAAGCCCGGCGGGATCGTCGGCGACTGGCCGGGCCTGGCCGATAAGGCGCTGTTCGAAAACCGCGACACCGCGCCGACGCTGGACATGCGCGGGCTCTTCAAGGGCGTACTGGCCGACCACTTGGGTGTCGACCGCGCCCTCCTAGACCGCAAGGTCTTCCCCGACAGCGCCGATGTGAAACCGGTGGCCGGTCTGGTCTGAACGGAATGTCGCGCCTCTAGGGCGTGGCCGTGGGGGACCAAGCGGCGCTTCTCAGCGTCGCTTGGTCTGCCGCCGGGCGAAAGGATCCTGGTCGGCCTCGTCCTCGGAGAAGCCGAACTTGCGGAAGCCCTCCTTCATCTCGGCGCTCAACGGCGCCTCGATGTGCAGCATGCCGGCCGACGGATGCGGCAGCAGGATCGAGCGGGCGTGCAGCTGCAGCTTCAGCCCCTCCGACAAGGGGGCGGACTTCTCGTCGCCATACTTGGGATCGCCCAGGATCGGGTGCCCCATGGCCTTCATGTGGGCGCGCAGCTGGTGGGTGCGGCCGGTGTGCGGACGCAGGGCCATCCACGTCACGCGCGGACCGGCGCGGCTGATGGTGACGAACTCGGTCTCGGCGGGCTGGGCGTCCGGGTCCTTGGGCTGGGCCGGAACCACAAGCTCGCGATCACCGACCCCGCGCTTGGCCAAGTGCAATTCCATCACGCCTTCGGTCGGATGGGGATTGCCCGCCACGATCGCCCAGTAGGTCTTCTGCGCCTTGCGCTTGGCGAAGGCGCCAGACAGACGCGCGGCCGCCGACGGGGTCTTGCCCAGCAGCAGCACGCCCGATGTGTCGCGGTCCAGGCGGTGGACCAGACGCGGCCGGTCGACACCCTCCCCCCAGGCGCTGAGCAGCTTGTCGATATGCTTGGTGGTCTTGGTGCCGCCCTGCACGGCCAGACCCGCCGGCTTGTTCAGGGCCAGGACTTCCTCGTCCTCGTAAAGCACCAGCGACTTGGCGTAGGCGACGTCGCGCGCCGACAGCTTGTTCTTGTCGGACGGATCAGGCGCGTCGGGCAGCGGCGGCACTCGGATCTGGCTACCGGCCGCCAGCTTGGTGTCGGCCTTGGCGCGCGAGCCGTCCACGCGGACCTGGCCCGAACGGAACAGCTTGTTCAGCTGTATATGGTTCAGGTGCGGCCAGCGACGCTTGAACCAGCGATCGAGGCGAACCCCGTCCTCGCCGGCGTCGACGTAGAGAGTGCGGACTTCCTTGGTGCTCATGCGAAGACTTTCCGGGCCACCAGCAGGCCCGTGAACAGGGCCGCGACCGCCAGAAGGACGCTCGCGGCGGAATAGGTGAACGCCTGGCCGTAGGCGCGCTTCTGGATCATCAGCGCGGTCTCCAGCGAGAACGAGGAAAAGGTTGTGAAGCCGCCCAGCGCGCCGACGCCCAGCAGCACGCGCCACTGTTCGCCGGAACCGTTGCCCCGATGCGCCAGCCATGAGGCCAGACAGCCCATCAGAAACCCGCCGACGATGTTGACTGTGAAAGTCCCGTACGGCCAGGCCGATCCCAGGACCCGCGTGGCGCCGACGCCCACCAGATAGCGCGCGACAGACCCGACGGCCCCGCCGGCCGCCACCAGGAGCAGCTTGTTCATGACCGCCTTATGCGCCGCGAGGCCGCGAACGCCAAGCGTCCACCGTCGATCCCTGGGTTTTCCCCTGCTCCCTTCACGGTAAACCCGGTCGGAAACCCTATTTCCAAACGAGAGGTTAAGCGCGTGATCGGCACTGTGCGGGTCCATCTAAAGCGCCAGGTCCATGCCCTTCGACACTCCACCCTCAGACGCGAACGAACGCGTGGCCTTGCCGACGCCCGTCGTCCGACGCCTGGCGGGCTCGGACCTGATCGCGCGCGGCTCGGTGAACGTCATCAGTATCAAGGCCATCCGCGCCTGGGCCGGCGAATGGTGGAGCCAGAAGCGCACCGATGTGTGGACCTATGTCGAGCGCAAGCTGAACGATCATCTGGACCGTCAGGACCTCCGCGCGCGGATTTCCGACAGCGAGTTTCTGATCGCGATGAACAACGACCAGGGCCTGGCGGCCCAGGCGACCAGCGTGAAGATCCTTGAGGACGTGCTGACGCATCTGTTGGGCGCGGCGTCGGTGATGGACCTCGGCGTCCGCTCGGTCATCGGCGTCGAGGACGGCGCGGCCGTATGCCGGCCGATCGACCCGATGGTGATCCTGGCGGCCCGCGCGCGGCGCGACTCCGCCCGCTCGCCGGTCCGCATCGCAATCGAACCCAGCGACGAGGCGCGACGCACCCCCGTGGCCTTCACCACCGCCGGCGGCGCGGCTCTGCGGGTCGATTTCACACTGGAGCACGTCGTCAGCCTGCGGCGGAACATCACCACGGCCGTGCGCATCGAACCGATGGTCACGCATCTGGCCAGCGGTCGTCAGGCCTCGGCGCGAGCGCTGACCAAACTCTCGGACCGCGATGTCGCCTTCATCGACGAGGCGACACTGAAGTATGCCAGCGTGTTCGCTCGCGCCGCCCAAGGGCCGAACACGCCCGAACTGATCCTGCCGGCCTCGTTCCGCACCCTGGGCACCCAGCGCGGCCGCGATCTCCTGACCGGAACGGCGGGCCTCTCGCTGAGCCTGCTGCGCGGCGGCGTCATGATCGAGCTGGTCGACGTGACGCGCGGCACGCCGGCGGGCCGCCTGCTGGAGGTGGTCGGACTGCTGCGCGCCCTGACGCGCGGGGTCATCGCACGCGTGCCGCCCGACAAGGAGGCGCTGCGCGTCCTGCGTGACGCCCGTCTGGCGGGCCTGGCGCTCGACGCATCGGACCTGTCGGGCGAGGCGGCGAAGATCGCGATGGACATCATGACCTTTGGTCGAGACGCGCAGGGCCTCGCTGCCATGACCGTTCTGCAGGGGTTGCCGGCCGAGGGGTATTTCGCTGCAGCGGACACGGCCGGACTGACCCACGCGTCCTTGCGGGCGACCTATCCGCTCGCCCGGCAGGCGGCCGCCTAAACGCTGGCGCGCCCGTATCCGACCACCTTGACGATCTCTCGCGCGTCGTAGGCGTCACGGTCGCGCGGTGTCGGTCCCTTGCCGAACACCACCTCGATCGAGCGTGCGACGGCGGGCCCTGGGCCAAGGTCGAAACTCGTGCCTACGCCGACCCCAAACCCCGTGCGGCGACCGAAGGTGGCGGAGCCGCCGCCAACCGATAAGGTCGGTCCCGCACCTCGACCACTGATGGCCGTCGATCGGTCGGCGATCCGAAACCAGTCATAGCCATCGCGCAGCGCCAACTCCGCAGCGCGCAGCAGCGCATAGTCGGCGACCTGCGCTTCAGGCGCGCCCGGACCGCCCTGGAAGGTGACGCGGTAACGCCCGGCCTCCAGGCGATACTCGGAATAACCCACTGCGGTGGGCGCGCCTTGGGCCGCGCGATAGACTGTAGGGGTGGTGGCGCAGGCGCTCAACAGCACAGCGGCCAAGCCGGCGGCGATCAAAGGTTTGACGGTCTTCATCACGGATGGCCCTTTCACGCCTGTTCAACGGTCGCCGGGGTCGGCTGTTCCGGAACCGGGAGGTTCAGAGCCTGGAGCATTGCGGTGAAATCGGCCGGAAGCGGTGCCAGGATCTTGCGCTCGCCGCCCAGCGGATGGGGGAAGCTCAGGCTGGCGGCATGCAGCATCAGGCGCGGCGCAGCGATCCCGCCCAGCATCAGCGCGCCGCCATAGCGGCTGTCGCCGGCCAGCGGTCGACCGATCGACGCCATATGGACACGCAACTGGTGCATTCGGCCCGTGTCCGGCGACAGCTCGACCAGCGCCGCCAAACCGTTGTGCGCCAGGGTGCGATAGCGGCTGCGCGCGGTCTCGGCGTCCGGATGGTTGGGGTCGCAGACGCGCATATAGGCCTCGCGCCCGATCGACTCGCGACGCAGCGGACTGTCGATCATGCCGCCCTTGGGTTCGGGCGCG
Source organism: Pseudomonadota bacterium (assembly GCA_020161365.1). GTDB lineage: Bacteria > Pseudomonadota > Alphaproteobacteria > Caulobacterales > Caulobacteraceae > Caulobacter. The sequence continues at coordinate 47,121 of JAIUNU010000014.1, read as the reverse complement.
CCGGCGACGATGGCCAGATAGCTTTTGCGAAAGCGCTTGGCCTCCAGCGCCTTGCCCAGCATGGCCGCCGCCGGCTTGGTCTTGGCCGTCAGGATCACGCCTGAGGTGTCGCGGTCCAGGCGATGAACCAGCTTGGGCCGAGGCCGGTTGGGCCGCGCAAAGGCCCACAGCAGGTCATCCAAGGTGTGCGCCTTGATGCGGCCGCCCTGGCTGGACAGGCCCGCCGGCTTGTTCAGCACGATGATCGTCTCGTCCTCGTACAACACCCACGACTGCGCCGCCGCGATCTCCTCCGGCGTCAGGGCGATGGGGGTCTCGGAGGCCTTGGGCTTGGCGACGCCGGGCGGGCGACGGAATTTCTGACCGCTCACTTGCCGTCCCTCCTGCGTTGACCCCAGGCCTCGAGGCGCTCGCGCACCTTGGCCTCCGCCCCGACAGGCTTGGGCTCGTAAAAGCGCCGGCGCTCCATGCCCTCCGGAAAGTAGTTCTGGCCTGACACGCCACCCTCCACGTCGTGGTCGTAGGCATAGCCATCGCCATAGCCGAGCGACTTCATCAGCTTCGTTGGGGCGTTCAGGATATGAGCCGGCGGCGTCAGGCTGCCGGTTTCTTTCGCAGCCCGGCGTGCGGCCTTGTAGGCGGTGTAGACGGCGTTCGACTTGGGCGCGCTGGCCATGTGGACGACAGCCTGGGCCAGGGCCAGCTCGCCCTCCGGCGATCCCAGGAAGTCGTAAGCGTCCTTGGCCGCCGTGGTCAGCAGCAGCGACAACGGGTCGGCCGCGCCGATGTCCTCGGAGGCCATGCGCACGAGGCGGCGTGCAATGAAGAGCGGGTCCTCGCCCCCCTCCAGCATCCGCGCCAGCCAGTAGAGCGCGGCGTCCGGGTCGCTGCCGCGCACCGACTTATGCAGGGCCGAGATGAGGTTGTAGTGCTCCTCGCGGTCCTTGTCGTAGGCGGGGCGACGCTTTTGCAGAAACTGGCCCAGTTGTGTCGCGTTCAACGGGCTATCGGTCCCGATCGAGAACAGGGTCTCGGCCAGGGTCAGCAGATAGCGGCCGTCGCCGTCGGCCATGGCCACCAGGGCCGAGCGCGCCTCGGCGTCGACCGGCAGCGGGCGGCTTTCGGCCGCCTCAGCGCGTTGCAGCAGAAGCTCCAGCGATTCTTCGGTCAGGCGCTTGAGCACAAAGACCTGGCAGCGCGACAGCAGAGCGCCGTTCAGCTCGAATGATGGGTTCTCGGTCGTCGCGCCGACCAGGGTGACGATCCCCTCCTCGACGAACGGCAGGAAGCCGTCCTGCTGCGCGCGGTTGAAGCGATGGATCTCGTCGACGAACAGCAGGGTCGACTGTCCCGCCATCCGGCGGGCGCGCGCCTGCTCGAACGCCTTCTTCAAGTCGGCGACGCCCGAGAACACCGCCGAAATCTGCATGAACTCATAGCCGCCGGCCTTGGCCAGCAGGCGGGCGATCGTGGTCTTGCCCGTCCCTGGCGGTCCCCACAGGATCATCGAGGCCAGGCGGTGAGCCGCCGCCATCCGGCCAATTGGTCCCTCGGCGCCGAGCAGGTGTTGTTGGCCCACCACCTCGTCCAGGCTTTGGGGGCGAAGACGGTCAGCCAGCGGCGCAGGAGCATGAGGCGTCAGGCCGGCGGCCTGGAAGAGATCGGACATGCGACTCTTCTAGAGCGTGGCAGGCGAAAGTGTGAGCGGTTTCACCGCCCACCACGCTCCGAGACGAGGCGCCGCCGCGGACGGCTCCAAATCTAGAACTGAGCCTGCACCAATTGTCCGCCGCGCTCGATGGTGATGTTCCAGCGGCCCGACCGGCCGGCGATCGCCGAAGCAAGGTCGGCCACCGTATTGATCTGGCGGCCATTGACGCTGCGAACAAAGTCGCCCGGACGCATCCAGTTGCCGGCATAGCCAGGGCCAATCTTGGTCACCAAAGCGCCGCGACCGACGAACGGATCGACGCCCAGGTCCTGGGCCACGGCCGGCGAGAGGTTCATCACCGTGGCGCCGTTGAAGGGGTTGTTGCCGCTGAGGGTGCGCTCGTCACGGGCCGGCGTTTCCGGCGCGGCGTCGGCGCGGACGGTGATGGTCTGCTCGCGGTCGCCACGGCGGATCTGCATCGGCACGCGATCGCCGACCTTGTGGGTGCCGATGGCGAACGCGCCGCCGCCTTCGTCGTTCACCGGCTGGCCGTCGATCGACAGAATGACGTCGCCTTCCCTCAAGCCCGCGCGCTCGGCCGACGAGCCCGGATAGACCTGCGCCACCAGCACGCCGCGCGGAGCGGCCATGCCCAGGCTCTTGGCGATGTCGGCCGTAACGGTCTGGCCTTTCACGCCCAGCCAGGGGCGCACGATGCTGTGGCCGCCGCCCAGAGCGGCGTTGACCACCTGGCGCACCACGCGGGCCGGGATGGCGAAGCCCACGCCCGAAGACGAGCCAGAGCGCGAGATGATGAAGGTGTTGATGCCGACGAGGTCGCCGTCCATGTCGACCAGCGGACCGCCCGAGTTGCCAGGATTGATCGCGGCGTCGGTCTGGATGTAGCTGCCGAAATCCGCGGCGCCGACGTCCGTCCGCGCCAGCGCCGAGACGATGCCGTTGGTGACGGTCTGGCCGACGCCGAAGGGGTTGCCCATGGCCAGGACGAGATCGCCGACTTCCAGCTGCTCCTGGTCGTCGATGGCCATCACCGGCAGCTTCTCGCCCTTGGTGTCGATCTTCAGCACCGCCAGATCGGCGCGCGGATCGTCCAGCAACACCACGGCCGGAAACTCGCGACGGTCGGCCAGTTGGACGGTGATGTCGCTCATCCCGTCGATGTTGTGATGGTTGGTGATGATGACGCCGTCGGCGCGGACGATCGCGCCCGAGCCCAGCGAGCCTTGGACCTGAGAACCGCCTTGGCCGCCGCCCATGAAGAAGTCCCAGAACGGGTCGACGCGGCGCTGGACCACCCGGCGGCTTTTGACATTGACCACGGCCGGGGCGGTCTTCTTCACGATCGGCGAGAAGGACTGCTTCATCGTGGCCGCGTCGGCCGGGACGCGACGCGTGGGCTGAGGCATGTCCGGGATAGCCTGCGCGTTGGACTGACCGGTCGGGTTCGAGCAGGCCGTCAGCAGGACAAAGACGGGCAGCAGGGCGCGAAGGTTGCGCATGTTGGTCACGAGGGACTCCTGGCGGTTCGCCGGAAACTCAGCCCAGCTTTCGGGCGAGTCTAAGGCGACGGATGGTCTAGGTTTCGGCCATGACCAAAGCCATCAGGCCGCCTGGGGTTCCGGCGCTGGGGCGGGCTTGGCCTTGGCATAAGCTAGGAGGGTCGCCGCCAGCATCAAGGCCGCCGCGATCAGGATCGGCAGGCCGGGTATGTGCAGCGTGGCGTCGTGCCGGACCGCGAAGGCGAACGGGATCAGGAACAGCGGCGGACCGATGATCGAGGCGATGCCCATCATGGCCGCGTTCGCACCCTGCAGCTGCCCCTGCTCGTTGGGGCCGACCCGGCGGGTCATCAGGCCCTGCAAGCCCGGCTGGATCAGGCCCGAGAAGGTGAAGATCGGCAGACCGGCCAGATACAGCAGTCCGGTCGGCGCAAAGGCGTAGATCGAAAAGCCCAGGAACCCGGCGAAGAGACCAATCATCAAGACGCCGCGCTCGCCAAACCGCTTGACCGCTGGCCCGACGACAAAGGCCTGGATCAGGATGCTGGCGATGCCGCTGGCCATCAGCGTCAGGCCGATCGTCTGCGGGCTCCAGCCATAGCGGAAGCCCATGTACAGCACGAAGACGCTGGGCAGCACGTTGTGCGCCAGCTGGAACAGGAAGCCCACGCCCGCCAGACCCATCAGGCCCGGATGGTGGCGCAGCAGTTGCAGCGAACCGACCGGGTTGGCCTTCTTCCAGTCGAACCGGGGTTGGCGACGCTCAGGCGGCAGAGACTCGGGCAGGACGAAGAAGCCATAAAGCCAGTTGGTCAGGGCCAGGGCCGCGCAGACCAGGAAGGGCGCGCGATGATCGAACTCCCAGAGCCAGCCGCCCAGGGCGGGGCCGAAGGTGAAGCCGATGCCGAACGCCGCGCCCATCAGACCAAAACCCTTGGCGCGGTTCTCCGGCGTCGTGACGTCGGCGACATAGGCGCTGGCGGTCGAGAAGCTCGCCGCCGTCATGCCGTTGAAGATCCGACCGACGAACAGCCACCAGAGGTTCGGCGCAAAGGCCATGAACAGGAAGTCGACGCCCAGGCCGAAGATCGAGGTCAGGATCACCGGTCGGCGGCCGAAGCGGTCCGACATGAGACCGAGAATCGGCGAGCAGAAGAACTGCATCAGGCCCCAGGTCGTGGCGAACAGCACGTTCCAGTCGGCGGCCGCCGCCGTGTCGCCGCCGCCGAACGACTTTACGAGGTTGGGCAGCACCGGGATCATCACGCCCAGCGACAGCACGTCCAGGATCGCGGTGACGAAGATGAAGCCCAGGGCGGCCTGACGCCGCCCGCCTGTGATCGTGGTGTTCATGACCGCCCCTTGTCGCCCGCCCCTAGGTGGACGCTGTTCGTCCGCGCCGCAAGCCCGGCGAGAAGGTCGCGCCACCATTCGCCGTGCCGCGCCAGAAACACCGTGTTTGGAAAGCCGTGCCGCGCTACATGGGGGCCAGGAACGCTGTCCCAGCCACGATGCTCGACAGTGACGCGGGTCTCGTCGCCAACCGCGTCGAAGCGGACCTCGACCTCGGTGTTCATGTCCGGCGCGAAGGCGGCCTGCCGCCAGCCGAACACCAGCCGCTCGCCGCGCTCCCAGACGCTGACCGCGCCGACCTCAAACACCTTGCCGCTGGGCAGGCGCTCGACCAGCCGGCGGTTCTCGAACGCCATCACGCCCGGCGAGCGCGGCGTGAACGAAAATAGCGTGTTAGGCCGCCACCACAGCGCGATGTCGTCGACGAAGGCGTCGAACACGACCTCGGGCGGCGCGGCGATGCGCAGCGAGACCAGAATCCGCGAACTCACGAGCGCTGACCCTCTACATGCGCCTTCAGCGCCGAAAGCTGGTCAACCCAGTGGGCCTCGGCCGCTTCCAGCCAGGCCTTGAGCTCGGCCATTGATCCGGGCCTTAGGTGATAAACCCGCACCCGGGCGTCGAACTCGGGGTGGCTCTCTTCCACCAGACCCGACTGGCGCAGGGCCCGCAGATGACGGCTCATGGCGGGGGCGCTGAGACCCAGGCTCTCGGCCAGTTCTCCCGCCCGCCGCGGCCGCTCGCGCAGCAGATCTACCGCGCGCCGCCGATGCGGGTCGGCCAAGGCGGCCAGGGTGCGGTCGAGGGCCTCGCTCATGACACGAGACCCAGCAACGTCTTCGGCGCGACGTTGCGCCAGGCGTCGAGCAAGGCCCCGCGCGCCGTCGTCTCGTCGCACGCCGCCAGACGCAACCGCGTCGCGCCGCCCTTTCCCCAGCCGCCGGGCACGGGAACAAACACGTCAGGCAAGGCCGCAACCCGCGCCTCCTGCTGCTCGGGCGTCAGCTTGACCATGGCCCAGGCGATGTCCGGATTGCCAAGGGTCGCGAAGATCTTCCCGCATCGGAAGTCGACCGTGCCCATGTGCGACGCCTCGATCGCCCGAGGCAGGGATAGGGCTAGGCGGCGGAAATCGTCCGGTGAGATCAAGGCTTGCCGACCGTGATTTTCAGACCGCTCCGCGCCTCCATCTCGTCCATCGAGACCACCTCGACATCGGCCGAGACCGTCCAGAGATGGCCTTCCAGGTCGCGACAGCGATAGGTGCGCGCGCCGTAGAACTGGGTTTCCGGGGCCTGGAGAATCTCAGCGCCGGCTTCTGCGGCCCGTCGGCAATGAGCGTCGACGTCGCTGTCGATATAGATATGCACCGTCTGAGTGACCTTGCCGCCCATCGAGGCCGGGCTGGCGTGGGCGGGGCTCCACTCGCCGCCGACCATCAGGCGCGAGGCGCCGTGGCTCATCTCTGCGTGGGCGACGCTGGCGTCCTCGCCCTCGATCAGGAAGGTCAGCTCGAAACCGAAGGCGGCTTCCAGCCAGGCCAGAGCCGCCTTCGGATCGCGGTAGGTGACGGCCGAAACCAGGCCGGCGGGATTGGACATGCGCCACTCCTTCTGAATAGACGCAATATTTAACGCATATCGAAACTATATCCGCAAGCCACCGCGCTCAGTACCGATCCTCCAGCACCATCGCCGCGCCCTTCTCGGCGATCATGACGGTCGGCGCGTTGGTGTTGCCCGAGGTGATGGCGGGCATCACCGAGGCGTCGATCACGCGCAAACCCTCAACGCCCCGAACACGAAGCCGGCCGTCGAGCACCGCCATTCGATCGTGATCGGGCCCCATGGCGGCCGTGCCGACGGGGTGGAAGATCGTCGTCGCCAGCGCCTTGGCGGCGGCGAGAAGGGCCGTGTCACCCTCGACGTCAGGGCCGGGACGGAAGGCCTCGGGCTGATAGGCCGCCAAGGCCCCCTGCCCCATGATCCGGCGGGCCCACTTCAGCGAATCCACCGCTACGCCTCGATCCTCTTCCGTGGCGAGATAGTTCGGATCGATCCGGGGCGCTTGCTCAAGTCCTGGCCCTGACAGCGTCACCGCGCCCCGGCTCGTCGGGCGCAGATTGCAGACGCTGGCCGTCACCGCGCCGAACCGATGCAAACCCTCGCCCCAGCGATCCAGGCTGAGCGGCTGGAAGTGGAACTCCAGATTGGCGGTCTCGTACGCCGGGCCTGAGCGGCAGAACATCCCCAGCTGCGACGGCGCCATGGTCAGCGGGCCCGAGCGGCGCAGCAGATAGTCCAGACCCATGCCGGCCCGGCGAAGGAGATTGGCGTAGTCGGTGTTCAGGGTCCGCACGCCCCGCACCTTGAACACCGGACGGATCTGCAGGTGGTCCTGCAGATTGGCGCCAACGCCCGGCAGGTCGTGGGTCACGGGCACGCCGGCCTGCGCCAAGGCTGCGCCAGGGCCGATCCCCGAACGCTGCATGATCACCGGCGAGCCGACCGCCCCCGCCGCCAGGATCAACTCGCCCGACACCCTGGCGGTCACCGCCTGACCGCCTCGACGCCCGTGCAGGCCGCGAACCCGCTTGCCGTCGAGCACGAGCCGCTCGACCTCAACGCCCTTCACCAGTCGCAGGTTAGGGCGGCTCAGGATCGGCTTCAGGAACGCGGTGGCCGTGCTCCAGCGACGTCCCGCGCGCTGGTTGACCTGGAAGTACGACGAGCCCTCGTTATCGCCGCCGTTGAAGTCGTCGATCTGGGCGACGCCCGCCTGCTCGCCCGCGCGGCGGATGGCGTCCAGCACATCCCAGCGGACGCGCGGATGCTCGACTCGGTACTCGCCACCGCCCCTGTGGTGCTCGCCCTGCGGGTCGATGTGGTCCTCGTGCCGCAGGAAATAGGGCAGGACGTCCGACCAGCCCCATCCGGCCAGCCCGCGCTCACGCCAGCCGTCATAGTCGCGAGCTTGCCCGCGCATATAGATCATGGCGTTGATCGCCGAGGAGCCGCCGATCACCTTGCCGCGCGGATAGGCCAGAACCCGTCCGTCCAAACCCGCCTGCGGCGTCGTCTCCAGCATCCAGTCGGCGCGCGGGTTGCCGATCGCGAACAGATAGCCGACCGGGATATGCAACCAGATCCAGTTGTCGCCGCCGCCCGCCTCCACCAGCAAGACCCGATGGCGCGGGTTCGCCGACAGGCGGTTGGCCAAAAGGCATCCCGCCGAGCCCGCGCCGACAATGATGTAGTCGTACTCGCCCAGATCCGCCGTTTCGCTGCCCACGCGTGATGGTCCTCCCCGTCGCCAGACTGCCGCCAGCGGCGCGGTGTGGGAAGCGCCTTGCGGTGCGCCGGCTATCGCAGCGCCTTGCGCACGACTTTCAGCGAGGCGTCGGTCCTTTCCGGGCGAACGCCGGTCACTTGGGCCAGCAGCGCATAGACGTCGACATTGTCGAACACCGGCAGCGCGACGCCCGGCTTGAACGATGGCCCGTGCGCCACGAACACCGCCTGCATGGTCGGATCGTAAGGGTCGAAGCCATGCGCCCCGCCATCCCGGGCGTCCCCCTCGCTCGCCTTCTGCCTCGCCGCCGCCTTGGTCGTGTACCAGCCTGTCTCCGACAGGCAGACAATCGCGGGAACCCGGGGGTTGCGGCCATAATGGAAGCGGGCCGGGACGCGGTGCTTCTTCCAGCAACTCATGTGCGGCAGGGGTTTGGATAGAAACGCCTTCTCGACCGCCTTGCGCTCATCCGGCTTGGGCGAGAATGACGTCACCGCGCCGGTCGTCACCAATTGGATCTTCGAGACATCGACCAGCTCGTCCAGCACCACGCGATTAGCCGCCGGCAATGGGGCCATGCCGTGATCGGCGACGATGATGATGTCAGTGCTCTCGAAACGCCCCCGCGCCTTCAGGCCTTCGACCAGCCGCCCCAAGGCCGCATCGACCGACGCGGCGGCGGCGCGGACTTCGGGGGACTCAGGGCCGTAGTGATGCCCCTGGGTGTCGACGATGTCGAAATAGAGGGTCGAGAACGCGATCGGCGGGCCATCAGCGTTGTCCAGCCAGCACAGCACCTGATCGACGCGGGCCTCGTGCGGCATGGTCGCGTCGAACTTGACCCAGTGCGAGGGGCGTACGCCGTCGATCTCGACCTCGGAGCCGGGCCAGAACATCGCGGCCGCGCGCTTGCCCTGCTGCTCGGCCGAAACCCAGAACGGCTTGGCCTGGCTCCACCAGCCGGGTTCCAGGCTGCGCATGGTGAATTTCTCGGCCGAGACGCTGGGATCGATCATGGTGTTGGCGACGATCCCATGACGGTCCGGACGCTTGCCGGTGATCAGGGTGTAGTGATTGGGAAAGGTCACCGACGGGAATGACGGCCGCATGGCCGCGCGGGCGCCGTCGTCGGCCAGGGCTTTCATGACGGGGGTGTCGCCGCGATCCAGATAGTCGGCGCGGAATCCGTCGATCGACACCAAGATGGTCAGGTGCGGCGCCTTCTCGCGCGCCTCAGCCACGCCGGCGACGACAGTCAGGCTCAACGCCAGAAACAGGGACAGCAGGCGGCGCAGGATCATCGTCAGGCTCGATCTGAAACTTCGGTCTCGCCGGTCATCCATGGCCCAGATTGCAGGCGTATGACGAGCGGTGATTTCCGGCGGATGACACCCTCTTAACTTGGCGGTCGCGGGCGCGCTCGCCATAGTCCCACCGTCGAGCCGACTCGTTTCGGCGTCCGGAACCGCTTCATGTCGATCGCCCTGGAGGCCGCCGGCCTCACCAAGACGTATGGGGCGGTGCGCGCCCTGGACGACTTCTCCATCGCCATTCCCGCCGGCGGCGTGTTCGGGGTCCTGGGCCCCAACGGCGCGGGCAAGAGCACGCTGTTCCGGATCGCGCTGGGGCTGGTGCGCCCCACCAGCGGCACGGCGCGCCTGTTCGGGGCCGCGCCGGGCGACATCACCGCCCTGCGCAAGGTTGGGGCCATGATCGAGACCCCGCGCTATCCGCCCTATATGACGGCGCGCGACACCCTGAAGATGCTGTCCCTGGAAAGCGGCAAGGCCGACGCTGATATCGGCGAGTGGCTGGAGCGGGTCAGCCTGACCCACGCCGCCGATCGCGCCACCAGCGGCTTTTCGGTCGGCATGAAGCAGCGCTTGGGTCTGGCCGCCGCCTTTCTGACCAAGCCAGAACTCGTCATCCTGGACGAGCCGACCAGCGGCATGGACCCGGCGGGCATCCAGGAGATCCGCGCCCTGATCATCGATCTGGCCAAGATCGAAGGCGTCACCGTCATCCTGGCCAGCCACCAGCTGGACGAGGTCAAGCGCGTCTGCGACCGCGTCGCCATCCTCTCGCGCGGCAAGGTCGTCGCCGAGGGCGGCGTGGCCGAACTGACCGCCGGCGAGGCCCGCCTGCGCCTGACCCTGGCCTCTCCCCTCGCTCCGGCGCTGGCGGTTATGGGCGATCGCGGCGAAGCCGACGGACGGGACGCCGTGCTGGCGGACATCCCCCGCGCCGAGGCCCCGGCCGTCATCCGGGCGCTGGTCGAGGCCGGCGTCGAGATCGTCGAAGCCCGCTGGCGCGAGGTCGATCTGGAGGGCGTCTATCTGAAATCCCTGGGCCAAACGCCGACGGCCGCCACATCGGAAGGAGCCGCCTGATGCTCGCCGACGCCATCGCCGCCGAACGCTTCCGCCTGCTGCGCGACCGCGCCGCCGTCTTCTGGGGCTTCTGCTTCGCGCCGCTGGTAGGCTTTGCGCTTAGCATCGGCGGAGACCTCTTCCTGCGCTTCGTCATCAAGAAGCCGATGCCAGGCCTGACCATCGGCCTGATCGACCAGGTGTTGAAAGCGCTGTCGAGCGGCGCCTCGACCTTTGGCGCGCTGTTCCTGATGATCGGCGCCGCCGCCGTGCTGGCCGGCGACTATCGCTGGGAGACCTGGCGGCTGCTCACCCCGCGCAACACCCGCCAGAACCTGCTGCTGGCGAAGCTGATCGTCGTCGGCGAGGCGGTGTTCTGGAGCCTGCTGCTGACCGGCGTCCTGTCGGCGCTGGCGGCCGTGATCGGCGCCGGGATCAACAGCAAGAGCCTGACTGTGTCGATGTTCGACCGCAACCTGTTCGACATCATCGGGGTCCTCGCCATCACCTGGCTGGAGGCCATGACCCTTACGGCGCTGGCGGCCTGTGTGGGGGTGCTGTCGCGCTCCACCATGGGCGTCGTGATCGCGTGCCTGGGCTTCCGGTTCGTGCAGACCATTCTGGCAGGCTCTCTGCGGCTGATGGAGCAGAACGAGGCCCCGAGCTGGAAACTCCTCTCCCTCCCCGTCTACGACGCCGACCTGCTGCGCGCGGCGCTGCTGGACCCGACCCAGCTTGGTGCGGCCAGCGGCTCGGCGGGCGTGGCGCTGGCGGTGCTGCTGACGTGGCTCGCGGCCCTGACGGCGGGCGCGGTGTGGCTGTTCCAGCGGCAGGACCTGACCAAGGAGTGAGGGCCGCCCCGGACACCGAGGGGGCATCGTGGGCGCTAGGCGACCCTTGCCCATACCCCCCGGTTTCGGCCGTGCGACACGGAGAGTAGAATGCGTAGCCCAGGACTGATCTTGCTTCTGTGTGGGACCCTGTTGGCGGGTTGCGCCAGCGCGCCCCGCCCGGACGCCTTGCGACTGGCCCCATGGAGTCGGGTGTTGCGAGACCAGCAACCGGACGAAGCGCTCGCGGTCGTCTATCGGTGGCGAGGACGGAACTTGGTGTTCGTGGGCGCTAAACACTCGACGCGCTCGGATAGCCATACGTTCAAGCTCATCGCAGAGGCCTACGCGCGCGAGCATTTCAACGCCCTCATCGCCGAGGGTTTCCCCTACTCGCGAGGGCCGAACGCGCCGCGCACCCTGCGTTGGCTTGAGACCCAGACCGAGACCGATGGCTTTGTCATGGGAGGCGAAAGCGTTCCGGCTTTACGCGGCGCCGTTCAACAGCAGGCGCGCATTTGGGGCGGCGAACCCGACGATAGCGATGTTCGCGATCGCACGCTCGCGGACGGCATCTCGGCCATTGACCTGCTGGGCTTCTATACCCTCCGCTCAGTGCCTCAATGGATCAGAGAGCAGAGGATCACTGACGGCGGAGATCCCCGTGTGACGGCGCTCATCGAGAGCGAACTGATCCGCAATAGAAGTCGGCTGGGGCTGTCCGAGACGCTGCTGCCCGACTACGCCGCGTGGGCGGACTGGTACAAACAAACGAACGGTCAAGCCTTCGACCGCAACTTCAAGCTCGAAGAAGTCGGTCCGCTGGTTGATGGCGACTTCAGCACCAACAAGATCTCGGCAGCGGTCGGGCGGGCGCGCGACGCGTTCCTCCTGAGCGTCATCGCCGATCATCTCGGCAAGGGCGAGACCGTTCTGGTCGTGTTCGGCGCGAGCCATCTGACGATCTTGCGCCCTGCGCTTGATCACATGTTGGGCAAACCCTGCTACGTCGGCGCGAGTCTGGGGCCGGCGCCGACATCCTGCTTCGAATAGAAGCCGCCGGGAACTCGCCCGAAGGGGATCTGACGCTGAAAGCCAACGAAAAAGGCCCCGGATCGCTCCGGGGCCTTCTTGCTCAGCCGAGGCTGAAATCTCTTAGTCTTCGGCGTCGGCCGTGAAGACCGGGCCCGAGTCCTTGCCCTTTTCCGAGACGTCGCGGTCGACGAATTCGATCACGGCCATCGGGGCGTTGTCGCCATAGCGGAAGCCGGCCTTCAGGACGCGGATGTAGCCGCCCTGACGGTCCTTGTAACGCGGGCCGAGGACCGCGAAGAGCTTGCCGACTTGTTCGACGTCGCGAACCGAGCTGATGGCCTGACGACGGGCGTGCAGGTCGCCGCGCTTGGCCAGGGTGACCAGCTTTTCGACGATCGGACGCAGTTCCTTGGCCTTGGGCAGGGTGGTGACGATCTGCTCGTGCTTGATCAGCGAGGCCGACATGTTGGCGAACATGGCGGTGCGGTGAGCCGAGGTGCGGCCGAGTTTACGGTGAGCCTTACCGTGACGCATTTTGTATCTCCTGGGCGATCAGCCCGAACGGCGCAAAACCAGTGAGCGCCTGATTATCACCAATCCTGGTCTGTCCCGACCCGGTCAGAGCGAAGCGCCGGGGCCCTCCACCGCGTTGGCGGCTTCATAAGGCCCAGGCCGCCCTCCGAAAAAGGCGGCCCGGATTAAGCGCGTTAGGCTGGAAGTCTTAGATCTGGTCTTCGAACTTCTTGGCCAGGTCTTCGATGTTCTCCGGCGGCCAGTTCGGCACGTCCATGCCGAGGTGCAGACCCATGCCGGCGAGCACTTCCTTGATTTCGTTCAGCGACTTGCGGCCGAAGTTCGGGGTGCGGAGCATCTCGGCTTCGGTCTTCTGGATCAGGTCGCCGATGTAGACGATGTTGTCGTTCTTCAGGCAGTTGGCCGAACGGACCGACAGCTCCAGCTCGTCTACCTTCTTCAGCAGGGCCGGGTTAAACGGCAGTTCCGGCTTGGACTCATCGGCCGACTTGGCCTTCGGTTCCTCGAAGGTGATGAAGATCTGCAGTTGGTCTTGCAGGATCCGGGCGGCGTAGGCCACGGCGTCCACCGGAGTGACGGCGCCGTTGGTTTCGACTTCCAGGATCAGCTTGTCGTAGTCCAGCGACTGACCTTGACGGGTCGGCTCGACGCGGTAGGCGACGCGCTTGACCGGCGAGTACAGGGCGTCGACGGCGATGAGGCCGATCGGCGCGTCTTCCGGACGGTTGCGGTCAGCCGGGACATAGCCCTTGCCGTTGTTGACCGTGAACTCCATGCGCACCGAAGCGCCGTCGTCCAGCGTGCAGAGCACGTGGTCGGGGTTCAGGATCTCGATGTCGGCCGGAGTCTCGATCTGACCAGCGGTCACCGGGCCGGGGCCCGTGGCGCGCAGGGTCATGCGCTTGGGGCCTTCGGCGTGCATGCGCACGGCCAGCTGCTTGATGTTCAGAACGATGTCGACGACGTCTTCACGGACGCCTTCGAGCGAGGAGAATTCGTGCACCACGCCATCGATTTGGATGGCGGTGACGGCGGCGCCTTGCAGCGACGAGAGGAGAACGCGACGCAGAGCGTTGCCGAGCGTCACGCCGAAGCCGCGCTCGAGCGGTTCAGCGACGATACGGGCCTTGCGGGTGGCATCGGCGCCGGTTTCGATTTGCGGCTTCTCAGGACGGATCAGTTCGTTCCAGTTTCTTTCGATCACGTGGTCGGGTCCCTTGAACGCGGCTCGCCGGCCGCGGTTTACGCAGCCGGCGAAGGAAGATTGTGGTCTAAAAAGTACTAGACGCGACGACGCTTGGGCGGACGGCAGCCGTTGTGCGGGATCGGCGTGACGTCGCGGATGGTCGTGATGGTCATGCCCGCAGCTTGCAGCGCGCGCAGGGCCGACTCACGGCCCGAACCCGGACCCGAAACGTTGACTTCCAGCGTCTTCACGCCGTGCTCGGCAGCCTTCTTGCCCGCGTCTTCGGCGGCCATCTGCGCGGCGTACGGGGTCGACTTGCGCGAGCCCTTGAAGCCCATCATGCCGGCCGAGGACCACGAGATCGTGTTGCCCTGGGCGTCGGTGATGGTGATCATGGTGTTGTTGAACGAGGCGTTCACGTGCGCCACGCCCGAGGTGATGTTCTTGCGTTCGCGACGTTTAACGCGAGCCGGTTCCTTGGCCATCGGTCAGGCTACCTTACTTCTTCTTGCCGGCGATCGGCTTGGCCGGACCCTTGCGGGTGCGGGCGTTCGTGTGGGTGCGCTGACCGCGGACCGGCAGGCCCTTACGGTGACGCAGGCCGCGATAGCAGGCCAGGTCCATCAGACGCTTGATGTTCATCGAGTTCTCGCGACGCAGGTCGCCCTCGACGGTGTAGTCACGGTCGATCGTCTCGCGGATCGCGAGGACCTCGGCGTCGGTCAGTTGATTGACGCGACGCGCATCCTCGATGCCCACCTTCGTGATGATTTCACGAGCCGACTTTTGGCCGATGCCGTGAATGTACTGAAGCGCGATCAGAACGCGCTTGTTCGTCGGGATGTTGACGCCTGCGATACGGGCCACGTCTAATGTTCTCCTAGTCACGCACTAAAGACGCGAACGGCGCCCCCGGCCGGATCAGGGATCCAAACCGGCGCGCACGGATCGCGCCCTTTCGCGGAAGCGCCCCGTTATAGGGATCGTTTCGCTTCCGTCAACAACTGAATCCGGGAGACATCCCCCAAATTCGGGCTTTCTTAATCGACCACAGGCGCGTGAGCAAAGTCACGCTCTCTCCAGAGATGGGGCCCGCTTATCGCTGCCGGATAGTCATCCTGCGGCGACGGGCTCCAGCGCGTTGTCGATCGACGCGGCGACCGTTTCGACGGTCCCCATGCCATCCAGTTCCGTCAGCTTGCCCTGCCCTTCATAGTAGGGCAGCAGCGGCGCGGTCTGAGCGTTGTACGCGGCCAGACGAGTCACGAAGACTTCCGGATTGTCGTCGGGCCGTCCCTGCTCTTCGAACCGCTTCTTGATCCGTTCGATCAGGGCGGGCTCGTCTACCTTGAGTCGGAGAACGACGTCGATCTTCTGACCGCGCGCCGCCAACATTTTATCCAACGCCTCGGCCTGAGCCACCGTACGGGGGAAGCCGTCGAAGATCGCGCCGCCGGCCGCCTCGGCTTCAGGCAGGCGATCTTCGATCAGGGCGATGACGATTTCATCGGTCACCAGCTCCCCGCGATCCAGAACGCCCTTGACGCGCTGCCCCAGCTCCGAGCCCGAGGCGATGGCCGCGCGCAGCATGTCGCCGGTCGAGAGCTGGACCATGCCGCGCTCCGTGACCAGGCGTTTGGCCTGGGTCCCCTTCCCCGCCGCCGGCGGGCCGAACAGGATCAGATTCATAAATGCCCCTTCGCGCGTTGGCGGGTCTCCGCCCGCTCCTCCCTCCGCAGACCTAGATTGCGCCGGGAGAAAACGGAAGTCAGTTTTGCGACAAACCGACTTCCGACGCCTGGTTTGGAAACAAGACCGCGCTTAGCGGTTGCGACCGCCCCGCAGCTTCGACTTCTTGATCAGCCCCTCGTACTGGTGCGCCAGCAGGTGCGACTGGATCTGCGCCACCGTGTCCATGGTCACGGTCACGACGATCAGGATCGAAGTGCCGCCCAAGGCGAACTGGTTCGACTTGATCGCCATCATCGCCAGTTCAGGCGCGACGCAGACTGCGGTGATGTAGGCCGCGCCGATCACGGTGAGGCGCGTCAAGACATAGTCCAGATACTCGGCGGTGCGTTTACCCGGACGGATACCGGGCAGGAAGCCGCCGTACTTGCGCAGGTTCTCGGCCGTCTCGTCCGGATTGAACACCACCGAGGTGTAGAAGAACGAGAAGAAGATGATGAGCAGCGCATAGAGGATCAGGAACGCCGGGTGGCCGTGCTGAAGCGCGCCCACCACGCTCGGCAACCAGCCGGCCCAATCGGGCAGGTTCGCCGTCTGGATGAACTGCAGGGCGGTCGTCGGCAGCAGCAGCAGCGACGAGGCGAAGATCGGCGGGATGACGCCCGCCGTATTGATCTTCAGCGGCATGAACGAGCTTTCGCCGCCGATCATGCGGTTGCCCTGCTGGCGCTTGGGATAGTGAACCAACAGGCGGCGCTGCGAGCGTTCCATGAACACGATGGCCAGGATCGCGGCCACGCCGCCGATCACCACCAGGAACAGCGGCATGTAGTTGTTGTTCGACTGCCCTTGGGTCAGCATCTGCATCAGGATGATCGGCAGACGCGCCACAATGCCGGCGAAGATGATCAGCGACACGCCGTTGCCGACGCCGCGGCTGGTGATCTGCTCACCCAGCCACATCAGGAACATCGTGCCGCCGGTCAGCGAGACGATGGTCGATACGATGAAGAACGTCTGGCCGACGCCGTCAGCGACGACGCCCGGCTGCGCCACGATACCCATGGCGATGGAGGCCGACTGAACGATCGCGAGGATCACCGCCAGGTAGCGGGTGTACTGGTTCAGGGTCTTGCGGCCCGCCTCGCCCCCTTCCTTCTTCAGTTTTTCCCACGGCGGATACACCGTGCCCATCAGCTGCACGATGATCGAGGCGCTGATGTAGGGCATGACGTTCAGCGAGAAGATCGCCATCCGCTCGACGGCGCCGCCGGAGAACATGTCGAACATGCCCAGAATGCCCTTGCTGTTCTGACTGAACAGCGAGGCGAAGGCGACCGGGTCGATGCCGGGGATCGGGACGTAGGTGCCAAGGCGGTAGACGACCAGCGCGATGATCGTGAACCAGATACGCTTGTGAAGTTCGCTCGCCTTCTGGAACGAGCTGAAATTCATATTGGCTGCGAGTTGTTCGGCGGCCGAGGCCATACAGATCCCCACGACTCAGGAGCGCGATCGTCGAAAGCCAATACCGCTTCGGTGGCGACCGCGCTCTGAAATAAGGTTTCCTGGATCACGCTGATCCGAGGAGAGCGCCACAAATAGGTGAGGCCCGCCGCGATGTCACGGCGAGCCTCGAAATTCTGTCATCCCGGTCGGAAACGCGGTCCCGAAAGCGCGAGGCGCTCAACGGGATGACATATGCCTTTAGGCTTCGGCTTGCGCCTTGGCCTTCTTGGTCACGGTGACCGAACCACCAGCGGCCTCGACGGCCTTGATGGCGGCTTCGGTGGCCGAATAGACGGTCAGCTTCAGAGCGGTCTTGATCTCGCCCTTGCCCAGCAGCTTCACGCCGTCCAGTTCGCGACGGATGACGCCGGCGGCGACCAGCTCAGCAGCGCCCAATTCGGCGCCCTTCTTGATCTTGCCAGCGGCGACGGCCTGCTCCAGGCGCCACAGGTTCACTTCGGCGAACTCGAGACGGAAGGGGTTGTTGAAGCCGCGCTTCGGCATACGCATGTGCAGCGGCATTTGACCGCCTTCGAAGCCGTTGATGGCGACGCCCGAGCGCGCCTTCTGGCCCTTCACACCGCGACCGGCGGTCTTGCCCTTGCCCGAACCCGGGCCGCGACCAACGCGCATGCGGCCCTTGGTCGAGCCTTCGCGGGGAGCCAGTTCGTTCAGCTTGGTCATATGTGCCTCTCCTTGGAGATCTGCGCCCAGCCAGGCGGCTGGACTCGGCTTTTGAAAAACAGAGCGCGCTTAAAACCCCAAAACGCGAGAAAACTCAATGGGGCGAATGCGCGAATTCAAACGAAAGCCACCCCGGATCGCTCCGGGGTGGCGTAATTCACATCGCGTAGAAGGACTACTCGACGATTTCCAGCAGGTGCTGGACCTTGCGGATCATGCCGCGGGTCGACGGGTTGTCCTGCAGGGTCGAGACACGACCCACGCGGTTCAGACCCAGACCCACGAGCGTGGCGCGCTGGTCCTTTTCCCGACGGATCGGGCTGCCGGTTTGGCGAACCGTAACGGTCTTAGCTTCAGCCATGACTTAGCCCTCGATGGCTTCCGGCGCCGAAGCGCCGTCGGCACGGCGGCCGAGGATGTCGCCAACCTTCTTGCCGCGCTTGGCGGCGATCTGGCGGGGCGACGATTGCACCTTCAGGGCTTCGAACGTGGCGCGCACCATGTTGTACGGGTTCGAGGAACCCGTCGACTTGGCCACGACGTCCTGGACGCCCAGGGTTTCGAGAACCGCGCGCATCGGACCGCCGGCGATGACGCCGGTGCCGGGAGGCGCCGCGCGCATCATCACCTTGCCAGCGCCCCAACGGCCAGCGCCGTCGTGGTGCAGGGTGCGGGATTCGCGCAGCGGAACGCGGATCATCGTCTTCTTGGCTTCTTCAGTCGCCTTGCGGATGGCTTCCGGCACCTCACGCGCCTTGCCATGACCGAAGCCGACGCGGCCCTTTTGGTCGCCGACGACCATCAGAGCAGCGAAGCTGAAGCGACGACCACCCTTCACGGTGGCGGCGACGCGGTTGATGTGGACGAGCTTTTCGACGATGTCGCTGTCGACCCGCTCTTCGGGGGCGTTGCGGTCGCGACGGTCCCGGCGTTGACCGCCTTCACCGCGCTGTTGTTCACCACGAGCCATTTTCGTTCCCTTAGAAGTTCAGGCCGGCTTCGCGCGCGGCGTCGGCCAGGGCTTTCACCCGGCCGTGGAAGATGTAGCCGCCACGGTCGAAAACGACGTCCTTGACGCCCTTCTCGATGGCGCGCTCGGCGACGAGCTTGCCGACCTTGGCCGCGGCATCCTTGTCCGCGCCCTTGCCTTCGGCTTCCAAAGTGGAGGCCGACGCCAGGGTCACGCCGCGAGCATCATCGATGATCTGGGCGTAGATGTTCTTCGACGAACGGAAGACCGACAGACGCGGACGACCGTTGGCGAGGCTCTTGAGGCGGGTGCGAACGCGCTGAGCGCGCTTGGCCGCCGATTCACGAGGAGAGAGCGCCATGGCTTACTTCTTCTTGCCTTCCTTGCGGCGAACCTTCTCGCCAGCATAACGCACGCCCTTGCCCTTGTAGGGTTCCGGCGGACGAATGCGGCGGATCTTCGCGGCAATCTCACCAACCGCCTGCTTGTCGATGCCGGCGATCTTGATTTCGGTTTGCTTCGGCACCGCGAAGGTGACGCCGGCCGGAGCCTCAACGTCCACGTCGTGGCTGAAACCGAGTTGGAGGCTCAGGGCGGTGCCCTTCATGGCTGCGCGGTAACCAACGCCGACCAGTTCGAGGCTTTCCTCGAACCCGGCGGTGACACCATGCACCATGTTGGCCACCAGCGTGCGGGACAGACCCCACATGCCCTTGGCGCGCTTCGTGTCGACGCGCGGAGCCAGCAGGAGCTCAGAGCCCTCTTGCTTGACTTCGACTTCGTCGGCGATCGTCCACGACAACTGACCCTTGGGGCCCTTCACCGTGACCGTCTGACCCGCGAGCGTGACTTGCACGCCCGAGGGGATTGCGACGGCTTTCTTACCGATACGTGACATGCTCTTTCCCTCCCGCGCCTAGTAGACGCGGCAGAGGACTTCGCCGCCGACGTTAGCGTCGCGTGCAGCGGTGTCCGACATGACGCCCTTCGGCGTCGACAGGATCGAGATGCCCAGGCCGTTCTTGATCGGCTTCAGGTCCTTGATCGAGGAGTAGACGCGACGGCCAGGCTTGGACACGCGGCTGATCTCAGCGATCACGGGCTCACCGTCGAAGTACTTGAGCTCGATCTCGAATTCGGGGAACGCGCCGGGCTTCTCGACCAGCGAGTAGCCGCGGATGTAGCCTTCGTCGGCCAGCACGTCCAGGACGCGGGCGCGCAGCTTGGAAGCCGGCGTCGAGACCTTGGACCGCTTGCGTTGGGCGGCGTTCTTGATGCGAGCGATCATATCGCTCAGGGGATCGTTCATCGACATCTGATCGTCCTCACCAGCTCGACTTGACGAGGCCGGGGATCTGGCCTTGCGAACCCAGTTCGCGGAGGGCCACACGGCTCATCTTGAGCTTACGGTAATAGGCGCGCGGACGGCCGGTGACTTCGCAGCGATTGCGGATGCGGATCGCGGCGCTGTTACGCGGCAGCTTGGCGAGCTTGAGGCGAGCCTCGAAGCGTTCCTCGAGCGGCAGGGTCTCGTCGTTGGCGATCGCCTTCAGCGCGGCGCGCTTTTCGGCGAACTTCTTGACGAGAGCCTTGACGGCTTCGTTGCGGTTGACGGCGCTTTTCTTGGCCATGGTTTCTTTCCCTTCCCGCTCTTAGTTCACGAACGGGAACTGGAATTCCTTCAGGAGAGCCTTGGCTTCCTGATCGGACTTCGCAGTGGTGCAGACGATGATGTCCATGCCCCAGATCTGTTCGATCTGGTCATAGTTGATTTCCGGGAACACCAGGTGCTCCTTCAGGCCCATGGCGTAGTTGCCACGGCCGTCGAAGCTCTTGCCGTTCAGACCACGGAAGTCCTTCACGCGCGGCAGCGCGATCGTGACCAGGCGGTCGAGGAATTCGTACATCCGGTCCTTGCGCAGGGTGACCTTGGCGCCGACCACCATGCCTTCGCGCAGCTTGAAGCCGGCGATCGACTTGCGGGCGCGGGTCGCGACGGGCTTCTGACCGGCGATCGCTTGCAGGTCCTTCAGCGCGGTCTGGGCCTTCTTGGAGTCGGCCACGGCCTCGCCGATACCCATGTTCAGGACAATCTTGTCCAGCTTGGGGATCTGCATCTCGTTGGTGTAGCCGAACTGCTCCTTCATCGCGGCGCGGATGCGCTCGCGATAAACGGTCTTCAGCCGGGGCTCGTAAGCTTGATCAGCCATTGATCACCTCGCCGGTCGTCTTGGCGACGCGCACCTTCTTGTCGCCTTCGATCTTGAAACCGACGCGGGTGGGCTTGCCGTTGGAGTCCACGATGGCGACGTTCGAGACGTGCAGCGCGGCTTCCTTGTTCTTGATGCCGCCTTGCGGATCGGCTTGGGTCGGCTTGGTGTGACGCGAAACCATGTTCACGCCTTCCACGACGACCCTGTTGTCCTTCGGCAGGACTTGAAGGACCGAGCCTTGCTTGCCCTTGTCCTTGCCGGCCAGAACGACGACGCGGTCGCCCTTCTTGATCTTAGCGGCCATTACAGCACCTCCGGAGCGAGGGAGATGATCTTCATGTGGTTCTTGGCGCGCAGTTCGCGGGGAACCGGGCCGAAGATCCGCGTGCCGACCGGCTCGCTCTGCTTGTTCACGATCACCGCGGCGTTCTTATCGAAGCGGATGACCGAGCCATCCTTGCGCTTCAGATTTTGATTCACCCGAACGACGACGGCGCGAAGCACGTCACCCTTCTTCACGCGACCGCGCGGAATGGCTTCCTTGACGGAGACGACGATGACGTCGCCCACGCTGGCGTAGCGACGGCCAGCGCCGCCCAACACCTTGATGCACATGACCCGGCGAGCGCCAGAGTTGTCGGCGACTTCCAGGTTAGTTTGCATCTGGATCATGGTCTAAACCTTCCAGATTAAGCCGAAGCCTTGGGAAGCACTTCCCAGGTCTTCAGCTTGGACTTCGGAGCGCACTCGATGATGCGGATCGCTTCACCGGCCTTGTACGCGTTGGCTTCGTCGTGCGCGTGGTACTTTTTGGACTGACGCACGATCTTCTTCAGAACCGGGTGGACGATGGTCCGTTCGACCTTCACCACCACGGTCTTGTCGCCCTTATCGGAGACGACGACCCCTTCGAGGATACGCTTGGGCATATCGTTCTCCTTAAGCCGCGGCCTTGGCGCGCAGCACGGTCTTGATCCGCGCGATATCCTTGCGGATTTCGTTGACGCGGTGGGTCTTCTCGACCTGGCCCGTGGCGGCCTGGAAGCGCAGGTTGAACTGCTCCTTCTTCAGGCTGATCAGGGTGTCGGCCAGCTGGTCGGGGGTCATGCCCCGGATTTCAGCGATCTTCATGAGCCTCAGGCCTCCTGAGCCACGCCCGCATCGATGCGGGTGACAACACGGGTGCGGATCGGCAGCTTGGCGGCGCCAAGGCGGAGCGCTTCACGCGCGATATCGTCCGGCACGCCGTCGATTTCGAACATGATGCGGCCCGGAGCCACGCGAGCGGCCCAGTAATCCACGGCGCCCTTACCCTTACCCATCCGGACTTCCGCCGGCTTGCCGGTGACCGGCACGTCCGGGAAGATACGGATCCAGACGCGGCCTTGACGCTTCATCTGGCGGGTGATGGCGCGACGGGCGGCTTCGATCTGACGGGCCGTGATGCGCTCCGGCTCGACGGCCTTCAGGCCGTACGAACCGAAGTTCAGCAGGGTGCCGCCCTTCGAAGTGCCGTGGATGCGGCCCTTGAACTGCTTGCGGAATTTGGTCTTCTTCGGAGACAGCATGGCGATCTAATCCTTAGGCGCGATCGCGACGGTCACGACGGTCGCCCCGGTCGGGACGATCACCACGCTCACGTCCGCCACCTTCACCGGCCGGGCCGGATTCGGTCGCCAGACGCTTGTCGAGCGCCATCGGATCATGCTCGAGCACCTCGCCCTTGAAGATCCAGGTCTTCACGCCGATGATGCCGTAGGTGGTCTTGGCTTCGGCGAAACCGAAGTCGATGTCGGCGCGCAGGGTGTGCAGCGGCACGCGGCCTTCGCGGTACCACTCCATGCGAGCGATTTCAGCGCCGCCCAGACGACCCGAAACGTTGATCCGGATGCCCTTGGCGCCGAGGCGCACGGCCGACTGGATCGAGCGCTTCATGGCGCGACGGAACGCGATACGGCGCTCCAGCTGCTGAGCGATGGACTCGGCGACCAGCTGAGCGTCGGTTTCCGGCTTGCGGATCTCGACGATGTTCAGGTGGACTTCGCCCTCGGTCATCACCGACAGGTCCTTGCGGAGCTTGTCGATGTCAGCGCCCTTCTTGCCGATGATGACGCCCGGACGGGCGGCATAGATCGTCACACGGCACTTCTTGTGCGGACGCTCGATGATGATGCGCGAGACACCAGCTTGGTACAGGCGCTTCTTCAGAGCGGCGCGGACCGCGAGGTCTTGGTGCAGCAGCTTGCCGTACTGGTTGCCGTCGGCGAACCAACGACTGTCCCAGGTGCGGTTGATGCCGAGCCGCAGCCCGACCGGATTGACTTTCTGACCCATTAGGCGGCCTCACCCAGTTCGCGGACCACGATCGTGATCTCGGAGAACGGCTTCTCAACGCGCGTCGCGCGACCGCGAGCGCGGGGCGAGAAACGCTTCATGATCAGGTTCTTGCCCACATAGGCCTCGGCGACGACCAGCGAGTCGATGTCGAGGTTGTGGTTGTTCTCGGCGTTCGAGATCGCCGAGTACAGCGCCTTGCGGACGTCCTGGGCGATGCGCTTGTGGCTGAACTCGAGCTCGTTAAGAGCGCGCTGGACGTTCAGGCCACGGATGGACTGAGCGACCAGGTTCAGCTTACGCGGGCTGGTGCGCAGGGTGCGCACCTTGCACATCGCTTCGGCGGCCGGTAGGCGGCGTTCTTGCTTCTGCTTGGCCATGATTACTTCCTCTTGGCCTTCTTGTCGGCGGCGTGACCCGGGAAGTTCCGGGTCGGCGCGAATTCACCGAACTTCATGCCGACCATGTCTTCCGACACGAGCACGGGAACGTGCTTGTGGCCGTTGTGCACGCCGAAGGTCAGGCCGACGAATTGCGGCATGATGGTCGAGCGGCGCGACCAGGTCTTGATGACGTCCTTGCGGCCCGACGACAGAGCGGCATCGGCCTTCTTCAGGAGGTACCCGTCGACAAACGGGCCTTTCCAGACGGAGCGGGTCATGGCTTAGCGGCCCTTCTTCGCTTTATGGCGCGAGCGGATGATGAACTTATCCGTGGCCTTGTTGACGCGGGTCTTGGCGCCCTTGGTCGGCTTACCAGCCGGGGTCACCGGGTGGCGACCGCCCGAGGTCCGGCCTTCACCACCACCGTGGGGGTGGTCGACCGGGTTCATGGCGACACCGCGGACGTGCGGGCGACGGCCCATGTGACGAGAACGACCGGCCTTGCCGAGGTTCTGGTTCATGTGGTCGGGGTTCGAAACGGCGCCGACGGTGGCCATGCACGTATCGAGCACCATGCGCAGTTCGCCCGAGTTCAGGCGGATCTGGGCGTAGCCGGCGTCACGACCGACCAGCTGGGCGTAGGCGCCAGCCGAACGGGCGATCTGACCGCCCTTGGCGGGCTTCAGCTCGATGTTGTGGATGATCGTGCCGATCGGCAGCGTGCGCAGCGGCGAGGCGTTGCCCGGCTTCACGTCGACCTTTTCAGCCGTGACGACTTCGTCGCCGGCCTTCAGGCGTTGCGGGGCCAGGATGTAAGCCAGCTCGCCATCAGCCTGATACTTGATCAGGGCGATGAACGCGGTGCGGTTGGGATCGTACTCGAGACGAACGACCGTAGCCACGCCTTGCTTGCGACGCTTGAAGTCGACCAGACGGTACAGGCGCTTGGCGCCGCCGCCGCGGAAACGGACCGCGATACGGCCGTTGCCGCCGCGACCGCCCGACTTGGTCAGGCCTTCGACGAGCTTCTTCTCGGGGCGACCCTTGTGAAGTTCGCTGCGGTCGATCAGCACCAGGCCGCGCTGGCCGGGGCTGGTCGGGTTAAATTGCTTCAAGGCCATGTCTTAGAGCCCCGTCGTGATGTCGATCGACTGGCCTTCGGCCAGGGTCACGATCGCTTTTTTGACGTCGTTGCGACGACCCACGATGCCGCGGAAGCGCTTGGTCTTGCCCTTGGTCACGATGGTGTTGACCTTGGTCACCTTGACCTTGAACAGCTCTTCGACGGCGGCGGCGATTTCGTCCTTGGTCGCGTCGTTGGCCACCTTGAAGACAACCTTGTTCTGCTCGCTGAGCAGGGTCGTCTTTTCGGTGATCACCGGCGACAGGATCGTGTCGTAGTGGCGAGCGGTGGCGGCCATTAGGCGGCTTCCTTCTCAGCGAAACGGGCCGAGATCGCTTCGACCGCGTCCTTGGTCAGGACGAGGGTCTGGCGACGCAGCACGTCGTAGACGTTCAGGCCGGCGTTCGGCAGGACATCCACGTTCGGGATGTTGCGGGCGGCGAGCTTGAAGTTCGCGTCCACTTCCGGGCCGGCGATGACCAGGGCGTTCTTCAGACCGATCTTGTCGAAGTTGGCGCGCAGGGCGGCCGTCTTGGCTTCGGTCAGAACGGCGCTGTCCAGGACGACCAGCGAGCCCGACTTGGCCTTCGACGACAGAGCGTGCTTCAGGGCCAGGGCGCGGATCTTCTTGGGCAGGTCGAAGGCGTGGCTGCGGACCACGGGACCGTGGGCCTTGGCGCCGCCGACGAACTGAGCCGCACGACGCGAGCCGTGACGAGCGCCGCCGGTGCCCTTCTGCTTGTACATCTTCTTGCTCGTACGAGAGACCTCGTTACGAACCTGAATCTTGTGGTTACCCGAGCGGCGCTTGGCCAGCTGCCAGGTCACGACGCGCTGCAGGATGTCGCCGCGGATCTCGTCGATGCCGAAGATGGCGTCGTCGAGATCAACGGAACCGGCCTTGCCGCCGTCCAGTTTGATGACGTCGAGTTTCATTAGCCTTCGCCCTCTTCGGTCGCAGCCGCGGGGGCCTCTTCAGCGGGGGTCTCAGCAGCGGCCGGAGCAGCTTCGCCAGCCTTGCGGAAGGCGCCCGGACGCGGAGCGTCGGCAGGCAGAGCCTTCTTCACGGCGTCGCGAACCTTCACGTAGCTGCCTTCATGGCCGGGGACGGCGCCCTTGACCAGGATCAGGCCGCGCTCAACGTCGACCTTCCAGACGGTCACGTTCAGCGTGGTGACGGTTTCTTGACCCAGGTGACCAGCCATCTTCTTGCCCGGGAACGTACGGCCCGGATCCTGGCGGTTACCGGTCGAACCGTGCGAGCGGTGCGAGACCGAAACACCGTGGGTGGCGCGCAGACCGCCGAAGTTCCAGCGCTTCATAGCGCCGGCGAAACCCTTACCGACGGTGACGCCCTGGATGTCGACCTTCTGGCCGGCGACGAAGTGGTCGGCCGTCAGTTCAGCGCCAACTTCGATCAGTGCGCTTTCCTCGACGCGGAATTCAGCGACGACGCGCTTGGGCTCAACGGCCGCCTTCGCGAAGTGACCACGCATGGCGTTGGAGGTGTTCTTGGCCTTCTTGGCGCCAGCGCCGAGCTGGAGGGCGGTGTAGCCGTCCTTCTCAACGGTGCGAACGCCCGTGACCTGGCAACCGTCGAGCGACAGGACGGTGACCGGCACGTGCTGACCAGCTTCGTCGAAGAAGCGGGTCATGCCGAGCTTCTTGGCGATAACGCCGGTGCGTTGGGTGGGGAGAGTCATGGATCGGCCCTCCTTACAGCTTGATTTCGACGTCAACGCCGGCCGACAGGTCGAGCTTCATCAGCGCGTCCACGGTCTGCGGAGTCGGGTCAACGATGTCGAGAACGCGCTTGTGCGTACGGATCTCGAACTGCTCGCGCGACTTCTTGTCGACGTGCGGCGAACGGTTGACAGTGAATTTCTCGATAAGCGTGGGCAGGGGGATGGGGCCCCGCACCGTCGCACCCGTACGCTTGGCCGTATTGACGATCTCGCGCGTGGAATGATCCAACACGCGGTGATCGAAGGCCTTGAGCCGGATGCGGATGTTCTGACGATCCATATCGCTCGGTTTCCTAGTGGGCTGCGCCCGCGTCTCGAACCATTTCAAAGACCAACTCGGAACTCAGGTGAGCCCCGTACGCAGCGTCCGCAAAACAAATGTCCCCAACAGTCGCCTGTCGGGGGTGATGACCAGATATTGCACCCCTTCCGAGGAAGGTTAGCGGCGCTATGTCCGGGCGTCTCGCGAACCGCGTTTGAGCCCGAGAGCTCACAGCCGGTCCAACAGAGGCGCGCTTGTACGTTCCGGAATCGGTTTCGTCAAGCGCTCTGTCCGGTTCGTCGCGACTTTGTGGGACGCGAGTCGTCGGGCCGGTTCTGACTAGGCCCCCCCCCGTTCCGAAGCAAGTCCTCGGACGCGATAACGCCCCGGCGAGACGATCGTCGGGGCGCTTCTAGAGCCTCTCTATATACGTATCCGTGGGCTCTACTGGCCGATGATCACGTCGCCCGAGCCTGCCACGTGCTTCTTCACCGGGCCGGTGACCCTGGCGATCTTGACATCGCCCGAGCCCATCACCGCCAGTTCGACCTCGCCGGCTTCGCCGTTGAAGGTGACATCGCCCGAGCCCATCACGCTGACCTCGACCGACCGGCTACGCCCGCCGGCGACGGTGATGTCGCCAGAGCCCGCGATATTGCCCTCCAGCTTGCCGCCGATGCTGGCGACCCAGACATCGCCCGAGCCCGCGATATTGGCCTCGAGATCCCCGGCGATCGCCTGGGAAGACACATCGCCGGACCCCGCGATGCTGATCTCGGCGTGGGCCGCGGTCCCGGCCTTGGCGCCGCCCGATCCAGCCTGACTGATTTCCAGCTTGCCCTTGGTGTTGGCGATGGTCCAGTCGCCGCAACCGGCGTTGCCGAGTTCCACGCTGTCCGAGCGACCGATGGAGCCGAACACAGCGCCGCCCGCCTGGACCTTCACGTTCATCGGGGTGCGCACCGCGACTTCCGGGAGATTGTCGTAGGAGACATCCCCCACGCCGCGCACCTTGACGACGACCTTGCCGCCGCGGCTGTTGCAGCCGTTAATCCGGCTCATCCTCAGATCGCCATCGATGACGACCTGCTCGCCGTCCTGGCGCACCGAGAGCGGCAAGGCGGCGTTAGTCGTCAGGA
This sequence comes from Pseudomonadota bacterium, assembly GCA_020161365.1. Classification (GTDB taxonomy): domain Bacteria; phylum Pseudomonadota; class Alphaproteobacteria; order Caulobacterales; family Caulobacteraceae; genus Caulobacter. The sequence continues at coordinate 19,301 of JAIUNU010000014.1, read as the reverse complement.
ACTCGACCTTCACGTCGGCGCGGTTCTCAGGGATGATGACGACGCGGGCGACCGCGTCCTTGATCTTCACGGAGGGCGCGGCGGCGGCAGCGCCGGCGGCGGTCGTGGCGATGGCCACAACGGCCAGGGTGGTCAGAGCCCGCATCGGTATCTCCCCAAGGATGCGTTGAATTCGATGGGGAGAAGCTAGCGACCGCCTGACACCGTTTCGACTTAATTCGAGGTCATGACCCCGAAGTCATGTTCGGCGGAACGTCAGTCGACCATCAGCGCTAGGCCGACGAGACCGAAGCCCATCCCGAGCGCCGCGCCCAACCGGGGATGACGGCGGGCCAGCGCGGTCAGGAAGCCGCCTCCCCCGCGAAGTTGCCCGACGAGACCGGGCTCGCAGGCCACGATCCGGTCGAAACGCCGCGCCAGTCGCGACGCGCCGATCGTCCGCATTGAGTGGCCCCGCGCACCGCCGCGCCGTTCGATCAAGCCCTCGAAGACGACCTCGGCCGGGTCGGCGAAGTCACGCTTGTAGCTGTCCGCATCGACACCGAAGTCGACCCGTTCGACCCCCAGTCCCGCCGCCGCTTCCAGGGTGTCCAGGGTCATCAGCGCGCCGGGGGAGTAGCGCGCGAACGCGGGATCGTAGATCGGGAACCACAGATGATGGCGCGTTCCGGACAACAGGCCCAGTTCCGCCGCGACCATCCTGCCCCCTGCCCGCAGCGTCGCCATGCGCAGGCCGAAGTCCTCGGTTCCAGAGGTCGCGAGCCGCTCCAACAGCGTTACGGTCCAACCGCAGGCGAACACATCGTACTGATGCGTCCGGGCGATCTGCGCCCGCTTTCGATCCACGATCAACGCCACGTCGTCGAGCGTCGCCGGCGCGAAAGAGAAGGACAGCGGACCGTGATCGCGCTCCAGCGCCCGCCGACGCCGGCGCTTGTCCTTGAGAAAGCGCGCGTCGCGGCCCGCCAAATAAGCGTCGAAGCCGTGCGAAAGGTCGGCCGCCATGGCCGATCGGGGCGAGAGACCTGGCAGATCCGCACCGCTCGGACTGACCAGCCCGCCGAAACGGGCGCGGCGCGCGCCGGGCAGATGCGGCAGAAGCTGGGCGATCGACACGCCGGGCGCGGCGATCAGTCCATGAAAGTCGCTGAGCGGCGCAGCCAAGGGCTGCACGAGGGCCCCGCGCCTCTGGAACGGCAAAAAGCCACGCAAGCCGTCACCGTCGCGCACGACGGCCAGCCGCGCGCCCGGCGCGACCTGAGCGGCGATCTCGATGAAGCGAAGGTCGAAATAGGGGCTGCCCAAGGCCGGCGTCGCGTCGCGCAACGCGCGCCACGCCGCCCGCTCGCTCGCTTCCAGGGCGGCGACGTCGACGATCTCGACACGGATGCGATCGGCCTGCACGCGGCGAAGTCTCCCTAGACTGCGCGCATTTAGACCAAAGCCTCCTAACAACCGCTTTCGTTGAGCGCCGATCGGCGAAGCCGGACGGGGGCGGACTTGTACGCCGGCGTTCCCGAGCGCTGGTCATGGTCGTCCAGCGCGATCACCACATTGGTCTCGGGATAATAGGCCGCCAGGCAGCCGGTCGGGATATCCCGAGCCACCAGGGTAAAGCCTCGCGCCACGCGCCGACCGCCCTCGTCGAAGGCCGCCGCAAGGTCCACTCTTTCCCCCGCCGCCAGCCCGAGGCGGGCGATATCTTCAGGGCTGGCGAACACCACGTCGCGACGCCCGAACACGCCTCTGTAACGGTCATCCTGACCATAGACCGTCGTATTGTACTGGTCGTGACTGCGCAGGGTCGTCAGCAGCATCACGTCCGGATCGCCCCGGCGCGGATCGCCGCCCTTGGGGTCAAAGATCAGGAAGTTGGCCTTACCGGTGGCCGTCCGCCAGATCCGGTCAGAAGGCCCCACCGGCAGGCGGAACCCACCCGGAACCCGAACCCGCTCGTTGTAATCCGTAAAGGCTGACGGGAAGACGCGCGCGATAAGATCGCGAACAGCGTCATAGTCGTCGGCGAGGCCGCTCCAGTCGACCAACGGGTCCTGGCCGAACGTCGCTGTCGCGATCCCCGCGACGATCGCCGGCTCCGATAGCAGATGGTCTGACGCGGGCGCGTTAAGGCCTCGCGACGCATGGACCATGGACATGGAGTCCTCGACCGTCACCGACTGACGGACCCCGCCCCGGACGTCCATCTCGGTGCGCCCCAGGCACGGCAGCAGCAAGGCCGCCTTGCCGACCAGCAGATGGGTGCGATTGGGCTTGGTCGCGACATGCACAGCCATATCCAGCTTGCGCATGGCGGCGAAGGTGCGCGTGGGGTCGGGGGCGGCCACGGCGAAGTTACCGCCCAGGCCCACGAACACCTTGGCCCGCCCCGCCTCCATCGCCGCGATCGCCTCGACCACGGTGTGACCGTGGGCGCGCGGCGGCTCGAAGCCGAAGACCTCGCGGATCGCGTCCAAAAGCGCCGTCGGCGGCTTCTCCCACACCCCCACGGTGCGCGCGCCCTGGACATTGGAATGGCCCCGCAACGGGCAGATGCCAGCGCCGGGCCGTCCGATATTGCCCCGCATCAGCAGCAGATTGACCAGTTGCTGAACCGTGCTCGAGCTGTCGCGGTGCTGGGTCAGGCCCATGCCGTAGCAGAGGATCGCCGCCTTGGCCTGGGCGTAGATGGCGGCCGCCTCCTCGATCCGCGCGCGCGGCAGGCCGCATCCCGCCTCGATCGTCGACCAGTCAAGCGCATCGACCTGCTCGACAACGGCTTCGAAGCCCGTCGTGTGCTCGGCAATGAAGGCGTGGTCCAGAACCCCGCCGTCCCGCGCCTCCAGAGCCAGCAGGGCCTTCATCATGCCCTGGACCAGCATCGCGTCGCCGCCGATCGTCACCTGGTAGTACGCCGAGGCGATGGGCGTAGAGCCCAGGGTCGCCATCTCCACCGGATCCTGTGGCGAGGCGAAGCGCTCCAGCGCCCGCTCCTTGAGCGGGTTGAAGGCCAGGATGGTCGCGCCGCGCCGGCTGGCTTCGCGCAGAGTGGCCATCATGCGGGGGTGGTTGGTCCCGGGGTTATGGCCAAAACAAAGGATCAGGTCGGCGTGGTCGAAGTCCTCCAGCGTGACCGAGCCCTTGCCCAGGCCGATCGAGTCCGGGAGGCCCACGCTGGTGGGCTCGTGGCACATGTTCGAGCAGTCGGGGAAGTTGTTGGTCCCGAACCGCCGGCCCAGCAACTGATACAGGAACGCCGCCTCGTTCGACGCGCGACCCGAGGCGTAGAACTCGGCTTCGTTCGGATCGCTCAAGGCCTGAAGCGCAGCGCCGACGCGCGAGAAGGCCTCTGCCCAACTGATCGCCTTGTAGCGATCATCGCCCGGATCATAGGCCATCGGCTCGGTCAGGCGGCCCAGATCCTCGATCTGGTGATCGCTCCAGGTCAGCAGTTCGCTGACGGTGTGGCGGGCGAAAACCTCGGGCGTGGCGCGCTTGGTCGTCGCCTCCCAGGCCACGGCTTTGGCGCCGTTCTCGCAGAACTCGAAGGACGACGTGTGCTTGGGGTCAGGCCAGGCGCAACCGGGACAGTCGAAACCCTCCGGCTGGTTGGCGTGCAGCAGGGTCTTGCCGCCCTCGATCACCGTTTCCTGGTCCGATAGCGCGCCAGCGACGGCCTTCAGCGCGCCCCAGCCTCCCGCGGGGCCGTCATAGGTCCGGACGCCAGGAATCTTATTGTCCGCCATCAGGCCGGCTCCATCATCCGATCGACCAGCCGCTCACCGCCCGCGAACACCGCGTGGCCATCGGCGCGCGCCAGCGCCACAAGGGTGAGGTTCGCCGCCTGCGCCCGATCAATGGCCAACGCGGTCGGCGCCGACACCGCCACCATGATCGGGCAGCCGAGGCGCACGGTCTTTTCGACCATCTCGAACGAGCAGCGGCTAGTCACCACGACGAAGCCCGTCGCGGGGTCATGCCCTTCACGCAGCAACGCGCCGGCCAGCTTGTCCAGCGCATTGTGGCGGCCGACGTCCTCGCGCAGCAGCAACAGGTCCCCGTCCAGCGAGAAGAACGCGGCCGCATGAGTGGCGCGGGTCAGGCGGCCCAGGGCTTGCTCGATCTCAAGCCTCTCCAGGGCGCGCGGAATGACGGTGTGCGCCAGGACTGTGTCCGAGGCGGCCAGCGTCGGCAGCGGTCGAACGGCGTCGGCCAGACGCTCCACGCCGCACAACCCGCAGCTGGACCGTCCCTCCAGATTGCGCGGGCGCGCCTTGCGGGGCCCCGCGCCCGGCCCGAAGCGGACATCGACCAGGACGCCGAGCTCCTCGGTCCGAACATCGATCCCGGCGATATCCTGAGCGGCGGCCACGGCCTCGGTGACGACAAAGCCACGCGCCAGATCCTCCAGATCATCCGGCGTGGCCATCAGCACCGTATGCGGGCGACCATCGAACGACAGACCGACGGCGGTTTCCTGCGGCGTGATGCGCTCGAAAGGCCGCGCAGCCTGATCGGCGCGCCACTGCAGGGCGGGACGGGGATCGGCGACGGAACGCGACATGCTTGAAGCCTACTCCCACGACGCCGAGCGGTACAGCGGCAGTCGTGACGCCCGCTGAAGGCTGGGAAAAAGGGATCAGACTCAGCCTTCGGCGGGCTCCAGGCGCGCCAGCACGACGCCCTCGCTAACCTGACCGCCCGCCGCCGCTGCCAGCTCGGCGACCACGCCGTCGAATGGCGCGGCCATGGCGTGCTCCATCTTCATGGCTTCAAGCGTCAGCAAGGTCTGGCCCTTGCGGACCGTCTGACCCGCCGAGACCGAGACGGAGACAATCTTGCCCGGCATCGGCGACAGGATCGCGCCATCCGAGGCGCCGCCCTCGCCCGCCCCGGCGACCTTGGCGACAAAGTCGAACTCCACGACGTCGCCGCCCTCGAACACTTGGATCGGGCCCTTGCCATAGGTGGTCGGCAGCCGGGTGACGTCTTCGAACGTCGAACCGTCGGCGCGGCGGATGTCCCAGGACCAGTCTTCGCTTCCGCCGCCGATCAGGGCGACGCGCAGGGGGGTGGCCTTGCCGTCGGTCGACATCGGAAGATGCATCTGCGCCCGCGGAGCATTCATGCGGAAGCCAAGCAACTTCGACGGCGCGGGCTCCCACGGATCGCGACGGGCCTCGGCCTCCAGGAAGCTGTCCAACCGCCAGCCGATCGCGGCCATGGCGGGCTCGTCGCTGAAGGTGCGTTCCGTCAGCTCGTCGAGGCGCGCCTCAATGAAGCCGGTGTCGACCGCGCCGTCGACGAAGTCCGGGTGGCTGGCGCATTTGGCCAGGAACGCGGCGTTGGTCTTGACCGGCCAAACCTCGACCAGGGCGCAGGCCTCGGCAAGACGCTGGGCGGCGTCCTCTCGGTCGGCGCCGTGGGCGATCAGCTTGGCGATCATCGGATCGTAGAACGGCGTGACCTCGCCGCCCTCCTCCACCGCGCTGTCGATCCGGACGTCGCCTTCCGGCATCCGGAAGTGCTTGAGCTTGCCCGTGGATGGGAGGAAGCCGGTACTCGGGTTCTCGGCGTAGAGCCGCGCCTCCATGGCCCAGCCGTCCAGCGTGATCTCGTCCTGCTCCAGCGGCAACGGCTCGCCCGAGGCCACCCGCAACTGCCATTCGACCAGATCCTGGCCGGTGACCATCTCCGTGACGGGATGCTCGACCTGGAGGCGGGTGTTCATCTCCATGAACCAGATGCGGTCGGCGCGCAGGCCTTCGCTGGCGTCGGCGATGAACTCGACGGTGCCCGCGCCAACATAGTTCACGGCCTGGGCAGCCTTGACGGCTGCGGCGCAGACAGCGGCGCGGGTGGCCTGATCCATGCCCGGGGCCGGAGCCTCCTCGATGACCTTCTGGTGGCGACGCTGCAGCGAGCAGTCGCGCTCGAACAGGTGGACGACATTGCCGTGGCTGTCGCCGAACACCTGAACCTCGATGTGGCGCGGTCGGGTGACGTATTTTTCCAGCAACACACGATCGTCACCGAACGCGGCCGACGCTTCGCGGCGGCACGAGCCGAGCGCCGCCTCGAAGTCCTCGGCGCGCTCGACCTTGCGCATGCCCTTGCCGCCGCCGCCGGCCACCGCCTTGATCAGCACCGGATAGCCAATCTTGGCCGCCTCGGCGGTGAGGCGTTCAACCGACTGATCCTCGCCCAGATAACCGGGCGTGGTGGGCACGCCGGCCTTGATCATCACCGCCTTGGCGGCGTCCTTCAGGCCCATAGCCCGGATCGCCGAGGGCGGCGGGCCGATCCACACGAGACCCGCGTCCATCACGCTTTGCGCAAACTCGGCGTTCTCGGACAGGAAGCCATAGCCCGGATGGATCGCCTCGGCGCCCATCTGCTTGGCCGCCGCCAGGATCTTGCGGGGATCCAGATAGCTCTCCCTGGCCGGCGCCGGGCCGATCAGGATCGCCGCGTCGGCCTCCATCACGAACGGCGCGTTCGCGTCCGCCTCGGAATAGACGGCGATCGTCCGCACGCCCAGTTCGCGAGCGGTGCGGATGATACGGCGGGCGATCTCGCCGCGGTTGGCGATCAGGACGGAGGAGAGCAAGTCGGAACCCTACATCTGGGAAAGGGTGAAGAGCATCAGGCCGGTCACAAGCAGGCCAAAAGACACCACGCTTGAGACCCACACGATGAACGTCTTGAAGAGCGCGCCGACGATGCTCGAGCCATAGCCGCCGCGCAGGGTCTGGAAGAGGTTGACCGGGGCCCAGAACGAAATCAGCACAAACCACGCCGCCATCAGCGGCCCGGGCAAGACAAAACCGATCGCGTTCACCAGGAACGAAAACGAGATCAGATTGGTGGCCACCAGCAGGTGGTCATAGATGAAGAACTGCCGGCGGTTCACGTAAACGAGCGCGAGGCTCAGCCCCATGATCGGCAGCAGCAACACCGCCAAGCGGTGCGCCCAGCCGAACATCACGACGAGATAGTAATCGGGATTCTGAACGGCCTTGGCGAGATTCTCCTTGAGCCAGCCCTCCGTGACGACCTTGGCGGGGTTGCCATCGACAACCTTGCCCCCCGGGACAGTCACATTGACCTGCACACCGTCGATGGTGGTTCCCGTGAGCTTTCGCTGACCGTTTGGCAGAAGCTCCTCATCATCAAACTGGATGTCACGGATCTGCTTGGCGGTGTCCGCGCCCTTGTTTTCGGCCTGGGCGCGCGCCTCGACGGCGGCGTTCGGGTTGTTCTGAAGCGCATCGGCCTCTTTGATCTTCGCTGCGTAGCGGATTTCAGCCCGCTTCACGTCATCAGCGTACTCGGCCCCAATGGCTTTTTGGTCGGCGCCGGGCTCCTTCAGGTCAGCGTCGCGCTGAGCGGCGAGTTCCTTCAGGCGCTCGGCGCGGACCTCGGCCGCCGTCCTGCGCATCTCATCGGCCTTGGCCTTGCGCCCCTCAGACGTGGCCAGGGCGGCGATCTCCTGCTCTTCCTTCAATTCCATCTTGTGGCGCGCGCCGTGGATGGCGTGCTCGGCGGCGAAGATGAAGAGAAGCAGCGCGACCAGGAAGGTGCGGAACGGCGGCACGTGCCGGGCGATCCGGCCTTCCATGTAATCCTTGGCCAGCCTGCCAGGATTGAAGAACAGCAGCGGCAACGTGTTCGCCAGGCGGCCGTCGAGGTGGAACATCCCCTCGATGGCCTCCCAGATCAGGTGAAGGATCGAACGGTGGTGCGTATCGGCGTTCTGACCACAGCTGTAGCAATACCAGCCTTCAAGGGGCGTCCCGCAGTTTTTGCAGGGCTGGCCCTGCTGCGTGAACGGCCGCTTCTTCGGACGAACAAAACTCGCCGCCGAGTCCGCTGCTGCTGCTTCCAGATCTGCGCCCGTCATAATGCCCCCGGTTGAGTCTATTCAGACCAAGCGGGTTTACGACGCGAGAGGAAAGCGCGCACGCCTTCTTGTCCCTCGGGCGACACGCGGCGGCGGGCGATACGACGAGCGCTTTCCTCGATCAGTCCCTTGTCGAGCTTTTGACCAACGAAGTCGTTGACCAAGGCCTTGGCGTCACCGATCGCGCCGGGCGCGCAGGGCGCCATTTCGGCGATCAAGGCGTCGCGCGCGGCTTCAAGGCTGGCGACATCCTCGAACACTTCGTCGACCAGACCAAAGCCCCAGGCGTCGTCAGCGTCGAAGACGCGGCCGGTGGCGAACAGCAGTTTGGCGGTACGCGGACCAAGAGCCTGGATCACGTAGGGGCTGATCGTCGCCGGCGTCAGACCCAGCTTCACCTCCGAGAAGGCGAACTTGGCTTCGACCAGCGCCAAGGCGTGGTCGCAGGCCGCGACGAGCCCTGCTCCGCCGCCGAAGGCCGGGCCTTCGACGAGGGCCACCGTCAAGGCCGGGATATCGTGCAGCGCCTTGAGCATGTGCGCGAGTTCCAGCGCATCCTGGCGATTGTCATCCTCGTCCCAATCGACCGCGTCGGCCATCCAGGAGAGGTCCGCGCCAGCGCTGAAGGCGCCGCCGACGCCGCGGAGGAACACCACGCGGACCCCCTCGGCGCCGTGCAGGGTCTCGAAGGTCTGACGCAGGGCTGCGATCGTGGCGGCGTCGAAGGCGTTCTTCTTTTCCGGCCGGTTGATCCACACGGTGACCGCCCCATCGGGCGTGCTGTCCATGTGGACCAGCGGGCTCATCGCGTCGGTGTCGGGAACCTCGACGATGGGGTCGGCGATCGGGTTGGTCATGGGAAGGTCCTTCCTGGAAGCTACATCCGGAAAACGCCGAAGGTGGTCTCGGGGATCGGCGCGTTCAGCGACGCCGAGATGGCCAGACCCAGCACATCACGGGTTTGCGCCGGATCAATGACGCCGTCGTCCCACAGTCGGGCCGTGGCGTGGTACGGATTGCCCTCGTCCTCGTAGCGCTGGCGGATCGGCGCCTTGAAGGCCTCTGCCTCTTCCGGCGTCCACTTGGCCGCGTCCCGGTGGACGGTGGCCAGCACACTCGCGGCCTGCTCGCCACCCATGACCGAGATGCGGCTGTTGGGCCAGGTGAACAGGAAGCGCGGGCTATAGGCGCGGCCGCACATGCCGTAGTTGCCGGCGCCGAAGCTGCCGCCGATCAGCACGGTGAACTTCGGAACCTCGGCCGAGGCGACCGCCGTGACCAGCTTGGCGCCATCCTTGGCGATGCCGCCGGCCTCGTACTTCCCGCCGACCATGAAGCCCGAGATGTTCTGTAAAAAGACCAGCGGAATCTTGCGCTTGCAGGCGAGTTCTATGAAGTGCGCGCCCTTGACCGCGCTCTCGCTGAAGAGGACGCCATTGTTGGCCAGGATGGCCACCGGCTGCCCCCAGATGCGCGCGAAGCCGCAGACAAGGGTCGTGCCGTAGAGCGCCTTGAACTCGTCGAAGTGGCTGCCGTCAACGATGCGCGCGATCACCTCGCGCACGTCGTAGGGCGCGCGGACATCGGTGGGCACGATCCCGTAGATCTCTTCGGGGTCGTAGGACGGCGGCTCGGGGTCGGCGAGCACCAGTTGATCCGGCTTGGTCGTGTTCAGGTTGGCGACGATCGAGCGGACGATCTCCAGAGCGTGCTCATCGTTCTCGGCGACGTGGTCGACGACGCCGGAGCGACGACCGTGCGTCTCGGCGCCGCCCAGCTCTTCGGCCGAGATCACTTCGCCCGTGGCGGCCTTCACCAGCGGCGGACCAGCCAGGAAAATGGTGCCCTGGTTGCGAACGATCACCGTCTCGTCGCTCATCGCCGGCACATAGGCCCCCCCGGCGGTGCAGGATCCCATCACACAGGCGATCTGCGGGATGCTGGCGGCGCTCATCCGGGCCTGGTTGAAGAAGATGCGGCCAAAGTGGTCGCGGTCCGGGAAGACCTCGGCCTGGTGAGGCAGGTTGGCGCCGCCGCTGTCGACCAGATAGACGCAGGGCAGTCGGTTCTGCGCGGCGATCTCCTGGGCGCGAAGGTGCTTCTTCACCGTCATCGGGAAGTAAGCGCCGCCCTTCACCGTCGGGTCATTGGCGACGATCATCACCTCACGGCCCGACACGCGACCGACGCCGCAGATCATGCCCGCGCCCGGCGCCTCGCCATTGTATAGATCGCAGGCGGCCAGCTGGCCGATCTCCAGGAACGGCGAGCCCGGATCCAGCAGGCGCTCGACGCGATCACGAGGCAGGAGCTTGCCGCGCGCGGCATGTCGTTCGCGGGCGCTCTCCGGTCCGCCAAGGGCGGCTTGCGCCACCTTGGCGCGAAGCTCTTCCACGAGCGCCCGGTTGTGGGCCGCGTTTCTGGCGAAGGCGTCGCTGGACGCGTCGATAACGGAGTTCAACTTCGGCATGACCGACGCTTAGCCTTTTCCACCCTGCCCCGGAAGTCGGAGATTTTTGGACCCCAAACCCAAAGATTCCGAGCCAAAACCGTTCTCGACCATTTCGCTTCCGCGATCAACAGTTGCGCCTGAACGCCCCCTTGTGGTCAAGCCTGCCGGTTCGGGTTAGCGTTCGCGCCGTGGAAACGCCCCTGCCCGACGACTCGGCCCTGGCCCGCCTCTTCGCCCGTGCTACACGAACCGGGGCGGCGGCTTGGTTTTCCCTGCCCGGCGGCGCGACCCTGTTTGAACCCGGTGAAGCAGCGGACCAGCTTTATTTCCTGAAGACTGGGCGCCTGGGCGCTTTCCGCCGCGAAGAGGGTCAGGAGCCGCAGTTCCTGGGCGTGATCCGCCCCGGCGAACCTGCTGGCGAAATGGCCCTGGTCGGGGGTACGGCGCATTCGGCCAACATGGTGTCTCTCCGCGATAGTGAAGTGCTGGCGCTTCCCCGCGACGACTTCTTCGAGGCGGCCGAGGAAGATCCGACGGTCATGCTGGAGCTCTCCCGGCTGATGATCCGCCGGGCGCGCCAGGCGCAGACCCACGCAGCGATCGGCGATCCGTCGGTCTTCGGCTTCATCGCGGTGGAGCCCGGCGCGGCGATCCGGCCGGTCGTAGAGCGCCTGGGCCGCTGCATCGAGAACCTGGGCTATTCGGTCACCGTCGAGGGCGGCGAGTCGCTGCTCGCGCCGACCGAATGGTTCAGCAACGTGGAGCGCGAGCACGACTTCGTGCTTTACGTGGCCGAGGCCGACGAGACCGCCTGGAAGCATGTCGTGGGCCGTCAGGTCGACCATCTGTTTCGCGTTGGTCGCGGTGATCGATCGCCGCCCACGGCCATCCCGTCCTACGCATCGGGTCCATTGCAGGCCCAGCGGCTGGTGGATCTCATCCTGCTGCAGTCCGCCACCCTCGACCGCCCGTCCGGCTCGGCGGCCTGGATGGCGGCGACGCAGGCGGCCAGACTTTTCCATCTGCGCGAGAATGGCGTCGGAGACCTACAGCGTCTGGCCCGCGTACTCACGGGGCAGTCGGTGGGCCTGGTCCTGTCCGGCGGCGGGGCCCGCGCCTACGCCCATATCGGCGCGATCCAGGCGATGCGCGAACGCGGCATTCCGATAGACTTCGTAGGCGGCGCATCGATGGGCGCGATCGTCGCGGCTGGTCTGGCCATGGGCTGGGACGACGGAGAGCTTGAAGCCCGCATTCAGAAGGCCTTCGTCGACACCAGTCCGCTGGACGATATCGCCTTCCCTATGATCGCCATGACCCGCGGCGAAAAGGTCCGCGACCGGCTGAACGAGCACTTCGGCGAAGTCGACATCAGCGATCTCTGGCTGCCGTTCTTCTGCGTGTCGTCAAACCTGACCTCCGGCTCCTATCAACTGCACCGTACCGGCGATCTGCAGGTGGCGTTGCGAGCGTCGATCTCTTTGCCGGGCGTGCTTCCGCCCGCCACCGAGAACGGGCAGGTGCTGGTGGACGGCGCGGTGATGAAGAACTTCCCCGCCGACGTGATGCGGTCCTTTCAACTTGGCCCGATCGTCGGTGTCGACGTCACGCGCGGCCGCAGCATCACCAGCGCCGACATCGTCACGCCGCCGTCGCTGTGGAACTGGATCGTCTCGGGCGAGTGGCGGAAGGGGCCGCCGATCGTGGCCCTGCTGATGCGCGCCGCGACCGTGACGACAGGGCGCGACCTCGCCGCGGCGCGCGAGGCGACCGACGTGCTCATCACTCCGAAACTGGAGGGGATCGACATCCGGGACTGGCGCGCCTTCGAACCGGCGGTGAAGGCCGGCTACGTCGCGGCGGGCTTCGCGCTGGACGGTGTGGATCGGCCGATCACTGATCTTCGCAAGCGTCCAAGCCTGATCGAGCGCCGCGCCCAGCGGAGCCCAGCGTGGCAGAGATGATAAGCGCTGCCCGGAGAAGCGGCCGGGCGATCAGGGGTCGCGCCAAGCGTCATCGCATGCCCCGACAAGCGACCGCGACCTCGCGTCGCAAGCGATAGCCCCTTCCCTTTCGCTGACGGCGGTCCAATATCTGTCCTGTGTTGTTCAACAACTGAAAGGAGGTGATCCAGTGTCTCATTGTCTCCAACCGCGGTCGCAAGTCGTGACCTGGAGCCCGAAGAGCGAGGTCTCCGCCTAAGGCGTTGAGCGCCAAGGGTTTAAGGTCACAGGCTGCGAGAGCGGCTACGACGATGGAGGGCCGCCCCGAGCGATCGGGGCGGCCCTTTCCATGTATCACAGGTCAGGATCAGCCGCCGATCAGCTCGCGTCCGATCAGGAAGCGGCGGATTTCGTTCGTGCCCGCACCGATGTCGTAGAGCTTGGCGTCGCGCAGCAGGCGCTCGACCGGCCATTCCTTGGTGTAGCCGGCGCCGCCAAGGGCCTGGATCGCTTCCAGCGACACCTTCACGGCGTTCTCCGACGCCATCAGGATCGCACCGGCGGCGTCGAAGCGTGTGGTCTTGCCCGCGTCGCAGGCCTTGGCGACGGCGTAGACATAGGCCCGCGCCGAGTTCAGGGCCACGTACATGTCGGCGATCTTGCCCTGCATCAGCTGGAACGATCCGATCGGTTGGCCGAACTGCTTACGGTCGCGAACGTAGGGCAGAACGATATCGAGACAGGCCTGCATGATGCCCAAGGGCCCCGCCGCCAGCACGGCGCGCTCATAGTCCAGGCCGCTCATCAGCACGCCGACGCCCCCGCCGACCGGCCCCATCACGTTCTCTTCGGGGATCTCGCAGTCCTCGAACACCAGCTCGGCGGTGTCCGAGCCGCGCATGCCCATCTTGTCCAGCTTCTTGGAAACGCTGAAGCCCTTCATCCCCTTCTCGACGAGGAAGGCGGTGATGCCGCGACTGCCTTCGCCGGTCTTGGCGTAGACCACCAGCGTGTCGGCGTGGGGCGCGTTGGTGATCCAGAACTTCGTGCCATTCAGGATGTAGCGATCGCCCACCTGCTCGGCGCGCAGCTTCATCGAGACGACGTCCGAGCCTGAACCGGCCTCGCTCATGGCCAGCGAACCGACATGCTCCCCACTGATCAGCTTGGGAAGGTAGCGGCGCTTCTGCTCCGGCGTCGCCCAGCGGCGGATCTGGTTCACGCAGAGATTGGAGTGCGCGCCATAGCTGAGCCCCACCGAGGCCGACGCGCGGCTGACCTCTTCCATCGCCACGACGTGCTCGAGATAGCCCAAGCCCAAACCGCCGAATTCCTCTTCGACAGTGACGCCATGCAGGCCGAGGTCCCCCATCGGGACCCAAAGGTCGCGCGGGAAGGTGTTGGTCTCATCGATCTTCGCAGCGATCGGCGCGATCTTGTCGGCGGCGAAGCGCGCCGTGGTTTCACGGATGGCGTCTGCGGTCTCACCCAGCGCGAAATCCATCGAGGGAGCGAAAGTCATCGACACAGTTTCCTTCCCGAGCGCCCGAACGAAAGATGTGGGCGGTTTTAGCGCTTGTCACGCTCTGGCTCAGCACCGAGACAGCGTGTGCATCCGATCGCAGTCGATTTCCACCGGAAAACTGTCGAGACATAGCAAAAACGCCCGCCGGCCATCGGGACCAGCGGACGTTCTTGCTCACAGCTTCCGCATGGGAAGCAAAGAAAACTACTCGTCGTCGCTCGTATCGGGACCGGCCAGGCGACGCAGCAGCAGATAGGCCGACACCACGAAGCAGATCGCACCGACCATGCTGGCGCCATAGCCGAACAGCTTCACCTGGCCATCGGAGCCCGCCGCGACGGTGAGGATCCAGAGAACGCCGCCGCCGAACAGGGCCAGGCCCAGGATGCCCAGGCTGATGAGGAGACTGGCGTTGCCGAAGCGCGGCTGCTCGGGCTCGACCAGAGGCACATCCATCACGCCGACGCTGGCGTCTTCGCTCGTCGAGAAGCCATCGAGATTGAACACCGAGGCGTTCGTCACCGGCGCGCCGAACAAAGTCGGCTCGCTGGGAGCGGAACGCATCGGCGTCGGGATCTCGACGGGCGCCTCGGCCTCGACCTCTTCGGTCGTCTGCGGAGTCAGACGGAACGGCGTGAACTCGACCGGCGCGGGCGGCGCTTCATCCGGAACAGCCTGCGGCTCCTGCGGAAAGAGCGTCGGAGCGGGCTCGATCGCGGCCGGCCGGGTCGGCACGGGCGGTTCGGGCAGGCCCAGATCGTCCTGGCGGATCGCCGGTTTGGCGATCGGCGCCGGAGTCTCCGGCAGGATCGCTTCCAGACGAGCAGCCACTGCAGCGGCCGACTGCTCGGTGGCGGTCGGGCCGTCCTCTTCCGGGACGACGACGTTCAGCGGCAGCCCGTCCTCGCGCTCGGCGACGACCCGGTCGCCTTCCGTCCGCGTGTTGACGGCGGCGGGCGTCTGGCGGGGCACGGCGCAGCTGGCGTCATAGTCGACCCTGGGCCGCAGCACGGGGCTCGGCGCCGGGACCCATTCGCCGTTGGCCGGCGTCAGGAAGAGGGTCTTTTCGGCGGCGCGGCGGCGAACCAGCGCGTCGATGACGATCCGCTCGCCCTCGAAGTCGGCCTTGCGCCACATCTCCATCGCGCACGCGGCTTGCAGCAGCGAGCCCTCGTTGATCCGGCGCAGCACGCCCGAGCGGAGGAAGTTGTCCAGGCCGATATTGAAGGCGAAGCAGACCAGCGCGTCGAACTGGTTCTGGTTCAGCGGCGCGTAGGTGTGCTCGTTCACCGAATGGGCGACCGAGATGAGATCGTAGAGGAGCAGCGCCTCGGCGTCCTTTTCCGAGACGGAGGCCCCCTCGCGGGCGGTCAGGGTGTGGCCATAGCCGACCGTCCAGCGCCCATCGGGGAGCTGCGCGGCCTTCTGACGGTACCCTTCGAATCTCTTGATGAGATCGATGGCGGCCCGGGAGACCTGATGACGCGGTTTCATCGCCTAGATTGACCCAGTTTGAGACAGACGCGGATGCGTTCGCCTGTCTCGGCGCAAGGTCGGCGCCAGTTTCCCCGGGTGAGCGAGATCAGCAAAAAGCCCCACCGGCTACGATGGGGCTTCTCATCGGCCGGGCGATGGTGCGCCCATCGGGCCTAGCGCAACCCAGGCGCCGATCCCGCTTCGATACGCTGCATCGCTCGTTGCCTCGCTTGAGCCCTGGCGTCGTGATGTTTCAAACGCTGCTTAACGAGCCGAACCAGTTCATCGGGGGGGCCAACCGGAGGTGGGCCACCGGGAAGGCTTTTGCCTTCTGGCTTTATCGAAGAGACGGAATATTGCGTATCTCGGGCGGTCTCAAGATCATACCACTGTCGCAAGGTAGCGCATGTAGTTCGTGAAATCAGACTGCTGCTGAAGGACTTCTTCAGACATATGACGCGATCTGGTTCGGCTTTCCGCAGGGCGTTGAGCTGAAGTATGATCTCATTATCTGGAAGCGTCCTGGGCGGTCCATTTCCACGGCTTTCAACCGTTAGCGGATCAACGACAGTCGGCGCATCCTGATCAATCTGGCCCGCAAGCGCGGCTATCAGGACGATCATGAACATCGCGCCTCTCCCACCACTGTTTACGCTGCCGCGCCTACGCAGCATGACAACCTAGCGGCGATCAGTCGAATCTCAATCCTTAGTTGAATTTTGCGAAAGCAACAACTTCCTGCAGACAGGCTCAAGGCATTGCGCACTGATCAGCCTCTCGTCGGTGGCCAAACCCGATCCGATCACCTCTGCGTCAACACACACTCTGGCGCTCTCGAGTCGCCGAAACACCTTCTGCACGTCGTGTCAGTGCAGTAGCAGCGAGGCGATCAGCAGCACCGCGAAGAAGCCGGTGAAGTCGGTCAGGAAGGTGACGAAGATCGATGACGACACCGCCGGGTCGCGCCCCATCTTCTCCAGCGCCAGCGGCATCAGGATGCCGCCCAGCGCGGCGGTGAAGATGTTGGTGATCAAGGCCGCGCCGACGATGATCGCCAGCTTGTCGTGGTGGTCAGACGGCCCGAAGAACATATAGGTCGCCGCGCCCATCACCAGCGCCAGACACAGGCCGTTGACCAGGCCCACCAGCAGCTCCCGGGCCACGATGCGCCGGGCGTTGGCCGTGGTCAGCTCCTTGCTGGCCAGGGCGCGCACCGCGACGGCCAAGGTCTGGGTGCCGGCGTTGCCGCCTAGCGAGGAGACGATCGGCATCAGGATGGCCAGGGCCACCAGCTGGGCGATCTCGTCCTGGAAGATGGCTACGCCGCTGACCGCCAGGGTCGCGGTCGCCAGGTTCAGCATCAGCCACGGCAGGCGCGACTTGACGATCTCGATCACCGAGGCGTCGCGGCCCGCGTCCGACACACCGGCCAGGGCCAGGATGTCTTCTTCGGCCTCGTCACGGATGACCTCGACGATGTCGTCGACGGTGATCTGGCCGACGAGGCGACCGCCGGGCTCGATCACCGGGGCGCTGATCAGGTGGTACTTGTCGAAGATATAGGCGACCTCTTCCTGGTCCATCTCGACCGGGATTTCGGTGACCGCCTCCATCAGCTCGGCCAGCGGCGTCTGGCGACGGCTACGCAGCAGGATGCTGATCGGAATGGCCCCAACCGGCTTGAAGGTCGGATCGACGACGTAGACGTCGAAGAACAGCTCGGGCAGCGAGTCACCGGCCTCGCGGACGTGGTCGATCGTCTGGCCGACGGTCCAGAATTCCGGCGCGGCCAGGAACTCGCGCTGCATCAGGCGGCCGGCGGTCTCGTCCTCGTAGGACAGGGTGGTCTCGATGGCGGCGCGGTCGGTCTCGCCCATGGCGGCCAGCACCTGGAAGCGCTTGGTGTCGTCCAGGTCGTCGATGACGTCGGCGGCGTCGTCGGTGTCCAGCTCCTCGAGGGCCCGGGCCAGGGTGACGGACGGCGTCGCCTCCAGCACTTCCTCGCGGATGTTGTCCTCAAGCTCGGAGATGATCTCGCCAAGCGCCTGAGGGTCGAGCAGCGGGATGACTTCCTCGCGGTAGTCGGCCGTCAGAAAGCCCATCAGGTCGGCGACGTCCGCCGGGTCAAGCGCCGTGACCAGTTCGCCGAGGCGCTTGGTGTCGCCGCGATCGGCGGCGTCGATCACCATTTCGACGTAGTCGGGATTGAGCGCGTAGTCGTCGCCCAGGGCGAGGTCTTCGAGCTCCTCGGGCGTCTCGGTCTGCGGAAGCGGGATATGAGCCAGCGGGGTGTCGTCCAGCGCGTCGTTGTTCAGTTCGGCGGTGTCCCGGGTCATGGGGGCCTCCTGAGCTCTAGAGCTGCTGGATTCGTGCTGGTTGGTCCGATGAAGCGACCTTGGGGCGAATCCAAGGCCTGAAACGATTAGAGCGCCCCCGGCGAGTCGGAAACCGATTTCGCCAGGCGCGCTCTACTCTTGTTCACCTTGGTGCGGTCGAGAAGACTCGAACTTCCACGGGTTGCCCCACAGCGACCTCAACGCTGCGCGTCTACCAATTCCGCCACGACCGCTCGTGGTGAGGGGCGGCTGGTAGCAAACTGAATCGGCTTTGGGAAGCCGGAAGTTGGAGAATGTCGAACTCCGTCCCGCGACAGATCAGCTGCCGCCGGCCATGTAGTCGTAGACGTCAGCCGCGCGGGTCACCTGGATGGCGATGCGATCGTCGCTGATCTGGATTTCACCGCGCGCGATCGGGTGGTTGTTGGCCAGGATCCACACCTCGTCATGGGTCTTGGCGTCCAGCGGAATCACCGCGCCACGGCCCATGCGCAGAAGCTGCTGCATCGGCAGGATCGAGCGACCCAACAGGACCGAGATCTCGACATTGACGGCGTTGACCTGGCTCACGAAGTAAGACCCTTGAACTGACACGCACGACCCACCTGGTCGCGGCGTCCAGGATTGCAAGAATAAGGCCGCATGCTTTCGCTCCCGTTAAACCCTGAAAAGACTGGCCTTCCGCGCATGTCGCGCGACGACGGGGTCCCGGTGGGGTGGGCGGTTTCGACCCAGCCCGTCCCCTACCCGGCAGCCGTTGCCGCCATGGAGGCCCGCGCAGCGGCCATCGCCGACGGAACGGCAGGCGAGCTGATCTGGCTTTTGGAGCACCCGCCGCTCTATACGGCCGGCGTCTCGGCCAAGCCCGGCGACCTGATCCAGCCTGATCGTTTCCCCGTGTTCGAGAGCGGGCGCGGCGGCCAGTTCACCTATCACGGCCCAGGCCAGCGCGTGGCCTATGTGATGCTGGACCTGACCCAGCGCGGCCGCGACGTGCGCGCGTTTGTGGCGGCGCTGGAGGCGTGGATCATCGACGCCCTGGCCGCCTTCAACGTCACGGGCGAACTGCGCGAGGGCCGGGTCGGCGTGTGGGTCGAACGCAAGGGCGCCGGCTGGAGCCGCGAGGACAAGATCGCCGCCATCGGCGTCAAGCTGCGACGCTGGGTCAGCTTCCACGGCATCAGCCTGAACGTGGAGCCGGACCTGTCGCACTTTTCGGGCATCGTCCCCTGCGGGCAGACCGAGCACGGCGTGACGAGCCTGGTGGACCTGGGCCTGCCGGTCGCCATGGATGAAGCGGACGCAGCGCTGCGGGCAAGTTTCGCCAAAATCTTCGGACCGGTCGAGGACGCTGAGGTTCCGGTTTAAGGGCATGCGCCTTCTGTCTCTCTGATCCCCTCTCCTTGATGAGGAAGGGCCGGGGCGAACAATCCTCCCCCCAGCGGAGGAGGTGGCGCGAAGCGCCGGTGGGGGAAGTTCTGCTAAACCGGCCTCTTCCCCCTCCGTCGTCCCTTCGGGCCGACACCTCCCCCGCTGGGGGGAGGATTGAGGCGCGCGTCCGCCGCTTCACGCGGCGCGACCGCTGAAGGTGTTGGGGAGGCGACGGAGCGGCCGGGCGAACCCGGAGACCGTGAGTTTTGTTTTGCGTTTCGGCTCGCGCTTCCGCTCC
>JAIUNU010000013.1 GCA_020161365.1 Pseudomonadota bacterium | reverse complement strand
ACAGACGTCTCAGCTAATATGCGTCGAAACACGCCTTGTATCTCGCGTCGAGCCGTTCACTATTGCGCGCCGCTACAGTTAACGCCTGCTATGTTAGTCATGCCCAATCTGTACCGCCGCTGGGGAGGCGAACGTGACCAATAAGACCACCGCCGAGGTGATCCAAGTGCCGAACATGCTCAAGCTCAAGGTGGGCGGGCGCGGCGGTATTGATATGGCCGCGATCGCCAAGGCTGAGGCGGCGCTGAAGAGCCTTTCCGGCAATTTCGCCCAGTGGCTCAACGATGAAATCGTCAAGCTCGAAGCCGCCCGGCAGGCCGTGAAGACCGAGGGCCTGACCGCCCAAACGGTCGAGACGCTCTATCTCCGCGCTCACGACCTGAAGGGTCTCGGCGCCACCTACGAGTTCCCGCTGGTCACGCGCCTCGCCGCTTCGCTCTGCAAGCTGATCGACGACCCGGACACCCGGCTGAAGGCGCCGATGTTCCTGGTCGACGCCCACATCGACGCGATCAAGGCCTGTGTACGCGACGACATCAAGGTCGACACCCACCCCGTCGGCAAGGCCCTGAGCACCGAGCTCGAGGCGCGCGTGGCCGAGTATCTGGGCGCCGCCGGCTGACTACATCAGCCCAAACAGGCTCTTGAGGTAGGGATTGAGCATCCGCGCCTCGGGATCCAGTTCCTGGCGGACCTCCAGGAAGTCTTTCCAGCGAGGATAAAGCGCCTCCAACTGCCCGGCCCGCAGCGTGTGGAGCTTGCCCCAGTGCGGGCGACCTTCATAGCGGCGGAAGATGGGCTCGATCAGCTGGTACAGGAAGCTGAAGTCATCGCGGTAGTAGGCGTGGACCGCCACAGATCCGCGAGGCCCGCCGTTGAACGGTGACAACCAGGCGTCATCGGCCGCGATACGCCGCACCTCGATCGGGAAGAAGACATCGGGGCGTTCGGTTTCGATGACCCGGACCACCTCGTCCAGCGCCTTGAGCTGGTTCTCGACCGGCAGATGGAACTCCATCTCGTTGAAACGCACCGGCCGTTCGGTCGACAGCAGCTTCCAGCCTTCATCGACGGCGGTTTCGGGCTTGGCCGAGGACAGCAGCGCCTTGGCCGCCGCCTTGCGCAGCGGCGTGGCGAATCCCAGCAGGTTTCGAAGGCCACGCAGGGCCTGCAGGAACTCGACATCCTGGTCCGGGCCACGCGCCTCTGCCGGATCGTCGGTCTCGTCATGGCTGATATTCACCGCCAGGCCGGTGAACGGGACGGCGTAGAACTCGAAGTTGCGATGCTGCGCCCAGCGGCTTTCGGCCTGGGCCATGGCCTCGGGGAACGGCTCAAGCCAGACACGGCGGCGCAGCCGGCGGTTGGCGCTGGTCCGCATCCGCACCTGGCTGATCACCCCCAGCGCGCCCAGAGAAACGCGTGCGGCCTGGAAGACCTCGGGATTCGTGGTCGCGTCGGCGTCGATGACCTTGCCCGAGGGCGTTACCAGCCGCAGACCTGTCACGTCGCCGTGCATGGCCGGCAGCTTGATCCCCGTGCCGTGGGTCGCCGTTCCCAGCGCGCCACCCAGCGACTGCTTGTTGATGTCGGGCAGGTTGGGCAACGCCCGGCCCTTCTCGGCCAGGAGCGGGCCCAGAGCGCCCAGGCGCGTGCCCGTGCGCACGATCGCCTCGTCGCCCTCCCAGCCGACGATCCCCGACATGGAGTCCAGTGAGACCAACGTCCCGTCGGTCGGCGCCAGGGCGGTGAACGAGTGCCCCGCCCCCACCGGACGGATCGGCGCCTGGGCGACCTTCAGCGCCGTGGCCAGCTCGCCCTCGTCTTTGGGCGCCAAGCGGGCGGCGGGATAGGCGTTCTGCACGCCCGACCAATTGCGCCAAAGCAGCTTGCCCTGCGCGTTGACCGAAGCAGGCGCGGGCGGCTCCGGCTTATCGCCGGTGGCGACGCTGTAGGCGACGCCCGCGCCGCCGGCGACCACCGCCACGCCCGTACCGCCCGCGATCAAGGCTCCGCGCCGCGAGATCATGCCGCCTCCCCGAGTTTCTAGGTCGCGGAGTCGTCTCGCCCCGCCATGAACCGTATCAGGGCCTTGAAATCGTCCGGGGTGCAAGTCGCGCATTGACCGGTGGCCGGCATGGCGTTGAAGCCCTGGATCGTGTGGTCGAGCAGAACCGCCTCCCCCTGCTTCCAGCGCGGATCCCACGCGGCGCGGTCATGCACCAGCGGCGCGCCGCTTTCGGGCATGGCGTGGCAGGCGTGGCAGGAGGTCTCGTACAGGCCCGCCAGACGCGCGTCGGCCGGCCGAAGCGCGAGGGCCTGCTCGGGCGTGGGCGGCGGCGGGGTCTTGGACCCGCAGGCCGAAAGCGCCAAGGCGGCGGTGAAGAGCACCAAGGCCGCGCGCATCAGGCGATCCCCGACAGGCGCTTGGCCGCCGTCAGCGTGTTGGCCAGCAAGCAGGCGATCGTCATCGGCCCCACGCCCCCCGGAACGGGCGTAATCGCGCCGGCGACCTCGCTAACCTCGTCGAAGGCGACGTCGCCGACAAGGCGGGTCTTGCCGGCGGCGGCGGCTTGCGGATCGCGGGCGGGAAAGCGGGTGATGCCGACGTCGATGACCACCGCGCCGGGTTTCACCCAATCAGCCTTCACCATCTCTGCTCGGCCCACAGCGGCCACGACGATGTCGGCCTGGCGCACGATCGAGGGCAGGTCCTGGCTGCGCGAGTGGGCGATGGTCACGGTGCAGTCGGCGGCCAGCAGCATCTGGGCCATCGGCTTGCCCATCAGGTTCGAGCGGCCGATCACCACGGCGTTCTTGCCCTTCAGGTCGCCGACCGTGTCCTTCAGCAGCATCATGCAGCCAAGCGGCGTGCAGGGCGTCAGAGCCGGCAAGCCGCTGGCCAGGCGGCCGGCGTTGGTGACGGTCAGTCCGTCGACATCCTTGTCCGGCGAAAGCGCGGCCACGACGTCCATCTGATTGATATGCGGCGGCACCGGGAACTGAACCAGCACCCCATGGATCTTGGGATCGGCGTTGAGCTTGGCGACGACGGCCAGCAGCTCGTCCTGCGTGGTGGTCTCCGGCAGGCGGTGGGTCTCGGAGTACATACCCGCAGCGGTCGTCTGCTCGCCCTTGTTGCGGACATAGACCTGGCTGGCCGGATCCTCGCCGACCAGCACCACCGCCAGGCCCGGCGTCACGCCATGCTCGGCCTTCAGGGCGGCGACCTCCTCGGCGATCTTGGCCCTCAGATCGGCCGCGAAGGCCTTGCCGTCGATGAGTTTCGCCTGCGCCATGGGGGTTCTCCTGCGTTGCCCGTCCCTAGCGTCTGGGCGCGAGACTCGCAACGCCGCCGCCAAGCGATTACGCACCCATTGCCCAGACGAACGCCTGTCGCTAAGGAAGACGCCCGTTCGGCCTCGCGCCGATCAGCCGGCTTAGCACAGCGGTAGTGCAGCGGTTTTGTAAACTGATGGTTATTCAGAGATTACAGCCGCTTGGGTTCAAAATGGCCCGACATCGGCCACATATGAATCAAACACTTGCGGGCGCGGTGTAAAAGGAAATGAGCGTCCCCCTCGACCGCTACCGCGCCCTATCGGCCGACGTGCGCCTGACCTGCACCGCCTGCATGTGGTCGAAGGTTTACCCCCTAGAGGACGTTATCGCGAGGCTCTGCAAGCGGGGCCTGGAGGGCGAGAAGGTCGGGATCAAGGAAGTCGCCCAGCACACCCGGACAAACTGCCCTCGGTGCGGATCTATGTCTTGGGACACCACGCCAGCGTTTCCGACGCTTCGGGGGTCTATGGGGGTGCGTTGAGGGATCGGAGCGAGATGCGGCTGCCCAGCTAAGCACCTCGCTCCTAATAGCCCGTCTGGTTTGTCAGCCGCCTACGGCTATAGCGGATATGGGGCGGGTCAGGGCTCCACTTCACCTGACATGTGCCTTGCGGCTACGGCCTGGAGGTTCACCGTGTCGCCGCCCCTTACGCGGTACTGATGCTGTGGGCGCTTTGGTTCCCGGCTGACCTACTCCGCCACCCGCCCCAGCGAGGGGGGCCTCCTGCGTAATCATCGGCTCCGGCCGCAGCTTCGATCCGTTCGGCAAGCCTTCAGGATGTTCGCGCCTTACTGCGCTGGTCGCGATCTCTCGCCACAGCCCCTCCCCTTTACCACCTTCCTTGGGGTGGGGGAATCGCTAGACCGGTACGGGTTGGCGATTGGCGTCGGTGTAGATCACCTGATCTGGATGCGCTCGCGATGCGCAATCCTCGCTGCACGGATAGAACGCCAGTCGGGCGCGAGGCGGGTCAATAGCCATGCGGCGCGAGATGCGGGCCTTGTCGCACACGGGACAGCGCATCCCGATCATGCCGGGTACGACGCGGAGTAGGTCTTCCTCGCTCATCCCTGCTCTCCCTTCTTGCGTTCCCGTCGCGCGGCGTCCAGCCATTCGGCCCGCTTGCTCTCCGAGAGGCGTTCCAGGGCCAAGATCAACGCCTTGATGTCTTGAGGCACGCCGCCAGCCCAGCCGCCGCGAAGGCCAACAGACAGGTTCGTGGGGGTCATGCCGATGGCGTCGGCCAGATCCTTCTGACTGATCCCAAGCGCTTTCAAGCGCATCTGCCACGGCTCGCCATCCATAACGCCCTGTAGCGCGCCGGGACGAGTCTCACAAATCGTATCTGTCACAGACATTTCCCGCTTGCGAAAATCTATGATGCAGATATTATCTCTGTATCGGAGATTTCACAAGGCGGCATCGGCCGCATGGAGAGCGAGATGATCGACCAAGCCTGCACCAACCACCCGACCACGCCCGTCGAGCGCTACCGCGACCACAAGATCTTCTATCGCCCGGGCGTGGGCTACTTCGCGTTCGATGGAACGAAGGAGGAGCGGGGCGAATGCGAAGACGCCGTAGAACTGATGTCGGATGACGAGGTTGAAAACGATCAAGACACGTTCGTTTTCCACACGGTTGAGGACGTTAAGCAGGCTATCGACCTCGCGGTCCAAGACCGTATGGCGACGCGGGTGGACCCGGACCAATGAAGGGGAAGCCCTACATCGTCGCCCATGTGGAGAGCCAAATCGGTCTGAGTTTCAACCATGGCCGTCCGCCGCGTGGGTACGAGTTCATCGCGATCCACCCCGTGTACAAGACCATCATCTTCCGGCGCATACCCCTGTGGCGGCGCGTTCTCGGAGAGGCTGCGGCATGAAGCGCGTCGAAGCCGCCACCTACACGGCTACGATCTTTGTCGGAGGCGACCTCGCGAAGGCCAAGGCCGCGTGCCGTGCGTTCTGCGATGAGGTCGGCTTGTGCGTCACCGTTGAACCGACCGACTACATTTACACGGGCGGCAACACCGAAGGCGTCAGCGTCGGCCTGATCAACTATGGCCGCTTCCCGGCCGAGCCTGCTGCGATCTTCGCTCACGCTGAAGCCTTGGCGCTGAAGCTCATTGATGGGCTTGGTCAGGAGTCCGCCTCAATCGTCGCTACCGACCGAACCATCTGGCTTTCTAATCGGCGCGAAGATCAGACCGCCTAGACCCCAAACACAAACCATCAAGGCGGCATCGGCCGCACGGAGAGCGAAGATGGAGAACGCGATCTACAATCCGAACGGGAAAGCCGAGAGCGACCTTCCGATCATCTACGGGTTCAACAACGGAGGATCACCGGGCTTCTTCTCTGGCGTCCTTATCGCCGCCGATGGAAAGACGTTGGGCGGCCACCTGTGCTCGCATGAAGACCGTCACGCGCACCGTCAATAAGAGCGTCGGTAGCATCTGGCGCGGCGTAAAAGAGCGCATCGAGGAGCGCGGCATTGTTGAGATCGCAGGCCCCAACAATCCTTGGGGCGGAAGGAAACACCTTGCTCCCGATCCTGGAACGCCCATCGTCCGACTGCTCAAGAAGGACGGCAAGCCGGGAGCGAAACACGAAACTCTGGTGCGCTGGGACTATTTGACCAAGGCAACGCTAATCGACGGCTGGACGCTTGTTGATGTCCCCGCCCCTGTTCAAGAGGGTTGAGAGGATGGCGGTACACATTCGAACCACCATAAATTTTATGGCCTGCGGGTCGCGGTTATCGCCGCGATCGTCCTACACAGGGACACCGGAGGCCGCGACTTGTGCCAAGTGCCTTAGGGCGTTTGAAACAGCCGAAAAGCGAGCCTCGAGAAAGCTAAACCTGTTTGTTGCTGAGGCTCTGGTCAAAGCGGAAAATGCGGCGCGGGGCACCCCATGACCGCCACCATCTACTTCGCCAACCCCGAACAGGCGTCTTCCTTTGCTATGCTAGTAGAAGGAGACGTTACAGAGGTTAGAGGCCCGTTCCCTTGGGCCGTGACGTTTGATGTAGAGAGGATGTGATGGAGGTGATCACCAACGCGGGCAAGTTTGAGCTTGAGTGCTGGACTGACGCCTCGCCGCTCTGGGTCGCGCTTCGTGTCAACGGCCAAGAAGTCGAGCACGCTCACATTACGGTCGATGACCTCCACGACCTGATCCACGCGGCTCAGCGCATGATCGACAAGGCGAAACCTTAAACGAAAAAGCCCTCCCCCGCCGTAGCGAGAGAGGGCCGTTGTAGGAGATTGAGAATGGAAGAGAAGGCAACAGCAAAAACTTTTACCGATGCGCGGGGCAACAGGTACATGTGGTCAAGCTTTGTTCGCTTCCCAGCAAGCTACAACCTCCCGCGCCCAGACGAGTTTGGTATGATTTTCTGGAGCGAGCTTTTCGCTAGAGATTTTGGCTTTACCGTTGACGAGGGCCTTTACGAGTTTGACCCTAGCGAAACCCGCTGCACACTAGGATTTTTGTTCAGCCCAAAAGACGGCGGAAAGCACGGGGTGTTTTGCTTATCTGGACCGGACTTTCAGGACGAACACGCCAAGAACCTTGCTTGGGTTTTTGCGCCTCGCCCTGGAGACGAGAAGTTCCGCAACATCTAAGCGCTGCGGGCCGTTGTGGGCTCTACCGTGAGGGAGCCTCTAGGGCTTTCTGCCCGTGGTCGCGTTGTAGATGTCGCGCTGAGTGACGTACCAGGCTCGCCACGTCAGCGCTTCGGACTCCCAAACATGACATGTTCCGTAATTGCCGACGATGGCGGTTGCGAGCTGGCTGGCCGTAACGTCGGAAGGCTCTTCGACAGATCCACCGGGGGCGGCGGGAAGCGGGGCGCCACTAGCTGCGGCGTCGTGGACGCGCACGAGGCCGTCAGGCAACCTAAACTCGCGATCAACAGTTTGCGGAACATAGACCGTAACCTCCTTGGTTAACGTCTCGGTGCGCCAGCGGATTTTTTCGACCGTCTGGACGTGTTTCGTGGCGATGCTGGTGTTTGCGGCGTCGGCGCGCTTCTCGCCACCCTTGACCCGCTTTTCGGCCTTGGCGAGGGCTTCGGCGTATTCGGCCTCCTTCGCTTTCACGCCCGACTGATACCCCTTGTGGTGAACCACGAAAAGCAGCGCCGCGAGCGTGGCTAGGACCAGAAGAACGCCAGCAATGGGCTTGAGGTAGGGGCGAAGGAAGGCGATGATCATGCGAACACCCGCTTAGCCCTCTCGACCAGCTCCCGGCGCTCGGAAAGCCCGACGAGACCGCCGTTGATCTTGCGGGTGATCGTGGCGATGTCGTCTTGGTCCGCCTCTTCGTTCAGGCCGCGCGACTTCCAATAGCCCAGCGCGATGATCGCGGACTTGGCAGGATCGGCGGCTTGCGCAGGATCGTTCACAAGATCCAGGCCGGTGTATTTGGCGGCTTCGGTGTAGTTCGCGCGGCCGGTGAGTTGGATTAGGCCCCTGCCCTTGTACTTGGCGCCGTCGCCCGGGTTCACGTTCCCCATGCGGCCAGAGTAGACCTTTTCAGCCAGCGCCTCGGGATTGCGCGCGAAGGGCGTAGCGGCGTCGACATTGGGGAAGCGCGAGGGCCATACAGCGCAGAGCCGTTCGGCACTGTAGTTGAGGTTCTCGGTGAACCGAGTAAAGCCTCCGCTTTCGTGGCAGACCTGACCCAGGAAGTGCGCGACACGGGCCGCAGTGGTCACGCCGTAGGTCACGCGATTAGCCTCCAGGGCCGCAGCGATCGCAGCCGCCACGTCGGGCTTGATGTTAGGCGCCAGTTGTTTCAGGCGGTCGGGAGTGATCACGAGGTTTGTCCTCTTCGTCGTCGCTCTTGAGCGATAGGTTGGCGCCGCTCTTGCCCACGTTGGCGGCAATCGAGGTGCCGGTGAGGGCCACGAAAATGACGGCGATGATGATCAGAGATCCGTAGGCGATGTTCGCCAGCACGTTCAGTTGCAGGACGCTTTGGCCCCACGCCTTGTCCCGCATGATCCCGATGACCCACCAAACGGTGAAGGTCATGGGGATGGCTCCGAGGATCATGGACCACTGGCGAACCGACGCAGCCTTGAGAAGCGCAGTCCAGACGCGGCCGATCACAGGCCAAGCACCTTTCGCAGCTTCTCAGCGCAGAAGGTCACGACCGCGCCAACCGCAGCCAGGCCGGTCATAACCATGACCTGAAACCGCTCCAGCGCCGCGACCTTGTCTTTCAGGATTTTGGTTTCTTGCTCTTGCGCCTCTTTGTGCGCGTCGAACTGCGTCTCAAGGATCGCGAGACGCTCGTGGGTTTCGGGCAAACCAGTCATTGATGCGGCTCCCGAAGTACCGCACGAACACCAGCGTACCGATGGCGAGACAGCCAAGCGCTAAGACCGATCGCCAATCCATGCGCCCCCGCTATGCCAAGAGCCAATTTCTGCAATCCCGCCAAAAGATTGCCGATCAATACATACACGGAATAGCTGTCTTTTCCAGAATTCAACGCGGACCAGAACCCGAAATGGGCGACCAGTTGCGCTAAGAACGCGAAGGCAACGACGGCCTTCCAAACCCTCGGCCGTGTGGCGAAAAGGTATGAGACGACGCAGAGCGCAGCGAGGTCGACGAGCGGAAACACGATCATGGTTCCGTACCCGTGGGGATCGCTCGGATGCGCGCGGACGATCATTGAGATTTGCAGGATAAGCGCCAGCAATGCCGACACGCCCAAGGTGTCGCCGTGCTCTCGGAAGTCAAAAAGCGCCGCGCCGATCGAAAGGACCAGGGCGATCACAACCATGACCGTTGCGATGGCAAACACCTGATCAGAGGTCATTGTCATGATCGCCTCGACCATTACGGGTTTTCCTTGCCGCCCGGGTCGCTGAGGGGCGCGATGTCGCCCTCTTCCACGTAGTCGTCGGCGAGGCCCTGGAGGCCGGCGTGGTGTAGCTTGAGGCGACGCAGGGCCTTCAGGTCCTTCGGCGTGCCGCGCGCCGCAAGTTCGGCCTCAAGAAACAACAGACCCTCTTGGATCTGTGTCACGGCTTGGTTACGCGTCATCGTCTTACTCCTCGGGTTATCCCGGCCCAGCGCCGGTGATCAGCGGTTCTTGTTGGTGCGGACGGCTCGCCAGCAGATCCACGCGACAAACGGCGAGACGCCATCGGCCAAGAGGTCCGTGCGAAAGTCGTCGTCTATGGCGCGGGTAGATCGGTGCGGCTGGTTCTTGCGGCGCCAGTCGTGGCGAATGGCGGCGCGGCGCATCTTCTTGAGCGGGAGGACCGGCCTAGCCCACCAGGGGGCGCTCACGAGGTCGGTGCGATACGGCGGCTTTACCGTGACGCCGTCGACCTCGAACGGGTCGCACGTGTCGTAGAGCGGGCGGGTGAACAGCTCTCCGAAGAGACCGCCAGTCCGCCCGACCTTGACGAGGCCTATCACGCAGGCCAGCCCGCCGTGATGTCGATCGCGTCCAAAGCGGCTTGATCAGACGCGGCGTTGATCGCCGTCACAAGCTCGATTTCCCGGTTGAAGCACGCCTGGATGTGCGCGCGGATCGCCAAGCCATAGGCCTGCACGTCGGCCACGTACCAGGACAGGAAAACGCCGTCCTTGAGCTTCCACACGAACGGCTCATCGGGCGCCAGGAGTTGAGCGCCGACGATGGTGCCCATTACCGCAACCGTCGCCGTTTCGGCAGGAACGTCGGTGTAGGTCACGCCGCCGAAGGTATAGCTCATCTTGAGGGTTTTTTCCCACCGCAGGGCGGCGAGAGCGGCGAGCTTGGATGTTTTGAGTTCGGCCAGCGTCGGAACTTGCGCCGTCTGCCATGCCGCCCACTCGGTCTCTTCCTCGGGCGTAAACCGCACCTCACCTTCCGGCGTGGCCTTGAAGTGGTAGCCCTGCGCCTTGAGCGCGTCGATTTCTTCCTGCGTCATGGCGGGTCCTACTTCTTGAAGCCGTAGAGGCGGAAAGTGCCAGTCGAGACGTTGCCGCTGGAGAACAGGAAGCGGACGCCCGTAATCGCGGCTTGGGTGCCTGTTCCGTACTTTCCAAAGCCCTCGTACTTGGTGACATAGCTGTTCTGTGGCTGGAAAGACTTAGCGGTAAACAACTTAGCCGTGCTGGAGCTGGCCGGGCGATAGAGTCGCACCTCAACCGCGCCCTCAAAGCCTGACGTGAGGTTCCACAATGTCGAAAGTGGAACCTCGGTGGTCGCCGTCGCCAGTGTCTCACTCGTGCTGTTTGAGTCTCGATAGGCGTAGGCAAAGATGTAGCCCGAGGTCTGGTAGGACCCGCTGACCTTGAAGAGCATCTGAAGCGAGGCGTTCGCAGTCGGGTAGATCCCATCTGCCAACAGCAGGTATTCGTCATACGTGCTGTCGAAGTAGCCCTCGATGTCGACTGTGGCGCTGCTGGAGGCGGTAACGGTCGCCAGCAGCGTCAGGCCAGCCGAGATGCCCGTGAGCTGCGAGCCGTCGACAGCCGGGAGCTTGCCGCTGCTGTCCAGTTGCAGGAGCTTGTTCGCCCCGCTGGTCCCGTAGCTCGGGCCGTCCTTCAGGAGCTTGCCCGTCGTCCCGTCGTACAGCGCAACAGCGTTGGCCGTGGCGCTCGCGGGGCCGCTCACGTCGCCCGAGCCGGTACCGTTCGCGCCGACGTTCCCCGCTCGCACGAATTCGACGCTTAGTTCGGCGTCATTCGTGAAGAGCGTAGAGCCCGCCGTGTGGACGAGCGTCAGCTTGCGATAACCGGTCCCGTCGACAACCGAGCCCGTGACGTTGAACGTCATCACGAGGCCGGTCGCAAGTTCGCGGATCGTCAGGGAGCCTTTGACGGTGTTGGTGCTGTCGTCGAACGTGTCCAGCCAGCCGGTGACGGTGTTGCCGTTGGCGTCGGCGTTGTCGAAGTAAGCCGCCGTGATGCTCGCCGGGGTCGCGTTGTTGAACCTGACCTTACCGGCGCCGGGATCGCTGTCCGTCGTGGTGGTCGAGAAGGTGTAGAGCACGCCACCAGGCGCGCCACGCGGGATGACGAAGTCCAGAACCGCAGCCGACGAGCTACCCGAGTTCGTCACGCTAGGCGAGGCCGTAGTGGCGCCTGCTGTCGTGGTCCCTACCGTCACCGTCGCAGCCGAAGCCGGACCAGCCGACGCGAAGCCCATGACGAGTTCAGTGGCGTTGGCCGGCAGAGAGCCCGAGAGGTAGGCGACGGGGATCTTGCGATAGCCCGTCCCGTCCGTAACCGCGCCCGTGACCTTGAGGAGCACAAAGACCGACGTGTCAGTCAGGGAGCGGAACGCGATCGTTCCCCGGTTCGTCGTGGTGTTGGCGTCGTCAAAGCTGTCGATCCAGCCCGTCACGCTTCCGCCCGCGAGCGAGGTGTTGTCGATATAGACGTTGGTCACGCTGGCGATGGTGGCGTTGTCGAAACGCACCTTGCCCGCGCCAGGGTCTGCATCGGTGGTGGTCGTCGAGAACTCGAAAGACACCGCGCCCGCGTAGGCGTTGACGATCGCCGCAGCCGCAGCCGTCGACGCCGTCACACCGTCATAGGTCTGGGTCTGCCCGCTGTCGTCTTCATAGGCGACCGTCACAGGCGTGTTGGCGTCGTCGATCCAGATCAGCGGGAATTGCCCCGCGCTGTCGCTGGAAATGGGCTGAGAAAGCGCCGTGGACAGAGCCGAGGAGCTATAGACGCTCACCGGCGTCGTGGTTTCGTTCTCATAGACCCGAAGGCGTCCGATGGTCGAACGGCCGTTAGCGTCTCGCGCGGGCATACGCCCCGCAAGGACGATCAGTCCTGCGGTCATCTTGACCTCGTGTTTTTAGGGGTGTCGTGGTAGGGTTGCGGCCGATGAAGCCGAAAGAACTGCGACGCCTTCGCGGCGATTACATCCAGCGGCCCGGAGAGGACGAATACGACGTCATCTTTCGGACCTCAGGCGCGACGATGGGCCTGTTCGTCTTCTACGTCGCTATTGTGCGGGGCCTGCGCCTAGCAAGGCGTTCGGCTGTGAAGCTGTGGCGGCTGACGTCCGACCGACTTTCGCAAGCACGTCGCGATAGAGCTTTGCCGCCTGCGGAGACTGAGCGGCGAGCGCTTCCAGCTCCCGCAAAGCGGCTATCTGACCTTCGCGACCAATCCGAGCGTTAAGGGCGCGGTTCGCCGCCTCGATAGCGCGAGGGCTGTACATCGAGCGCGCGGCGGTGAGGCCACCTAGCGCAACAGTGCCGCCAATCGCACCGCCAACCGGCCCGCCCGCCATAGTGCCCATGATGGCGCCAGGAACGGACAGCGCCGCTCCAAGCCCAGCGCGATCGGCCGTACCGCTGTTAGGGACCTTGGACGGCAAAACCGCCTTAGCCGCCGACGAGAAGTCCTGACCCAGGGACTCGCCGCGAGCATACCCACGGCGACGGACGCGCTTGTCACCCATTCGCACCGCGCCGTCGTACTGCGACGGGGTCACAATGCCGCCCTCAACGCCAGCTTTCGAGGCGGCGTTTTCCCAGCGGGTCAATTCGGCCCATCCAGCGTCCAGTTCATCCATCGTCCGCGCAAACTGCGGATCTTGGCGCCGCGCCGCGCCATCAAGCGCGCCCCTGACGTTGTCCAGGATAACGCCAATTTCGCGAAGATCAGGGTCTTGAGCGCCCTTGAAGCGTGACGCCTCATAGCTGAGTTCGCTCTGAATTTGCTTGAACGTCGCCCCATCCATGACGCCGCCTTGCCCCAGGCGGGACGTGACGCGCTGGTCAATGATGTTGTTCAACCGTTCGACAGCGGCCGGCGTCATCGTGTTGACGTTCGCCATCGCCGCGCGAGCGTCATCCGCAAAGGCCGGATCGGCACGAATGGTCCGTTGCGGGATCGCGTTTTCATATCCAGCACTCAAGCGGTCGCCGACGTACTTGATGGCGTCCGTTCCGGCCTCAATGCCAGCAGGAAGGGTTTCCCCCACCGGCTTGAGCGTGCGGTTTGCGATCGCGCGGTTCATGCTGTTGAGGCTCGACTGGCGCGCCTCTTGGATGGCCGGGCCAAGGATCGGAAGCGAAGTCGCTTGATCCTCAAGGGTCTTCGCCATGCCGCCGCGCATCTGTCCGGGCGTCATCTGCACGCCCTCCTCAGCCAGCTTGCGGACGTTGGGGTCAACGCGCTTTGGAGCACGGCGCGTAGCAGGCGCCAGAGCCCCGCCAGCCGCCCCAAGAACGCCACCCAGCAGGGCGTTGCGGTTTGCCGCTCCTAGACGCTCCTGGACCGTCCCACGGTCTCCGAGGCCATACGCCGCGCCCTCAGTCGCCGCGACGACGCCAGCACGCGCCATGTTCATACCGCGCGAGCCCTGCACCAGGGCGTTGACGCCGGGAGCCGATGGAAGGGCGATCGTTGACGCCGTCCCGGCCCCGCGCGTGAAGGCCGCTGCTAGCGGGCGGTCTTTGGCGAAAGACGCTTCCGCATTGCCCGAGATTTGGCGCGCCTTCTGCCAGCCTTCTTTGAGCGTCTTGGCTTCACCCGTCGCGCGCATGTACGCCGCGTTCAGGCCATCCGAAAGCTCATCGCTGAACGGTACGAAATTGCGGTTGAACGTGGTGACGGCGCCCTGAATGTCTTGGGCTAGGGAGCGCTTTTTCTCCCCGCCGTACTTCGCCCACGGCCCCGCACTCTGCTGACCGCCGTATTTCTCCCAAGGAGGCATTAGCGCACACGCTCCCAGCTTTGCGGGTTGGCGGGATCACCGCCCTTGAAGCGGTAGCCGTCTTCGACCATGCCCGGGCGCGGACCGCTGGCTTGACGGGCCTGCGGCTTGGCCTGCTGCGGACCCATGAGGGGGTTCTGGCGCGGCGTGTTCCATTGAGCCGGGTTTGGATAGGCTTTCGGCAGGGTATCGCCGCCCGGACCAGCCCTCGTGCGCGTCGAGTTGTAGGCTTCGCGCCGAACGTTGTATTTCGGCTCCATCGTCCCGCCTTCGCCGAATTGCGGGAAGTAGGTTCGCGGGTTGTCTCGCGCCTCTTGAGCGCTTTGGCCAGCGCCGGTCATCGCCTTAAGGCGAGCATCCAACCATGCGCGCTGTGCGGCCATGCCACGGTCGGAAGCGTCGTCGCGGATCAGGTTTGCGATCCCCGGCGCGGTATCATCGAACTTCGCCGCAACGCTGTTGCGAAAGCTAGTCGGGTCATAACCAGCCCTACGCGCTTCAAGGTATTGCTGTTCGGCCGTGGCCATCTGTCGCGCGTAGTCCTGCGACTTGCCTTGATCTTCCGTCAGCTTCGTCGGCGGGGCCACAGGGGTCGAAGGCTTGTAAAGACCGCGACGCGCCAGCTCAGCAAGGGCTTCGGCTTTTGTCGGCATTATGGAACCCCTGCGATAGCTTTGAGTTCAGCGTCGGAATAGGATCGAATGTCGCGCTTGCCGCCACCCGAGCGACGACCAGCCCCGGTGTTGCGGGCGCGGGCGTTCGCGGCATTGGCAGAGGCGTTGCGCTGGGCTTGCAGGGCTTCAATCGCGGCGATCTTGGCCTCTTGCTCGCGAGCCGCCAGCGGGTCTTGCGGCAGCTCGTAGGACCACGCCGCCGAACCGTCTTGCGGGTTCAAGCCGACGATGTTCCGGCCCGACTGGACGACTTGAGGCTTGGCCTGCTCCCGGAGCAAGTTGTAGCCCCGCATCAGGTTATCGAGCGATGCGTCGGAGAAGTCTTTCGGCAGTTGCTCGGGCTTGATGCCGTAGTTCTGCACCAGAACCGGCGCGGCGTTTGCAAACGCCTGGCCGCGCGACGCCTCGGGAAGCGTCTTGAGCTTTTCGGCGATCCGGTAGCCAAGGTCCGCGACCTCTAGCGCATAAGCGCGCTCTTGCTCGCCCATCTTGCTGAAGGATTGCGCGAGATCGAACTGACCACCCTGCAACGCCGCCTGTTGGGCGCCGCGATAGTCGCCGCTCGCCGCCATGCCGCCAACCTGCGTTTGCAGGGCTTGAAGGCGGGCGCGCTCGGCTTGCTGGCGCTGTAGCTCTTGGTCGCGCTGTTGGTTTTCGATCCGCTGGCGACCGAAGTTATAGCCGTCTTGGACAGCCGCGAGCGGGTTCAGTTGAGGGGCGCGTGCAACGATGCTCATGTCTTCCTCCTAGACCGGGCCATACAGGCCGTTGGTGCGCGGCTTGGTCGTGGTCGTCTTGCCGAAGTTGGCGAGCGCGTTACCGGCGAGCCCGCCCAGCGTGTTCGTGATCCCGCCCCACATGTCGGCGTTGTTCTGGCCATTTGCCGCGTTCAACTGCATCATCTGGCCGTTGCCGCCGATCAGGTTTTGCAGGAGCGCATTGTTCCCGCCGATGAGCGCACCGGTCGAAGCGGTGTTCAGCCCCGCGAGGCTGTTGGCCGTGCCCGTTTGCAGGTTGGCCAGTGCGCCCGTGGTGTTGTTCAGGTTGTCCGTCAGGCCACCGAGAAGGGCGTTGTTGTTGCCCGTCATCCCAGCGAGGTAGTTGTTGTTGTTGTTCTGGACGCCGGTCGAGAAGGTGTTTTGCGCGTTGAGCTGGTTGTTCGCGTAGCCCTGCGAAGACCGCGTGAGCGCGTCCGCCGCCGTGTTCGTGGCGTTCGTCGTGTTGGCCAGCAGGGCGTTGTTGTTGTTGACCGTGCCCGCTTGGTAGTTGCGGATGTTGTCGGTCATGCCCGACAGGTAGTTGTTGTTCGTTCCTGCCAGGCCCGAGGTCGTGCGGTCGCGGTTCGCCGTTAGATCCGAGCCCGTGCGGCTGTAGATGTTGGCCAGATCACCCGCCGACGAGGCAAGGCGGCTCGTCAGGCTGTCCGTCGCGTTCAGACCAACCGCCTGCTGTCCCGCAAGGCGACCGTAGTAGTCGCCGAACGAGGCGTTGGCCATGTTCTGGCGTCGATCTTGCAGCGCCTTAGCCGCAGCGCCGCTTTCCAGCAGGCCAAGGGCGGCTTGGTTGCCCAAAACCCCCCGCTCCGCTTCGTTGACCTGGAACTGGTAGCCCGTGCTGTCGCGGAAGTTCTGGAACGCCTGATTTTGCGCGTTCGTGTCCCCACCGAGACCCAGAAGGGCCGAGATCGCATCGGTAGCCTTGCCGCCGATGGTCACATACGGAGAGTACATGTTGCGCGCGTCGTTTTGCGCGCTCTCGATGGCTCCCCGCGCCTTGTCGGCGTAGCTGAGAATGTCGGCTTGGTTCTGGGCGCCGGTGTTGGTGTAGAGGGCGGTGTTGGCGTCACGCGCGGCGCGGTTCTCAGCCGTGATGCCCTGCGTCGTGCCGTCGAGAACCGCCTGATTACGCGCGTTGGCCAGTTGGGCTTGCGTGACCGCAAAATCACGCTGGTTCGTCGCGATGCCATCCTGAACCGCACGCTCTTGGGCGTTCGTGATGGTGTTGGCGTCGCGCGTGCCAGCCAGCACGTCGAAGTTCTGCGCCCGATTGCCTTCAAGGAGGCCCTGGTTCGCCAGCGCCGTGCCTTGATAGAGGTTCCCGACTTGGTCGCGGTTCGTGGTCAGCAGGTTTCCGGCCGCGTCGCGAGCGCCCGTCAGGAGCTGGGTGTTCTGCGCCTGCTGGTCAAGCGTCAGTTGCTCGTTGCGGGCTTGGGTGTCGCGCGCGAGCTGCTGGTTTTGTTGCGCCAGTGCAGCGTTCGCGTCGTTGGCCTTGTTGGCTGCGCGGGAAGACATGACTTGACCGCCGACTGCGATAGCCGACGTGACCAAGGTCGCGGGATCACACATGGGCGAGCCTTTCGAAGGGGTGGAAGAGATCGCCGCGAACGCCATGCGTTACGGGCTGACCAAGGGAGAAGCCGCACCACTGAAGCCAGCGGACGTGTGCGGCGTTGTCGGCATGGACGTAGCCCACCAGCCGGGGCCACTTGGCGTTGATGCGTTGCGCCTCAGCGCGGGACAGACGGGCGAAAGGCCAGCGAGCCGATCCGAACACCTCATCGGACCCAACCAGCCAGGGGAACGCGACGCCAGGCTCTAGCTCGATGGTCCCCGAGATCGCCTCAACCTCGCCATTCAGGACCCACGCCATAACCTCGTCAGAGCCTTCCCAGGCCCGCGAAAGGGAGACGTGAGGGTCAAGCCCCGATGATGCCGCAATCTCGCTTCTGTCGGCCTCACGAAGCCTTGACGCTATGCCAAGGCACTCGTCTTTCGTGGCGGGTCGGATCAAGGAATGCCCGCAGCGGCTAGACGCGCTTCGATGCTGTCAAGCCGCGTCTCGTGGGCGTCGATCATGGGAATGTAGTTGTCGACGATGGCGTCAAGCTGGCCCGTCAGGCTGTTGACCGCCGACACTGTCCCCGAGAGGTCAGTTGTGATTTGCGCCAGATCCGCGACCGCGTCCTGTAGCTGGGCGTCAATCGTGTCCTGACGGGCTTCCTGCGTCTCGATCTTGGCCACGATGCCGTTGTTGACGTAAGAGAGAAACTCGGATGTCGGGCGGAAGCCCTGCCCCTGCACAATGGGGTTGCCGCCCGCCAGCCTCGGAAGCGAGAAGACCATCAGATGCGCTCGTTGATCAGGGCGCGGCGGATGGTGATGTTCACCGGGTCCGTCACGCGGAAGTGGAACGAACGGCCCGGGCGCTTCATGAGGCCAAGCTGGCGCCACTCAGCCACGTGTTGATATTGACCCTGACGACCCAGCGGGGCGAGTTGCCAGTCAAACCACTCGTGCCCGCGATCTTCGCTGTAGCGCATGGCGATCATCGGATCGTCAGACAGGCTCGCAGCAGAGCCCACGGTGCAGTCGAGCAGCAGGTTCGTGTTCTTTTCGGATCGATCCAGTTGCAGCCACGCGCCAAACTCACGCGAGATCGGGTCGCCGTTGTCCGTCAGGTTCGAGGTCGAGAACAGCCACAGCTTGCCGTCCGTCGCGTCCCCCGCCACCCACTGGCCAGAGCCAAGCGGGGCCATGAGATGCCCGCGAAACACCGTCTTGCCGTAGCTCGTCCAGTCCGCCCAAAGCTTCGACGCGGCGTCATAAGCCACCGTCCCATCACTCAGGGTCAGGACGTAGAACTCATGGCCGTCCTGATAGCAGCGGGTCGCGCGAAGATCCGAGCGGGTCGAGTTGCGAATACGCTCCTCGATCGCGCTGTTGCTCAACCGCGAGACCTCGCCAGCCGCCAACCAGACCGCGTTGTCGTTCCCAACCCACGCCACGCCGTTGTTGAACGGGCTTGTGGCCAGCTTCGTAGCGCAGCCCATCGAGAACGACCGGCCTTGAACCCGCACAAACGGCGCGTCAGGGTCCGCAGTCGGTTGCGAGACTTCCACCGTCTCAGAACCCAGGAACCACACCTCATCGGTCGCAATGCCAACGCTGATCAGCGGGTCCGACGACATTTCGGCCGAAGCGTAGTCCAGCGCGTCGAACACCGTCGTGCCAACGCCTGACCAGTAGTAGCGGTGCGTGTCCTTCTTGCAGACGATGAACCGGCCGTTGATGTAGCCGATGTCCCCCGGCGTGAAGGTGTCGGGTAGCGTTACCGTCGAGAGCGTTGACCCGTCCGTCGAGTACAGCGCCGTGTCGTTGCTGATCAGGACGGTAGAGGCCGAGCCCGTCATGCGAACCGGCGCCGTGCCCGAGATCGTCCCGGTAATCTGCGTCACGGTCCCGCTCGTCGTGACCTTGTAGAGGCTCGTACCTGAGACCACCACAAACACGCCCGAAAGCGCCCCGTCCTGCCTCCAGATGCCGCGAATGGGACCAGAGCCCACCGTCGCAAACGACGACAGGCCACCGCGCGCCAGGAGCGAGACCTGATCGTCCTGATTCAGAGGATCGACCTCGAAAAACAGGTTCGCCAGCGGGACCTCGGGAAGGTCGCCGCGCTTGTAGGCTGAGCGGGCTAGCGGGAGCTTGGGCACTAGAAGTAGTCCGGCCCTTCGGTGCGATTACGCGCCGAGCGGAAGGCGTGCAGGAACCGCGCCGCGCCTAGCTGAATTTCTGTCGAGACCTCCACGGC
This sequence comes from Pseudomonadota bacterium, assembly GCA_020161365.1. Taxonomy (GTDB): domain Bacteria; phylum Pseudomonadota; class Alphaproteobacteria; order Caulobacterales; family Caulobacteraceae; genus Caulobacter. The sequence continues at coordinate 116,512 of JAIUNU010000013.1, read as the reverse complement.
CTCAAATTCGGCGAGCTTCTTGGCCCAGCAGCAGGCCAGAGCATCCATGCCGCGATTGACCAGAGGAGCGTCACCGCGAAGCCCCAGCGCCACCAGCGAGACCCACTCGCCGCGCGTGGCGTCATAGATCCGCGTATCCGGGTCTTGACCCGCTGTAACCACCGAAATGATGGATAGGTCATAGGGTGCGCGCGTTTCACCGTCCGCAATCGTCGAGGGGAAGGTGATCGTGTAGCCACTGGCCAGAACGCGCGTGTCCTCGTCAGCATCCTCGCTCGCCGTCGCCACCACAGGCGTCAGCTTCGCCACGCTCACAAGTTCATCGTAGAACGATTGAGCCGCAGCCAGGATGTCGCGACCGTCTTCAGCGGTCGGAACCTTGCCACGCCCCAGAACACCAAGCTTTCGCATGGCGAGCGTTCCAACATCGAGGATTGTCGTCATGCGATAAAGGAGGGGGTGTTAAGCCCCCTCCTCCCTGCCATGAAGCCGCAGCGCTTTACGACGCCACACCTTCCTGGATGTAGAAGATCGTCAGGTTCAGCGTGCCCGACGTGCCGGTAGCAGCGTTCGCAGCCGCAACGCCCGTGATCAGGGTCTTGGACGAATAGCTGTAGCCCGCGCCGGTGGCCGCAATGGCCGTCGACACGGTGCCCGCTTGACCCACGGTCGAAGCCGCGAACAGGCGGTCAGCGTCGCCGGCATCGCCGACGTTGATGGTCAGGGACGGCGAACCGCCCGTGTCCATGTCCGACGACTCCAGAACCGCCAGGACGACGCGAGCGCCGGCCGGCAGATAGCCGAAGTTGATGGTGTCCGACGTGGTCGGCGCAGCCGAACAGGTAACCGAGAAGTAAGCCACCTTGGCAGTGCCGGCATAGCCAGCCGGGGACGGGGTCGGCGTGTTCGCCAGGTATTGGTCAGACGAGTAAGTCGCCATCTTGGGACCTCATGAGAAGACGGCGGGTGGCCTAGACCTACCCGCCGTTGATGTTGTGGGGATTAGCTGTCGGCCGCAGCGGCGAAGAACGCCGTGACCATGCCGTGTTGCTTGCCGTTGTACGCCAGCTTCTTGACGTTCAGCAGCTCCTCGACGGCGACGCCGGGGCGGAAGGCATAGTCCTTGGTCAGATCCGTCCGCATGGTCGGCTCTTGACCCCAGGCGATGCCAACGGCCTGTTGGCCGCAGACGAACACCGGACGCACATCGGCCGAGCTGTTGCCCTTGCCGTCGAGCGTGTAGGTGCCGGTCGACACCACGTCGTCGATCTCCGGGACCTCGCGGTGGATGATCCCGTCATAGATCAGGTCACCGTCCTGGAAGATCGGGTTGTTGTCCATGCCGCCGCCCTCGCGAGAACGCGCCTCGCGGTTGGCTTGGGTCATGGTGGTATCGGCCTTCAGGTCGCGGAAGGTGCGCGAGCCGTGGAACGCAACGAAGAACTCGCGGCCCGTTTCCGTCTTGTAGGGACGGATGTGCGGGCTGGCCTGCTTGGCGATGCGCTTGGCCAGGCTCATCGAAGCCACGGTGCACTTGTCGTCCGTGGTGTCGATGTTGCCCAGAGCGGTCGCGAAGGTGGCCGAGTAGTTCGACTTCAGCTTGCCAAACAGCAGGCGGTCGCTATTGGCGGCGGCGTAGGCGTTGCGATCGCTGGTCGACGAGTCCGCCAGCTTGACGGTGGTGTCGCCGGTCGTGATCACCGAGGCCATAGCCTTGATGATGTCGTCACGAAGCTGTTCGGCTTCCCACTGCTTCAGCATGTCCTTGGCGGCGCCGAACAGGTCGATTTCGGTCTTGTACGAAGTCGACTTCGGAACGCGGACACCGTTACGGCGCCAGTCGACCGAGATGGCGCAGTTGTAGTTGCCGAGTTCTTCTTCGACGCCGTCCAGGATCGCCGAGCCGGTGACACCCGAGCCGGTCAGGCGCAGGATCAGCGGGATGTTGATCGTCTTGCCGGCTTCGGATTGAAGCTCGTACTTGGCGACGATGATCGAGTTCGCGGCCTTGCCCATGAAGCCCTGAAAACCGGACTCACGGACGTATTCCGCGAAATACTGCTTGAGCCAGACCTGCTTTTCGCTGGCGCTGGCGAGAGCGACTTCAGCCATTTGTTACCTCGTGAAGAGAGCGTCGAACGCCACGCCAGGCCCCACGGGTTGTTCACCCGGTTTTCCGCCGCCTGCTGCGGGGGCGGATGCTAGGGAGCGAGGAGGCGCCGACTGTTGCGGGGGAGCCGCCGGAGCGGCCTGTTGCGGGGCCTGCTGGCCGGATTTCCAGGCCAGGAAGGCTTCAATGTCGTCATCCGCCAAGTCGTTGAGGCGGGCCGCGCGTTGGTCGGCCTTGTACGCTTCGACGATGTAGCGATAGGGGTTCCTCTGACTGAGGACTTCGGTCTTGTAGGCCGGGTTGTTCTGGAACTTCTCCAGAGCCCAATCGCGGGCTTGGTCGACGATCTCGTCCCCGAACTTGTCGCGGGCCATGTCCTCGGAGATGTCCAGACGAGTGTTGAGCGTTGCGCGCTCTACATGCTCTTCCGGGGTCAGCTCTTCGGGATAGTAGTCCTGCGGCTGAGGTTGGGGTTGCTGCTTGAGGGCGCGGATCTCGGCCCGTAGCTCCTTGACCACGTTTAGCGGGACGGTCTGCGCCTCGGGTTTGGCCGGCTCCAGAGCGGGTTGCTCGGCTACCGGTTGGGCTTGGGGTTGCTCCCCTTCCCTCGGGGCGAAACGTCCGTCAGGACCGCGTGCGGGACCGTCCGTGGACGGCTCGGGTGCGGCGGCTGGCGTTTGGTCAGCAGTCGTCGTATCGGCGGGCGACGGCCCGTCGAGAAAGTCCAGATTGTCGCTCATGATTTCCCCTCGCCCGTAACGGCGGCGGCCCGAAAATCGCCCGAGGCCCGGCGGCGGCTCCCTGGTCACGTCCCAGGGCTGACGGATCGCCCGTTAAGCCCCGGCGGCGGGAAACATTTGGGGGGGACCAAACCCGGCCTGCGCGGCCTGTTGCTTGATCAACCCGTCGAGTTGTTCGTTTTGCGCCTTGGCGCCAGTCAGGAGAGCGTCGGCTTCATCCTTGGCGACCTTCGCAGCCGCGCCGCGCGCCTGTAGCTCTGCCGCCTGCTGCTGCATCTGCTGTTGGGCCGGATCGGTCGGAGCCTGTAGCTTCTCGATCACCTTGGCCTTGTTGGGCAGGCTCGAAGCCTCCAGCAGCAGCGGGCCGGGGTTTTGACCCAGCGCACCCACCTTGGCCAGTTCAACCAGCATGGCGAACTGCTCTTGCTGAACGTTGGCCGTGTCGGGAACCGTGTCGATGATGATGTCGACGTCCATCGCCGCGATCTGGTTCTCGACGCCGATCTGCTGGCCGAACTCGTCGGTTTGCGGCTGGTTGACGCCCACGAACTGCGGCGCGCCCTCGTCGTCAGTCACGCGAACCCACATCGGAGTTTGCCAGAACTGGCGAGCGCGAGACCACATCTGCCGATAGACGCGGAGTTCAAACTCCTCGATCCCGCCGAAGATCACGGCCTGTTCGGTCAGGCCCGCTTGCTGGCGAACCAGATTGGCCCGCCCGCTCTGGCTTTCACCCTGCCGCCCAAGGATCGCAGGGTTTGGCCCCATGCGCTCAATCTCGGCCTTAGCTTCGGCGAGAAGCTGGGCCTCTCCCGCCGCCATGTCGCCCGTATTGACGATCTGCCAGCCAGAGGGAAGCACACCGTCAGGCTTTGCGGCCTCGCGGCGAACCTCTTCGATACTCCCGTAGCCCTGACCCGGCGCAGCCTCTTGGACCACGCGCGACGAGGTACGATGCAGCAGCTTTGAGCGGCGCTTGTTGATCTCGTCCTGAGGCCCGCGCATGTCGCGCACGATGCCGTAACGGTTGTTCTCGCGGTCGACGTAGCAGGACTGCGCCACGATGGGGCAGGTAGGACGACCCTTATCGTCGAGATACGGGCTTTCCGAAGCCTCCAGAACGCCACCAGACCAGAACACGCACCGCTTCCAACCATCGTCGCGGTGATACAGTTCCACCGTCATGACGCGGCGCTTACGGCCATCGACCCACGCCACCGTTTGACCATCACGGGGACGATCGTCGCTGATGTCGTCGGCCATGTTGCCCGAGCCGATCAGGCGTTCGATCTCATCGCCCTTGTCGGGATAGCTGGCCTTCAGGTCGTCGGCGTACTGCCACTTGGCCACGCCAAGGTAACGCGCGTCTCCGAAGTCCTGACGGCGAGAGCGCGGGTCATAGACCAGTTCTTCCCACCGGATTTGCGTCAGGGGGATTTCGCCGTCTGCGTCCGCCTCGACGATGATCGCGCCGGTACCCTCGACGAGATAGTTCTTGGCAACGTCGATCTTGATCGCATCGAAGTTGGATTTGTCGGCGATGTAGCGCAGCACCTTGGACGCCACGTCGGCCGCGTCCTCGTCACCCGGGTTGCGCGGATAGGCGCGCGGATCGGTGGCGCCCTGCTTGATGACCCCGAGCGTGCCGAGAACCGCAGGTCGAGTGCGATTGAAGACGGCGTCCGGCTGCTTGCGCGCTTGAAGGATGCGCTTTTCGTCAGGCGTTAGCTGGTTGCCGTGGAAGTAGTCGTCGTCCACCTGAGACTGAGCGCGTCCGTCGCGCGTCGTGCTCTGGAAGTCCTCGTACATCTTCTTGAGCGCGGCGTGGTCGGGCTCATAGGTCGGCGTCATGCTGTCTTCCATGACTCCTCCTCTCTCCTACGGCCCCACAGGTCGGGCGGGTTGCGGCTTGGTGGTGGCGCGACAGGCGCACGGACGCGGCGAAGGGCCTCTAGGGCGTAGCGGAGCGCGTCGATGACGTGGTTGTTCTTGTCTTCCAGGACCGGAAGGATTTCGTCGGTGTCCGGATCGACCTTGAACGAGTAGGTCTCCAGTTCCTGCGCTGTGCGCTCGCATCGGGGATGAACCACGATGTCGAACGACTTCAGGAACTCGATACCGTCCTCAACCGAACCAGGCCCCTTGATGGCTGGGATGATCTTGAACCCCTGTCGGCGCATGTAACTGATAGTCTCTTGGCGAGCGCTATCAGCGGTGATCGTCCACTGGCGGGCCTCTGGAACCTTGTCGAACAGCGCGGGCGTGTGGTCGATCTCGCAACCAACGGCCGATGCCTCGTGATCCACGAACAGCACCCGGCCGTTCGGATCGGCTACCGCCTTGCCATCCACCCAGCGCCCGACAAAGGCAGAGACCAGCACCGTAGGATCTTGGGCAAAGCCCCAGTCCGCCCCGAACCGCCTGAACGCCCCCTGCGGCGTGTCGAACGCCTGTGTGCTCCAGTTGTTGAACACCAGCGCTTGCGTGCGCTTGAGGTACTGACCAAGCCAGATGTGCGCGAACTTGTCGGGGTCGCGGAGGCGGTCAACCTCCATCTCCTCGCGCAGCTCCTCGGGGAACCACGGGTTGTCGACATAGTTCGCGGTCACGACGATTGTCCCGCTCGGGGGATTGGCGCCGCACAACAGTTGCTCAATCGGGTCGTCTGGGCTTTCCGGGTTCCAGCTTGCCCAAATCTCAGACCCGGCCTTGCGGATTGTCGGTCGCAGCAAATCCAGCGACCTTTGGCTCAGGCTCTGGGCTTCCTCGACCCAGGCGATGTCATAGCCTTCCAGCGACTTGATGCTGTCGGCCGTGTGGTTCTGCATCCCCTGGAAGTCGATGCGCCCGCCCTTGCCAGGGCCGGCAACGACCTCGATGTGGGTCTCAAGAATACGGAAGAAGTGGGCAAGCCCCCTGCCCCGTATCTTGTCCTCGATGAGCTGCTTGACCGATCGAGCAATAGACTTCTGGACCTCACGCACGCAAACCGCGCGCGTCTCGATCCCTACAGCCCGCGTGACCAGCAGATCAGCGAAGAAATGCGACTTGGCCGAACCCCGCCCACCTCTCGCGCCTTTGTATCGGCTCTTGGCGAGAAGCGGAGCAAAGACCCTAGCGACCGGGACCTGTAGCCGGGTCAACGATGGTATACTCGACCGTGTGCAGGTTGGCGGTCAGTTCGCCCGTCACGCTCGCATCGATGTCGACACCCTGGCGCGCCTTACCAAACCCACGATCAAACAGCTCCTTGATCGCAGCGACGCGGGCGGCTTCGCTCTCGGCCTCCGTCGCCAGTCGAGCCAATTCGCTCATGGCCTTGGCGGCGTGTTCCATCGCCAGGGCCTTGATGTCGGCTGTCGCTTTGTTCGGCGTGCCTTTCTGCCGGCCGCCTGTTTTTCGGCCTGCTGCCATGTCTAAATCCGTCTACTTCAGAACCGTTCGCACTTACCCGCTGACCTTTGCCGTAGCGCCGTATACAGGGGTTGTGTTGGGTATCGCGCCAGCCGCCTGGTGCGTGAAGCCTCGCGGTTGCGGGCGTGTTTGGCGTGTGCGGCGGCGCGATGGATGAAGCCCGCCCCACCGGGTGGCGTTGTGGGGGCTACTCAGCCGGTTGGCGAGGCGGACTGTCTTGGAAAACTCGCAGGCTACGCACTAGGCGGGAAACGACCCGACCTGACAGAGTGCGGAAAGAGCCTTTCGAGCAAATCAGTTGCGGGGAGAGTAGCGCGGTGCGTAGCGTTACGCAACGGCCTCCAGGTGATCCATGCTAACTTCCAGTTTACCGACACTAAACGTCAGTTTTGCGCGCCTAGTCTCGACGATGGCCTCTAGGACCGTTCCGATCCATCCCTTGAATTGACCGTCCACAACCTGCACCACTTCGTTTACGGCTGGCGTGTATCGCTTGACCTTGGTCCGGTCGAACTCGCCCTTGGCCTCCAGCTCACGGATGATGGTAAGCAAGGCGCGGTCTTGGGCGTTGAGAGGCGCCGGGATTAGCCGGCCCTGTTTGTCCCGGTAGCTAGCGATGCTGGATACGCCCTCCAGGGCCTCCGCCTCCTGCATCTGCTGACACGTGCCGCGTGCGAAGATCCAGCCCTTGATGAGCGGCCCCGTGACAGCCGTTTCCCCGTCCTTGCGGGGGAGAACCGCTAGCCTGCGCTCTTGGGGGGCGTAGACCTCTAGGCCCACCTCCTGTAGCGCCTCAGCGGCCTTTCGTTCCTGTCGTGTCGCCGTTCGTACTGCGTACCAGTGCAAGACATTGCCCCTCACCCTCCCGAGGTGAGACCCACGCTGTAACTCTACTGTGGTTCGGGTGGCTGGGCTAGAGCTCTAGTCCGGTCCGAATTGCAGCGCATAATCGGCAGCATCCAGATCAAGTTGAAGCCGCTCGATCTCGTCGGCAGCAGCGCGGAGGGCGTTCTGATATTCCGCGATCACTTGGTGAAATCCCTGCGGGTGCGGTCTGCCTGGGTGAGCCAACTCTCTCAGCTTCTCAGGCGTGATGGTCGTGGCCTTGTGCTGCTGCGCTCCCATTGCTGATGTGCTAGGCGGCGTGTTTTCAAGGCCCTGATTGCCGTCGAATGGGCTGTGTTCCATACCGATGAGATCCTTGACACTGAAACCCATTTCAACGCTGAAAATGTCGGAGGCGTTGTAGGTCTTGGTCATGGCCTATTCCCCTTTAGCTTGGCGGGCGCGTTCGGCCATCATGGCGTTAGCGCCTCCCCAAGGCCCGGCTTGATTGCCTCTATCTCTTGCTCGCTCAGCACCACGAACTTGACGCCATCTGGGTTGGTTTGGGCCAGGCTCCAGCAAATGTCCAACTGAGGAACATGCGGAACCATAAGGCTGGCAATTAGCCAGTCCTCGAAAGCCATACGCTCTTTGAACCGCGCGCCGCCGCAGAGCCAGCCTTTGCCGATGATGGCAACGTCGTGCTTGGTGGCGTCCGCTATCTCCGAGTGGCGCGCCTTCAGAACGGCTATGCGCTCTTCGTAACGGGCTTTCACCTCTACGAGCTTCGCCTCCCATGCCGGGATGGCCTTTTGTGCAGCGGCGACAACTGTCGCGACGTCGTATGCGGCCTGCATCACGCCCCCCGCTTCACGAACCGGCCGTTAGGGGCTCGGGCGGGAGTAACCTCCCGCAGTTCGGCGTTCTCGCTCACGAGGCGCCACATGTGGCGCAGGTTGATCGCCGTAGCCACGCCGAACCCTACAACGAACGCTATGAACAGTTCCATGTGTTGGCTCCTAGAACACGATAAAAGCCGAACCGTCCGGCATAACAACCGGGCCTGACCCAGTGCGAACGTCGTGTGAGTGCTCTATCGCGTTGGCGAACCAAGCAAGCATCAAGTCTTCATCGCCGCCGTGTATTTGGCAAAATGCCTCCGCCCATTTTTGAGCGTCGTCACCTAACGCGGTGAGCATGTCACCGGGGCTCATTGCCGCGTAGTTTGGCTTTTGCATTGTGCTCTCTCATCTCAGTTAGGGCTGTAGCCACGGGCCATCAGTGCCTCGCGAAGCTGCGGGCTAATGCCGGTCTCGTCGGGCGTGGCGCTCACCGGGGCGCGCTGTTCCAGCTCCTGGCGCTCCTTGGCCTTGCGGGCCTCGTCGGCTTCGATGAACTCGCGCATCATCCGCTTAACCCGCTCCTTGTCGGCGTCGTTCGGCTCGAGGCGCGCGCCGCCAATCGGCTGGACCATCTCGCGGATCTTCTCGGGCGGCAGCTTCTCGACCTCGCGCGGCGCTTGGTACTCAACAGCGGCCTTCGCCCGGTCGTATGCCTTGACGGCCCGGTTCGGCGTGCTCATGGCCAGCTCTTTGATGCGGGCAGGCTTGGGCATGTGCTCCACCTTCGGATCGTTCAGAACCGCCTCCATCGCCGCTTCAAGGGCAGACGCCGGCAGTCCTTCAAGAACCGAGAAGTAATCGGCCCAGAACATCGCCCATTCAGCGTCACTGCGCTGCGTCGGGCGGAAGGTGGCGAACTTGGCGCCGATGATCCGTTTGATGTCCTCATGGCTCGCCGGGTTCGTGGCGTTGGCCTTGATCGCAGGTAGCGCGGCCTTGACCTCAGCCAGAAACGCCGGGTTGTTGGCGATCTCAGAAACCGCCCGATGATTGCTCGGCTCGAAGGCGAGAAGCGATTTCAGCCCCGGCGAAAGCGCGCTCAAGGTTTGACGAAGATCTTTCGAGCCCTGGATTTTCGTTACGGCGTTCATGGGTTGATCTCAGCGGCGTGATGTTGCTCTCGGGTGGCGGTTCGTCTTCCCATCTGGCTTGGTTTAGCCAGGTCGACGGGTGCGGGATCATGTCCGGTGGCCTGTCGCGCCACTGGCTTTCGGCGTCGCGGCGAACTGCGGCGATCAAATCGGCGAGGCTGGTGCGGCGCGAGGCCTTGGCGAAGGCTTTCCGAGCGGCGTCCTTGCCCACTCGACGGGGATAGACCGACCAAAACGCCTCGAAACCCTCGGGTTCGCGATCGGCCTTACGCGCGTGTGTAGTTATATTTACCCCTTTAGGGGTATAATTTCTTGAAGGGGGTGTGGGGGAAACTTCTTTATTTAGGGGATAGTCAGAAACGTCAGAAACGTCATTAGCGTCATTTTCTGACGCCTTCTGACGCTTACGTTCTTGGTAACGCGCTTGGCGAACAGCACCAGCCGTCCGCTTTGGCAACATGTCATTAACCTCGGCTTCAAACATCTCGGAAGCCAACAGCGCGTCATCGAGCGAGAAGCCAGCGTCGACCATTCTTTTGATGAAGCCGGTAACGCTCACTAGACAAGCTCCAGCGTGTAGGCGGTGCCTTCGGCCATGCGCTGTTCGTAGCGGCGAATTCCGTGCAGGATCGTCGTGTGATCGCGACCACCCAGGAACTTGCCGATTTGAGGCATACTCAGATGGGGTTGCTGGTGCATCAGCCACATGGCGTGCTGACGCGCATGGCTGATAGCTTTGTGCCGCGCCGGACCGACCAGATTAGCGACGGAAACCCCGTACGTGGACGCAATGAGATTGGCGATCTCAGGCATTGAGATCCGACGCTTGACCGGACCGCGCCACAGGCTCATTTGCAAATGAATGTTCATTTCACTCGCTCCAGTTCAGCCATCCCGGCCGGCGTGATCGTGTAGGCGTACACGCGCCCTGTCCCGTTGACCGGGTTGAGGATCGTGGCCTCGACCCATTCGCTTTCACGCGCGCGGGTCATGTAGTTTCCGACCGCGCGGTAGGACATTCCGATTTTGTCCGAGATGGCCTGTACGGTGCTGTAACCGTCCCGCACGGCGGCAAGGCACCAGTGAAGGCGCTGCGCAGCGCTCAGGGTGTATTGTTGGGTTTCCATCGGGCGTTAAACCTCTTTGATTGTGATGCCGTGGACCGCGTGCATGAGCTTGCGCTTGAGGATGTATTCGCGGGTTCTCATGCCCTTGACGTCCTCCACGACAGTCTTGCCGCTGTGGGCTTCGACGTATTGGAAGTCGGCGATGTAGGAGCAGACCAGTTCGTCGTTGACGCGGATCGGAAAGCGCTTCTGCATCTCCAGGTCGCGGATCTGACCGGCGCGCTCGAACAGCTTCAGCTCGCGATACCGGCGCCCTTCCTTGGCGCTGTCGAAGGTGATCCCGTCGACGACGGTCTTGCGGTTGCCGTACTTGCTCATGGCATATCCCTCATGGCCTTCCATGAGGGGTGATTTACCGTCGCCCTATTCTTGAGGGTGCGTACACGCGCGCAAGAAAAACAGGAGTGGTCTTGATCGACGTTTTGACGGATAGCTTTAGAATTACGCGTCTCGTACCGACCACAAGCGCATCGCACGGACCATTTTCCTTGCCCAAAGTACCCGATGACTTTGAGCCTGCCCATTTGCTGACCAGTTAAGTTGTGCTCGCTTAGACCTGTAAATTCTACAGTGGGCAACGGCGTCTCAGAGTGAACATACATTTGTGGGATTTTTGCTTCCCAATGCGCGCCGCTCCCATCCCTAGCTAATGCCGCAGACTTGTTCACTGGCGCGGATGCGATCACGGCGTTTAGATTTGTCGTTCTCATGCGCCGGCCCTCAGAGCGTCACAGGTCGCCGCTACGGCCTTCGCGGCCTTCTCGTGCTGTCGGCGCGTGTCCCGGCGCTTCTGGGCTTCTCGAAGCTCCTTGAGGGCTTCGGCGCGGATGATCGCGGCCTTCAGGCGCTCTTCGGCGTCGGCGTTAGGTCCGACCAGAAGCGCGGTTAGGTATGGGAAACGGGTCTCGGCCATCAGGCGCACCCCTTCAGCGTTAGAGCGATTGGACTGTGTGAGCGCTTGGTCGGAATTAGCTTCGGCAAGATCCAGTCGCGCTCAGGATCGAAGTTCAGGCGCGCAAACTCGCCAAAATGCTTTTGAGCAGCGTGGTCATAGGCAAGCGCTGCTTGGATCGGGCTGTCGTATGAGCCCAGCGCTACTTGCTTGCCGTCGATGGTAATCATCGCGCGGTAGCTACGATCTTTGCGCCTACGAAAAACACCCTTCGGCAGGTCTGATGCTTTGGTGTAGGTCCGATTTCGCGTGTTCTGCTGGCGGTCACACAGCCGCAAATTCTGCCGCCGGTTGTCCAGTGGGTTACGGTTGATGTGGTCAACCTCTACGCCTTTTGGCGCAGCCATGATGACGCGGTGAACGGCAACGCTTTTCCCAAGCTGTTTGTCGTAGCCTCGCACCGATCCATGCGAATAACGCGAGCGCACATAACGTAGCGAAAGGTGACTTACCTTTTGATAGTCTTCTGCATCGATCAGCATCTCGCTTCCGCAGTTCAACGTGATCTTCATGCGATCACCCAGCGGACGAACGACGCCACGCCCCAGATGATGAGAACCCAGACGGCTAGCGACACGATCAGGGCCGGGATCAGCCAACGGCTGTCACGCAGAGCAGCGATGTGACGTTCGCACCACTCGCCAACCGCGCTAGAAACGGCGCTATAGGCCAGCGCCAGAGCGCCCGTGATCCAAGCCACAAACTGTAGAAGCGTTAGCGCGAAGATCGCGCCCCAGCGCCCGATGGCGCGCAGCCATTTGCTCATGGCGGTCCCTTTGTTGTTCTAGGTGGCGGTCCAGGGTCTCACCGATCACCACGCCCATTACGGGCAGGAGCACGGACCAACCGCCGTTCTTGTGTTTGAGGATTTGGTTTAGGCTGTTCAGTGAACAGCGCCCCTCCAGCACCGCCCTCGCCTCGTCGATTGACAGGCCAAGGTCACGCGACAGGGTCTTCGTGGCGTTCGCCGGGTATTCCCGCCTGAAATGCTCGGCGAGAGCGTCACGAATAGTTTTGTCAACTGAAAATCCCGGGCGTTTAGCCCGAAGGTTCGGTGAGAAAGCCATTACTGAATGTCCCATGATCAACACGCCTCCAGAGAGGGGGTGTTGATCAGGGACGAACGATGGAAGCCGCCGACGCTCTCTTTTGCGAAGCGATCCGGCGTGTTGTTTTGGCGCGAAGGAGCGAACTCCGAGCGCTTACGGTTAGAGGTGAAGACCGGGAGGACTTGGCCGAACTGGCGCAATCCTACCGAGACGAGGCCCACGGGTTGGTGTTGGCGGGTCTCGACGCATGACGAGGACGGGCGTTGGAGGGTGAAGGCTCCAGCGCCCATCGTCGTGAAAGAATGACGGCTCGGTTCATCGCACCCGAGAGCCGCCCATCGGGCTGCCAACCGAACCGGCAGAGGAAAGGATGCTCGGATCGGATCGCGATAGGATAGTTCCCGAGCTTCCGACGCATGAGCCGCCTTATGTGCCCGTTTGTCCCCCACGGCTTGTGAAGCCATCTGCGTCGGCGTTTCAGCGGCGCTCGGGTGTCCGCTGTTGGAAAACTGGGGGACGGGATAGTGGGGGCGCGACGACCGATAGAGGGCAGTCGCCGCGCCGGTCCTGGCCAAACTCGCGCGGGTCTCTACCGCACGGCCAAGACCCAGACCGCCGGGAGGGGGAGCGGCCTGAACTTGAAAGGTGTTGAGATCCCCCCGCATAGATCAAGCTGCCTCGCTGGACGCGCGGGCCTTGGTCTTTGCGGCCGTGGCAAGCTCATCCAACGTCGCCAAGCCCATATCCCTGACGCCAGCCCAATATTCGGCAGGAACTGAATTACGCTGCGCCCAAGACCTGACCGTGTGGAGGCTGACGCCCAGCGCTTCGCTAACCGATTGCGCCGGAGCGCTCCTGATGATTGCGGCATGAGTTCGCATGGCCCGCATAATGCATTTTGCATTATTGAAACGCAAGTGCCTTTTGCATCACGCTCGCGACTAAAGCGGGTAGCCATGAGCGAACCTAGCGAACGCCTCCGAGAAGCCCGCATCAAGGCTGGCTACGACTCTGCTAAGGCTGCGGCTGAGGCGATGGGCGCAACCCCATCAACCTACATTCAGCACGAGAACGGTACGCGCGGTTATCCAGCGAAGGCCGCTGCGCGTTATGCCGCGTTCTTTCACTGCTCCCCTGAGTGGCTTCTGTATGGACGCTCGCGGTCCATGGCGGATCACGTGCGAATTATCGGAAGGGTTGGTGCGGATGCTAGTGGGGAGGTTTTCTTCGCGGATTCCGACGCTCGATTTGATATGGTGCCGCTTCCGCCTGGGGGTACGTCCAAAACTGTCGCGCTAGAAGTTAACGGTTCGTCCATGCCCATGCTCGCTGACGATGGATCGCTAATCTATTTCGATGACCAGAAGGTCGAACCGACGCCCGATCTGATCGGAGAACTATGCGCGGTCGAAACTGAGGACGGACGCGTTCTCGTCAAAAGGTTGCAATGGGGCTCAGGCCCTGGTCTCTTCAACCTTGAGAGTGCGGCCGCGCGCCCCATCAAGGACGTGCGGCTTCGGTGGGCAGCAGAGATTACGTACTACGTCCCGCCAAGGCAGGCTCGGCGGATTATCAAGAGAGCTGATGATTTCGCGTAACGCTACCACATAGGAGGGGGAATGATTGCAGTAGCAGCATGGCTCGGGGCGGCGCTGAGCATTGTTATAATCTCGTCCATTATCGAGCACTTTCGACGCAAGACGGGAGGCACAAATCCACCAGGCAGCGCCTTGTGGTCTATATGGATCTCTCTTGCATTGTACGGTGCTGGTAGTCGCCAGGATTACCGCTTTGAAAACGCGCTTGCTTACATTGTATGCGGGTTAGCCCTGTGGGCCTACTACCGCTACCGCACCACAGCTACGGTGAAGTAGATGCTCAGGGACTGGATAGAGGCCGACTATATCGGAAAAGGCCTCCCCTTCGGGGGTCTCGTCGCGGTGATCACCTTTGTTAGTTGCTGGTGGTACGCGATTGCGTCTTGGGGCTTTCTTCTCGGAGTAGCGTTTGGATGGGTTCCGGCCCTAATAATTGCACTCTTATTCGGCGCAATAACGGTTTTGGTCTGGGGAATTATCGTTATCGCTATAGCGGCAGTATTATTGCTCTATTTCGCCGGATTTAACGCATGACAACCTTCCAGCAAATCGCAGTGATATTCGTTTTCATAGCGGCTCACAGTGCATTTAATAATGCTTTTCGGCGGCTTAAGGGGCTGGAGCGCGAGCTTGAAAAGCTTCAAGAACGACTTTGGCAACTAGAAAACGGATCACGTCCGCGTCTCGGCGATTGAGACTAACGCGCTCATTGAACGTGCCGGCCTTCAAGATCGGGATACCGTCGCTATTCTGAAGCTAATGCGTTTTTCCAACCGGCACCTTCGCGCTGAATCTCCCACATGCGCAAAACCAGATCGGCCGGCAATGGCACCACTACGCGCACGGCTAGTTCGTAGATAGAAATTGCGGCAGGCCCGCATAGGCCGGCTTCTTCGGTCATTGGTCTACTCCAGAAACTAGGCCGTTCGCCTAGCGGATCGCAATTTATCACGGCGTGATGCATTTTGCACTTGCGCTCGCGTAATGCATTTTGCATTATCTCCTCACACAAGGAGAGCGCAGATGCCGAGCGTCAGCCCTAAGCGAGTTTGGTCCGAAGGCTTCAAGCCTACCAAGACCCGCAACCTGTACCCTGCCACGTATGAGCGTGATCCGGCCATCGTTCGGGTGATGCTGGAGCGTTCCGAAGCCAGCGCGGCTGCTGAACGTCGGTCGCTGCATCGGGCTCTGAAGGCTGGCGACAAGATCGTCGCCAAGTCCGCCCGCAAGGGTCTGGACCGCTTCGACGAGCACGCCCGCAACTGCCGTCAACGTCTGGCGATGCTGACCGCGCGTCCGGTTCGTCCGGTGCTGGTCATCGAGCCGGTGCGTCAGAGCGAAGCCGCCTGACATGCGCGCCACCCTCAAAGCCCTCCCCGCCTTTCTCGTGCTGGTCGCCGTGCTTTGGCAGGTGTCAGCCGCTCTGTGGAGCCTGTGATGTTCGACTCTGACGCCGCTTACAAGCGCATCGGCCGGCTCTGGCGAAAGCTGGGCGGGCTGTACGAAGCCCAAGCCTACAGCCTCGCCGAACGTGACCTTCCAGACCGCGCCATGAAGTGCGCCCGCATGGCGGAAGTGTGCTTCTGGCAGGCCACCGGCGAGGGTGATCCCGTCACGATGAGCGACTTGGTCCCTAAGGCTCTCGGAGAGGGCCAATGAGCTTCGTCCCCTCTGACCTGAAGAACCCCTACGGCGACGACATCGTGGCTGTCTGCGAGTTCTGTGACGACGTGATCGACCAAGCGGACGTGAACGTCGAAGCCTTCGAGCGCGCCGCCGGTCCATGCTGCGTCGAGTGCGCCGCGACTTGGCTGGAGGACGCGGCGTGACCCTCGCCCGCGCCGCAAACCGCGCCTGGGACCGAGGCGACATGGAGCGCTTTGACCTCCTCGCCAGCCTATCGGGCCGGGACCAGGACCAAGCCATCCGCAACATCCCGACCGAAGAGCTTGAGGCGGTTTTGCCCAAGCACACCACCACGCCAGCGCCAGAGCGCGCGGCTTAATAGGGGCAGAGACATGAGTGACGTGTTCAACGCCGATCCGAACCAACAGCGCGTGGACGGTAAGCTGTTCCGTCTGACCTTTGGCTGCTGGCAATATCGCTGGACGGTGGAAACGACCGTGTTCGGCAACTGCTCCGGTTTCGACAACCTGAGCTGCGCCATCGGCAACATTGCCGAAGACCTCCCCGGCGGTGGATGGGGCGCTCGCGTCGTAATGACGGACGCCGCTGGCGATGAACTGGAGTGCGACACCGAAGACGATGATGTCGAAGAGTGGCTGAACAAGCACCTCATCTCGGCTGAAATCATCGGCTTTGTTGATCGCCGCAAGGAGGCCGCATGACCTCCCCCACCCCTTGCCGCGCGACAGACGGCCAACAAGCGGGGGGCCAGTCGCGCGACCTCCCGCAACGGATCGACCAGAGCATGTTCTGGCGGGACGTGAAGCAAGCCGGATGGTTCGTCGGCGGCTTCGTCTTCGCCGGGTTCCTGATGGCGCTCCTGTTTACGCAGCTCATGGGAGGCATCGGATGAGCGCCGTCCAAGATCATCTGGACCGGTTCTACATCGAACTTCAGGCGTGGATTGATGGTGGGTGCGGTGAACACCGCATCTTCAGCCGCAACCAGCCCATCTGCGATCAGCTGATCGAATGGGAAGATCGCTACCCGGACGCAGAGGGCATTTGGGAGTTGGCTCGCGACCAAATGGCAGGCGCCGGACTAGGTACGTACTGCCCCTTTGACGACAGCGACGCCTTCGAAGCGGCTATGGACCTGGGGACCATCTACGAGAACCCCGCTCGCCTAGCCTGGATCAAGGAACACGCGGAAGCCGCTCTTGCGCGCCGCGCTACTGGTGAGGTCGCCGCATGACGACCGCCCTCATCATCGCCGCGATCCTCGCCGCGCCCTTCGCCCCCGGCGTTCTGGTCGCGTGCTGGATCATGACCGACGAACTGCTGAACGGCGGGCATGGCCGATGAGCGCCACACCCTGCCCGACGCCCGCGCCGTCGCCTTGGTCGAAATGGCCTGCGACCTCGCGCGAACAGAACCCGACCTCGTGGCCTTCGGAAAGGCAAACGCCGACGCCTTCAAGGCTCTCGACCCACCAACACTCGCCGCTGTCCGCTCTGCATACGCGCGACGGCTTCAAGCACTGAGGGCCAAGACATGACTATCGCCCTGCCCGATGGCGTTTATATCGACCTCTCCGACGAGGTGTATTTCGCCCAAGACCGGCTCGGGTCGACCGACCTGAGCGTCCTTCACCGCGACCCGGCGTCGTGGTGGTACGGCTCGCGCCACAATCCAGACCGCCCCGTCCGCGTCCCGTCCGTCGAGATGCAGTTCGGTTCGGCGCTTCACGCGCTCGTTCTGGAGGGTGAGGCCGTCTATCAGGACAAGGCGGTCATTTCGCCCTTCGAGGACTTCCGGTCGAAGGAAGCGCGCATCTGGCGCGATGACGCGATCATTCGCGGCAAAATCATCATGACCGAGGACATGGACCGGCGCGTCCGCCACATGTCCGCGCTGATCCTGAACCATCCCGAGCTTGGCCCGCCGATGCGCGAGGGCATGTCGGAGGTAGCGATCCTTTGGACTGACGAGTCCGGCGTGAAGCTGCGCGCCAAGATCGATAAGCTTCTCCCCCGCTTTGCAATCGACCTCAAATCCTACGGCGGCGACGCCAAGGGGCGGACGATCCGCGAGCAATGCCTGAACCTCGTCGCGTCCCGCTCAATGGACGTTCAGCGCTTCATGTACTGGCGCGCTCGTCAGCAGATGGCAGGGCTTCCGGTCGTCGGCGGGTCTCCCGATCAACAAGCATGGATCAAGCGCGTTGCGGCTGTCGACGTGTGGTCCTGGTGCTGGATCTTCTACCGGCGTCGGGATGACGAGCGCGGCCAAGCGCCGATCATTCAGCCGATCATCCGCGAGACCAATGATGTCACGTTCGACAGCGGGCGGCGGAAAATGGAAGTGGCCCTCGCCAACTATCGCGCCTTCCGCGACCGCTTCGGCTTCACCGTTCCATGGGCACTAGTCGAAGAGGCCATCGCGCCGGCCGATCACGACTTCCCGCCCTGGCTGACTGAAGTCGCCGACACCGTCTCTTTCCCCGCTGAACAGGAACAGGCCGCATGAGCACCGCCGTCGCCACCATTGAGCGCGCGCCGCGCTCTGTCCTCGTCGACATGTCCACCCGCTACGGCATGGAGCCCGCCGCCTTTGAGGCGACGATCCGGGCCACCGTGTGCAAGGGGAGCGTCTCGCGCGAAGAGTTCGCCGCGTTCCTTCTCGTCGCCAAGGAATACCGCCTCAACCCCCTGACGAAGGAAATCTACGCCTTCCCAGCCAAGGGCGGCGGCATCCAACCCATCGTGTCGATCGACGGCTGGTCGCGCATCATCAACGATCACCCGATGTTCGACGGCATGGAGTTTGTCGACCAGCGCGAGGGCGACGCTCTCGTTGCAGTGACCTGCCGCATGTACCGCAAGGATCGGACCCGCCCGATTGAGGCGACCGAGTACATGTCGGAGTGCAAGCGCAACACCGACGTGTGGAAGCAATGGCCGGCGCGTATGCTTCGCCACAAGGCCATGATCCAAGCGGCCCGCTACTCCTTCGGCTTCTCGGGCATCATCGAGCCTGACGAGTACGATCGCCAGATGACGCCGCAACCAGTCGCGGCGCGTCGCCTTCACGCTGACTTCGAAGAGCAGGCTCCCGAGCCGCCGCGCGCCCTTGATGCGCCCTTGGAGGCCACCGACGCGACCTTCGAGGATGCGCCGGCCGAGGATGAGCCGGAAGCCGAGACCGCAGACGCCGAAGACAGCTTCCCGGGCGACCTCCCCCTCGGCCTGAAGCGCGGCTCTGACCTCCTCAAGAACGATCCTCGGGAGGAGTGATGAAACTCTCTCGCACGATCGAGGAACGGCGCGCGCTTGAACTGGCCAAGAAGGTCAAGGAACGCGAGAGCCAGTTGCGCGCCCGCGAACGGTCGAAGCATCGCCGCGAGGCGAAGGAGGCCCGCAAGAAGGACCCCATGTCTGGGCAGCGCCAGCCGCGCGAACACGATAAGCCGTTCCTCGCCTATCTCCGGCGCCAGCCGTGCGCGGCCGCTCACCTGGGCGGCTGCAACGGTCCAATCGAAGCGGCGCATATCCGCTACAGCGACGCCGCCGCAGGGGCACGTAACCCGGGGATGCAGGCGAAGAACCACGACCGCCATGCAAACCCACTCTGCCATGCCCACCACCAGCACGACCAGCACAAGCGCCGCGAGCGCGACTTTTGGTCCGCCTTGGGTGTCGACGCCTACGCCAACGCCGCGCGCCACTACGCCCGGTTTCTCGCTGGTGACGCCGAATGACCCACCACCAGCCCCCCAAGGGCTCCCGCAAGATCCAGTCCCGCAAGTTCAACAGTGAGCCAGCATGAGCGCGCAAGTCAGAATTGAGCCGCCATTTGCGGACCAGACCTTCGACAGCTTCCAGCAATGGGTGAGCCGCGCGAGCCGCTGGCTGACTTGCCACCCTGAGTACAACAACACCCAGCACGGCGAAACGAAGGGCTGGCGGGGTCACCACTTCACCGCGATGTGCTTCGACAGCTTCGGCCGTCGATGCCGAAACGGCGGTGATTTCCAGCGGGCTCAGGACGAAGACGCCTTCCCGGTGTGGTGGATCTGGCCTGACCAGATTGTCGAGGCGATCACCTCTCGCGCGGCCAACACGCAAGCGCCGGCGAGTGGCAAGGCGGAAGTCGCCCCACAGGTCTCTCAACCGATCCGGGAGGAACAAGAAACCTCCTCTATCCAGTCCCGCCCCTTTGGAGGCTAACACCCTATGAGCGAAGACCTGAACAAGCTGAGAGAGATTACAGGGTATGCGCTAGAGCGTGGCCTGACGGTTGGAGAAAAGGAGGGCCGCTGGACTGAGTTCTATCGCGTTTTCACGCCGTACCTAGCCCACGACCTCATCGCCCGCCTGCAAGCTGCTGAGGAGCGGGCGGAGAAGCTGGAGGGGGCGCTCAACAAGATCGCGGACCAATACGTCCCCGACCAGTCCGCCGACGTGGATCTCGCCGAGTGTCATCGCATCGCCCGCGCCGCTCTCAAGACTGAGGGGGCTTGATCGATGGGAACCGAACTTCAGAGCCCGCCCGAGACACTGTACGCCACCAACGTCCGGCGCATCGCAGAGCTTGAAGACGCCCTCGCCTCTATCACCCGAGAGCGAGACGCTATGAGGGAGGCGCTGGACGGTTTCGGGGATGACTACCAGACGAGCGAGCGCCACCATCCCAACCACGTCCTTATCCCTACGCTGGTTTTTGAGCGGGTGCGCGCCACCGCCCTTGTTAACGGGGAGGGCGGGGAGTGAGCGGGTCTGTCT
Organism: Pseudomonadota bacterium; assembly: GCA_020161365.1. Classification (GTDB taxonomy): domain Bacteria; phylum Pseudomonadota; class Alphaproteobacteria; order Caulobacterales; family Caulobacteraceae; genus Caulobacter. Next base: position 96,295 of record JAIUNU010000013.1, on the reverse strand, counting down.
GGAGTGTTGAGAAGGACGACGGGGGCGGGATCTACGTGTTCGATGCGTCGAACTTACTGCCCGAACACCGTGCCAACGAATTCGCTACCGAGCGCGAAGCGCTGGAATGCGGGATCGACTGCGCCGTTGCGCACCTTGAGGCCATGCAGCGCAGCCTGACGTACATGCGCCGTCGCTTGCGCACGATCAAACGCCGCAAGTCCGCGCCCCACCAAGGAGTCCTGACACATGGGTGATGAACTTCTTCCCTGCCCGTTCTGTGGGACGCGCTTGATCAAGAACGGGCCGTTCAGCCGGCGCAATGCCGACTGCTTCGTACACGTCCAGGATTACCAAGGGCGCGACTATGGCCGATGCCCATCCGCTGGCTTCCGCCTGTTCAGCGACGATGCAGAGCGCATCGCCCTGTGGAACACCCGCGCACAATCCCAGCCGACCAGCGGTGATGATCGTGAAGAGATCGCGCGGATCATTGATCACGAGGGTTATTGGGAGCGCCTGGATAGCTGCAATCACGCCTTGGCAACCGTCTCGATGACCGACGACCAGCGCCGCGCTCTGACTGCGGTGCGCGACGCCGAGCTTCGCGGCACGGCCTCCAGTCTCGCCAAAGCCGACGCCATCCTAGCCCGACAAGGCCCCGGCCCTGGTGAGTCTGTGGCGGATGGGTGGGTGATGGTTCCGAGAGAGCCAACCGAGGCGATGCTTGAAGAGCTCTATTTGTCGCCGTCCGACAGCGGGCGGTACAGCGCCATGATCGCCGCCACTCCTACAAGGGAGGGCGGGGAGTGAGCCGCGACCTACAAGCCGAACTGGCCGCCGCCGAAGGCCGCGTGGAGATGCTAAAACAGCAGATCGCCACCGGCGCGTGTGCGGACGTCGGACACGCCTGGGAGCACATAGGCGGCAGGAACGCCGGATGCAGCGATACCTGCGCCTGTTCGGTCCCGGTCCACGTCTGCGCCAAGTGCGGCGACAGCGACTATGGCGAGAACGACGATGCGTCCGTGACGCGGGACCGCTGCCGGGCACTTTACCCTGAAAACCACAGCGCCGACGCCGCCCTTGTTAACGGGGAGGGCGGGGAGATGGCCTTGCGCACAATCACCCTCACGGTCGATCAGGCCGAGTTCTTCGACCACGTAAGCCAGCACGGCCTCATCAATTCCACCTGTCCAATCGGAAGCCGCGTCATCGCCTGCCTTCTAGGCGGCGTGGATTGGCGCGAGGCGATGGGCTTGGGCGTCTATGGCGTTTCGGTGATCGAGGAAGCACCGGCCACCCCCACCAAGGAGACCAGCAATGGCTGATGAACGGGAAGAGATCGCGCGTCGTCTCGCTGATATGGCCGATTTTTTGGGTGGCGGGGGCGAAGACACGGGCGGCGTTCTGATAGCCGGTAGCGTTGCAAAGGAGCACGCCGCAGACCTTCGCGCCATCCTAGCCCGCGCTCAAGGCCCTGGCACCGAAGCGGCCGAGGAAATCAGCAGCAAAACCTTACCCGGCAACGGTTTGGGATGGTTTGAGCGCGCGGAGGAAATCAGTCTGTGCGCGGCATGGCTGTACGAGTGCGCTCGATACTTTGAGAGGCGCCCGACCAACGGTGAAGATGCGGCTCACTGGTCAAACGTCGCCAACGCTGAAAACGCCCGCAAGTACGCCGCGCTGATCTGCTCTTTGATCGATACCCCTGATGGCGGCGAAGCCGTCCACTTGCCGGCCGAACGTGAAGGTTCCCGGGATGAACCCAAGAACGTCCTCGCCCACCCTCAGAAAGGGGGTGAAGGATGACCAGACGCATCCTCGTTTGTGGTGGCCGGGACTACAACAACACGGCTGCTGTTTGCCGCGTGTTGGATCGCCTTCACGCCGAAGAGCCCATTAGCTTCGTCATCCACGGAAACGCTCGCGGGGCCGACAGCGAGGCCAAATACTGGGCTAAGAGCCGAGGCGTGAAGGACATAGCCTGTCCCTCCGAATGGTCAAAGCATGGCAAGCGGGCTGGTCCTATCCGCAATCAAAACATGCTCGGTCATGGCCCGGCGTTGATCGTCGCCTTCCCCGGCGGGCGAGGCACTGCTGACATGGTGAAGCGCGCTAAAGCCGCTGGCCTGCCCGTTATGGAGGTGCCCCATGACTGACCTCATTACGCGCCTAGAGCAAGAAGAGGCGGGGAGCCGGGAGTTTGACATTAACGAAAAAGAGGCTTGCCCAGTTTGCGGTCGCACGCGCCTGCGGTTCTTCAGCAAAGACCATTGCCGACACACGCCGGAAGAATGGGCCAAAGCCGACATGGACTGCATTTACGGCGCGTGGTTTCGCCTCCGAGCTATTAAGGAGGTGGAGCATGGCTGAGACCCGCCTTCTAACCGAGGGCCAGGCCGCGACCTATCTCGGCATACCAAAGACGGCGATCAAAAACATCCTCGTCGGGCGCGTGCCGATTGCCGGTCGCATCCGTTGGGACCGCGTGGCCCTTGACGCTTGGCTTGACGAGCTGCGCGGCGTGAAGGCTGATGTTCCCGCCAACTCCAACAAGACTGACGCGGAACAGGCCCTTGAACGGTTCCTTGCGAGTTCGGGACATGCTCCCCGGCGCCCATAGGGTGCGCGCCAAGCTCGCGGGCGGGCGTGTTGGTGAGTATTGGTATGCGTGGCGCGGCGGGCCGCGCATTCTCGCCGTACAGGCCAGATCCGACGCAGAGCTAGCCCGCAAGGTCGCTGAGGCTACACCGGCCGCGCTGGAGGCGTTCAAAGCCTTCGTGACGCCAGCCGCACCTCACGACTTCCTTAGCGGCCTCATTACGCGCTATCTGGACAGCGCGGAATACAAGCGCCTGGCCCCTCGCACCAAACGGGACATCCGCACGCATCTGGACTTCGTGCGCGGCCAACTTGGCGAGATGGAGGTCAAGGCGCTCGGTGCCGATGGCGCGCGCGGCGTCCTGATTAGCTGGCGGGACCAGTTCAAGGATACGCCCCGCACGGCAGATCACCGGCTTGATTGCCTGTCCAAGGTGACGCGCTGGGCATACGATCGCGGCGAGATCGCCCGCAACCCGCTGGACCGCTTCTCGCGCCTCTACAAGGCCAATCGCGCCGACATCATCTGGACGATGAGCGATCTTGCGACGCTGTTCCGAGGACAGCCTGCACCATTCAGAACCGCCGTGCTTCTCGCTGCGCTCACCGGCCTGCGTCTAGGGGATCTGGTCCGCTTGAGCTGGCGCGACGTTGGCAAGGACGCCATTGTCCTGACGACGGCAAAGACCGGACGAACCGTGACCATCCCCATCCGCCCCTCCCTGCGTCGCCTGTTGGCCGCGATCGGGCGCAAGGACGTGGGCGCCGTGCTGACCAACTCGCACGGGCTACCTTGGACGCCCGGTGGCCTTCAGACCGCAATGCAGCGCGCCAAGCAAGGCAAGCCGTCGATCAAGAACCTTCGCCATCACGACCTTCGCGGGACCGGCGCGACATGGCTTGTTCGTGCGGGCCTGGCGCTCTCCGACGTGGCCCTAGTCATGGGGTGGAAGCCGGATCGCGTGGCGAACATCGCCCGTCGCTATGTCACCTCAGAAGAGGTTGCCAAGGGGATGCTGGCGCGGCTAGAGAAGAACAAACGCGGACGCTCTGTGTAAAACGTTTCCGGCAATCGTAAAACGTGACGCGACGTTCAACAATTTATCCAACGTTTTCAACGTGGCCGGCTTAGCACAGCGGTAGTGCAGCGGTTTTGTAAACCGAAGGTCGGGGGTTCGATCCCCTCAGCCGGCACCATTTCCCTCGTCCGAGGTCTCGCGCGATGGTCGCCACGCTTTTCATCGACGCCGACGCCTGCCCCGTGAAGGACGAGTGCTACAAGGTCGCCGCCCGTCACGGCTTCAAGACCTTCGTGGTGTCCAACAGCTGGATCCGCGTGCCCCAGACGCCGGTGATCGAGCAGGTGGTGGTCGAGGCTGGCCCCGATGTCGCCGACGACTGGATCGCCGAGCGCTGCGCTCCGGGCGATGTGGTGGTCACCAACGACATTCCTCTGGCCGACCGCGTGCTGAAGGCCGGCGGCGCAGCCGTCGCGCCGAACGGACGGGTGTTCTCGGCCGATATGATCGGCTCGGCCCTGGCCTCGCGCTCGATCGGCGAACACCTGCGCTCGATGGGTGAGGTCACCAAGGGGCCGGCCGCCTTCGCGGGGGCCGACCGCTCGCGGTTCCTGCAGGCCCTTGACCAGCTGATGGTCAAGGCCAAGCGCGCGGCGCCCCGGTGATCGCATGCCCGCGATGATCGAGATCACGCCCTGGCTGCGGATCGATGAAGACGATCTGGCCTGGAAGGCCACCCGCGCCTCGGGCCCGGGCGGTCAACACGTCAACAAGACCTCGACCGCCATTGAGCTGCGCTTCGACGTCCGCAACTCGCCCTATCTGCCCGACGACGTGAAGGCTCGGCTGGAGGCCCTGGCGGGCAGCCGCCTGACACAGGACGGGGTGCTGGTGCTGTTCGCCCAGGGCTCGCGCTCGCAGGAGATGAACCGACAGGACGCCCTGGAGCGTCTGATCGACCTGATCCGCCGCGCAACCGAAAAGCCCAAGCCCCGCAAGGCGACCAAGCCCACCTATTCCAGCAAACTCAAGCGGCTCGAGGGCAAATCAAAGCGGTCGACGGTGAAGTCCGGTCGCGGACGGGTGAAGCTCGACGACTAGAGCGTCACGCCGAAAGTGAGAACCGGTTCCGGCCCGAGTCACGCTCTAAGGCGTGACCTCAAGCCGTCTCCGGCGGTGCGGGCGCGCTGAAGGCGATGACGTCGTGCTTCCAGTCAGGTTCGACAATCAGGCCGCCCAGCATCTTCTGCAGGTAGCGGGTCATGGCGGCTTGCTCCTCGGTGGTCAGCTGGGCGCAGACCTCCTGGTTCAGAGGCCGGATTTCTCCCCGGATCCGTTCAAGCAAGACTCGACCCGCGTCGGTCAGCTTGATGACCACAATCCGGCGGTCACGCGCCGAGGCCTCTCGCGCCACAAGGCCGTCGGCGATCAGGCTGTCGATCGAGCGGGTCAAGGTGGTGCGGTCTGTGGCCGCCAGCTTGGCCAGCCGCGTCATCGACAGGTCCCCGAAGCGCCGCAGCGAAATCATCGCCACCCATTTGGCGAAGGACAGCCCGTGCTTGGCCAGAAGATCGGCCGCGACGGCGCGGCGGTGCTGTTCGGTCTGATAGAGCAGGTAGCTCAGATAGCTGGACAACGGCAGCGCATGCTCAGGCCCGGCCTCCACGCGCTCTTCACCCTCGCCCATCGTTATGTCCGCCCCGCAAAACGGCGCTTTGTGTGTCACAAGGTTAACGCCCATGCAATCGTCGGCGCCCTTGTGAAACGAAAAACCCCGCGAAAGGCTTCGCGGGGTCATGGTGCTCAGGTTTCTCACCCAGCGCTCAGGCCGCCGCGGCGCGGTTGCGGCTGAGGCCACGGCTCAGCCAGTCGTCGGGATAGGTCTCACGTACGGTGATCGACTTGAACTGGGTGACCGGGATTTCGGCGTGATCGCCGGGATTGAGGTCGCGAGACACCGAGTGGCCGGCGAACTCCTCGATAATGGTGATCACTTGGCTGCTGCCGGCGGCGTTCTCGATCAGGACCATGTTCATCGTACGGCTCATCGGTATCGAGGAAAGGGATAGGGAGACGGTCGGGGGGCGGTCAGACGAGACGGGGCTGCACGCGCTTTTCCTTCACGCCTTTCAGGGCCCAGGCCTCGACGGCCTGGCTGGACCCCAGGCGGCGGAAGGCGCCCTGGCTATGCTGCTCGCAGTACGAACCCCGCGCGCTCGTCTTGGGACGGCCGCAGAAGCCGAAGTCGTCGTTCTCGGGATGGCCAATCGGCCAGCGGCACGAATGGGCGCCGAGACCCAGAATTCCGGAGGTCGGCAGCAGGTCTTCCTCGACGCGATCGAAACGCGGCGCGGCACGTTGCGGGACGCTCTCACGCGAGGGGCGCTGGCGAACGGAAATCCGCGACGGTGCTCGGGCGGTCGACACCCGCTGACGGACGGGGGTTTCGCGAACGGTAATACCCAGGCGGTGCACCTTCCCGATCACCGCACTCCGGCTGACGCCGCCCAACTGGCGGGCCACCTGGCTCGCGCTCAGTCCTTCCAGCCACAGCTTCTTCAGGGTCGCCGTGCGTTCTTCGCTCCAGTCCATGATCTTGCTTCCAGCCCTGCCCGGAGCCAGCCCGCTCCGTGAGGAAAGGGGTAAGATCTATGGTTAACGACCGTCAAACGGTTATGTGCAGACCCACGTTTTGCAAGTTCACTTTTCGCCATGAGAATCACAGGGATACCAATGATTGTCGCATCCTGGCCGCAACCCCCACGCTTAAGGACCATCCCCGCGTGACAAGGCGCCGGACCAGATTTTATAAGGGTTTGGAATGCGTCGCGGCGTCGCAGAACCTGCGGCGAAACGTCAGTCGAGGATCACTATGCGCTCGTTGAAACTGGCCGCCGTCGCGGCTCTTTGCGTGGCCGTTTCCGCATGCTCGAAGGACGGTGGAAGCTCTAGTGAAGCTCCCGCCGATGCGCCGGCTTCGGCGCCCACCCCGGCCTCCGCGCCGGCGCCGACCGACGCGGAAAAGGCGGCCGCACTCGCCGCCCTGCCCGCCCCCTACAACACCGGCGACCTTTCGAATGGCCAGAGCAAGTTCGCGCTGTGCCGGTCTTGCCATACGATCGCTCAAGGCGGCCCCGACCTGACGGGACCGAACCTTTACGGCGTGTTTGGTCGCAAGGCCGGGACCAAGGCAGGCTACAGCTACTCTGACGCCGTGAAAGCGGCGGGTTTCGTGTGGGACGCCCAGCAACTCGACAAGTGGCTGGCCGACCCTCGAGGCTTCATGCCCGGCACCAAGATGACTTTCGCCGGGATCAAGAATGAAAAGGACCGGATCGACCTGATCGCCTATCTGAAGGTCGAGACGGGCTATCAGCCTGCCGCCAAGTAGGCGTGCGGCGTTATTACACGCTCCTAGACGACCTGTTCTGGCGCATGGAAGAGGCGTAAACGGAGAACATGGTTCGACGCCCATGACTGCCGACGAGGACCGGATCGCGCGGCTCTATGAAGCCTTCAACGCCCGCGACTTCGATCGCTGCTTCGCGATGATGGTTCCCGACGTTTCCTGGCCCGACGAGCTTGAGAACGGCCGGCTCGAAGGCCTTGGGGCTGTGAGAGCCTATTTCTCAAACCTGACCGCGCCCTTGCGCGCGCACTATGAGCCCATCAGCCTGTTCACGCCGGCTGCGCATCAGGTCGAGGTGCTCTCCCGCCAAACCATAACCAGCGCAGTCGACGGCACGGTCTGGTCCAGCACGCGGGCGCGCCACTGCTACACCCTCCGGAATGGCTTGGTGTCTCGGATGGAGAGCGAACAAAACTACACGGAGCCGACCTTCGCCGGCGTCGAGCAGATGCTGTACCGACTAGTCGACGCGATCAACGCCCGCGATGTCGACGCCGCCGTCGCCTGCTACGCGCCGGACGCGCGCTTCCATGACATGTTGGAAGGTGGTGAAATCAGCGGCGCTGAGGCCATTGAAACCCACCATCGGCATCTCTTCGAGACCGTCGATGTCACGCTTTCCCTGCTCGACTACCGTCTTGAGAGTGATGACCGTGTCAGGGCGTCCATGCTCGCCGAGACCAGGGGCCTGAACGGCGGAATTTGGCAGGATGGTCCTGTCGTGATCTGGTACCGCCTTTATGCGGGCCTGATCACCGAGCAGGACGTCGACGACAGCGGTGTGTGCCCGCCATGACCGCGCTACGGACAGTGCTAGAAGACGCCTTCGCCGTGTTCAACGCGCGCGACGCAGAGGGCTTGCACCGCTTCATCCATCCTGACGCCACGTGGCCCAATACCTTGCAAACCGGAGAGCTTCTGGTCGGCAAGGCAGCGGTCATGGGCCATTTCGCCCGCGTCTTCGCGACAATCCGGCCGAACATTCAACTGATCGAGGTCACCGAAGAAACGCCCAACGCCCTGACCGTCGAGGCGCAGTACGCCGTCGAAACCGAGCAAGGTCAGATCTGGTCCGACACCCGCGCGCGCCTGACCTATCACTTCCGCGACGGTCTACTGACGGGCATGACGATCCTCAGCGGGTTCTAAGCCAGAAGATCCGCGCAGGCGTCCAGCACGGCGTCGGCGTCCAGACGATACTGGGCATAGAGATCCGGAAGATCGCCCGACTGGCCGAACGCCTCCAGGCCCAAAGCCCGCACGCGCTGGCCGCGCACCGAGCCCAGCCAGGACAAGGCCAGCGGGGCCCCGTCGGTCAGCGTCACCAACCCCGCGTCGCGCGCCAGCGGCGCCAGCAGTTGCTCAATCACCGATGCACGGGCTTCCTGTCCGGTCCATCGCGCCCGGCCGGCCGAGGTCCAGTCGCGATGCAGCCTGTCAGCGGAGGTCACCGCCAGAAGGCCAGCGTCGGGCATATCCTCGGTCAGCGCGTCGAACGCGGCGAGCGCCTCGGGCGCCAGGGCGCCGCTGAAGACGATCGCCAGTCGCGCGCCTGGCGCCGGGGGCTTGAGCCAATAGCCCCCATCGATCACGCCCTGTCGCCAAGCCTCGTCCGACCGAACGGGCTGAGCCAGGACGCGCGTCGACAGCCGCAGATAGGTCGAGGCTCCGTCCTCCGCCTGGATGCGATCGAACGCGTGCGCCATCAGCACTGCGGTCTCGTCGGCGAAGGCGGGCTCGAAGGTGTCGAGCCCGGGCTGGGCCATGCCGATCACAGGCGCGTTGATCGACTGGTGCGCGCCGCCCTCCGGCGCAAGCGTCAGACCGGACGGCGTCGCCACCAGCAGGAACCGGGCGTCCTGATAACAGGCATAGTTCAGCGCATCGAGACCGCGGGCGATGAAAGGATCGTAGAGCGTGCCCACCGGGAATAGTCGCTCGCCGAACAGCGGCGCGGTCAAGCCCAGCGCGGCCAGGGCGATAAACAGGTTGTTTTCGGCAATGCCCAGCTCAATGTGTTGGCCGGTCTCGGCCTTGGACCACACCTGAGCCGACGGGATCCTTCGCCGCTTGAAGACGTCGTCGTGGGCGCGACGCTGAAACACGCCCCGCCGGTTCACGAAGCCGCCGAGGTTGGTCGAGACCGTCACGTCCGGCGACGTGGTGACGACCCGACCGGCGAACTCGTCCTTTCGGGCCGCGATCTCGAACATCACCTTGCCGAACGCGGCTTGGGTCGACTGCTCGCCGCCGCCGGCCACCGCGGCTAGCAGTTCGTCCGCAGTCGGCGTCGGGATGGACGGGGCACGGTGTTCGCGCCCGACCTCGGCGGCGAACGGCGCTCGTGCGACCAGGCCCTTGATCGCCGTGCGTTCCGCCGCCGACAGACCCGAGAGCGGATCCCATTCCTCGCCCTCGACCACGCCGAGGCGCTCGCGCAACTCGGCGATCTGGGCCGGGGTCATCAGGCCGGCGTGATTGTCCTTGTGCCCCTGGAAGGGCAACCGCAGACCCTTGACGGTATAGGCGATGAAGAAGCGAGGACGGTCGTCCTGACCGGCCTTCTCGAAGGCCTCCAGCAGGGTTTCCAGGCAGTGCCCGCCCAGTTCGGTCATCAGCTCGGCCAGATCGACGTCCTTATAGGTCGCGATCAATGCCAAGGCGTCGGGACTGTCGGCGAGGTCAGCGCTGAGCCGCTCGCGCCATGCCGCGCCGCCCTGATAGGTCAGGGCCGAGAAGAGATCGTTGGGCGCCGTCTCGATCCAGCCCTGCAGCCGGTCCCCACCCGGCTTGGCGAAGGCCTCGCGCTGGCGCTTGGACCACTTCAGCGTCTCGACGGCCCATCCAGCCGCTTCGAAGATCTCGCCGTAGCGCGTGAACATCCGGTCCTGGGTGGTCGCATCCAGGCTCTGGCGGTTGTAGTCGACGATCCACCAGGTGTTGCGGATGTCGTGCTTGCAGGCCTCGATCAGGGCCTCGTAGATGTTGCCCTCGTCCAGCTCGGCGTCGCCCAGCAGCGAGATCATTCGCCCCATCTTCTCGGGCTTCACGGCCCCGCGCGCGGCCAGATAGTCCTGGGTCAGGGAGGCAAAGGCCGTCATGGCCACACCAAGGCCCACCGAGCCCGTCGAGAAGTCGACCTCGTCGACGTCCTTGGTGCGCGACGGGTAAGACTGCGCGCCGCCAAGGGCCCGGAAGCGCTTCAGATTGTCCAGGCTCTGCCGCCCGAACAGGTGCTGGATGGCATGGAAAACAGGACTGGCGTGCGGCTTGACGGCGACCCGGTCCTGCGGACGCAAGGCCTTCATGTAGAGCGCCGTCATGATCGTGGTCAGCGAGGCGCTGGACGCCTGGTGACCACCAACCTTCAAGCCGTCCCGGCTTTCCCGGAGGTGGTTGGCGTTGTGGATCGTCCACGCCGCCAACCAGAGAATCCGTTCCTCGAGACGCCGAAGCAGCGCGATTTCCTGCCGCTTGGCCGTCAGAGCGCCGTCAGCCATGCTTCCTCACCCGGTTTATGCGGGTGAGGTTTGCCCCTCACCCGACTTTTCCTGGGCTTCATACGCTTCGATCTGGCGCGCCGTCCACTCCGGCGACTTCGTGAAGCGCGCCAGAAGGTCGTAGAACACCGGAACGATGAACAGCGTCAGCAGGGTGGCGAAAATCGCGCCGGTGAAGATCACCGCCCCGATCGTCTGGCGGCTTCCCGCCCCCGCCCCCGCCCACAGCATCAGCGGCAGGGCCCCCATCGCGGCCGAGACCGAGGTCATGATGATCGGACGCAGGCGCAGGGCCGCCGCCTCGATCACCGCCTCGCGAACGGTCAGGCCCTCGTCACGCAGTTGGTTGGCGAACTCGACGATCAGGATGCCATTCTTGGTCGCAATGCCGATCAGAATGATCAGGCCGATCTGGCTGTAGGTGTTGATGGTCGACCCCATGACCAGGAGACCGAACAGCCCGCCCAACGCCGCCAGCGGCACGGTCAGCATGATAACCGCCGGGTGGATCCAGCTCTCGAACTGCGCGGCCAACACCAGGAACACCAGCAACAGGGCCAGGCCGAAGGCGACGGCGATGCCGCCTGAGCCTTCTAGATAGTCCTTGGCCTGGCCGCCCCACTTGATGCTGACGCCGGGCACGGGGCGCTGCGCCGCCTGATCCTTGAAGAACGCCACCGCATCCTCAACCGTATACCCGGGATTGAGCTGCGTGGTCAGGGTCACAGAGCGCAGGCGATCCACGCGCGGACGGTCTGGCGTGTCGCCGCGCAACTGGGTGGTCACCACCGTCGAGAGCGGTACGATCCCGCCCGCGCTGGTGCGGACGTTCAGTCGATTGAGGTCCTCGATGCTGCGGCGCTGATCCAGGTTGGTCTGCAGGATGACATCGTATTCCTGGCCGTTCTTGATGTAGGTCGTCGCGCGACGCGAACCGAACATGGTCTCCAGCGCGCGGCCGACCGATTGGGCCGAAACGCCGAGCGTGGCGGCCTTGTCGAGGTCGATCTGCACCAAAAGGCGCGGCGCAGTGGGCTCGTAGTCGAGGCGCGGACGGGCGAAGCCGGGGTTGTCCTGCGCGGCGGCCAGGATCGGCTTCAGCCATCCGGCCAATTGCACATAGTCGTTGCCGACGGCGATCAGGTCGACGTTGGTGCCGCCACCGCCGCCGCCACCACCGCCCCGTTGGAAGGGACCGCGAACGCTGGCCACGGCGCGGACGCTGGTGAACTTGGCCAGCTCCTTGTTGAGCTCCGCCGCGACCTCGTCGGCGGTCTTGTCCCGCTCACCCCAGGGCTTTAGGGCCACAACGCCGTTGGCGCTGTTGAATGAGTTCCCGCCGAAGCGCGGGATGGTCATGATGGTGCGCTCGGACACGCCGTCTTGGCGGTACTTGTCGATCACCTTCTCGATCTTGAGGCCGATCGCCGACGTGTAGTCATAGCCCGCGCCCTCGGCGGCCGAGATCGAGACGTCGACCCGTCCCCGGTCTTCGGCCGGCACCAGTTCCTTGGGCAGGCTGACGAACAGCAAGGCCGCGAAACCGGCGAGCAGCACCACGAGCACGCCAGAGATCGCCGCGGACCATCCGCCCAGGATCTGTTCCAGCGACGCCCGGTACGACGCGCTCAGCGCGCCCATGGCCTTGTTGACGCGGCGCGCCAGCCAGCCCTCGCCATGCGCGGGCCGCAACAGCTTGGAAGCCATCATCGGCGACAGCGACAACGCCAGCAGCGCCGAGAACGCCACGGCGGCGGCGATGGCTACGGCCAGTTCGACGAACAGGCGACCGATGTAGCCGGGCAGGAACATCAGCGGCGCGAACACCGACACCAGCACGATGGTGGTGGCGACGACGGCGAAGAACACCTGACGCGTCCCCCGTTCGGCGGCCACCAGAGGCGGCTCGCCCTCGTCCACGCGGCGCTGGATGTTCTCGACCACCACGATGGCGTCGTCGACCACCAGACCCACCGCCAGCACCAGGGCCAGCAGGGTCAGCAGGTTCAGCGAGAAGCCGAGCGGCGCCAGAATGATGAAGGTCGACAGGATGCAGATCGGCGCGACGACCGACGGGATCAGCGCCGAACGCCAGCTGCCCAGGAACAGCAGGTTGACCAGCACCACCAGCCCGATCGACAGGCCCATGGTGATCCACACCTCATGGATCGCCTCGGCGGTGAACACCGAGTTGTCGACAGCGACCACCATCTTGGTGCCCGGCGGCAGGGTCTGGTTGATCGCCTCGACCTCGGCGCGGACCGCCTTGGAGATAGCCACGTCGTTGGCTTGCGACTGTCGGGTCAGGCCGATGCCGACCTGGTCGACGCCATTGCCGCGGAACAGGCGGCGGCGCTCGTCCGGTCCTTCCTCGATCCGCGCCACATCGCCCAGGCGCAGGACGTAGCCCGAGCCGTTGGCGGCGCGCAGCGGCAGGCGCGCGAAGTCTTCCGGCTTGGCGTAGCTGCGCGCCACGCGGATGGTGAAGTCCTTGGAGGCGCTTTCCAGCGAACCGGCGGGCAGCTCCAGGTTCTGGGCGTTGAGCGCGCTCTCGACATCGTCCACCGTGACGCCGCGCGCGGCCATCTCGTTGGCGTCGAGCCAGATGCGCATCGCATAGATCTTGGCGCCGAACAGGTTGGCCTGGGCCACGCCGTCGATGGTCGACATCCGCTCGACCAGATAGCGGTCGGCGTAGTCGGCCAGCTGTAGCGGGTTCAGCGTGGTCGAGGTCAGGTTCAGGATGATGATCGGCGCGGCGTCGGCGTTGGCCTTGGCGATCTGCGGCGGATCGGCTTGATCCGGCAGGTTGCTGGTCACGCGGCTGACGGCGTCGCGCACGTCGTTGGCGGCGGCGTCGAGGTCACGATCCAGGTTGAACGTGATGCTGATGTTGGAGCGACCGTCACGCGATGAGCTGTTGACCCGGTCGATCCCCTGGATGCCCGCGACCTGGCGCTCGATCACCTGGGTGATGCGCTCTTCGATGACCTCGGCCGAAGCGCCGCGATAGCTGGTCGAAACCGACACCACGGGCGGATCGACGCTGGGCAGCTCACGGATCGGCAGCGACGTGAACGCCGCCAGGCCGATGACGCAGAGGATGATCGCCGCGACGGCGGCGAATACGGGACGACGAACGGAAAGATCGGACAGCATCAGCCGGCCTTGCGGTCAGCGCCGCCCTTGCCGTCCGGCTTTTGTCCACCGGGCTTGCCCCCGCCGATGGCGGCGCCGTCCTGGATGCGGTTCAGACCGTCGGCGACGATCTTGTCGCCCTTCTTCAGGCCCGAGCGGATCTCGACGAACCCGCCCTCGGTGATGCCGGTGTCGACATCGGTGCGGCGCGCAATCATGCCCTTGGGACCCTTGGCGACGACATAGACCGAGGCTTGCTCGCCCTCGAACTGCACGGCGGCCTCCGGCACGGCGACGCCGGTGCGCACGCCCTGGTCGATCGCCACCTTGACCAGCATGCCGGGCTTCAGCCGGCCGTTCACGTTCGGGAACTCGGCGCGCGCCTTGATGGCGCGGGTGGTGGTGTCGATGCGGGTGTCCAGCTGAGCGATCCGCCCCTGGAACGTTTCACCCGGCAGCGCGTCCGGCTTGGCGCTGATCGGCAGGCCGATCCGCAGGGTTTCGAGATAGCGGTCCGGCACCGAGAAATCGACGCGGATGACCGAGGTGTCGTCCAGGGTCACGATCGCCGTGCCGGGGCTGATCAACATGCCCGGCGCCACGTCCGAAATGCCGACACGCCCCGCGAAGGGCGCGCGAATGACGCGGTCGAGCTTGTTGGCCTGGGCGGATTCGACCGCCGCCTTGGAGGTCTCATACGCGGCCAGATACTGCTCGGCGGTGGCGCGCGGCGCGATGCCCTTGTCCGCCAGGGTCTTCCAGCGTTTGTAGTCGCGCTCGGCCTGCGCCAGACGCGCCCGCGCTTCGGCGATGCCGGCGTCTTCGGCTTCGGCCTTCAACTCGACCAACACCTGACCGCGCGAGACGGCCTGGCCGTCCGTGAAGCGCACTGCGGTGATCAGTTCGGCCGTGTTGGAGGTGATCGTCACCGATTGGCGCCCCTTGGCGGCGCCTAGAACCTCGATGCGGTCGGTGAACGACCGCTCGCCGACCACCGCCTGCGAGACGCTGGTCGCGCGCCCACCGCCGCCGCCCTTGGTTTCCTTGTTGGCGAAAGCCAGCTTGAAGCCGCCCACGCCGACCATGAGAACGACGGCGGCCAAAGCCACGACGAGGAAGAAGTGCCTACGGATCAAGGAAACGCTCCGGGCGCCGAGCAAGCTCGGCAGGATGACAAACGCGGCGAGATATGACCGCAGCCTAAACCGGCGTCCAGTGACACCAGGATGACCATCTGTTTCAGAGCTGAAACACGCTAAAGGTTACGCCATATCGCCAGCACAACGCCTCTATCCCGGGCGGTCTCGCGTCCGGCGATCGTATCGCGCCAACCGAGCTGCGCGCTCCAATCTCCGAAGGCGCGGACCACGGAGATTTCACTCTTCAGCCAGCCCGTATCGACGCCTGGCCGGTGAGCCCGCCCGGCATAGGTCTGGGCCAGCACAAGCACCTTCCGCGTCGGCCTAATGCCGAGGGTCGTATCGAAGCGCGTTTCATCAGCCAACCCTCCCCGGCGGAGACGCGCGACCTGGACGTCCAGATAGACCGGTCGCCCTCGCCAGCTAGAGGCGCGGCCGTAGAGCACCCGCGCTTCCAGATCGACGCTGCCCTGTCCGGGCGCGGCATAGCCCGCATTGCGTCCCACACCGCCCTCGGCCGCACCCAGATAGAGCGAGAGCGCCGAGCGATCATCGCGCCGCGCCGTCCAACGAAGGCCCAGTTCCACGGGTCCGCGCCCAGAATAGCTCACCCAGCGGTCATGGCCGCGCGTCACGCCAGCCTTGGCCTGCAAGGTCAGGCTTCGGCTCAGGCCATGCTCGACGAGCAGCGAAAACGACTCGTCGCGTCGCCCGTCAATGTCGACAAGCACCCCGTCCGGATCGAAGCCCTGGTCGGCGCTCTGAGGCTCGTACTTGCCGATGACCTGGGTCTTGCCGGGCGCGACCGGCCAGGCGCCGGCCTTCGCGACGCTGGCGACCAGGCACGAAAAAGCCGCCGCGACCACCGGGATCGCGACGGCTTTCAGGGTGTGCGGAAAAAGCCTTAGTCCGCGTAGCCCGGCGACTCGCGGTCCAGCTTGCGCAGGCAGCCCGGCCAGGCCAGGCCGCCGATCATGCCCATGCCCATGCCGGTCTGCTTGCGAACCTCGTCCTGCGCGGCGTCGGGCGCCAGCAGCACGTTGTCGCGTCCGATCGAAAGCGCCATCACCTGCTGCGCGCATGCTCGCTCCAGGAAGAACATTCCCAACCAGCATTCAGCCGCGGTCGCGCCCACCGACAGCGTGCCGTGGTTGCGCAACATCATCAGCTTCTTCTGGCCGAGGTCGGCCACGATACGTTCGCGCTCCTCAAGGTTGAGCGCAATGCCTTCATAATCGTGATACGCGAGTTGAGGCAAGACGATTAGCGCATGTTGAGTCAGCGGCAAGAGACCGTCCTTGTGCGCCGAAACGGCCACGCCCTGATCGCTGTGCAGGTGCATCACATAGTGAGCGTCCTCGCGCGCGGCGTGGACGGCGGAGTGGATCGTGAAGCCCGCCGGATTGATGTAGTACGGCGTCTTGTCGATCACATTGCCCTCAAGATCGACCTTCACCAGGCTCGAGGCGGTGATCTCGCCGAAGAACATGCCGTAGGGGTTGATCAGGAAGTGATGCTCCGGCCCCGGAATGCGGGCCGAGATATGGGTGAAGATCATGTCGTCCCAGCCATGCAGGGCCACGAGACGATAGAGGGCGGCGAGATCGACCCGCGCTTGCCACTCCGCTTCGCTGACCTTGCCCTTGAGGGACGTGATGGGCAGAGCACCGTCGGCCATGGGGGCCTCCCGTAGGTTATCATTGTTGACTTAAGCGTCGCGCCGAGGCCCCGGATCGTCAAGCGGAACCTCATGCTCGACAAGCAGACACCGACTTGCCAGCGACGCCGCGCCGTCGGACGGTCCCCCACGGAATGAGGGGGAGTCGCGGGGAATGCTGACCCTATTGGGCGTGGCGGTGATCGTGCTGGGCTTCGCCCTGCGCTTCAATCCGCTGCTGGTGGTCGTCGCGGCGGCCATGACCTCAGGTTTGGCCGCAGGCCTGACACCGGTCGAGGTGCTGGCCGCCTTCGGCAAGGCCTTCAACACCAACCGCTATGTCAGCGTCGCCTGGCTGGTCCTGCCGGCCATCGGCGTTCTGGAGCGGGCCGGGCTGCGCGAGCAGGCGCGGCGCACGATCCGAGGACTACGCGCGGCGACAGCGGGGCGGATTCTGCTGGCCTATCTGGCCTTGCGCCAGGTCGCCGCGGCGCTGGGCCTGACCCAGGTCGCCGGCCAGGCCCAGACCGTGCGCCCCCTGCTCGCCCCCATGGCCGAGGCCGCCGCCGAGCCGCTGTCCGACGACCAGCGCCAGAAGGTCAGGGCGATGAGCGCGGCGACGGACAATATCGGCCTGTTCTTCGGCGAGGACATCTTCCTGGCCATTGGTTCGATCCTGCTGATCGTCGGGTTCCTGGACCAGAGCGGCATCACCGTCGAACCATTGGCCTTGTCTGTGTGGGCGATCCCGACCGCGATCGCCGCCTTCCTGATCCATGGCGCGCGGCTGTTGATGTTCGACCGTCGCCTGACGCCCAAGGCGGGGGACGCCGCATGATCGGCCTGCCGCTCGTCTATCTGCTCTCGGGCCTGATGTTCGCGGCCTTCGGCGTTCTGAGCGCCGCAGACCGTGAGAACCCGAAGCGGTTCGGCAACGCCGCCTTCTGGGGCCTCTTCGCCCTGAGCTTCCTGGCCGGCGACCACCTCGGCGACCTTGGCAACGGCGTGCTCGTGCTTTGCCTGGCGTTGATCGCGGGGACAGGCCAGATCGGCGTCGGAGCGCCAAAGACCACCAGCCCTGGCGAGCGAGAGAGCCTGGCCGCCACTCACGGCGTGAAGCTCTACGCGCCCGCGCTGGTCATCCCGGTACTGGTCCTCGCCGGCTCCTTGACCTTCAAGCACCTGACCGTTCAAGGGGCGCACCTTGTCGATCCCAAGCAGGCGACGCTGATCGCCCTGGCCTTGGCGGCCCTAGTCGCGGCGGTTCTGTCTCAGATCATGTTCAAGCAACCAGCGATTGCGCCCGTGCAGGAGGGCCGCCGGTTGATGGATCTCGTCGGCTGGGCCGCCCTTCTCCCGCAAATGCTGGCGGCGCTGGGCGCGGTCTTCGCGTTGGCGGGCGTGGGCAAGACGATCGGCGAGATCGCGGTGATGATCACCCCGGTCGACAGCCGCTTCGCCGCCGTCACCGCCTACTGCCTGGGCATGGCGATTTTCACCGTCATGATGGGTAACGCCTTCGCCGCGTTCCCCGTGATGACCGGCGGCATCGCCCTGCCCCTGGTCATTGGCCGCTTCGGCGGAGATCCGGCCGTGGTGTGCGCCATCGGCATGCTGTCGGGCTTCTGCGGCACCCTGCTGACCCCGCTGGCCGCCAACTTCAACCTTGTGCCCGCCGCCCTGCTGCAGTTGAAGGACCGCTACGCCGTAATCCGCGCCCAGGCGCCCACGGCCGTCCTGATGCTGATCGTCAACGTGATCCTGATGAACGCCCTGGCCTTCCATCCATGAGCCTCGCCCGGTCCACCGCCTCGCGCTTCGCCAAGATCGCGCTCGGGCACCTGACCCGTGAATACCCCAACAAGCTGGACCACGTGATGGCGGGGCCGGAGGACGTCCGCTCGCCGCGCGATCTGCACCCGATCTTCTACGGCAGCTTCGACTGGCATTCCTGCGTGCATGGCTACTGGCTGCTGGCCACGCTGCTGCGCCTTCGCCCGGAGATGCCCGAAGCGTCCAGCATTATCGCCCTGCTCGACGACGCCTTCACCGAAGAGAAGGTCGCCGGCGAGGTCGCCTATCTGTCGCGGCCCGAAAGTCGGGGATTTGAGCGTCCTTACGGCTGGGCCTGGAGCCTGATGCTGCAGGCCGAGCTGCTGCGGCATGATCGTCCCTGGGCGCGAACCCACGCGCCCTTGGCCAGCGCGTTCAAGCAGCGGTTCGAGAGCTTCCTGCCCATCGCCGACTACCCTGTCCGCGCGGGCACGCACTACAACACCGCCTTCGCCCTGGTCCTGGCCTGCGAGTTCGCAGTGATGACCGACGACCAGGCGTTCTTTGATCTGCTGCAAAATCGCGCTCTGGTCTGGTACGGCCAGGACGCCGACTGCCAGGGCTGGGAGCCCTCCGGCGACGACTTTCTGTCGCCCGCCCTGATCGAGGCGGAGGCCATGCGTCGACTGCTTCCGCGCGAGCGCTTTGATCTCTGGTTCCCCCGCTTCTTGCCCAGACTGGGGGACAAGGAGCCCGCGACGCTGTTCACGCCGGCGCGCGTCGCCGATCGGACAGACGGCAAGATCGCGCATCTGGACGGCTTGAACCTCTCGCGCGCCTGGTGCTGGCGACTGCTAGCCGGCGCAATGTCGGAGCACGATCCCGCTCAGGCCCACGCCGTCAACGCTGCGATGACCCATCTGGCCGCAGCCGTGCCGCACATCGCCGGCGACTATATGGGCGAGCACTGGCTGGCGACCTTCGCGCTCCTTGCCTTGGAAAACGGCTAGGCGCTCGCGAAGGCGGGCAAGGTTAACAGCTTTACAATCTTTGACATTGGAAACGGGCCTGCGCGCGTTAAGGACGTTTTGCGTCCATCCTCAAGGGCGTGGTTTCCAGTTCAGGAGCTCGTCGTCATGTCCGACGCCGCGCGTTGCGAGCGTATCGAAATCGTCCATGTCGCCGAAGGTTGGATCGTCACCGAAGGCGGCCGTCTGGCGGGGCATTTCGAAACCGTAGAGACCGCCTACAATCAGGCTCTCACCATCTGTGGCAACTTGTTCGATCGCGGCGTCCGCTCGCGGGTCTACGAACTGCCGCGCGCCGCCTAAGGGCGGATTCGCCGGAGCCGCACATGGCCCAGAGTACGCGTGACTATTTGCGGACGGAGTTCCGCGTCTTCCTGATGATCAGCGTCGGCGGCTTCGTGGTCGGACTGGCCCTCGGCTTTCTCCTCATGAGGGCCAGTTAGCCTCGTCGTGGACCGCCGCCTCAGTCGCCGCGGTCGCCCTTCATCAGCCGCGCCTTGTCGCGCTGCCAGTCGCGCTCGGCGGCGGTGTCGCGCTTGTCGTGCAGCTTCTTACCCTTGGCGAGGCCGACCTCAAGCTTGGCCAGACCCTTGTCGTTCCAGTACAGCTTGATCGGAACCAAGGTGCGTCCCTCGCGCTGAACCGCGCCGATCAGCTTGTCGATCTGGCGACGATGCAGCAGCAGCTTCCGGTGGCGACGCGGCTCGTGGTTGAAGCGATTGGCATGGCCGTAGGGGGGGATATCGGCGTTGATCAGCACGATCTCGCGCCCCTCCACCGAAGCATAGGACTCGGCGATATTCGCGCGACCGGTCCGCAGGCTTTTCACCTCGGTGCCGGTGAGCATGATGCCCGCCTCGAACGTGTCCTCGATAAAGTAATCGAAGCGCGCCCGCCGATTTTCAGCGATCGGCTTGGACATCAGCGCAGACCAGCCTCGCGCATGGCCTCCAGGATCGTGGGACGCACAGCCTCAGCACAAGGCGTGATCGGCAGGCGAACATCCTCCGTGCAGAGCCCAAGTTGCGCCATGGCGAACTTGGTCGGTGCGGGCGAAGAGTCGAGGAACAGCGCCTTGTGCAGACGCACCAGGCGATCCTGCCAATAGAGACCCTTTTCCCATTCGCCCTGCATGCAGGCGTTCATGAAGGCCGAGCAGGCGTCCGGGGCGACATTGGCGGTGACCGAAATCACGCCGTGGCCGCCGTGCGCCATGTAGCCTAGGGCCGTCGGATCATCGCCCGACAGCATCACCCATTCAGGCCCGCACATCAGGCGCTGGAAGCTGATGCGGGTCAGGTCGCCGGTGGCGTCCTTGATCCCGACGATGTTGGGCAGCTTGGCCAGGCGCGCCAGCGTGTCATTGTTGATATCGACGCCCGTGCGGCCGGGCACGTTGTAGACGAAGATCGGCAGCTCCACGGCGTCGTTGATCGCCTTGTAGTGCTGGTACATGCCCTCCTGGCTGGGGCGATTGTAGTACGGCGTCACGACCAGGCAGGCGTCAGCGCCCACGGCCTTGGCGTGCCGCGCCAGCTCGATCGCTTCGTCGGTCGAGTTGCTGCCCGCGCCGGCGATCACCGGCACGCGACCGGCCGTCGTCTTCACGCAAAGCTCGACAACCCGGCGGTGCTCCTCATGCGACAGGGTCGAGGTCTCGCCCGTCGTGCCGACCGGCACCAAGCCATGCACGCCGCCAGCGATCTGGCGCTCGACCAGAGCGACGAACGCTTTCTCGTCCACCTCACCGTCCCGGAACGGCGTGACGAGGGCCGGAATGACGCCCTTGAAGTGAGACTGGACCATGACTTGCAAATTGCCGTGAGGATTAAGCCGCATGTGTTGCGGCGGGACGATGGGGGCGGACAATATGTCCCTGCCCCGCCGTCCCGCAACCGGCTCTCGGTACGGATCAAAGGGGCAGGTGCGATTTGATGGGCCAGGCCTTCCGGGTCAAGCCCGCGACCGGACTTTAGAAACCTATTGAGGCCTGAATCGTCGCATAGGGTGGCGACGAAATCGGGTAAAAGGTCCGCAAGGACCGCAAGGAGAGCGTTTTGGTTTCAGGAATGCGTCGGATTCTGCTCGGCGGAGCTTGTATCGTGACGGTGGTCGGGGCCGCAGACGCCCAGACGACGGCCGCCTACGCCCCCGCGCAGGCCGCGCCCAGCCTGATCACCACGCCGCCCACCGCCGTATCGACCGCACTCAGCGACACCGACTCGGCCAACCTTCAGACCGCCCTCGCGGCCGCCAAACGCGGGGATGTATCGGGCGCGCGCATGGCCATGGACAGCCTGCAGGATCCGATCGCCAAGAAGATCGCCCAATGGCAGCTGGTCGACAGCAACGCTGAAGCGCTGAGCTTCTTCGAACTGGACGCCGCGCGCCGCGATCTCTCGGGCTGGCCGCGCGGCGCTCGCCGTGATGCGGCGGCGGAGAAGGCGCTCTCGACCTCCGGCCTCGATCCGGCGCGGATCATCGCCTGGTTCGGCGGCGCCCCGCCGGCCACCGCCGAGGGCGCCATGGCCCTGGCCAGCGCCTATCAGGCCACGGGCCAGCAGCAGGCGGCCGTCGACCTGATCCGTCGCACCTTCCGCGACAAGGTGTTCGAGGCCGACGCTCAGCGCAGCATGATCGCTCGCTTTGGCGCTGTGCTGACGCCGGACGACTATGCCCGCCGCGCCGATATCCTGCTCTATGGCCAGCAGGGGCCGGCGGCGCGCGAGATGGTCGCCATGCTTTCGGACACCCAGCAGGCCGCCGCGCGCGTGCGCATGGCCTACCGCGCCAACTCCGCTAGCGCCAACGACCTCTACAACAACCTGACGCCTGACCTGCAGGCCTCGCCGGGCGTCGTCTTCGAGCGCGCGGCCTATCTGCGCCGCAAGGGCATGGACACCCTGGCCCTGCCGATGGTGGTCAACTTCCCCGCCCCGCCGACCGAGGAAGCGTCGACCACGATCTGGAAGGAACGCAAGCAACTGATCGTCGCCGCCCTAAAGGCGGGCGACAGCCGGGGCGCCTATGCAGCGGCCGAGAACACCCAAGCCCTTGCGCCCGCCGACATCGCCGAGTCCGAATTCTACGCCGGCTGGATCGCCTTGACGCGGCTTCGCAACCCTGACGCGGCCGCCGCGCACTTCGCGCAGATCGCCGCCGTCGGCGCCTCGCCGATCACCCGGGGCCGAGCCCTCTACTGGCAAGGCCGCGCGGCCGAGGCTCAAGGCGATCTGATCGCCGCCAAGGCCTTTTACTCGGAAGGCGCGCGCTACATCACGACCTTCTACGGCCAGCTCGCCGCCGAAAAGGCGGGGCTGCGGGAAATTCGGCTTGACCGCGACCCGGTCATAACCCAGGCCGACCGCGCCCGCTTCTACGGCCGCGAACAGGTCCGCGCTGCGCGGATGCTGGCCGATATCGGGGCGCGCGACCTTTTCCGTAGCCTGGTGCTCTATATCGATGACACCCTCCCCAACGCCGAGGAGACGGCCCTGCTCGTCGACATGGCGCGCGCCTATGGGGACCAGGACCTGGCGATGCGCGCGGTGCGCACCGCCGCCCAGCGCGGCTTTATCCTGGCAGAGCGCGGGTATCCGCTGCTGGACCACCATTTCACGCCCGGACCCGGCGCCGCCGAAACGGCTTTCGTCTATTCGATCTCGCGCCAGGAGAGCAATTTCGACCCAGCCGCCCGCTCCGGCGTCGGCGCGCGCGGCATGATGCAGTTGATGCCAGCGACGGCTTCGCTCGTGGCCCGCAAGCTGGGCGAACCACACTCCATCGAGCGCCTTGGCGACGCTTCCTACAACATGCGTCTGGGCTCGGTGTACCTGGGCGACATGATCAACACCTTCAGCGGCTCCTACATCATGGCCGCCGCCGCCTATAACGCCGGCCCGGGACGCCCGGCCCAGTGGGCGGGACTGTGCGGTGACCCGCGCGGCGCGTCCACCGATCCTCTGGACTTCATCGAGTGCATTCCGTTCTCCGAAACCCGCAACTACGTGATGCGGACGCTGGAGACGACGATGGTCTATCGGGCCCGCCTCAACGGCGGCGTCGCGCCGCTGACGTTGTCCTCAGACCTCAAGCGGGGCGGCTATACCTACACGCCGTCCGTGGCCACGGCCGACACGGGCAGCGCCCAGCCCTGATCCTCACGACACCCGGCGGGCCGCCAGCACAGGCCCCGCCGCAGTCTCGATCAGTTCGCCGTCCAGAGAAAAAACGTCGGCCAGAACGCCGCGCGACAGGGCCTCGCGCGGCGGCGCATCGGCGACGGCACGTCCTTTGGATACGACCACGATGCGGTCGCAGCAGCGGGCGGCAAGGCCAAGGTCGTGAAGCGTGACAACGACGCCCGCGCCCCTCGCGACCTCTCCGCGCAGCAGGTCCAGCGTCAGAAGCTGAGCGTCCGGATCAAGCCCCGCGACGGGTTCATCCGCCACCAGCAGCGGCGCACGGGTCGCCAACAGGCGCGCCAACAGCACCTTCGCCCGCTCGCCGCCGGACATGTCCAGCACCCCGCGATCGACCAGATCGCCGGCGCCCACACGCGCCAGTCTTTCAACGGCCACCGCGTCGGCCTCGGCTTCCGGCAAGTCGGTGGCGCCCAAGGCGGCGACCATGCGCGCTGGGACATTCCAGGCAACGCGCCGCTCCTGAGGCAGATAGCCGACAAGACGCGCGCGCGCCGTGGACGCGAGGCTCGTCACGGCCTGCCCCGACAAGCGCGCCTCGCCCCTAAGCAGCGGGAGAAGGCCCAGCCCGGCGCGAAGCAGGCTGGTCTTGCCCGCGCCGTTGGGGCCGATGACGCCCACGAGCTCTCCCGGCTTTACCGAAAACGTCGCGTCTTCGACCACCGTCTTGCGCCCTTGACGGGCGGACAGGTCGACCAAGGTCCAAAGCGCGCTCATGACCGCCAGCTCCGCGACGCCCGCCAAGCCAGCAGCGCGAAGGCAGGCGCGCCGAACAGCGCGGTGACGACGCCGAGCTTCAGTTCCTGCTCAGTCGGGATCATGCGCGCGGCGAGGTCCGCCAGCACCACCAAAAGCGCCCCCGCCAGGGCGGAGGGCCAGAGAATGCGCCTGGGATCGTCCTTGACCAGCGAACGCACCAGATGCGGAGCCGCGAGGCCCACGAACCCGATCACTCCTGAGGCGGCGACCGCGGCGCCAGTCAGCAACGCCGAGCCGGCGACGGCGTAAACCCGCAGCCGCGCCATCGGCAAGCCCGACATTCGCGCGGCTTCCTCGCCCAAGGTCAGCATTCGCAGGCCCGCGCCGGCGCGCAGGCACAGGGCCGCGCCCAGCGCCATCGGGACCAGGGCCCGCAGCGCGTCCATGGCGTCGCGGTTCTCGACCGATCCCATCAGCCAGGCCAACATCTCGGCGGTCGCGACCGGCGAGCGCGAGAGGTTGAACACCAAGGCCGTCAACGCGCCGCCAAAGGCCGACAGCGCCACGCCGAACAGGATCAACGCCTCGGGTTCGCGAAAGCGCGCCGCGACGCCGACCACGATCGCACCGGCGATCAGGGCGCCGGCCAAGGCCGACAGCTCGATCGCCCCGGGCAGGACCGCCAACCCCGCAGAGATCGCGAAGGCCGCGCCCAGGCCCGAGACCGCCGAGACGCCGAGCACCCCCGGGTCCGCGAGCGGGTTACGCAACAGTCCCTGCATGGTCGCGCCCGCCATTCCTAGCGCCATGCCCACCAGCACGGCCACGGCTACGCGCGGCGCCCGGATCATCCACAAGACCTCGCCCGGCGGCGACATCGGGCGCATAACGGCCTCAGCGTATTGCGCCAGGGAGAACGACGTCTCGCCCAGCGCCACGGCCAACCCCGCCGCCAGCGTCAGAACCGCCAGCATCAGCTTACAAAGTCGGGTCAGCCTCATGGCGTCGCCTTGGCCAGCGTCAAGGCGCCGGCGGCGGCGAACCACGCGGGACACCCGACCACGGCGGCTGGGAGCGACGCCACCGTACGGCGATCGACCACACGCCGCAGAGCCGCATGCCGTCCCGGCCCCCAGCGGTCGGCGCCGGCGCGAGCGCGATCGAAAAAACCCAGCACCACGGCGGTCGGCGGCGTCATGACCATCTGCTCCAGGGACACCGGTGCGAAGTACGGCGCCTTGGTGGCGTTCGCATAGCCTGCGGCCTGCAGCATCGCATCGATCAGGGTGTTGGCCCCGGCCGTATAGCCACCGGGCGTCAGGTACAACACTTTGCGACCCCGGCCCGCCCCGGCGGCGGCCTTAAGACGCGCATCCATGGCGGTGATCAGCGCCTCGCCTTGCGGACCGCGATCCAGGGCGGCGGCGACCTTCCGGATGTTGGCGCGGACCCCGGCGAAGTCCGTGGCGTCATCGAGCGTTACGCTCGCCACGCCCTTGGCCTGCAAAGCCTTGGAGAGCCGGGCGTCCCCGCCCCAAAGCCGCACCACCAGTTGCGGGCGCGCCGATACGAGGTTCTCGAAGGTCGCCCGCCGCAAGGGCAGACCCACGGCCTGCTCGCGCAGGTAGCTGTCGGCGGCGACGGCGCGATATGAAAGGCCGACGATCGTCTCGCGCGGCGCCAGAGCCAGCACGTACTGGTCGGCGCAAGAGTCCAAAGACATCACGCGCGGCGTGGCCACCACCGGAATCGGGACAAACGCCATTACCGCCACGAGGGCGCACAAAGCCTTGGCGGCGTTCACGAATTCAGTCCGTCACCAGACCGTGCAACAGTCCGTCCAACATCACCTTCATCAATTGCTCCGGCTCGGACCAGCCCCGGGAAGGCTTGGTGATCAGCAGCGAAACCAGCCCATGGCAGCCGCTCCACAGCACCTCGGCCGCCTGGACCGCCGATCCGGACCGCAGGCGTCCCTGGGCGGCGATGTCGTGGACCGGTTCGCTGAACTTCTCGAAGCATCGGTCGCCGAGCGCCATCGTCTCTCCGATCTTGTCCGCCGAGACGTGATCGCCGGTGCTGCAGAACACCAGTTGGTAGGTGTTCGGATTGTCCAGAGCGAAACGCATGTACGCCTCGAGCATCAGACGGACGCGCGAAACCGGATCGATTGGCTGGCTCGCGATCTGGATATTGAGGTCCAGCAGACGCTCGATCGCGTCATTGCTGATCTCCAGCAGGATCTGGTCCTTGTCGCGAAAGTGCATGTAGAGGGCGGTCGACGACACGCCCACCGCATCAGCGATCTTGCGGATCGTCGCCCCCGAATAGCCTTCGGCGATAAAGATCTTCTCGGCCGCCGCCAGGATCTCGCCCCGGCGTAAGTGTCCGTCTCCCTTGGGCTTTCTCGCGGACTTGTGCGGCTTCTTCAAAACGACGGTCACGGACCTAGCTTCCCCTCATGTCCCCCGGCAGAACACTAAACGGGAATCACTCAGCCGTCGCAAGTCGCTGTGTCCAAGGCCCGACCGCCGCCCGCGCACCGCAAAATGTGTCTATAACGAGCATTTTTTAATATTGACACGCTTCGGTTGAGATTCCGTTATCAAGTCCGTTGGGGCGAGCTGCGTATCCAGGGGCATCCATGGCGCGCGAAGATAGACGGCTGGAACCGGCGCTCGCGCCGGCGAGCGGACCTGTGTCCGTTGAAAATCCTGAGGGCTTCGGGCCTGCTGACAGCTCGACGGCGCAATATCGCGACGGCGCGCATCGGCCTCTTTCCCAAGCTCAGATGATCGCCTTGGGCGCTGCAGGCGCGCTCGCCACCCTGGGCGCGGCCCTCGCGCCGCTGGCCGCTCTCGCGACAGTCCACCACTTGTTTTTCGTGGTGTTCCTTCTCGGCGGCCTCACCCGGCTGGCGGCGTCGATGACGCCCCTGCCTCGACACACGCCGCCGTCGCTGCCGGACGCCGAGCTTCCTGCCTACACGATCATCGCGCCCCTCTACCGCGAAGCCGAAGTCCTGCCCGAGCTGATCGAAAACCTCTGCGCCATCGATTATCCGCGCGATCGGTTGCAGGCGCTGATTGTGCTGGAAGCCGACGACGAGACCACCCGCGCCGTCGCCCGCGCCCTGGACTTGCCCAGCTTCGTGCAGGTGCTGGTGGTTCCGCCCGGAACGCCGCGCACCAAGCCCCGCGCCTGCAACCACGCACTGGAAAGGGCCCGAGGCGAGCTGTTGGTGATCTATGACGCCGAGGACATGCCCGATCCTGGCCAGTTGCGCGAAGCGGCGGCAAGGTTCGCGGCCTCCGATCCGCGCCTGGCGTGCCTGCAGGCGCCGTTGAGGATCGAAGACCCCGGATTCTCGCTGTTCCTGCCATCCCAGTTCCGGCTCGAATACGCCGCCCACTTCGAGGTGCTGTTGCCGGCGCTGGCACGATGGGGGCTTGTGTTTCCGCTGGGCGGGACAAGCAACCACTTCAAGGTCGCCGCGCTCAGGCGGATTGGCGCCTGGGACGCGTACAATGTAACCGAAGACGCGGACGTCGGCTTTCGGCTCGCCGCTGCCGGCTATCACCTCGGCGTCATCGAGCGCCCCACCTGGGAGACGGCCCCGACCACCGGCGCCCAATGGTTCCCGCAGCGCGCGCGGTGGATCAAGGGACACATGCAGACCCTCGCCGTTCATGCCCGCGGCCCCGTTCCGCGACAGGCGCGCAACGCCCTCGCCCTGGGCCTGACCCTGGCCCAGTCCGTCGCCTCGTCGCATCTGCATGGGCCTGTCATGACGGTGGCCGTGGCCTTGGCGCTTGTCGACTTCATGCCGGACGCATCCCTGGCCATCCCGCCTTGGGACCTTGTGCTCTATGTGCTGGGCTGGGGCGCAGCGGCGATCGCCGGGGCGCGCGGCGTGATGCGCGCGGGCGGACAGCCCAGGTGGCTGCACCTGCTGGGCATGCCGCTCTACTGGCTCTGCCAGAGCGCGGCGGCGGTCAAGGCGCTGTATCAGTTCATCACCGCGCCCCACCGTTGGGACAAGACCCTGCACGCGCCCCGCTCTGGACGCCCTGGGGCCTAAGGCGGTATGGGCGGGCGATGGCTCCGAAGATCGCTCCCGCCCCCATCGTCATGCGCACCACTGGCTGGGCCGACTACGCCCTGCTGGACAGCGGCCACGGCAAAAAGCTGGAGCGCTACGGCCGCTACACCGTCGTGCGACCCGAGCCGCAGTGCTTCTGGGCGCCGCGCCTGGAGCAAAAGATCTGGGACAATGCCGACGCCGTCTTCGACCCCACCGACGAGGACGAGGCCGGCCGCTGGCGGTTCAAGGGCAAGCCGATCGAGAAGTTCGATCTGGCCTGGGGCAAGGCGAGGTTCCATGGCCAGTTCACGCCCTTCCGCCATCTGGCCTTCTTCCCAGAACAGGCGGCCAACTGGGCCTGGCAGGATGAGCGGGTGCGCGCCTTCAAGGCTCAGCCTAAAATCCTGAATCTGTTTGGCTATACGGGCGTGGCCTCATTGGTCTGCGCCGCCGCCGGTGCCGCCGTTACCCACGTCGACGCCTCCAAGAAGTCTGTTGGTTTCGCCCGCGAGAACGCCGCCTTCGCCGGGCTGGCCGACAAGCCGATCCGCTGGATCGTCGAGGACGCCCGCAAGTTCGTGGCCCGCGAGGTCCGGCGCGGCAACAAGTACGACGGCATCATTCTGGACCCGCCGAAGTTTGGCCGCGGCGCCGATGGCGAAGTCTGGCGCCTGTTCGAGGATCTGGCCGCCCTGACCAAGGACTGCGCCGCCCTGCTCAGCGACGACGCCTCGTTCCTGCTGATGAACGCCTATGCCGCCCGCGTGTCGGGCGCGGCGATGTCCGGTCTCCTGGCCCAGGAGCTGCAGGGTCGCGGCGGTGTCATAGACTGGGGCGAGCTCTCCCTCGTCGAGGAAAAGGGCGACCGCCAGATCGGCCTGTCGTTCTTCGCGCGCTGGTCTTCGGAGGGGTGAGGGACATGAGCACCAAGACCGTCACCTCCCTGACCAACAACACCGTCAAGGCCGTCCGCGCCCTGCACATGCGCAAGGAGCGCGAGGAGAGCGGCCTGTTCCTGGCCGAGGGCCTGAAGATCGTCATCGAAGCGATCGACTGCGGCCACGCGCCCAAGATCGTCATGTACGGCCCCGACGCCGCCGACCATCCGATGCTGAAGAAGGCGGTCGCCGCGTGCCTGAAGGCCGGCGGCGAAGTCATTGAGGTCAATCGCGAAATCCTCGAGAAGGTCTCGCGCCGCGACAACCCGCAGGCGGTTGTCGCCGTCTTCAAGCAGGTGTTCACGCCGCTCTCGTCGATCGTCCCGGAAAGCGCCCCCTGCTGGGTGGCCATGCAGGCTGTCCGCGACCCCGGTAACCTCGGCACCGTCATCCGCACCGCTGACGCGGCCGGCTGCGGCGGGGTGATCCTGGTCGGCGATTGCGTCGATCCCTATTCGGTCGAGGGCGTGCGCGCGACCATGGGCTCGATCTTCGCCGTGAAGATCGCCAAGGCCACCATTCCCGAATTCCTGGCCTGGCGCGAGACCTGGCCCGGCAGCGTGGTCGGCACGCTCCTGACCGCCACCGTCGACCACAAGTCCGCCGACTATGTGAAGCCGTCGCTGATCCTGATGGGCAACGAACAGCAAGGCCTGCCGCCGGAGCTGGCGGCGGCTTGCGATGTGAACGTGAAGATCCCGATGCGCGGCCGGGCGGACAGCCTGAACCTCAGCGTGGCCACGGGGATCATGATCTACACGGTGACGGGTTAGCGGGCGGCGGCGTAGACGACCGCTATAGGTGGAGAGCGGCCCCAATCCTCCCCCTAGCGGGGGAGGTGTCGGCGAAGCCGACGGAGGGGGAAGAAGCCGGCTCGGCAGCACTTCCCCCTCCGGCCTTCGACCTCCTCCCCCCCTAGGGGGAGGATTTTCCAAACGTCCAACTTGGGTCGAAAGCGGACCCAATCAAGTTCCCCGCGGCTTCGCCCGCGTCACCGGCGCAGCGTTCGCCGGATCATCCGGCCACACGTGCCGCGGATAGCGCCCCTTCATCTCGACCTTTACCTCGCGCCACGAGCCCTTCCAGAAGCCCGGCAGGTCCTTGGTGATCTGGATCGGGCGGTGGGCGGGCGACAGCAGCGAGAGCGTCAGCGGCACCTTGCCGCCGGCCACGCTGGGGTGTTCGGAGAGGCCGTAGAGCTCGCCCACCCGCACTTCAACGCGGGGTCCGCCCTCTGCGGAATAGTCGATAGCGAAGCTGTTGCCGGTCGGCGCTTCGAAGCGGGCCGGCAGCAGGGCGTCCATCTTCCGCTGGAGGTCCCACGGCACCAGCGTCTTCAGCGCGTCGTACAGCGTCCCCTCGTCCAGGCTGGAGAGCGACGAGCGTCCCACCAGCAGCGGCTCCAGCCATTCGTCGAGGCGCGCGATCAGGGCGGCCTCCGACAGATCGGGCCAGTCGTCGCCGTCAACCGCGCGCAGGAAGGCCACGCGGTCCAGCAGCGCCCTGCCCCGCTCGCCCAGGCGCAGGGCCGACAGCCCCTCGGCGCGGACCTGGTCAACCAAAGCGCCGACGATCATCGCCGGGTCGGGGTTCTCCACGAGGCGTTCTTCCAAGACCAGCCTGCCCAGGCGCAGCAGGCGCTTGGCGCGCACCTTGCCGCCGGTGGTCTCCAGGCGATCCTCGGCGACCAGGCGATCGGCGAAGGCCTCGCGCAACTCCGCTTCGTCGACGGCGGCCGCCAGCAGGATGCGGTCGCGGCTGTCGCCGCCGCCCAGCTCGCCGACCGCCAGCCAGGGCTCGCGGGCCAGCGGATCGGTCGGCTCCAGATAGACGCCGCGCCCGCCGGCCAGCTGAAACTCACCGGGCTTGCCGCGCGCCTTGGCGACACGTTCGGGATAGGCCTCGGCCAGCAGCAACCCAATCTCGAGCGGCTTGGCGCCGGAAGGTTTGCCCGCCGCGCGCGCCCATCGCTCGACCAGGGCCATGGCGTCGCGGCCGCGCGGCGAGCGATCCCGGTGCAGGCCCTCCAGCCGCCGCCGCAGGTCGACATCGCGGCCGCCCAGCCCCTGCTCGGTGAGCACGGCGGCGATTTCGGCGGCCTCGCGGGCCTGGCCCGAGGCCGCCCCCCGCGCGACCATGTGCGCCAGACGTGGCGGCAGCGGCAGGTCGGCAAGCGCCTTGCCGTGGGCGGTCAGGTCGCCCTGCGCGTCCAGGGCCTGCACACGGGTCAGCAGCGTCCGCGCCTCGGCGAAGGCGGCGGCGGGCGGCGGGTCGAGGAAGGTCAGGTCACCAGGGTCCTTCGTCCCCCAGCGGGCCAAATCCAGCGCCAGGCGCGACAGGTCCGCCTCCATGATTTCGGGCCGGGCGAAAGCCGGCAGCGCGCGAGTCTCGGGCTCGTCCCACAGGCGGTAGCAGACGCCGGGCTCGGTGCGGCCGGCGCGGCCGCGGCGCTGGTCGGCGGCGGCGCGGCTGACGCGCACGGTCTCCAGCCGTGTAATCCCAGAGGCCGGATCAAAGCGCGGCACGCGCGCCTGGCCCGCATCGATCACGACGCGCACGCCCTCAATGGTCAGGCTGGTCTCGGCGATCGAGGTGGCCAGCACGACCTTGCGGCGGCCCGCCGGGGCCGGCGAGATCGCGCGATCCTGCGCCGACGGCTCCAATGCGCCATACAGCGGCGCGATATCGACGTCGGGCCGGCGCAGGCGCTCGTTCAACCAGCTCTCAGCCCGCCGGATCTCGCCCTGCCCCGGCAGGAATACGAGTATAGAGCCGCTCTCCTCGGCCAGGGCCCGCTCGACCGCGCGCCCGACGCGCTCTTCGAGTCGCTGGCGCTCATCGCGGCCGAGGTAGCGCGTGTCGACCGGGAACATCCGGCCCTGGCTCTCGACAACCGGCGCATCATTCAAGAGTGAGGAGATGCGTGCGCCGTCCAGCGTCGCGGACATAATCAGCAGACGCAGGTCCTCGCGCAGCACGCTTTGGACATCGCGAGCGAAAGCCAGCCCCAGGTCGGCGTCGAGGCTGCGCTCGTGGAACTCGTCGAACAGCACGGCGGCGACCCCGTCCAGGCCGGGATCGTCGAGAATCATTCGCGTGAACACGCCCTCGGTGACGACCTCGATCCGTGTCTTGGCCGATACCTTCGACTGGAGCCTGACCCGAAAACCAACCGTGTCACCGACGGATTCGCCCAGATTGGACGCCATGCGCGCAGCCGCCGCGCGCGCCGCCAGTCGCCGGGGCTCCAGCAAGATGATCTTTCGTCCCTCGACCCACGGCGCATCCAACAACGCCAGCGGAACGGCCGTGGTCTTACCCGCGCCGGGCGGCGCAACCAGCACGGTCGCGTTGTTTGCGAGCAGCGCCGCCTTCAGCGCGGGCAGGACATTCTCGATCGGCAGCATTGGGTGGAGGCATAGCCCCTGAAATCGCATCCGTCACCGCAAGGCGTTGCGCGATGACGCCTCTCTGACTAACGTCCGCCCCCAATGCCTGACCGGCGGGGGTTCGCTGGTCGTTGGGGAAACGCACACATGGCCGGAAACAGGCTATTTTTGAAAAAGTCGATTGCGAGCATCCAGAAGGAAGCCGCCCATAGCCAGCTGAAGCGAACGCTGGGTCCCATCAACCTGATGAGCCTGGGCGTCGGCGCCATCATCGGCGCCGGCATCTTCGTGCTGACGGGTCAGGTGGCCTCGGCCAACGCCGGCCCCGCCATCATGCTGTCGTTCATCGTCGCGGGCATCGCCTGCGCCCTGGCCGGCCTTTGCTACGCCGAACTGGCCTCGACCATGCCGGTTTCGGGCTCCGCCTACACCTACGCCTACGGCACCTTGGGCGAAGTCTTCGCCTGGGTCATGGGCTGGCTGCTCGTGCTCGAGTACGGCGTCGCCGCCTCAACCGTGGCGGTCGGCTGGTCAGGCTATGTCGTTAGCACCCTGCACGCCTTGGGGATAAACTTCCCCATGATCCAGGTGGCCGGCGCTGACGCCCCGGTATGGGCGACGCCGCTGATCCAAGCCGTGGCCGCGCCCGGCGGCGGCACGATGTTCGCCATGACCGGCACGCTGAACCTGGTGGCCGCCATCGGCATCGCCCTGGTTTCGGCCCTGCTGGTGGTCGGCGTCAGCGAGTCCGCTAACGTCAACAACGCCATCGTGGTCATCAAGGTGATCGTGCTGGTGACGTTCATCGCGGTTGGCGCGCAGTACATCAATCCGGCCAACTGGCACCCCTTCATCCCCGAGCCGACCGGCCAGCCCGGCGAGTTCGGCATCGGCGGCATCTTCCGCGGCGCCGCCATCATCTTCTTCGCCTATGTCGGCTTCGAAGCCGTTTCGACCGCCGCCGCCGAAGCCAAGAACCCCTCGCGCGACGTGCCGATCGGCATCCTGGGCGCTCTGGTGATCTGTACGCTGATCTACATGGCCGTCGCGGCCGTGATGACCGGCGTGGTGCCCTTCCGTGAACTGGCCAGCCCGGCCCCGATCGCCGTCGCCATCGACCGCATGGGCCTGGAATGGGCCGACATCCCTTACGCCGCAGCCGAAGGCGGCAAGCTGAATCTGATCAGCTTCGCCATCAAGATCGGCGCCATCACCGGCCTGTCTTCGGTCATGCTGGTGCTCTGCTACGGCCAGACCCGCATCTTCTACACCATGGCCCGCGATGGCCTGCTGCCGAAGGTGTTCGCCGAGATCCACCCGAAGTTCCGCACCCCCTGGATGGGCACCATCCTGCTGGGCGTCGTGATCGCCATCGCCGCCTCGTTCCTGCCGATCAGCCTGCTGGGCGATCTGGTGTCGCTGGGCACGGCCGTCGCCTTCTCGATCGTCTGCTTGTCGGTGATCTACCTGCGCATCAAGCACCCCGATCTGCCTCGTCCGTTCAAGGTCCCGGGCGGCATGGTCACGGCGGCGCTGGGCATCGCGGCCTGCTTGTTCCTGGCCTACCAGAACTTCCAGCCGATGATCATCCACGCGATGAACGACAACCCGCTGCCGCTGATGATCCTGGGCGGTTATGCTGCAATCGGCGCGGTGATCTACATCGCCTACGGCTTCTGGCACTCCAAGCTCGCCAAGGGCATCGACATCACCGAAGACACAGACATGAACTCGCCCGCCGAGGCGATGGGTCGTGGCGTGGACGACGTGAAGTAATCCGCCACCTTGGTGGACAACAGAAGGCCCGGGAGCGATCCCGGGCCTTCTTCATTTGGGCTGCCCCTGCGTCTATGTTGCGCCAAGCCAAGGAGTTTCCATGACCCAGACGATGCCGATCGCCGCCGTGATCGCCCCGGTCACCCCGCTGCAGCAGAACTGCACGATCGTCTGGTGCACGAAGACGATGAAGGCTGCCGTGATCGATCCGGGCGGCGAGATCGACCGCTTGCTCAAGGCCGTCGCCGACAAGGGCCTGACCCTGGAAAAGATCTGGATCACCCATGGCCACATGGACCATGCCGGCGGCGCGGCCGAGCTGAAGGCGCGCACGGGCGCGCCGATCGAAGGCCCGCATAAGGACGACCAGTTCTGGATCGACCGCATCCAGGAAAGCGGCGAGATGTACGGAATCCCCGAGGCCCGCATCTTCGTCACTGATCGCTGGTTGGACGACGGCGACACCGTCACGCTCGGCGAGACCCAGTTCGAGGTGTTTCACTGCCCCGGCCACACCCCTGGACACGTGGTGTTCTTCCACCGCGAGACCAAGTTCGCCCAGGTCGGCGACGTGCTTTTCCAGGGCTCGATCGGTCGCACCGACTTTCCGATGGGCAACCATCAGGACCTGATCGACTCCATCACCCAGAAGCTCTGGCCGCTGGGCGAGGATGTGCGTTTTGTGCCCGGCCACGGCCCCATGTCCACATTCGGGGCTGAGCGTCGCGGCAATCCCTTTGTCGGTGATCGCGTGGTCGCGGCGATGAAAGCCCAAGGCGAGGGATTTCAAGTCCCGAAGAACAACTCGCCGGGCTGAGGCCTGAGACGTCCGGTCGCGGACTGGGTTGCGCGGCTGTTTCAGCCGTGAAATCTGGACGCGACGGGGACGTGACAGGAAAACTGCATGGAAAATGTCCAGAACTCCGTTCAAGGCGACCTCGACGCGGCGCGCGGCGCGTCCTCGCGGATCCTGATCGTCGATGACGATCCGGGTATCCGCGACGTGGTCTCCGATTTCCTGGCCAAGCACGGCTACATCGTCGAAACCGCCCAGGATGCGCGCACGATGGAGCAGGTGCTGGCGCGCGGTCCGATCGACCTGATCGTGCTCGACGTCATGCTGCCGGGCGAAGACGGCCTGGCCATTTGCCGACGCCTTTCGGCCGCCGCCGATGGACCGGCGATCATCATGCTCTCGGCCATGGGCGAGGAAACCGACCGTATCGTCGGCCTCGAGCTGGGCGCCGACGACTATCTACCCAAGCCCTGCAATCCTCGGGAGTTGCTGGCCCGCGTCCGCGCCGTGCTGCGCCGCCGCCAGGAACCCCGTGTGGTCGACGACGCCATGGGCGCGGCCTGCGAATTCGCCGGCTGGCGGTTGGACCTCGTCCGTCGCGAGCTGCGGTCGCCCCAGTCGGTGGTGGTGAACCTTTCCAGCGGGGAATTCTCGCTGCTTCGCGCCTTCGTGGAGCGCCCTCAAAGGGTGCTGACGCGCGACCAGCTGCTGGACTTGGCGCGAGGCCGCGACAGCGACGCCTATGACCGCGCCATCGACGTGCAGATCAGCCGCCTGCGGCGCAAGCTCGACGATGGCGGCGGCAGCGAGCTGATCCGCACCATCCGCAGCGAAGGCTACATGTTCACCGCCAAGGTCGTGCGCACGCCATGATCCTGTCCCGGCGCGGGGCGCCGCTGTTCGTTCAGGCGCTGGAGCTGTTGATCGTCACCTTGGTGGCGGCGCAGTTGATCTCGATCGCGGTGATCTTCACCCTGCCGCCGCCACCGCCGGAGTTCTATCGCTCCAGCGAGATCGTCAAGGCGCTGAAGACCGGGCAGTCGGTCCAGCCGCGCGATGGACGGCTGCTGGTGGTCAAGCGTGAGGGCTCGATCCGCTCGGGCGGCCCGGATACGCCGCGGCGCGCCGACTTCAAGGCCGGCATCGGCAAGGCGCTGGGCGTACCCGCCAATCGCGTCGAACTGCAGATCGACAACGGCCCCCGCTTCTTCGTGCGCCGCACCCCCGTGACTCCGCCGAAGCCGGATGCGCCCCCGCCCTCGACCAACGCTCAGCCCGGCTCGCGCGAGCCCTTCGCCCGTGAAGGCGCCGCTCCGGGCGGCGGCGGCAATACGCGGAACGCCCAGGCTCGTGACGAGCCCCTGATCTTTGGCGACTTCAAGGTCGGGGTCCGGCAAAGCGATGGTCACTGGCTGGTCGTAGAGCCCAAGCCCACCCTGCGTTTCGACAGCTGGCAACAGCGCATCCTGCTGATCCTGCTGCTGTCGGTGATCGCCGTCACCCCGCTGGCCTGGCTGTTCGCCCGACGGCTCGCCCAGCCGATCACCGCCTTCGCCGACGCCGCCGAGCGTCTGGGCAAGG
Organism: Pseudomonadota bacterium; assembly: GCA_020161365.1. GTDB lineage: Bacteria > Pseudomonadota > Alphaproteobacteria > Caulobacterales > Caulobacteraceae > Caulobacter. The sequence goes on along the minus strand of JAIUNU010000013.1, from coordinate 59,584 downwards.
ATCCCCGCACCCCGCCGCTGACCATCACCGGCTCGGGCGAGGTCGTCGCCGCCGCCAACGCCTTCAACATGATGCAGGAACGCCTGCGCCGGTATGTGGAGGATCGCACGGCGATGGTCGGGGCGATCGCCCATGACCTGCGCACCCCCCTCACCCGTCTGAAGTTCCGGATCGAGGCCGTGCCTGAGGATGTCCGCCCCAAGCTCGCCGCCGATATAGACCAGATGGAGGCGATGATCGCCGCCACCCTGGGCTTTGTGCGCGACACGAACCGCCCGGCCGAACGCACCAAGCTGGAACTCTCCTCGCTGCTGGAGAGCGTCATGGACGAAGCCGCCGAGACGGGCGGTGACACCACGGTCGAGCGGGCCGAGAAGACCATTATCGAGGGCGACCCGGTGGCCCTGAAGCGCCTCGTCTCCAATCTCGTGGAAAACGCCCTCAAATATGGGGGCCGAGCCCGTGGCCGCGCCTTCTCTGAAGACGGCATGGCGATCATCGAGATCGACGACGATGGCCCCGGCGTGCCGCCCGCCGATCTCGAGCGCGTCTTCGAGCCGTTCTACCGAGGTGAGCCCTCGCGCAATCGCGAGACCGGCGGGATGGGTCTGGGGCTGGCGGTCGTCCGCTCGCTGGCCCGCGCCCATGGCGGCGACGTGACCTTGGCCAATCGCCTCGGCGGGGGGCTCCGCGCCACGGTGAAACTGCCCGCCTGACGGCCTAACCGCCCACCAGGCTGGCGATGATGTTGATCCCCAGGGCCAGGATGGCGGTGTTGTAGAAATAGGCCGCCGCCGCGTGTGCCGTCACCAGCCGACGAAGCTTCGAGGTCAGGATGCTGTTGTCCGAGACCTGGAATGTCGCCCCGACGCTGAAAGCCAGATAGGCGAAGTCCATGTAGCTGGTAGGCGGTTCACCGGGAAACTGGATGCCGCCCTGGCCTTCGCCGCGCCCGAAATGGCGATGCGCATAGTGAATAACGAAGGCCGACTGCAGCACCAGCCATGACAGCATCATCGTTAGACCCGCCGCGACGCCGACGAGAGCCTTGACGTCGTCGGCGCTGTCCTTCGCCGTGATCATCGCGTCGACGACGGCTCCCAAGCTCGCCAGGATCGCCGCCAGGACGATCAGCAGCAGAACAGGCACGCCCTCGTCCTCCTGGGCCGCGCGCGAGCGCACATCCGCTTCGCTGGCGGTCAGGAACAGCCACCATGTCGTCGCCAGATAGATGATCGCTCCGGCGTCCCAGCCCAGCAAAACATGAGCACCGCGGGGCGCATCGAAGTATTTCGCCACAGCCCATACGACCAAGCCCGCCGTGAACGATGCCGCCAAACGCCAATGGGCGAGCACCCGTCTTCCCATCTGCTTTTTCGTTGCCGCCATTTTTCAAGCAACTCCTGGAACGGCTGAATACCGCCGCAGGACGTAATTAGTCCGTTCCGACGGTGAACCGAAAGCGGCTTCACCGGTTACTTCACTGGAACGCACAGGAAGGACGCTATGACCGATCCCGACGCCCCGCCCCCGCCCGAGCCCAAGCCGCCCGAGTATGAGCCCGGCGTCGCACCGGTCGAGGAGCCCCCACGTTCGCCCCCGGTGGATCCGGGAGACGACCGTCCTTACAGCGCCGCCGTCCCGCGCGTTCCGTCTGTGACCAGTCCCGACTAGGAGCCCCACATGGACACCGATAGCGAACGTCCCCGCGGTCGTCGCGGTTTCGCCGCCATGGACCCGGAACGCCGCCGCGAGATCGCCAGGAAAGGCGGAGCTAGCGTGCCCAGCGAGAAACGCAGCTTCGCCAAGGATCGAGACCTCGCGGCCAACGCAGGCCGCAAGGGCGGATCGTCGTCGCGGGGCTCCCGCCCCGGCGAACGGTCTCTCTAAGCATCCTCTCAGCAGACGCGCCGGCTTCGGATCACGAAGCCGGCGCGTTTTTGCGCGTCTGACGAATGGGCGCTCTCCTCCTGGCTCGACGCGCTCGATTGACGCGGCTCGGACGCCAGCAGACCTCCAAGCCTCACGCCGTCAGGGCATAGATCGCGAAAGCCGGGTCCTCGCTCGCCCAACGCCGCATCACCCGCCAGCCTGCCCGCCCCGCGATCGCTTCGAAGACCTCTGGCCGATACTTGTGAGAATTCTCGGTGTGGATCGTCTCGCCGGCCTGGAACGAGAAGCTCTGGCCCGCGATCGTCACCACCTGCTCGCGCAGGCTCTCAAGATGCATCTCGATGCGGCTCTCCTCGGCGTTCCAGACTGCGCGGTGCGCGAACGCCTCTAGGTCGAAAGAGACGCCCAGAGCACGATTGATATGGGCCAGGATGTTGCGGTTGAACGCCGCCGTCACGCCTTGGGCGTCGTCATAGGCGGGGATCAGCACCGCTGGATCCTTGGCGACGTCCGCACCGACGATGAAGGTCGCCCCTTCCCCCAAAAGCGCGCGCGCTTGCCGCAGCAACGCCTCGGCCTCATTTGGCGCGAAATTGCCGATCGTGGACCCTGGGAAGAAGCCCACCGCCGGGCGGCCCTGAGCCGCGTCTGGCAGCACGATGGCGCGCGTGAAATCCTCGACCAGCGGCGTGACGACAAGGCTGGGATATCGCGCGCGCAGGCCCAGCGCAGCGGCGTCCAACGCGTCAGGGCTGATGTCGATCGGTGCATAGACCGCGAATTGCGGCGCGGCGTCCAACAGGATCCGGGTCTTGGCGCTGGCGCCGCTGCCAAACTCCACGAGCACGGCGTCCTGCGGAACAAACGCGGCGATCTCCGGCGCGATCGTCGACAACAGCGCCGTTTCCGTCCGCGTGAGATAGTACTCGGGCAACTCGCAGATCGCCTCGAACAGGCGCGAGCCTTCCGCGTCGTAGAAGTACTTGGACGGGAGAGATTTCTGCGCGCCGGACAGACCCACCGTCACCTCGTTGAGGAAGGCGTTCTTCGGCGCCGCAATCAGCGGACAGTCGTCGTCCGCAAGCCGCACCCCGGCAAACATCCAGCGGCTGCCCGGGTGGAAGAAGTTACGATAGCTCGGCCTGGAATGGTCCGGCGGTGTCGCCAGACAGCCGCCGCGCAGGGTCATCTGGTTGACCATGAACTTGCCGTTGTACTCGCCAAGCGCACCGGCGCCCGGCCGGAAACCGGGATAGGGCGCATAGGCGCTGGAGGTCCATTGCCAGGCTTGACCGTAAAGCTGACGAAGCGATGCGCCTTCGACGCTGGTCGCCGCCGCCTCCCACTCAGCCTCGGTCGGCAAGCGGTGGCCGCTCCACGCGGCGTAGGCGGCCGCCTCGTAATAGCTGACGTGAAGCACCGGCGCATTGGGATCGACGGGACGCCGTCCCTCCAGCGTCATCGTGCTCCAGCCGGTCTCCTCGCGCCGCCAGTAGGCGGGCGCATCCCAGCCTTCGGACTGCGCCAAGGCCCAGCCGTCGGACAGCCAGAACTCGACGCGGCGGTAACCGCCCGCTTCCATAAAGCCCAGCCATTCGCCGTTTGTGACCAAACGATCAGCCAACTGGTAAGGCGCGAGGTAGGCCTTGTGGCGGGGCCGCTCGTTGTCGAAAGCGAAACCGGTTTCCCGAGCGCCGATATCGACCAGTCCGCCAGCGAAACGCAGGAACCGCTGCGGACCGGGATCGCCCTGCCTCCTAGGCTCCGCGGCCCGATAGGCTGGGTCGAGCGGTGATTGGGCGAAGAGATGCAGAATATCCATCAGGATCAGCTCCTGATGCTGCTCCTCGTGCGCGAGGCCCAACGCCAGCCGCTCGAGGATTTCGGGAGTGGGCGCCTGGCCCAGCAGGCGAAGCATCGCGGTGTCGACGAAGGCGCGATAGGCGCTCACCTCGGCCGCCGAAGGCCGGGTCAGAAGTCCGCGTTGAGGCCTTGGCTGCCGAGGCCCAACGGCCTCGTAGTACGAGTTGAAGAGGTAGCCGAACGTCGGGTCATAGACCGCATACCCGGGCAAAAAGGGCGTCAACAGGAAGGTCTCGAAGAACCAGGTGGTATGGGCGCGGTGCCACTTGGTCGGACTGGCGTCCGGCATGGATTGCGCGCTCTGGTCCTCGGGCGACAGCGGAGCTGCCAGACTCTCTGTGCGACGCCGCACGGCGATATAGCGGTCCACGAGGCTTTCAGCCTCCGCAGCGGCGCCGATCAGGGGGAAGTCGTCGGGCTTCATGCGCGCTCCTGCGGGCAAGCGAAGATCGCTGACGCCCAAGCGACGACAACGTTGCTCGAACTTGGCTGTTCCCATCGGTGCGAGAAAGGAGGTGGCCGCTGGGCTGCCGCCACGGGTTGGCAGCAGTCGCGCGTCTAGGCCTCAGGCCGCGCCTGCGCCTTCCAGCAGTCTGCCGATCATGCCCTGCAGCACTTCGGTCGCGCGCTTGGGGGATAGCCCTTGATCGCGTCGCAGTCGGTTCCAGGCGTCGAAGCTGAGCAGCATGTCGATCCCCTCGAAGAGGACGCGGTCCTTGGCCGTCTCGACCGGCAACTGGCGGCGCAGAATTTCGCGGGAAACCTCGACCATTTTAGTGTTGTCGGCCACGAGGGTCGGCGAGCTGTGGCGCAGGACCTCCGAAGCGCGCTTAAAAGGGGCGATCCGCTCATAAGCCCAGCCCCGGCGCTCCACCAGTTCCAACACCCGCTCGCGCCATGTGGCGCCCTTGAAGGGGGTGTGGACCAGCGACATCAGCTCGCCCTCGATCACCGCCGACATCTCGAGATACAGGCTCTCGAGGTCCTTGAAGTGGCGAAACACCGTACGCAGACCGACATCCGCCCGCGTCGCCACCAGCTCGGCGGACGGCGATATATCCCCCTCGCGCACGAGATCGAGCATGGCCTGAACGATCCGGGCGCGACTGTCCTGCGAACGCCGGCGGCGACCATCCGCGGCGGGGGCTTCAGGCTCGACATCGGCCCCCGCTCGAAGGTAGCGCGGCGCAGAACTCACGAACGAAATCCTCTCAGTCTGTTCGGTTCTGCTTAGCCCCGCGACCGGCGCGGGGCCAAGTGCGAACTAGAGGACAATCAACCGGTTCGACCACTTGATTTCCTTCGAGCCGACCGGAAGCGAGGCGAAGTCACCATCCCGCCCAACCTTGACGGGTCCGCCAAAGATCTCGCGCGAGCGGCCGAGGAACGGTCCGTCCAGCGCCCGGACAGGCAGCGGCGGGATGATGTGATAGAACAGGAGCGCGCCGACGCCCGCCGCCTTGGCCTCACGGGCCGCGACCTCCGGGGCGGTGTGGTAATCGAGAATGTCGTGGAAGATATGGGCGTAGTTGTCGCGACCCAGCTTCTCGGCGACCTCCTTCTGAACGCCCACAAGGTTCGGCGCCAAGCCTTCGTGCAGCAACAGGTCAGCGCCCTTGGCGGCCTTCACCAGACGCTCCGAAGGACCGGTATCGCCGCTGATCACGACGCTGCGCCCCTTGTATTCGAAGCGATAACCGACCGCGCCTTCCACCGGATGGTGCGCCACCGGGAAGGCCCAGACCTTAAGACCGGGCTTCTCCAGCACCAGGATATCGGGCGCAGCCGGACTGGCCAGGAAGGCGTGCGGCTCGCCGCCAAAGCCCGAAGGCGGCGCGACGGCCTCGCCATGGTGGGCGATCCGGTAGCCGCGATCCAGCGTGTAGGCTTGCTCGAAGCCTTCGACCACCTGTTCCAGCCCTTGAGGACCGTAGATCGGCGTCGGCGTCTTGGAGGCTCCCGACGCCCAGCGCTGCAGCATCAGTTCGCCCAGGTCGGCGATGTGGTCGGAGTGGTAGTGCGTGATGAACACCCCGGCCACGCGCGGAGGCGGCATGTTCATCAAGAGCAGGTTGCGGGTCGAACCGGACCCTGAGTCGACCACGAACAGATCCTTGCCCGCGACCACCGCCACGCAGGGTCCCGACCGTAGGGGATCCGCCATCGGCGACCCTGCGCCGCAGAGGCCGACATGCAGCCCGTCCGGCAGGTCCTTCATCGTGTCGACAGCCAGGACCTGCTCATAGACCTTGCGCATGGCGGCTTGCGCCAGGCGCTCGCGCATCAACCACGCCGTCCCGAGGCCCACCGCGATCACGCCGGCCGCGACGCCCAACCCGATCCAAACCTTACGCATCCGCCCTCTCCATCTCGTCCTTGACCAATAGGCGACATAATGGCACGCATAGTGTCAATACAAATCTCGATGGTCGGAGAAATCCCATGGATGTGTTGCGGACGCCGGACGAGCGGTTCGAGGGCCTGGCGGACTGGACTTTCGCGCCCCGTTATACGGAGGTGACCGACGCCGACGGCACGTCACTACGCATCCATCACGTCGATGAAGGGCCCAAGGATCAGCGGCCGATCCTGCTGATGCACGGCGAGCCGTCGTGGGCCTATCTCTATCGGAAAGTCATCGCCGATCTGGTCGCCAAGGGGCGTCGCGCCGTGGCGCCGGACCTCGTTGGCTTCGGCCGCTCGGACAAGCCCGCCAAGCGCACCGACTATACCTACGAGCGCCACGTGGCCTTGATGAGCGCCTGGCTCGAAAAGAACGACCTCAAGGACATCGTGCTGTTCTGTCAGGACTGGGGCGGCCTGATCGGCCTGCGCCTCGTGGCTGCGTTCCCGGAACGCTTCTCGGCCGTGGTGGTCTCCAATACTGGCTTGCCGATCGGCGTGGGCAAGAGCGAGGGCTTCGAGGCGTGGCTGAACTTCAGCCAGAACACGCCGGAACTGCCTATCGGCTTCATCCTGAACGGCGGCACGGCCCGCGATCTCTCGGACGCCGAACGGGCGGCCTATGACGCGCCGTTCCCGGACGAAAGCTACAAGGAAGGCGCCCGCATCTTCCCGGCGCTGGTCCCGATCACGCCCGAGCACGCCTCGGTGGAAGAGAACAAGGCCGCCTGGGCGGTGCTGGAAACGTTCGAAAAGCCGTTCGTCACGGCCTTCAGCGACGCCGACCCGATCACGCGCGGCGGCGAGGCGATGTTCTTGGCCCGCGTGCCGGGAACCAAGGGCGTGGCCCACACGACGCTGAAGGGCGGCCACTTCGTGCAGGAGGACAGCCCCTCGGAAATCGCGTCGCTGCTGGACGGCCTTGTCGCCGGTCTGCCCAAGTCCTGAGCCGGAGCCGTCAGATGAAGGTCGTCAACACCGTCTTCCCCAGCCCCGAACAATTCCAAGAGTTCTTCGGCGCGCCGGACGATGGTCCATTCGTCATGGTCAACCTGCTGAAGTTCAGGGAGAAGGCGGAGTATCCCGACGGTTCGGAACCTGAGCTCTCGGGCCGCGAGGCCTATGCTCGCTACGGCGCCGCCGTCTCGGCCATGGTCGAGGCGCTGGGCGGTCGCATCCGTTATAGCGGCGCGGTCACCGGGCTGCTTCTGGGCGAGGTGGAGGAGATGTGGGACGCGGTCGCCTTGGCCGAATACCCCTCCCTCGCCGCCTTCCAGACGATGGCGCTCTCGCCTGACATGCACGCCATCGAGCACCATCGAAAGGCGGGTCTGGCGGGCCAGCTCAATATCCGAACCCGCCCCGGGCCAGGCTTCTAGCGCGCCCGATGTTACGAGAAGGGCGTCGGACTCACCCCCGACGCCCTCGCTACCTGAGCCCGAGACCGAGCCTCAGCGTTCCGCGCGCAGGACGGTCCGGAAGCCAACGTGTGAAGCGCCGCTATCCGGCGGGCCCGGCGTTCGCGCCGCAGGGCGATAACGGAAGCAATAGTCGTCAGCGCAGAGGAAGGAGCCGCCCTTGACCACGTGCTTGGGGCCGCTCGGGTCTTCGGGATCAAGGGCGCGGGCCTCTGGCGGACCGCCCTGCTCGATGACGCTGACCGGATCAAGGCCGGGCCTGAACCAATCCCGGGTCCACTCCCAGACATTACCCGCCATGTCGCGCAGGCCATAACCGTTCGGCGGAAAGCAACCGACCGGCGCGGCCTGCGCCTTGAAGCCGTCATCGCCGAGATCCTGGGCTGGAAAGACGCCCTGCCACGTGTTGGCGCGCGGCTTGGACGGGTCCTGCGGCTGGTCGCCCCAGGTGTAGCGCTTGCCCGCGAGACCGCCGCGCGCGGCGTACTCCCATTCGGCTTCCGTCGGAAGGTCGCGACCCAACCAGCGGGCATAGGCCATGGCGTCCTCCCAGGCGATGTGAACCACCGGCCAGGCGTCCTTGCCACGGATGTTCGAGCCCGGCCCTTCCGGATGCCGCCAGTCGGCGCCGGGAATGACCCGCCACCATTGGGAAGGATCGTCCGACCTCGCCCCCTTCGCCCCCACGAAGACGAGCGAGGCCGGACGCCGCTGCGCCGCCGGTATGTGGGCGTAGCGCGCGGGGTCGAGCGGTCGTTCGGCCACGGTGCGGTATCCCGTGGCCTTCACGAACCGCGCGAAGGCGGCGTTGGTGACCTCCGTTTGATCGATCCAGAACGGCGCGACCTTGACGGTCTGCGGCGGCCCCTCCTCCGGACGCAGCGGCGCTGCGCCCATCTGGAACTCGCCCCCCGCCAGCTGGACCATGCCCGCCGTGCGGTTCTGCGGATCCGGAATGGGTAGATCAGCCAGGCAAGCCTTGGGCGCTGGCCGGCCGCAGCCGGCCAGCGCCAGGGTTATCAGGAGCGCAGCGGCCCTCAGTTGTCCCAATAGATGTACTCGTCGCTCGGCTTGGCCTTCTGGCCGCCGGGATGATCGATATAGAACGCGCCGGAGACCAGGGACGGCCATGCAGGTTTAGCCATCTGCCCGTCAAGTTGCGCCAGGATCGCCTGCATCTCGCGAAGCTTGTCCGGCCGCGCCTTGGACAGGTCCTTGCGTTCCGTCGGATCGGTGGCGAGGTCGAAGAGCCAGGACTTGTTCGGCTCCTGAGCCACCTGCAGCTTCCAACCGCCCGCCATCACGGTCTTGTACCGGCCCGAACGCCAGAAGATCGCCTTGTGGGGGTCGCCGGAGGCCTGCCCCTTGATGAAGGGAACGAGATCGACGCCGTCCAGCACCCGATCTTTCGGCGTCGGCGCACCGGCCGCGCCGGCGGCGGTAGCGAAGATGTCCACATGGCCAACCGGGCTGCGATAGACCGCGCCAGCCGGCAGTTGATTGGGCCAGCGCAGCAGGAACGGCACCTTGATGCCGCCCTCGAAGAACGTCGCCTTCCAACCGCGATAAGGCTTGTTGATATCCGGCAGGCCAATGTAGTTCGCCCCGCCGTTGTCCGACGTGAAGATCACCAGGGTGTTGTCGTCGAGACCCCGATCCTTCAGCGCCTGCAGCACCTTGCCGACATTGCGATCCAGATTGCGCACCATCGCTGCATAGACCCGCATCCGGTGGTCCTTGATGTGCGACAGCGCGTCATAGTCGGCCTTGGGCGCCTGCAACGGCGTGTGGACGGCGTTGTAGGCCAGATACATGAAGAACGGCCGGTTCTTGTTGGCGTCGATCGCCTTCACCGCCTCGTCCGTCAGGTAGTCGGTCATATAGTGGGTCGGGTTGAACAGCGGGCCGCCGTTGTACTGCACCGCAAACGGCGCGGCGCCCCACAGGAACTTGTCGATCGGATCCCAATCCTGGCGTGACTCCTCGACGCTGGGGTCGCCCACCGGCGCGAACAGCGAGGCGCCAGCCATGAAGCCGAGGCTCTCGTCGAAGCCTTGATCCTCCGGCCGCGAACCCTTCACGCCGCCCAGATGCCACTTGCCCAGGTGGATGGTGTGATAGCCCTTGGTCTTGAGCGCTTCGGCGATCGTGATCTCGGTGCTGGGGACCGCTTGGCTGTTTTCATCCTTCGGGATGTTCTTCACCTCGGCCTCGTTGAAGCGCGAGGGATGCAGCGGATCACCGGCGTGCCCACCGACCACCCGCGAGAAGGCGACCGGCGTCGGCGTGAACTCGAAGCCGAAGCGCGTGGCGTAGCGGCCGGTCATGATCGCCGCGCGTGAGGGCGCGCAGGTGGCGTTGCCGCTGTAGCCGTTGGCGAAGGTCACGCCGTCCTTGGCGATCGAGTCGATCGCAGGCGTGGGCACGGTTCCTCCGGCGACGCCGCCGCCATTCAGCGTGATATCGTTGTAGCCCAGGTCATCCGCCAGGATGAACACGACGTTCGGCGGTCTTTGGGCGTCCGCCGGCGCCGCCTCAGGCCCCTTGGCCCAGGCCACCGGCATGTTGGCGACGATCTTGGGCTGCCGGGCCTTGGCCAGCATCACGATCAGGTCAAAGCGGAAATGCCACGCCGTCGCGCCCGCGACAGCCAGAACAGCGACACCCGCCACAAGCGGCTTCCAGGCCTTCATGCGCGCCTCCCATCTCTCTCATACTGTTAGGCGCAGCATATATTGACATTCATCGTGCCGCTAGATGTCATCCAATCCTCGACCTGGAGGCCCTGCCGTGTCCCTGCGCGCCCTGATCATGCGAAGCGTGACCACCGCCCTGACCAGTCCCACCCGCCGGAGGTGGGCCCGAGACGCCGCGGCGATGTCCGCCCGCCTGCGCGGCGAGCGGCCGACCATCCGCTACTTCCACCAGGCCGACGACCCTTATTCTCACCTGGCGGCGCAGATGCTGCCCAGGCTGCGCGCGCGCTACGCGGCGGAGATCGAGATCTGGCTTGTCCCCCCGCCCGAAGACTCCGCCGCGCCTGATCGTGAGCGGCTTCGCGCCTATGGCCTGCGCGACGCGGCCCGTGTGGCGCAGGCCAGAGGGCTCACGTTTCCGGGCGACGCCGCCTTGCCCGCCGCGCAGGCGGTCGAGCGCCTGCAGGCCGTTCTCGCCGAAGCGCTCGATCAGGGACGCTTCGACGATGTCGCGCCTGCCGCCGGCGCCAGCCTCTGGACGGACGATGACAGAGCGCTCACCGGACAGGCGACGCCAAATGGAACGCCAAGCCCCGGCCGCGCTGAAGCGCTGCTCGCCGCCGGCGCGGCACGGCGCGCCGAGCTCGGACACTATCTGGGCGGCATGTTTCACTTTGAGGGTGAGTGGTTCTGGGGCGTCGATCGTCTGGGACATCTGGAAGCCCGGCTCGCCGCGCGCGGGCTGGACCGCGAAGCCGGTTCGCCCCCGCTGGCCCCGTCTCTGGAGCCGTCCCTTGGGCCGGCGCCGCTCGGCGCCCCGCCGACGGTCGAGGCCTGGTTCTCGTTCCGCAGCCCCTATTCCTGGCTGTTCATGCCGCGCATCCGCGAACTGACCCAGGCCTATGGCGCCAAGCTGGAATTGCGGCCGATCCTGCCGATGGTCATGCGCGGTCTGGCCGTGCCCAGGATCAAAACGATCTACATCACGCTGGACTGCAAGCGCGAAGCCGAGCGACTGGACCTGCCCTTTGGGCGCATCGTCGATCCGGTCGGTGCGGGGGCTGAACGCGCATTGGCCGTCCTCCACCACGCGATGGATCTGGGCCTGGGCGAACAGTTTGCGGAACTGGGCCTCAAGGCCGCCTTCGCCGACGGTATCGCCCTGGCCGAGGACACCGGCCTGTACGATGTCACCCGCCGAGCAGGCTTGACCGACGCCCAGACCGCCGCCGCGCTGGCGGATCAAAGCTGGCGCCAGCGCGCCGAAGTCAATCGGGCCGCGCTGCTGGAGGCGGGCCTATGGGGCGCACCGACCTTCCGGGTCAGCGGGCGCGAGGCGCATTGGGGCCAGGACCGGCTTTGGATGCTGGAAGACGACATTCGAGCGGCCATGGCGCAGACCCCGTCCGCCTCCGCGACCTAGAGCGCCGCGTTCCACACTCGCGCGACGCTGTCTGCATCGGTCAGGATGGCGGTGTTGAGGTCGAGCATTCTCAGCGTCGCCGCGTGCAGGTCAGGCTCGTAGGCGGCGCAGGCGTCGGTGGCGACGAAGACATGAAAATCGTGATTGAACGCATCCCGCGCGGTGCTGTCGACGCAGCATTCGGTCGTCAAGCCGGCGAGCACCAAGGTGTCCACGCCCCGGGTCTTTAGCCTGTCGGCGATGTCGGTGTCCCAGAACGGGCTGTAGCGCGTCTTCCGAAATATCAGGTCGCCAGTGGCCGGCTGAGGCCCGTAGAAGGCGCTCCCGGGGGCGTCGGCGCGACACAAGGCGGGGCTTTCTCTGGGATCGTGCCCTTTGCGTCTCCCGCGCTCGTACCAGGCTTCCGAGTCGGTATCGGGCGTCGTGAAGAGGCCGACGAACGCAACCGGCGTACGGGCGCGTCGCGCGGCCTCCACAAGGCGCTCCGTGGCGGCGATGGCGGCGGGGACGGCCGAAAGATCCATGCCCCACTGCGCGGACAGGCCACCCGGCGAGGCGAAGTCGACCTGCATATCGACGATGACAAGCGCGGTCCGGCCCGGCGCGATCCAGTCGCCCAGGCTCATGAAAAGGCCGTCCGCAGAGCCGGAAGGATCTCGGAACCGAACATCGCCAGTCCCTCGGCGTAGTCGGGGAAAATCAACATCAAGCCGTCCAGTTCGCACTCGGTGACGAAGGCTGCGACCTGCTCCAGGCACGAGGTGGGCGAGCCGACCACCGTCTGGGTCATGAACGCGCCCTGGCGCTTGGCCGTTGCCTGCAACTGGTCGGCGGGCACGCCCCAGCTTGCCAGCATCGCCAGGATCGCCCCTATATCGGCGCCGTCGGCGTAGCGCGTCACGAGCGCTTGCGCGGCCTCATCGCTCTCGCCATGGATGATCGTGCACATCGCATAGGTGCGGATGGTGCGCCCCAGGTGCTCGGCCAGGCGCTTGGCGCGGCGGGACGCGTCGCGATGCTCCTCGCGCGAGCGCCCGCCGATGAAGCATGCATCGGCTTCCCGCACCGAGAACTGAAAGCCCCTGTCCGACATCCCCGCGCAGATCAGCTCGGGACGGGGCTTGGATAGCGGCTTGGGCCTGGACTGGCAGTCCTTCATCGTGAAGTAGCGGCCGGTGAAGTCGACGCTGTCCTCGGTCCATAGCCGCTTGACGATGGTCGTCCACTCCTCGGCCAACGCGTAGCGATCGTCGTGCGACAGCGAATCGTCCCAGGCGCTCATCTGGTCGAACTCAGCCTTGTAGGCCCCGGCGACGATGTTGAGGCCCGCCCGCCCGCCGCTGATGTGGTCCAGCGTCGCCACCATCTTGGCGGCGACGGCGGGGTTTTGCAGAAGCGGATGGATCGTCGTCCAGATGCGGACGCGTTGTGTCGCCTCGGCGATCGCCGCCATCAGGGTCACCGACTCGAGGGAAGTTCCCCAGTGGTCGGTCTCACCGCCAAAGCCGCGAAACTTGCCCATCGACATGACGAAATCCATGCCGATTGTGTCCGCCAACACCGCCGCCGCTCGGTTTTGCGCGTAAAGGCCATCCAGGACCGGCGTTGTTTCCGACACGATCCAGCCGCCATTAGCGACCGGCAGGAAGACGCCGAAATCCTTATGTCGTGAACCGCTGGAAGCCATGACGCGGATTCATACACGCCGCGCCGCGATGGATCACGCGCTTCGGAACGCCAAACAACCAATATGACGCCGCGTGTCCGCGGTAGAGTGGCATGCGCCCGGTAACAAAGGTCTTGGGAGAAAGCCGCCGGGCGATTATCCATGCCCTCCGATGCGCACCCAATCCGACGGCGTCACCGCCGTCACTCATCCCCTTCGCGCCGCCGAACGGGCGCGCAACCACCGCCGAACGCCGGTTCGACGGCTGCGGCTGGCGCTTGCCGTCTTCGCGATCGGCATCGGCGCCGCCGTGATCCTTCAAGCGTCCTGGCGCAGCGTAGCGTCCAACAAGGTCCAGACGCGGGCCGCCAACGCGCCGCTGGTTCTGGACAAGCCGCGTTTCACGGGGGTCCTGAAGGACGGGCGCCCGTTCCTGATCACCGCCGAGCGCGCCGAACGCGACCTGAAGGACGAGGACCTCGTGCGCCTGACCGCACCCGTCCTTGTCCGCGGCTACGGCCAACCCAACCCCAGCCAGGCGACCGCCAAGACGGGCCTGTATCGCGAGGCCGAACATACGCTGCTGCTGACCGACGACGTGAAGATCACCAGCGGCGAAGGCTATGACTTCGACGCGCCGCGCGCCTTGATCGACATGCGGACCGGCGCGGTCAGCGGCGACGCCGGGATTGCGGGTTCGGGGCCCAAGGGCAGCACGCGCGCCAACGCCTATGACGTGACGGACCAGGGCGATCGGGTGGTGCTGAAGGGCCGCGTCAGAACGCGGCTGGAGCCGCGACCCTGACGTGGCCAGCGCCAAACGCGTCTGCCTCATGAACATCGTGCGACGCTGGCAGGCTTGGCAAAGCCTGTCGGCGACCGCCGCCATGGCCGTCGCGTCGTCGGAGCGGTCGGCATGACGCAAGTCGTCGAGACCCCGCTCAAGAAGGTGCTCGCCAACGCCGGCCAGCTGCTCAGCGGCCGGGTCGTCAACGCGATCGTGGGCCTCGCCTACATCGCGCTCACCGCCCGCAGCCTCGGCGCGGAGTTGATGGGCGTTCTGGTCGTCATCAACGCCTTCGCGCAGTTCCTGGGCGAGGTCGCGCACTTCCAGTCGTGGCAGACCCTGATCACCTTCGGCGCCGGCCCGCTGATGGAGAACGACAGGCGACGTTTCCAACAGGTCCTACGATTCTCGCTCCTTCTGGATTTGATCAGCGGCGTCCTGGGCGTGCTTCTCGGCGTGCTTGGCGCGTGGTTGTTCTGGCGTCAGCTCAGCTGGCCGGAAGGCATGAGCGGTTACGGCGCACTCTACGCCCTGTCGATTGGCGTCATGACCTCGGCGACGGGCGTCGGGCTACTGCGCCTCTTCGACCGGTTCCGCTATCTCGCGGCCGAACAGGCGGTCAGCTCGCTGGTCCGGATGATCGGCTGCGCGATCTGCGCCCTGACCCAGGCCCCAATCCAGTACTTTTTGCTGGCCTGGGCGGCTGGAACCTTCGCCTCGTTCTTCTACATCGCCACCATCGCGATCCGCGATCTGACCCGGCGAGGCCTGCTGACGGGCTTCACCCTCATCGGCCCCACCAGCAGGGACATGCCGGGCGTCTGGCGCTTCGCTCTGGCGACCAACTTTTCCGCAACCCTGGACGTCGGCTTTACGCATGTACTGACCATGGCCGTGGGCGCCTTGCTGGGCCCCGCGCAGGCGGCGCTCTGGCGGATCGGCAAGCAGGTGGCGGACGGCATGGCCAAGCCCGCGCGCCTGATGGTGCCCGCGCTCTACCCGGAACTGGCCAAGATGCGCGCCTCGGGCGGACAGCAGGCCATGACGAAGCTGGCGATCCAGATCGCCCTGATCGGTGGCGCAGCCGCCGGTGTGCTTCTGCTGGCCAGCCTTTTTGCCGGACGATGGATCCTCGAGACGATCATGGGTCCCGCCTTCGGCGCTGCGGCGGGCGTCATGAACTGGCAAGTGGCCGCAGCGGCCATCGGCGTCATGACCCTCCCCCTGGAGCCGATGCTCGTGTCGATGCGAGCAGCCGGCGCGGCTCTGATGGTTCGTCTCGTCGTTGTCGTGGCCTATCTTTCGGCGCTCGTGCCGCTCATCAGGACGTTCGGCCTGACAGGCGCAGGCGCCGCTCTGGTTGCGTCCGCTTTGGCAATGGCGATTGGCATGTATTTGATGGCGCGCCGCCGGCTCGCCCGACTCGCGGCCGAGGACAACGTCGCGCCGCGTACGACATAAGACGATGAAGGCCCAAGTTATGATCACGCCCACGGCGTCTGACCGCACCGTTCGGTTCGCCGACTTCCCGACCTTGACCCAGGCCCTGGATTTCGCCGCCACTGGCGAGACCGGGATCAACCTCTACTCGCTGCGCGGCGAGCTGGTGGAAGCCCTGCCCTACGCAAAGCTTCGCGACGAAGCGGTGGTCCTGGCGCGGCGTCTGCTGGCGACCGGCGCCAAGGTCGGCGACAGCGTCGCGCTGCTGGCCGAAACCGACGGCGACTTTGTGCGCGCCTTCTTCGCCTGCCAGTACGCGGGCCTGCTGCCCGCGCCGATGGCGTTGCCGACGCCATTGGGCGGCCGCGAGGCGTATATCGAGCAGATCACCAACCTAGCGCGGTCGGCCAAGGCCGATCTCCTGATCGGCCCGGTCGGTCTCAAGGACTGGGTCGCCGAAATCGGTGCGCGCGCCGGGCTGTCCTTCGCCGGGGTGCTGGCCGACCTTCCCGAGGACGCCGGCGCAAACTTGCCGGCCATCACGCCCGAGGACCCCTGCTACCTTCAGTTCTCCTCGGGCAGCACCCGTACGCCGACCGGTGTCCTGGTCCGCCACAAGGCGCTAATGGCCAACTGCGTCGCCATCACGCGGGATGGCCTGCAAGTGAAGGCTTCGGACCGCGCCATTTCCTGGCTGCCGCTCTATCACGACATGGGCCTGATCGGCTTCCTGCTCAGCCCGCTCAGCTGCCAGATGTCGGTCGACCTGCTGCCGACCGGCGCCTTCGTGCGCCGCCCCCTGCTGTGGATCGACCTCATCGGCCGCAACAAGGCGACGATCGCCTATAGCCCGACCTTCGGCTACGAGCTTTGCGCCCGCCGCGTCCAGGGCCAGTCGCTCGAAACCTACAGCCTGTCGCACTGGCGTAGCGCGGGCCTGGGCGGCGACATGATCCGCATGCCGCCGCTGAAGGCGTTCGTCGAGGCCTTCGCCCCCGCCGGCTTCTCGGACAAGGCGTTCGTCGCCAGTTACGGCATGGCGGAGGCGACCCTGGCGCTGTCTATGGCGCCGCTGGGCAAGGGTCTTCGAGCCGAAACCCTGGACGTGGAACGTCTCGAGCGGGACGCTCTGGCCGTCGACGCGCCGGAGGGCTCCGAGCGCGCCCGCGACTTCGCCCGTTGCGGGCCCGCCCTGCCCCATCACTTCCTCGAAGTGCGCGGCGAAGATGGCCAAGTGCTGCCCGAGCGCGGCGTTGGCCGCATTTTTGCGAAGGGCCCTTCGGTGATGAGCGGCTACTTCGCCAATCCCGATGAGACCGCCCGCGTGTTGTCGTCTGACGGCTGGCTCGACACCGGCGACCTCGGCTTCAAGATCGATGGTGAGATCGTCATCACCGGTCGGGCCAAGGATCTGATTATCCTGAATGGTCGCAATATCTGGCCGCAAGACCTTGAGTGGACGGCGGATAATGAGATCGACGGCCTGCGCAGCGGCGACGTGTGCGCCTTCGCGATCCCGGCCGAGCCCGAGGACCAGATCGTCGTCCTGGTGCAGGCGCGCGGGGGCGACGCCGACAGCCGCGCTGCGCTTAGCGAGGCGGTGGCAACCCTGCTGCGCACCCGCCACGGCGTAGAGGCCAAGGTCAAACTGGTGGGCGCTCACGCCCTGCCCCAGACCTCGTCAGGCAAGTTGAGCCGTTCGAAGGCCAAGGCGGCCTATCTGGCCGGCGCCTATGGCGACTAGGGCGCGAGGCGTCGTCGCCGTCACTGGTGCGACAGGCTTTCTGGGCCGGCATCTCGTCCGCGCCCTGGCGCAGGACGGCTGGAAGCCGCGCGTTCTGGTGCGACGCGATCCCATCCATCCGCTCTGGAGCGACATCGAGGTCGAGATCGTCACCGGTGATCTTCGCACACCCGGCGCGCTTGAGCGGCTTTCTCGCGGAGCGGAGACGGTCATTCATGGCGCAGGCCTGATCAAGGCCCCGAGCCTGCAGGCCTTCCATGGCGTCAATCGTGATGGCGCCCAGGCGGCCGCCGTCGCGGCCAAGACGGCCGGAGCGCGCTTCATCCTGGTGTCCAGTCTCGCCGCTCGGGAACCCGGGCTCTCTCATTACGCCGCCAGCAAGCGCGCCGGCGAAGAAGCTGTGCGCGCCGCCGACCCCGGCGCACTGATCGTGCGCCCCCCGGCGATCTACGGCCCCGGCGACACTGAGACCCTGGCGCTCTTCCAGCTCGCGGCGCGCAGCCCAGTGCTTCCGGTGCTTTCGCCGATGTCCCGGATCGCGATGATTCACGTCCATGATGCGGCCGCAAAGCTCGTGGCGTTCTGCCGGTCACCCACTTTGGGCGTCGTGGAGCTGTCCGATGTGCGGCGCGGCGGTTACAGTTGGACGGAAATCATGAGCGGCGCGGCGAGGGTTATGGGGGTGAATCCACGCCTAGTCAGGCTTCCGGATCAAGGCGTGTTGGCCGCCGGAGCCCTTGCAGATGCTTGGTCTTCGCTCACAAAAAGCCCCTCCGTGTTCGGTTTGGGCAAGGCGCGGGAATTGCTTCACGCCGATTGGACCCTATCTAGCGCTCCGATGTCGGAGGGAGTACCCAGCGTGTTCGGTCTCATCGATGGGTTCGCTCACACCGTCGAGTGGTACCGAGCAGCGGGTTGGTTACCCAAAAATATCGCCGCAGAGTTCAAATATGGCGGAAATCTGACAGACTCGTCGCTACAGTAGTGTAACGGGTGGGGCTCCCGGAGGTTTAACTCAGAATGGATACGGTTACGGATCTCAGCTTGCGCGAGATCGGGGTAGCAGCGAGCAAGGTTCTTGGACGCGCCGTCGAGGTTCGTGCGGAGTCGCATATTGGTCGCGACCTCGCCGTCGACTCCCTCGCCCTCATGAACATCATCATGGAGCTCGAAGACACCTTCGACATCTCCATCCCGCTCGACCGTCTGGCGTCCGTCGAGACCGCTGGCGATCTCTCCAAACTGATCAACGATCTCCGGACTAGGGCTTAACTAATGGGGCTGTTTGATAAGCACCTGGCCTATCGCGATGCGTACAAGGCTATCCAGGACGTCGGCGCCAACCCCTTCAAGGTGCGCTTCGACGCCGTCCACTCGCCGACCGAAGGGGTCGTCGATGGTCGTCCCACCATCCTGCTGGGCACGAACAACTATCTGGGCCTGACCTTCGACGAACAGGCCATCGCCGCTTCGGTGAAAGCGGTGCAGGAACGCGGCACGGGCACCACCGGTTCCCGCATCGCCAACGGCAGCTTCGAGACGCACGTCGAGCTAGAGACCGAACTGGCGAAATTCTACGGCCGTAAGCACGCCATGGTCTTCACGACCGGCTACCAGGCCAATCTGGGCGTGCTGTCGACCCTAGTCGGTCGCGGCGACCACCTGATCCTCGACGCCGACAGCCACGCCTCGATCTATGATGGCTCGCGCCTGGGCCACGCCGAGGTCATCCGCTTCCGCCACAACGACCCCGAAGACCTGGCCAAGCGCCTGCGTCGCCTCGGCGACGCGCCGGGCGAGCGCCTGATCGTCGTCGAAGGCATCTATTCGATGATCGGCGATGTGGCGCCGCTGAAGGAAATCGCTGCGGTAAAGCGTGAGATGGGCGGCTATCTGCTCGTCGACGAAGCGCACTCGATGGGCGTGCTGGGCGCGACCGGTCGCGGCCTCGCCGAAGCGGCGGGCGTTGAGGAAGACGTCGACTTCATCGTCGGCACCTTCTCGAAGAGCCTCGGCGCCATCGGCGGCTTCTGCGTGTCGGACCACGACGATTTCGACGTCATGCGCGTCGTCTGCCGTCCCTACATGTTCACCGCCTCGCTGCCGCCCGCCGTGGTCGCGTCGACCGTGACGGCCCTGCGCCGCATGATTGAGCAACCCGAGCTGCGCGATCGCCTGAACCGCAACGCCAAGCGCCTGTACGACGGCCTCACCGCCATGGGCTTCCTCACGGGCCCCAGCGCCAGTCCAATCGTGGCCGCGACCATGCCCGACCAGGAACGCGCCATCGCCATGTGGAATGGCCTGCTGCAGGCCGGCGTGTATCTGAACCTGGCCCTGCCGCCCGCCACGCCGGACAGCCGTCCGCTGCTGCGCGCCAGCGTTAGCGCCGCGCACACCGACGAACAGATCGACGCCGTCCTCAAGACCTATGGCGAGATCGGCGCGGCGCTGGGTGTCATCGAGCCCCTCAAGCGCGCCCGCGCCTGAAGCCAGCCCCATCGCTGAAATGGAAACGCCCGGGTCACTCGCCCGGGCGTTTTCGTTTGGCCGGATCAGGCGGCCGGACGCCGCTCACGCCAGACCTTGAGAAGCACGCCAGGCGCGGCGAGGATCGGATGGCGCTCGCGCCAGGGCGTGACCTCGACCGCCACGCCCGTGTGACGTTGGATCTTCCAGGCGGCATAGCGCGCCGCGCCCTGAAATGTGAAGGCCGCCTTGACCAGACGCGCCACGTTCAACGGCTTTCCCAACGCTCGGCGCAAGCGCCAAGCGCTAATCAGCCGTTCTCGTTCGTCCGCCGCAAGACCAGGCCCTTCGTGCGCCCAGATGCTCTCCATGACCTGCTGGTAGCGATCCGGATCAAATGTCAGGATCGACACTTCGCGGCCGGCCTTTTCGACGCGCAGTTCAGCCTTATAGGTTTCCTGGAATAGCGCCGTCCAAAGCGCGAGTGGCGCGCCGCCCGTCGGCCCCAGGGCTTGGGCGAAATCCGCGGCCGTGCGGCAGGCGTCGGTGATCGCGTCAACCACCGCCTCGCTCGCGGCGCCGTCAGACCATACAAGCGCACTGGGCTGCACGAAGCGCGCCCAGATCGTCGTGTCGAGGCCTGCGCCGCTGGTCGCACGCTGGAACTGCGCCAGGGTCATCGACGCGACCTTGGCCCGCAGGACCGTCCCGCCAAGCTCGAACTCGTGGTAGCTCACATCGGGCCAGAGCAACCGCGTGAACACACCCCGCCACCCCGCCGGAACGCGCTCGGTCAGCACATAGTAGTCCAGCACGCCCGACAGGTCGCCGGTCCGCAGGATCGAGCCATAGAACAAGACCGCCCGCGCGCCTGGAAACCGCTTCGCCAAATGGGCCGCGAAGGCGGAGATCGGTTCAGGCGTCGTCTGGGAGAGTTCG
Source organism: Pseudomonadota bacterium (assembly GCA_020161365.1). Taxonomy (GTDB): domain Bacteria; phylum Pseudomonadota; class Alphaproteobacteria; order Caulobacterales; family Caulobacteraceae; genus Caulobacter. The sequence continues at coordinate 38,843 of JAIUNU010000013.1, read as the reverse complement.
GCGGCGACGAGGTCGCGCAATCGGCTCATCCGACCAGGAACCGCAAGGCCGGTCCCAGACGGATCGTTAGATCTCCGCCCTCGAAAACCTCGCCGTCGAGAACGAAGGGCGCCCCGCCCGACAGACGGACGTCGCTGGGGTCGCGCCGGCGATAGCCCAGGCTCTCCAGGACCGGGATGACCTTGCCGCTCAGGACCAGGGGCAAAGCCTTGTGCAAACGGCGCGGCGGGGCGTCCACGTCGAGAAGCTTCAAGCCCTCGCGCGGCGCGCCGAACGGCTTGAGCCCAAACGGCAGGCGCTTCAGCGCCGTGGCGATGACCGCAAACCGTTCCCCCTCGGTCTGGACCTCTCCATCCAGCACCAGACGGGCTGGCACGCCCTCTCGCCACTCGTCGCGAGCGCCGCCAAACAGCGCGCCCAGCGCAGCCGTCGCCAGGGTCATGGCTACGGCGACATTGTGGAAGAAGCCGACCTTGTGCACACGTTGGGCCAGGTTGGTCGCCTTCACGGGCGCGCCGACACCGAAGAAGAAGCCCTGCAGACAGGGCTTGTCGTCGGCCCAACTGATCCGCAGCGGCGGACGCGACTTGATCGTGGGAGTGGCCCGTCTCGCGGCGACAAGCGCGTCCTCCAGTCGCCAGCCCACGGGCGCGCCCAGATCAATGGCCAGGACATTCGTCTTGCCGGACGGCAAAACCGCCAGAAGCGGCGGAGCCTCTCCGAACGTATGCGGCAACAGGCTGATGACGTCGCGGATCGTCCCGTCACCGCCGTCGATCACCAGAAGATCAAGGCCCTCACGCGCGAAGTCGTCCAGCGCATCCCTCAGAGCCTGCCGGCCGATCGGCTCGACCAGTCGCACGCCTTCCGGCGCCGGTCCTGGCGGCCGGATGCGGTTGCCGTGGCTCTGGGGATTACGGACAACTCCGATGCGCGTCATTTCGAGAGCCAAGACTGGATCGACCCCTTCGGGGCCGCCAAACCCTGAAGGATCTGGACGGCGTGCACGAGGAAACACAAGGCGGTCCAGATCGCCACCAGCGTGAAACCCACGTCGGGCCGGCCGACCATCGCGCAGCCCGTCAACAGGATCAGGTTCGGATTGCGACGCGCGGTGATCAGGCGGAAGAAGCTGTCGAACGGCCGCCAAGCGTGCATCTCCAGCTTGAAGAGGGCCAGAAAGATACCCTCCTCCACCCGCTGGGCGACATAGCCGCCGACGACGATGGCGAGGCTGAGCCCGGCGTACGGGATCTCCTGGCCGACCGCATAGACGCCGACAAACCAGGCCCACCACCAGAATGGTGGGTGCAGCAGGTCGATGCCATGGTCGAAGACGTTGCCCCATTTCGATGAGGTCAGGGTCACCCGGGCCAGCTTGCCATCGACCGTGTCGAGGAAGGTCATGATCCAAGCGCAGACCAGACCCCACCCGAACTGCCCGTGCCAGAACAGCCAGGTCGCGGCCAGAACGAGCAGGAAGCCAATAAGGGTCACCTTGTTCGGCGTCATCTTGGCCAGGGCGCACCAGCGCGTCACGATCCTCGCCGGCGTCGGCCAGACGTATTTGGTGACGAAGTCCGTGACGCCCTTGTACGAGCCCTGGAACAAGCGCTTCTCGACCGCGCGCACGGTCTCGGGCGTCAGGCGCTCCAGCACGGGCGGCTCGCGCTTGCGCAGCGCGCTGTTATAGGCCGAACCCAGTTCGAGCGCCGTGAGGCGTGTGAAGCGCGGATCCAATCCGGAGGGGTCCTTGCCGTCAGCAAGCGCCTCGGAAGCGGCATAGGCCACATCGGCGGGCGCATGGACCGCGACCGCGCGGCCGGCGTCGTCGACCAGCACGGCGCCTTCTCGACCTGCCAAGGCCTTGATCAGCGACTCGTCGAACACCCAGCCCGCATCGACCGCCACGACCGGATGCGACAGGTCCACCGCCGGTGTCTCGACGAGATCCAGTCGCCGGTAAATGCGCGACAGGCGCTCGGCCGAGCTCATGCCCCAGATACGGGCGTCGCTGCGGCCTACGGTCAGCGCGCGCGGCCCATTTTGAACTTCACCACTCAAAGACGGCTATACCCCTTGAATCCCGGCCTGATAGATAAGCAGCTTCGCCCTCTTCGACCAGAACCGCAGACGTCTCTTGTCCATTTATCGCATCGCTCACCTGTCCGACCCTCACCTGCCGCCGCCGCCCGGCGCGTTCGGCCTGCGGGACGTGTTCACCAAGCGTCTGTTGAGCCGCATCGCCTGGCGCAAGAAGCGCAAGGTCCATCGTCCCGAGGTTCTGGCGGCGCTGATCGCCGACATGAAGGCGGCCGCGCCCGATCACGTGGTCATCAGCGGCGACCTGACCAACTTCGCCTCGCCCGTGGAGACCACCGCCGCCCGCGCCTGGCTCGAAAGCCTGGGACCGGCGGCGGACCACACCGTGACCCCCGGAAATCACGACGCGCTCGCCGGCGTAGGCGGCCATGAGCGCTTCGCGATCTGGTCGCCCTGGCTGGGCGACACCGGCGAGGCGAGCTTTCCGCAAGTGCGCATGCGGGGCCCCGTCGCGATCTTCAACCTGTGCTCGGCGGTTCCGACCGCCCCCCATCTGGCTACCGGGCGCCTGGGCGACGAACAGCTTCGACGCCTCGACGCCGCGCTCGGCGATCCGGCCTATGCCAACCTGTTCCGGATGGTGATCCTGCACCACCCGCCGCACCCCGGCGCGGTCTCCAAGCGCAAGCGCCTGGAAGACCAGCACGCGCTTCGGGCGGTGCTGGCCCGGCGTGGCGCGGACCTCCTGCTGCACGGCCACGCGCATGAGGCCCTGGTCGGCTCGGTTCCAGGTCCCGGCGGCGCGGCGATCCCAGTTCTGGGCGTCCCGTCGGCCTCCGCCAAGCCGAGCGGACATTCGCCCGCGCGCTGGCACCAGATCGAGATCGAGCCGCGTACGGCGGGCGGTCACCACGTTCGCGTCGTCGCCCGAGGGCTCAAAGACCAGACCCTAGAAATCGGAGAGCTGGGACGCTTCACCCTGGCCGATCTGGCGCTGAAAGCGGGCTCGGCCGAATGATGCGCCCCGTCCTGGCTCAGCACATTCCCGGCGGATCACCCTTTCCCGCCCGTCGCCGCGTCCCTATTGTGATGCGCCGACGCTAAAGGTCGGAAGTTTCGGCGTTCTCATGACCAATCCCACAGCCCTCGCGTTCGGCTACCCCGCTTCGTTGGTCGCCGAGACCGAACATTGGCTCATCCTGGTTCGCCCCAAGCAGCCCACGTTTGGGTCTCTGGTGCTGGTATGCAAGGAAGCCGTTCAGGCGTTCTCGGACGTGAGTCCCGCCGCCTTCGCCGATCTGCGGGTGGCGGTGGCCGGTATCGAGCGTCTGCTCAAGAGCCAGGTCGACTACGAGAAGATCAACTACCTGATGCTGATGATGGTCGATAAGGACGTTCACTTCCACGTGCTGCCGCGCTACGCGGACACACGCGAGCATGATGGCGTTTCATTCCCTGACGCAGGGTGGCCGGCCGCCCCCGCGCTGGGCTCAGCGGTCGAACTGGCCCCAGAGGCCGTCGAACGTCTGGCAGCGCGCTTCGCCAAGGCTTGGAACCCCGCGTGAGCGCGCAAAGCCCCTCCGGCGGCGGCTCGCGCCTGATCGACCGCTACCTGCTGCGCCTGCTGTTTTGGCCCTTGGTCGCCTGCCTGGGCGTAACAGTGATCGCGCTTCTGCTGGAGCGCATCCTGCGCTTGCTGGACGTCTTGTCGCAAAGCAGCGCGCGCTTCGGGTACGTCGCGCAATTGGCCGCCAACCTCGTGCCGCACTATCTGGGCCTGGCCCTGCCGGTGGCGTTCTTCGTGGCCCTCTTCATCGTCATTGTGAAGCTGTCGGACGGCTCGGAAGTCGACGCGCTGCTCGCCAGCGGCCAGTCTCTCGAGCGCATCGCGGCGCCGTTCGTGGCGGTCGGGCTGTTGCTCAGTGTCTTCAGCATCATCGTGTTCGGCTACATGCAGCCCTATAGCCGCTACGCCTTTCGCGCCGTGATGCACACGGCCGTCAACGCAGGCTGGAACGGACGCCTGACCGGCGGCGCCTTTATCGACGACAAGGGCTCGCTGTTGACCGCCGACAGCGCCGACATCGCGGGGCAGCGCCTGACGCGCGTGTTCATCCGCCGTCTCGACGCCAAGGGCCAGGAAGAGATCATCACCGCCGCGTCGGCCGACCTGACGATGGATCCCAACGGCAAGACCATCACCATGAACCTGCGCGACGGCCGCCGCATCGCGCACGACGCCAACGGGACCTACCGCAATCTGGCCTTCGACAGCCTGACCACCCAGACTCCACTGGCCGCCGCCGCCGTGTTGCTGCGCGCGCGCGGCGGCGACGAGCGCGAACTGACCATGGGCGAACTCCGCAAACAGGCGGACTCGCCTAACCCCGTGGTTCCGAAGGGCGCCTTGATGGGCGAATACTACGGTCGTATCGCCCGCGCCGCCTTCCTGCCCTTCCTTCCGCTTCTGGCCTTCCCGCTGGGCTTGGCCTCGAAGCGCGGCAACCGGGCGCCGGGCCTGATCATGGCGGGCTTGTTGTTACTGTCCTTCCAGCACGCGCTTCTGCTGGGTCAAGGCATGGCCAAGGCCGGCAAGACGGACGCCTTCCCCGCGATCTGGATTCCCTTCATGCTGTTCGCCGGTTTCAGCGTCTGGCTGTTCGTGGGCAGTCGGACGCGCCCGGGCGACACGCCGGTGTCGCGCCTTGTTCGGCGGATCAACAACCTGGTGACGCACGCCCTGCGTCTGCTGCCCCAGCCGAAGAAGCGACAAGCCGCATGAAGCTGCAGCTCTATGTCCTGAAGACGGTGGCCACCCGCATCCTCGGCGCGGCCCTGATCCTGATGTCTGTCCTTCAGATCCTGGACCTGCTGGACGTCACCAGCGACATCCTGGACCGCGGCCTGGGCATGGCCGGGGTCGCATACTACGCCGCCCTGCGCATGCCCCGGTTGTTCGAGCAGGTCGCACCGATCGCCGTTCTGGCCGGAGGCCTGTTCGCCTTCTCGCAACTGGCCCGCGAAAGCGCTGTCGTCGCCATGCGCGCGAGCGGCATTTCGGGTTACCGGATCATCGCCATGGCCGTGCCGGCCGTGGTCGCCGTCATGCTGCTGGACGCCCTTTGCGGTCAGGTCTTGGCCCCGCGCGCCGATCCCACGCTCGCGGAGTGGTGGCGCAACACCACGCCCGTAGCGGAGCGCAAGGAGCCCGCGCCCCGAACGTTCCGGGCGGGCGGAGACCTCGTCATCGGCGCTGACGCCTCGGCCGACGGGCGCACGATCACCGGCGTCACCATCTTCCGCCGCGACGCCAAGGGCATTCTGGTGGAGAGGGTCGAGGCGCCGGCCGCGCGGTTCGATGGCCAGGCCTGGACCTTGGACCAGCCCAAGACCACCCGCTTCGCCGGCGACCTGGCGCAAGCTTCAACCGCCGCCTCGACGTCGTGGCCGACCGCCCTGCGCCCGCAGGACGTCCAAGGCCTGTTCGGCGAGGACGCCATGCCGACGGCCGCGTCCGCCCGGCGGGCGCTTGAGAATGGCGGTTCCGACCGTCCCGAAAGCTTCTACGCCACCCATTTCCAGGCCGCCTTCGCGACGCCGTTCGTGTCGCTGGTGATGCTGCTGCTCAGCGCTCCGGTCGCCCTGGCCAATTTCCGGAGCGGTCAAGGCGCGGTTCTGCTGACCGTCGGGCTGGCCGCCGGCCTGATGTTCCTGGTCGCCAACGGCATGCTGACGGCGCTGGGCGAGTCCGGCGCGCTGTCGCCGTTCCTGGCTGTCTGGGCCGCGCCAGCGATCTTCGGCGCGCTGGCCGTTCGAACCTTCTTGGCCCTGGAGGGGTGATGCCTTTCGACTCCACCAACGCCGACCTATCGGTCATCCCGGTCAAAACCCCGGCCGAACTGAAGCGCTTCATCGCCCTGCCCGCCCGCCTGAACGCCAAGGATCCGAACTGGATCACGCCGCTGTTCATGGAGCGGACCGACGCCCTGACCCCAAAGACAAATCCGTTCTTCGACCACGCCGAGGTGCAGCTGTTCCTCGCCACGCGCGGCGGGCGCGATGTGGGCCGGATCAGCGCCCAGATCGACCAGCTCACGCCCCAACCGGTCGAGGGTCGTCTCGACGGTCACTTCGGCATGATCGCCGCCGAGGACGATCCGGCGGTGTTCAACGTCTTGTTCCGGGCCGCCGAGGATTGGCTGCGCGAACGCGGACGCACCCACGTGGTGGGCCCTTTCAACCTGTCGATCAACGAAGAGGTTGGTCTGCTGGTCTGGGGCTTCGACACGCCGCCCATGGTCTTGATGGGCCACGACCCGATCTATACCGGGCAGCGGGTTGAGGAGCAGGGCTACGCCAAGGCCCAGGATCTCTTCGCCTATAGAGCGGATGAGACCGGCGACATCCCCGAGATCGCCCAGCGCCGGGTCAAGCGCGGCCTGCCTTCGGGCGTGGTGCTGCGTCAGCTGGATATGAGTCGGTACGATCAGGAGGTTCAGACCCTCACCGAGATCCTCAACGACGCCTGGTCAGACAACTGGGGCTTCACCCCCACCACCGAGGCCGAGACCCGCCAGCTGGCCAAGTCGCTGAAGCAGGTGATCGACAAGCGTCTTGTCTGGTTCGCCGAGATCGACGGCGAGGCCGCTGGCGTGGTGGTCTTCCTGCCCAACGTCAACGAAGCCATCGCCGACCTGAAGGGCAAGCTGCTACCGTTCGGCTGGGCCAAGCTGTTGTGGCGACTGAAGGTCAAGGGCGTGAAGTCCGCCCGCATCCCGCTGATGGGCGTGAAGAAGAGGTTCCAGACCAGCCAGCGCGGCCGCATGCTGCCGTTCTGGATGATGAAGGCCAGCCGCGATATGGCGATGAGCCTGGGCTACAACCGCTATGAGATCTCGTGGGTGCTTGAGGCCAACAAGGCCATGACCCACATCGCTGAGAACGTCGGCGGCACGCACTACAAGACCTATCGCGTCTACGAGAAGGCCCTGTGATCCAGCCTTTCAAGGCGCTGATCCTCGCTGGCTCGCGTCCCGGAGAAGTCGATCCCGCCGCAGCCTATGCAGGCGTCGCCCACAAGGGCCTGATCGTGCTGCAGGGCCAGACCCTGCTGGCGCGGGTGCTTGGCGCCGTGGAAGCGGCCGGCGCCGCCAAGATCGGGATCAGCGCCAACGATGAGACGATCAAGGCCGCGCTGGCGGGAACGCGCGCTGTGGCGCTGCCTACCGCTGAGGGCCCCAGCCAGAGCGTCGCCGACGCCGCCGGACGGCTCGGCTTTCCGTTGCTGATCACCACGGTGGACCACGCCCTGCTCAAGCCTGAGTGGATCACCCAATTCCTCGCCGACACGCCCGACTGGGCCGAGGTCGCGGTGCTGCTGGCTCCCGAGGCGCGGGTCCAGGCCGCCGCGCCGCAGACCAAGCGCACCTATCTGAAGTTCCGCGACGGGCGCTATTCGGGCTGCAATCTGTTCCTGCTGCGCGACGAGCGGGCGATGGGGGTGGTCACGCTCTGGCGCAAGGTCGAGGCCCTGCGCAAGCAGCCGTGGAAGATCGCCGCGATGCTGGGGCCGAGCTTCTTGATCCGCTACGCGCTCGGGCTGCTGACCCTGGACCAGGCCGTGGCGCGGCTGGGCGCCCTAGCCGACGTCAAGGCCGCCGCCGTGCGGGCGCAAGACGGTCTCGCGGCCGTCGATGTCGACAAGCCGTCCGACCTTGATTTGGTTCGTGAACTGGTGGGCGAGGCCTAAACGGCCTCGGCCTCCTTGGCGGCCCACTGCGCCGTCAGGGCCCGGTTGCGGACGAGATCTTCCGGGAAATCCATCTCGGCCCAGCCCAGGCCTTCGATCGACCGCACGCGCACCACGTCATGGTTCTGGGCGATCTCGTTGATCACGCTCAGGTACCAGCGCTTCAGGCCCTCAGGCGTGCGCATGATCGCCTCCAGCGTCTTCACGAACAGGGCCGAGCCCTCGGTGTTGAAGCGCAGGAAGCCGATCGACTCGGCGTCATATTCAGTGATGGTCTTGCCAATGGCGCGCAGGGCGTCCCCGTCGGTCAGCACCTTCATGTCGTCGGCGTCATAGCCGCCCGCCTTGCGGTCGACGGTGACCGTGATCGGGGCGTCCGGCGCGCTGATCAGGCGCTCGGCGATCGCCGGCTCGAACAGGGTGTCGCCGTTGAGGATCATGAACGGCCCGCCGCGCATCTCGTCGCGCGCCAGCCAGCAGGTCGCGAGATTGTCGGTGACGCTGTAGAAGGGGTTGTACAGCGTGCGCACACTCAGGCCCGGCAGCGACAGACGCGCGACCTCGGCCTCGACGAGATCGCTGCGGAAGCCGGTCACGACCACCGCCTCGGTGACTCCGGCCTGATGCAGGTGGCGCAGTTGCCATTCCAGCACGGAACGACCAGCCAGCTCGACCAGGCACTTGGGCCGGTCGTCGGTCAGAGGCGACAGTCGCTTGCCCTGACCAGCGCTGAGAATAAGGGTCTTTACCGGCTGCATGACGTTCTGGAATCTCGCTGGAAATCGGAGCCTTCTTCGCCCCGTCTGGAATCGTTGGACCGCGGCCCGGCGGTCGCGACCGCATAACTGAGCACGAACCCGCCTCTCGGCAAGTCTTCGCGGACCGCCAAGAACCGATCGCGACGCCGCGACGCAAGCCCCTGACGGCGATTTTCCGGCAACGCGACCTGTCAGCTACGGTCGCCGCGCTCGCGTAGAGGCGCCCTAGGCCCCTCTCTCTTCAGCGTTTCGGGGGCGCGGCTAGGACCGTGCTGTTGATCTGCGAGACCGCGCGCACGCCCGTCAGCGCCATGGCGACCCGCATTTCCTTGTCGATCAACTCAAGGAGTTGGGTCACGCCTGCTTCGCCGCTGGCGGCCAGGGCGTAAGCATAGGCGCGACCGATCAGGACGCCCTTCGCGCCAAGGGCCAGCATCCGAACCACATCAAGGCCCGATCGAACGCCGCCGTCGGCCAGAACGGTGAGACGATCGCCGACCGCATCAGCGATGGCGGGCAAGGCGCGGGCGCTGGAGAGGACGCCATCAAGCTGGCGGCCGCCATGGTTAGAGACAACCACGCCGTCCGCTCCGATATCGGCGGCGGCATTGGCGTCTTCGGGATCGAGCACACCCTTGATGACCAGAGGGCCTTTCCACGCATCACGGATCCACGCCAGGTCCGACCATTGAATCGATGGGTCGAAGTTGGCGCCCAACCAGCCCATGAAGTCCTGCAGGCCCGACGCGCGCCCCAGAGCGGGAGCGACGTTGCCGAGCCGGTGAGGATGGCCCATCACGCCAACATCCCAGGCCCACCCAGGCTTCAAAGCCGCCTGCAGCAGGCGTCGCGCGGGGGCGTAAGGACCCGACATCCCCGAATGCGCGTCGCGGTAGCGCGCGCCGGGCACCGGCATGTCGACGGTGAAGACCAGCGTGGTCGCCCCTGCGGCGCTGGCGCGGGCCAGAAGATCGCGCATGAAGCTGCGATCTCTCAGCACATAGAGCTGGAACCAGATTGGCGCCGACGAGGCCGCGCGCACCTCGTCGACATCGCAGACCGAGACGGTGGACAGGCAGAACGGCACGCCCTTGGCCGCCGCCGCCCGCGCCGCCTGGCGCTCACCCCGGCGGGCGTACATGCCCGTCAGACCGACCGGCGCCAGGGCGACCGGCAAGGCCTGATCGACACCGAACAGGGTGGTGGATGGATCAACCGACGAGACGTCTTTCAAGACCCGCTGCCGAAGCGCGATGTCGGCAAGGTCGGAGATATTGCGCGCCATCGTCCGCTCGGCGTAGGCGCCGCCGTCGATATAGTCGAACAGAAAGCGCGGCAGCCGCCGACGCGCAGCTTCGCGAAAGTCCGTGGTCGAGGAGATGATCATGGCGTCCCGCTACAGCCAGCCGTTCGACCGCGCGATGCGGCCCGCCTCCACGCGGTTCGCCGCGCCAAGCTTCTGCGCCGCTTCCGACAGATAGTTGCGCACCGTGCCGGGCGAGAGATCAAGCACATCGGCGATGTCCTTGTTGGAGCGCCCCTCCTCGGCCAGCCGCAAGACCTCGCGCTCGCGGTCGGTCAGGGGATCGGGCTCGGCGTCCCAAACCGCTTCGGACAGTTCCGGCGCTATGGCGCGACCGCCGGCGGCGATGGTCCTGACCGCCGCCGCCAGGACGCTGCTGGGCCCGTCCTTGAGGAGATAGCCTTTCACGCCCGCATCCATCGCCCGGCGCAAGTAACCCGGCCGGCCGAAGGTGGTGACGATCAGCACCCGGGTGCTCGCACCGTCGGTCTTCAGGCGCGCGGCGACGTCGATGCCGGTCAGGTGGGGCATCTCGATATCGGAGATCAGCACGTCCGGCTTCTCGGCGCGGACAAGGTCCAGGGCCACGGCGCCGTCGGGCGCGCGGCCGACCACCTGGATGTCGCCTTCCATCTCGAGCAGGGCGCTGAGCGCGCCCAGCACCATCTTCTGGTCTTCAGCGATAACGACGCGGATCACGAGACAACCTCCCCTGGCGCGCGCAGCGGCGCCGTGGCGACAAGGCGCGTGCCGGCCTTGTCGGATTTGACCTCAAGTGTCCCGCCGATAGCGGTCAGGCGTGAGCGCATGCCCTTCAGACCCGAGCCCTCGACGAGTCGCCCGCCCGGGCCATTATCGGCGATGGTGAGCACAAGTTCGGAAGCGCTGGGGGAAAGACTGATCTCGCAGCGCGAAGCGCCCGCGTGACGGATGACGTTGGTGACTCCCTCGCGCAAGGCCATCGCCAAAACCGCCTCTTGCCCAGGATGACCATCGGCCGTCAACGCCGAGACGGTCGTCTCGACGCCAGCGGCGGCCAAGGCCTGGCGGGCCTTGTCGAGCTCGAACGCCAGCGATGCGCCCTTCATGCCGACCACCGCCGTCCGCACCTCCGAAAGCGCCTCTCGGGCGGCGGCGGCGACCGCCTGCATCTCGCGCTCGGCCGCCGCCGCGTCCCGGCTGACCAGCCGGGCGGCCAGCTCGGCCTTTACCGCCACCAAGGTCAGGGTGTGACCGAGCAGGTCGTGGAGGTCCCGCGAAATGCGCTCGCGCTCAGCGGTGCTGGCCAGGGCGCGGACTTCCTCGTGCGCGATGGCCAGGGCCTCGTTCTTACGCTCAATATCGGCCTGCATCAGGGTGGCGAACCCGGTGATGGCGCCGAACAACAGCCCCGAGGTCCAGATCGGCCACGCGTCCCGAAGGAACAACACGCCAATCAAGAGAACCACGACCTCCATGCCAATCAGCATGCGCAGGGCCAGTCGCCGAGGCGCCAGGCGGGCGCCGTAAGCCATGGCGTAGATCGTGTAGACGCTCCAGGTCGACTTGAAGGGTGACAAGGCCATGCCGACGGCGAAGATGGCCAGAACCTGCCAGAGCCGTGGAGGTCCCTTGCGAACATGGATGCTCGCGAACAGCCCTAGAAAGAAAACTAGCCCGGCCAGCGACGCGACCACCTCAAGCGTCTCTGGCCGGCGATAGAGCCACGAGATGAAGTAGAACGGTAGGTAGACCAGGAACACGAGGCTCCAGTGTCGCCGGACGAAGGACTCGCCGGCGACGGGGGCATGGGGGTCGGGCGCGCCGGTCCCGGGCGTGTTTCTGGACTCGTTGTCCTTGCTCATGTCGGCGATGTCGCGCGCGCCCTTCGTCATGGTCAAGCCGCCTGTCGCCGCCATGCCGCCCAGGCCCCGATGAGGGCCGCCAGGCTCATGGCGACCAGGATCGAGACATGGCGCTCGACGTCGGTCACCGGCTGCATGCCCGAAAGCATCTGTGACAGTTGGCCGAAATGGTACGATGGGGTGAATTGGGCGACCTTGCCGAACCAGGCGGGCATCGCCTGCAGCGGGATCCACAGGCCGCCGAACAGGCTGAAGCACAGAAAGAGAAGATTGGTCAGCGCGGTGGCGCCCTGCGAGCCCATGCGCAAGCCAAGGTTCAGGCCGATCAGCGCGAAAGGGACGGCCGAGCCGAGGCCAAGTCCCAGCGTCGCGGCCCAGCGCCAGGCGTCCATCTTCACGCCTCCGAAATAGGCCAGACCGCCCAGCAACCCGATCGCCACGGCCACCAGCGCCAACGCCGCGGCCAAGCGGCCGGCGAGGTAGCCTCCGGCCGGCAGGGGCGCGATCTGCTTGAGCTCCACCAGCTTGGCCTCGCGCTCGGCCGCGACGGCGGCCCCGAAGCCGAACATCGCCGGCGCGATTGCGGCAAAGATCACGTAGTTGGCCAGCATCATGTGGGCGACGGGCTCGCGCCCCTTGCTCAGGCCCAGGCCCATCACGCCGTAGAACAGCAACGGCAGGATAACGCTGGGGATCATGAATTGCGGCGTGCGCCAGGTGGCCAGGACCTGAGCGCGGGCTTCGCGGAAATAGACGGCTAGGGTGTGCATGTCAGGCGGCCTCGGTTTGGCGTTGCAGGGCGGCGGCTTGGCCGGCTTGGACCAGGCGTGTGACGGCGTCTTCCAGTGACGCGCCCGAAACGATCAGGTCGTCGACCGTCTCATCACGGGCGAGCAGCTCGCGCAGAGTGGCGGGGGCCGAGGTGGTCAGCAGCGTGACCTTGCCGCCGTCGCGACTGACGCCGGTAACCCGCGCCAGGGACGCCAACTCGGCGTCCGAGAGGCACGTGCGGCAGCGGATCGCGACGCCCGATACGCGGGCCTTGATGGCCTCGGGCGTGCCGTCGGCTATGACTTGGCCGTGGTCGATGACCACGATGCGGTCCGCCAGGGCTTCGGCCTCGTCCAAATGGTGGGTTGTGAGCAGCACCGCGCAGCCGCGCGCGATCTCGGACCGTACCGCGCTCCACAGCGCGCGGCGGGCGTCGATATCCATGCCGGTCGTCGGCTCATCCAGGACCAGAAAGTCGGGGCGCCCTGCGATGGCGAGGGCGAACTGGACGCGGCGTTGCTGGCCGCCCGACAGCGCGCCGCAGCGGCGCTTCTCCAGCCCCTCGAGGCCGGCCAGGCGCACCACCTCGTCCAAGGAACGCGGTTTGCGATAGTAGCCCCGGAACAGGTCGATCTGCTCGCGGACGCTCAGTGTGTTGGGCAATCCAGCGGTCTGCAGCATGACGCCCATGCGGCCGCGGCCCGCCAGGGCCCGAGGGTCACCGCCGAACAGGAAGGCCTCGCCCGCCTCGGGTCGCAAACGGCCCGTCAGCAGGGCGACGCTGGTGCTCTTGCCCGCGCCGTTCGGCCCCAGCAGGGCTACGCATTGGCCGGGTTGGATGGCGAGGTCCAGTCCGTTCAGCGCCAGGGTCGCGCCCCGGCGTTTGAGTACCTTGCTGAGCATCGCGATCGGCGGCTCGGAGGATAGGGGTAACATGGTCGGCTCCGTCTCTGTGGAACCAAGATCGCCGAACGCGAGGCCGGCCATCAGTGCCGGGCGTCACGCGCTGGATATGACAAACGTCACCCGCGCCCGACCGCGTCACATGGCGCTATGTTGGTGATGGACCAGGCCCCGTGGCGCATAACCTGTCGAATCCGCGCTTTGAACCGCTGCGCCACGTCGTGGCCATGCCGCTCTAGGTCGGGTTGATCAGATCTCAATCTGGCCCGCCCCGGCAAGGCGCACGACCCGTTCGATCCGGTCCAGGCGACCAAAACCAGCTTCCACGTGGTCCTCGACATGCTGGTCCTTGCCAAACGCGTGAAGTCCAAGAGCCTTCAAGCCTCCACCTGGGAGGGTACGGCTCCCCACCATCCTTCCGCAGGTCGAGAGCTACTGGGGGCCCATTGGCCCTCGCTCGTGCTCCGACCAGGGTGCGCGCTTCGTAGGGACTCTAGCGCCTGCGGAAGATCCCAAAGTCGGAACTGGGCCCATCGTTGGGGCGGCCCAGCCAGCCTAGCCAGAAGTGAGCATAGTCCCGCGCCATGTCGCGCGGCACGAAGACTCCGTGGCGGTAGGGCGTATCGACGCCGATCGCCAGGTTCGGATCGGGCTTGTCCTCGTACCAGGTGCCGAAAAGACGGTCCCAGATCGGCGCGACGGCGAAGTGGCCCGTCGGATGGGTCATGTCGAGCTTGTGGTGGGCCCGGTGGTGGTTGGGTGACTGGATCAGCCAGCGCCCGACCCAGCCCCAGTCGGCGTCGATCTTGGAGTGGACCAGAAAGCCGATCGCGATCACCAGCACGTTTACATAGATCATCACGTCCGGCGGTGCGCCCAGCACGGCCAACGGCAGGTTGACGACGAAAACCGCCGTAAAGGCCGCCGGATGCTGCCGAACCGAAGTCACCACGGCGAAGTCCTCGGCCGAATGGTGATAGCGATGCAGCGGCCAGAAGTTCTTCGTGTGGTCGATCCTGTGGGTCCAGTAGTCGAAGAAGCTGTAGATCGCGAAGTAGAGGGGCAACTGCAGCACGAACGGCAGCTCGGGCGGACCCAGGTCGAGCCCGGCTCGAACCCGAATGGCCTCGTGAACCCATGCGCCCGAGATCATCGAGGCGCCGAGCATCAGAACCCGGCCGACGATGTCCAGGACGTGGCCCTGGCCCAGCACGAACACCGTCAGATCGGTGTTGAGCGATGGCGTGCGCGCGAAGAGCAGCTGTCGCAGCGAGCTCCTGGGCCAGCCGACGACGGCCGCCTCGACGCCCAGAACCGTGGGTAGCAGCAGAAACACCAGGAAGATGTTATTGAGGTGGGCGTGCGCCGACGCCGTGTGCAGGGTGCGTCCGAGCACCGTCACGCTCAACTCGGGCGGGATCAGCCGCAGGGCCAGCCACCAACCGACCAGGGCGCCGATCACATAACCGACGAGCCCCACCGCGAGCATCCCGCGGCCCAGGCTCTGGCCCGGAGCGGCCACGGCCATGGACGCAGCCCCGTGTTCCGTCGCCGATTTCAGCGCCACTGGTTCCAAACGACCGTCCCCCGTCCCCTAGAGCCCGGCTTTCATGCCACGCCGCCGTTAAAACTTGGTGTGATCGAGCAACCTGTGGTGGATCCATTTTTTCGCACGCGTCTTGCCCGCCCCTGGAGCCTCACCTAACAGGGCCGGATGCAGGTCCGTCTCGCCGCCCTTTCTCTGCTCTTGGCCGCCGTGTCCGCGCCCGCCCTGGCGCAGGAGGTCGAGGCGATTTCGGTCTGGGGACGGCGCGCCAACGACCTGGGCCGCGCCACTTCGGCCAGCGAAGGCCGCATCGCCTATGCCGACTTCGCTTCGCGGCCCCTGCTCCGCCCCGGCGAACTGATCGAGGCGGTGCCGGGCCTCGCCGCCACCCAGCATTCAGGCGCGGGCAAGGCCAACCAGTACTTCCTGCGAGGCTTCAACCTCGACCACGGGACCGATCTTGCCGCTTCGCTCGACGGGGTGCCGCTGAACCTGCCGTCGCACGGCCACGGGCAGGGCTATTTGGACCTCAATGTGCTGACGCCGGAGTTCGTCCACGACATCGGCTTCAAGAAGGGGCCGTACGCCGCCGAGAACGGCGACTTCGCCACGGCTGGGGCGGTGGCGTTCGAGACCGCGGATCACTTGCATGGCGATGGTCTCCAGGCCTGGGCGGGCGAGAACGGCTACTATCGCGCCGTGGGCTCGAAGGCTTTGACGAGCAACCTTCTCGTCGCCGCCGACCTGACTACCAACGACGGCGCCTGGACGCAGCCCGAGGACCTTCGGAAGATCAACCTGCTCGGCCGCGCGCTGGTCGGCGGCTGGTCGGTGACAGCCCTCGCCTACGATGCGCGCTGGAACGCCACCGACCAGATCCCGCGTCGAGCCGTGGACTCCGGACAGTTTGATCGCCTTGGCGCGGTCGATCTGACGGACGGCGGGACGACCTCGCGTTACATGCTTTCGGCCCGCCGGCGCGATCTGCTGCGGGGGCTGGACACCGTGGTCTATGTCCAGCGCTACACGCTGGATATCTATTCGAACTTCACCTACTTCCTTGAGGATTCGGTCAACGGCGACCAGTTCGAACAGGTCGACCAGCGTTGGGTGTATGGCGGTTCGCTGACCAAGCGCTGGGCGTTGGGCGATGGCTGGAGCGCCCGTACCGGGGCGTTCGCCCGGATTGACGACATCGGCAAGGTGGGCCTCTACCGGACCACCGCCCGGCAACGGCGCCAAACCGTTCGCCAGGATGCGCTGACCCAGTGGTCGACCGGCGCCTGGGGTGAAATGTCCAAACGCCTGGGCCCCGTCGACGCCACGGCGGGCTTGCGCGCCGACGCCATGGGCGCCGACGTCGACGCTGGCGATCCCAGGAACGCCGGGACGGTCAGTGATGTCCTGCTCTCGCCCAAGCTCACGCTGGCCTGGCGGATCTCCAAGACCTTCGAGCTCTATGCGGACGCCGGGCGGGGCTTCCACTCGAATGATGCGCGGGGCGCCGTCATCACTGTCGATCCGATCACCGGCGATCCGGCGGATCGCGCACCGCTGCTCTCGCCGACCGATGGCGCCGAGGTGGGCCTGCGCTGGCGTCGCGAGGACCTGACCCTCACAGCAGCCGCGTGGGCGCTGCATGTCGACTCCGAGCTCGTCTATGTCGGGGACGCCGGCTTCACCGAGGCCTCGGGAGCGACCCGCCGGCGGGGGATCGAACTCCTGGCCGACTGGCGACCCACGCCACGGCTGAACCTGACCGCCTCCTACGCCGGAACGCACGCCCGTTTCACCAATGGCGAGCGTATCCCCAACGCCGTCGCCTCGGTGTTGACGGGCGGCGCGAGCTGGAAGCTTGGCCCGACCTCGACCGTGACGCTGACCTATCGCCGCCTGGGCGCCGCGCCGTTGATCGAGGACAACTCCGTGCGTTCGCGCCCCACCGGCCTCGTGAACGCCCTGTTCGTCCAGGAGATCGGCCCCGGCAGCCTGATGGTGGAGGTTCTCAACCTCACCAACAGCCGGCGCGACGACATCGCCTATTTCTACGCCTCGCGCCTCCCGGGAGAGCCGGCGGGCGGGGTCGAGGATATTCACTTCCACCCGGTGGAACCTCGCGCCATCCGCGCGGGCATCAAGATCAATTTCTGATCCGCTCCGCGAAAATGGGATGATTTTCACCTCAAGCCCCGTCAAAGTCCGCGCGGGGTTTTCTCAGTATTCTGAGTTGAGGGGCTATCGAACTTGTCCAAGCGTTCCATTCGCTACGCCGTGGCCGGCGTCATCGCCGCCGCGCTCTCCGTCACCGTCGCGCACGCCGACGCCATCAAACAGACCAAGGCGCCGTTCGACGACAAGTTCCGTCAACTCGAAGGCGAGGACTGGCCGACGCCGACCGACTATCGCAATGCGTCGGGCGCGCCGGGCCATCGCTACTGGCAGCAGAAGGTCGACTATGACGTCGCCGTGCGCCTAGACGAGGACACCAAGACCCTGACGGGTCGCGAGACGGTCACCTACCGCAACAACTCGCCTGACAGCCTGCCCTATCTCTGGCTTCTGCTCGACCAGGACGCCAAGCGCGACTCGATCAGCAAGATGACCGAAACGGTCTCGGGCGATGCGATCAGCCTGGGCCAGGTTCGCCGCATCCAGCGCTTCAAGGAGTGGGAAGGCGGCTTCACGATCAAGTCGGTGAAGGACGCCTCGGGCCGTCCGCTGAAGTTCACCGTGGTCGACACCCTGCTGCGCGTTGATCTGCCGGCCGCCGTGCGGGCCAATGGCGGCGAGACCAAGTTCATCATCGAATGGTCGCTGCCGCTGGTCGAGAACAAGGTCATCGGCGGCCGCAGCGGCTATGAGTGCTTCACCGGCAAGGGCGAAGACGGCAACTGCATCTACGAAGCCGCCCAGTGGTTCCCGCGCCTAGCGGTCTATTCGGACTACGAGGGCTGGCACAACAAGGCCTTCCTGGGCGCCGGCGAGTTCACGCTGGAGTTCGGCGACTATCGCGTCGCCCTCACCGTGCCTTCGGATCACGTCGTGTCGTCGACGGGCGTGCTGCAGAACCCGGGCGCCGTGCTCAGCCCAGCCCAGCGCGACCGCCTCGCCAAGGCCCGCACCGCCAGCGAGCCGGTCTATGTCGTGACGCCGGAAGAGGCCGCCGCCGCCGAGAAGGGCAAGGCCAAGACCGAGAAGACCTGGATCTTCCAGGCCAGCAACGTCCGCGACTTCGGCTGGGCGAGCTCGCGCAAGTTCGTCTGGGACGCGCTGGGCGTGAAGCAGGAAGATCCCAAGGCCGAGCACCCCGTCGTCATGGCCATGTCGTTCTTCCCCAAGGAAGCGCGCCCGCTGTGGGACGCCTATTCGACCAAGTCGATCGCCCACACCCTGAAGGTCTATTCGGACTTCACCTTCGCCTATCCCTACCCGGTGGCCCAGTCGGTCAATGGCCCGGTCGGCGGCATGGAATATCCGATGATCAGCTTCAACGGCCCGCGGCCGGTGAAGGACAAGAAGACCGGCGCCCTGACCTACACCGAACGCGCCAAGTACGGCCTGATCGGGGTGGTGATCCACGAGGTGGGCCACAACTACTTCCCGATGATCGTCAATTCGGACGAACGTCAGTGGACCTGGATGGACGAGGGCCTCAACAGCTTCCTCGAGTTCCAGGCCGAGGTTCAGTGGGACAAGAAGTTCCCGGCGCGTCGCGGTGAGCCCAAGGACATCGTCGAGTACATGGTCAGCCAGGACCAGGTGCCGCTGATGACCCAGT
Source organism: Pseudomonadota bacterium (assembly GCA_020161365.1). Taxonomy (GTDB): domain Bacteria; phylum Pseudomonadota; class Alphaproteobacteria; order Caulobacterales; family Caulobacteraceae; genus Caulobacter. The sequence goes on along the minus strand of JAIUNU010000013.1, from coordinate 20,148 downwards.
CGGACTCGGTGATCCAGTTTGGCCCCAACGGCTATTCCAAGCCGGCCACCGCCCTGGTGATCCTGCGCGAAACCATCATGGGTCGCGAGCTGTTCGATCGTGCGTTCAAGGAATACGCCAACCGCTGGCGCTTCAAGCACCCGACTCCTTACGACTTCTTCCGCACGATGGAAGAGTCGTCGGGCATCGACCTCGACTGGTTCTGGCGCGGCTGGTTCTATTCCACCGACCACGTCGACATCTCGCTGGACAAGGTGGTGAAGGCCCGCCTCGACAGCGGCGATCCTGACGTGGAGTCTGGCGTGCGTAAGGCTGCGGACGCCAAGGAGCCTGAATCGCTCACCGCGGCCAACAACAAAGGCCAGACGGTCGTGGAGCGCGATCCGAAGGTGCGCGACTTCTACGATCAGACCGACCAGTTCACCGTTTTTGACAGCGCCCGCAAGCGCGCCAAGACCGCCCGCGCCGACATGACGCCCGAGGAACTGGCGGCTCAGGACTTCAAGGACAACTTCTACCGCTTCACCTTCCGCAACATCGGCGGCCTAGTGATGCCGGTGATCCTGAAGATGGACTTCACCGACGGCACCAGCGAGACGGTCCGCATCCCGGCCGAAATCTGGCGCAAGAGCTCCAAGCAGGTGACGTGGCAGTACGTCACCGGCAAGGAGCTGAAAGGCGCCGAACTGGATCCGAAATGGGAAACCGCCGACGCGGATCGCGGCAACAACGTCTATGAAGGCGCGATCACGCCGATGACGCTGCGACTGCCGAAGTTCCCCGAGGGCTCCAACCGCATGAAGGACGCCAATCTGAAGGTTGAGCCGGGCGGCTTGGGCACGTTCCCGGCCGAAGAGCCGAAGAAGGAAGACGGTCCCAAGTGATCAAGCGCGTGGTCGCCCTGTTCGCGGCGGCGAGCCTCGCGCTCGCCCCGCTCCCGGCGGCCGCCCACCGCGGCCACGGCGCGCTGAGCGTCGTGGAGATCGACGTGAAATCGGGCGAGGTCAGGGTCAGCCATCGGGTTCCCACCCATGACGCCGAGCCTGCCCTCGCCCTGATTGCGCCCGACGCCCAGGCCAGCCTCGACGATCCGGAGGCGGTCGAGGCGCTGAAACTCTACATGGACAAGCGCTTCCTGCTGGCGGTGTCCAGCCAGACGGTCGCCTTGGCGCTGAAGGACATGACCTTGGGCGCGGACGAGGTGCGCTTCGAATACTCGGGTCGGATCGCTCCGAACCAAACCCGCGCCGAGGTCGCCGTCATCTCGGCCCTGTTCGCCGATGTCTATGCCGACGAGGTGAACCAGGTGAACATCCGCCGCGCCGGGATCACCCGCACGCTGATCTTCTCCGGCGCCGAAGCGGGCGTCCCGCAATCGCTCGAGCCGCTGACGGCGGAGCCGTAGGGCGTTTTCCGATAGGCCTTGAGCGCCCATCGGATTGGAGATGCCTGAAGCATCGAGATCGCGTTGGAGGTGACAAACGTCACCCGGTGCGCCTGACGCCCGGCACTGCCAGGCTTTGCGGGTCGCAGGCAGTTTCCTCGTCAACAGAGGAGACTTCCATGACCACCCTGACTCGACGCGTCGCCTTGCTGGCCGCCACGGGCCTGGCCGCGCTCGGCACGGCCGCCTTCGCCCAGTCCACGCCCGCTCCGAAAAAGGAGCAACCCAATCAAGTCCAGGGCGTGACCATCACCGCCCCGGCCGCGCAGGACATCAAGACCTCGATCGACCGCCGCAGCTACAGCCTGGGTAAGGACCTGCAGGCGACCACGGGATCGGTCGCCGACATCCTGCGCAATGTCCCGTCCGTACAGGTCGATGTTCAGGGCAATGTCAGCCTGCGCGGCGATCCCAATGTCACGATCATGATCGACGGCAAGCCGTCCGGCATGTTCAAGGGCGAAAACCGCGGGCAGGTCCTGCAACAGATCCCGGCCAGCCAGTTCGAGCGGGTTGAGGTGATGACCAACCCGTCGGCCGCCTTCAGTCCGGAGGGAACGGCGGGGGTCATCAATCTGATCACCAAGCAGCAGCGCGGCGTCGGCATGACCGGTTCGGTGCGCGGCAACTTCGGGACCGAAGGCCGCAAGAACGCCAGCGTCAGCCTGGCCCGCAACACCAAGCGCCTGACGGTTTCGGCCGACGCCGGCTGGCGGCGCGACAAGGCCAAGGGGGAAATCATCGACGAACGCGAGCGTCTCGACCCGGTCAGCGGCCGATACGCCACCAGCCAGCAGAAGGTGAATTTCATCAGCCGCGGGCAGTCGCACAACGCGCGCGCCGGCGTCGACTACGACCTCGACAAGCGCACGCGGCTGAGCGCCGAGGCCCGTTACAACGATATGCGCTACGACTCAGAAGCCGGTTCGGCCTACGAGGGCAAGACGCCCGGCGGCGCACCCAGCGTCCGCTATCAGCGCCTGAGCGACGGCGGCATGAGGCGATCAGTTGCGGGTGTCACGGGCGACCTGCGCCGCAAGCTGGCCGGCGATGACCACGAGTTCACGTTGCACGCCGGCGTCGAGCGCACGCGCAATCGTCAGACCAGCTTCGCAGAGGCTTTCAACCAGCTGCCCTCGATTTCCAACACCGTCGAAAGCGTTCGGATCGGCGACGAGCTGGTCCAGACCCGCCTCAAGGCCGAGTACAAGCGCCCCCTGCCCAACGACGCCAAACTGGTCGCCGGCTACGAGCTCCAGATCGACGACAACGACTACGACAATTACGGCGCGCGCGGCCCCCGGGGCGGCGCCCTGAGCGTCGATCCTTCCCTGACCAACCGCTTTCAGTACGACCAGTCGGTTCATGCGGTCTACGCCACCTATAGCCGCCCGATGGGCGACTGGACGGTGATGCCTGGCCTGCGGATCGAGGAGGTCACGGTCGACACCAACCAGATCACCTCGCGACTCAAGGACGGCTATGACTACCTGCACGCCTACCCGTCGCTGCACGTGCAGTACCGGGTGGACGACCTGCGCCAGGTCAACGCCAGCTACAGCCGCCGCATCCAGCGCCCGACCGCTCAGGACCTGAACCCCTACCGTATCTATCAGGACCCCTACAGCTACCGGCAGGGCGACCCGCGCCTGAAGCCGCAGGTGACCGACGCCTTCGAGGTGGCCTATCAGGTGCGCAAGGGCTTCAACTACTACCTGGGCACGCTCTACTGGCGCGAGGCGCGCGATGGCGTCACCGACGTGGTCCGCGACATTGGGGACGGGGTGTTGCTGACCACCAAGGCGAACCTCGCCAAGAGCCGCAGCGGCGGTCTTGAACTGGTCGCCAACGCCCGCCTGTCACCCAAGCTGTCGTATACGATCAGCGGCGCCACCGCATGGACGGAGATCGGCGCGACGGACCTCGGCTTCCCCGAGAAGCGCTCGACCTGGACGGTCTCGGGCTACGCGGCGTTGAACATACAAGCCACGCCAAAGGACTTCCTGCAGATCAGCGGTTTCGCCACTGGTAAGCGCCTCACGCCGCAAGGCTACAAGGAGCCGACGGGCATGCTGCTGCTGGGCTACCGACACAAGTTCAACGACCGCCTGTCGGGCGTTGTGACCGTGCAGGACGCCTTGAAGACCTTCGGCGACAAGACGGTCATCGACACGCCCGCCTTGAAGAACCGCAGGGACATGGATCTCGACCTCAGGGCCGTGTTCATCGGCTTCACCTATGGCTTTGGCGGCCAAGGCGTTCCGAACCCGCGTCGCGCGCGCGAGCCGGCCTTCGACTTCCAGACCACGCCCGGCGGCGTGGGACCGATGTAGGATCAAAACGACCGGCGCCCGATGCGGGCGCCGGTTAGACGTCTAGCGCGGCCCGCCGCTGATCACCGTGCGCAGATAGGCGCCATAGGCGCTCTTGCCCAAGGCGTCGGACAGCCGCTCGACCTGCGCCGCGTCGATGAAGCCTTTCTGGTAGGCGACCTCTTCGGGGCAGGCGATCTTGAAGCCCTGGCGCTTTTCCAGCACCCGCACGAACTCGGCGGCCTCCAGCAGGCTGTCGGGCGTGCCGGTGTCGAGCCAGGCATAGCCGCGTCCCATCAGCTCGACAGACAGGTCGCCGCGCTCCAGGTAGGCGCGGTTGACGTCGGTGATCTCAAGCTCGCCCCGCGCCGAGGGCTTCAGGTCCCGCGCGATGTCGACCACGTCACCGTCGTAGAAGTAGAGGCCCGTCACCGCCCAGTTCGACTTCGGTACCGCCGGCTTCTCCTCGATCGAGAGCGCCGTCATCTGCTTGTCGAACTCGACGACACCGTACCGCTCGGGATCGTTGACGTGATAGGCGAAGACCGTCGCGCCATGCGGCCGCGCCATCGCCCGGGTGAACAGGTTGGTGATGCCGTGGCCGAAATAGATGTTGTCGCCGAGGATCAACGCCGACGGATCATGGCCCACGAAGTCCGCGCCGATCACATAGGCCTGGGCCAAACCATCGGGGCTGGGCTGCACGGCGTACTGGATTTCCAGCCCCCATTGCGAGCCATCACCGAGCAGCGCCTCAAAATTGGGCGTGTCGCGCGGCGTCGAGATGATCAGGATCTCACGGATCCCCGCCAGCATCAGCGTCGACAGCGGATAATAGATCATCGGCTTGTCGTAGATCGGCATCAGCTGCTTGGACGTGACCAGGGTCATCGGGTGCAGCCGGGTGCCGGAGCCGCCGGCGAGAATGATGCCCTTCATGCAGGGGCTCCCTGAGCGGTCAGTTCCGCGATGATGTCGGCCACGGCCTCTTTCCAGGGCCGGGGGTGGATGGCGTAGTCCGCGCCGATCCTGTTGGTCAACAGGCGTGAGTTTCGCGGACGACGGGCCGGCGTGGGATATTCGCTGCTTGGAATGCCCTGAACCTCAGCATGAACGCCCTCGCTGGCGGCGCTGAGACGAAAGATTTCACGCGCCAGATCGGCCCAGCTCGCCTCGCCGCCATTGACGAAATGGTAGACGCCGGTTGGCGCCTGCGGATCGGCGATCATCCGCAGCGCGATGGTCTTCAGCGCCTCGGCGATGTCCCGCGCCGAGGTCGGACAGCCGTGCTGGTCGTCGACCACCCTCAAGACCGGCCGGTCGGCGGCCAACCGGAGCATGGTCTTCAGGAAGTTGGCGCGATGGGCGCTGAGCACCCAGGCCGTGCGCAGCACGACCGAGCGGGGATTGCCCAGGCGCGCCGCCGTCTCGCCGGCCAGCTTCGAGGCTCCGTAGATCCCGATCGGCCCGACCGGATCGTCTTCGCGGTAGGGCTCAGCCTTCTTGCCGTCGAACACGTAGTCGGTGGAGACCTGGATCAACGGAACGCCCCGCGCCCGTGTCGCATCGGCCAACAGCGCGGGGCCCAGGGCGTTGGCGGCGAAGGCGGCGGCGGCCTCGCTCTCGGCCTTGTCCACGGCCGTCCAGGCGGCCGAATTGATGACGGCGGCGAACGGCGTAGCCTCGAAGGCGGCGCGGATTGAGGCCTCGTCTGTCAGGTCCAGCTCGGTTCGGGACGGCGCATGAAGCACGACGTCTTCGGGCCAAGCGGCGCGCAGAAGTTCCAAGCCCACCTGCCCGGCCCCGCCGGTCACGAGAATATGCGTCTTGTCGGTCATTCGCTCCTACCTACGCGGTCTGCAACCTGACCAGCAAGGCCGACGCCGACAATCGTCTTCGCGCGGAACGCCCTTGCCCCCTGCCCATTCCCCTACGCACAAGCAGGAGCGAAACCGATGACCGATATCGACAGCGGATGGGACGAGCAGGACGGCGCCGAGACGCTGGACGAGGATGTCGTCGGCCGAGACGGCGAGATGCGCACCTTCGAGGAGCTGCCGGACGTGCTCGACGTCACCCAGGCTGAGGGCGACGCCGACGACGATGACGCCCTGATCGCCGAGGACCTGGACGACGACGAGATCGTCGCGCTGGAACGTGAAGCCGACGCAGGCGATGGCCGCGACGTCGATGACCGCCGCCCCGACGTGTTCTACGGAGAATAGCCGTCGTGGCCGCGCGGACCCTGGCGACCTACAAGGCGAAGCGCGACTTCACGGTCACCTCCGAACCATCGGACGAGACCCGGGTCGCGGCGTCTGCTCGGGCGCGGTTCGTGATCCAGAAACACGATGCGACGCGCCTTCACTACGATCTGCGGCTGGAGCATGACGGCGTCTTCCTGTCCTGGGCCGTTACGCGCGGCCCTTCGCGTGATCCCCATGACAAACGCCTGGCGGTGCAGGTCGAGGACCATCCCCTCGCCTACGGCGACTTCGAAGGCGTGATCCCCAAGGGACAGTACGGCGGCGGGACCGTCATGCTTTGGGATCGCGGATGGTGGGCGCCGGAACCTGGCTTCGATCTCGAAGAGGGGCTCAAGCGCGGCGAGATCAAGCTGGTGTTCGCCGGCGAGCGCATGAAGGGCGGCTGGGTCCTGGTCCGCATCAAGAACGACCGAACCGGCGGCAAGCGCGCGAACTGGCTGCTGATCAAGCACAACGACGCCTTCGCGCGTGAAGAGGACGTCGACTTCCTGGAGATCTCGGCTTTCTCGATCGCCTCGGGCCGCACCATGGAGGAGATCGCCGAGGGAAAAGGCCGCGCGCCGACGCCGTTCATGGCGAAGACACGCCAACCGCCAGACGCGGTGTGGAAGACCACGGCCTCGCCAAAAGCTCGCGAGCGGGAAGGCACAGCGGCGACGCCGCGCAAGCGGAAGCCGCCCGCAAGCCGCTCAAACAGCATGCCGAAATTCGTCCCGCCGCAACTGTGCAAGCCGGTCGATCGCCCGCCCGCCGGCGGCGATTGGGCCCATGAGATCAAGTTCGACGGCTACCGGATGCAACTGCGCGTCCAGGGCGGCGCCGCAACGCTGCGGACACGCACTGGCCTCGACTGGAGCGACCGCTTTCCTCAACTGATCGAAGAGGCCGCCCACCTGCCGGACTCGTTGATCGATGGTGAGGTCGTCGCGCTCGACGCCGAAGGCTCTCCCTCTTTCGCCGGATTGCAGGCGGCGTTGTCTGAACAGGACACTGACGACCTGATCTTCTTCGCGTTTGACCTTCTGCACACCGACGGCGACGCGCTTGTCGACCTGCCGCTTCACGAACGCAAGCAACGGCTGAAGACCCTCCTGCCGAAGACCGGCGATCGCCTCCGCTATGTCGAACACTTCACCAGCGGCGGCGAGGCGGTGCTGCAATCGGCCTGCCGGATGTCGCTGGAAGGCGTGGTCTCCAAACGGCTGGACGCGCCCTACCGCTCGGGCAAGAGCGCGGCCTGGACCAAGGCCAAGTGCCGAGCGGGCCACGAGGTGGTGATCGGCGGCTGGACCACCACGGGAGAGGCCTTCCGTTCGCTGATCGTGGGCGTTTATCGCGACGGCGATCTCGTCCACGTCGGACGAGTGGGAACAGGCTTTGGCCGCGAGAAGGTCGCCAAGCTCCTGCCCGCGCTCAAGCGCCTGGCGCGCAAGACATCGCCCTTCGCGGGAAAGGGCGCGCCGCGCGGAGGAGCGAACATCCATTGGGTGGAACCCGAACTGGTCGCCGAGATAGAGTTCGCCGGCTTCACGGGAGAAGGATCGGTGCGGCAAGCGTCGTTCAAGGGCCTCCGCGAGGACAAGCCCGCCAAGGCCGTCGAGGCCGAAGCCCCGGCGCCGGCGGCGGAAGCGGAGCTGGCCACGCCCGCCCCGTCCCCCGCTTCGCGCGGCAAGGCCGTCGTGCTCGGCGTGACGATCACCAATCCCGACAAGCCGCTCTGGCCCGACGCCGGCGACGGCGCACCCGGAACCAAGCGACAGCTGGCCGACTACCTCGCGGCGGTCGGCCCCTGGATGCTTGAGCACGTCAAGGGACGGCCCTGCTCGGTCATCCGCACCCCCGACGGCATCGTGGGTGAGACCTTCTTCCAGCGTCACGCAGGCAAGGGGGTTTCCGCGTTGATCGACGCGGTGACGGTCAGCGGAGACCGCAAGCCCTATCTGGTCTTCAACACCGTCGAGAGCCTGGTCGCCGCCGCCCAATGGGGCGCGACCGAGCTCCACCCCTGGAACTGCGCGCCCGATGCGCCGGAGGTCCCCGGACGGCTCGTCTTCGACCTCGATCCCGCGCCAGATGTTCCCTTCGACGCCGTGGTGGAGGCCGCGCGGGAGATTCGCGATCGGCTCGAAGCGCTGGGCTTGACCCCGTTCTGCAAGACCACGGGCGGCAAGGGCCTCCACGTCGTCACGCCGATCAAGGCCGGCGATCTTGACTGGGACGCGGCCAAGGCGTTCGCCCGCGAGGTCTGCGCCCGCATGGCGGCAGAGAGTCCGGATCGTTATCTGATCACCATGGCCAAGAAGGACCGGGGCGGCCGCATCTTTCTAGACTATCTCCGCAACGATCGGATGAGCACGGCCGTGGCCCCGTTGTCGCCCCGCGCCCGCCCTGGCGCGCCCGTGTCCTGGCCGCTGGCGTGGACGCAAGTCCGCAAGGGCCTCGACCCATCGCGCTTCAACCTGCGAACTGCCCCCGGCCTGGTGAAAGACCTCGACGCCTGGGACGCCTATGCCGATAGCGCAAGACCGCTGTCAGCGGCGATCCGCAAGCTGGAGAAGACCAAGGCCTAGCTCGCCTTCTTCGCCGGCTTCGACGCTTTGCTGCGCGTGGACTTTCGCGCCTTGGGCGCGTCGCCCAGACTCTTGCGCAAGGCGTCCATGAGGTCGACCACGTTTGTCTCCTCCGGCGGCGGCGCGGAGACCTTGCGGCCCTTGCCCTTGCGCTTTTCCGCGATCAGGTCGCGCAAGGCGTCCTCATAGCGGTCGTTGAACTGCTCGGGATCGAACGGGCCTTCCTTCTGGGCGATGATCTTCTGGGCGATCTGGATCATGGCCGGGTCGGCCTTCTGGTCGGGGATGTCGTCGAAATAGTCCCCGGCGTCGCGAACCTCGCGGTGCGCGCGGAGGCTCCAGGCGACCATGCCGTTATCGCGAGGCTCGATCGCCAGCAGACGTTCGCGCTGATGCATGACGACCCGCCCCAAGGCCACCTGCCCTTCCTCGCTCATCGCCTCGCGGATCACCGTATAGGCCTCGGCCGCCAGTTTCCCGTCTGGCACGAGAAAGTAGGGATTATCCCAATAGAGCCGGTCGATCTCGCTGGCGGCGACGAAGCGCTCGATATCGATGGTGCGCGTGCTCTCCAGCCGCACACCGTCGATCTCGTCCTGCGTGATGACGACGTACTGGTCCTTCTCGTAGGCGTAGCCCTTGACGATGTCCGCGCGCTCGACCGGCCCCAGGTCGGGATCGGTGGGGACCATCCGGATGCGGTTGTGCGTCGTCTTGTGCAGCATATTGAACCGCACGTCGCTTTGGGAATCCGTGGCGGTGTAGAGCGCGACCGGACAGGTCACGAGGGACAGACGCAGATGTCCTTGCCAGGTGGGACGGCCGGCGGCCATGAGCGGTTCTCCTCGATGATCTGCTTCAACGGCGGCGCGATCGGACGCGTTCCGTCAGCAAGCGTCGCGAGACGCGCGCGCGGCTTCCAGGAAACGGATCACCGCCAGCTCGAACGCGCGGGGCGAACGGCCGGGCTTCAACGGCAGCGCCCCCTGCTCATAGGCCTCAAGCACCAGCGGATGGATGTAGGATCCTCGACAGACAGCGGCCGTATTGCCGAGTAGGCTCGCCACCGCCTTGACGCAGTCGGTCACGTTTCGCTTGGCTTCCGTCGCGCTGGTCGCCTTCGGCCGCTGACACAGCGCCTGCGCCGCGCCCAAGGTGCCGGCCCAGGTGCGGAAGTCCTTGGCCGAGAAGTCTCCGCCCAGGCTCTCACGGATATAGGCGTTCACGTCGGCGGACTCGACTGACCGGCGACCGCCCTCCGCGTCGAGATACTGAAACAGGCGCTGGCCCGGCACTTCCTGGCAGGCCTTGACGATGCGTGCGAGCCGGCGGTCGCGGAATCCGGTCTTGTGGACCTTCCCGCTCTTGCCTCTGAACTCGAAGACCCCGCCGACGCCTGAAAGCTTCGCGTGCCGATCGCGCAGGGTGGTCAGCCCGAAGCTCTTGTTTTCCTTGACGTACGCTTCGTTGCCGACGCGGATGAGGGTCAATTCCATCAGGCGGACCACGGCGGCGATCACCTTTTCGCGGGGAAGGCCGCGCCGCGCGAGGTCTCGCTCGACGCGCGCCCGAAGGCGTGGCAGGCCGCGTCCAAACGCAATCATGCGCTCGAACTTCAGGCCGTCCCGATCGCGGCGCCAGGCGTCGTGATAGCGATACTGTTTGCGCCCCTTGGCGTCTCGACCGGTCGCCTGGATGTGGCCGCGCGCCAGCGGGCAGATCCAGACATCAGTCCAGGCCGGCGGGATGGCGAGGGTCGCAATTCGCGCCATCGTGTCAGGGTCGCGGACCGGCCGCCCCGCCGCGTCCTGGTACCGAAAGCCGCTCTTCGCCTCAACGCGCCTGATGCCAGGCTCGTCATGGTTCACATAGACGAGAACCGCCTCAGCCGGTTTCTCAAAGGCGGTGTCCTTCGGCATGACGCTCCTCCCAAGCTACCGATGCGGAAGTCGTCGGCGCGCCTGCGCGTTCCCTCGCCCGCGGAAACATCCGAAACGAGCCTCGGCGCGTAGCCAACAGCGCGCCCTCTGGAACCGACACCGCCGATGAAAGCCGCCAAGCGTCCGAAAGCCACCATCCCCGACAAGACGTGCGCGGCGTGCGGACGGCCGTTTTCGTGGCGCCGCAAGTGGGCGCGCGACTGGGACGCGGTAAAGACGTGCTCGGACCGCTGCAAAGGCCTGTCGCGGTCGCGGAAGGCCGGCGACTAGACGCCTTCCTCGCGGCGTGGAGCACCGGCGCCACCACGTTACTCCGCCGCGTAGACCAGCGGGTGGACATGGGCCCAGAGGTGCGCGCGGTAGGTCTCGAAGCACTGCTCGCCACAGACCAGGCGCATCACCGCGCCCTCGGCGATGTAGCGGGCGCGACTGGGGTCTTCCGCCACGAGCGGAACCAGCGCCTCGGCGTTCCAGGCCTTGGAGTGCTCGACATCCAGTTGAGCGTGGAGGGCAAAGTACTTGCGCGCTTCCGGCGGCACGCCGACGCGCTTGAGACCAGCGTCGACACAGGCCACGCGGGTCGGCGCCGTCAACTCCACCACGCCCAACGCGCCGATCGAGTGCCAGACATAGCGGCGGGTCGTGGCGAAAGCGGTCATGGTGTTGGCCAGGCACAGCGATTGCCACAGCGTGGCGTCGATGGTCGGCGTCAGGCCCAGCATCGCCGTGGTCCGCGTCAGCATCGGCCCATGCATGCCTCGCGCGCTTCCGCGTCCCATTTCATCCCAGTAATTCCGCGCCAGCTCGAGCTTGGCGCGATCGGAGATCTTCACTTGGGTCATCGCGACCAGATCATCGAACCCAGCCTCACCGGCTGCCTCCTGCGTCAGGAACCATTTGAGGTCCTCGAGCGAGGCCTGGCCTTCAAGCCAGTCGAATAGCGGGTCCCACTGGCCGGGGCCGTGCTCCTTCAGCGCCTCGAACCAAGCTACGAAGCCGTCCGGGTCGCTCGGGATCGCCTCGACGAGCGGAGCGATATGAGCGCGGAAGGCCTCCACGAACTCGCCTTCCAACTGGCGCATCCGCTGCTCGGTCGCCAGATCGTCGCGCCAGGCCTCGGTGGGCTCGGCGGGCGCCAACCGGGCATGGTTCCAATGGGCCAGCGTCCGATGCAGTGTTTCCGCGTCGGGGACCCGAGGGCTGAAGGCGCCAAGGCGCGCGAGACGTTCTCCACCGTACAAAGCGTGCGCTCCCAAATATCCGAGACAGGCCGATCGTGGGGATCGGTGGGAACACAACGGCGGCCGCAACCTGCCGTTCCTGTGTCGATGTCTCGACAGGAGGTCTTGTCGCGACTCAAAAGCGCTGGAGAGCGAGCCTATCGGCGGAGCGAAAAGCCCACCCACACCGTCCGGGGCGCGGCATAGCTGGTCACCCCGTCCGCCGTCTGACCGACCGGTAGGTTGCGGTCCAGAGCATTCTCCGCAGCGATAAAGAGTTCGCTGGATGTCGAGAGCCGCCAGCCGGTCCGCAGATCCAGGCTCGCGCCCGACTTTAGCGGGCGCAGGTTTAGATCGTCCTCAAAGCGCGTGCCCTCATAGCGAAGATCGGCTGTCAGGCTGAGCGGCTCCAGGGGACGCCAGCGTGCCCCCGCCGTCAGGGTCAGGGCCGGGGCCTGGGCGGGACGCTTGCCGGTGAGCTGCGACGCCGCCGCCGCACCGTCGACCCGCGCGTGGGTCCACGAGAAAGCCGCTCGCAGAGCCCAGGCGCGCGAGAGCTCAGTCTCGACATCGCTCTCAACTCCGTAGGCATTGATTTCGCCGACATTTCGCCGCTGGCGTAGCACGCCGCCGGCTGGGATGAAGCCCGCGACGGGAAAAGTCCCTGGCCCCACGCCGATGGTCACGTTGGTGATGGGGTCCCTGAGCTGGTTGTAGAAGGCCGAGAGCGTCCAGCGAACCGCGCCCTCCCCCGCCAACCCGGCTTCGAGACCATAGAGGGTCTCGGGCTTGAGCGCTGAATTGGCTTCGGTGACGTCGTTGCCCACCCGGAACGGACGATGCAACTCGTTCAGCGTCGGGGGGCGGAAGCCGGCATAGGCTGCAGCCCGCCACCAGATGTCGCCCGTCATACGTTGGCGCACGCCAGCCCGCGCGGTCGGGGTCAGGCCCGAGGCGTCGGCGATCGGCGCGTCCAAGGTCACTGCGCCCGTCGCCGCATCTCGCTCGCGCCTGAGGCCGCCATAGGAGCGCCATCCGTCCAACCGCGCGCCCGCCGTAAACGACAAATCTTCCCGCGCCAGGGCCGCTTCGGCGTATAGACCGCCGACCAGGGTTCGCCCGCCGGCTTCGCGCGTCCGGGTGAACGCGCCGGCTTGATAGCGGAAGCGCTCGTTCACCTGCCCTTCGGCCGCTCGGGCGTCACCGCCCACTTCCCATGACCAGTCCCCGGCCGTCCCCTGCCAGGCCGCGTTGAGCCCATAGCCTGTGGCGGGGGTCGAGACCTGATCGTTGGCCGGCGTTGTCGCAACCCGGCCTGTAGCGACGGATACCGAAGTGTTCTCAAGATCGCTCCATCGCGCCCAGGCCTGCAGCCGCCAAGCGTCGCCGGCCACGGTGGCGGTCAGCGAGCCGCCGGTCGCGTTCGAACGCGCACCCGCCAGACCCGCATCGCGCCGCTCCTGGTAAACGCCCGCGCGGACCGCCCACCGCACGCGGTCCACCTGGCCCTGAAGCCTGGCCGCGAACGAGCCATCCTCCAGGGTCGTGGGCGTATCGGCCGCGCCGCGCTGACGGCCTCGGACAGGAGAGTATCCATCGGTGCGCGAGCCGCTGGCTGTGAGGAGCAGATTCCGGGCTCCGAAGGCACCCGCCGCGCGCCAGCTATCGCGCGCGCCAATCTGGGCGCTGACGCTGGACACACCGCCGCCGGCGGCGCGTTCCCGCAGGGCGACGACGCCTGTCAGGGCGCCAGCGCCATAGGGACCCGCTCCGGCGCCCCGGACGATGGTCGCGCCGGAAAGCCCCTCGCCGGGCAAGGCGGTCCAGATCACCCAACCGCCGAACGGATCGTTCTGCGGCGCGCCATCCAGTGTCACCAGGGCGCGCCCCGCCCCCGAGGGCGCGACCCCGCGAAGCGAGAGCCCCTGAATCGTCGGATTGGCCGCGTCGCTGCCGGTCCGGCGAAACAGCGAAACGCCGGGCGTCGTCTTCAGCACGGCGTCCAACCGCGCCGTCGCTCTAAGGGCCTCAGCATCGTAGCGCGCGGTGGAGAACGCCTCCTGCCCGACCAGCGGCGCCAACCGAGGCGCTTCGACGACGACGGCGGAAACCTGGGCTGGCGGAGCGTCCAAGGGCACGAGCTACTCTTGCGGGCGGTTGGCTAGGACTGACGGCCCGACCCGAGGCGGTCAAGGCCTGACCTCATCACCGAGCCTGGAGCAAACCCGTTGTCGCCAAAACCCGTAGCGCTTTTTCTCGTGCCGCGACGCCGCACTCGCGTCCCTCGGCGCGACGGGACGCTGTCTGCGAAACGCGCGTTCCGAGGGCTCTGTTTTCTCTGACGCCGAACCTTAGGGTTTTACGGTGATGAAGATCGGGTTGGCGTAGAACCAAAGGTCCGACCAGGGATCCTCGCCCAGCGGATCGGGCAAAGGCTCAACCTCGTCGCCGCTGGTCCCCCGGATCCGGATATAGACCGGCCCCCGGACATCCTTCAGCACGTGGACCATCGACAGCACCTCGCCTTCGCGCACCCAGGATGCGGGCGTGAAAGCGCGGACCACCCGCGTGGTGGGATTGACGTCAGCGGTTCGGTCGCTGGCGGGACCCCGGATGTCGCCCTGGATCAGGTCGACGCGCGCGACGCTGGGAGAACGGCCGCCGAGGTTCCTTCCAGCGGGGTCGCGCACGCGGATCACCACCGTGACATCCGAGCCCGCAGCCACCTCAAGGCGGCCGCCGATCTCGGCCTTGGCGCCCGGAACGCTGGCGGTGACGTCGACTTCCGACACCAGATCGCCCAAGGTCACGAAGACGCGGCCGTTGCGCAGGCCGTCCAGCACGTCGTCATAAGTGCGCGCGGCCTTCACGTAGGTCTTGGAATACTCGCCGGGCCAGAAGTCGTCGCCGCCGTCGGTGTAGTGGCGGTGCGAGTCCGAGGTCGAGGTGACCCACCAGCGACGCCCCTCGCCCAGCATCGAGTCCCAGAAGCCGCCCAGCTTGGCGGTCATCTGGTCGAAGCCGCCCATGGTCGGCGCGCGCGAATAGCCGCCGCGATCGCCCTTCGGCTTCAGGGAGCCGTCGGGGTTCAGGCTCGAAGCCTGATGGCCAGGGGCGCCTTCCATGCCGACCGCGACTTCGGGCGCCGTGTCGTTCCAGTTGCGCAGTTCGGACGGCGAAACGAGACCATAGCGCCCGAAGCCGGTCGCGCTGCGCGACGGATGGTTGGCGATGACGACGGGCGGCTTCTTCAGCGCCTTCATGTGGCGCAGGGCCTCCAGCATGAAGCCCTCCTGGTCGCGCGCCGGATCGGCGGGCCAGGGCTCGCGCCGATTGTAGCGGCTCTCGATACCGAACAGCGCGTCGCGCTCCTCCGGGGAGCGCGGCAGGATCACGCTGGAATGCTCGGCGGCGGGCGTGTCCAGCTCCATGCCCCAGAACTGCAACACGCCGGGCGTCTCGATGCGCGAGCGCAGCAACTCGGGATAGGCCTCGTCGCGGTTCAGCTTGGAATGGTTGGGGCCGCCGTGGTCGGTGGCGACCATCCAGGCCAGACCATGCTTGGCCGCCATCCGGGCGTTGGTCGTGATCGGATTGACCGCGTCACCCGCCTTGATGAGGGTCGGCGGCTGCGAGGGGTCGGCGCCGGGCTTCAGGGAGACGCTGAACCAGCTATGGACGTGATGATCGCCCGCCAGCCACCGGCGCTCCGAGGGCTTGACTGCGCGCGCGACAGGGCGCGTGGGTCCGACCGGCTCGATGGCGTGTCCAGGGTGCGCGGACGCCGTGGTCGAGACCGCTGGAGCGAGGCAAAGCGCAACCGCCAGGGCGGCGCGCGAGAGGCTGGGTCGGCGATGAGTCGAGAGCTTAGGCATGCGCCTTCTTAGTTGAGCGATGTGACGTTTCCATTCCCAAACGCCACGCTCATCGCCCGATCCAGGACCAGACGGCCGCTGGATCGGGCGATCACCTTATCGACTTTAGAAGTTGAAACGGACGCCGGCGACGTAGCGCGGGCCGAACTTCTCGTACTCGATCGGGTAGCGCTTCTGGTCGCCGTAGCGGCGGGCGCCGTCGTTGGTCAGGTTGCTGGCGTCGAAGAACACTTCGATGTTCTTGTTGACCTGGTAGCGGGCCGAGAAGTCCAGTTCCTCATCGCTATCCCAGAAGATGTCGCCGTTGTCCGAAGCGAAGACGCCACCATTGATCACGCGGTAGGAGCCGACCGACTGACCCCACGGGGTGCGGTACTGGTAGGCCAGACGCATGGTCAGGCCGTACTTCTCGTAGATCGCCTGGACATTGTAGACCGCGTCCGAGGTGCCCAGCACCGAGATGGTACGGGCCGGCACGCCGCCGACCGACGGCAGGGTGACTTCCGAAGACGTCCAGGTGCCCGACAGGCGGGTCCCGAAGCCGCCCAGCCAGGCCGGCAAGTTGCGCGACTGGACGAAGGTCTCGGCGGTGCCAGTGAAGAAGACTTCAACACCCTTGATGTGGCCTTCGCCGGCGTTGCCGACGCTGGTGAACGCATAGCCCGAACGGTCGACGCCGTTGGAGTTCAGCGAGGTGTCGCCGAAGACCTTCGAGGTCTGGACCAGCACGTCCTTCAGGTCCTTGTAGAACACGCCCGCAGAGACGAACGTCTCGCGACCGGCGTACCATTCCAGATAGGTGTCGAGACCGATCTGGCGCTCCGGCTTGGCGTTCGGGTTGCCGCCCGAAATCGTCTGGTTGGAGTCGCTGAAGGTGAAGTTCGGGCGCAGATCGTCGAAGTCGGCGCGCGAGGCCGAGGTGGTGACGCCGACGCGGAGCTTCAGGTCTTCGCGGAGGTTCCAATTCAGGTGCGCGCTCGGATAGTAGAGCGTGTCGTCGCTGGCGACCTTCACCAGACGCTGGCCGGCCGGCGTCGAACCCGAGGCCGGGAAGTTCACATAGGCCTGGCCTTCGTTCTCGATGTGCTCGACACGAACGCCGTAGACGAGGCTGCCCCAGTCGAAGCGAGTGGTGGCCATGGCGTAGCCGGCGGTGATCGTCTCACCCACGCGCCAGTAGTTGCTGGTGGTGTCGTTCTTGATGGCCTGCCCCGTCTTCACCAACTCTTCGACGAAGTTCGTCGTGTAGTCCTTATTGGTATAGCGGAACGTGTAGTTCAGGTTCTGGCTGCCCAGATAGGCGATGTTGGTGGCGAATTGGCCCCAGACCGGGACGCCGGCGCCCGAATAGGCGCGGGTGAAGCTGCTTTCACGCGACTTCTTGGTGCGCGAGGTCCACAGGCCGCCGAACTCGAACTTGGTCTCGCGACCGAACAGCTCTCCTTCGTAGTCGAAGTCGCCCTTGGCAGTGTAGGCGTTGGTGAAGTCACCGCCCTTGAGCATGCCGGCGCTGGTCAGCGGGAACTGGAAGTCCTCGATGTTGGTGACCTGAGCGCCCTTGGTGCGCGCCGTGGTCGTGCCGCCCGTCTGGAACAGGCGCACGGTGTTCACGTCGCCATTGCGGAAGTCATATTCGACCGTCGGACGCAGCGAGAAGGTCGACGGGCTCTGGAACGCCATCGTCACCGGCGTATCGCGACCGTCCTGGGTGTAGGTGTAGTTCAGGCGCCAGGACGCGCTGAGCTTGTCCCAACGGTGCTCACCGCCCACCGTGTTGGTGGACATGGCTTCCTTGGTGTTGCGGTAGTCGATGCGGCCGTTGATGCGGGCGCCATAGACGGTGCCCGAGACCGGATTGTTGCCGTTGATATAGGCGGCGCTGGTGTAGCCGTTGCCGGCCGCGTCCGTGCCCTGATCGAGACGGAAGATGAAGTTATCGCGCAGCTCGTCGTCGTTGTAATAGGTGTTGATCGTGCTGAAGAAGATCGAGTTGTTGTCGTCGAACTTGTAGTCGGCGCGGATCGAAGCCGACATGTTGCGGCGGGTCAGGCGATAGTGCTTGTTCTCGTGCTCGCGGGCGAAGTGCTTGCTCGGGTCGACCGTGTTGGCGAGGTAGGGGTCGGTCTCCCAGTTGTCGGTCGCCATCTCGCGCGAGTAGTACGAGGCCTGGGCCACGATGCCGAGCTTGTCGCCGAAGATGTTCGAATAGACGAGGTTGCTGTCCAGCTCGTCGCCGCCGCCCAGCTTCACGCGGCCGACGCCTAGCTTGCCGGTGATCTTCTGACCCTTGTAGTCGAAGGCGCGGCGCGTACGGATGTCGACGTTGCCGGCGACCGTGTCGCCCGGCATCGAGGGAACGATGGCCTTCTCGACCGTGATCAGGCTGGCGATCGCCGAAGGGATGTTGTCGAAGCGGGTCGCACGGCCCTCGGGGCTGACGACGCTGAGACCGTCAAACGACAGCGTGGTCCAGTAGACGGGGGCGCCGCGCAGGTTGATGTAGCGGGCCTGGCCCTGGTCGCGCTCGACGCCGACGCCCGGCAGACGGCCGACGGCGAAGGCGATGTTCTGGTCCGGCAGGTCGCCGATGGCGTCGGCCGACAGCACGCTGATCAGCGAGTCCGAGTTCTTCTGAATCTGCATGGCCGCAGCCTGGCTCTCCGCCAGAGGGCGGCGGGCTGTGACAACCACGGAGCTGACCGAGTCAGCCTCATCGGCCACGACATCGGCGGCGTGGGCGACGCCGGAGATCGCGACGGCCGAGATCGCCAGCAGACTAGCGCGACGCAAAAGCGCCACCTTCGAGCGGTTGAACATGGATATCCCCATTTGGCGTCATGGTGACGCTCCTTGTGGGGGCCTGTAGCGCTCGCGGATCACCGCAGGACGACAGTTGGATGACGGAATAGCCGCACTTTCTTGTCGGTTTTAATACAGAAGCCGTCAGCTCTCTTCCAAGCGCGCGGCCCGGTCCGCTCCACCGGGCTCGAAGATCCACTTTCTGCCCCAGACGAAACATCAAAGACGCCGCAGCGCCCTCCCCCGCTGGCGCGCCGCCGCGCCGTGGCGAGACCATTTGGACTCTGGGTTGAGCTCAGTCCTCGAAGCCGCCGGCGCGCGCGCTTCAGCATCGCCGATGGTTAATCCTGAACCTCGCGTAGTTCGGGCCAGCGGCGCGCAACAGACACGCGCGCGGGAGGACACATTGTCGCACGTCCCAAGGTTGATCCTTTCATACAAATTTAAGAGCGCGGGCGCACCGTCATCGCGAAATCTTTTTCAAGAATTGATCGCAATAGATCATCGCCGGCTAGGAAAGCCACATGAAGAACCAAGAACAATTCTCGGTTTCAATTTCAGATTCCATTGTAATCGGAAATATCTCCGACGTTCGCGACCTGATCTTATCCGCCTTCGATCAGAAAGGTCCGATCACCATAGACATTTCCCGCGTCACCGAGGCTGACATCACGCTGCCTCAGCTGATCGAGGCCGCGCGGCGGACCGCAGCGATCGAACGACGGGAGATCCGCCTGAGCCAACCCGCCGAGGGCGCGGTTCTCCAGTTGCTCCAGCGAGGCGGCTTCCTCGACACATCGGACCCGGCGCGGGTCGATTTCTGGCTTCAAGGGATGACACCGCAATGACCGCGATCCTTACCGTCGACGACTCCGCCAGCATTCGTGCGGCGATCAAGATCGCCTTGAGCTCCGAAGGCTACAGTGTCACCGAGGCGGCGAACGGTGCCGAGGGCCTGGACAAGGCCACCGCCGGCGGCTTCGACCTTGTGGTCACCGACCTCAACATGCCGGTCATGGACGGGCTGACCATGATCCGGCAGCTTCGGCAGCGCCCCGCCGGCGCGGGCGTGCCCATCATCTTCCTGACCACGGAGTCTGACGCCGACGTCAAGGCTCAGGCCAAGGCGGCCGGCGCGACCGGTTGGCTCACCAAGCCCTTCGATCCAGACCAACTGGTCCGCGTCGTCCAGAAGGTCCTCGCCAAGTGAGCGGCCTCGATCCGGTCGAGACCTTCCGCCAGGAAGCTCAGGAAATGCTCGAGCAGGTCGAACAGGGCCTGCTGGATCTGGCCGGACGCCCTGACGATCGCGCCCTGGTCGACGCGGTCTTCCGGGGCCTGCACACGCTGAAGGGCTCGGGCGCGATGTTCGGCTTCGACGCCCTGGCCGCCTTCACCCACCATTGCGAGACGGCTTTCGACCGCGTGCGCAAAGGCGAGGTCCCCGCTTCCCCCGCGCTGATCGCCGCCGTGCTGGCCGCGCAGGACCATATCCGCGCGCTCGCCGAAGGACGGCCGGTCGCCGCTGACGTCGGCGCAGCCCTGCTGGCCGATCTTCAGGCCGCCGTGGATGGCGCCACCCCAGGCGACACGCCGGCCGCCGCCGGGCTGAACACCTGGCGCATCCGCTTCAGCCTGCCGGCGGACGCGCTGGTGAACGGGGCGCGGCCGCTGCCGCTGCTGGACGAGTTGCGCGAGCTGGGCGAGGCGACGGTCCGGGT
>JAIUNU010000012.1 GCA_020161365.1 Pseudomonadota bacterium | reverse complement strand
CCCGAGCTGAAAGACGCTCACGCCCCCCATCCTCACGGGCAAGAACAACCTGGCGGAGCGGAAGCGCGAGCCGAAACACAAAACACACTCACGGTACTCCGGGTTCGCCCGGCCGCTCCGTCGCCTCCCCAGCACCTTCAGCGGTCACGCCGCGTGAAGCGGCGGACGCGCGCCCGGTAAGCGCCCCCTCCGTCTCGTCGCGTATCCGCGCCGATCCACCTCCCCCGCATGCGGGGGAGGATGACGGATCACCCTCCTCACCCGTGCAACGGGGGAGGTGGTGCGCGGCGAAGCCGCGTGACGGAGGGGGCGCTCGGCGCCTTAAAGATCCAGATCCGCCGCCGCGAACTCGGCGTTCTCCTGGATGAACCGGAAGCGCAGCTCGGGTTTGCGGCCCATCAGGGTCTCGACCAGGTCTTCGACGCTTTCCTCGTGGCGGGGCAGGGTGACGCGGGCCAGGGTGCGGCGCTTGGGGTCCATGGTGGTCTCCTTCAGCTGGGAGGCCATCATCTCGCCCAGGCCCTTGAAGCGACCGATCTCGGGCTTCTTGCCCTTGAACACCGTGGCCAAGAGCTCGTCCTTGTGCGCGTCGTCGCGGGCGTATTCGGACTTGCCGCCGTGGCTGATGCGGTACAGCGGCGGCAGGGCCAGGAACAGGTGCCCCTGGCGGATCACGTCCGGCATGGTGCGGTAGAAGAAGGTGATCAGCAGGGAGGCGATGTGGGCGCCGTCGACGTCGGCGTCCGTCATGATGATGATCCGCTCGTAGCGCAGATCCTCCTCGCGGTACTTGGAGCCGGCCTGGGCGCCCAGGGCCAGCA
Source organism: Pseudomonadota bacterium (assembly GCA_020161365.1). Taxonomy (GTDB): domain Bacteria; phylum Pseudomonadota; class Alphaproteobacteria; order Caulobacterales; family Caulobacteraceae; genus Caulobacter. The sequence goes on along the minus strand of JAIUNU010000012.1, from coordinate 149,756 downwards.
TCAGGTCCGACAGCTCCTTGTTGGCGGTGAACTTCTCGCCGCTGGCCGAGGCCACGTTGAGGATCTTGCCGCGCAGGGGCAGGATCGCCTGGAACTTGCGGTCGCGGGCCTGCTTCGCCGAGCCGCCGGCCGAGTCGCCTTCGACGATAAAGAGCTCGGCCCCGTCGACCGCGCTCCCGGCGCAGTCGGCCAGCTTGCCCGGCAGGCGCAGCTTGCGGGTGGCGCTGGCGCGGGAGACTTCCTTGTCCTTGCGGCGCTTGAGGCGCTCCTCGGCCCGCTCGATGACGAATTCCAGCAGGGCCTGGGCGTTCTTCGGGCTGGAGGTCAGCCACAGGTCGAACGGGTCGCGCAGCGCCGCTTCCACGAAGCGCTGGGCCTCGGTGGTGGAGAGCTTTTCCTTGGTCTGGCCCTGGAACTCGGGGTTCTTGATGAACACCGAGATCAGGGCGCCGGCCTGGGCGACGACGTCGTCGGCGGTGATGATCGCGCCGCGCTTCTCGCCCTTGAGCTCGGCGTAGGCCTTCAGGCCCCGGGTCAGGGCGGCGCGGAAGCCGCTCTCGTGGGTGCCGCCTTCGGGGGTGGGCACGGTGTTGCAGTACGACTGCATGAAGCCGTCGTGCTCGCCAAAGCCCTGGGGCGTCCAGCTGACGGCCCACTCGACGGCGCCGGCCTCGCCCTGGCGCTCGATCCGACCCGAGAAGCTCTCGGGCGTGATCGTGGTCAGGCCCTTGGTGCGCTCGGCCAGGAAGTCGGCCAGGCCGTTGGGGAAGTGGAAGGTGGCTTCAGGCGGGGTCTGGTCATGGATCCGCGAGGGATCGCAGGACCATTTGATCTGCACGCCGCGGAACAGATAGGCCTTCGAACGGGCCATGCGGTAGAGGCGTGCGGGCTTGAAGTTGGTCCCCTCGCCGAAGATCTCGTCGTCGGGCTTGAAGCGCACCATGGTGCCCTTCTTCTTCGACGGCGCGACCTGCTGGATGGGACCCTGCGGCTTGCCGCGGGCGAAGACCTGCAGGTGCTCGAAGCCGTCGCGCCAGACGGTGACCTCGACGCGCTCGGACAGGGCGTTGACGACGCTGGCGCCGACGCCGTGCAGACCGCCGGAGGTCTCGTAGGCCTTGCCCGTGAACTTACCGCCGGCGTGCAGGACGGTCATGATGACCTCCAGCGCCGACTTGCCGGGGTACTTGGGGTGCGGGTCGACGGGCATGCCGCGACCGTCGTCCTTCACCGACAGGAAGCCGTCTGCGTCGAGCTTGACCTCGATGGTCTTGGCGAAGCCGGCCACGGCCTCGTCCATCGAGTTGTCGAGGACTTCGGCGAACAGGTGATGCAGGGCCCGCTCGTCGGTGCCGCCGATGTACATGCCCGGCCGCTTGCGAACCGGCTCCAGGCCTTCCAGCACCTCGATGTCGGCGGCCGAGTACTCGCCGGGCTTGCCGGCGGGCGCCGCCGGGGGCGCTGCCTTGGACGGCGGGGGCGGCGGGATCGGACGCGGCGTCGCCTCGACGTGCGGCTCCACGCTGGCCTTGAACGGCGCGGCGGGGACCGGCGCCAGGGCGTCGTCGTCACCAAACAGGGAGGGGGTCTTATCGGAGGAGGACATCAAGGGAAGTCTAGGCGATTCGAACGCGGGGGCCTCGTATGGCCGTAGCGGCTTCCCCTGAAAAGAGAAATCCGCCCCCAGCGGACTGGGGGCGGATTGGAGAGCCTAGCGATAGGCCGGCGGGTAGCCGCTCTCGTCGCTGGCCGCGTAGCGGGCCTTCAGCTGCTGGTGGCGACCGTCCTTGGGCTGCTCGACGCCGCCGACCAGCACGGCCGTCGGCCAGCTGGTGGTCTCCAGCGGGTCGCCGTTCCAGACAACCACGTCGGCGACCTTGCCGACCTCGAGCGATCCGACCTTGTCGGCCTGGCCCCAGATCTTGGCGGGGACCAGGGTGACGGCGGCCAGGGCGGCCGGGTAGGGCAGGCCGTTGGCGACCGCCAGGCCGGCGTTCAGGCGCTCCTGACGCAGGTTGTTGAAGTCCCGCGAGCCGTTGATCGCCACCGCAACACCGGCGGCGTGCAGCCGAGCGGCGTTGTCGAGGCGCGAGCCCAAGGTCTCGAAGCTGTCGGGCAGGTCGGCCTGCGGATCCAGGATGACCGGCACGCCCGCCTTGGCGATCTCGGCCGCGACCATCCAACCCTCCTCGACCCCTTCGAGGACTATCTTGATCTTTTCATCGGCCGCCAGCTTCAGCGCCTGCCGGATGTCGGCGGCGCGGGAGACGCGGATCAGCAGCGGGGTCTTGCCCTGGACGACCGGGATCAACGCCTGCAGGTCCAGACGCGAGAGCCCGAAGTCGCGCGTGGCGCCCTGCTCGAACGCGGCGCGGCGGTTGGCGAACGCGCGGGCGTCCTCCAGAGCCGAGCGGATCAGGATCAGGTTGGCGCCCCGCGAGCCGCCGGCAGACCGCGCGCCGCTTTCGCCGAGCGAAACGGTGACAGCCAGCTTGGAGGCCTCGACGATGTCCGAGCTGCCGGCCTTCAGGCGGATGAAGGCCGCCTGGCCGCCGAACAGCGGCGGATCGCCGTCGCCGTGGGCGCCCGCGGTCATCTCCTCGACCACGCCGTCATCGGCGTGCTCGTGAGCGCCGCCGCCGGAGCCGGACAGCACGGGCGTGACGGCCGAGCTGGTGATCCCGCCATCCCGCGCCAGGCCCAGGAAGGTCGAGGCTGGATTGATCGCGTAGCTGATGTCGAAGGCCGCGCTGAGCGCATTGCCGGTGCCGTCATCGCGGGTCTCGCGTACGCCGCTGATCTCGGACGCGCCGAGGTTCGACGAGGGCGCGATCAGGCCCGGGGTCACCACTCCGCCCTTGGCGTCGATGACGCGGGCTCCGGCCGGAACCTGGACGCTGGCGCCCAAGGCGGCGATCTTGCCGTCCTTGATCACCAGGGTCCCGCCCGGGATGGCGGCGCTGGACACCGGCTCGATGCGGGCGTTGACGATGGCGACCGTTTCGGCCGCCGCGGGGAAGGCCAGCACGCAGGCGGCGCTGGCGAGAAGCAGGGACCGGATCATCAGTTGAACGCTCCTTGGCCAGGCTGGCCGAGCTCGAAATCGGATTTGGGCTGGAAGCGCGGATCCTTGCGATCATAGGTCAGCGCGCCGTCGATATAGACCTGCTCGGCCTGGGCGTAGACGCTGAACGGATCGCGGCTCCAGACCACCAGGTCGGCGGCCTTGCCGGGCTCGATCGAGCCGGTCCTGTCGCCGATGCCTATGGCCTTGGCCGGATTGGCCGTAATCCACTTGATCGCCTCGGCGCGCGGGATGTTGATCCCGAGCTTGGCGCCGGCGGCCATGCCGATGGCGGCTTCCTGGTTGAGACGCTGGGTCATGATCGCGTCGTCGGAGTGGATCACGACGCAGGCGCCGTTCTTGGCCAGGATCGCGGCGTTGGCGTCGATGCCGTCCAGGCTTTCCATCTTGAAGCCCGTCCACGAGGCCCAAGTGGCCGAGCAGATCTCTTCCCTGGCCAGCACCGGCGCGATCTTGTAGCTCTCGATCGCGTGGTGGAACATCGTGATCTTGTAGCCAAACTCCTTGGCGATATCGATCATCACGGCCATTTCGTCGGCGCGGTAGCAGTGGTTCTGCACCAGGATCTCGCCCTTCAGCACGCCGGCAAGGGTTTCCAGTTGCAGGTCGCGCTTGGGCGCGTCCGCCTTCTCCCCCTTCTGCTGCTTGGCGCGGAAATCGTCCCACTTACGGGCGTAGTCGGCCGCGTCGATCCAGGCCCGACGGAAGCCGAAAGCGTTGCCCATCGCCGTCGACGGGTTGCGACCCTTGCCGCCGTAGACTCGCTTGGGGTTCTCGCCGCAGGCCATCTTCAGACCGTAGGGCGCACCGGGGAACTTCATGCCCTGCATGGTCAGCGAGGGGACGTTCTTCAGGGTCACCGAGCGGCCGCCGAACAGGTTGGCCGAGCCCGGTAGAATTTGAAGCGTGGTCACGCCGCCTGCCCGGGCCCGGTTGAAACCCGGGTCCTGCGGCCAAACTGAATGCTCCGCCCAGACTTGAGCCGTGTTCGGGTCGGTGGCCTCGTTGCCATCGGAGCGCGCCGATACGCCCGGCGAGGGATAGACGCCAAGGTGGCTGTGCGCGTCGATGATGCCGGGCGTGATCCACTTGCCCTTGGCGTCGACCACGACGACGTCCGCCGGGACGGGCGTCTCCGGGCCGCCGACGGACGTGATCTTGCCCTCGGAGACGAACACCACCCCATTCTCGATCTGCTGACCTGTCGCGGTCAGCACGGTGGCCCCGACAAATGCGGTCGCGCGGGAGGGGAGCGGCCTATAGGTCGACGGGAAGCCCGTGGAGGCCTGACCATCCAGGCCCTTGGCCAGCGGCTTGACCTCGGCCTTCTCCGCCGGCTTGGCGGGCGCGGACGATTTGGAGGGACCGCCGGTCCCGGTCGTCGCGCAGGCCGTAAGACCCAGCGCGAGCAGGCTGGTGGCCATCGCCACGGAACGCCATCTGATCATGAAAAACCCCGACTCTCGAAGAGGGCGGAAGGACAGACGAAAAGAACCGCGTTATCAAGTCAAACGGCGCAAACAGAGGCGTTGCTTCGCAAAAACCTTGCGCGCCGCTGTGCAGGCTTGCCCGATTGAGCCACTTCCGCGCGGCGGGGACCACGGAGAGGAGCGGGGATGACCGATACGGATTGTCGGCGAAGGGGCGTCGTTATCGGTGCGGTGGCCGCCGCCGTGCTTCCAGCGATTTCGCAGGCTCAGGAGAAAGACAAGGCGATGTACGGACTGATCGGCCAGATGTTGGCCGTCCCCGGCAAACGCGACGAATTGCTCGTCATCCTGCGCGAGGGAACGGCCGAGATGCCGGGCTGCCTGAGCTATGTGCTCGCCACGGACCCGGCCAATCCCGACGCGATCTGGATCACTGAGGTCTGGACCGACAAGGCTGCGCACGCCGCTTCCTTGAAGCTGCCGACGGTGCAGGCGGCAATCGCAAAGGCTAGGCCCATCATCGCTGGCTTTTCGCAACGCTTTGAAACGTCACCCGTTGGCGGCCACGGCCTCAAGGCCTAGCGGCAAAAAGAAAAGGCTGCGGATCGCTCCGCAGCCTTTCCAACTTACCCGGATCTTGCGGCTTAGAAGCGCGCGTCGATCGAGACGCCGACCACCCGCGGTTCGTTGACGAACGCGGTCAGGTTGTTGAAGTCGATGGCGCCCTTGATGTTGCTCTCGTTGGTGATGTTGCGAGCAAAGGCTGCAACCTCCCAGCCGCCTTCCTTGTTGGCGTAGCCCAGCTTCAGGCCGCCTTCGAAGTCACCCTTGGAGTAGAACTCCTTCGACTCGTAGAGGAACAGGTTCGTGTAACCCTGCACCTTCCAATCGGTGTAGGCGAACAGCTCGCCGCTGGCGACCGGATAGGCGTAACGCGCGGTGAAGTCGAAGGTGTACTTTGGCGCGTTCGGGAACGGGTTGCCGTTGACCAGCGCGGCGCCGGCGGCGGTCTTGGGATCGGTGACCGTGCAAGCCGCGCAGACGGCCACGGCCAGACTGCTGTCCTTGATCTCGGTGTGCGCGTAGCTGTAGCCGGCGGTGATCACGAAGTTCGGGGTGACCACGAATTCGCTGTCCAGTTCCAGGCCGTAGGCTTCGCCCTTCTTGGCGTTGATCAGGCGGTTGGAGTTGCTGCCGCCGCCGACCGCGCTGAACTGCGGATCGTCGATCGTGTAGGCGAACACCGCGCCGTTCAGGCGAACGCGACGGTCGAAGAGCTCGCTCTTCAGGCCCAGTTCGTAGGACATGATCGTTTCGGACTTCGCCGCCGAGGCCGGCGAGAAGAAGGCGATGTCACGGCCTTGGATCGACGGACCGCGGAAGCCCGAGGCCACTTTGGCGTAGACGCTGACGTCCTCGCTGACGTTATAGAACGCCGAGAGATCCCAGCTGACCTGCGAGTCCGACACCGAAACCGGCGCGGCCATGTTCGGGCCGGAGAGCACCTTCATGTCCTTGTCGTCGTCGGTGTAGCGCAGGCCGCCGGTGACGGAGAGCTGGTCGCTGACCTTGTACGACGCCTGACCGAAGATAGCCCAGGCGGTGTTCTTCTGCTGGAGAGTCGTGGCGGGCGCGAAGAAGGGGTTGGTCTGGATCGCGTACTTCGTGTCGAAGTAGAAGCCGCCCACCTGCCAGCTCAGCGCACCGTCGGTGTTGCTGGCCAGACGGATTTCCTGGGTCCACTGATCCAGGTCCTTGATGCCGTCCTGCGTGTCCGACTGGAACGGGATGAAGCCCGGGCCCGTGGGGTTGCCGCCGTCGATGTCGCCGCGGCTGAAGCCATGAGTGTTCTCATAGGCGGTGATCGAGGTCAGCTTGGCGGAGCCGAAGTCGTAGCCGATGTTGGCCGACGCGCCGTAGCCCTTGTAGCTCTGCGGGTTGTTGGCGCCCGCGTCGAAGTAGACGGTGTCGCGCTTGTAGTTCGCGTTGAGCTTGTTCGAACCCTTGGTCAGCACGTTGGCGCGGAACACGGCGGCGGTGCCGTCCAGGTCGCGGCCGTGGACGTTGAACAGCGCGTCCAGCTTTTCGTTCGGGGTGAACAGCAGTTGCAGGCGGGCGGCGCGCTCGTTGAAGCCGCCCATCACGTTTTTCTTCTTGGTGAAGCCGTTGTCGATCCAGTCGTCGCGATGCTGGAACAGCACCGAGGCGCGCGCCGCGACCTTGCCTTCGACCAGGGCGCCGCCGATGCCGCCGTCGAAGGTGAAGGTGTTGAAGCTACCGTAGGTCGCCGAAGCGCGCCCCTTCATTTCTTCCGACGGCTTGATGGTGTCGAACTTGACGATGCCAGCCGTGGTGTTGCGACCGAACAGGGTGCCTTGCGGGCCGCGCAGTACTTCGACGCGGTCCAGATCGTAGAGCGGCGAGCTCTTCAGGACGACATTTTCCAGAACGACTTCGTCCTGGATGATCGACACCGGCTGCGAGGCGGCCAGATCGAAGTCCGCGTTGCCGAGGCCACGGATGTAGAAGCGCGGGGCGACGCGGCCGTTCGAGGATTCCGCGTACAGGCCGGGCGCCTTGGCCGACAGGGCCAGGATGTCGTCGCCGGCCGCGAAGGTCGACTGCAGACGCTCGCCGCTGATGGCGGCCACCGAGACCGGGACGTCTTGCAGGTTTTCACTGCGCTTCTGGGCGGTGATGATGACTTCGCCGACCTTGGTGTCCTGGGCGAAAGCCGAGGGCGCAGCGGCCAGCGCGGTGACGAGTGCGGCGGCGCCGCAGGAGAGCGTCAGGGCGCGACGAAGGGAGCTATTGAGGCTGTGCATGAGATGTCCTGTCGAGACGCCGCGTCGCTGAGTTGTAATCCAGGCGTTGGCGGCGATTCCGTTTGCGCTGCGATAGGCCAAGTTTCCGCCCGAGCGATATCGCGCATCACGTCTTTTCAGGACCTTGTGGGCGATTGCGTCGGCAATGTTGCGAACTTGCGACAATTTTGTTCAGTGGGCGCCCATTAAGTAATAAGTCATTCTACTTTTGGCGCGGGCTCGCTGAGCGCAAAACAAAAAAGGGGCTGGAGATCGCTCTCCGGCCCCTTAGCTTTTGTTCTAAGCCCTAGGCGCTTAGCACTTGTAGTACATGTCGAACTCGACCGGGTGCGGGTGCAGTTGCAGGCGCATGACCTCTTCCATCTTCAACTCGATGTAGCTGTCGATGAAGTCGTCATCCATGACGCCGCCGGCCTTCAGGAAGGCGCGGTCCTTGTCGAGGTTCTCCAGGGCTTCGCGCAGCGAGCCGCAGACTTCCGGGATTTTCTTCTGTTCGCGCGGCGGCAGGTCGTAGAGGTTCTTGTCGGCCGGCGCGCCCGGATCGATCTTGTTGATGATGCCGTCCAGGCCGGCCATCAGCAGGGCGACGAAGGTCAAGTACGGGTTGCCCATCGGGTCGGGGAAGCGGGCTTCCAGACGCTTGGCCTTCGGGCTGTCGACGTGCGGGATGCGGATCGAGGCCGAGCGGTTGCGCGAGCTGTAGGCCAGCTTCACCGGGGCTTCGTAGCCGGGCACCAGGCGCTTGTACGAGTTCGTCGTCGAGTTCGAGAACGCGTTGATCGCCTTGGCGTGCTTGATGATGCCGCCGATGTACCACAGGCATTCTTGCGAAAGGCCAGCGTACTTGTCGCCGGCGAACAGCGGCTTGCCGTCCTGCCAGATCGATTGGTGCACGTGCATGCCCGAACCGTTGTCGGCGAACATCGGCTTGGCCATGAAGGTGGCCGTCTTGCCGTAAGCCGCAGCGACGTTGTGGATGACGTACTTATAGAGCTGCATCCGGTCGGCCATGGTGACCATGGTGTCGAACTTCAGGCCGAGTTCGTGCTGGGCCGGGGCCACTTCGTGGTGGTGCTTTTCCGGCTTCATGCCCAGCTCGCCCATGACGGCCAGCATTTCGCCACGCAGATCCTGGCAGCTGTCGACCGGGTTCACCGGGAAGTAGCCGCCCTTCGGACCCGGGCGGTGACCCATGTTGCCTTCGGCGTATTGCTTGTTCGAGTTGACCGGCAGTTCGGTCGAGTCGAACGAGTAGCTGGTGTCGTGCGGAGCGGTGGACCAGCGCACGTCGTCGAAGATGAAGAACTCGGCTTCCGGGCCGAAGTAGACCGTGTCGCCCACGCCGGCCGATTTCAGGTAGTTCAGAGCGGCCTTGGCGATCGAGCGCGGGTCGCGGTTGTACGGGGTGCCGGTGTCGGGGTTCACGACATCGCAGAACAGCGCCAGCGTCGTCTGCTGATAGAACGGGTCGATGATGGCGCTCGACAGGTCGGGGCGCAGCTTCATGTCCGACTCGTTGATCGCCTTCCAACCAGCGATCGACGAGCCGTCGAACATCGTGCCGTCGTTGAGGAAGTCGTCGTCAACCAGATCGATGTCGAAGGTGACGTGCTGCATCTTGCCGCGCACGTCCGTGAAGCGGACGTCGACGTACTTCACGTCCTTTTCCTTGATCAGGTTCAGGATGTCCTTGGCGGTGCTCATTCCGTATCCCCTTGTAGAACTCTCTAGCTGCTGACGATCCGGCCTTAGACGGCGGCCGGGCCGCTTTCTCCGGTTCGGATGCGGATCACTTCCGCGATGTCCGAGACGAAAATCTTGCCGTCGCCGATGCGACCCGTACGGGCGGCGCGGGTGATGGCCTCCAACGCGGGCTCCAACTGGTTGTCCTCGACAACGACCTCCACCTTGATCTTAGGGAGGAAGTCCACGACGTACTCAGCGCCGCGATAGAGCTCGGTATGGCCCTTCTGGCGGCCATAGCCCTTGGCTTCGAGCACGGTCATGCCCTGGACGCCCATATCCTGCAGGGCCTCCTTCACCTCATCCAGCTTGAACGGCTTGATGACGGCTTCGATCTTTTTCATCGGTTCCACTTTCGGGCCCGTCGGCGGCGAACCGCCTTCACTGAGGCGCACCCATCACGCCGCCCAAACCCCCGCAAGCGACCGCTCACGACAAATATGACCGAACGGTTGAGTTGCGGGCATGTGATTAAATTACGGGCGCCAAGCGATCAACATTCAGGCAAAGTTGAAACCGTCGTCAATTGGCCTTGCCGGGCTCCATTTGACGCCTACGATCGCGCCCAACGAACGTTTGAATGGGGGCGGATATGCGCGACGACACGCCGGTTTTGATCGGTGCGGGACAATTCACCTATCGAGGCGAGGTCGCCAATTCTCCGTCGCCTCTCGAACTGCTGAAAGTTGCGGCGGAACGCGCTGTTCGTGACGCGGGGCTTCCGGAGACAGTTTTTGCGTCGCTTGACGCTTTGGCGGTCGTCGCTTTCAGCATTGACGCACCCGGCGGACTTTCGAAGCTTCCGCTGCCGCGATTGAAAAACCCGCCCGCTTCGCTGGCGCGCGCCCTGTCGGCCGTGCCGCGCTGGAGTGTCTACACCGAGACGGGGGGCAACAGCCCGCAACAGGCCGTCAATATCGCCTGCGAGCGTATCGCCAACGGCGAGTCGGATCTCACGCTGGTGGCGGGCGCCGAGTTCCTGGGTTCGCTGATGAAGCGCATGAAGGGAAACCTCGGTTTCGACGGCTGGGGTGATGATATCGACACGGCTCCGGCGCGGATCGGTGATCCACGACCAGGAGTCACGCCCCAAGAGGCCGCGCATGGCCTGGGCTATCCGGTCAACACCTATCCCCTGTTCGAGAACGCGCTACGCGCCCGCGACGGCGTCTCGCTGGAGGCGCACCAACAGGGCCTCGGAGCACTTTTCGCGCCGTTCACCAAGGTCGCAGCCGCGAACCCCCATGCTTGGTTCCCCATCGAACGGACGCCCGAGGAACTCGTCACCGTTACAGACCGTAACCGCATGGTGGGCTATCCCTATCCCAAATACCTCAATGCGATCATGGAGGTCGACCAGTCGGCCGCCGTGCTGATCGCCAGTGTGCGCAAGGCGCGGGAGTTGGGCGTGCCTGAGGACCGGTGGGTCTTCCTGCATGGTTGCGCGGACGCCTCCGACCTTTGGTATCCGCTGGAACGACAAGACTATCACTCCAGCCCCGCTATGCGTCTGACCGGCGAACGCGCGTTGGAGATGGCTGGGATCACGCTGGATGACCTCGGCGTCATCGACCTTTATTCCTGCTTCCCATCGGCGGTGCGGATCGGCGCGGAAGAAATCGGTCTGCCGCTCGACGACCCGCGAGGACTCACCATCACAGGCGGGCTTCCTTACTTCGGCGGACCTGGCAACAACTATGCGCTGCACGCGATCGCCGAGATGGTGACGCGGCTGAGGGCGCAGCCCGGGGCCTATGGGTTGTCCACCGCAAACGGTTGGTTCCTGACGAAGCAGTCGGTCGGAATCTATTCGACCCGGCCGGTAACCGGGAAATGGGAGCGTGAGCCGCCCTCGGTGATCCAGGCCAAGATCGATGCGCTGCCGCATCCCGAGATCATCGACAGGCCGGAGGGCAGGGCGGTGATCGAGACCTACACGGTCGTCCATGGGCGCGAGGGCGTGCGCATGGGCATCGTGATCGGGCGCGACGCCCAGGGGCGCCGTTTCGTGGCGCAGACTCCGGATGATCCCTCGGTATTGCGCGATCTTGAGGCGCGCGAAGGTGTCGGACGGATAGGGACCGTCGGTCTGCACCCCGACGGGGTTCGTAACCTGTTCGTTCCGGATTGATCCTGATGCAGATCGTACATGTGATCCGTCATGGCCGGCCGGCCTCCACCTGGGGCGGCGCCGACGATGATCCGGGGTTGGACGAGGTCGGCGCCGCGCAGGCCAAAAGCGTCGCCGACTCTATCCTGGCGCTACCGGTCGAGCAGCGCCCGACCCGCGTTGTCTCGTCGCCGCTTCGACGATGCCGCGAGACCGCCGAGCCTTTGGCCCTGGCGCTTGGCGTTCAAGTTGAGATTGACCCTCGCGTCGGCGAGATACCGACGCCTGCGGCGCTTTCCGCCGAGGAGCGGCCGGGTTGGCTTCGTGGGGCGTTTGCGGGGCGTTGGGACGAGATCAAGGGCGACCTCGACTATACCGCCTGGATCCATAGCGTCGCCGCAGCCCTTAGGGAGTACGGCGGGGCGGCGGTCTTCAGCCATTTCGTCGCCCTCAACGGCGCTGTGTCCGTCGCGACGGGCCATCCCGAAGTCATGGCGTTTCGTCCGGACCACTGCTCCCGCACGGTGTTCGCCATTGAAGGCGAGCGCTTGATCCTGGTCGAGAAAGGGCGAGAAGCTCAGAGCCAAGTGCTTTGAGGGAAGACCCGTGGCCCGAGAAATCCTGACCGTCGCCCAGATGACCGCGTGCGATCGCGCCGCGGTGCTGGCGGGAACGCCGACGCCGGTGCTGATGGAGCGCGCGGGCGCTGCGGTCGCGCAGGCGGTTCGGGCGCGCTATAAGCGCCGTCCGGTCGTGGTGTGGTGCGGGCCTGGCGACAATGGCGGCGACGGCTATGTCGCGGCGCGCCATCTGCGCAAGCATGGTTGGCCGGTTGTGGTTCAGGCGGCCTACGCGCCGGCTTCCGACGCCTGCCGTTGGGCTGCGTCACGATGGCGGGGCGAGGTTCAGCCACTATCCGCGCATGGGCCGGAGGACGCACTCTATATCGACGCGATCTTTGGCGCAGGCCTCTCGCGCCCGCTCGAAGGCTCGGCGGCGGAGTTGGCGCGGACCGCCGCAATGGCCGGCTTGTGCGTTGTCGCGGTGGATGCGCCCTCGGGCGTCGCGGGCGACACAGGCAGGCCGTTGGACAACACAGCCTTTCAGGCACAGGTCACGGTCACTTTCCATCGCCGGAAGCCGGCTCACGTTTTGCTCGACGGAAGAAAAGCGTGTGGCGAGGTCTTGGTCGCGGACATCGGCCTTTCCACGGTCGGCGACATCGCGCTTTTCGAGAACGAGCCCGGCCTTTGGTCTCAGCAATATCCCTGGCCCGCCATCGACGCTCACAAGCACAGCCGAGGGCGGCTGAAGGTAGTGAGCGGCGAGGCGTGGAACACTGGCGCGGCTAGGCTCGCCGCCCGAGCGGGCTTGAGGGTTGGTGCCGGCGCGGTGACCCTGCTGTCGCCGCCTTCGGCGCTGCCGGTGAACGCCGCCCACCTGGAGGCGGTGATGCTGGCGCCGTTCGAGTCGGACGCCGACCTTGCGATCCGTGCTGAAGAGGCTGACGCGGTCATTATCGGCCCCGCCGCCGGGGTGGGCGAGGCGACGGCGCGAAATCTGCGCGCCCTGGCCAGGACGGGCGCAGCCCTCGTCGCAGACGCCGACGCGCTCACGAGTTTTCGAGACGATCCCGGCGAGCTGTTCGCCTGTCTCGATCGGGACGATGTGCTGACGCCGCATCCGGGGGAGTTCGAGCGAATCTTTCCGGGTCTGCTCGCACGATCCTCGGAACGGATCGGCGCGGCCCGCGAAGCGGCGAGGGCGGCGGGCGCGGTCGTCCTGCTCAAGGGCGCGGACACTGTAGTGGCGGCGCCCGATGGTCGCGCGGCCGTCTCGCTGAACGGAACGCCGTGGCTGGCGACGGCGGGGTCAGGCGACGTCTTGGCCGGGTTCATCGGGGGGCTGCTGGCGCAGGGCATGGGAAGCTTTGAGGCCGCGTGCGCCGGAGCTTGGATTCACGCCGAATGCGGCGCGCTCCACGGACCCGGACTGATCGCCGAAGATCTGCCGGGCCTCGCGCCTGCAATCCTGGCCCGCCTGTACCAAGACCGCTGAGCGGACTTGCGCGCCCGACGCACAACCCGTAATGCCGGACCCACGCGGATGTGGCGAAACTGGTAGACGCACTGGATTTAGGTTCCAGCGCCGCAAGGCGTGGAGGTTCGAGTCCTCTCATCCGCACCACTCTTCTCGTCGGGCTCTTGGGCCCGTGTGAGTTTTATCGCCGCCGCTCTTGGATGCTCGCGCACGTCGTGACATAAGGGCGCTCTTTCGCCGCCCCGGTCCTCGCGGGCGGCGTCGATCTTTTGGACCCCAAGGGCGGTGCTCGGGCGCGCGGCGACCCGGACCCGAGAAATAAGAATGTCGATGCAGATCGTTGAAAAGTCGGGCGAAGGCCTCAGCCGCGTTTTTGGCGTCACGGTGCCCGCGAGTGAACTGGCTACGCGTCTGGAAGCGCGGATCGCCGAAGTCGCCCCGCAAATGAACGTCAAGGGCTTCCGTCCGGGCAAGGTGCCGACGGCCCACGTTCGCCGCCTCTACGGCAAGGCCCTGATGGGCGAAGTCATCGAGCAGGCCCTGAACGAGACGACCACCAAGGTTCTCGAAGACAACAAGCTGCGTCCCGCCGGTCAGCCTGAGCTCAACCCGTCGTCGGACATGGAAAAGGTCATCGCCGGTGGCGAAGACCTGTCGTTCGACCTGGCCGTCGAAGTCATGCCGGAATTCGAGCCGATCGACCCGACGTCGATCGAGCTGGTGAAGCCGGTCTACAAGGTCTCGGACGAAGAAGTTCAAGAGGCTCTCGAAGAGCTGGCCAAGCAGGCCCGCACCTATGAGCCGCGCACCGGCAAGAGCCAAAAGGCCAAGGACGGCGATCAACTGCTGATCGACTTCGTCGGCACCATCGATGGCGTCGAGTTCGCTGGTGGCAAGGCCGAGGGCGCCGAACTGGTCCTCGGTTCGGGTCAGTTCATCCCCGGCTTCGAAGACCAACTGGTCGGCGCCAAGCCGGGCGACGACGTGGTCGTGAAGGTGAAATTCCCCGAAGACTATCAGGCCAAGGATCTGGCCGGTAAGGACGCCGAGTTCGCCACCAAGGTTCAGGAAGTCCGCGCGCCGGTCGACGGCAAGGCCGATGACGAACTGGCCAAGCGCCTGGGCCTGTCGGACCTGGCCGCTCTGACCGAGCTGCTGAAGTCGAACCTGTCGAGCCGCTACGACAACTCCTCGCGCTTCAAGCTGAAGCGTGCGCTGCTGGACGTGCTCGACACCAAGCACGACTTCCCGCTGCCGCCGCGCATGGTCGACGCCGAGTTCGCCGGCATCTGGCAACAGGTCGAGGCCGACAAGGCTCGTGGCGGTCTGCCGCCGGAAGACGCCGAGAAGTCGGAAGACCAGCTGAAGGACGAGTACAAGAAGATCGCCGAGCGCCGCGTGCGCCTGGGTCTGGTGCTCGCCGAGATCGGCCGCAAGAACGACGTGGTGGTCACCGACCAGGAACTGACCGACGCGATCATGCGCGAAGCCCGCCAGTACGGCGCCCAGGCGCAGCAAGTGTTCGACATGTACCGTCAGCGCGCCGACCTGCAGGCCGCCCTACGCGCCCCGATCTATGAAGACAAGGTCGTCGACCTGATCTTCGGCAAGGCCAAGATCGAGGAAAAGGAAGTCTCTAAGGACGAACTCCTGGAAGAAGACGACCTGCCGGAAGGCTACGGCGGCTAAGGCTCGCTGAAGCTGAAATTGTGAGAGGCGCGGCTCGCGAGGGCCGCGCCTTTTTCATTTCGGCGCGCGACGGGCGCTCCTTGCAACCTGTTAAGGGGAACGCGATATGCGTGAGCGACGCCGCGCGGGGGCTGATTCGTTTTCGCGCCGCTAGCACACACGAAAAGGGTGATCCCCATGATGTACGATCCGGTTTCGACGGCGATGAACCTAGTGCCGATGGTGGTCGAGCAGACCAGCCGGGGCGAGCGCGCATTCGACATCTTCTCTCGCCTGCTGAAGGAACGGATCATCTTCCTGACCGGTCCGGTCGAGGACGGCATGGCCAGCCTGATCTGCGCTCAGCTGCTCTTCCTCGAGTCCGAGAACCCGAAGAAGGAAATCGCCATGTACATCAACTCGCCGGGCGGCGTGGTGACGGCCGGCCTCGCGATCTACGACACCATGCAGTACATCAAGAGCCCGGTCTCGACGGTTTGCATGGGCATGGCCGCCTCGATGGGCTCACTGCTGCTGGCGGCCGGCGCTGCGGGTCAGCGTATTTCGCTTCCGAACGCCCGGATCATGGTGCACCAGCCTTCGGGCGGTTTCCGTGGCCAGGCCTCGGATATCGAGCGTCACGCCGAAGACATCATCAAGACCAAGCGCCGCCTGAACGAGATCTACGTCAAGCACTGCGGCCGCACTTACGAAGAGGTTGAGCGGACCCTGGACCGCGACCACTTCATGAGCGCCGATGAAGCGAAGGCCTGGGGCCTCGTGGATCACGTGTATGACACGCGGGACGCGGCCGAGGCCGGCGCCGAGTAAGCGACAGCATCGAACGACAAAGCCGCCGACGTCATGTCGGCGGCTTTTTTTGTTGCTGTGACCGCTAAGAGCGCGGCTACGCCGGCCGGCCTCTGAACACGCGGTAGCCCTTCTCGTCAGCGATCGCGAGCATCTCGGTATCGCCGGACGTGTCTCCATAGGCCGCCGTGAGGTGGACGTCGGGACCGAACACTTCGCGCAGGCGCACGACCTTTTCCTTGGCGCGGCAATTGTTCCCGTCGAGCCCGCCCTGAATGCGGCCATCCTCGGAATAGCGCAGGCGCGTGCCGATCAGCAGGTCCGCGCCAAGCCCGCGCGCGAAGGGTGCGACGACCAAGTCGGGGGAGGCGGTGACGATCACCATCTTGGCTCCCTTGGCGCGCCAGCTCCGCCAGACCGCGACGGCGTCGGGACGCAGCAGCGAGGGGGCGAAGGCCTCGGCGAAGGCGCGCGCGTCGTTCTCGATTTGGGCGACGGTGGCGCCCTTCAGGAACTCGCGAACCGCAGCGGCTTTCAGCTTCGCGCGATTTCGGTCGAACACGTAGGTCAACAAGGCGGGGGTAAGTCGAAGCACACCGATGCCCCATCGCGGACCCGCGCGCCATTTCAGGAAGGCGTTGAAGCTGTCCTTCACGGTGAGAGTGCCGTCGAAATCGAAGGCGACAAGCAACGGCTCGTGACCCATTTCGCCGGTCATCGGGCGCGAGGCGCTCAATCCCTTGGCCATCCAAGAACGCTTAGCCATTCAACTTCCATACGTGCGTCAAAAAGACGCTCCGTTTCCCCACGAATCCCTGTTCGGTAATAAGGCCATCCGGGGTGAGCCGTAAGGGTCTAGGCGCCCGGCGCTTGCGCTGGGAGGCCAATCGCCCAATTTAGTGATGAGCTCATGACACGATCCGGGAGGTTCACGCGTTTCACGGCCGAAAGGACCCGGCGAGGCTTGTGAACCGAGCCCGGATCGGGGAATGTCAAGGATTAGACAACTCCCGGCGTGTATCCTGCTTGCTTCGGTGGCGGCGTATGCGCTCGGAAGGGGCGTCTCGGCGTAAGCCGTAGTCGCCATAGTGTGAGAAGCGATCATGACGAAAGCCGCGAGCGGCGACACGAAAAGCACTCTGTACTGCTCTTTCTGCGGAAAGAGCCAACATGAGGTGCGCAAGCTCATCGCGGGACCGACGGTGTTCATTTGTGATGAATGCGTCGAGCTCTGCATGGATATCATCCGCGAAGAGCACAAGATCGCCTTCGTAAAGTCCAAGGACGGCGTTCCCACGCCTCGCGAGATCTGCGAAGTCCTCGACGATTACGTGATCGGTCAGGGCCACGCCAAGAAGGTCCTCGCGGTCGCGGTGCACAATCACTACAAGCGCCTGAACCACGCGTCGAAGAACAACGACGTCGAACTGGCCAAGTCGAACATCCTGCTGGTCGGCCCGACCGGTACGGGTAAGACCCTGTTGGCCCAGACCCTGGCCCGAATCATCGACGTGCCGTTCACGATGGCCGACGCCACGACGCTGACCGAAGCCGGTTACGTCGGCGAGGATGTCGAGAACATCGTTCTGAAGCTGCTGCAAGCCGCCGACTATAATGTCGAGCGGGCCCAGCGCGGCATCGTCTATATCGACGA
The DNA here is from genome assembly GCA_020161365.1 of Pseudomonadota bacterium. Lineage (GTDB taxonomy): Bacteria > Pseudomonadota > Alphaproteobacteria > Caulobacterales > Caulobacteraceae > Caulobacter. The sequence goes on along the minus strand of JAIUNU010000012.1, from coordinate 132,391 downwards.
GATCGACAAGATCAGCCGCAAGTCCGACAACCCGTCGATCACCCGCGACGTGTCTGGTGAAGGCGTCCAGCAAGCCCTGCTGAAGATCATGGAAGGCACCGTCGCCTCCGTGCCGCCGCAGGGCGGGCGCAAGCATCCGCAGCAGGAGTTCCTGCAGGTCGACACGACGAATATCCTGTTCATCTGCGGCGGCGCGTTCGCCGGCCTCGAGAAGATCATCTCGGCGCGCGGCGCGGCCAAGTCGATCGGCTTTGGCGCCAAGGTCACCGATCCGGAAGAGCGCCGGACGGGCGAGATCCTGCGGAACGTCGAGCCCGACGACCTGCAGCGCTTCGGCCTGATTCCGGAATTCATCGGCCGTCTGCCGGTGGTCGCGACCCTGGAAGACCTCGACGAGACCGCGCTGATCAAGATCCTGACTGAGCCTAAGAACGCCTTCGTCAAGCAGTACCAACGCCTGTTTGAGATGGAGAACATCGGCCTCACCTTCACCGATGACGCCCTTTCCGGCGTCGCCAAGAAGGCCATCGCCCGGAAGACCGGCGCGCGGGGTCTTCGCTCGATCATGGAGGGCATCCTGCTCGAGACCATGTTCGAGCTGCCCAACTACGAAGGCGTCGAGGAAGTGGTGGTCAACGCCGAGGTCGTCGAGGGCCGGGCTCAGCCGCTACTGATCTACGCGGAAAAGAAGGGTGGGGCGGCTTCGGCCTAACTGCACTCTTGGATTAAAAACGGGCGCGTCCTCTGCTGAGGGCGCGCCTTTTTCGTGGATAAATCTGTTCGGAGCGTCGGTTCTGCGGCCAGGGCCGCCGGCGACCCCGCAGAGATAAAAGTCACAGCCTGTCGACCGCGCGCATTTTCGAGGTTATTTTTGCCCCTGTATGTGCGATCAGTGGTTCATTCACGCCAGCTTGGCCGGACGCACGCGACTCGTCGCCGCTATGGGGCGAGCGTCCTTGAACGATGTTGTAAAACGTCCACATAAATAACGAGCATCCGCCCAGTCCAGGGCGGACGGGCTGATCGACTCAGGCGCATCGTCTGGTGTTACGGCGGCCCGCGTGGCCAGGCGCCTTGCAGGGCTCGGCCGGGAGTATTGAGAACATGTCCGAACTACGTACGCTTCCTGTTTTGCCGCTGCGGGACATCGTGGTGTTCCCGCACATGGTGGTGCCGCTTTTCGTGGGCCGCGATAAATCCGTGCGCGCGCTCGAAGAGGTGATGCGCGGCGACAAACAGATCCTGCTCGTCACCCAGAAGAACTCGGCCGACGATGATCCGGCGCCGGGCGACATTTTCGATGTTGGCGTCCTGGCCACCGTGCTGCAGCTGCTGAAGCTGCCGGACGGCACCGTCAAGGTTCTGGTCGAGGGCAGGGGCCGCGCTGCCGTGGTCAGCTTCACTGACCAGGAGTCCTACTACGAGGCCCAGATCGGCGAGGTGTCTGAGGACGAGGGCGCTGGCCCTGAGGCCGAAGCGCTCTCCCGCGCTGTCGTCGAGCAGTTCGAGAACTACGTCAAACTGAACAAGAAGGTGCCGCCGGAGGCGCTGGCGTCGATCCCGCAGATCGCTGAGCCCGGCAAGCTTGCCGACAGCATCGCCGCTCACCTTTCAGTGAAGATCAGCGACAAGCAGCATCTGCTGGAAATCTTCGACATCGTGAAGCGCCTGGAGAAGGTTTTCGCCCTCATGGAAGGCGAAATCTCGGTGCTGCAGGTCGAAAAGAAGATCCGTTCGCGCGTGAAGCGCCAGATGGAGAAGACCCAGCGCGAGTATTATCTGAACGAGCAGATGAAGGCGATCCAGCGCGAGCTGGGGGATCCTGATGACGCGCGCGACGAACTGATCGACCTCGAAAAGCGCATCAAGAAGACCAAGCTTTCGAAGGAAGCCCGCGCCAAGGCCGAGGGCGAGCTGAAGAAGCTGCGCAACATGAGCCCCATGTCGGCCGAAAGCACGGTGGTCCGGAACTATCTGGACTGGCTGCTGTCTATCCCGTGGGGCAAGGCCAAGACCAAGAAGATCGACCTACCCGAGGCCGAAGGCATCCTAGACGCCGACCACTATGGTCTGGAAAAGGTCAAGGAGCGCATCCTCGAGTATCTGGCTGTCCAGGCGCGCACCAATTCGCTGAAAGGCCCGATCCTGTGCCTCGTCGGTCCTCCGGGCGTCGGCAAGACGTCGCTGGGCAAGTCGATCGCCAAGGCGACCGGGCGCGAATTCGTGCGCATGAGCCTCGGTGGCGTGCGCGACGAGGCCGAGATCCGCGGTCACCGCCGCACCTACATCGGCTCGATGCCCGGCAAGGTCATTCAGTCGATGAAGAAGGCCAAGACCACCAACGCCTTCGTCCTGCTCGACGAGATCGACAAGATGGGCAGCGATTACCGCGGCGATCCCGCCTCGGCGCTGCTGGAGGTGCTCGATCCGTCGCAGAACTCGACGTTCGGCGACCACTACCTGGAGGTCGATTATGACCTCTCGCAGGTGATGTTCGTCACGACGGCCAACAGCCTGAACATGCCCCAGCCGCTGCTGGACCGCATGGAGATCATCCGTATCCCCGGCTACACCGAGGATGAGAAGCTGGAGATCGCCAAGCGGCACATCCTGCCCAAGCTGGCCAAGGATCACGGCCTGAAGCCGGCGGAGTTCGTGGTGCCCGACAAGGCGATCCGCGACCTCATCCGCTACTACACCCGGGAAGCCGGCGTGCGGTCGCTGGAGCGGGAACTGGGCGCGCTGGCGCGGAAGACGGTTCGGGATCTGGCCCGCGAGAAGGTCGCCTCGATCACGATCGATGACGAGCGTCTGGCCAAGTACGCGGGCGTCAAGAAGTATCGCTACGGTGAGACGGACGAGGTCGACCAGGTGGGCATCGTCACGGGCCTCGCCTGGACCGAGTTCGGCGGCGACATCCTCACCATCGAAGCGGTGAAGATGCCGGGCAAGGGCCGCATGCAGATCACCGGCAACCTGAAAGACGTGATGAAGGAGTCGATCGCGGCGGCGAACAGCTACGTCCGCTCGCGTTCTCTTCAGTTCGGCATCAAGCCGCCGGTGTTCGAGAAGACCGACGTGCACATCCACGTTCCGGACGGCGCCACGCCCAAGGATGGTCCGTCAGCCGGTATCGCCATGGCTCTGGCCATGGTCTCGGTCCTGACCGGTATCCCGATCCGCAAGGACATCGCGATGACCGGCGAGATCACGCTGCGTGGCCGGGTGACCGCCATTGGCGGCTTGAAGGAGAAGCTGCTGGCGGCGCTGCGTTCGGGCGTTAAGACGGTGCTGATCCCGCAGGAGAACGAGAAGGACTTGGCCGACGTGCCTCAGTCCGTGAAGGACGGCCTTGAGATCATCCCGGTTTCAACGGTGGATGAGGTGCTCAAGCACGCCCTGACCGGACCCTTGACTCCTGTGGAATGGAACGAGGCGGAAGAGCCGATTGCTGCAACCGCGAAGAAGGATGACGGTGATACCGACGCCATGTTGACGCACTGAGTATAACTTATCGATGGTAACTTATGCGGCGCGGGAGTTTCCCGCGCCGCTCGCGTTTGACGAGGTTTTTTCAGCCGCCATAATCCCTTCGGAGCGCAGCGTCGTCAGCGATAAGCGTCGCCGCTCAGGCTGGGAGAGAAACATGACGACAAAGGCCGAGCTCGTTACGGCGATCGCCGAAAAGGCGGGTATCAACAAGAACCAAGCCAAGGACGCCTTGGAGGCTTTCATCGAGGCGGTCACCGACTCCCTGAAGTCCGGACAGGATGTTCGCCTTGTCGGCTTTGGCACGTTCAAGGCGGTGAACCGCGCCGCCGGCACGGCTCGCAATCCCCGCACGGGCGAGACGGTGAATCGTCCCGCATCGAAGACCGCCCGCTTTCAGGTCGGGGAAGGCCTGAAGTCCTCGCTGAACGGCTGAGGCGGTTATCGGAATTCAGGCGGGGCTCCGATATCGGCGCCCCGCCTTTCGTTTTGGGCTTTGCGCGGCGAACAGGGGCGGCTAGAAGCGCCCACCCAAGAGGGCAGTTAGCTCAGCGGTAGAGCGTCTCGTTTACACCGAGAGGGTCGGGGGTTCGATCCCCTCACTGCCCACCATTTCCCCATCTCGATCCCCAGTGCAGGCGTCTTAGCGGCTGTTCCCGCGCGCTCGGCGCCTTGTGTTCCGCGATCATAGTGATATCACTTTGATGGCAAACCGGGAGGCGCTGATGTCAGAGGTTCACACCATCAATCGTACGAGCGAGCGCGTTCGTGGGGGCGTCGCGGGCGGGCTGCCGCTCCTCCTGGCGCCTGCCTTGCTCGCGGCGGGTGTTTGGCTGCTCAAGTCTTCGGATGGCGGAGCGCCGTTCACGGTGGCCGGCGTTTTGGTCCTGCTTGCCGGCGGACTGATCGGCGCGGGCTTCTACGCCCTTCAGCCGAACGAGGCGATGGTGCTCACGCTGTTTGGCTCATATGTCGGCACCGATCGCTCGACGGGCCTGCGCTGGGTGCTGCCCTGGTACGGACGCAAGAAGATCAGCCTTCGGGTGCGCAACGTCACCAGCGAGACGCTTAAGGTGAATGACAAGCGCGGCAACCCGATCGAGATCGCCGCCAACATCGTCTGGCGCGTGAAGGACTCGGCTCAGGCGCTGTTCGATGTCGACGACTACGCCACCTTCGTGAATATTCAGATCGAGACGGGCCTGCGCGAGGTGGCCTCGCACTACTCGTATGATCACGCCGAGGAAGGCGAGCCGACCCTGCGCGCCGACGCGGAGGAGGTGGGGGATCGTCTCCGCGCAGATCTCCAGGCCCGGACCGCCGTGGCCGGCGTCGCGATTGACGAGGCTCACCTGATGCACCTGGCGTATGCGCCAGAAATCGCGGGCTCGATGTTGAAGCGCCAGCAAGCGGAAGCGGTGCTGGCGGCGCGCCGAACGATCGTGGCGGGCGCGGTGGATATGGTCGAGAACGCCTTGGGCGCGCTCAGCGAACGTGGCGTGGTGACGTTGGACGACGAGCGCCGGGCGGCGATGGTCTCCAACCTCCTGGTGGTGCTTTGCGCGGACCGGGAGGCCCAACCCGTCGTCAACACTGGCACGCTGTACGGTTAAGGTGGCGGGGGAGCCTAAAGACGGTCGCGGCGGTCGGCGCGCATTTCTGATGCGCGTCCACCCTGAGGTCCTCTCGGCGGTCGAGCGTCTGGCTGAGGCTGAGTTGCGGAGCGTGAACGCTCAGGTCGAAGTGCTGCTGCGCGAGGCCTTGAAGCGGCGCGGAGTCGACCCAAAGTCATCGAGGAGCGTCGAGGAACCGTAGCTGTCGCAAAAGCTTTATCGTTCCGGCGCCGAATGAGCGACCAGCGTGATGAGGATTCGGCGTGGCGGATACGAGACCTGACCAACGTCTTGGCTGTCAGGGGCTCTTCAGCGCGGCCGGGTCAGATGTCGACGAGCCGGTTCGGTTGGTAGACACGACCATGCTGTACGCGCCGCGGAGCGGTGGCGTGCGGCGCTACTTGTCCTCGAAGCATGCCTGGCTGGGCGCCAACCGGCCGGATGTGCGTCACACGCTGGTCGTACCCGGAGCGCGCGACTCCTATGACGGCCAGGGAAGGGTATCCATCTACGCTGCGCCTTTGCCCTTTGGGGCTGGCTATCGTTGGCCCGTCGTCAAGCAGGCGTGGATGGAGCGCTTGATCCGCCAGCGCCCTGACATCATTGAGGCGGGCGATCCTTATACCCCCGGGCTCGCAGCGCTGAGGGCAGGCGATGCCCTCGGTGTTCCTGTTGTTGGTTTCTGCCACACGGACCTTGGCCGCCTCGCGGCGCTGCATATTGGCGAGTGGGCGGAGAAGCCCGTGCAGAAGCGATGGGCCGCCATCTACAGCCAGTTTGACCAAGCCGTCGCGCCCAGCCGGTTCATCGCCGGACGTCTGATCGAGGCGGGTGTCCACAACGCGATCGGACTGCCGCTCGGTGTGGATACCGCCGTCTTCCGACCGGACCGCGCTGATCGGGATGGTCTCAGACGGCGTCTCGGCCTCTCGGCCAGGGAGCGACTCCTGGTTTTCGCGGGGCGCCCCGCCAAGGAGAAGAAGCTCGATGTACTGGTCGCGGCCGTCGAGCGCCTGGGCGATCCCTACAGACTGCTGTTTGTCGGCGCCGGCGGCGGAGCGCCTAGCAGCGACAGAGCCCTTTCTATCGACTACGTCCGCGATCCGGCTGAACTCGCGTCCATCCTCGCCAGTTGCGACGCTTTTGTTCACGCCAACGACAACGAGCCCTTTGGCTTGATTGTCCTGGAGGCCATGGCCTGCGGCTTGCCGGTTGTGGGCGTCGCCGCTGGTGGGGTCGCCGAGTCTGTTGACGAAGAGGTCGGGCAGCTGGCGACAGTGTCGGAAGCCGCCGCCTTCGCCGAAGCGATTGAGGCGCTGTTCGCGCGTGATGTAGGTACGATCGGCCTCGCGGCGAGGCGTCGCGCCGTAGCGCGCCACGGATGGGACGCTGTCTTCACGGAGCTATGCGGTGTCTACGGCCGGCTGACGAGACGGCGGGCCTTTGAGGGGCGCGCCGCGCCAGCCAGTCACTAGCTTCGAAGCGACGCGAGAATTTCGTAGCTGCGTTTGCGGGCTTCATGGTCGTGAATCTGGGCCGCCGCCATCAGCTCGTCGGCGCCCGTCAGGTCGAGAACCTGATCGATCTTTCGCCGGACGGTTTCCGCCGATCCAACAGCGGCGTAGCGCAAGGTGTGATCAAGCCCGGCGAGCTCGGTCGGTGATGCGTGCTCGCGTATGTCGTCGACGGGCGGGGGGAGAAGGCCCGGACGCCCCCGTCGCAACGCCAGGAACTGCTGCTGGGTCGAGGTCGACAACCGCGTGGCCTCTTCGTCGGTGTCAGCGGCGCACACCCCGATACAGACCATGGCGTAGGGGCGATCCAGGCTCTCGGAAGGCTTGAAATGCCGACGATACAGCGCCAGTGCGTCCAGGAGGGCGTCCGGCGCGAAGTGGGCGGCGAAGGCGTAGGGCAGGCCAAGCGCCGCCGCCAGCTGCGCGCCCCAGGTCGAGGAGCCGAGGATCCAGATCGGCACATCCTGTCCTTCGCCAGGAACAGCACGCACGCCCTGGTCGGCGGTCGCAGGTTTGAACCAGTGCTGCAGCTCAACAACGTCCTGAGCGAACGAATCGACCGCGTCGGCGTAGCGGCGAAGGGCGCGCATGGTGGCCTGGTCGGTTCCTGGCGCGCGCCCGAGACCCAGATCGATTCGGCCAGGGTAGAGCGCGTTCAGGGTCCCGAACTGCTCCGCCACCATCAGCGGTGCATGGTTTGGCAGCATGACGCCGCCCGAGCCGACCCGAATCGTGGTCGTCGCGGCCGCCACCTGGCCAATGACCACGGCCGTCGCAGCGCTCGCGATTCCCGGCATGTTGTGGTGCTCGGCCAGCCAGTATCGCTGGAAGCCTAGCGCTTCGGCGTGTCGGGCCAGATCGATGCTGTTCTTCAAGGCCTGACCAACACTCGAGCCCTGAGGAACAGGCGCGAGGTCAAGAACGGAGATCGGCGGAGGGGCGGCTCGAGTCATGAGCGCTAGATGGCGCATGCGGCGGCCGACACAAGCCTTCGCCACAGAAGTTCATGGATTTGAGGGGGATGGACGGTGGCGCGAATGACGGGGCTCGAACCCGCGACCTCCGGCGTGACAGGCCGGCGCTCTAACCAACTGAGCTACATCCGCATACCCCTTCGCCGAAGCGAAAGTGCGACCCGCCAATCGGCGAGGCGCGTCTGATATGTCGGGCGAAGACTCGTGTCAACGGCCATCTCGAAGAACCGACAAATCGCCTTTCTTTGCGAACGTTTCTCAATGTGCGCGGGGTGTTTGAAGCGCTGGCGACAGTGGGCTACAACCCGCTCGATTCAAGCCAAGGGCTGTCATGACCGCCTTCCTTCTTCAGTACCTGCCGATTGTGATCTTTCTCGGGATCGCGGCCGTTATCGGCATCGTCTTCCTGCTCGCCGCCGCGGTGCTCGCGCCCAAGGCGCCCGATCCGGAAAAGCTGTCCGCCTACGAGTGCGGCTTCAACGCCTTTGACGATGCTCGGATGAAGTTCGACGTCCGGTTTTACCTGGTCTCGATCCTCTTCATCATCTTCGACCTGGAGGTGGCGTTCCTGTTCCCCTGGGCCGTTACGCTCATGAAGCTGCCGCAGGACGTGGCGCAGTTCGCCTTCTGGTCGATGATGACCTTTCTGGGCGTCCTGACTGTCGGCTTCATCTATGAATGGAAGAAGGGCGCCCTCGAATGGGAGTGATCGTTCCCGCCAATTCGTCCACCGTTCCGGCGCTGTCGGGCGGTCGTTCGACGGTCGAGGGGTATGACCCCAAGCTGCACGACCCGTTCTTCGACGGCGTTTCGCAACAGCTGGCAGACAAGGGCTTCATCACGGCGGCCGCCGACGACCTGATCACCTGGGCCCGGACAGGCTCGCTGATGTGGATGACGTTCGGTCTGGCCTGTTGCGCGGTCGAGATGATGCAGGCTTCGATGCCGCGCTACGACCTGGAGCGCTATGGCTTTGCGCCCCGCGCCAGTCCGCGCCAGTCTGACGTGATGATCGTGGCCGGCACGCTGACCAACAAGATGGCTCCGGCTCTGCGCAAGGTCTACGACCAGATGCCTGAGCCGCGCTACGTGATCTCGATGGGCAGCTGCGCCAATGGCGGCGGCTACTACTATTACAGCTACAGCGTCGTGCGCGGTTGCGACCGCGTCGTGCCGGTCGACATCTATGTGCCAGGCTGTCCGCCGACCGCCGAGGCGCTCGTCTACGGCGTGCTGCAGCTTCAAAAGAAGATTCGCCGGACGGGGACGATCGAGCGATGAGCGAAGCCCTGGAACTGCTTGGTCAGGACATCGTCGCGCGCGCCCCGGGCGTGCTGGGACATTCTGTCGCATTTGGTGAGCTGACCATCGTCGCCCGTGCGGCGTCGGTGATCGAGACTCTGACGTTTCTGCGCGACGACGCAGCCTGTCGTTTTCACCAGCTGATCGACCTGACCGGTGTCGACTATCCGGAGCGGGCCGCGCGGTTCGATGTCGTCTACCACCTGCTGTCGCTCGTGAAGAACCATCGCATCCGCCTGAAGGTCTCGACTGACGAGGATACGCCCGTTCCCAGCATCACGCCGGTCTTCCCGGTGGCCGACTGGTTCGAGCGCGAGGCGTTCGACATGTACGGGATCTTCTTCGACGGCCACCCGGACCTGCGCAGGATTCTGACCGACTACGGCTTCCACGGCCACCCGCTGCGGAAGGACTTCCCCATGACGGGTTATGTGGAAGTGCGCTACGACGACGAGCTCAAGCGCGTCGTGTACGAACCCGTGAAGATCACCGAGTTCCGTGCGTTCGATTTCCTCTCTCCGTGGGAAGGCGCGAAGTACGCGCTGCCCGGCGACGAGAAAGCCGAGAAGCGGGCGGGAGACGCGTAGGGCTGGCGGCGGGCGCTTAAAACGCTCGTCGTCGATCACCTTGTCGGAGGGGGATGACTCCGCCGACATCGAGCAGTGTAACGAAGGTCCGTAGCCATGACCGGCACGAACTCGCCCGCCGCGGCGACCGACTATTTCCGAGACGAGGCGACGGCTCCGGCCATTCCGGAGACGCCTGTCCGCAAGTTCAACATCAACTTCGGCCCGCAGCACCCGGCCGCGCACGGCGTGCTGCGTCTGGTGCTGGAGCTGGATGGCGAAATCGTCGAACGCGTCGATCCGCACATCGGCCTGCTGCACCGCGGCACCGAGAAGCTGATGGAAGCGCGGACCTACCTGCAGAACGTCCCTTACTTCGACCGCCTCGACTACGTGGCGCCGATGAACCAGGAGCACGCCTTCTGCCTCGCGATCGAAAAGCTGCTCGGCGTTGAGGTGCCGATCCGTGGCCAGATCATCCGCGTCCTGTACTCGGAAATCGGCCGGATCCTGAATCACCTGTTGAACGTGACGACCCAGGCCATGGACGTCGGTGCCCTGACGCCGCCGCTCTGGGGCTTCGAGGAGCGCGAGAAGCTGATGGTGTTCTACGAGCGCGCCTGCGGCGCTCGCCTGCACTCCAACTACTTCCGTCCGGGCGGCGTCCACCAGGACCTGCCGCCGGAACTGGTCGAGGACATCGACGCCTGGGCCAAGGCCTTCCCGAAGATCTGCGACGATATCGAAGGCCTGATCACCGACAACCGCATCTTCAAGCAGCGCAATGTCGATATCGGCGTTGTCAGCAAGGAAGACGCGATCAACTGGGGCTTCTCCGGCGTGATGGTGCGCGGCTCGGGCATCGCCTGGGACCTGCGCCGCAACCAGCCCTACGAGAACTACAACGACTTCGAGTTCGACATCCCGCTGGGCAAGAACGGCGACTGCTATGATCGCTATCTGTGCCGCATGCAGGAGATGCGCGAGTCGACCAAGATCATCCGCCAGGCCTGCGAGATGCTGCGCAAGACGCACGGCCCGGTGCTGTCGGAAGACAACAAGGTCTCGCCGCCGCGTCGCGCCGAGATGAAACGCTCGATGGAAGCGCTGATCCACCACTTCAAGCTCTACACCGAAGGCTTCAAGACGCCGGCCGGCGAGGTCTACGCCTGCGTCGAGGCGCCGAAGGGCGAGTTCGGCGTGTTCGTTGTCTCTGACGGCACCAACAAGCCGTATCGCTGCAAGATCCGCGCTCCGGGCTTCCCGCACCTGGCGGCTATGGACTGGCTGAACCGTGGCCACCAGCTGGCTGACGTCTCGGCCATCCTGGGCTCGCTGGACATCGTGTTCGGGGAGATCGACCGGTGAGCCTGGCCGATATCGCCCAGGCGCAGCTCGACGCCTACAACGCCCAGGATCTGGACGCCCATTGCGCCCACTTCGCCGATGACGTGGTCGTCGCGGGGCTGAACGGTGACGTCGCGCGCACGGGCATCGAGGCCTATCGCGCCTTTTACGCCAAGACCTTCGCCGAGTTCCCCAAGAACCAGGCGAAGCTGCTGAACCGCATTGTGGTCGGGTCCAACGTGATCGACCACGAGCATGTCGACCGCGGCAACGGCGATGCGCCGTTCCAGGTCGCCGCCATCTACACCTTCAAGGGCGACAAGATCGCCCGCGTGGATTTCGCCCGATGAGCGTCCGTCGTCTTGCCAAGGAACAACCCGCCAGCTTCGCCTTTACGGCGGACAGCCAGGCCAAGGCCGACTGGTGGAAAGCCAAGTATCCCGCCGAGCGGAAGCAATCGGCCGTGATCCCGATGCTCTGGCTGGCCCAAAAGCAGGAAGGCTGGGTGTCCGAGCCCGCGATCCAGGAGATCGCCAAGCAGCTCGAGATGCCGGTCATCCGCGTGCTCGAGGTGGCCACCTTCTATGTGATGTTCCAGCTGCAGCCGGTCGGCAAGGTCGCCTTCGTGCAACTTTGCGGCACCACGCCGTGCCAACTGCGTGGCGCGCTGGACCTGCGAAAGGTGCTTGAGGACAAGATTGGCCCGGCCCACCACGTCTCGGCCGACGGCAAGTTCAGTTGGGAAGAGGTCGAGTGCCTCGGCGCCTGCTGCAACGCGCCGATGGCCGCGATCAACGACTATTACTACGAGGATCTGACGCCGGAGAGCCTGGTTCAGATCCTCGACGACTTCGCCGCCGGCAAGGCGCCGAAGCCGGGCAGCTATGAGGGCCGTGGCGCTTCGGAGCCGAAGGGGGCGATTCACACCCTGACCGATCCCAAGCTGTACGACGGCTCGTACGCCAAGAAGATCAAGATCCCGAACCTGCCCGAGAAGCCGAAGAAGGCCCCGAAGTCGGAGCCCGCCGCCTAACATGACCGCCGACGCCGCCCTCCAGAAGAAGCGCCTGACCGCGATGCTCGTCATCAACGCGGTGTGCTTCGTGCTGGCCGGCGTCGCGATCTACGGCGCGGTGTCGCTGCGGATCGAATGGCTGCGGCTGGTCTTCCTCGGCGCCATCGTCGCGGGTCTGGGTTCGCACATCTGGTTCATCCTCGGTTGGATGCGCGCGTCCAAGGGGGAGGGCGCCTCGTCATGATCGACGACAGCGACCTCAACATGCGCAAGGCGGCCTATGTCGACACCCTCAGGGGTCTGCATCGTCGCGAGCGCAGCGTCGGCTTCGTCGCCTGCCTGATCGGCGCGATCCTGCTGGTCTGGGGTCGTGTCGTCGAAGGCGCGCCGTTTTGGGCGGTTGTGGCCGGTCTCGCCATTATTGGCGTGGGTTGGTCGCTTTTCGCCTATGTCATCATTCGTCGGACGCGCTATGTGCGCGCCCATCCATTCGATCCGCAAAGCTGAGTCATGGTCGGTATCCTCGAAGACAAGGACCGCATCTTCACGAACCTCTACGGTCTCCACGACTGGGGCCTTGAGGGCGCGAAGAAGCGCGGCTGCTGGAATGGCACCAAGGACATCCTGGACGCCGGGCGCGACTGGATCATCGAGAACATGAAGAACTCCGGCCTGCGCGGTCGGGGCGGCGCCGGCTTCTCGACCGGCCTGAAGTGGTCGTTCATGCCCAAGGAAGTGAAGGAAGGTCGTCCTCACTACCTGGTCGTCAACGCCGACGAATCCGAGCCGGGCACTTGCAAGGACCGGGAGATCATGCGGCATGACCCGCACCTCCTGATCGAGGGCTGCCTGATCGCTTCGCGCGCCATGCTGGCTCATGCCTGCTATATCTACATCCGCGGCGAGTACGTCTTCGAGCGCGAGCGCCTGGAAGCGGCGATCAAGCAGGCCTATGAGGCCAAGCTGATCGGCAAGAACAACGTGCATGGCTGGGACTTCGACCTCTACGTCCACCACGGCGCCGGCGCCTATATCTGCGGCGAAGAGACGGCCCTGCTGGAAAGTCTTGAAGGCAAGAAGGGCCAACCGCGCCTGAAGCCGCCGTTCCCGGCGGGCGCCGGCCTCTATGGCATGCCGACCACGGTCAACAACGTTGAGAGCATCGCCGTCGCCGGCACGATCCTGCGTCGCGGCGCGGCCTGGTTCGCCGGTTTTGGCCGTCCGAACAACGCCGGCACCAAGCTCTTCTGCGTCTCGGGCCACGTGAACCTGCCCTGCAACGTCGAAGAAGCCATGAGCATCCCCTTCCGTCAGTTGATGGAAGATCACTGCGGCGGGATCCGCGGCGGCTGGGGCAACTTGAAGGCCGTCATCCCGGGCGGGTCGTCCGTCCCGATGATCCCCGCCGAGCAGTGCGAAGACCTGCCGATGGACTTCGACGCCCTGCGCAACCTGCGTTCGGGCCTGGGCACTGCCGCCGTCATCGTCATGGACAAGTCGACCGACCTCGTCCGCGCGATCGCCCGCCTGTCATACTTCTACAAGCACGAGAGCTGCGGCCAGTGCACGCCGTGCCGTGAAGGCACCGGCTGGATGTGGCGCGTCATGGAGCGCATGGCGACCGGCGAAGCCGATCCGAAAGAGATCGACACCCTGCTGGACGTCACGACGCAGGTCGAGGGTCACACCATCTGCGCCCTGGGCGACGCGGCCGCCTGGCCGATCCAGGGCCTGTTCCGTCACTTCCGCCACGAGGTGGAGGAGCGGATCGCTTCCTATCGTAGCGGTCGCCTGCACGTGCAGGGCGCCAAGCTGATCGCGGCGGAGTAACAAGAATGGCAATCGCCAAGGTCAATGGCGTCGAGGTCGAGTTCGAGCCCGGCATGACGGTTCTGCAGGTGGCGGAACTGGCCGGAGAAGAGATCCCGCGCTTCTGCTATCACGAACGCCTGTCCATCGCTGGCAACTGCCGGATGTGCCTCGTTGAGGTGAAGCCCGGCCCGCCGAAACCGCAGGCCTCGTGCGCCCTGCCGGCCGCCGAGGGCCAGGAGATCTTCACCAAGACTCCGATGGTCAAGAAGGCTCGCGAGGGGGTGATGGAGTTCCTGCTCATCAACCACCCGCTGGACTGCCCGATCTGCGACCAGGGCGGCGAGTGCGACCTGCAGGACCAGGCGGTCGGCTACGGCCGTGACGACAGCCGCTATGAAGAGAACAAGCGTGCCGTCGAAGAAAAGGCGATGGGCCCGCTGATCAAGACCGTGATGACGCGCTGCATCCAGTGCACGCGCTGCGTCCGCTTCATCACCGAAGTCGCCGGTTCGCCGGAAATCGGCCTGATCTCGCGCGGCGAAGACGTTGAAATCACGACCTATCTCGGCGCGGCGGTGACGTCGGAGCTCAGCGCCAACGTCATCGACCTGTGCCCGGTCGGCGCCCTGACCTCCAAGCCCTATGCCTTCGAAGCCCGTCCTTGGGAGCTGAAGAAGACCGAGAGCGTCGACGTGATGGACGCTCTGGGCTCGTCGATCCGCGTCGACGCGCGCGGCGCGGCCGTGCTGCGCGTGCTTCCGCGCATCAACGAAGAGGTCAACGAGGAGTGGATCTCGGACAAGACCCGCTATGCCGTCGACGGCTTGGGCCGTCAGCGTCTTGACCGTCCGTATGTCCGCGTCGGCGGGAAGCTGCAGCCGGCCACCTGGGCGCAGGCCTTCCAGGCCATCGCGGCCAAGATCAAGGCGACCGCCGCCGATCGCATCGGCGTGATCGCCGGCGACCTGCAGGACGCCGAAAGCCTGAAGGCGACCAAGGATCTCTTCACCGCCCTGGGCGTGAAGAACCTCGACAGCCGCCAGGATGGCGTCGCCCTGGGCGCGGGTCCGCGCGAGAGCTGGCTGTTCAACTCGACGATCGCCGGCATCGAGAACGCCGACGTGGTTCTGTTCGTCGGCGCCAATCCGCGTCTTGAGGCGCCGGTGCTGAACGCCCGCTTCCGCAAGCAGTGGCTAGCCGGCAAGACCCGGTTCGGCGTGGTCGGCGAGCAAGCTGACCTGACCTTCGGCTACGAATATCTCGGCGCCGGCGCCAAGACGCTGTCGGGCCTGGCCAAGAGCAAGAACGACTTCGTCGCCGCCCTGAAGGCCGCCGAACGTCCGGCGATCATCATCGGCCAGGGCGCTCTGGCGCGCGCCGACGGCGCTGCGATCCTCAAGGCCGCCGCGAGCCTCGCCAAGTCGATGAAGGTTGTGCGCGAGGGCTGGAACGGCTGGAACGTGCTGCACACCGCCGCAGCCCGCGTGGCCGGCCTCGACATGGGCTTCGTCCCGTCGGAGGGCGGTCTTGCGACCGCTGACATGCTGAAGCCCGGCGCGCTGGACGTGCTGTTCCTGCTGGGCGCCGACGAGTGCGAAACCGCCGCGTCGGACGCCTTCAAGATCTATCTCGGCACCCACGGCGACAACGGCGCCCACAAGGCGGACGTGATCCTGCCGGGCGCGGCCTACACCGAGAAGAACGGCCTCTATGTGAACATGGAAGGGCGCGTCCAGATGGGCCGCCGCGCCGTGTTCCCGAAGGGCGAGGCGAAGGAAGACTGGTCGATCCTGCGGGCGCTGTCCGAGGTGCTTGGCCACAAGCTGCCGTACGACAGCCTGGACCAACTGCGCGCCAAGCTCTTCGCCGATCACCCGACCTTCGGTCAGATCGACTACGCGCCGGGTTCGGTGGCTACGGTCTTCGACGTCGGCGCCCTGGGCGGTGACGGTGAGGTTTCGGACGCGCCGTTCGAAAGCCCGATCAAGGCCTTCCACCTGACCAACCCCATCGCGCGCGCCAGCGTGACCATGGCCGAGTGCGCGGCCGTGGCCTCGGGCGCCGCCAAGATCGCGGCGGAGTAGGCCGATGCAAGCGTTCTTCGCCAACCCCGCCGTCTCCTGGACCCTGCTGACCACCGGCGGGATCCTGCTGGTCGTGATCTGGGTGCTGCTGAGCCTGGCGTTCCTGCTGCTGGCCGACCGCAAGATCTGGGCCGGCGTGCAGATGCGCAAAGGCCCGAACGTCGTGGGTCCGTTCGGCCTGCTGCAGTCCTTTGCCGACTTCTTCAAGTTCGTGCTGAAGGAGATCGTGATCCCCGCCGGCGCCGACAAGGTCGTCTTCATCCTGGCGCCGCTGATCAGCCTGATCCTGGCCTTTGTCGGCTGGGCCGTGGTGCCGTTCGCGCCGGGCTGGGTCGTCTCGAACCTCAACGTCGGCATTCTCTACCTGCTGGCGATGAGCTCGCTGGGCGTCTACGGCATTATCATGGGCGGCTGGGCTTCGAACTCGAAGTATCCGTTCCTGGGCGCTCTGCGCTCCGCGGCTCAGATGGTGTCCTACGAAGTCTCGATCGGTCTGATCATCATCACGGTGATCCTGCTGGCCGGTTCTATGAACCTGTCGACGATCGTCGAAAAGCAGTCGGGCTGGATCTGGAACTGGAACGTGTTCGGCGGCGCCGGGCTGAATAATCTGATCCTGCTGCCGGTCATGGTCGTGGCCATGGGCATGTTCTACATCTCGGCCCTGGCCGAGACGAACCGCCCGCCCTTCGACCTCCCGGAAGCGGAATCCGAACTCGTGGCCGGTTATCAGGTCGAGTACAGCTCTACGCCGTACCTACTGTTCATGGTCGCCGAGTATTCGAACATCGTCCTGATGTGCGCGATGATCAGCGTCCTGTTCTTCGGCGGCTGGAACCCCGGGTTCCCAACCGATTTCCTGAACAGCTGGCATCCGTTCGCCGCCAATTTCTTCCTGGCCTTGGTGTTCTACGCCAAGATTTGCTTCTGGTTCTTCATGTTCGCCATGGCGAAGGCCATCGTGCCTCGCTACCGCTACGACCAACTGATGCGTCTGGGCTGGAAGGTGTTCCTGCCGACGTCGCTGGTGCTGGTCGCCGCGGTCGCCGCCTGGCGCGTGTTCGGTCCGGCGGCCTGATGCGCCGGACCACGATCCTGGCCGTGACCCTGGCTGGCGCCGCTCTGGCGGCCTGCCAGGCGGTCTCGGTTCCGGATCGGTCCTATTCCCTCGGAGACGGCGTCGTCAGCTATGACGATCTCCGGCGCGAGGGCGACAAGTGCAAGGCTTCGGGTGGAACCATCCAGGCCAAGCAGGACGGGGGAGACCCCGCCCAGCTATCGAACTACACCTGCGTCATTCCCCGGACCGGGAAATGAGGCAGGGCGTTCTCGGGATCGCGGTGATCGGCCTTCTGGCCGGGTGCTCGACCTGGGGCGAAAGCATGCCGCGGCCGCCGGAGCGGACGCTTGAGGACAAGGTCGAGGCGCGCCGCAAGGCTGACGACAAGACCAGGAAGTGCGTCCTCGAGCAGACGTTGCGGCGGCAGCAGAAAGAGCAGGGCAGGGACGTCCGTCCCCTCCCTAAGGAAAAGTGTTAGGAGAGCTCTGGTGTTCCAGCGCATCACTCAGGCGGTCAAGGGCGCCGCCCTTCTGGACTTCGCGGGCGCGTTCGGCCTGGCCATGAAGTACATGGTCGCGCCGAAGAAGACCGTGATCTATCCGAACGAGCGCAATCCGCAGTCGCCCCGTTTCCGCGGTGAGCACGCCCTGCGCCGCTATCCGTCGGGTGAAGAGCGTTGCATCGCCTGCAAGCTCTGCGAAGCCATCTGCCCGGCGCAGGCGATCACCATTGAGGCCGAACCGCGCGAGGACGGCAGCCGCCGCACCACTCGCTACGACATCGACATGGTCAAATGCATCTACTGCGGCCTGTGCCAAGAGGCCTGCCCTGTGGATGCGATCGTCGAGGGCCCGAACACCGAGTTCGCGACCGAGACCCGCGAAGAGCTCTACTACGACAAGGAACGCCTTCTCGATAACGGCGACCGTTGGGAACGCCTGATCGCGAAGAATCTGGAGTTGGACGCGCCGTACCGTTAAAGACGGGGCCGAATCCGGGGTAGGCGGCGCGTCACGCGGCGCGCCGTTGTTGGACTTAAGATTTCAGGGGAGCCCAGGGCCAATGCCCGTGCAGGCGATCGCATTTTATCTACTGGCTTTCGTGACCATAGCGGCGGGTCTCCTCGTCGTGTCGGCGCGCAACCCGGTGCACTCGGTGCTCTTCCTGATCACCGCCTTCTTCTCGGCCGCCGGCCTCTTCGTCCTGCTGGGCGCGGAGTTCCTGGCGATGCTGCTGGTCGTCGTCTATGTCGGCGCGGTCGCGGTGCTCTTCCTGTTCGTCGTCATGATGCTGGATGTGGACTTCGCCGAGCTTCGACAGGGCTTCGTGCAGTACCTGCCCTTCGGCGGCGTGATCGCGCTGGTGATCGCCACCGAGATGGTGATGGTCGTCGCGGCCGTCGCCACCAACGGCGCCGCCGCGAAGAACGCTCTGCCTAACGCGTCGCCGGGCGGAGTTCCGAACACCGAAGCGATCGGTCGCGTGCTCTACACCGACTATGTCTTCTTCTTCCAACTGGCGGGCCTGGTGCTGCTGGTGGCCATGATCGGCGCCATCGTCCTGACCCTGCGCCACAAGCCGGGCGTGAAGCGCCAGGACATCGGCAAGCAGGTCGCCCGCACGCCCAAGACCGGCATGGAGCTGGTTCAGATCAAGCCGGGTGAGGGGATCTCCGAATGATCGGCCTTCCGCACTATCTCGTCGTCGCCGCGATCCTGTTCACGATCGGCGTCTTCGGCATCTTTGTGAACCGCAAGAACGTGATCGTCATCCTGATGTCGATCGAACTGATCCTTCTGGCGGTGAACATCAACCTCGTGGCGTTCTCGGCCTATCTGCACGACGTGGCGGGCCAGATCTTCGCGATGTTCGTCCTGACCGTCGCTGCCGCCGAGGCGGCCGTGGGTCTGGCGATCCTCGTCACCTTCTTCCGCAACCGCGGCGACATCGCGGTTGACGACGCCAGCATGATGAAGGGCTAAGCGACGTCATGCAGACGCTTGTCACCATTCTCGTTTTCGCGCCGATCATCGCCGCGGCGATCGCCGGTCTGTTCGGCCGCCGTATTGGCAATGTCGCGTCGCAGTCGGTCACGACGGGCGCGCTGATCCTGTCGTGCGCGCTGTCCTGGTACACGTTCAGCCAGTGGACCTGGGGGCACATGGAGGCCTTCACAGTCCAGTTGCTGCCGTTCATCCATATCGGCGACTTCCAGGCCAACTGGTCGATCCGCATTGACGCCCTGTCGGCGACGATGCTGATCGTGGTCACGACGGTCTCGGCCCTCGTGCACATCTACTCCTGGGGCTACATGGCCGAGGACGACAGCAAGCCGCGCTTCTTCGCGTACCTGTCGCTCTTCACCTTCGCCATGCTGTCGCTGGTCACCGCCGCCGACTTCATGCAGCTGTTCTTCGGCTGGGAAGGCGTGGGCTTGGCCTCGTACCTGCTGATCGGCTTCTGGTTCAAGAAGCCCTCGGCCAGCGCCGCCGCCATCAAGGCCTTCGTGGTCAACCGGGTCGGCGACTTTGGCTTCGCCCTCGGCATCATGACGACCTACTGGGCGTTCGGCACGATCCAGTTCGCCGAACTGTTCCCGCTGATCCAGGCCAACGCCGGCAAGACCTGGGAATTCGCCGGTCACATGTGGCCGCTGATGGATATCGCCTGCTTCCTGCTGTTCATCGGCGCGATGGGCAAGTCGGCGCAGTTCTTCCTGCACACCTGGCTGCCGGACGCAATGGAAGGCCCGACCCCGGTGTCGGCGCTCATCCACGCGGCCACGATGGTGACCGCCGGCGTCTACATGCTGTGCCTGCTCTCGCCGATGTTCGAGTACGCCCCCGTGGCCAAGAACATCGTCACGGTCATCGGCGCGGTGACGGCCCTGTTCGCCGCCACGGTCGGCCTGACGCAGAACGACATCAAGCGCGTGATCGCCTACTCGACCTGCTCGCAGCTGGGCTACATGTTCTTCGCGGCGGGTGTCGGCGCCTATCAGGCGGCCATGTTCCACCTGTTCACGCACGCCTTCTTCAAGGCGCTGCTGTTCCTGGGCGCCGGTTCGGTGATCCACGGCATGCACCACGAGCAGGACATGCGTCGCTACGGCGCCCTCGCCAAGCTGCTGCCCGTCACCTTCATCGCCATGACGATCGGCACGATCGCCATCACGGGCCTCGGCTTCCCGCCGCTGCACCTGGGCTTCGCTGGCTTCTACTCCAAGGACACCATCATCGAGGCGGCGTTCGCCGCGGGCGGCCACAACGCCCTGGCCATGTTCGCCTGGGTGATTGGCGTGCTCGTCGCGGGCCTGACCTCGTTCTACTCGTGGCGCCTGGCGTTCTTCACCTTCAACGGCACGGCGCGCTGGGGTCATGACGCCCATGGCCACGACGATCACGCGCATGACGCACACGGTCATGACGACCACGCTCACGCCCACGACGATCATGGCCATGGTCACGACCACAAGCCGCACGAGAGCCCGTGGGTGATGCTGTTCCCGCTGGTCGTGCTGTCGATCGGCGCGGTCGCCGCCGGCTTCGTGTTCACCGGCTACTTCGTGGGCCACCACCAGGAAGAGTTCTGGCGCGGCGCCATCTACACCGCCCCGACCAACCACGTGCTGCACGAAGCGCACGAGGTGGCGACCTGGGTGAAGTGGAGCCCGCTGATCGCTTCGCTGATCGGCCTGCTGATCGCGGTCTATGTCTACCTGATCAAGGGCAATGAGCGCCTGGGCCTGAAGCTGGCCGAGCGCAAGGGGCCGCTGTACGTCTTCTTCTACAACAAGTGGTTCTTCGACGAACTCTACGCGGCGACGTTCGTGCGCTTCGCCAAGTTCCTGGGCGACCTGTTCTGGAAGGGCGGCGACCAGAAGATCATCGACGGCCTGGGCCCCGATGGCGTGAGCGCGGTCTCGTATGAGGTCGGCAAGCGCACCGGCAGGCTGCAGACCGGCTATCTCTACCACTATGCGTTTGTCATGCTGCTCGGCGTCGCCGGCCTGCTGACCTTCGCCCTGTACGCATTCCGTTGAGGGGGACGGAGCTCATGAGCGGCCTTCTCAGCCTTACGACCTTCGCGCCCCTCGCCGGCGTCGCGGTGATCCTCGCCGCGCGCGTCCTGCATGGCGCCGGAGAAAAGACCGACACCCTGGCCAAGTGGATCGCGCTCGTGACCACCCTGGTCACGTTCGGCCTGTCGATCATCCTCACCGCCCAGTTCGACCCGAAGAACCCGGGCTTCCAGTTCGTGGAAGACGTCGCCTGGTTCGCCGGTCTCCACTACCGCATGGGCGTCGATGGCATTTCGGTGCTGTTCGTCCTGCTGACCGCGTTCCTGCTGCCGATCTGCATCGTGGCCAGCTGGAAGTCGGTCGAGAAGCGCGTCGTCGAGTACCTGATCGCCTTCCTGGTCCTTGAGACCCTGGTGATCGGCGTCTTCTGCGCGCTGGATCTCGTGCTGTTCTACCTCTTCTTCGAGGGCGGCCTGGTTCCGATGTTCCTGATCATCGGCATCTGGGGCGGCAAGCGCCGGATCTACGCGGCCTACAAGTTCTTCCTGTACACGCTGCTCGGCTCGGTGCTGATGCTGGCCGCGATCTTGGCGATGATCGGGATCTCTGGCACCGCCTCGATCCCTGAACTGATGACCTTCAAGTTCGCCCCGTGGCTGCAAACCTGGCTGTGGCTGGCCTTCTTCGCCTCGTTCGCGGTCAAGATGCCGATGTGGCCGGTTCACACTTGGCTGCCCGACGCCCACGTCGAGGCGCCGACGGCCGGTTCGGTCATCCTGGCCGGTATCCTGCTGAAGATGGGCGGCTACGGCTTCATGCGCTTCAGCCTGCCGATGTTCCCGAACGCTTCGGAGATGTTCCAGCCGCTGGTGTTCGCGATGTCGGCCATCGCCATCGTCTACACCTCGCTGGTCGCTTTCCGTCAGACCGACATCAAGAAGCTGATCGCCTATTCGTCGGTCGCCCACATGGGCTTCGTGACCATGGGCATCTTCTCGGGCAATGCGGCGGGCGAGCAGGGCGCCCTGTTCCAGATGCTGAGCCACGGGATCATCTCGGGTGCGCTCTTCCTCTGCGTCGGCGTGGTCTACGACCGCATGCACACCCGCGAAATCGCTTTCTATGGCGGCCTCACCAATCGCATGCCGATGTACGCGGCGGTGTTCATGCTGTTCACCATGGGCAATGTCGGCCTTCCGGGCACCTCGGGCTTCGTTGGCGAAATCCTGACCATGACCGGCGTCTACAAGGCCTCGACCTGGACGGCGATCGTCTCCGCTTCGGGCGTGATCCTGTCGGCCATGTACGCCCTGACCCTGTACCGCCGCGTGATGTTCGGCGAGATCACCAATCCGCAGCTGACCACGATCACTGATCTGGACAAGCGCGAGATCCTGATCTTCGCCCCGCTGATCGTGTCGACCCTGGTGCTGGGTATCTATCCCAATCTCGTGTTCAACCTGACCGCGACGTCTGTCGACGCGCTCGTCGGCGCCTGGCGCGCCGCCGTGGGTGGGTGAGGAGCCAATGACCTTTTCCGCCAACTTCTCGCTCGTGTTGCCTGAGGTCGTTCTCGCGATCGCGGCGCTGGTTCTGCTGGTCGCCGGCGCCTTCCGAGGCAAGGTCGGAGCCATCTTTACGCTGGCGGCCGTCGCGTCGCTGGTCGCCGCCGCCGCGACGGCGGTGCTGGGGCCCAAGGGCGCCGCGTTCGGTGGGGTCTATGTCGCTGACGCGGCCGCGACCTACGCCAAGGTGGCGATCTATCTCTCCAGCGCCGTGGCCGTCGTGCTCGGCGATCGCTGGCTGGCGCAGCGCGGCGACCAGAAGTTCGAGTACGCCGTGCTCGTGGTTCTCGCCGCGCTCGGCATGGGCGTCACCGCTTCGGCCGGCGACCTGATCAGCCTTTATGTCGGCGTCGAGTTGCAATCGCTGGCGCTCTACGTTCTGGCCGCCATGCGCCGCGACGACGCCAAGTCCTCTGAAGCCGGCCTGAAGTACTTCGTGCTCGGCGCCTTGTCGTCGGGCCTGCTGCTGTACGGCAGCTCGCTGATCTACGGCTTCACTGGTTCGACCCACTTCAGCCAGATCGCTCTGGCGGCCGCGCACGGCGGTTCGCATGGCGTGGGCCTGCTGTTTGGCCTGGTGTTCGTGATCTGCGGTCTGGCGTTCAAGGTTTCGGCCGCGCCGTTCCACATGTGGACTCCGGACGTCTACGAAGGCGCGCCGACCCCGGTCGTCGGTTTCTTCGCCGCCGCGCCGAAGCTGGCCGCCATGATGATGTTCGCTCGGGTGCTAGGTGACGCATTCCCGGCCGCCGAGGCGCAATGGCGTCAGGTTCTGGTGATTGCGGCCCTGCTGTCGGTCTTCGTGGGCGCCTTCGCCGGTCTGGCGCAGAGTAACCTCAAGCGCCTGTGGGCTTACTCGTCGATCGCTAACGTCGGCTACGCCCTGCTGGGCGTCGCCGCCGGCGGCGAGGTCGGCCTCCAGTCGATGCTGATCTTCATGACGCTCTACATGGTGGACGTCACCGGCTTCTTCGCCTGCCTGCAAGCGCTGAACCGCGACGGCAAGCCGATGGAGACGATCCAGGATATGGCCGGTCTCGTGAAGCAGCGCCCCGGCGTCGCCCTGGCCATGACCGCCTTCTCGCTGTCGGCGCTGGGCCTGCCGCCGTTCTCGGGCTTCTGGGCGAAGTACTTCGTCTTCAAGGCCGCGATGGGCACGGGCGACGTCGTGATGCAGTGGGCCGCTGTGCTCGGTCTGGTCGGTTCGGTGGTTGCGGCGTTCTATTACCTGCGCCTGATCAAGGCGATGTGGTTCGACGAGGCTGCAGGCGCCGTGGACGCTCCGTCGCCGTCGGCCCGGGCCGTGGGTTTCGCCGCCGCGATCTTCTCGTTCCCGATCGTTCTTGTGGCCCTGGTCTGGCTCGAGCCGGCCGCCAAGGCCGCCGCCGCCGCCTTTGGTCACGCGTGACGTGACGGGCGTTGCGCCCGTCACCGTCCCCCCGATCATCGTTCTCGACGAGATCGACTCCACCAACGCCGAGGCCCGGCGTCGCGCCGAAGCCGGCGAGGCGGGGCCAGTGTGGATTGTGGGGCTGAGGCAAACCGCCGGGCGCGGCCGTCGCGGGCGTGTGTGGGAGACAGGCGAGGGCAACCTCGCCGCGACACTGCTGCTGCGCACTGACAGGCCCCCGGCTGAGGCGGCGCAGGTCTCCTTTGTCGCCGCTCTAGCGGTCGCCGATTTGTTGGCCCGCTATGTCCAAAATGAGCTGGTCAGCCTGAAGTGGCCGAACGACCCGCTGTTGAGCGGTCTGAAGGTCAGCGGCATCCTCGTGGAGTCGGGCGCTTCACCGTTCGGCGGCCTGTGGCTTGCCGTCGGCGTCGGCGTGAATCTCAAGCGCAAGCCGATCGACGCCGAGCGTCCAGCGACCGCCATCGCCACCTATCTGGAGACGCCGCCATCGCCGCAAGAGGCCGCCGAAGTTCTGGCTGAGGCCTTTGAACGCTGGATCCGCACCTGGGACGTCCTGGGCTTTCCCGCCATCGCCGACGCCTGGACGGCGCGCGCCCACGGACTGGGCGAGCCTTGCATCGCGCGTCTGGGCCATGAGACCGTTGAAGGGATCGCCGAAGGCCTCGACGCCGATGGCGCGCTTCGCTTGCGCATGGCGGATGGAAGTGTGCGCCGGATCACCGCCGGCGACGTGTTTTTTGGAGGCGCGTGATGCTGCTGGCCATCGAGCAGGGCAACACCAACACCATGTTCGCGATCCACGACGGAGTGTCGTGGGTGGCGCAGTGGCGATCTGCCACCGAAAGCACCCGAACCGCCGATGAGTATGTGGTCTGGCTTTCGCAGCTGCTGTCGATGCAGGGGCTGGGTTTTCGCGCGATCGACGCGGTGATCATCTCCAGCGTGGTGCCGCAATCGATCTTCAACCTGCGCAACCTCAGCCGGCGCTATTTCAACGTCGAGCCGCTGGTCATTGGTGAGAACGCCAAGCTGGGCATCGACGTGCGCATCGAGAAGCCGTCCGAGGCCGGCGCCGACCGTCTGGTCAACGCGATCGGCGCGGCCATGATCTATCCTGGCCCCTTGGTAGTGATCGACAGCGGCACGGCCACGACCTTCGATATCGTCGCGGCCGACGGCGCCTTCGAGGGCGGCATCATCGCGCCAGGCATTAACCTGTCGATGCAGGCGCTGCACGAAGCGGCGGCGAAGCTGCCACGCATCGCCATCCAGCGTCCCGCAGGTAACAAGATCGTGGGGACCGACACGGTCTCAGCCATGCAATCGGGCGTCTTCTGGGGCTATATTTCCCTGATCGAAGGTCTCGTGTCGCGCATCAAGGCTGAGCGCGGCGAGCCGATGACCGTCATCGCCACAGGCGGCGTCGCCTCGCTGTTCGAGGGCGCGACCGACAGCATCGACCATTTCGACTCCGATCTGACGATCCGGGGTCTCCTCGAAATCTACCGCCGAAACACCATCTCCGAGACGTGATGAAAAAGTCCAAGAACGACGAGTTCGTCTTCCTGCCGCTGGGCGGGTCGAACGAGATCGGCATGAATTTCAACCTGTACGGCTTTGGGCCGGCGCACGATCGCAAATGGATCGTGGTCGACCTGGGCGTGACTTTTGGCGACCAGACGACACCGGGCGTCGAGATCATCCTGCCGGACCCGACCTATATCGAGCCCTACGCCGACGATATTCTTGGCATCGTGCTCACCCACGCCCACGAGGATCATCTGGGCGCTGTGCACTGGCTTTGGCCGCGCCTGAAGGCGCCGGTTTTCGCCACGCCGTTCACGGCCTTCCTGCTGCGCGAGAAGCTGCGGGACGCCGATCTGTTGGGGGAGGTGGAGATCACCGAGGTCCCGCTGGGTGGCAGCTTCAAGCTTGGTCCGTTCGAGCTTGAGCTGATCACCCTGACCCACTCGATCCCCGAGCCGAACGGCCTTGCGATCAAGACGCCGCTCGGCACTGTGCTCCACACCGGTGACTGGAAGATCGATCCCGAGCCGCAGCTTGGCGCGCCGACCGACGAGGCCGCCATTCGCCGTCTTGGCGACGAAGGCGTGCTGGCCATGGTCTGCGACAGCACTAACGTTTTCCAGGAAGGGTCAGCCGGTTCGGAAGCCGATGTCCGAGAGGCCCTTGGAGCTCTGATCAAGAGCCTCAGCGGTAAGATCGCGGTCGCCTGCTTCGCGTCGAACGTCGCGCGAATGGATACGGTAATCCGCGCGGCCCAGGCTTGCGGCCGCAAGGTCAGCCTCGCCGGCCGGTCTATGCATCGCATGGCGGCTGCGGCGCGGTCTGTCGGCCTGCTGGAGGGCGTCGAGCCCTTCATCAACGACGATCAAGCCAAGCACCTACCCGAGAACGAAGTTCTCTACCTCTGCACTGGCAGCCAGGGCGAAGCGCGCGCGGCGCTGTCTCGCATCGCCGACGGCAGCCATCCGCATGTGAAGATGGGCTCGGGCGACCACGTGATCTTCAGTTCGCGCGTGATCCCGGGCAACGAGATCCCGATCCGCAATCTGCAGAACAAGCTGGCCGATCGCGGCGTGCGGTTGCACACCGAGCGCGATACGCCCGGCATCCACGTGTCAGGCCACCCGTGCCGAGACGAGCTTCGCCAGATGTACGCTTGGGTTCGCCCGCATATCGCCGTCCCGACGCACGGCGAGCGTCGCCACCTGATCGAGCATGCGGCCCTGGCCAAGGATCTGCAGGTGCCGCACGCGGTCAGCCCCCGGAACGGCGACATGGTGTTGCTGGCGCCGGGTCAGCCTGGGATCATCGATGAGGTTCCTGCGGGCCGCCTTTATGTCGACGGCGGCGTGGTCACCCCCGAGAACGGCGAGGCGCTGCGCGAACGTCGCCATGCCGCCTTCAATGGCGTCCTGGCCGTGTCTATTGTGCTCGATGGTCGCAACAAGATCGTTTCTGGCCCCCAGATCCGAGGTATCGGCCTGACGGGCGACGATGAGTACACGCTGGACGACGCGCTGGACGATCTCTGCGAGGAAGCCGAAAGCGCCTACAAAAAGCTCGACGGTGACGCGCGCGAGATCGACGAGACCATCGAGGGCGCGATTTCCCGCGCCGTGAAGAAGGCCGCGTTCCGTATCTGGGAGCGAAAACCCGTCGTCGAGACGACGGTTCTTCGGCTCTGACCAAGAGGGCGTCCACGCGCGACCGTGGACGCCCCATCTTTCCGCATTGCAGCACTGGTGCTAGGCCAACAGCCAACAACAGAAAAGCAGCGGGAGTTCCTCGAGATGATCGGCAAGCTCAATCACGTCGGCGTCGCCACGCCCTCTATCGACGAGTCGGTGAAGATGTATCGCGACCTGCTCGGCGCGACTTCGATCACCGACAAATGGGCGATGCCGGAGCAGGGGGTCTGGGTCTGCTTCGTCAACCTGCCCAACAGCCAGATCGAGCTGATCGAGCCCTATGGCGAGAGTTCGCCGATCCATGGGTTCCTGGCCAAGAACCCTAAGGGCGGCCAGCATCACATCTGCTTCGAGGTCGAGAACATCTACGAAGCCCGTGACGCTCTCGTGGCCAAGGGCGCAACGGTGCTCGGTGAGCCTCGCATAGGCGCGCATGGCACGCTGATCATCTTTGTTCACCCCAAGGACATGGGCGGCATGCTTGTCGAGCTCATGGAAACGCCGAAGGACGCCCATCACTGATGAGCCCGATCACCTGGTTCGCGATCTACATGACGATCTGGTGGACCGTTCTGTTTGCGGTCCTGCCGCTCGGGTCGCGCAGCTTTTTCGAAGCCGGGATCAAGCCGCCGCCGGGCGTGGATCCTGGGGCGCCGATGAACCCAAACCTAAAGCGCAAGTTCATCACCACGACCTGGCTCTCGGCCGTCGTGTTCGGCCTTTTTTTCCTGATCGTGCACTTCAAGCTGATCACGCTTCCGGACCTGCCGGCCGCCATCTGACGTGCGAATGCACAAGGCTTGAGCGTGAGGCGACCGCTTTGCCTCTAAACGCTCAAGCCTTGGGCGAATGGTCTCATTGTTAGCGCTTCCGGCGGATGGCTGTGCCCCAACACCTGTTTGGTCGTTAGGGTGTTTTCAGGAGATCGGCCTCGCCGGTCTCGCTCTGTGGCGTCTTCCCCGACGATGACTGACAGGCCGCGCGGCGATCCGCGCGGCCTCTCTTTTTTCGCGGCGGGGGCCCTGGAGCCATAGTTTAGCCCGAAGCGCGACCGCAGAACGTGGCGGACGGTTTCCGAAATAGTCGCGCTTTCAAGCTTGGACGAGCAGGCCTGCCGATAAGGTTCAGATTAAAGATCTGAACCGGGCAGGCTGTACCGCGTTGCCAAGCTGTCGGGCGAGGGGCTATCTCAGGCCCTTCTCGAATTCCCGGAGTTTCCAAGCTGATGCGCCTGTCGCGCTATTTCCTGCCGGTGCTGAAGGAAGCGCCGTCCGACGCCCAGATCGTTTCGCACCAGCTGATGCTTCGCGCCGGCATGATCCGCCAGGAAGCGGCGGGCATCTATGCCTGGCTCCCGCTGGGCCTGCGGGTCCTGAACAAGATTGAGCAGATCGTCCGCGAGGAAATGGATCGCGCCGGGGCCATCGAGCTCTTGATGCCGACCATCCAATTGGCCGACCTGTGGCGCGAGAGCGGTCGCTACGACGACTATGGCGACGAGATGCTGCGCATCACGGACCGCCACAAGCGCGAGCTGCTGTTCGGTCCGACGGCTGAGGAAGTTGTCACCGACATCTTCCGCGCGTCGATCAAGAGCTACAAGGACCTGCCCAAGAACCTCTACAACATCCAGTGGAAGTTCCGGGACGAGCGCCGTCCGCGCTTTGGCGTGATGCGCGGCCGCGAGTTCTTCATGAAGGACGCCTACAGCTTCGACCTCGACGCCGACGGTGCGCGCAAGTCGTACAACCGCATGTTCGTGGCGTATCTGAACCTGTTCGCGCGGATGGGCCTGAAGGCCGTGCCGATGCGGGCCGACACCGGTCCGATCGGCGGGGACCTGTCCCACGAGTTCATCGTCCTGGCCGAGACTGGCGAAAGCGCCGTGTTCTGCCACAAGGATCTGGTCGAGATGCCCGCGCCCGGTCCGGACCTCGACTGGATCAACGGCGACCTGCAGCCGATCGTGAATCAGCGCACGGCGCTGTACGCCGCGACCGAGGAGATGCACGACGAGGCCGCCTTTAACGCCCTGCCGGAAGGCGATCGCCTTTCGGCGCGCGGCATCGAGGTCGGCCACATTTTCTCGTTCGGTACGAAGTACTCCGAGCCGATGAAGGCGACGGTGCAGGGCCCCGACGGCCAGCAGGTTCCGGTGCAGATGGGCAGCTACGGCGTTGGCGTCTCGCGCCTGCTGGGCGCGATCATCGAGGCCAGCCACGACGACGGCGGCATCATCTGGCCGGAAAGCGTCGCGCCGTTCGATGTCGGCATCGTCAACATGCGCCAGGGTGACGCGGCTTGCGACGCGGCCTGCGAGACCGCCTACAACGCGCTCAAGGCTGCTGGTCGCGACGTGCTGTATGATGACACAGACGCCCGTGGCGGCGCCAAATTCGCGACCATGGACCTGATCGGTCTTCCCTGGCAGCTGATTGTCGGCCCCAAGGGCATCGCCGAAGGTGTCGTCGAGATCAAGAACCGCAAGACCGGCGAGCGCCACACCGCCGCGCTCGAGTCGGTGCTCGACGGCCTGACCAAGAGCAAGACCGCCTGATGACAGACACCCGCGCCGCCGGTCCCTTCAGTCGCTGGGAGCGCTCCGTCGCTCGCCGGTATCTGTTCGCCAAGCGCAAGAACGGCGGCGTGGCGCTGATTTCGGTCATTTCTTTCAGCGCGGTGATGCTGGCGGTGTTCGCCCTGATCACCGTGATGAGCGTCATGAACGGCTTCCGCGCCGAGCTTCTGGGGCGGATCCTCGGCTTCAACGGGCATCTCTACGCCCAGTCGCCGCTGATCAACGGGCCGGACCGAGACACCATCATCCGCCGGATCAAGGCCGCACCAGGGGTTATCCAGGCCGCGCCGATGGTCGAAGCCCAGGCGATGGTGATCGGTCCCACCCAGGTGACCGGCGCGATCGTACGCGGCGTCACGATCAGCGACCTGCGCCACATGTCGCTGATCTCGGGCAACATCAAGAAGGGCTCGATGCAGGGCTTCGGCCAGGGTGAATACGGTGGCGACATCGTGCTGATCGGCGACCGCATGGCCCAGACCCTGGGGGTGCAACCGGGGGACCCGATCACTGTCATTTCCCCGTCCGGCCCGGCGACGGCCTTTGGCAGCTCCACGCGAGAGAAGAATTATATCGTCGGCGGCGTCTTCAGCGTCGGCATGAGCCAGTTCGACGAGGCCTTTATCTATATGCCTCTGGAGCAGGCCCAACTGTTCTTCGGCCGCGACACCACGGTCGACTATGTCGAGATCAAGCTCGACGACCCAGACAACGCCAAGGCGCTCAAGCAGGCGGTCGAGGTCGCCAGCGGTCCCGGCGCTCTGGTCAGCGACTGGATGGACAAGAACCACAGCTATTTCACAGCGCTGCAAGTTGAACGGAAGGTCATGCGGCTGATCCTGTTCTGTATCGTGGCGATCGCAACGCTGAACATCATCTCCAGCCTGGTCATGCTGGTGAAGAACAAGGGCAAGGACATCGCGATCCTGCGCACCATGGGCGCCAGCCAGGGCGCAGTGTTGCGGATCTTCCTGATGGCCGGCGCGTCGATCGGTGTTGCCGGCACCCTGTGCGGCCTGGCGCTGGGCGTGGTCTTCTGCGCCTACATCACCCCGATCCAGAACTTCGTCGAGTGGGCTACGGGCACGTCGGTGTTCAACGCCGACGTCTATATGCTTTCGCACATCCCGGCGAAGATCGATTGGCGCGAGGTGGGCGGCATCGTCCTCGCCTCGGCCGCGATGAGCGTCCTGGCGACCCTTCCGCCCGCCATACGCGCGTCTCGCCTCGATCCCGTGGAGGCGCTTCGCTATGAGTGATCCGGTGCTGGCCCTGCGCGGCCTTGAGCGCGTCTACAAGACCGAGGCCGGCGATCTGCCCGTCCTGCGGGGCGTCGACCTTGACGTCTATCCCGGCGAGGTCGTCGGCCTGATCGGCCCGTCGGGCTCCGGCAAGTCGTCACTGCTGCATTCGGCGGGCCTGCTGGAACGGCCCGACGCTGGCCTGGTCGCCTTGGAGGGGCGTGATTGCTCCACGCTCTCGGAGCGGGCTCGAACCCGTATTCGCCTCGGGACGGTCGGCTTCGTTTATCAGTTCCACCACCTGCTGCCGGAGTTCTCGGCTCTCGAGAACGTGGCCATGCCGTTGACCATCGCCGGCAAAAGCCGTCGCGAGGCAGAGTCGCGCGCGAGGACGCTGCTGGAAGGGCTGGGCCTGGGTCACCGCCTGAACCATCAGCCGGCCCAAATGTCGGGCGGCGAGCAGCAGCGCGTAGCCATCGCCCGAGCCCTGGCGAATCGTCCGAAGCTCCTGTTGGCCGACGAGCCGACGGGCAATCTGGATCCGTCCACTTCAAGCGCGGTTTTCCAGTCGCTCTACCAGATCTGCCGCGAGCAGGGGGTGGCGGCGGTGATCGCCACCCACAACATGGAGCTGGCGCGGTTCATGGATCGCGTAGTCGCCCTGAAGGACGGCCACTTGGAAGTCCAGAGCGCCTAGAGCAAGGCGGTGCGCATCGCCGCGAAAAAGCCTTCGCGGTCGATCGCTTTGATCACGCGAGCGTTAGGCGGACGGCGCTTGAGGGCCGGGTCGGCGATCTCGATGTCTGGCAGGATCGAATGCGAGACGCTGAGATAACCGCGGGTAAGCTCGCCAACGGTCTCGACGTCGACGACACAGTCCTCAGACTCAAGGATCAGGTTCTCGTCGAGGGCGATCGCGCAGGTCAGCGCGTCAGGATGCAGGCTTCCATCAAGCCCTTCGGTCTCGCGGGCGAACGCGAGCGATGCGTAGTTCACATCCGTGAAGAACCGCGCCTTCTCGGTGCTCAGCGCCTCAAGCGCCCCGAGTTGCGTCGTCGTCCAAAGCCCATCCTTCAAGGTCAGGGTCCAGGTCGCGATGGAGAGATTGAAGCCCGCATTGACGACGATCTTTGCGGCCTCTGGGTCAGCGTAGAAATTGTATTCCGCCGCCGGCGTCACATTGCCCACGCCGTTATCCGTTCCGCCCATGACCCACAGGTGCTTCAGCGCCTTGGCGATGCGCGGCTCGCGTTGATAGGCGAGGGCGATGTTGGTGAGCGGCGCCTGGGCGATCAGGGTGATTTCGCCCGGCGCAGCCATGATCCGGCGGACCAGTTCATCGACCGCGTGGCCATCGGCCGGGCGCTGCGCCGCCTTGGGAAAGCCGCTGTCGCTCATGCCGTCCCGCCCGAAGACATAGGCGGCGTCCAGCGGCGCGCGCATCAGCGGGAACTGGGCGCCGAGATAAACCGGAACCTGCCCGGCCCGTCCGCAGCGCTCCAAAGTCACCAGCGCATTCTCGGCGTGCTGCTCGAAGCCTACATTCCCGTGCGCTATGGTGATGGCCTCGACCTGCACCCCCGGGCGTGTGAGGGCGAGCATCAGGGAGAAGACGTCGTCTCCCGCCGTGTCGGTGTCGATGATCAGGCGCATGGCGCTGATCTGACCGACTCCAAGCCCGTTGGCCACCCGTTTCAAGGTCCGCGCGAGACGTATCGCGAAGAAAATGCACAGGATCAGCTTGGAACATCTTGTGAACAGAACAAAACCGGAATATGGAACAAAACAAGAAATCTGTGGAGGTTCCGATGATCCGTGTCGCGCGTGAGTCTTTGGCCCTTGTTTCCGTCGTCGGCTTCGTCTGGATGATGTGCACGGTCGCCAACATGGTGGCCTGAGTCGCCGCGTGGCGATGATCTAAGCGGAGGTCGGTCATGTCGGGCGCGGAGGGGCAAGGTTTCGTCCACCTGCGGGTCCGTTCGGCCTATTCGCTGCTGGAAGGCGCCATCAAGGCCGACCAGATCGGCAAACTGGCCGCCGAGGCCAAGATGCCGGCGGCGGGCCTCGCCGATCGCGCCAACCTGTTCGGCGCCCTGGAATACTCGTCCTACGCCAAGGACGCCGGCGTGCAGCCCATCATCGGCTGCGCCATTCCCGTAGTCGGCATCGGCGGTGGCCCAACAGAGCGTTGGGCGCGAGCGCCGACCGTCATGTTGCTGGCCCAGAACGAGCGAGGCTACCTCAATCTCTCCGAACTGTCGTCGATCGCCTATCTCGACAGCGCCGAACTGCCTGAACCCGTCGTGCCTTGGGCCAGGGTGGCGGAGTACAGCGAGGGACTGATCCTGCTCTCGGGCGGCACGGACGGCCCCGTCGACGCCCTGTTCGCCGCCGGCAAGACCGCTGAGGCCTCCGCGGCGTTGGCCGAGATGCATCGCGTGTTTGGCGATCGCTTTTATGTCGAACTGCAGCGCCATGGGCTTCCGCGCCAGGCGGCGGCGGAGCCGGGTCTCGTCAACTGGGCCTATGACCACGACGTGCCACTGGTGGCGACGAACGATGTCTATTTCGCCAAGCCGGGCTTCTACGACGCGCATGACGCGCTGCTCTGCATTTCGGACGGCGCGTTCGTCGGCCAGGACGAGCGGCGGCGTGTCACGCCGGAGCACTGGTTCAAACCGGCGGATGAGATGCGCAAGCTGTTCGCCGATCTGCCCGAGGCCTGCGACAACACCCTCGACATCGCCCGGCGCTGCGCCTTCATGGTGCACAAGCGTGATCCCATCCTGCCCAGCTTCCCGACCGGCGACGGCCGTAACGAGGCCGAGGAACTCGAGCACCAGGCGCGTGAAGGCCTGAAGATGCGTCTTGAGGGACTGACCCTCTCGGCTCCCGAGGAAGAATACTGGAAGCGCCTCGATTTCGAGCTCGGCATCATCAAGAAGATGGGCTTCCCCGGCTACTTCCTGATCGTGTCGGACTTCATCAAGTGGGGTAAGGCGCACGGGATTCCGGTCGGCCCCGGGCGGGGTTCGGGCGCCGGCTCGCTGGTGGCCTGGGTTCTGACCATTACCGACCTTGACCCGCTGCGGTTCGGGCTTCTGTTCGAGCGCTTCCTCAATCCTGAACGGGTTTCGATGCCCGACTTCGACGTCGACTTCTGTCAGGAGCGGCGCGAAGAGGTGATCTCTTACGTGCAGGAGAAGTACGGCCGCGATCGCGTGGCTCAGATCATCACCTTCGGCTCGCTGCAGGCGCGCGCCGTGCTGCGCGACGTGGGACGCGTCATGCAGTTGCCGCTCGGTCTCGTCGACCGGCTCTGCAAGATGGTGCCGAACAACCCGGCCGCGCCGGTGACCTTGGCCCAGGCGATCGATCTGGAACCGCGCCTCAAGCAGGCCAAGAATGAAGACGCCAACGTCTCGGCCTGTCTCGACGTCGCGCTCCAGTTGGAAGGCCTGTTCCGAAACGCCTCGACCCATGCCGCCGGGGTGGTGATCGGCGACCGACCGCTGACGCAGTTGACGCCGCTCTACAAGGATCCGCGCTCGGACCTGCCCGCCACCCAGTTCAACATGAAGTGGGTCGAAAGTGCGGGTCTGGTGAAGTTCGACTTCCTGGGCCTGAAGACCCTCACCGTGCTGGATCGCGCGGTGAAGCACCTGAAGAAGCGGGGCTTCGAGATCGATCTCGGCAAGCTGCCCTTCGACGACGCCAAGACCTACGAACTGCTCGCGTCCGGCCAGACGGTTGGGGTGTTCCAGCTCGAAAGCCAGGGCATGCGCGACACGCTGCGCAAGATGCGCTGCGGCTCGATCGAGGAGATCACCGCGCTGATCTCGCTGTATCGTCCCGGCCCGATGGACAACATCGACACGTTCGTCGACTGCAAGTTCGGCCGTAAGCCCGTCGACACCTTGCACCCCTCGCTGGAAGCGGTGCTGAAAGAGACCTACGGCGTCATCGTTTATCAGGAACAGGTGATGCAGATCGCCCAGATCCTGGCGGGTTACAGCCTCGGCGAGGCCGACCTTCTGCGCCGGGCCATGGGCAAGAAGAAGAAGGAGGAGATGGATCTCCAGAAGATCCGTTTCGTCTCCGGCGCCAAGGACAAGGGCGTTCCTGAAGAGCAGTCAGGCGCGATCTTCGAACTGGTCGCCAAGTTCGCCGGCTACGGCTTCAACAAGTCGCACGCCGCCGCCTACGCCTTCATTTCGTACCAGACCGCCTGGTTGAAGGCGAACACGCCGGTGGAATTCTTCGCCGCGTCGATGAGCCTGGATCTCTCGAACACCGACAAGCTTGCCGTTTTCCACCAGGACGCCCGCCGCTTCGGGATCACCGTGCGGGCGCCGGACGTGAACCGGTCCGGCGCCGACTTCGAGGTCGAGAACGGCGAGGTGCTCTATGCGCTCGGCGCGATCCGTAACGTCGGCCTAGAGGCGATGAAGCACCTGGTGGCGGTGCGCGAGGAAGGTGGGCCGTTCCGCGACATCTTCGACTTCGTCGAACGCATTGACCCGAAGCAGGTCAACAAGCGGGCGATCGAAAACCTGGCGCGCGCCGGCGCCTTCGACTCGATCCACAAGAACCGCGCTCAGATCGTCGCCTCTGCTGATGTCCTGATCGCCCACGCCCAGAGTTGTCACGCCGACCGCCAGGGCGGGCAGGGGGGCTTGTTCGGATCCGATCCGGGCGCGGGACGCCCGCGTCTCTCGAAGACCGAGAACTGGAACCAGGTCGATCTCTTGGACGAGGAACTCTCGGCGGTCGGCTTCTACCTGACTGGCCATCCGCTGGAGGACATGGTCGGAATGCTTCGGCGCCGGCGCACCGTCATGCTGGCTGAAGCGATGGCCCAGGCCGAGGCGGGGGCGGAAGCCTTCCGGATGTGCGGCGTTGTGCGTCGTCGGCAGGAACGCGCCTCGCAAAGCGGTGAGAAGTTCGCCTTTGTCTCTCTGTCTGACCCGACGGGCGAGTACGAGGTTCTTTACCCGCCGGAGTCCCTACGGAAATGCCGCGATGTGCTCGAGCCCGGCAAGGCCGTGGCGATCAAGGTGCGCGCCAAGGCGCGGGACGGCGAGGTGCGGTTCTTCGGCGACGACGCTGAGCCGATCGAGAAAGCCGTCGAGAATGTCGTGGCGGGTCTGCGCGTGCACCTGTCGCCGTCCGCCGCCGAGATCGACGCCTTGAAGCGTCGCCTTGAGCCAGCCCAGGCTCAGAAGGGTGGCGAGGTCACCTTCGTCGCGGCGATTGGCGGCGGGCGAGAGATCGAGCTGCGCTTGCCCGGTCGCTACACGCTAGATGCGGCGTTGCGTGGGGCCCTTAAGACAGCGCCAGGTGTCGCGCTTCTGGAGGATGTGTAGGATTATATTCCTGCGCCCTGGTCGGTCGTCGTACGCAGGCCTGATTGATCGGCGTAGCGTCACCACGCTGCGGCTCGTCCGTTGAGCAACCCGGCGCGGAGCAGCCTTCGCTCGGCCGTCTTGCCGCCCTTGACGATGACAGGCTTATCGGCGGCCCGCAGGATCGGCAGGTCGTCGAGGCTGTCGGTATAGGCATAGGCCCAACGAGCGCCGTGACCGGCCTCGGCCAGCGCTTGGCACTTGCGCTGATTGCGGCAGTGAATGTTGGCGATCCAGCCGCCGAGCCCCGGTTTCAGCGAGGTGCCCAGAACTTCCACGCGCCGGTCCAAGGTGCGGAGCAGGGCGTTCGCCAAGCACAATGGGGCGGCGGTGACCACAACCACGCGGTCGCCAGCGGCGGCGTGGCTGTCCAGCGTGGCGAGCGCTTGCGGCTTCCACGATAGGCCGCTGCGTTTCTCGATCAGCGCTCGGGCGAACTCATCGCAGGACGCAAAGAGCTGCTGTTCAGACAGACCCACTGTCGAGATCCAGAGCAGCATCGAGGCTCCGGCACGGCGGGTGGAGGGGAGGGCCACCATCGGCAAGGCCAACGGCGCGACAGCCAGGGTGGCGAGCATCCGCAGCGGCGATCGCTTCGCGCGCGCCCACAGCCACATCGCTGTGGAGTCGCCGTTCAGCAACGTGCCGTCCATATCGAAAACCGCGAGCATCACCATTCCCCGTACCACCGGTTCCAATGAGCCACGGTCGCATGGAGGATTTGCGACAGCGCGCTCCAGCCCTGTGGATAAGGGCGGGCCTGCTCGGGCTCTTGATGGCTATGACGACAGCAGAGACCGAGCGCCACATATCCAAGGCGAACATATTTCACCCGTCAGGGCGCGATGTGCGGGCTTGCCTTTTCGTTCGGTAGCGACTATTTGCGCGGCCATTCCACACGTGGACGTTCGGCCGCACCGGGGAGACATCCCGGCGTCGCCGTTCCGGTCCCGGTCCAGAATGGTCTGGAGCGGGGGTGTCCACGGAGGTTCAACCGGAAAAAGGATAAAGGCCCGATGGCTCTTCCCGAATTCTCCATGCGTCAGCTCCTGGAAGCCGGCGCCCACTTCGGTCACCAGACGCACCGCTG
Source organism: Pseudomonadota bacterium (assembly GCA_020161365.1). Lineage (GTDB taxonomy): Bacteria > Pseudomonadota > Alphaproteobacteria > Caulobacterales > Caulobacteraceae > Caulobacter. The sequence continues at coordinate 95,089 of JAIUNU010000012.1, read as the reverse complement.
GAACCCGAAGATGGACCGCTACATCTTCGGTTCGCGCTCGAACATCCACATCATCGACCTGTCGCAGACGATCCCGCTCCTGCACCAAGCCCTGGTGAAGGTCCGTGAGGTCGCCGCCGCCGGCGGCCGCGTGCTGTTCGTCGGTACCAAGCGCCAGGCCAGCGACCCGGTCGCCACGGCCGCCAAGCGCTGCGCCCAGTATTACGTCAACCACCGCTGGCTCGGCGGCACCCTGACCAACTGGCGCACCGTCTCGGGCTCGATCGCTCGTCTGCGCGAGCTGGAAGGCGTCCTGGCCGGCGAAGCCCAAGGCCGTTCCAAGAAGGAACTGCTGCAGCTGACCCGCGAGCGCGACAAGCTGGAACTGTCGCTGGGCGGCATCAAGGACATGGGCGGCATCCCCGACATCATGTTCGTGATCGACACCAACAAGGAAGCGATCGCGATCCTGGAAGCCCGCAAGCTGAACATCCCGGTCGTCGCCATCCTCGACACCAACTGCGATCCGGACGGCATCACCTACCCGATCCCGGGTAACGACGACGCCGCCCGCGCCCTGCAACTGTACTGCGATCTGATCGCCGACGCCGTCCTCGACGGTCTGGCCGCCGGTCAAGCCGCTTCGGGCGTCGACCTGGGCGCCGCCGTGGCCCCGGTCGAGCCGGCCCTGGCCCGCGAACTGGCTCCGGAAGCTCCGGCCGCCGAAGCGGCTCCGGAATCGGCTGAAGGCTGATTTCTCGCGTGTCCCTAGCTGGGCGACCGCCCGGCGCGGGACCGTCGCGACCCTGACATGGGACCGGGCTAAGTAGTCCGGTCCCAACTCTTTATCGATTTGGCGGGCTAACAAGCCCAGTCGCCAACCGTTTGAATCTGGAGATTTTCGATGGCTGAGATCACCGCCGCGCTCGTCAAGGAACTGCGCGAAAAGTCCGGCGTCGGCATGATGGACTGCAAGAAGGCGCTGGCTGAAAACAACGGCGACATCGAAGCGTCCATCGACTGGCTGCGCGCCAAGGGTCTGTCCAAGGCCGCCAAGAAGGCTGACCGCGCCGCCGCCGAAGGCCTGGTGGCCATCGCCACCGCCGAACAAGGCGCTGGCGAAACCGCCACCGCCGTCGAAGTGAACGCCGAAACCGACTTCGTGTCGCGTAACGACCTGTTCCAGGGCGCCGCCCGTCAGATCGCCGGCGCTGCGCTCGGCACCGACGGTTCGGTCGATGCGATCACCGCCGCCAAGCTGGCCGGCGGCGAGACCGTTCAGGACCACCTGACCAACCTGATCGCCACGATCGGCGAGAACATGATGGTTCGCCGCGCCGCCAAGTGGTCGGTCGAAAATGGCGTCGTCGCCTCGTACATCCACAACGCCACTGCGCCGGACCTCGGCCGCATCGGCGTGCTGGTGGCCGTCGAGTCGACCGGCGACAAGGCCGCTCTGCGCGAACTGGGCCGCAAGATCGCGATGCACGTCGCCGCGACCTCGCCGCTCTCGCTGTCGCCGGACGATCTGGACCCGGCCGCCATCGAGCGTGAAAAGGCCGTGTTCACCGAGCAGGCGCTGGAGTCGGGCAAGCCCGCCGCCGTCGTCGAGAAGATGATCGAAGGCCGTATCCGCAAGTTCCTGGAAGAAGTCGTGCTGCTGAAGCAAGCCTTCGTCATGAACCCGGATCAGACCGTCGAGCAACTGGTTGCTGAAGCGGCCAAGACCCTCGGCGCCCCGGTCGCCGTGAAGGGCTTCACGCGTCTTGCCTTGGGCGAAGGCGTCGAGAAGAAGCAAGACGATTTCGCGGCCGAAGTCGCCTCGATGACCGGTCAGGCCTAAAGATCGATCGCCGGCGTCGCATGACGCCGGATCAAGACTGAGGGCGCGGCGCGTTCGACGCGCGCCGCGCCCTTTTCATGTCCGCCATCCGGCGTGCGCGCCTTGGTTGGCAAAATCCATCCCACTTCTGTAGAACGCACGTAATGTGCGTGCCGACGACTCAGGAATAGCGGTCCCATGTCCGATACCAGCGCGCCCCAGAAATATCGCCGCATCCTGCTGAAGGTGTCCGGCGAGGTCCTGATGGGCGATACGCCGTACGGGATCGACACCAACACGGTTCAATCGGTCGCCGAGGACGTGGCGGAAATCGTCAAGTCGGGGGTCGAGCTGTGCCTTGTCATCGGCGGCGGCAACATCTTCCGCGGCATGGCTGGAGCGGCCAAGGGCATGGAGCGATCCAGCGCCGACTACATGGGCATGCTGGCCACGGTGATGAACGCTCTGGCCATGCAGGACGCGCTGGAACGCATCGGCGTCCAGACCCGCGTGCAATCGGCGATTCCGATGGCCACGGTCTGCGAGCCCTATATCCGCCGCCGCGCCCAGCGCCACCTGGAGAAGGGGCGCGTGGTGATCTTCGCGGCTGGCACCGGCAACCCGTACTTCACCACCGACACCGCTGCGGCGCTCCGCGCGGCCGAGATGGACTGCGACGCTCTGTTCAAGGGTACGAGTGTCGATGGGGTCTACACCGCGGATCCCAAGAAGGATCCCAAGGCCGAACGCTATGACCGCCTGACCTATATGGACGTGCTGGCCAAGGATCTGCGGGTCATGGACGCCTCGGCCGTGGCGCTGATGCGCGACAGCAATATTCCGATCGTGGTCTTCTCCATCAAGGGGCGCGGCAACCTGCTGACCGTCCTGCGAGGCGAGGGGACGCACACCGTGGTCGCTGAAGACCGCGCTGCCTGATTCACTTCTAGCGAGGAGAGCCACATGGCCGCCGCCGAAAAACCCGTCCTGTCGCGCTACCGCGATCGCATGGACAAGACCATCGCCGCCTTGAAGGAAGAGTTCGCCAGCCTGCGCACCGGTCGCGCCTCGGCCAGCCTGCTCGATCAGGTGATGGTCGAGGCCTACGGCTCCACGACCCCGCTGAACGCGGTGGCTTCGGTCAGCGTGCCCGAGCCGCGCCAGATCAGTGTCAGCGTCTGGGACCGTGGCGTCGTCGTCTCGGTCGAAAAGGCGATCCGCGCCTCGGGTCTGGGCCTCAACCCCGTCGTCGAAGGTCAGAATTTGCGGATTCCGATTCCGCCGCTGACCGAGGAGCGTCGCAAGGACCTCCAGAAGATCGCCGGCAAGTACGCCGAGCAGCAAAAGATCGCTGTACGTAACGTCCGCCGCGACGCCAACGACGACCTCAAGAAGGCCGAGAAGGATGGCGCGATCGCCGAGGACGAGCGCAAGAAGATGGAAAACGAGGTCCAGAAGATCACCGATGACGCCATCAAGCGCATCGACGAGGCCTTGAAAATCAAGGAACAAGAGATCATGCAGGTCTAATCGCCCGCCTCGCGAGTTTGATGGGGAGCGACGAGGGAAGGTTGGAGCGAATGCCGGCGACCACCGGTCCGCAGAACGGTTTGGGCCGCGCCGAAAGGCCAGAGTCCGAGGCGCGTCTGCACGTGGCCATTATCATGGATGGCAACGGACGCTGGGCGAAGCGGCAGGGCCTTCCGCGCGTGCTGGGGCATCGCGCCGGCGTGAACGCCCTCAAGCGCACCGTCGAGGGCGCTCAGAGTCAGAATGTCGGTGTGCTGACGGTTTTCGGTTTCTCGACCGAGAATTGGCGGAGGCCGGCTCAAGAAGTCTCCGAGTTGATGGGACTGCTTAAGGCGTACGTCGAGTCTGACCTTGAGCGGTTGGCCAAGGCGGGTGTTCGCGTGCGTATCGTCGGTCGTCGTTCGGGTCTATCCGCCGACATCGCCGAGGTGATCGAGCGCGCCGAGCGCCGGACGGCTCAGAACTCCGAGTTCGTTCTGCAGGTTGCTTTCAACTATGGCGGTCGCGCCGATATCACCGACGCGGCCCGCGCCTTCGCCGAGCGCGTCGAGCGCGGCGAAGCCAAGGCCTCGGAGTTGAATGAGGACGTTTTCGAGGGCCTGCTTTCGACGGTCGCCGCGCCCCCGCCGGACCTGATCGTTCGCACGAGCGGCGAACGTCGCCTCTCCAACTTCCTGCTGTGGGACTGCGCCTACGCCGAGTTGGTTTTCCAGGACGTTCTCTGGCCCGACTATGGTCCCGAAGCGCTTGCGGCGGCTATCGCTGAGTATCGTGGGCGGGACCGCCGTTATGGAGGGGTCGCGGCCGATGACGTCGCCGTCGCCGGCTAAGCGCTTCAACTGGGGCAATCTGCGGACGCGCGTGGTCTCGGCGACCGTGCTCGTTCCCACCGTCGTGGCCGCCGTCTGGCTCGGCGGTTACTGGTTCATGGCCCTATCCCTTGTCTGCGTTGCTCTGCTGGCGCGCGAATGGGGGAAGATCAGCGCTCCCAAGGCGCCCAACGCAGTGGGCGCCGTGGTCGGCGTGTTCTGCGCCCTGGCGGTGATCGCCGCCTTTCTGCAAGCCTTCCTCGTCGCCTGGGCCGTCGTGCTGGCCGGCTCATTCCTGGCCGGCTTGATCGCGCGCGGCGCGGTCGAGCGACGCGCGGACGCGGCCTATGGCGTGGTCTATATCGCGCCGGCGGTGATCGCTCTGGTTTGGGTGCGATCTTTGAGCGACGGCCTTGGCTGGACCCTTCTGCTCTTTGTGGTGACGTGGTTCGCGGACATCTTCGCCTATGTCGCCGGAAGCATTTTCAAGGGTCCGAAGCTGTGGCCCCGAATTTCGCCGAACAAGACCTGGTCAGGCTTCGTCGGCGGGCTTGCGGCCGCCACGATCGGCGCCGTGGTTGTGGCCTGGCTGGCGGACCTGAAGCTCATCTGGCCGGTCGCGGCTTTGATCGGCCTGCTCGGCGGTTTGGCGACCATGGCCGGTGACCTCTGGGAGTCGATGCTGAAGCGCCGGTTCGGCGTCAAGGACAGCGGCGACCTCATCCCCGGGCATGGCGGCCTGCTCGACCGTGTCGACGGGCTGATGTTCGCGGCCATCGTCATCGCGGCCGTAAGGCTGGTCGATTATGTCGGATGGGCGCATTGAGCTCGCCGCGCAAGGTGGTGGTGCTGGGCTCGACCGGATCGATCGGCCTTTCGACCCTGAGCCTGTTTGAGGAATCCGGCGCGCCGGTTGAGATCCTCGCCCTCACCGCTGGACGCAATGTCGAACGACTGATCGCACAGGCCCGCCGCTGGCGACCAACGGTCGCGGTGATCGAAGACGCCTCTCGACTTGAGGACTTACGGTTGGGCCTGGCCGGGACAGGGGTTCAGGCGGCTGCGGGCGCCGAAGCCGTCCGCGAGGCCGCCGCCATGGGAGCGGACTGGGTGATGTCCGCCATTGTAGGCGCGGCGGGTCTTGCGCCCACAGTCGCGGCCGCGCGCACCGGCGCAGTGATCGCGCTGGCGAACAAGGAGAGCCTCGTCTGCGCAGGGCCAGCGCTTCTGGCGATCGCCAAGGCTGCCGGGGGCGCGGTGATCCCTGTCGACTCCGAACATTCGGCGATCTTTCAGGTGTTGCAGCCAGCCTGCGTCGAGCGAGTCTCCCGCCTGATCCTGACCGCGTCTGGAGGGCCCTTCAGGACTTGGGACAAGCCGGCCATGGCGCGGGCCACGCCTGAGCAGGCTATTGCGCACCCCAATTGGTCGATGGGCGCCAAGATTTCGGTCGATTCCGCGACGATGATGAACAAGGGCCTTGAGATGATCGAGGCGTCCTACCTGTTCGGAACGCCGGAAGAGCGCATCGACGTCGTGATCCATCCGCAGTCCGTCATTCACAGCTTGGTCGAGTATGTCGACGGCTCGACCCTGGCCCAATTGGGGCCGCCGGACATGCGGTCGCCGATCGCCTGCGCCTTCTCATGGCCGGATCGCTTGCCCTGGCCGGCGCCACGTTTGGATCTCGCCGCCTATGGACAGCTGACCTTCGAATCGCCGGACCTTGAGCGCTTCCCCGCGATCGAGATCGCTCGCGAAGCGCTGCGGTTGGGCTGCGGCGCGCCGGCGGCCATGAACGCCGCCAATGAGGTCGCCGTTGCGGCCTTCCTTGACCGGCGTATCGGGTTTCTCGATATTGCCGCCGCGGTGGCGGGGACCCTTGAGCGCATGAACAGCTTGGGCGATCTCGCCGTCGTAGAAAACGAGGCCGTCGAGAACGCCATGTGGATCGACGCCTCCGCTCGCCGCATTGCGGCCGAGGTTGTCACGCAGAAGCGTCTGCGGGCCTGACCGGGGAGAGTATTTTCGCGCGATGATCGGCTTTCTGATCATGCTTGTGTCTTTGGTGTTCGTGCTGTCCGTCGTGGTGACGGTGCACGAGCTCGGACACTTCTGGGCGGCGCGCGCCTGTGGCGTGGCGATCGACCGCTTCTCCATCGGTTTCGGGGCGCCGCTCATCTCCTGGCGGGACAAGACCGGCGTAGAATGGTGCATCGCCGCCCTGCCTCTTGGGGGCTATGTTCGTTTCGCTGGCGATGAGAACGCTGCGAGCGTTCCCGATCAGAACGACCTCGACGCGATGCGGCGGGAGATCAGTCGTCGCGAGGGCGATGATGCGGTCAACCGCTACTTCCATTTCAAACCCGTCTGGCAACGGGCATTCATCGCCGTCGCGGGACCACTGGCGAACTTCGTGCTGGCGATCCTCGTTTTTGCCGTGATCCTTGTGGCGTTCGGTGCGCAGAAGACCTCAACCGCCGTTGGTGAGGTTGTCGCCGGGACGCCGGCCGCCGTTGCAGGCTTCAAGCCCGGCGACGTGATCGTCAAGGCGGATGACCGTCGCATTCGGTCCTTCCAGGACATTCAGGGCTATGTGGCGCTCCGGGCGAACATGCCCATCGACTTCGCGGTCGAGCGGGATGGACGCACCGTGCACCTCACCGCGACGCCGCGCCTCGTGGAGCGTCAGAACGAAATCAGCGGCCGGGTGAAGGTTGGCGAACTCGGCCTGCGTAGCGCGCCCGGCGGGCGTTTCGAACGCTCGTCGCTCCTCAGCGCCATCCCCGACGCAACCGTCGAGGTCTGGGACATGATCCGGACCATCGGCTTTTATCTCGGCCGGCTGTTGATGGGCCAACTGCCCGCTGACCAGATCAGCGGGATCATCGGCATCGGCCACACCGCTGGCGCGGTGACGAACGGCGTCGTCGAGCAGGCGCCCAATGGCAAGGCCTTGGTGATTGGGCTGCTCTATTCGCAATTCTGGCTGATCGCGAGCCTGTCGGTCAGCATCGGCTTCATGAACCTGTTGCCGATCCCGGTTCTCGATGGTGGCCATCTGTTGATGTACGCCTACGAAGCCGTCGCCAAGCGGCCTCTGCGGGCCGAGTTCCAGGCCGCAGGTTTCCGCGCAGGGCTTGCCTTGATCCTGGGTTTCATGCTGTTCGCGGCGTGGAACGACCTAAACCGCTACGACGTGTTCAAATTCATCGGCGGACTGTTCACGTGAACGTCCGTCCTCCGTCCATGATTGGTCACATGAACAAACTTCGCGCCCAAAGCGCCGCGTTCGCCACGGGTATGGCGCTGCTTCTCGGCTCGACGGCCCTGGTGGCTCCGCATCAGGCCTTTGCTCAGGCCACCCAGACGGGCGTGGTTCAGCGCATTCTGGTGCAGGGTAACGAGCGTATCGAGCAGGGCACCGTGCTGTCCTATCTGCCGATCCAACCGGGTGACACCGTCGACTCGCAACGCCTCGACCTGGCGCTGAAGACGCTGGCGCGCACCGATCTCTTTGCTGACGTGAAGATCGAAATGCTCGGCGGTGACCTGGTCGTGAAGGTCGTCGAAAATCCGATCATCAACCAGGTGGTCTTCGAAGGGAATTCGTCCCTCAAGGAAGACAAGCTGAAAGACGAAGTGCAGATCCGCCCGCGCGGCATCTTCACGCGCGCCAAGGTCCAGGCCGATGTTCAGCGCATCATCGAACTCTATCGCCGGTCGGGCCGTATCTCGGCGACCGTGACGCCTAAGGTGGTCGAACTGCCGCAAAAGCGCGTCGACCTGGTGTTTGAAATCAGCGAAGGCGCCAAGAGCGGCGTCCTCGGGATCAACTTCCTCGGCAATTCCGAGTTCTCGGACAACGACCTGCGTGACGTGATCGTCACCAAGGAAAGCCGCTGGTACAAGATCCTGACCAGCAACGACAACTACGATCCGGACCGGATCGAATACGACCGGGAGCAACTGCGGAAGCATTACCGCAACCGTGGCTTCTTTGATTTCCGGGTGATCTCTTCGGTGGCCGAACTGGCTCCGGACAAGAATGGCTTCGCGGTCACCTACACCGTCGAGGAAGGGCCCAAGTACAAGTTCGGCAAGATCACCGTCGAAACCGAGCTGAAGAAGCTGGACGGCGCGTTGCTGGCGCAGATCCTGCCGGTTCGCACGGGGCAGCTCTACGAAGACGAGCGCATCGAACAGGCGACCGACGCCCTGACCTTCGCCGCCGGCGCGGCGGGCTTCGCTTTCGTGGACGTGCGCCCGCGCTACGTGCCCAACCGCGAGACCAAGACGGTCGACGTGGTGTTCCAGGTCCGCGAAGGACCGCGCGTCTATGTCGATCGCATCGACATCGTCGGCAACACCCGCACGCTCGACTACGTGCTGCGCCGCGAGTTGGAGGTCGCTGAGGGCGACGCCTACAACCGCGTTCTGGTTGACCGCTCCAAGAACAACATTCGTCGTCTGGGCTTCTTCAAGGAAGTCGAGATCGAAGACGCGCCAGGCTCTGCGCCGGACCGCACCAGCCTGCGGGTCAAGGTCGAGGAACAACCCACCGGCGAACTGTCTTTCAGCGCCGGCTACAGCTCGATCGACAAGCTGGTGCTGGATGTGGGCATCACCGAGCGGAACTTCCGTGGTCGCGGCCAGAACCTTCGTGCGCGCGCGTCCGTGGGCTCGCTGCGTCAGCAGATCGATTTCGGCTTCAGCGAACCGCGCTTCCTGGGCCGCAATCTGGTCGCGGGCCTGAACCTCTACACCTTCCGCTACGACCTTTCCCAATACGCGGCCTACGACACCAAGTCGGTTGGCGGCGATGTGCGCTTCGGCTTCCCGCTGACCAACGACTCGTCGATGAGCCTGCGCTACACGATCCGCCAGGACGAGGTGAGCGTCGCCGACAGCCTGTGCACCAGTGGTTCGGTGTCGCAGATCCTGTGTCTGCAGCGCGGGGCGTATATCACGTCGCTGATCGGCTACGGTCTGCGCATCGACAAGCGCAACGACCCGATCAACCCGACCCGCGGCTGGTTCGCGGACCTCAACCAGGACCTTGCGGGCCTGGGCGGCGACGTGAAGTACCTCAAGACCGAAGCCGACGCCGGTTGGTATTGGGGCTTCACCAAGGATCTCGTGTTCAGCGCCACCGGTTCGTTCGGCTACATCGAAGGCTGGGGTGGCGACAACGTTCGGATCAACGACCGCTTCTATCGTGGCGGCACGTCGTTCCGCGGCTTCGAGATCGCGGGTATTGGCCCGCGCGACATCTCCAGCTCATACAACTCGATGGGCGCCAAACTCTACGCGATCAGCACTTTCGAGCTGACGGTCCCGACCTTCCTGCCCGAGCAGTACGGCATCAAGGCCGCCCTGTTCAGCGACGTCGGCACCGCCGGTCTGCTGGATGATGTGGATCGCCAGAAGTCGCCCGGCGTCTTCGACCCGAACATTCGCGATAACCTGGGCCTGCGTGCTTCGGCGGGTATCTCGATCGACTGGAAATCCCCCATGGGCCCCATTCGCTTCGATATCAGCCGCATTTTGGCCAAGGAAAGCTACGACCGAACCGAAACGTTCCGGTTCTCCACCTCCACAAGGTTCCAATAAACATGTCCAAGTTCCTGTCCGCGGCCGCTGCCAGCGTCGTCGCCCTCGCCATCGCGACCACTGCCTCGGCGCAGACGGCTCCGGCCGCCGCTCCCGCGGCTCCGGCCGTTACGCATGGTCCGGCGATCCCGGGCGTCTGCATCTTCTCGGGCGCGCGCGCCATCGGCAGCTCGCAGGTCGGCAAGGCCGTCGACGCGCGTCTGAAGACGATCATCCAGCAAGTGAACGCCGAGCTGAACGGCGAACGCACCGCGCTGGACAATGAAGCCAAGGCTCTGGACGCCAAGAAGGCGACCATCGCCCAGGACGCCCTCGAGCAGCAGGCCGCGACCCTGCAAGCCAAGGCCAACGCCTGGCAGCGCAAGGGCCAACTGCGCCAAAGGGAGGTCGAAGCGACCGAGCAAAAGGCTCTGGCGCGCGTTTCTTCGGAGCTGAACACCCCGATCCAACAGGTCTATCAGGCGCAGAAGTGCAGCGTCCTGCTGGACCGTGAGTCCGTGATGCTGGCCAACCCGGCCATGGACATCACCGACGCCGTGGTCGCCGCCCTCGACGCCCGCATCAAGACCCTGACCTTTGACCGCGAACGTCTGGACCAACAGGTCCAGGGCGCGGCTGCGCTGCAACCGACCAACAAGTAAGCGAATCGTCTCTCTTGGGGTTACCAAGGGGGACACTTTCGCCGTGAGGAAACATGCCGGACCCGCGTTTCTTTGATAGCCTGGGTCCGGCTTCGCTTTTCGACCTGGCCCAGGCCGGCGCTGCGGAGCTCACGAACGGCAGCCTGGGAAACAGGCTTGTCACCCACGCCGCGCCGCTCGACACGGCGGATGCTCAGGCGGTCACCTTCTTCTCCGACGCCAAACGCAAGTCGTCCGCCGCGTTGACGCGTGCGGGCGCGTGTTTTGTGCGTCCGGAGCATCAGGACTTCCTGCCGGCGACCTGTGCGGCGTTGGTGACCGCACGTCCGCAGGCCGCATGGGCTGCGGCGGCTAGTCGACTTCATGCGCCGCGACGCCACGAGGCTGGCGCTCCACATATTCATCCCGACGCGACATTGGAGCCCGGGGTTCTGCTGTCGACGAACGTGACCGTCGGCCAAGGAGCTCGGATCGGACGTGGCACGCGGATCGCTCCTGGCGCGGTGATCGGTCCCGGCGTCCTCATTGGTCGCGATTGCGTGATCGGCGCCAACGCGGTCATCGGTTTCGCGCTCCTGGGCGATGGTGTCAGTATCTCGGCCGGCGCGGTGATCGGCGAAGCGGGCTTCGGCGCCGCACTCGGTCCGCGCGGCATGGTGGACCTGCCGCAGCTGGGGCGCGTCGTTATCCAGGACAATGTGACGATCGGCGCCAATAGCTGTGTCGACCGGGGCGCGTTCGCCGATACGACCATTGGCGAGAACACCAAGATCGACAATCTGGTCCACGTCGCGCACAACGTCCGTATCGGGCGCAATTGCGTATTGGCGGCCTATACCGGAATCTCCGGAAGCACGCTCATCGGCGACGGGGTCGCCTTTGGCGGCAAGGCCGGCGTTGCGGACCATTTGAGTATCGGCTCGGGAGCGAGCATCGGGGCGTCTGCCTCGGTGTTCAAGGACGTGCCGGAAGGTGAAACTTGGACGGGCTTTCCGGCGCGGCCGCTCAAGCGGTGGCTTCGGGAGACCGCATGGCTGTCGCGCATGGCGGGCGGCCGAGGGACGAGGGGCTGAGTATGGGCGACCACGCCGAGCAAGCGGTGCAGACCGACATCGACATCGCGGAAATCCTGGCGCGCATCCCACACCGCTATCCGTTTCTGCTCGTCGACCGCGCCGAGGACTATAACCCCCACCAGTCGATCGTCGGCATCAAGTGCGTGACGGTGAACGAGCCCTTCTTCCAAGGGCATTTCCCGGGGAATCCCGTGATGCCCGGCGTGCTGATCATCGAAGCCCTGGCCCAGACCGGCGCTGTGCTGATGAGCAAGTCGCTTGAGGTGGACACCGAGGGCAAGACGATCTTCTTCATGTCGGTCGACAACGCCCGCTTCCGCAATCCCGTGCGCCCCGGCGACGTGATCCGCATGGAAGTCGAGGTCCTGCGGGCGCGCTCGTCGATCTTCAAGTTCAAGGGCGTGGCCAAGGTCGGCGACAAGGTGGCCGCCGAGGCCGAGTTCGCCGCCATGGTCGTCGAGACGGGGCCCAAGGCATGAGCATTCACCCCACCGCCATCGTCGCGCCAGAAGCCAAGCTGGCTTCGGACGTTGAGATCGGTCCTTACAGCATCGTTGGTCCCGACGTGACGCTGTCAGCGGGCGTGCGTCTGCTGTCGCACGTGGTGGTGGAGGGGGCGACCACCCTTGGCGAGAACTGCGTCGTTCATCCCTTCGCCAATCTCGGCGGTCCCCCGCAGCACCTGGGGCACAAGGGCGAGCGGACCGAGCTGATTATCGGGCCGCGGAACATCATTCGCGAGCACGTGACCATGCATACCGGCACCGCGTCGGGGAAGGGCGTGACCACGATCGGATCCGACGGTCTCTACATGGTCGGCTCGCATGTGGCGCATGACTGTACGGTCGGGGATTTCGTCGTCCTGGCCAAGGGCGCGACCCTGGGGGGGCACGTGGCGATTGGCGACTATGTGTTCATGGGCGGCCTCGCCGCCGCGCACCAGTTCTCCCGGATCGGCCGCTACAGCTTCATCGGTGGCCTCGCCGCCGTGACCAAGGATGTGATCCCATACGGTTCGGTTTGGGGTAACCACGCCCATCTGGAAGGCCTGAACCTCGTGGGTCTGAAGCGACGGGGTTTCCCGCGCGAGACGATCAACGCGCTGCGCGCGGCCTATCGCTTGATGTTCGCAGACGAAGGCACGTTCCAGGAGCGGCTCGACGACGTGGCCGAGATCCACGCCGCCAACGCCGAGGTCATGGAGATCGTCGACTTCATCCGCGCCGACGCCAATCGGCCGCTCTGCCTCCCGGAGCGGGAAGTCTAGAGTTCGCTGATGCGCAAGTTAGGCCTGATCGCCGGCGGCGGGGCGCTTCCCGTTGAACTGGCGTCTCATTGCGAGGCGGCCGGACGCGCCTTTTCCGTGATGCGGCTGCGCACATTCGCAGACCCGGCGCTGACCCGTTACCCTGGGGTCGAAGTCGGCCTAGGCGAGTTCGGGAAGATCTTCAAAGCGCTTCGTGCTGAGGGCTGCGGCGTTGTTTGCTTCGCCGGTAATGTCAGTCGCCCGGACTTCTCGGCGCTGATGCCCGACGCGCGAGGCGTGAAGGTGCTGCCCAGCCTGATCGTCGCCGCGCGGCGAGGCGATGACGCGCTGTTGCGCCGGGTGCTAGACGAGTTCGAGAAGGAAGGCTTCGAGATCGAAGGCGCGCACGAGGTGATGGGCGAAATGACCCTGCCTCGCGGACGCCTGGGTAGGGTCTCCCCAGCGCCCGCGCATATGGCGGATATCGACAAGGCGCTGATGGTCGCCCGTGAGATTGGACGGCTCGACATAGGGCAGGGCGCGGTCGTCTGCGAGGGCCTCGTCCTTGCCGTGGAAGCCCAGGAGGGCACCGACGCGATGCTGCGGCGTGTGGCTGAGCTGCCCGAGGCGATCCGTGGACGGGCGGAACGACGTCTGGGTGTGCTGGCCAAGGCCCCCAAGCCCATCCAGGAAACACGCGTCGATCTTCCGACGATCGGTGTGGCCACGATCCAGCGCGCTGCTCGCGCGGGACTCGCCGGCATTGTGGGCGAGACCGGGCGTTTGCTGGTCGTCGATCGAGAGGCGGTCATCGCAGCCGCCGATGATCTGGGCGTCTTCGTCTTGGGGGTCGATCCGCAGGAGCAGCCATGACCGATACGGGCGGAAAGCCTCTGAAGGTCATGCTCGTCGCTGCGGAGGCTTCAGGCGACGCTCTTGGTGCAGGCTTGGCGCGTGCGCTGCGGGCGCGGCTTGGCGCTGATGTCACCTTCGTCGGCGTCGGCGGTGTGAAGATGGCGGAACAGGGCGTCGAGAGCCCGTTCGACATCGCCCAGCTTTCGATCCTGGGCATCCTGGAAAGTCTGAAGGCTTATCCCCGCGCCATGGCGCGCCTAAAGGACACCGTGGCCCTGGCGGCGCGGGAAAAGCCGGATGTAGCGGTGCTTATCGATAGTTGGGGCTTCAACATTCGTCTGGCAAAGGCGCTGCGCAAGCTTGATCCCGACCTGCCGCTTGTGAAGTACGTCGCGCCACAGGTCTGGGCCTATGGCGAACGCCGCGCGCACTCCCTGGCCAAGGCTGTGGATCTGCTGCTGTCGATCCAGCCGATGGATAAGCCCTATTTCGACGCGACGGGCCTCAAGAACATATTCGTCGGCAATTCCGCGCTCGCCAAGCGATTCGACCAGGCCGACCCGGCTCGCCTCCGCGCCGCGATCGGAGCAGCAGCGTCCGACCCGATCCTACTGGTGCTTCCCGGCAGTCGGCCCTCGGAAATTCAACGCGTGATGCCGGCGTTCGAGGACGCCATTCAGCGGCTCAAACGCGACCGTCCCACGCTGCAGATCGTGGTGCCGGCCGCCTACACAGTAGCGGAGGCTGTGAAGGTCCAGGTCGCCGGATGGCCGTTCCGCGCCCATGTTGTCGAAGACGAAGCGCTCAAGGACGACGCGTTCGTGGCGGGCGATGTGGCTCTGGCCTGTAGCGGCACGGTGACGACGGAGTTGGCGTTGGCGGGGCGGCCCATGGTGGTCGGCTACAAGACCAGCGCCGTGACCTACGCCATCGTCAAGCGGCTGATGAAGCCGCGCTGGATCACGTTGTTCAACATCGCCGCCGGCAAGGCTGTCGCACCGGAGTTCATTCAGGGGGACTGCGAAGGCGAAGCTCTGGCAAGGGCGGTGGCTGAGCGCCTAGATGACCCCGCCTTGCGTCAACGGCAAGTGACCGAGCAGTACGCTGCGTTGGACCGGATGGGGCGAGGTATGCCCGATCCCTCCGAAGCCGCCGCTGACGCCTTGCTGGATTTCCTCAGTGCAAGGCGTAGCATCTCTGCCTGAGCTTCTGGCCGGTCTCGGCGAGGGTTAATCGCTGGTTTACGGTCGGGCCCTAGGCTGCCTTAAGCTGTCGCCTTGGAGTCGTTGTCGTGGCTATAGACCCGACCACGCCCGTGAGCCCGATCCTTCCAACCCCTGCGGCTGGAACCCCGTCCGATTCCAGCGCGGTGCTGACAGGCCTGGCGCGCCAAGCCCTAGCCAATGCGACTGCGCAACTTGGGACCATGGCGGGTCAAGCTGTTGGCTCGGCGACAATGCCCGAAGACAAGGTCGAGCAGGCAGGCCAGGCCGCGACACAGGATACGGAACACGCTGCGGACGCGCCCCATTCGAAGCACGCTGCGCCGGCGGGCGCCGCACCGGTCGCCCGAAGCGCGCCGGAGGCGCGCCAAGCCCAAGCCGTAAGGCTGGCGACCGCCGAGGCTGTCCCGCGACAAGCGGGCCTTGCGCCGCTCGTGGCCGACGTGCAAGCGGCGCTGCAACTGCCTGACGTCCCCCCGGAAATCCGCGAAGCCGGCCGAGCGTTGCTCGCCGCAACGCCGTCCATCCCCGACATCACCACCGGCCCGGGGCTGCGTCGCGCAGTGGAACGCTCCGGCGTGCTCTTTGAAACGCGTCTTGCGAGGTCGCTGGCGCCGTCGGCGGCGGATGCGCCAGCGCAGGTCCCTGTGCTCGATGGCGATCTCAAGGCCGCGCTCCTGGTGTTTCGCAGTGCGCTTTCGACCTGGCTGGGCCGCATGGAGAGCGCTCAGAACGATCGGACCGGGACGCCCGAGCCGGATAGTGTGTCAGGCGATACCGAAGCGGATGCACCAACAACGGCCGCCCCCATCACCCAGAAGCCGCTCGCTGGTTACGGGGGGCGGCAGCCACCCTTAGGCATTCCTGGGCGAGGAGAGCCTTCTGGGTTCACGGCCAGGTCAGGCCTTTTGGAGGAGCCCGCGTCGACTTTGGGTGCGAGAATTCCGACGCCGTCGGCGGGGCCCACGCCCTCCCATGGCGCGGGAACGGTGAACTTGTCTTCTGCTTCGCCGCCCCCGGCGGCGTCTGATTTAGACACCCCTACGGCGTCGCAGGTTCGACAGCTGGCGTCGGGCAACCCAGACGCTCCAGCGCCAGCAACTGCCGAACTTTCGGCGAGGTTTGGTCCATTCGTCGCGGCTGCGCGACCCGCCCCCGAACGGTCGCCTCTGCCGGCCGTGCCTGGCAAAGCCACCCCACCAGCCTTGATCCAGGTGGAGCATCTGGGGGAGGAACCGCCAGCGCAGGCCCTGGTCCCAAGTGAGCCACGACCGCTTGCGGCGCGGGCCTATGCGCCGCCCGTCCAGCCGGACCGTCCGAGTACGCCGCCGCCTTATGCTGGCGGTCCCACGGCGGGGCAAAAGCCAGCGGAGCCGACGGCGATCTTGAGCGCGACGCCCGAGGACATGGCGCGGCGTCTGCTCAAGAAGGCGCACGCCGCGCTAGCGCGCCAGGACTTGATGCAGATCGCCTCACTGCCCGAAGCAGCGCCGCAAGATCGCGAGCCGGCCGACACGCGCGCAGCGACGCAGGGCGCCAGGTTGAACCTCGACCTACCCTTCGTGACGCCGCAGGGCGTGGCCGTGGCGCAGTTCGAAATCAGCCGCGATGGCGGCGGCGCAGGCGGCGGCGCCGCCATCGCGGGAGAGCGGACCTACAAGGCGCGCTTTTCGATCGATCTTGAGCCCCTCGGGCCGGTTCATGCCCTGGTGACCCTGACCGGCGCGCGCGCTCGCGTGTCGCTCTGGGCGGAGCGGGCGGAAACTATTTCGCGCCTGAGAGCGGGCGAGGAGGCGCTGGGCGCCGCGCTTCGTCAAGCCGAGCTGAGCCCAGAAGTCGCTGTCCACTCCGGCGCGCCGGCGGCGCTGGCCGCCAACCCGTTAGGCCATTTCGTGGACCAGGCCTCATGAGCGGGATTTCCGGCCCTTCGGCCAAGCCCCGTATCGCTGTCGCGCTTCTCTACGAAGACCCCAATGCGCCGAAGGTCGTGGCCTCGGGCCAGGGCTGGGTCGGGGAGAAGATCATCGAGACGGCCCGCGAGCACGGCGTGCCGATCGAGGAGGATCCCGCGCTGGCTCAGGCGCTTTCGACGATCGAGATCGACGAGGAGATTCCCGAAGCGCTCTATCGCGCCGTGGCCGAGGTGCTGAGCTTTCTGCTCAAGCGTTGAACGAAAAAGGCCCCGCCGAAGCGGGGCCTGATCCAAGGTTCTGGACGCAGCGCTTAGCGCTTTTCGACCGGAACGTAGTCGCGTTGCGTGGCGCCGGTGTAGAGCTGACGCGGACGACCGATCTTGCGGGTCGGGTCCTCGAACATCTCCTTCCACTGGCTGATCCAGCCCACGGTGCGGGCCAGGGCGAACAGCACGGTGAACATGTTGGTCGGGAAGCCCATCGCGCGCAGGGTGATGCCCGAATAGAAATCGATGTTCGGGTACAGCTTGCGATCGACGAAGTAGGGGTCGTTCAGGGCGACCTTTTCCAGCTCCTGGGCGACCTGCAGCAGCGGGTCGTTGTTGTGGCCCAGCTCAGCCAGAACTTCGTGCGCGGTCTTTTGCATGACCTTCGCGCGCGGGTCGAAGTTCTTGTACACGCGGTGGCCGAAGCCCATCAGCTTGTACTTCCGGTCCTTCACGCCCTGGACGTAGTCCTTGATGTTGTCGACCGAACCGATGGTCTCCAGCATCTCCAGCGCTTCCTGGTTCGCGCCGCCGTGCGACGGGCCCCAGAGGCAGGCGATGCCGGCGGCGATGCAGGCGAACGGGTGAGCGCCCGACGAGCCCGCCAGGCGGACAGTCGAGGTCGAGGCGTTCTGCTCGTGGTCGGCGTGCAGGATGAAGATCCGGTCCATGGCGCGGGTGAGCACCGGGTTCGGCTTCCAGTCCTCGGCCGGCACGGCGAAGCACATGCGCAGGAAGTTTTCCGAGTACGACAGATCGTTTCGCGGCGACACGAACGGCTGGCCGACCGTGTACTTGTAGGCGCGGGCCGCAATCGTCGGCATCTTGGCGATCAGGCGATGGGCGCTGATCTCGCGCTCACGCGCGTCGTCGACATTGATGCTGTCCGAATAGAACGCCGACAGAGCGCCGACGGCGCCGGTCATGACCGCCATCGGGTGGGCGTCGCGGCGGAAGCCCTCGAAGAAGCGGTCGAACTGGGCGTGCAACATCGTGTGGTAGGTGATGTTGTGCTCGAACTTGGCGAACTCGTCGGCCTTGGGCAGTTCGCCGTTCAGCAGCAGGTAGCAGACCTCGAGGAACGAGGACTTCTCGGCCAGCTGGTCGATCGGGTAGCCGCGGTGCAGCAGAATGCCCGCGTCGCCGTCGATATAGGTGATCTTGCTCTCGCACGAGGCGGTCGAGGTGAAACCCGGATCGAACGTGAAGTGATCGCTCTCACCATAGATCTTGCGGACGTCGATGACGTCCGGACCCGTGCTGCCCTTGAGGATCGGCAGCTCATAGCTCTTGTCGCCGATCGTCAGCGTGGCTTTATCGGTCATCCGTAGACCCCTTCATTATTGGGACGGGCAGTCCAATTTTCGCTTTTCGCGGGTGCGTTATAGCGCCTCATGCGCGAGGCGCCAGCGCGTCGTCAAGACGGCCGATCGCCTCATCGCGGGAGAGAGCCGCCATGGTCTTGTTCAGGTCAGGCGCGGGCGCCCCTCCGGTGAGGATTCCGCGAAGCGCCGGTCCAAACTTGCCGAAGCCGACGCCTTCGGATTCCGCGAATGATTTCAACACGGTTTCCAAGGTCGCGGCGTCGAAGGCCGGCGCTGCGGCAAGTTGGTCGCGCAGGCGCTTCAACCGCTCGATGGTTTCATCGGTCAGCTGCTTTTGGGTTTTCTCTTCCAGCGCCAGTGGCCGGGTCTTCAGCGCGAATGCGCAATGATCGACCAGCTCAAGGATGGTCTTGGCGCCTTCCTTGACCTCGGGAACCGTGCGCGCGATGCGTTCCGCCGCGTCAGCGGGCAGGGGCTCGTCGCGCTTTTCCGCCGCCGCCAGGGCAAGAGCGGTCAGGCGCGCGTCGTCGGCTTTGCGCAGGTGCTGTGCGTTGATGTGGTTCAGCTTGGCCCAGTCCAGCCGGGCAGGGGCCTTCACAACGTCGGCCACGTCGAACCAGCTGATCGCCTGTTCGTCGTTGAAGACTTCATCGTCGCCATGACCCCAGCCAAGGCGCGCCAGGTAGTTGCGCATGCCCTCAGGGATGTAGCCGAGGTCGGCGAACTCGCCCACGGCCTGGGCGCCATGGCGCTTGGAGAGCTTCGCGCCGTCCGGACCATGGATCAGCGGGATATGGGCGAAGGCGGGCACAGCCCAGTCCATCGCCTGATAGATCAGGGTCTGGCGGGCGGCGTTGTTGAGGTGGTCGTCGCCGCGGATCACATGGGTGACGCCCATGTCGTGGTCATCCACCACGACCGCGAGGTTATAGGTCGGCGCGCCGTCCGCACGAAGCAGGACAAGGTCGTCCAGCTCAATATTCTTGAAGGTGACAGGACCCTTGACCAGGTCGTTGACCACGGTCTCGCCGTCCAGCGGTCCTTTGAAACGGATCACATGCGGTGCGGACAGGTCGCCTTCAGGCGCGTCGCGCCACGGTGAGCGGATCGCGCGACCTTCGGCGCGAGCTCTCTCACGGGCGACTTCCAGTTCCTCGACGGTCATCCAGCAGCGATAGGCGCGGCCTTTGGCCAGCAGCTCATGCACCACCTCCACGTGGCGCGGCGCGCGGGTGTGCTGGAAGATCACCTCGTCGTCGGACTTCAGGCCCAGCCAGTCCAGACCCTCGAAGATCGCGGCGACGGCGGCTTCGGTCGACCGTTCGCGATCGGTGTCTTCGACGCGAATTAGGAACTTCCCTCCCGTATGGCGTGCATATAACCAGTTAAACAGCGCCGTGCGAGCGCCGCCGATATGCAGGAAACCGGTGGGCGAGGGGGCGAAGCGCGTGACGACGCCGGTAGAGGTGGGGTTCGACATGGACTTCAAGGCTGCAGGACAGGGCGCCGAGAGGGCGACGGAAAAAGATCCCCGCGAAGCGGCGCGGGCGAGGCGTCTTAGCACGCCGCTTCCCGCGAGGCCTAGCGCTTTTCCGCAGCGCGGCAAGGTCGCTGCGACACGAAAAACTATAACGGTTTCCGCGTGTTAATCGACGTCTCTGAAGAAGTGGCGTCGCCCCCTGATCGCAAACGCTCCATCCTGGACCGGTTGGCGGGTATCGCACGCGTCGAAGGCGCAGATAATCGGGATCGCCACTTCCTCTGGACCCCGGTCGCCTTTGGACTCGGTGCGGCGGCCTATCTTGAAAGTCGCGTCGAGCCGGCAACCTGGACGTTGGCGGCTCTAGTCGCGTTACTGGGCGCGGCATGGTGGGCAAGCCGGCGGTGGAACGCGCCCGGAATCGTCGTCATCGCCCTTAGCCTGGCGGCTTCGGGTGCGGCGGGAACCTTTGTGGCCAAGCTTCGAAGCGACGGGGTCGCGGCTCCCGTTATCGTCGGCGAAAGGGTCGTCAGGCGGGTCGAGGGCTTCGTGGTGGACGTCGTCAGCCCGGGCGCTGGCGGTCAGCGGCTGTTGATTGCGCCGGTCAGCGTATCGGGTCTGACCCCAGATCAGACCCCGCGTCGGGTCCGGGTCACGATCGGCGAGAACGCGATACCGGCGCCAGGGCAGGCGATCCGCGTTCGCACCATGCTGGGCCCGCCGCCGCCACCGGCTGCCCCCGGAGCATACGACTTCGCACGCGACGCATGGTTTGATTCCATAGGCGCCGTGGGGTTCACGATCGGCCAGATCGATATCGTTCGCCTGGATCCGCCGCCGATCCGGCTCAGGCTTGCGATGGCGGTCAATGCCTTCCGCTGGAGCTTGGCCGAAAGGTTGCTCACCCGGATGGGGTCGACCAGTGGCGGCGTGGGCGCGGCGATGGTCACGGGTCACGAGGCCTGGATCTCCGACGCCCAGACCGAGGCCATGCGCGCGTCGGGGCTGGCGCATATTCTCTCCATATCGGGCCTGCACATGGCGATCGTCGGAGGCTTTGTCTTTGTCGCCGTCCGTTTGGGCGTCGCCACATGGCCCTGGTTGGCGCTGCGCGCGCCCGGGAAGAAGATCGCCGCAAGCGCCGGGCTGATCGCCGTGATCGGCTACCTCGTCGTCTCGGGCGCGCCGCCGCCGGCCGAGCGCGCCGCTATCACCGCCAGCGTGGCGTTTCTGGCGATCCTTTTTGATCGGCGTGCAATCACGTTGCACGGCCTGGCCTTGGCGGCGCTGCTGATCTTGCTGCTTAAGCCGGAGACCGCCGGCGAGCCGGGATTCCAGATGTCGTTCGCCGCAACCGCAGCGCTGGTGGCGTTGGCCGAAGCATGGCCACGGCCGGTGCGTGAGATCTCGACGCCGTGGTGGATCCGCGTCCCGCAGGCCATGGTCGCCTGGCTGGCGGCCAGCGTCGCCGCCAGCCTTGTCGCAGGCCTGGCCACCGCGCCGTTCGCGATGCAGCATTTCAACCGGGTCGCGGTCTGGGGTCTTCCTGCCAACCTCGCCGTCGCCCCCTTGTCTTCGTTTGTGATCATGCCGTTCCTGGCCATCGGCGCCGTCCTGGAGCCAGTAGGGCTGGGCGAACCGTTCCTGGCTGTAGCCGGCTGGGGCGTAGACGCGATGCTGGCGGTGGCTAACGCCTTCGCCAATGCGCACGGCGCCCAGCAGGTCGTGGCTAGCGCGCCGCCTCAGATCCTGGTCGTGGCGTTTCTGGGCTTGATGATCCTGTGCCTGTGGAGAGGGCGACTGCGCTGGATCGGCGCGCCGCTGGCGCTGTCGGTCGCGCTGTGGCCCAGACCCGCACCGCCGGACGCCTGGATCGCCGCCGACGGCGCCACCGCCGCTGTGCGGTCAGGCGACGCGGCCGTGCTGCTCCGAGCCGACGCCAAGCGCTTCGGCGCGGAGCTTTGGGCGAGACGGAGAGGACTGGAGCCCGTCACCTGGAGCCTTTACGCCTGCGATCGCCGAGTCTGCGCGCCGGCTCTCGGAGCGCCCGTGCGGCTAGCCCTTGTCTGGTCACGCAAGACCCCTGACCCTGAGACGCTGTCTGGCCTGTGCGTTCAGAGCGAGATCGTGGTCCTTAGGGCCCCCGCGCCGCGACGAACCCCGCCGCTTTGCGTCGATACTATCTTGCTGACCGGCGAGGACTTCGCACGCCTAGGGGCGGCTGAGCTCTATCGGCGTCATGACGGCTGGAGAATTGTCTGGGCTCAGCCGTTACGCGGCGAGCGACCGTGGAGCAGCCCGCTGACAGCCGGTGTCACGCAGCGGGACTAGCAAGGATCGTCACCGCGTCTGCAGGACCACAAGGATCGCCGCCATGCCCACCGCCTTCGCCGCTCGTCGCGCCGCGTTCCGCGCTCTGCATTCAGAGGGGTGTTTCGTGCTCCCCAACCCCTCGGATGCGGGAAGCGCAAAGCGGCTGGAGACGCTGGGCTTCAAGGCGCTGGCTTCGACCAGCGCCGGGATGGCCTGGGCGTTGGGCAAGGACGACGGGCAGGTCACCCGTGGCGAGGTGATCGCTCACCTGGCGACGCTCTGCGCGGCCACGGATCTCCCGGTGAACGCCGATTTCGAAAACGGCTTCGGCGCGACACCCGAGGAGGTGGCAGAAAGCGTTACGCTGGCCGTCGCGACCGGGGTTGCGGGCCTATCGATTGAGGATTGGTCTGGGGCGGCGCTTTACGACCTTCCTGTCGCCGTCGAGCGGCTCAAGGCGGCGCGCGCCGCTATCGACGCCAGTGGCCAGGACGTGATGCTCGTCGGCCGGACTGAGGGCTATCTCCGCGGCTGTCGCGATCTTGAACCGACCCTGGAGCGTCTCAGGGCCTATGCCGGCGCTGGCGCGGACTGTCTCTACGCGCCTGCGGTCAGTGATCCCGAGGACATCGAAGCCATTGTTCGCGCGATCGCTCCGCGGCCTGTCAACGTCCTGCTGTGGGGCGCGGAAATGACGGTCGAGGCTCTGGCGGAGTTGGGCGTCCGCCGCGTCAGTACCGGCGGCGCGCTGGCCGCCGCGGCCTGGGCTGGCTTCGACGCCATGGCGGGACGGCTGGCCCGGGAAGGGCGGCTGGCGCCGGTTCGCTGAAGCGAGACGGCGAACGCGAAAAGGCCCCGATCCCGCTGGGACCAGGGCCTTTAGTTCCAGCGACCGCTCGCGGCGTTCAGTGATAACGCCTGATAAGACCCACCAGCTTGCCTTGGACCTCGACCTGGTCAGGCCCGAAGATGCGAGTCTCGTACTTCGGGTTCGCGGCCTCCAGCGCGATCGAGCCGCCCTTCTTGCGCAGGCGCTTCAGGGTGGCTTCCTCGCCGACCAGGGCGACGACGATTTCGCCCGACGTAGCGGTGTCGCCCTTCTTGATGATCACATAGTCGCCGTCCAGGATTCCGGCCTCGATCATCGAGTCCCCTTGGACCTCCAGCACATAGTGCTCACCGCCGCCCAGCATCGACTCCGGCACCGGCAGGCGTTCACGCTCGTGCTGGATGGCGTCGATCGGCGTACCGGCGGCGATCCGGCCCAGGATCGGCAACTCGCGGCTGTCGTTAGCGGGCGCAGCCACGTCCGCGCTCGGTGAAGGCGCGCCGCCGCCTTCGAAGACCTGCGGACGGAAGGCGCCGCGCCCCTTGGGCGGCGCCGCAGTCGTCGCCTGCTGGGGTAATTTCACCACCTCCAGGGCCCGGGCGCGGTGAGCGAGGCGGCGGATAAATCCGCGTTCTTCCAAGGCCGTGATGAGGCGGTGGATGCCCGACTTGGATGCCAGGTCCAGAGCCTCCTTCATCTCATCGAACGATGGGGAGACACCGGTCTCCTTGATCCGCTCGTGAATGAACATCAGCAGTTCGTGCTGCTTGCGCGTGAGCATGTCGGCCTCGGCTGGAGCGCGGAACAAACCGCAAACCTTGCGAATGTTCTCCTGGTGTTCCGCAATAATGTCAAGCCGAGCTTCGTTAACGGGCGAAACGCCCGAAATTTCAGAGACTTAATAATCTCTGCGCCGAAAATAGCCGAAGAATCAAAAGCTTAATAAAATCTTTTAGGCGCGTTTTCGGGCGATGATGATGTCTTGGTCCTGCAGAGGCTCCCGCCGCCAAACCCCTAGCGCCTGGTTCAGCACGTCCAGACCCAACGCCTCGTACTGGTCACGCACAGCCTGTAGATCGTAGCCTATGACCGCCTCGGGCAAATCTGGCGTCGCAGTCCAGCATCCATCCAGCGCATGGGCGAAGTCGAAGGCCGCGCGGCCCTCGCCGGCGTTGGCGCGCGCCTCGTCATCGATCAGGTACCACGAGATGATGCTGACGCCGCCGGGCCTGAGCACCCGTTCTATCTCGCGCGCGAACTGCGCTTGGTCGGCAGCCAGCAGGTGCGTGAAGACCGAGCCGAGCCAGACGTAGTCGAAGCTCGCGTCGGGGTAAGGAAAGATATAAGCGCTGGCGGGCTGGGTTCCGCCTGGATTGTAGCGGTCGCTGTGCATGTCGGCGTGGAGGAACTCGAACCTCGGGTCTCCGACAGCGATATTGGCGCGGCACCAGTCGATGGCCTCCGACATCACGTCGAAACCTGCGTAGCGGCCGTTCTCGTCCAGATAGTCGACGAGCGGCGCGGCCGCGCGTCCGATACCGCAGCCGACGTCCAGAAGGGCGTGATGGGGCTTCAGGCCGGCGTCCAGAAAGAGGGACTTGAACCCTTGGCCGACCCGGATGAAGTCGGCGTCGGCGGCGCCGACCAGATGCCACAGTTCGGGCGGCGCACTGATCGCGCCCGTCTCGTCGCTCCGCCCCCGTTCCGGCTGGGCCGGAGCCGGAGGAGAGGTGCGAAACCTCCGCCACGCGCGCTTGATCGGAGCCGGCGCCAGGGCTTTCAACGACGTCAGTAAGGCGCGCATCCGATTCTCCCGTCAGCCCAGCGCCCGCCTTATAGACCAGGCGCGCACGTCAGGCGTCGGGAGCCGCGTCAAGATCATCGAAGCGCGTGGCAAGCTCGGGGAACTTCGGGGTGCAGCTTTGGTAGAAGCTGGCGATCCGGCGCATGTCGGCGGCGTAATCGCCTGTCGGATAGATCGCGGGGCCCAAGCCTACGACCTTTCGCTCGTAGTCCATCATCCCCAGCACCATCGGGACCTTGGCGCCCATGGCGATGTGATAGAAGCCTGTCTTCCATTGCCGCGCCTTGCCGCGCGTGCCTTCGGGCGCGATCGTCAGCATGAAAGTGTCTCGACGCCCGAACTCTTCGACCATGGCCTTGACCATGTCCTTGGAGCGTTCGCGGTCGAGGGGGATACCGCCGAGATCCCGCATCATTTGATCGAACGGCGCCTTGAACAGAGACGCCTTGCCGATAAAGCTGAGGTCAAGGTTCAGCGCGTCGGCGGCGCCGACAAAATACACGAAGTCCCAGTTGCTGGTGTGTGGCGCAGCGATAACGACGAATTTGCGCGTCTCGGGCGGCGCACCTTCGATCTTCCAGCCCTGCAGCTTGAAGTTTGTGGCCAGAGCCCATTTCACGACTCGTGCGAGCCAGTTCATGTCCGTTTCCTCATCCGCGTTCTCGGCGCGGCGACGGGGGAAAGATGGAGCTGCTTCGCCGTCCGGCGCCAGCGCCTTGAAAGCCCGTTTTGGGTTTAGCCGATCAGGGTGCGGGTCGCGGCCGTAACGTCCGCGTGACGCATCAGACTCTCGCCGACAAGCATGGCCTTCGCGCCGGTCGCTTCCATGCGAACGACATCCTGATGGGTGAAGATGCCGCTCTCGGTGACCAGAAGCGCGTCGCTTGGCGCCTGGGCCGACAGTCTTTCGGTCACCGCCAGATCGACGACGAAACTCTTCAGATCGCGATTGTTGATCCCCACGAGGTCCGCGCCCAGAGCGCCGGCGCGGGCCATCTCGGCTTCGTCATGCACCTCGACCAGGGCGTCCATACCGAGACGACGGGCCTCGGCCATCAGCTCAGCCGCCAAGACGTCGTCGATCATCGCCAGGATGACGAGGATCGCGTCGGCGCCCAGCGCGCGGCTTTCGGCCACCTGCCAGGGGTCGACCAGGAAGTCCTTGCGGATACAGGGCAGGGCGGTCGCGGCCCGGGCGGCGACCAGATAGTCGTCCGCGCCCTGGAAGCTTGGACCATCCGTCAGCACCGAAAGACAGGCCGCGCCGCCGGCTTCGTAGGCTTGCGCGAGGACTGGCGGGTCGAAATCCTCCCGGATCAGGCCTTTCGACGGCGAGGCCTTCTTGATCTCGGCGATCAGCGAGAGCTTCCCTGGGCCGTGAGCGGCCTGCAGCGCGGCCTTGAATCCGCGCGGGGGCGAACCCGCCGTTGCAGCGGCGTCCACGTCGGCCTGCGACCGCGCGGCCTTGCGGCTCGCGACGTCGTCGCGCTTGTAGTCGGCGATTTTCGCCAGAATGTCGGTCACGCGTGAACTTCCGTGTGGGTGGCGGCCACCAGGCCGGCGAGGGCGGCCTTGGCGCGCCCGTTATCGATGACCTCAGCCGCCAGGACGATCCCCTCCGCCAGGGTTTCGACCTTGTCGGCAACGAGGAACGCGGCGGCGGCGTTGAGTAGGACGATGTCGCGATAAGGTCCGTTTTCGCCGTCGAACAGGCGCGTCAGCGCCGCCGCGTTGAAGGCGGGATCGCCCCCCGTCAGGTCCGACAGTGAGGCGCGCGGTAGTCCCACGGCTTCGGGCGTAATCTTGAACAGGCGCACGACGCCGTCGCGCCATTCGGCGACCTCGGTCTCACCCGTCGTCGTCAGCTCGTCCATGCCAGAGCCGTGCACGGACCAGGCGCGTTCCGCGCCCAAAGCGCCCAGCGCCTTGGCGATCGGCTCGACGAAGCGGGGCGCCGAGACGCCCACGACCTGCCGCTTGGCGCCGGCCGGGTTGGTGAGCGGACCTAGCAGGTTGAAGATCGTGCGGAACCCTAGCTGCTGCCGGATCGGCGAGACGTGCTTCATTGCGCCGTGGTGCGCCTGGGCGAACAGGAAGCAAATGCCGGCCTCGTCCAGCGCCTTGCGCTGCTGCTCACGCGTGGCGTCGATGTTGACGCCCAGCGCGCTCAACACGTCGGCGGTGCCCGATTTCGAGGTGATCGCCCGGTTTCCATGCTTGGCGACCTTGAGACCGCCCCCGGCGGCCACGAATCCCACTGCGGTGGAGATGTTCAGGGTGTGGAGGCCGTCGCCGCCGGTTCCGCACACATCGATCACATCATACGGGTGCTCGAGCTGCACCGCAGCGCGGCGCATCGCGCGGGCGCAGGCCGCAATCTCGCCTACGGTTTCGCCGCGCAGGCGGATGGCGGTCACCGCGGCGGCGACTTGCGCCGGGGTCGGTTCCCCGCGCAGGCAGGCGGCGAAAAACAGCTCAGCGTCGTTGTCGTCGAGGGTCTGACCATCGGCGAGCTTGGCCAGCAGCGGCTTGAAGGCGTCGGACATCGGGAAGCCTAGACCCAGATCGCCGCGTCGCGTTTGACGCCGGCAAGATCCGTGAAGTTAGCCAGCATCTGATGGCCGCCCTCGGTGGCGATCGACTCGGGATGGAACTGGACGCCGAAGATCGGGCGGGTCTTGTGCTGGACGCCCATGATCTCGCCGTCGTCGGTCCAGGCGGTAACCTCCAGGTCGGCCGGAAGATCTTCGCGGCGCACGGCGAGGCTGTGATAGCGCGTGGCCGTGAACGGGTTGGGCAGTCCCTTGAAGATGCCCTTGTCGTTGTGGCGGACCTTGCTGACCTTGCCATGCATGACGGCCTTGGCGCGGATGACCTCGCCGCCGAAGGCCTGACCGATGGCCTGGTGGCCGAGGCAGACGCCGAGGATGGGGAGATCGGCGGGCGCGGCTTCAAGCAGCGGCAGGCAGATGCCGGCCTGGTCCGGCGCCTTGGGGCCCGGGGACAGCAGTACGGCGGCCGGCTGAAGGCCCAACGCTTCGGTGACGGTCAACGCGTCGTTGCGATAGACGGTCGTGTCCGCGCCGAGCTCGTTCAGATAGTGGACGAGATTGTAGGTGAAGCTGTCGTAGTTATCGATGACGAGGATCATGACGCCGCCTTTCGAAGTGCGGTTCTAGAGCGCGTTAGGCCAAAGCGTAAGCGGTTTCGCGGCTCGAACGTGTTCCAGGTTTCAATCAAACGGAGGTTTCCAGGAAGAGCGCCGGCAGGACCTGCGGCCTGAGCCATGGCATTGTGCATCGCCATTTCCGCCTGCGGCTTTCAGTAACGGTTACAGCGGCCCTGGTCTTGCGCATGATGCGCACATGGACCCGCGTGATTCCGCCCTGGACCCTGTCGCCGTCGCCTATGTCCGCGCTCTGCTGCGGCCCAAGCAACGCGCCCAGAAGATGGGGCCGGTGCTGGCGGCCGCGGCGTTCGCCGCGTTCTGTGCGCTCAGCTTCGCCACGGTCATGGTGCTGGCGCCGCCTGCGGTCACGCAGCACATTCCGGACGACCGACTGGGCGGTCCCGAGCGGGGAATGCAGCCCTAAGGCTCAGCTGAATCGCCAGGCCTCTTCGGCGGCGCGCTTCAGGGCCCGGGACTTGTGCAGAGTCTCGTCGTACTCGGCGTCGGGATCGCTGTCGGCGACGATGCCGCCACCGGCCTGGACATACATCATGCCGTCCTTCACCAGCGCCGTACGCAGCACGATGCAGGTGTCGACAGCTCCGTCCGCGCCGAAATAGCCAACAGCGCCAGCGTAGCCGATGCCGCGCTTCTCGACCTCGAACTCGTCGATGATCTCCATGGCGCGAACCTTGGGCGCGCCCGACAGCGTGCCGGCGGGCAGGGCGGCCATCAGGACGTCGACCGGATCGACGCCCTCGGGCGCTGTGCCTTCGACGTTCGAAACGATGTGCATCACGTGGCTGTAGCGCTCGATCGTGAAACTTTCGGTGACCCGCACGTTCGGTCCCCTGGAGCGCGTCTGTTCCGGCGGAGCGTTACGGCCGTGCTGGTTCAGCATCGCCACGCGGCCCACGTCGTTGCGGCCCAGGTCGAGCAGCATCAGGTGCTCGGCGCGTTCCTTTGGATCGGCCAGCAGTTCGGCCTCCAGCGCAGCGTCTTCCTCCGGGGTCGCCCCGCGCGGGCGCGTGCCGGCGATCGGCCGGATGGTGATCTTGCCATCGCGCAGCCGCACCAGGATCTCAGGGCTGGAGCCGACGAGGTTGAACCCATCCAGGTTCAGGAAGAACAGGAACGGTGAGGGGTTGGTCCGCCGCAGCGAGCGATAGAGCGCGAACGGCGGGAGGTCGAACGGCGCGCGGAAGCGGTGGCTGGCCACGACCTGAAAGATGTCGCCGGCGGCGATGTAGTCCTTGGCCTTGGCGACCACCTCGGCGTAGTCCGCGCGGCTGACCGGCGTGGTGAAGTCCATGGGACCACGCGGCGCGCGGGGCGCGTCATGCGCCAAGGGACGATGCAGATCGGCGATCACAGTTTCGATGCGGGCGCGCGCCTGATCGTGGGCCGTCTTGGCCGAGACCCCCGCCTGAGGCCGCACCGTCGTCGTCAGGATGATTTCCTGGGCGATGGCGTCGAACACCGCGACGATGGACGGGCGGGTCATGATCCCGTCGGGCAGGTTCAGCGTGTCCGGATTGATGTCGGGAAGGCGCTCGACAAGGCGCACTAGATCATAGCCCAAGGCGCCGAACACGCCCGCCGCCATCGGCGGCAGGCCTTTCGGAAGCTCCATCCGCGACCGCGCGACAAGGTCGCGAAGGCTGTCCAGCGCCCCACCGGGCTGAGCCGTGAAACGTCCGGCGGCGATGTCGTCGCCCTCGGCGATCTCGGCTTGATCCCCGCGGCAACGCCAGACGAGGTCCGGGTTCATGGTCACGATCGAGTACCGACCGCGCCAAGCCCCGCCCTCGACGCTCTCGAACAGGAAGCTGTAGGGCCGCGCCTGTGCGATCTTGAGATAGGCCGAGACAGGTGTCTCCAGATCGTCGATCAGGCGCGTCCAGACGACTTGTTGTCGTCCGGCGTCATAGGCCTCCGAAAAGGCCTCGAACGCGGGCTCCAGGCTCATTATTCGGCCTTCTTTCCGGCCTTGCCGGCTTCGGCCTTGGCGAGGGCTTCGGTGTCGACGCCGATCGCCTGCCGCGCCAGGGTGAGGTTGCTCTTCGTCTTCATCTGGGTCTTGGCGACGAGGCGCGTGGCCTCGGCCAGATCCCGCATCAGGCCGTTGGCGGCTTGGCCTTCGGTGAGCAGCGCGATCTGCGCCACATTCGCCGTCGGCGCGGGGCGAACGGCATCGAGCTTGGCGACCACGTAAGCTTCGCCCCGCTGGCCCGCGCGCGCCGTGAAGATTGCGCCGGGCTTAGCGGTGAAGGCCGCGCCCAGGAATTCCTCCCCTAGGGCCATGTGCTGCTGAGCGTTCTGACGGGTCAGGCCGCCCGGAATCTTCTGCACCTTCGACTGCGCCGAGGCGGCGACCGCTTCCAGGCTCTCACCCTTCTTGACGCGCGCCGCCAGTTCGTCGGCCTTGGCCTTCATGCGCTTGGCCATCTCCTGGCCCATCCAGACGGCGCTCAGCTGCGGCTTGATTTCAGCCAGCGGGGGCAGAGCCGCCGGAACGATGCGCTCGACGCGGACGGCGTAGTAGTCACCCTTGCCCAGCTCGACCAATTCGCTCTCGCCGCCCTGCGACAGGTCAAAGGCGGTCTTCACGATGTCGGGCGTCAGGCCGGCGACCGGTTGACCCATCTGGTCGGTTCCTTGGGCCGTGACAGGGGCGGTCGTGATGACCAGGGCCCCAGCCTTGCTAGCGGCCGAGACCAGGTCGGCGCCGGCGTCACGAGCGTCCTGATAGGTCTGGGTCTGGTCGTAGGCCTTGGCTTGAGCTGCCTGGGCGCGGACCTCGGCCTCGATCTGCGGACGCACGCTCTCCAGCGTAGCGACCGCGCCCGGGTTGATCTTGGTGACCTTCACAACGGCGACGCCGAGATCGCCGGTGATCGGTCCGCTGACCTGGCCAGCGGCCAGGGCGAAGGCGGCTTCAGCGACCTTACGGTCCGGCACGGCGGTCTTCGGCTTGTCCGTCAGGACCAGCGGGGTCTTGCCATAGGCCTTGGCGACAGCGGCGGGGTCTTCGCCCTTGGCCAGGCGCTGTGAGATCGTCGCAGCGGCCTTCGCGTCAGGCGCTGCGATCTGGATAATGGTCCGCGTTTCGGGCTTGGCCAGGCTATCCTTTCGGAAGTTGAAGGCCTTTTGAACCTCGGCGGGATCGACGGTCACCGTCGGTTCCAGCGCGGGGGCGCTGACGCGCATGATCGACAGCACGCGCGTCTCGGGGCGCGTCAGGCGGTCTGCGTTCTCTTTCATGAACGCCATCAGCTGCGCGTCGGTCGGGGCGCCGGGGCGCTGGACCGAGGCCGGGTTCACCGCGAAGGCCGAGATGTCACGCGCTTCCAGCAGGTAAGCGCCCTGCAGCGCCGCGTAGATGCGCGGGGCTTTCAGGCCGTCGGCGATGGCGGAGAAGAAATGCGTCTGGGCGATCTCGTCGCGCAGCGAGGCCTCGTAAGCCTGCGGCGTGATGCCGTTTTGCTGCATCAGAGCCGCGTAAGCGCGGGAATCAAACTTGCCGGTGATCGGATCGAAAGGACGCGTCGTCGGCGGCAACTGGCTCATCTGCTGATGCACAGTATCGGCGACCAGCTTGTCAGACGGCGCCACGCCCGCTTGCTGGAGGGCGGCGGCCAACGATTCCTGGAGCATCAGTTCCTGGACGATCTGGCGATCAACGCCTTGCTCTACGGCCTGGTCCGGCGTCAGGGTCGTCCCGTTCCGCTGCTCCATGGCCTTGCGGTAGTTGTCGAACCGCTGCTTGAAGTCGGCGGCGCTCATGGAGCGCGACCCAGCGCTGATGACGCCCGATCCCTTCGGTCCCTTGAAGACGTCGCTGATGCCGAACACGGCGAAGCTGACGATCAGCAGGCCAAAGAGCACGACTGCGAAGGGTGATTTGGCGAGTTTGCGGAAACCGGCGAGCATGAGCGCGAAAACCTTCCAGACGGACCCTCGCGCTTGGTGGCGCGAGGATCGAGAGCAAGCGGGTATAGTAGAGCCGCGGGCGAGGGGGCAAGCGGCGTGGGCTTGACTTCCCAAAGGAGCATGACCCCAAGAAGGCGCTCATGACCCTTTCAAGCACGACGCCCCGGCCTCTGATCGCCGGAAACTGGAAGATGAACGGCCTTTCGACTGCGCTCGAAGAGGCCCGCGCCGTGGCCGCAGCTCTTGAAGACGAGCCGGCGGCGGCCCGCATCGCCATCTTTCCTCCCGCCACACTGTTGCACCGGCTCAGCCAAGCGCTGGAAAACTCCCCGGTCTTGACCGGGGGGCAGGATTGTCACGACAAGGCCAGCGGCGCGCACACCGGTGACATCGCCGCCGAGATGATCGCTGACGCCGGTGGAAAGCTGGTGATTTGCGGCCATTCAGAACGGCGCTGCGATCACGGCGAAACCTCCGAGCAGGTCGCGGGCAAGGCTGAAGCCGCCGCCGAGGCGGGGCTGGAGCCGATCGTCTGCGTCGGCGAGGCGCTGGCGACGCGCGAAGCCGGCGACGCCGTCAGCTTTGTCGTTCAGCAGGTCCGCGACTCACTGCCGGCTACGTTGGCCGGCAAAGCCTTCAGCGTCGCCTATGAACCACTCTGGGCGATCGGTACGGGCAAAACCGCGTCGGTCGATAACATCGTCGAAATGCATGCCGCCATCCGAGGCGAACTGAGGTCGATCTTCGGTGAGGCGGGCAAGGTTGTTCCCATTCTCTACGGCGGCTCAGTGAAGCCCGATAATGCGGGCGAGATTCTTGCTGCGGCGGAGGTCGGGGGCGCGCTCGTTGGAGGCGCATCCCTCAAGGCGGCCGACTTCTTGGCCATCATCCGCGCTGCTCAGGCCTGAAGATCCTTCCAAGGACGGGCCGCGCCTGCGCACGGTCCGTCCCAGAATCCTTGACATCGCGGCGCCCACGTGCGCCTTACCGCGCCTTGCAAATCAGCGCGTATTCAAGACTTTGATGACCACCATGCACGCCTATCGCACCCATAACTGCGGCGCCCTGCGCGCTTCCGACACCGGCGCGGCCGTGCGTCTGTCCGGCTGGATCCACCGCAAGCGCGACCACGGCGGGCTGGTCTTCATCGACCTGCGCGACCACTACGGTCTGACCCAGCTGGTCCTGCACCCGGAAACCCCGGGCTTCAACGTGGTCGAGCGCCTGCGCGCCGAGAGCGTGATCCGTGTCGACGGCGAGGTCATCGCGCGTGACGCCAGCGTCGTGAACCCGAACCTGCCGACCGGCGAGATCGAGATCCGCGTCTCGGCCGTCGAAGTTCTCAGCGAGGCCGCCGAACTGCCGCTGCCGGTCTTTGGCGAGCCGGACTATCCGGAAGAGATCCGTCTCAAGCACCGCTATCTCGACCTGCGTCGCGAGACACTGCACAAGAACATCGTCCTGCGCTCGCGTGTTATCCAGTCGATCCGCAACCGCATGTTCGCCCAGGGCTTTAACGAGTTCCAGACGCCGATCCTGACGGCCAGCTCGCCGGAAGGCGCTCGCGACTTCCTGGTGCCGTCGCGTCTGCACCCCGAGAAGTTCTACGCGCTGCCGCAGGCGCCCCAGCAGTTCAAGCAGCTGCTGATGGTCTCGGGCTTTGACCGCTACTTCCAGATCGCGCCCTGCTTCCGCGACGAAGACCTGCGCGCCGACCGCTCGCTGGAATTCTACCAGCTCGACGTCGAAATGAGCTTCGTCACCCAGGAAGACGTGTTCGCGGCGATCGAGCCGGTGATGCACGGCGTGTTCGAGGAGTTCTCGAACGGCAAGCCGGTGTCGCCGATCGACGGCACGCACACTTTCACCAACGACTTTGGCCAATCGTTCGAGCATAAGGGTTTCGAGCGCCTGACCTACGCTCAGTCGATGGCCTGGTACGGCAGCGACAAGCCGGACCTGCGCAACCCGATCAAGATGGCGAACGTCTCGGAGCACTTCCGGGACGGCGGCTTTGGCCTGTTCGCCAAGATCCTGGGCGCCGACGCCAAGAACCAGGTCTGGGCGATCCCGGCTCCGACCGGCGGCAGCCGCGCCTTCTGCGACCGCATGAACAGCTGGGCCCAAGGCGAAGGCCAACCGGGTCTCGGCTACGTGTTCTGGTCGGAAGACCAGGGCGGCTGGGGCGGCCCGATCGCCAAGAACCTGGGCGAGCCGACCCAAGCCCTGATGGAGTCGCTGGGCCTTGGCGCCGGTGACGCCGCCTTCTTCGTGGCCGGCGACCCGGCCGTGTTCGCCAAGTTCGCGGGCTTGGCCCGCACGCGCGTCGGCACGGAGCTGAAGCTGGTCGACGAAAACCAGTTCAAGTTCTGCTGGATCGTCGACTTCCCGATGTTCGAGTGGAACGAGGACGAGAAGAAGGTCGACTTCTCGCACAATCCGTTCTCGATGCCGCAAGGCGGCCTGGAAGCCCTGGAGACCCAGGATCCGCTGACCATCCGCGCCTACCAGTACGACATCGTCTGCAACGGCTACGAGCTGTGCTCAGGCGCGATCCGGAACCATAAGCCGGAGATCATGCTGAAGGCCTTCGCCACCGCCGGCTATGGCCCCGAAGTGGTCGAGGAGCAGTTCGGCGGTATGCTGAACGCCTTCCGCTATGGTGCGCCGCCGCACGGCGGTCTGGCGCCCGGCATCGACCGCATCGTCATGCTGTTGGCCGATCAGGTCGCCATCCGTGAAGTCATCGCCTTCCCGCTGAACCAGCAGGGCCAGGACTTGCTGATGAACGCGCCGGCCAACGTGCTCGACAAGCAGCTCAAGGAGCTGCACATCCGCACCGCGCCGCCGATCAAGGTCTAGCGTCCGGGATCAAGCGCCTATGAAAAAGCCCTCCGGTCACCAGGCCAGAGGGCTTTTTTGTTCATCCTGATGATCGCGGATCACCGCGAAGACTTGGGCGGCTTAGGCGGCGCTGGGGGCGCGGGCGGAGCCGGGGGCGCCTTGGGCACCGCACGCAACAGCATGAAGTGCTGGCCGCCGCGCAGGCCATTGCAGGGGCGGACATTCAAGCCCGACGGCAGGCGCGTGCTGCTGTCGCCGCACGCCTCGTCCAACTGCTCCTGATCCAGGCCTCGTGCGCTCGACAGATCGGCGCCGGTGAGATTGACCATGGTCAGGTCGGCGTTGCGGAAGTCCGCGCCGTTGAAGATGGCGCCCCGCAGGTTCGAGCCGGTCAGGTCGGCGTTCTGGAACCGCGCGCCATCGAAACGCGCGCCTTGGAAGTTGGCGTGGTTGATGTCGGCGTTCGAGAAGTCGGCGTCGCGCGCATTGGAGCCCGACAGGTTAGCGGCGATCAATTCCGCGTTGGAGAACCTGGCTTTCTGCAGATTGGCGCCGACCATGTTGGCGGCGTGCAGCTCGGACGAGGACAGGTCGACGCGGACCAGAGCGGCCTGGGTGAAATTGGCGCCGCTGCTCTCGACCCCGGACATGCGCGCGTCGGTGAAGTTGGCGCGGGTGAAGTTGGCGCCGCGCATCTCGGCGCCGCGCAGGTCGGCCCGGCTGAGGTCGGCCCAGCCGAAGTCGGAGCCGTAGAACATCGCGCCGCGCAGGTCAGCGCCGATCAGCACGGCCTTGCTGAAGTTCGCGCCGGTGAACTTGGCGTTCATAAGCTTACGGCCGGCCAGATCGCAGTTGGCGCACATGCCGCCGAAGGACGTCAGTCGGGCGACATCCTTATCTTCGCCACGCGCATTGGCTTGGCCGGTCATGGCCAGCAAGCTCAGCGTCAAGGCGGCGATGGAAACGCCCAAGCGGGACATAGACTTCTCCGTGCAGTCCATACGCGACTGTGTGAGTTACGGTTTGAACCGGCGGAGGACCAGAGACCACTTAAATCGCGGTAATGACGGGGATTTAACGGCAGCGGGGAATGGAGAGGCCACGTGGCAGCAACGTAGAGTCGTCGCCGCAGGCCTGACTCAACTGGCCTTGCTTCAAGCCCGTCGCGCGATCCATTTCCGCGCCCGAGAAATTGACACCCAAAAGCTTCGCACCCGACAGGTTCGCGCCTTGCAGGTAAGCGCCGACGAAGCTGGCGTTGGTGAGGTCCGCGCGCGCGAAGCTGGCGCCGGTGAACACTGCGCCGTAGGCGTTGATGTCTCGCAGATCGCCACCGGCGAAGCTGGTTCGGTTCATGATGGCGGTCGACAAATCCGCCTGCCGAAGGCGCGCGCCCGCGAGGTTCTTGCTCTTCAAGGTCAGGTTGGAGAGATCAGCCTGGAACAGATTGCAGCGCGGGCAATGGGCGCCGTTGCGCACGGCGGCGATCTGGCCGGCGTTCTGGGCGCTGACGGGCGACGCGGCGGACAACGCCAAGCCAAACGAGGCGGCGACGAGCAGGGCGTTCGGTTTCATTCTGGCGCAGGTCCTGAGCGAAAAGGCGTCATTGTAGCGTGGGCTAGCAAGCTTAACGCCAACCGAACGGCGTCACGAGGACGCCAGCGGTCCCGGGCGTTCGGATTGCGCGCCGCAGGTGTCGCAGACGGTCAGGCCGCCGCGCCGGACCAGCGAGAGGTCGCCGCAGGCCGGACACATCTCGCCATCCGCGCCTGGTCGCTCCGCCCCCTCGACTCGTCGACGTCCGAAGCTGGCGAAGACTAGGTTGTCCGGTGTGGCTCCACGGGAAAAGCCCTTTGAGATGAAGCGGCTGGCGGGGACGGGATCGGACTCGGCGTCATCCAGGTCATCGTCGGAGAGGCGTTTGCCGGAGCCAAGCCCGTCGGCGTTGAACTCGCTGGGGTCGCCATTGGCGAGGTCGTCGCGACCCAGATATGACACCCCCAATTCGCGGAAGATGTAGTCCAGAATCGAGGTCGCCGACTTGATGGAGTCGTTGCCCGTGACAGGGCCCGCCGGCTCGAACTTTGTGTAGACGAAGGCGTCGACGAACTCGTCCAGAGGCACGCCGTGCTGCAGGCCGAGCGAAACAGCGATGGCGAAGTTGTTCATCAGGCTTCGGAAGGCCGCGCCCTCCTTGTGCATGTCGATGAACAGCTCACCGAGCTCGCCATCTTCGTACTCGCCCGTGTGCAGATAGACCTTGTGCCCACCCACGGCCGCCTTCTGGATGTAGCCCTTACGGCGATCCGGGAGGCGGCGTCGTGAACGGTCTCGTTCTACGATCTTCTCGACCACCCGTTCGGTGACGACAGGGGCACGCGACGGAGCAGGGCGGGCCGCTTCGACGGGAGGTTCCTCGGGAAGATCCAGCTTGAAGTCGGAGGGGAGCGGCGCGCGTCGCAGGCGCAGGGCGCGAACGCCGGCGCGGGCCGCCGCAGCTTGGGCGCGAACGGCGTCGGCCGGCCGCGCGTCGTGGGCGATGGGCACCGTGACGGCGGTCGGCAGGCAGGCGAAACTCTCGACGGCCGCCAGCATCGCCAGGCGGTCGGCGAAGGCCGGCGCTTCGACCGAGCGGAAGGCTTCGCGCAGTTCAGGGTTCAGCGCCTCGCAGTCGCCGAGGGTTCCGGCGCCCAGCGCATGGCGCTCGGCGGTGGCGATCTCCGTCGCGGAAAAGTCGGCGAAGGCCAGGGTGTCGAAGTCACGGCGCGCGACATCCTCGGCCGACGCGCCCAGCACGTCACGCAAGAAGCCGGCACCAACGACGGCGGGCGCGAAC
The DNA here is from genome assembly GCA_020161365.1 of Pseudomonadota bacterium. Lineage (GTDB taxonomy): Bacteria > Pseudomonadota > Alphaproteobacteria > Caulobacterales > Caulobacteraceae > Caulobacter. Next base: position 57,583 of record JAIUNU010000012.1, on the reverse strand, counting down.
GCGGCGCGGATGCCGTGGTGCTCGCGGAGCGCGTTTTCGGCCTTCTCGATCTCGTGGGCGGTAAAGCCGCGCGCCTGCAACATAGCATGATCGATCGCAGGGCTCTCGGCGAGCGAGCCATGCCCCAGTGCGTGCCGGCGGGCGGCGTCCAGATCGACGCCCTCAGTGGACAGCGCTTCGAAAGCTGCGGCGCTGAAGCTGGGCAACAGGAAGCCGTCTTGAGTCTGCGCTGCCGAGACGGGCGCCATCGCGCCTGCGGCGCCCACCGGCGCACCGCCCAGCCGTAGCGTAGCCTCCGCGTCGGCGAACGGACCGACCAGAGCAGCCGAGCGCAGACCATGCTTGCGCGCCAGGGCGTGGGCTGTCGCAAGCGCGGCGGCGGCCTCGGTCGCCAGCGCTGAGCGCAGGGAGGCCGCGCGAACGCGTCGCTCGGCGATGGTCTTCAGAACGCCTTGGCGATCCTGGGCGAAGATCGGGTCTTGCCCCATGACTGCGGCGGCTTCGGCGCTGGCGGATAGCGCGGCGCCGACGGCCAAGGCCCATAGGGCGGCGGCGGCGTCCCGCCCTTCGATAGTGGTTTGCGCATAGCCTTGGCTGAGAAGGCAGTCACCGACGCCGGCGAGAGACAGCCGGGCGGGGCGCTCTCCCCGCTCCAGTTCCAGCGCCGTGGCCCACAGGTGGCAGACGAAGGTGAAGCGCTCGATATCGAACCCGTCGGCGTCCAGGAAGGCGCTGGCGTCGATCGCCGCGCCTAACGTCGCGCCGCGCGCCAGGGCGTCGGCGTCGAAGGGCGACAGGGCCAGGGTGAGGTCGCTCGTTTCCCAACCGACCTGCGCCGCCAGGCAGGCGGCCTCGTCTCCGGCCGACACCGCTTGGCGCATAGCCGCCGCGACCATGGCGGGGCCTTTTGCACGTTCCAGCCCCGACAGGGCCGGGCGGGGCGTGTCCGCCGTAGCGATGGCGTCGAGAATGGTCCGGTCGTCGGCGCCGAGGTCTCGCGCCTTCCGCGCAGCGCGGGCCAGCGCCGGATTTTTCCGCACGTCCGAGCAGGCCCGACTGTCCCCCTGGCATCGCCGGACGGCGTCGGCGACCTGATCGAGCGCGGCGTTCAGGCGCGCCGCCGCCTGGACAGCAAGATCGCTGCTCCGGCGCTCGGCCAGAATCTCTCGAGCCTGGCTCTGGAATTCGAATTCCGCGATGTCGGGAAGCTGCTGGAGGCCCGGCTGCCCCTGGGTCGGGGTCGCAATCCCCGACAGCATCGTGGCGAGCAACGCCTCACGGAAAGCGTCGGCGTCGGCCTTGTCGCCAAACAGGCCCTTTGAGAGACCAAGTTGTGCGACCCGCGCCGCGTAGCGCGCCGGACCGCCGCCGAGCGGCGCCTTCGGCTCGACCTCTCCGGCCCAATCCAGCCAGGCCTCGACCCGAGCGTCCGACCAAGAAGAGGGGGCGGAAACGACCTCGACATGGTCCGCGCGTTCCAGGTCTCGCCATTCCATCGCGGGAACAAGACCTGCGGCTTTGGCGGAGGGGCGCATGGGCGTTTCCTGGTCGGGCTGCCAGCTTGAGTGCTTACCAAATCCCTAACGCGTGATTCCACGCGTCCGGAACGGACGTAAGGTCGCACCATACGCTAGAGGGTTGGTTGCGCGCCCTCAATAGATGTTGCGGGTCGGTGTGAGCTAATCCACAAGATGTTGAAGCTGGCAGCGGCCGGCGCGCGGCTGGACGGTGACGGCGCGGGGCGCTATGGTCCCGCCGCTTCGCCGCGTTCGTCGCGGCCGCGCAAAGCCTTGCAGATTCAGGTGCGAACGTAGTGCTGAAAGCGATCTTCACGTGGTGGAACGGCGCGACCCTTGGTCAGCGTTTTCACATCGGCCGCCGCGGCGTCTTCGTGGGGCAGGATGACTACGGCAACCGCTATTTCGAAGCGCGCGATAACAGCGACAGCTATGACGAGCGCAAGCGCCGCTGGGTGATCTACAACGGCTACGCCGAAGCCTCGAAGGTGCCGGCCGAATGGAGCGGCTGGTTGCACTACACGCTCGACGAGCCCCCGACGCGCGCGCCGCTGCCGCGTCGCGGCTGGGAGAAGGACACGCTGCCGAACCTGACGGGCACCGTGCACGCCTGGCGCCCAAAGGGCTCGCTGGCCCGAGGCGGCGAACGTCCTGCGGCCACCAGCGACTATCAAGCCTGGTCGCCGGAATAGTCGCCATGACGCCCCGGGCGTCCCTGATCGCGATCGTCAGCGTCGTCTCCGGCTTGGTCGTGGCGGGCATGGCGCTCGCGCGTCAATCAACCGCCCCCTCGGCTCAGACCCCGCCCACTGCGCCGCAAGCGCCGGTCGCGCAGACGCCCAGGCCTGTGCCTGCGCCGCCCGCAAGCGAACTGCGGCCGGCTCAGCCGACCCAGGTGACGCCGGCGATCGCCAATCCCAACCCGCCGGCCTCGCCGCCCCCGAGTGCGGCGACGACGGTAAAGCCGCCCCCGCCTACGACCACCAAGCCGGTCGAGCCGACGAAGCGTGGACGATACGCGGTGGCGATCCTCCAGGCTCTGGACAAGGTCACCACCGAGACCATGCGGTTCGAGGTCCCGATCGGCCAGCCGATCCGCTATAAGACCCTGATCTTCACCGTCCGCGCCTGCGAGACGGCAGCGGCCGACGAGGTCGCGCCTGAATCTGCGGCCTATGTCGTCGTCGACACCCAGCCAAAGGCGCAGGCCGGCCGCGCGGCGCCGCCCGGGCGCCAGATCTACAAGGGGTGGATGTACGCCAGCTCGCCGGGCCTCAACCCTTTGCAGCACCCGGTCTATGACGCCTGGCTGATCGCCTGCAAGCAGTCGATTCCGGTCGCCGCGCCCGCCAAGCCGTAGAAGTCTCCCTGCGTGGTCAGGGCTTTTGACAGACGCCGTCGATAATCGGCGCGACTGATTTCCGTGACGCCGAACTGGGCCAGATGCTCGGTCAGGAACTGCGTATCCAACAGTTGGTACCCGCCGGCGATCAATCGCGCGACGAGATGTACAAGCGCCACCTTGCTGGCGTCGCGCGCGGTCGAAAACATGCTCTCGCCGAAAAACGCCGAGCCCAGTGATACGCCATAGAGACCGCCGACAAGCTCATCGCCGCGCCAGGTCTCGACGCTGTGGGCGAGCCCGCGGGCGTAAAGTTGCCCATAGAGTCGCTGGATGGGGTGGTTGATCCAGGTGTCGAGGCGCCCAGGCCTTGAGGCGGCGCAGTTCTCGATCACCGCGTCAAAGGCGGTGTCGACCCGAACCTCGTAAAGGCCGCTTCGAACGGTCCGCGCCAGCCGCTTGGGGACGTGGAAGGTCCCGAGCGGCAGCACACCGCGCCGCTCGGGATCGATCAGGAAGAGACTCTCGTCCTCGCGCGCGTCGGCCATCGGGAACACGCCGCGCGCATAGCAGGCGATCAGGTCGTCGACCGTGAAGGCGTCGTCCATCGCCAGCCTCGGATCAGGCTTCTTGAGCTTTGATCCAGCGCTCCAGCCAGTGGATGTTGTAGTCCCCGGCCAGGATGTCGGGCTGCACCAGCAGGTCCTGGAAGAGCGGAATCGTGGTTTCGACGCCGCCGACCACCATCTCGCCCAAACAACGCTTCAGGCGCGCGATGCACTCTGCCCGGTCGCGTCCATGCACGATCAGCTTGCCGATCAGGCTGTCGTAGTAAGGCGGGATCGCGTAGCCGGTGTAGATCGCCGAATCCAGGCGAACGCCCAGGCCGCCAGGGGCATGGAAGTCCGTGATGGTGCCCGGCGAGGGCGTGAACGTCCGCGCATTCTCGGCGTTGATCCGGCACTCGATGGCGTGGCCTTCGAAGACGACGTCTTCCTGGGTGAACGAAAGCGGCAGGCCGGCGGCGATGCGGATCTGCTCGCGCACCAGGTCGATGCCGGTGATCGCCTCCGTGACCGGGTGCTCGACCTGCAGGCGGGTGTTCATCTCGATGAAGAAGAACTCGTCGTTTTCCCACAGGAACTCGATGGTCCCGACGCCGAGGTAGCCGATGGCCTTGACCGCATCGACGACGATCTTGCCGATCTTGGCGCGCCCTTCGGCCGACAGGGCGGGCGAGGGGGCTTCCTCCAGCACCTTCTGGTGGCGACGCTGGAGCGAGCAGTCGCGTTCGCCCAAGTGCACCACGTTGCCGTGGCTGTCGGCGATGACCTGCAGCTCGATGTGGCGCGGCTTCTGGAGGTAGCGCTCCATATAGACCGTGTCGTCGCCGAAGGCGGCGCGGGCCTCGGCGCGGGCGGTCGAGACCGCTTCGGCCAGATCTTCACGCGTCTGGGCGACCTTCATGCCGCGACCACCGCCGCCGGCAGCGGCCTTGATCAGCACCGGGAAGCCGATCTTCTCGGCGGCCTCGAAGGCTTCTTCCTCGGTGGAGACGCCGCCGTCCGAGCCGGGGACGACCGGAATGCCAGCGTCTTTGACGGCCTGCTTGGCGGTGATCTTGTCGCCCATCATCCGGATGTGGTCGGGCTTCGGACCGATGAAGGTGAAGCCGTGCGCGCCGACGATCTCGGCGAAGCGGGCGTTCTCGGACAGGAAGCCATAGCCCGGGTGGATCGCCTGGGCGCCAGTGATTTCAGCGGCGGCGATGATCGAGGGGATGTTCAGGTAGCTCTTGGCGGCCGGAGCCGGGCCGATGCAGACGCTCTCGTCGGCCAGGCGCACCCACATGGAGTTGCGGTCGGCCTCGGAGTGTACCGCCACCGTGGCGATGCCCATTTCCTTACAGGCGCGGTGAACCCGGAGCGCGATCTCGCCCCGGTTCGCGATGAGGATCTTGTCGAACATCAGCGTTACTCGATGACGACGAGCGGCTCGCCGAACTCGACGGGCTGGGCGTCGGCGACCAGGATCTCGACGATCTTGCCGGCCTTCGGGGCGGCGATCGGGTTCATGGTCTTCATGGCTTCGACGATCAGCAGGGTCTGACCGGCCGAGACGGTGTCGCCGACCTTCACGAAGGCATCGGCGCCCGGCTGGGGCGACAGATAGGCGGTGCCGACCATCGGCGACTTCACAGCGTCGCCGCGGGCGGCGGCGGGCGCCGGGGCGGCTTCAGCGACCGGAGCGGGCGCAGCGGCGGCCGGAGCCGCGACGGGGGCTGGCGCGTAGGCCGGCGCGGAAGCCTGGACGTAGTTGACCGGGGCTGCGGTCAGCTCCCGCGCCACGCGGATTTTCAAGCCGGCATGCTCGACCTCGATCTCGGACAGGCCCGTGTCCTTCAGGATGTCCGCGATCTTGCGGACCAGACGGGCGTCGATCGCGGGAGCTTCGACCGGATCGGCGGGGGCCTTGGGGTTCGACATGGAAGCTTACCTTGTTCTTCTGATGCGTCGGGCGGCGTAAGGCGCCGGACGTTATCGTTGCTATTCGCGGATCAGGCCGAAGGCGGCCTCGATCGCCAGTTCGTAACTCGCCGCGCCGAACCCGGAGACGATCCCCGTGGCCGCCAGCGAAACGTAGGTATGGCGGCGGAATTCCTCCCTCGCCGCCGGGTTGGACAGATGGCACTCGATCACGGGAATGCTCAAGGTCTTGAGCGCATCCAACAGAGCGATCGAGGTATGGCCGTAGCCAGCCGGATTGATGATCAGCGCCGAGGCCGACTCACGCGCCTCCTGCACCCAATCGATCAGCACGCCTTCATGGTTGGACTGGCGGAAGACCACCGAAACGCCGCGCGAAGCCGCTCGCGCCTCGCAGCGCGTCCGGACATCGTCGAGGGTGTCCCTGCCGTAAATCTCGGGCTCGCGTTGTCCCAACAGGTTGAGGTTGGGGCCGCTCAGCACGTGGATCGGTTTTACCATGCGGCTCCGCCGTCGATTCCGGGAGGTCTTGTATAGCCGCTTCCGCCGGGTCACAAGCACGGCTCGCTTCGGAGGAGAGATGAAGCTTTTACTGAATGGGGAAGAGCGGGACGTGGCGGACGTGGTCACGATCGCCGATCTGGTCGCCGCGCTGGGTCTGGACGCCCGCAAGGTGGCGGTCGAGCGCAACCTCGAGATCGCGCCGCGCTCCAGTTATGCCGACACTGCTTTGGTCGACGGCGACCGGATCGAGATTGTCACTTTTATCGGCGGCGGTTGATCCTGCGTATTTGAAACGGCGGCTGACGGGGCGTAAACCAGCCGCATGAACGCGCATGTTTCCCCCGACTCCGTCACCGCTGACAGCGACGAGACCTGGACCGTCGCCGGCCGCACCTTCCGCTCGCGCCTGATCGTCGGCACGGGCAAGTACAAGGACTATGCGACCAACGCCGCCGCCGCGCGCGCGGCCGGGGCCGAGATCGTGACGGTGGCCGTGCGCCGCGTGAACCTGACCGATCCGAGCCAGCCTCTGCTCGTAGACTACGTCAAGCCGACCGAGTTCACCTATCTGCCCAACACAGCGGGCTGCTTCACCGGCGAAGACGCCGTGCGCACGCTGCGTCTGGCCCGCGAGGCCGGGGGGTGGGACCTGGTCAAGCTGGAAGTCCTCAGCGATCCCAAGACCTTGTTCCCCGACATGGAAGAAACCCTGCGCTCGCTGAAGCTGCTGGTCGCCGACGGCTTCCAGGTGATGGTCTACTGCTCAGATGACCCGGTCTACGCCAAGAAGCTGGAAGAGGCCGGCGCGGTGGCGATCATGCCGCTGGGCGCGCCGATCGGCTCGGGGCTGGGCATCCAGAACCGCGTGAACCTGCGGATCATCGTCGAGAACGCCAAGGTGCCCGTGCTGGTCGACGCCGGCGTCGGCACGGCCTCTGACGCGGCGATCGGCATGGAGCTGGGCTGTGACGCCATCCTGATGAACACCGCCATCGCCGAGGCCAAGGATCCGATCCGCATGGCCAAGGCGATGAAGCACGCGGTGATCGCTGGCCGCGAGGCCTACCTCGCCGGCCGGATGCAGAAGCGGCTCTACGCCGATCCCAGCTCGCCGTTGGCGGGGCTGATCTAAGCCGCCCCTTCCTCCTCCCCCCATGGCGGAGGAGCGCCGTAGGCGCGGAGGGGGCTTGTGTGGCTCGGTAAGCGCCGCTTTGCCCCCACCTGACCGCGCTTTGCGCGGTCGTCCGCCCCCAGAGGGAGCGGAAGGATCGTTATCAACCCGCCTTGGCCTTGGCCGCCCGCGTCTGCTCGATCGCCAGCTTGAGGGCGTTGATGTCGGCGCCGGGAATGAGCGTGTCGCCGACGATGAAGGCTGGGGTGCCTGACAGGTTCAGGGTCCGCGCCAGGGCCTCGGTATCGGCCAGATGCTGGGTGACGCCCTGGCTTTCGCCGACCGCCTTGGCCTTGTCCATGTCAATGCCCAGGCCCTTGGCGATGCGCAGGGCGCCGGCGGCGTCGAGGGCGTTTTCGGCCATCAGCGCCTTGTGCAACTCCAGGCTCTTGCCCTGATCCTTGGCGCCGAGCGCAATGCGGGCGGCGGCCTCGCTGTCATTGCCGAAGATCACGAAGTCCTTCAGCACCAGCCGGATGTCGGAGTTCTTCTGGACAAGGTCGAGAACCTCCGGCGCGGCGTGGCGGCAGTAGCCGCAGCGGTAGTCGAAGAACTCGGTGACGGTGATCGTCCCGGCCGGATTGATGACGATGTCGCGAGGGTCGCGCTCGATCGCCTGCCGGTACTCACCGATGGCCTTCTGGGAAGACACCGCCTGCTGGGCGGCCTGCTTTTCCTGCAGCTTCTGGGTGGCCTCCATCAGCACTTCAGGGTGCTCCAGCAGATAGGCGCGCACCTTCTCGCCGAACCGTTCACTGGGCTTGGCGTCGGGCCGTTCGCAGCCGGCGAGAGTCAGGCCGACGATGGCCAGCGGAACAGCGAGGGTCGCGGCGCGACGAAGGAGGGTCATCGAAGTCTCTGACAGGGAAGGGGCTCTAGCGGCCCAGGTTAGACTGCATCGCTCCGTCCTTGGCCAGGTCCTTCAGGTCCTGGTTGGACGGCCGCGAGGCCAGGACGATGTCGGTCGCGCGACGCCAGTCGGGCGTGTTCTTGGTCAGGAGCTCACGAGCCCGCATCGCGAACACCTTGGCTTCTCGAACGGCGCCCAGCGAGAAATACTGCTCGGCGGTGGCCAGGCGCGCCTCGCCGTCCTTCTTCTGCTTGTCGTAGGCCTGGGCCAGCAGGCGCCAGGTCACCGAGTTGTCCGGCTCGTTCAACAGGCTGCGCTTAAGTTCCTGAACGCCTTCCTCGACCTTCTTGGGGTCATTTAGGCTGATCAGCGTCTGACCCAGGTTGATCCGCAACAGGGCGGCGTCGGGCTTGAGCGCGACCGAGCGCCGCTGAGGCTCCTCGGCTTGCTCGACCCGATTGAACTCGAACAGGATTTGGCCCTTCAGTTCCCACAGATAGGGATTTTCGGGGTGGTCGGCGATCATGGCGTCCACCAGCTTCAGGGCCCGGTCGGGCTCCTTCATCTGATAGTAGGCGATCGCCCGCGCGTAGCGCGCCGGGAAGCCGGTGTCGGTTTCCTTGTACTTCATCAAGGCGATCTGCGGGTTCAGGAACCCCTCCAGCTTGGCCTTCATAATCTCATGGCGCGCCAGGTCTTCCGGGGTGTCCACGGCGTTGTAGTGCGGCAGGCGCTCGACACGGCTGCGCAGCACCTCGATCCGTTCCGAAGACAGCGGGTGGCTGCGGAAATAGGCGAAGCGGCGAGCCTGATCGAACACTTCCTGGTAGCGGAAGTTATCAAAGAACTCGACGAGGCCGCGGCCTGACTGGCCGGTGGCTTCGAGGAAGCCGGCGCCGGCCTGGTCGGCGCGGGATTCCTGTTCACGGCTGTAGCCCAGGGCGCCCAGAGCGCCGGCGTACTGGGCATTGCCGATCAGGGCCGCGCCAGCGTCCGGCGCGCCGGCGAGGGCGGCCAGGACGCCGAGCCCCATGGTCAGGATCATCGGCTTGAGGCCAGCGCGCATCATTTCGTCAGACCGGATGGGGTGGCCGCCGGCCAAGTGACCCGTCTCGTGCGCGATGACGCCGCGCAATTGGTTGGGATTTTCGGTCTGCAGGATCAGGCCAGTGTTGAGGCCCATCTGCAGCCCCTGAGTCGCGAACGCGTTCAGCGACTTGTCGCCGACGATCAAAATCCGGACGTTGTCGGGGTCGAGGCCGGCCGCTGCGAAGATCGGTGCGGAGTCGCGATGCAAGATCTCCTCGATCTCGGTATCCCGGATCAAGGAGGGCCCGTCGTTCTGCGCCTTCGCAGGCAGAGGCGCGGAAACCGTGGACGCGAGCACGGCGCAGGCGCAAAGCGCCCCGCCCAATCTCCTACTGGCCCGCCCACTACGCGAGGTCATCGAGTGATCTCCAGATCGCGCCCCCGCGAACCCTGACCAATCTAACTTGGATCGTGAAGTCGTGGGAACAAGGGTCTGCTCGGTCCCAAAAAGAATTCGGCCCGCGCGACGGGAAGACGCGCGGGCCGCTTTCAGTCGGCGTTACCGGCGCCACCAGCCGCGACGCGGCTTTTCCGGCGGCGTGGTGATCTCATTCGGGTCCGGCTGGGCCGGCTCCGCAGGCTTGGCCTCTTCAACAGGCGCGACCTGGACGGCCGCCTCGAGCTGGGTCTCGGGCTCAGCTTCGACCGCGGGGGCGGGCGGAGCGACCTCGACAGCTTCGGGCTCACTGGCTTCGATCGTAGCCTCAGGCGCCATCGTCGTGACCGCTGGGGTCTCCGCGACCTCGACCGTCTCGGTCGTCTTCTTGGCGCGCGAGCGGGTGCGCTTGGGCTTCTTCGGCGCTTCCTCGACTTCCGGCAGTTCGACCCAGACGTCGGTCGGCGGGGCGGCGATCACCGGCGGCGCCAGGATCGGCGCCTCGAAGGGCTCGGCCGGCTCGGCGGCCGCGCTTTCCACGGGCGATGCGTCTACGACCGGCGCTTCGTCGCGCTGACGGCGGCCACGATCACGACCGCGACGACCGCGCTCACGGCCGGGGCGCTCTTCCCGCTCCGCACGTTCAGGGCGCGCAACGGCCTCGGCCGGCGCCGCAGCGCGAGTCTCAGCGGCAGGACGGCGCGACTCGCCGCCGCCACCAACCAGCGCCGCCGGATCGTGCCAGGTGAAGACATTCTCGCCGAAGGGCACGCGCGGACGGATCCACACGAAGGCGTCCGACGGCCGATCGCCGTCCTCGCGACCTCCGCGACGGCCTCCACGACGGCCACGGCGACGGCGGCGGCGGGCGCCGTCGTCGTCGTCACCGAACTCGGCGCGGTCATCGTCCGCGCCGTCACCGTCGCCGGCGACGTCATCGTCTTCAGCCTCGATCTCGCCGTCGCGATCATCGCGTCGACCACGGCCTCGGCCCCGATCACGTCGACCACGGCGCCCCTTGCGGTCGCCGCGATCGTCGTCGCGCGCCTGCTTGCGCGCGGAGGCGTCGTCGTCGTCGGTGTTTTCGCGATCGATGTCATCCTCGTCCTCGGGGATGATCTCGTCTTCTTCTTCCTCGTCCTCGTAGGCCGTCGGGTCGAAGTCATCGTCTTCGTCAACAAAGGGCGGCGGCGCCACGGCGATCCGTTCGCCCAGTTCCGTGCGCTCGATCTCCTGATCTCCGCCGTGCAGGCTGTCATCGACCACGACCGATACGAACAGACCATGCGTGGCCAACAGGCGTTGCAGATAGTCGCGCTTTTCGTTGAGGATATAGAGGCCGACCGAGCGCGAGACCTTCAGGATCACGCTACCCGAGCCCTTCAGGGCCTCGGCCTCGACTGCGCGCAGGGCGGCCAGGGCGCTCGATTCCACCGAGCGAACGCGGCCCGTGCCTTCGCAGTGCTCGCAGACATGGGTGGTGCCTTCCAGCACGCCGGTGCGGCGACGCTGGCGGCTGATCTCCATCAGGCCAAAGCCCGAGATCTTGCCCATCTGGATGCGGGCGCGGTCGTCCTTGAGGGCGTCCTTCAGGACCTTCTCGACCGTGCGGTTGTTCTTGGCTTCATCCATGTCGATGAAGTCGATGACAATCAGGCCAGCCAGGTCGCGCAGGCGAAGCTGGCGCGCAGCCTCTTCGGCGGCTTCGCAGTTGGTCTTCAGCGCGGTGGCTTCGATATTGCGCTCGCGCGTGGCCTTGCCCGAGTTGACGTCGATGGCGACCAGGGCTTCGGTCTGGTTGATGACCAGATAGCCGCCGGACCGCAGCGGCACGACAGGCGAATAGATCTGGGCCAGATGGTCCTCGATCTTGTGCTTGACGAAAAGCGGCGTCGGATCGCGGTAGTTGAAGACCTTCTTGGCCTGGCTCGGCATCAGCATGCGCATGAAGTCGCGCGCTTCCTTGTAGCCAGCGTCGCCCTCGACCCAGATACCGTCCAGGTCCTTGTCGTACATGTCGCGGATGGCGCGCTTGACGAGGTCTTCTTCCTCGTAGATCAGCGCCGGCGCGATCGAGTGCAGCGTGTTCTCGCGGATGTTTTCCCACAGACGCAGCAGATATTCGTAGTCGCGCTTGATCTCGGCCTTGGTGCGCTTGGCGCCGGCCGTGCGGACGATCAGGCCCATGCCCTGCGGCACGTCCAGGCTCTGCACCACGCCCTTGAGGCGCTTGCGGTCGGTGACGGCCGTGATCTTACGGCTGATGCCGCCGCCGCGGGCGGTGTTGGGCATCAGGACGCCATAGCGGCCGGCGAGAGAGAGGTAGGTGGTCAGCGCCGCGCCCTTGTTGCCGCGCTCTTCCTTGACGACCTGGACCAGCATGATCTGCCGGCGGCGGATCACTTCCTGGATCTTGTACTTGCGCATCAGCCGACGCTTGCGGCGCGCCAGTTCTTCTTCGACGTCGTCCTCGTCGTCGTCGACCGCGTGATCGCCGCCGTTGACGTCGTCTTCGTCGTCACCGCCCGAAGCGCGGCGCGAGATCGGGGTGTCGTCTTCGTCATCGCCCGAGTCGTCGCGCATCAACGCTTCACGGTCGGCGACCGGGATCTGGTAGTAGTCCGGGTGGATTTCGTTGAACGCCAGGAAACCGTGGCGGTTACCGCCGTACTCGATGAACGCAGCCTGAAGGCTGGGTTCGACGCGGGTCACCTTGGCGAGGTAGATGTTTCCACGAAGCTGTTTGCGGGTTTGGCTCTCGAAATCGAACTCTTCAACCCGGGTTCCGTCCACGACGACCACACGCGTCTCTTCGGCGTGTGCTGCGTCGATCAGCATCTTCTTCGACATATAAGAAGTCTCCACGGCGCGCATCGGACGCAAGGTCCCGTCGCCGATATGAATGAAGGGCGCGCGCGTCGCCGTCCGTCGCTCCGCCAGCGCGGGTGCGAGAGGTCGGATGCCAGTGGCGGACGGGTGCGGCGCAGCCCATGCGGTTTCGTTTTTCCCTAACCGCGCAGCGAAGCGCGGATTGGAGTGTTTTGCCTGTCGCGCCAGAAGTGGCGCGGATCGGATGGCGCGTCGTCGCCGGAGGGCGTTTGAGCCCGACGCGGGCCCCGCGGCGTGGTGTCTCGGCAGGCGTCTTGCCCGTCAGGTCGACCACGTCTCGAACACTATCTAGTCTGCCGCCCCCGTGACGAAAGTGGGTCTAGGCCACATTCGACGCCTGAGCGGCTCGCGCAAAATCGTGACGATCACGGAATTCGCGCGCGGCGGGACTGTAGCCACATTGGCGCGCAAAAGAAAAGGTTTCGCGAGGCGATCCCGACTTAACCCTTTCGCTACCGCGGCTGAACGATATTGACGGCCAATTCACCAGTTCCGGGTATCGCGAGCGGAAATGCGTCGGAGTCTCATCAGTTTCGCTCGTATGGGCTGGGTCAGGGCGATCCTGATCGTCGGCGGCTTGACCGTCGCCGGCGTGGCTGTCGCCACCGCGAACGGCTCTGCGCCGCCGGCCGGGGTCCAGAAGGTTCGCTTCGGTGGGGACCGCCAGGAAACCCGCGTGGTGATCGATCTGGATCGCGCCGCCGCGGGCAAGCTTATCGCCGACGGCATGGACGACCAGCGCCTCGTCATCGGACTGCCGAACGTCATGGTGTCCGGCGAGTTGCAAGGCGCCGGACAGGGGCTGGTCAAGCGCTGGCTGATCGACGAGGCGGCCGGCGGCGCCCGGCTGCGGTTGGATCTCGCCGGCAAGGCGGAGGTCCGTCGACGCTTTCTGTTGCCGCCCGGCGACGGCGCGACCGCTTATCGTTATGTCATTGACCTCAAGGCCGTGGACTCCGCCGCCGTCGCGCCGGCGCCGCGTCTGAGCCTGACGACAACGCCGGCGAAGGCTCCGCCGCTTCGCCTCAAGAAGGTGGTCGTCATCGACGCCGGCCACGGCGGCAAGGACTCTGGCGCACTAGGCGCCAATATCTATGAGAAGGAAGTCACCTTGGCCGCCGCCAAGGCGCTGAAGGAGCGCCTTGAGCGTACCGGCCGGTTCCAGGTGGTTCTGACGCGCGAGACCGACACCTTCGTGCCGCTCGAATCGCGCGTTCAGATCGCGCGTCGCGCCGACGCCGATCTCTTTATCTCCCTACACGCCGACTCAGGACCCGACGCCACAACCCGTGGCGCTTCGGTCTACACGCTGTCGGAGAAGGGCGCTGATCGCGTCGGCCGTGTCCTTGAAAAGGACGACTGGCTGATGAAGGCCAATCTGCCGGGCCGAGACCGTGCGGTCAGCCAGATCCTGCTCGACCTGTCGCAACGGGCGACCAAGAACCGCTCGGCCGCCTTCGCCCAGCTTCTCCTGGCGAACGTGGGCGAAGAGACACCGCTGCTTCGTCGCAGCCACCGGGACGCGGGCTTCATCGTGTTGCTGGCGCCGGATGTGCCGGCCGTGCTTCTCGAAATGGGCTTTATCACCAATCCCGAGGACGAAGCGTTCCTGTCCGCCAAGGCCAGCCGGGCACGCTTGGTCGACGCGGTGGCGGACTCCATCGAAGCCTATTTCTCCTCGGGCGTGCGCAAGTCGTAAGCGACCACGCTTCCCCTTTTTGCCATCGCACTCTAATCACAGGGAAGGATCGTTCGCGCCGCTTTGGCAGGGGTGCGACCGCGAAACCGCTTACGGTTCCGGGGCAAGCGATCTAGTGAAGGGTGTACGGCGGGCGAGGGGGCCCGCTCGACGGAGGTCGCGTGGATCTGAAACCCACCGAACGATGGATGGCCATCGCGGGCGTGGCGGTGCTTTCGGCGATCGCCGTCGCGGGCTTCGCGATCGCGATCTATGCCGCCTGGCTGTTCCACGACATGCCCGACGCTGGCGAGCTGCAGGACTATCGTCCGCCGACGGCGACGCGCGTGTATGCCTGGGATGGCACCCTGATCGGCGAGTATTCCAAAGAGCGCCGGATCTTCATCCCCTACGACCAGATTCCGCCTCAGCTGGCGCAGGCTTTCCTGGCGGCCGAGGATCGTAACTTCTTCCAGCACGGCGGCGTGGATGTCGGCGGGCTCTCGCGGGCCATGGTCAAGAATATTGGCAATGCGGTGCGCGGGCGTCGCCTCGAGGGGGGCTCGACGATCACCCAGCAGGTGGCCAAGAACGTCCTGCTGACCTCGGACGCGACCGTCGGGCGCAAGTTCAAGGAAGCGATCCTGGCCCATCGCCTAGAGCAGTCGCTGACCAAGCAGCAGATCCTTGAGCTTTATCTAAACGAAATCTGGCTGGGTTACCGCTCGTTCGGCGTCGGCGCCGCAGCCTACAACTACTTTGGCAAGTCCCTGCCGGATCTGACCCTGGCCGAATGCGCCTACCTGGCCTCGTTGCCCAAGGGGCCCGACAACTACCATCCGATCCGGAACCGAGCCAAAGCGGTCGCGCGCCGCAACTGGGTGCTGGGACAGATGGCTGAGCAGGGCTGGGTCTCTAAGGCCGACGCTCAGAAGGCCATGGCCGAGCCGCTGGTCGTTCAGGCCGCGCCCAAACGCGCCGCCTATCGCGACGCCGACTATTTCGTGGAAGAAGTCCGCCAGCGTGGGATGGCGACTCTTGGCCCGCGGCTGAACGAAGGCGGGTACTACATGCGCACCACGCTGGATCCGCGCCTGCAGAGCGCGGCGCGGGTGGCGCTGATGGACGGGCTCGAGAAGTACGACCGCCGTCACGGCTGGCGCGGCGCCTGGGGGCACGTCCAACCCGACGAACTCAATTGGGAAAAGACGGCGCTGGCCAAGGCCGCGCCGTCCGAGCGCCCCAAATGGCGCGCGGCGCTTGTGACCTCCAACGACGGCCGCGTCCGGCTCGTCAAAAAGGAAGGCGAGGGCCAGATCGTCAGCGAGGACATGGCCTGGGCCAAAGCCGGAAAGGGGCTGAAAGCCGGCGACCTCGTGTTCGTGGAGAAGACGGACGCCGGCGGTTATCGCCTGCGCCAAATCCCGGCGGTCAACGGGGCGCTCGTGGCGATGGAGCCCTATACGGGGCGCGTCGTGGCCTTGGTCGGCGGCTACAGCTACTCGCTGTCCAACTTCAATCGCGCCACCCAGGCGATGCGCCAGCCCGGCTCGTCGTTCAAGCCCTTCGTCTATGCGGCCGCGCTGGAGAACGGCTACACGCCCGCCAGCGTGATCGTCGACAGCGCCATCACCTTCAAGGGCGCGAACGGCGAGGAGTGGAGCCCCGAGAACTACCACAAGGAGTTCTACGGCGCGCAGCCGCTACGCAAAGGCCTGGAGCAGTCGATCAACGCCATGACGGTCCGCCTGGCTCAAGGCGTCGGCATGAAGAAGATCGTCGATTTCGCCAAGCGCGCGGGCGTGGTCCGCGACATGGACCCGGTGCTCGCCATGGCCCTGGGCGCCGGGGAAACGACGCCATTCAAGCTGACGGCCGCCTATGCGCCGTTCGTCAATGGCGGGCGCCGGATCGAACCGCATCTGATCGAGCTGGTCCAGGATCGCGAAGGCAAGGTCATCTTCCGCGCCGACAAGCGCGACTGCGAACGGTGCGACGCCGGCTTCAACGGCGACGAGAGCCCCCGTTTCGCCGCGCCCGGCGAGCAGGTCATGGACCCCGTCACCGCCTACCAGATCACCTCCATGCTACAGGGCGTCGTCCAGCGCGGCACCGCCGCCGCGGTCAGCTCCCTGGGGCGCCCCCTGGCGGGCAAGACCGGCACGACCAACGAGTATCGCAGCGCGTGGTTCGTCGGCTATTCGCCGAACCTGATCGTTGGGGTGTTCATCGGCTTTGATGACAACCGGTCGCTCGGAGAGGGCGAGACCGGCGCCACAGGCCCGGTGCCGATGTTCATGGACTTCATGAAGGTGGCGCTGGAAGGCCAACCGGTGGTGGACTTCAAGCCGCCGAAAAACGCCAAGTTCGCCATGGTGCGGGGCGTGCGCGAAGCGTTCCGGCCAGGCACCGAACCCAAGGTCGAGGTTGCGCCGACCGGCGGACCGATCCCCTACCAGGAGCTCCCGCCGGGCCTGCCGCCCGTGACGCCGCCGCCGGCGCAGCCGGGCAAGCCCACACAAAAGGTGGATCCGCTGAGCGGGCTCTACTGACCTCCATTGCGCGGGGAAGCGACGCGCGTTATTCCCCGCGCCCTTCAACACTGTCACGGAGTTACGTGATGCGACCGGATGTCGAGGCCGCTGCGGCCGACATCGAGCAGTCCGTAGGACTGCTCAGGAGGCGTCTTTGACTGGGACGTCGCTCTCCGAAAGCTCGATGAGCTGAACGCCCGGGTCGAGGACCCGACCCTGTGGGACCGCCCTTCGGAGGCCCAGGCGGTGTCGCGCGAGCGCGCGAACCTGGCCGCCAAGGTCGAGGCCGTGCAGTCGATCGAGCGCGACCTCAAGGACGCCCTTGAATACGCCGAGCTGGCCGAGATGGAGTCCGACGAGGACTCGCTCAACGACGCCCGCGCCCAGCTGAAGTCGCTAAAGGAGCGCGCCGGTCGCGCCGAGCTCGAGGCGCTGCTGTCGGGCGAGGCCGACGGCAACGACTGCTATGTCGAAATCAACTCCGGCGCCGGCGGCACGGAGTCCTGCGACTGGGCCGGCATCCTGCTGCGCATGTACACCCGTTGGGCTAACGCCCACGGCATGACGACCGAGTTGATCGAAGAGACCGACGGCGATCAGGCCGGCATCAAGTCGGCGACCCTTCTGGTCAAGGGCGCGAACGCCTATGGCTGGCTGAAGACCGAGGCTGGCGTCCATCGCCTGGTTC
The DNA here is from genome assembly GCA_020161365.1 of Pseudomonadota bacterium. Taxonomy (GTDB): domain Bacteria; phylum Pseudomonadota; class Alphaproteobacteria; order Caulobacterales; family Caulobacteraceae; genus Caulobacter. The sequence continues at coordinate 40,459 of JAIUNU010000012.1, read as the reverse complement.
GGATCAGCCCGTACGACAGCAGCGCGCGCCGTCACACCTCGTTCGCCTCCGCCTGGGTCTATCCGGTGGTCGACGATAATATCGAGATCGAGATCAACCCTTCGGACGTGCGCACCGACACCTACCGCGCCTCGGGTGCCGGCGGTCAGCACATCAACAAGACGGACTCGGCGGTGCGTCTGACGCACATTCCGACCGGGATCGCGGTGGCCTGCCAGGCTGGCCGTTCGCAGCACCAGAACCGCGAAGAAGCCTGGAAGATGCTGCGCGCTCGCCTCTATGAGGCCGAACTGCAGAAGCGCGAAGCCGCGCAACAGGCGCTGGAAGACACCAAGACCGACATCGGCTGGGGTCACCAGATCCGCAGCTACGTCCTGCAGCCCTACCAGATGGTCAAGGACCTGCGGACCAACGTCGAGACTTCCGACACCCAAGGCGTCCTGGACGGCGACCTCGATGCGTTCATGGCCGCTTCTCTAGCTCAACGCGTGGGGCATACCCGCGACGGCGGCGAGGCAGCTTAAGCGCAAAAAGAAAACGCCCCGGAGGACGACTCCGGGGCGTTTTGATTTTCGGCGCGAGCCGCGTCAGATCGACGACTTGGCGATGGCCAGCTGCTCCGGATGCGGCGCAGGGGCTGGAGCCGGCGCGGCCGCCGGACGCTGGAACTTCAAGCTGCGGCCTTGGAAGAACGCGCCGGTTTCCATGGCAAGCTGTTCGTGGGTGATGTCCCCATCCACGTACGAGGTTCCGTACAGGCGCACCTGCTTCGACGTGATCGCGCCAACCACGCGACCGCGAACCTCGACAGCCTCGGCGTAGACCGAACCCTCGACGTGGCCGGTCTCACCGACCGTGAGGCGGCCGACGCGGACGTCGCCCTTGACCACGCCGTCGATCTGCAGCTCGCCCTCGCCGGTGACGCTTCCCTCGATGGTCAGGTCGGCCGAAAGCAGCGAGGCCACCTTGGGGGGCGCCCGGCGTGCGGCTTCGGCCGGCGCGGCGGCCATCGGCGTGGGGAGCGGCTCAATCCGGGCCGGGGTCTTGTTCGATTTAGCTTGCTTGCTGAACATACTCACCAGCCTTCAAGAAACGGTTGGGATTCTGAGCCTTGCCGTTGACCCAAACTTCGTAGTGCAGGTGAGGGCCTGTGGAGCGACCCGTCGAGCCCATTCCCCCGACGCGCGACCCGATCGCGACGCGCTGGCCGACGCGGACACCGATCGTCGCCAAGTGCGCATAGCGGGTCTTGAAGCCGCCGCCATGGTCGACCTCGACGGTGTTGCCATAACCCGACCGGACCCCGGTGAACGACACGACGCCCGGCGCCGTCGCCATGATCGGCGTGTAGAAGGCGCCCGGGAAATCGAGGCCTGAGTGGAAGGCCGGACGGCGGGTGAAGGGATCGAACCGGACGCCGTAGCTCGACGACAGGGCCGGATTGCTCGTCGGGCGATAGAGCGGGAGTTTCTTGGCGGCTGCGCCCAGTGAGCGCATGTCCGACATGTCGTTCGCCGCGCGCTGGATGCGGGTCGCGAACTCCTCGTCCACATCGAGCACCGCGGCGAGGGCGCGCGGGTCCTTGGCTTCGATCAGCGGGCCGCCCAACGACACGCCGCGACCGGTATAGTTGCCAGCGTCCAGACCGGCCATACGCATGGCCAGGCGCAGGCGCTCGGCGCGGCTCTTGGCGAAGCTCTCGGCGGCGTCGATCAGGCGTTCCTGATCCATTCGCGTGGCCTGCACCCTTTGCACGGGGCTGGCGGCGAGCAGCCGAGGCTTGGCGACCGTGAGGGCCTCGGCGGCGCCGGGCACGCCCTTGAAATCGGAAACCAGGAGAGCGAGGGCGGCGTGACGTTTTTCGACCGAAGCGGCCAGGTCTTCCAGCGAGCCGTTGGTGGCCGACAGCTGCGCCACGGCGCTGTTGAGGCGGGCCTGCCGGTCGGCGTTGAGGCGTTCGTAGTAGGCCTTCTGCCTGATGACCTGCTGGTCGGTTGAACTGACCGCCAAGGCGTTGACCATCATCGCCGCGGTGCAGACGCCCATCCAGAGCGCACTAACGGCGACGCCGGCGGCGCCAAGCAATTGTTTATTGGTGGAGAAAACATAGCCGCGCATCTCACCGCCGGAGCGGATGTAGATGTGCCTCTCAGGAAAAAGGGCTTCCAGTGATTGCCGCAGTCGCTTGAAGCGTTTGATCGCCATCGCCCAGGAAACCCCCCGTTTCAGGTCCCGGCGATATGCAATGAGAAAGCAGCGGCACGCAAGACGGTTCGCGCCCAAAGAGAGCGCGAGTCGCAAAATTATAGCTTGCGCTTCAAGCCTTAACGCTTTCTGACCAGGGGAGCCACGCTCGACGAGTGGTTATGCGCCGAAACGCCACATACCGATGCGCGCGGGCAACACTGTAGCAAGAGTTGGTCGCCCAAGCGCGCTCTACTTGATGGCCTTGGCGGCGTTCATCACGGCCTTGATGTGGCCCGGCACCTTTACCTTGCGCCAGATTTCACGGATGACGCCCTCGCGGTCGATCAGAAAGGTCGACCGATCGATGCCCATGTACTTGCGGCCATACATGCTTTTCTCGACCCAGGCGCCATAGGCTTCAACGACGTCACCCAGCGGATCGGCCGCCAACTCGATAGTCAGGTCGTGCTTGGCGCGGAACTTGGCGTGCGAGGCGGCGCTGTCCTTGGAGACCCCGATGATCACCGCGCCGAGCTTCTGGAACTCTTCGACTTCCGACGAGAACTGCAGCGCCTCGGAGGTGCAGCCGGCGGTATCGTCCTTGGGGTAGAAGTACAGGACGACATTCTTGCCCTTGAGCGCCGCCAGGCTGACGCGACCGGTGTCGGTCGGCAGGTCGAAATCGGGAGCCTTGTCGCCGGGCTGCAGCATCGAACGCTTCCTTGAAGTTTGTCGTCCCGGCCCAGCGCGAAACGCGCCGAGCCGGGACCGCCAATGGCCTTTGAGTCTAGCCGAGTCCCGCCTTCGCTACGCCAGGGGCGGGACGACAATCAACTCATAACTAAACAGGCTTCACCAACACGATCTTCTTCTTGCCCGCCGCCAGCTTGACCACGCCCTCGACGAGGTCTGCGGCGGTGATCAGACGGTTCGCGTCGGCTTCGGCCTTGTCGTTGACCTTCAGGCCGCCGCCCTGGGCCAGACGACGCGCTTCGCCGCGCGAGCCCGCGAGGCCAGCGTCAGCAAACAGGGCCGCTAGCACGACGCCGGCCTCCAGATCCGCGGAGGCGATCTCGAAGGTCGGCAGATCGGCCGACAGCGCGCCTTGCTCGAACGCCTTTTCGGCGGCGTCGCGGGCCTTGCGAGCTTCTTCCTCGCCGTGGGCCATACGGGTGGCTTCGTCCGCCAGCACCTTCTTGGCCTCGTTGATCTGGGCGCCTTGCAGGGCCTCCAGTTCAGCGATGTGATCCAGCGGCAAGTCCGTGAACAGCTTCAGGAAGCGGCCGACGTCGGCGTCCTCGGTGTTGCGCCAGAACTGCCAGTAATCGTAGGGGCTCAGCTGCTCGGCATTGAGCCACACAGCGCCCGCCGCCGTCTTGCCCATCTTGGCGCCCGAGGCCGTAGCCAAGAGCGGCGTCGTCAGGCCGAAGGCGCTCTTCTGGTCGACGCGACGGGTCAGCTCGACGCCATTGAGGATGTTGCCCCACTGGTCTGAGCCGCCCATCTGCAGCACGCAGCCGTGGGCCCGGTTCAGCTCCAGGAAGTCTACCGCCTGCATCAGCATGTAGTTGAACTCGAGGAACGTCATCGGCTGCTCGCGCTCGAGGCGCAGCTTGACCGAGTCAAAGGCCAGCATCCGGTTGACGGTGAAGTGCACGCCGTATTCGCGCAGGAACTGGACGTAGCCGAACTTCGACAGCCACACATCGTTGTCGACCATGATCGCGTCGGTAGGGCCGTCGCCGAAGGTCAGGAACTTCGAGAACACCGTCTTGATGCCGGCGATATTGGCCTGGATGTCGGCGTCGCTCAGCAGCTTGCGGCTCTCGTCCTTACCCGTGGGATCGCCGACCTTGGTCGTGCCGCCGCCCATCAGGACGATCGGCTTGTGGCCGGCCTGCTGCAGGCGGCGCAGCAGCATGATCTGGATCAGCGAACCGACGTGCAGGCTGGGCGCGGTGGCGTCGAAGCCGATGTAGGCGACGATCGGGCCGCCCTGCGCCGCGGTGTCCAACTCCTCCGGATGGGTGATCTGATGGATGTAACCGCGCGCCTCCAGGGTTCGCAGGAACTCTGACTTGAACGACGAGGCGGCGGACATGGATCGACTCTCTATCTGACTTGGCGGGCCGTCTAGCACGGCGAGGCCGCTATGTGAGGGTTTCATTTCATCACTCCAGGAACAGGGCCGGAGCGCATGATCGACTGGAAAGAAACGACCCCGGCGAGGCGGGGCTAAGCGACGTGTCTGGTCGGCCTCCCGCTATGGCAGCGGGCGGTAATAGGGGCGGGCCAGGACGAGAGCGTCGATCATGGGGCCTAGCTACCGTTTAACGGGCATGGCAGTCAACGTTCCCATGAAGATCCTGGGATTCATGACCGGCACCTCGCTGGACGCGGTCGACATGGCGGTGCTGGAGACCGACGGCGTCGAAATCCACGCCTTCGGGCCGGCGGGGGAGCGCAAGTTGCGAGAGGCGACCCGCGATCTCTTGCTCAAGACCACCGACATCGCCCGCGCCTGGCCGCGTGGCGCGCCCGAGCCAGCGATCTTCGAAAAAGCCCGCCGCGCGGTGGCCGACGAGCATTTCCAGGCTGCGGAAAGCTTCCTGGACGAGCACGGTCTCTCGTGGGGTGACTTCGACCTTTTGGGCGTGCACGGCCAGACCGTCCTTCACGAACGCCCGACGGCCGAGCGACTGGGCCGTACAGTGCAGTTGCTGGACGCCAAGCGCCTGGCAAAGGTCTGCGGCCGGCCGGTGGCCTTTGATTTCCGCACCGCCGATGTCGCCGCCGGCGGGGAGGGCGCGCCGCTGGCCCCGATCTACCATGCCGCGCGCGCCCGGGCCTCGGGTCTCTCCGCGCCGGTCGCGGCGCTGAACGTCGGCGGCGTGGCCAACATCACCCTGATCGGCGCGGACGGCGCGTTGCTGGCATTCGACACCGGACCCGGCAACGGCATGATCGACCTGATGCTGCAGGAGCGGGGCCTGGGTCGTTTCGACCAGGACGGCCGCCTGGCCTTGGCCGGCCGTGTCGATGACGCCGCCTTGGCGAGCCTGCTCGACAGCGCCTATTTCGACGCGCCGGCGCCCAAGTCGCTGGATCGCTACGACTTTTCGCTGGCGCCGGTCCAGCATCTCTCGGCGGAGGACGCGGCGGCGACGCTGGTGGCCTTCACCGCCGAGGCGGTGTTCAAGGCCTTCGCCCAGACTGGCGAGACGCCCAGCGCCCTGATCGTCTGCGGCGGCGGGCGACATAATCCGGCGATCATGCAGACCCTGGCCCAGCGCGCGCCCGTGCCGGTTCAGACCGCCGAAGCCTATGGCTGGCGCGGCGACAGCATCGAGGCCGAGGCCTTCGCATATCTGGCGGCCCGCACGGCGAAGGGGCTGCCGATCAGCTTCCCGGGCACGACGGGCGTGAAGGCGCCGATGACGGGGGGGCGGATCGACCGGCCCTAACACGCCCAGACTTGGTCACAATTTTGGATTGAGCTTGCGTCGCGTTGAAGTCGGTGGCGAGCATGATCGGGGTTCTGTTGGCGGTGTTGCTGGTCACGAGCGACGCGCCGTCCCTTAGTCCGCGCGCCGCCGAGTTGATCGCGCCCGTCCGCCAGGCCTTACACGCTGAGCGCAAAGCCCAAGCCGCCTTGCCGCCGCCGGCGAACGACTCGGAAAAGCTGGAGCGTATGGGGCGGTTGGATCAGGTCGGACGGCGCGTCCTGATCCAGATCGACCTGTCCGTGCTGCCGGTCGAGGAGCTGAAGGCCGCTGAAAAGGCGATGTGGGCGCCGATCGAGGAAGCTGACGCTGAGAATGAGAAGGCCTTGCTGGCCATGGTGCCGCCGGAAGGCTGGTTCCTGAAGAGCCGCTATGGGGAAAAGGCCGCGAAAGCAGCGTTCCATATCGTCCAGCATTCGAACCTCGAACTCTGGCGGCGGTTCGTGCCCGTGCTCGAGCCGCTCGTGGCTAAGGGCGAGGTCGATGGCCAGAGCTACGGCCTGATGTACGACCGGCTGGCGCTCAACGAGGGTCGACCCCAGCGCTATGGCAGTCAGATGGTCTGCAAGAACGGCAAGTATGTAGTCTACGCGCTGGAAGCGCCGGAGACAGTGGACGAACGCCGAAAAGCCATGGGCTTTCTTACGCCGCTCGCTGAATATGAAGCGGTGTTCGCCAAGTATCCGCCCTGCAACTGAGCGCCAACAAAAAAGGCCTCCCATCTGGGAGGCCTTTTGAATGTCTAGATCGGGTTTTCCGCCAGGCGCTTGTCGAGATAGTCGCTGACGCTCTTCTCGACGCTGGGCAGATGCTCGGTCCAGAAGTGGCTGGCCTTGTCGATGACTTCGTAGTCGATCGTGATGCCCTTCTGGGTGCGCAGCTTGGTGACCACGCGCTCCACCTCGACCGGCGGGGTGATGGTGTCGGCCGAACCGGTGAGGAACAGGCCCGAGGCCGGGCAGGGCGCCAGGAAGCTGAAGTCGTACATGTTGGTCGGCGGCGACACTGAGATGAAGCCGTCCGTCTCGGGCCGGCGCATCAGGAGTTGCATCCCGATATAGGCGCCGAAGTCGAAGCCTGCGACCCAGGTCTGGCTGGCGGCGGGGTTGCTGGTCTGCAGCCAGTCCAGCGCCGTCGCCGCGTCGGCCAGTTCGCCGATGCCGGCGTCGAACTCGCCCTGGCTGCGGCCCACGCCGCGGAAGTTGAAGCGCAGGGTCGCGAAACCACGCTTCATGAACAGGTGATAGAGTTGCACCGAGACCGGGTGGTTCATGTGACCGCCGGCCTTGGGGTGCGGATGCAGGATCAGCGCGATCGGCGCCGTTTCGGTCTTGCCCGGAGAATAGCGACCTTCGATCCGGCCGGACGCGCCGGTCAAAATCACATCAGGCATATCGTCCCCTTCAGCTGGCCACGGCGGATCCCGGCATTTTAAGGGCCGGAATACTTGACCGCCGCGCTTGGTCTTCCTAAATCGCAGCCGCAACGCGGACAGACGATCCGCGCGCGAAGTCGCGGCTTGTAGCACACGCAAAAGCCGATGCGCGCGGAATCTGCAAGGGGTAAGGCTGATGCGCCTGAGCACCAAAGGCCGATACGCCGTGATGGCGATGACCGACTTGGCCAAGCGCCAGGACGAGAGCGATGGTCGCGCCGTGGCGCTGGCCGAGATCGCCTCGCGCCAGCAGATTTCGCTTTCCTATCTTGAGCAGCTCTTCGCGCGCTTGCGCCGAAAGGGTCTCGTGATCAGCGCGCGGGGCCCCGGTGGCGGCTATCGCCTCGCCAAGGCCGCGACTGAGACCTTCATCGCCGACATCGTGTTGGCGGTCGACGAGCCGCTGCGCGCCACCCGCTGCAACTTCACCAAGGGCCAGGCCAAGGGCTGCATGGCCGGCGGCGAGCGCTGCATGACGCATAATCTCTGGGAAGAGATGGGCCGTCAGATTCACGGCTACCTGGCCAGCGTCTCGGTCGCTGACGTGCTGGCGGGCGAGCTGCGTCCGGCGCGTCCGATGGAGATCGCGGCCGAGTGAGCGCCTCCCGCACATCTGTCTATCTCGACTACAACGCCACGGCGCCGTTGCGGCCGCAGGCGCGTGAGGCGCTGTTGCGCGCGCTCGAGAGCCCGGCGAATCCCTCGTCGGTCCACGCCGCCGGCCGCGCCGCCCGCGACGTTGTCGAGCGCGCGCGCGCCGAGGTCGGGGCGCTGGTCGGCGTGCCGGCGGGCTCGGTGACCTTCGTCAGCGGCGGCACCGAGGCCAACGCCCTGGCCATCGAGAGCGCCAAGGCCGCAGGCGTCGAGCGCATCATCATCTCCGCCATCGAGCACGACGCGGTGACTGAGACGGCCAAGGCCTCTGGCCTGCCAGTTGAGATCCTGTCTGTGGATAACAACGGCGTCGCCGATCTCGGCTGGCTGGCGCAAGCGCTTGAAAAGCCGGGCAAGACCTTGGTCTGCCTGATGCTGGCCAACAACGAGACGGGCGTCATCCAGCCAGTGGATAAAGCCTCCGCCCTGGTCCGTGCCGCCGACGGCTGGCTGCATGTCGACGCCGTCCAGGCCGCCGGCAAGATCGCGATAGACTTCTCCGGCCTCGGCGCCGACACCATGGCCTTATCAGCGCACAAGCTGGGCGGGCCGCAAGGCGTCGGCGCGCTGGTCGCGGGGACCCGTGCGACCGTAACCCGACGTCTGCACGGCGGCGGTCAGGAGCGCGGCCGCCGGGCGGGCACCGAGAACGTCGCAGGGATCGCCGCCTTCGGCGCCGCCGCCAAGGCGGGGCGCGAGACGCTTGCCTCGATGGCCGAACAGGCCCAATGGCGCGACGCCCTGGCCGAGCGTCTCAAGGCCGAGGGCGCGGTCGTGCTGGGGGAGGGCGCGGCGCGCTTGCCGCAAACGCTGTGCTTGGCCGGTGAGGGCTTCGGCTCCGAGGTCCAGGTCATGAACATGGACCTGGCCGGGATCATGGTCAGCGCCGGCAGCGCCTGCTCGTCGGGCAAGGTCAAGGCCAGTCGCGTGGTGGAAGCCATGGGCCGCGCCGATCTCGCCCCGTTCGCCCTGCGGATCAGCGGCGGCTGGGCGAGCACGGAAGACGATTGGATCAAGTGCGGCGACGCCTGGCTCGCCGCCTGGAAGCGTATCGGCGCACGACGCCGGGAGGTGGCTTAATGGCCGCGGTCAAAGAGACTGTCGAAACCGTCGCCGCGCTCGAGAAGTACGAGCACGGCTTTAGCACCGACATCGATCAGGAGTTCGCCCCCAAAGGTCTCTCCGAGGACATCGTGCGCTTCATCTCGGCCAAGAAGGACGAGCCGGAATGGATGCTGGAGTGGCGGCTTGAGGCCTATCGCCGTTGGCTGGCGATGGACGAGCCCGACTGGGCCAAGGTCAGCTATCCGCCGATCGACTACCAGGACACCTATTACTACGCCGCGCCCAAGACTAAGGAGGGCCCCAAGAGCCTGGACGAGGTCGATCCGGAGCTGCTGGCCGTCTACGAAAAGCTCGGCATCCCCCTGAAAGAGCAGGCGGTTCTGGCCGGGGTTGAAGGCGCGCCGCGCTACGCCGTAGACGCCGTGTTCGACAGCGTCAGCGTCGTGACCACCTTCAAGAAGGAACTGGCCCAAGCCGGCGTCATATTCTGCTCGATGAGCGAGGCGATCCGCGAGCATCCGGAGCTGGTCCGCCAGTATCTGGGCAGCGTGGTGCCGACCTCGGACAACTACTTCGCCTGCCTGAACAGTGCGGTGTTCTCGGACGGCTCGTTCGTATACGTCCCGCCGGGCGTGCGCTGCCCGATGGAGCTGTCGACCTATTTCCGGATCAACGCCAAGGACTCCGGCCAGTTCGAGCGCACCCTGATCATCGCCGACAAGGGCGCCTACGTCTCGTATCTGGAAGGCTGCACGGCCCCGATGCGCGACGAGAACCAACTGCACGCGGCCGTGGTCGAACTCGTCCTGCTGAACGACGCCGAGATCAAGTACTCGACCGTCCAGAACTGGTACCCGGGCGATCCCGAGACCGGCAAGGGCGGCATCTACAACTTCGTGACCAAGCGCGCCGACTGCCGCGGCGATCGCAGCAAGGTGTCGTGGACCCAGGTCGAGACCGGCTCGGCCATTACCTGGAAGTATCCGTCCTGCGTGCTGCGCGGCGAGGGGAGCTCGGGCGAGTTCTATTCGATTGCGGTGACCAACGGCCACCAGCAGGCCGACACCGGCACCAAGATGATCCACCTGGGCGCCAACACCCGCTCGCGGATCGTCGCCAAGGGCATCAGCGCCGGCAAGTCGACCTCAACCTATCGTGGCCTGGTCTCGGCCCACCCCAAGGCCAAGGGCGCGCGCAATTTTACCCAGTGCGACAGCTTGCTGATCGGCAAGGACTGCGCGGCCCACACCGTGCCCTATATCGAGGCCCGTAACGGCCAGTCGGTGTTCGAGCACGAGGCCACCACCACGCGGCTGTCGGACGACCAGCTGTTCTACTGCCAGCAGCGCGGTCTCTCTGAAGAAGAGTCGGTCGCCTTGCTGGTCAACGGCTTCGTCAAGGACGTGCTGCAGCAACTGCCCATGGAATTCGCCGTCGAGGCCCAGAAGCTGGTGGCGATCAGTCTGGAGGGCAGCGTGGGATGACGACCATCACCCTCTACCAGCCCGTCGGGCTGGAGGAGATTCAGGCGATCAAGGCGTCCGAGTGGACGGCCCTGCCGCCTCACGACATTGAACAGCCAATCTTCCGCCCGGTCACCAGCGAGGTGCTTGCGGCCAAGCTGGCACGCGACTGGAACGCCGCCCACACGACCTATCGGCGCGGCTATGTCGTTCGTTTCGAGGTGCTGAAGGGCTTTCTCGACGCCTACGAGAACAAGGTCTCGGGGATACTGGGCCACGAGGAATACTGGATCCCGTCCGAGGATCTTCCGCTGCTGAACGCGGCCATTCAGGGCCGGATCGCTGTCGTCGGCACCTTCGCGGGTGATGACGCCGAGTACAGAAGACTGAACGAAACCCATGCTTAAGATCCAGAACCTTCACGCCCGCGTCGAGGACAAGCCGATCCTGAAAGGCGTCACGCTGGACGTCCCGGCCGGTGAGGTCCACGCGATCATGGGCCCGAACGGGGCTGGCAAGTCGACCCTGTCCTACGTGCTGACCGGCCGCGATGGTTATGAGGTCACGGAAGGGACGGCGACGCTCAACGGCGAGGACCTGCTGGCGCTGGAGCCCAATGAGCGGGCGGCCAAGGGCCTGTTCCTATCGTTCCAGTATCCGCTGGAAATTCCGGGCGTTCCGGCCCTGACTTTTATCCGCACCGCTCTCAACGCCCAACGCCGCGCGCGCGGCGAGGACGAGATCGCAGCCCCGGCCTTCCTCAAGCTGGCCAAGGAGAAGGCGGCGGCGCTGAAGATCGACTTCGAGATGCTCAAGCGCGGCCTGAACGTCGGCTTCTCGGGCGGCGAGAAGAAACGGATGGAAATCTTCCAGATGTCCATGCTTTCGCCGAAGTTCCTGATCCTCGACGAGACCGACAGCGGCCTCGATATCGACGCCCTGAAAATCGTCTCGGAAGGCGTCAACGCCCTGCGGTCGCCCGAACGCGGCATGCTGGTCATCACCCACTACCAGCGCCTGCTGGACCACATCAAACCCGACAAGGTCCACGTGCTGGCCGCCGGCCGCATCGTCGCCTCGGGCGGTCCGGAACTGGCCCTCCAACTGGAAGCCGAGGGCTATGACCGCATCGTGGGGGCGGCGGCTTGACCCTTTCGACCGCCCTCAAGACCGGCGACCTCTCGGCGCTGCCGTCGCGGCGCGACGAGGACTGGCGCTGGACCGATCTGCGGGGCCTGCTGAAGGTCCTGCCGCCGGCCGCGCCGGCGCATGACGGCGCGGTTCCGGCCGGTCCTTTCGCGAGCCTGGCCGACGCCGAGACCGTGTTCGTCAACGGCCGCCGCGTCACCGCCTCCGACGCAGCTTCCGGCGTCGTCGCCCTGCGCTTCGTCGCCCTGGCCGACAAGGCCGCGCAAGGCGCCAGCCACACCCTGGTCGTGAAGCCTGGCGAGAGCCTCGTTCTACTGGAAAGCCACGAAGGCTGCGCCGCCGGTTACGTCTCCGACGTCACGCTCGATATCGCCGTGGGCGAGGGCGCGTCGCTGGAGCGGATCGTGCTGGTCGAGGACGAGGCCGAGGCGGTCAATGTCGTCACCGCCGACGTCGCCCTGGCTCCCGGCGCGAGGTTCGTCCAGACCATCCTGACGTCCGGCGCGCGCCGCCAGCGGATCGAGACCCGCGTTCGCCATCCCGGCGCTCACGCCGAGGTCCGCCTCGACGGCGCCTATCTGCTCGACGCCCAGCGTCACGCCGACCTGACCAGTGTCGTCACCCACGGCGGCTTCGACGGCGTCACCAGCCAGCTGACCAAGGGCATGGTCACCGACCAGGCGCGCGGCGTGTTCCAGGGCCGGATCGTCGTTGAGAAGGGCGCAGACCAGACCGACGCGCGGATGGGCCACCACGCCCTGATCCTGTCCGACAAGGCCGAGATCGACGCCAAACCCGAACTGCTGATCTTCGCCGACGACGTTTCCTGCGCCCACGGCAACACGATCGGCGCCCTGGACGACGAGGTGCTGTTCTACGCCAAGCAGCGCGGCATCCCCGAGGCCGAGGCCAAGGCCATGCTGACCGCGGCCTTCGTCGGCGAAGTGATCGATCGCATCCAGCACGAGGGCGCGCGCGACGCCGCCGCCGCCTGGGTCGCGCGCAAGCTGGGGAGCGACGCCTGATGGCTTTCGACGCGCCCTACGATGTCGACGCGATCCGCGCCCAGTTCCCGATCCTGAAGCGGGAAGTCCACGGCAAGCCGTTGATTTACCTAGACAGCGCAGCTAGCGCCCAGAAGCCCGATGCGGTGCTGGACGCGATGATGGGCCTGGCGCGGACCTCCTACGCCAACGTCCATCGCGGGCTGCACACGCTGGCCAACGAAACGACCGAAGCCTATGAAAAGGCGCGGGAAACGGTCGCGCGCTTCATCAACGCCGAGCGCGACGAGGTCGTCTGGACCAAGAGCGCGACCGAGGCGGTGAACCTGGTCGCAAGCTCGTTCGGCCTGTCGCTGAACGCCGGCGACGAGATCGTGCTCTCGGAAATGGAGCACCACGCCAACATCGTGCCGTGGCACTTTCTGCGCGAACGCAAGGGCGTGGTCTTGAAGTTCATCCCGGTGCTGGACGACGGGCGTCTCGACATGGAGGCCTACAAGGGGCTGCTGTCAGAGCGGACGAAGATGGTCGCCGTCACCCACATGTCGAACGTGCTGGGCACGGTCAACGACGTGGCCGAGATCGTCCGCCTGGCCCACGCGTGGGGTGCGCCGGTGCTGCTGGACGGCTGCCAGGGCGTGGTCCACACCAAGGTCGACGTGAAGGCCCTGGACGTCGACTACTACGTTTTCTCCGGCCACAAGCTCTACGGCCCGACCGGGATCGGCGTGCTTTACGGGAAGGCCGAGCGCCTGGCGGCCCTGCCGCCGTACCAGGGCGGCGGCGAGATGATCGGCTCGGTGGCGCTGGACAAGATCACCTATGCCGACCCGCCGCATCGCTTCGAGGCCGGCACCCCGGCGATCCTGGAAGCCGTGGGCCTGGGCGCGGCGATCGAATGGCTGAATGGCCTGGACCGCGACGCGATCTTCGCCCACGAGCACGCCCTCTATGAGCGCGTCGCCGAGCGGCTGCGCGGCGTCAACGGCGTGCGGATCCTGGGTGAGGCGCCCGGCAAGGGCGCGGTGTTGTCCTTTACGGTCGAGGGCGCCCATGCTCACGACATCGCCCAGGTGCTGGACCGCTACGGCGTGGCCGTGCGCGCCGGGACCCACTGCGCCGAGCCCTTGATGCGTCGCTTCGGCGTCACGTCGAGCGCGCGCGCCTCCTTCGCCCTATATAACACCGAGGCCGAGGCCGACGCGTTCGTCGACGCGCTGGCCAAGGCCCGCAGTTTCTTCAGTTGAGCTCCCGATGACCGACGCCGCCTCCCAGGAAACCGTTACAGCTCTGACCCAGGACGAGTTGAACCGGCTGACGGACCAGCTGATCGAAAAGCTGAAGACCGTCTATGACCCGGAAATCCCGGTCGACATCTATGAGCTGGGCCTGATCTACAAGGTCGATGTCAGCGACTCCAAGGATGTCGCCATCGACATGACCCTGACCGCGCCGGGCTGCCCGGTCGCGGGCGAGATGCCGGGCTGGGTCAAGGACGCGGTCATGGAGATCCCCGGCCTGAAATCCTGCACGGTCGAGCTGACCTTCGACCCGCCGTGGGACGCCTCGCGCATGAGCGACGAGGCGAAGCTGCAACTGAACATGTTCTGATCGGTTCGGAGCCCATGGAACCCACGATCGCCGCCCGTCCTCGTCGCCCGCGCCCCAAGGTCGTCACCCTGACCGACGCTGCGGCCGCGCGCGTGAAGGAGATCATGGACAAGGCCGACCAACCCTATGCGGGCTTGCGCGTCGGTGTGAAGAACGGCGGCTGCGCGGGCCAGGAGTACGTCTTCGAATACGCCAAGGAAAAGGGCCCGATCGACGAGGTCGTCGAGGACAAGGGCGTCACCATCCTGATCGAGCCCAAGGCGGTGCTATTCCTGATCGGCACCGAGATCGACTACGAGGTCACCAAGCTGTCGTCGAAGTTCGTGTTCCACAATCCGAACGAGACAGACGCCTGCGGCTGCGGTGAGAGCGTCACCATCCAGCCTGCCGCCGAGGTTCAGGACTGATGCTGGCCAAAACGCCGTCCTGCGTCGAATGTGGCCTGGCTTGGGGGTCTCCGCGCTTCAAGCATGAGGACGACGCGCCGCTCTACTGGTCGGACACGGGCTTGCTGTGCTCCAGCGGCTGCGCCCAGACCCATTTCGCCAAGCGGCGCGCCGAAGGGACCTTTGTGGCGATCCCGGCTGAGTGTCCGGTCGAGGTTTAGGCCTACGCCTCGGCCGCCCGAGGCGTCGCCACCACGTTCTTCTTGCCATCCCACTCCACCAGCACGGACGGCTCCAGCGGCTCGCCACGCGCCTGGGCGATCAGTGCGTTGGTGCGATCCTCGATCGTCGTCTGCATCAGCGCCATGAACGCATCCTTCTCCAGGCCCTGGGGCAGGGCGGGCAGGAACTCGATGGTCGCGACGCCCGGGGTCTTGGCCTTCTCCTGCTGCTTCCAGAAGCAGCCCAGATTCGTGGCCACTGGCACCACCGGCAGGCCAAAGTCCTTGCTCATGTAATAGACGCCGGTTCGGTAGCGGAAATGCTCGCCCGGCGCGGCCAGGTGGCCTTCGGGGTAGATCAGGATACGACGGCCCTCGGCCGCGACCTGGGCGGCGCTCTTGGACAGCGCCTCGCGCGCTTCAGGACCGCCGCAGCTATCGACGACGATGGCGCCGAACTTCTTCAGGATCGCGCCGACCAGCGGGAACTTCTCCAGGTGGTCGCCGGTGACGAAGCTGAGGTTGTCGACATGGGCGAACATCACAAATCCGTCGCCCCAGCTGTGGTGCTTGGCGGCGATGATGCAGGGGCCCGAGGGCAGGTTCTCCTGGCCCTTCACCTGGACCTTGACGCCCGCCAGGGCGTCCAGCGCCCACAGCATCCGACGGCTATAAAGCCGCAGGGTGAAGGTCACGGCCTCCCGGCCCGGCGCCAGGGCGGCGAAGGCCGCCGAGAGGCCGTAGAAGATCGACAGAACCCAGTAGTAGGCGTTGAAGAAAACGCTGCGCATCGAAGGGTGTCCTTTCATCGCGCGAACAGCACGGCCTGGACGGCCGCGGTCATCAGGGGGGCGTGGGCGGAGAGGGCGTCGTCGCCCAGGCGGCCATAGGCCTTGTTTTGGGCGGTCTGGGTGATCACGCCGATGGCCATGGCGGCCAGTACGCGCGGGTCGCCCGGCGGCAGCTCGGCGTTGATCATCGCCTGCTTGATCAGGTCCTCAACCAGGGTGACCGGGTCGCGACCGTCTTCCTGATAGTAGGGCAGGAAGTGGTGCAGCTGCAGCAGGTGGAACGAGAAGAGCAGCCAGTCCTCGTCGGCGACCGCGCAATAGGCCTTCACCAGCGCTGCGGCCTTGGCCTTGATGCCGCTGACGGCGGCGGCCTCGTCGGCGATCAGGGCCGAGAGGCGGCGGTGGCAGTCCATGAAGAGGCTGAGAGCCAGGGCGTCCTTGCTCTTCCAGTGGCGATAGATCGCGCCTTCGGACACGCCCGCTCGGGCGGCGATGGTCTTGGTGGTCGCCGCGTCGACGCCCTCGGTGACGAAGGCCTCCAGCGCCGCGCGTTCGATGCGGGGTTTCGCGCTCATGAACGGAACATCGCACGCGGAGCCGCAGATGCAAGTGAGCACTCACTTACATTTACGTGATTGACCGTGAACCACCAGACGGCGACACACACTCATGGTCCAGACGGTTCTTGTTTATTCGATGGGCGAGGTGATCGGCGACGGGCTGATCAAACTGCCCTTCATCGCCGGCCTGCGGGCGGCGTTTCCTGACGCTCGGATCAGTTGGTGCGCCGCCAAGGGCGAGACGGTCTATGCCGGGCCGCTGAAGGCGGTCGCGGCCGGCTACATCGACGAGGTGATCCTGGAGGGACGGAACGGCGCCGCGGCGCTGGACAGTCTGCCGTGGTCGAAGCCGTTCGACGGTCGCCGCTTTGATCTGGTCATCGACACCCAGGAAAACCTCCGCCGCAGCGGCGTCGCCCGTCGCGGCGCCGGGGGCCGCTTCGTCTCGGCCGCACATGAAGCGCGGACCAAGGACTGGCCGGTGGCGGTGACCGATCGCCTGGCGCGGCTCCTGTCTTTGGCGACAGACGGGCAGGGGGCGCCAAGGCCCCTGGCCCTGACTCACCCTGACGCGCTGAAGGCCGCAGAGCTTCTGCTGCCGGCTGGCGCGACCTATGTCGGCCTCGCCCCCGGAGCGGGCGGACAGGACAAGCGCTGGCCGCTTGCGAACTATCTGGAACTGGCGCGGCGCGTGCTCGCCAAGGGCTGGACGCCGGTCTTGCTGTTCGGACCCGATGAAGCCGAAGACGCCGCCATCGCTGCGCAAGAGGTCCCCGAAGCGCTGCAGCCGGAGCGCCATCGCACAGACGGCCTGTCCGTGAAGGGCCCGCTGCTGGTGATCGCGCTGGCCGGGCGCATGGCTGCGGGGGTCGCGAATGACGCCGGCCCTGGCCACATGCTGGCGGCCGGCGGCGCGCCGCTGCTTTCGCTTCAGCAGGACCGTCGCAAGGCGGTGAAATTCCGCCCCGCAGCCCAGCGGCTTGAGATGCTGGTCGCAGAGGACTACGGAAGCGACATGGACGCCCTGCCGCTCGACACGGCGTGGGCGGCCCTCGAGAAGCTGGTTTCCGGAGCGTCCTGAATGTCCATCCTCGCGCCGATCTCGGCGGGCGAACTGGTCGACAAGATCACCATCCTGCGCGTGAAAGCCCAGCGCATCGGCGATCCGGCCAAGGAGGTCAATGTCCGCAAGGAGCTGGCGCTGCTGGAAGCGACCGCCCGCGAGCATCTGCCGGAAAGCGTCGAGATCGTCCGCCTCACCGAAGAGCTCACGGCGGTGAACGCCGCCTTGTGGGACATCGAGGACGGCAAGCGTGATTGCGAACGTCGTCAGGATTTCGGCCCGAACTTCGTGGCCCTGGCGCGGCGCGTCTATATCGACAACGACAAGCGCGCCGCCATCAAGCGCGCCATCAATGAGGCGGCCGGCTCGGAAATCGTCGAGGAGAAGAGCTACAAGCCCTATCTCGGCGCCTCTGAAAAATGACGCAAGTCGTTAGCGACGCACGGGAAATGGTCGCCGGCATGACGCCGAAATTGAAGTCCGGCCAGTATGTCTTTTGCGCCGCGGGCGACCGGGATTGGACGCTTCTGCGGCCGCTGGCGATGTTTCGCGAGGCGGAAGGCGTCAGCCTGATCCTGGAGCGCGGCGCGGCGGAGGCGGCGGGCTTTGCGATTGCGGCGCCGATGGCCCTGATCACCCTGAACGTCTATTCGGCTCTCGATGGCGTGGGTCTGACCGCCGCCGTATCCGGTGCGCTCGCTAGGGTCGGGATCGCCTGCAACATGGTCGCGGCGCTCCACCACGACCATGTCTTTGTGCCGATCGAGCGGGCGGATGAGGCCCTGGCGATCCTCCTAGCGCTGCAGGCTGGCGCCTAGAGATTTTGTCTTTCGACAAACTCAGGGTGAGAACCGTTTCTCGTCCCGTGCGGTAAGGAGCCTCATCCTGAGCAGATCGAGGGACGAGGCTCCCGGGCCCGCTAGCGTCCCTTGAAGGCGGCCGCGCGCTTCTGAAGGAAGGCCGAAACGCCCTCGATGAAGTCCTCGGTCTTGCCGGCGAACTTCTGGGCCTTGCGCTCGGCGTGCAGCTGTCCGGTCCAATCGCTGTCGAGGCTGTCCCAGACCAGCTTACGGATCGCGCCCAGCGCCGCCGGGCCCTTGGCCAGCTCGAGCGCCAGAGCATGGGCTGTGGACATCAACTCTGCGTCTGGCACACAGCGGTTCACCAGCCCCCATTGGAGGGCCGTGGCGGCGGGGACCTTGTCGCCCAGCAGCATCATCTCCATCGCTCGCGCCTTACCGACCAGGCGGGGCAGGAGGTAGGTCGAGCCGCCGTCCGGCACTAGGCCGATGCGACGGAAGGCCTGAAGGAAGTAGGCGCTTTCAGCTGCGACGATCAGGTCGCCCATCAGCGCGATGGAGCAGCCGACGCCCGCAGCCGGGCCGTTCACCGCCGTGACGATCGGCAGCGGAAAGTCACGCAGCAACGTCATCAGGGGATTATAGGTCGTCTCCAGCGCCGAGCCGGCGTCCGGCTTGCCGTCGACGTCGGCTTCTCGGCCGGCCGCGCCGCCGCCCGAAAGGTTGGCGCCCGAGCAGAAACCGCGGCCTTCACCGGTGAGGACAACGGCGCGCGCCTCGATCTTGCCGGCGGCGATCGACGAGAAGGCGTGGTGAAGCTCACGCGCGATCTCCAGGCTGGCCGCGTTCAGCGTGGCCGGATCGGCGAGGGTGACGGTGGCGACGCCTTCCTGCGTCGAGACACGGATCTTCTGGTAGTCCACGGCGGAGCCTCCCTTGTTCGTTGGCTAAGACTCTAGGCGCCTTTGCCCCTTGGGAAGGCTAGCGAAATCTTCGCCAACAGAAACGCCGCCGGTCGGTGACCGGCGGCGCGAAGGTAGGTCTTCTGCTGAAGTGTGTCTTCAGGCGGCGTTGGCCGCGCCTGACATGGATTCGGCGGCGGTGACGCGGTTGCGACCGCCGCGCTTGGAGGCGTAGAGCGCCGCATCCGCGCGCTCCATCACCGAATGGCCCGTTTCGCCCGCCTTTCGCTCGGCGAAGCCCGAAGAGACGGTGATCGCGCCCAGATCTTCATTGGTCGAGCGACGCTTGAGCATCCGCGAAGACACCTCGATACGGATCTCCTCTAGGGTGGAGGCGACCACCGAAGCGCTCTCGCGCGGGAAGATCATCGCAAATTCCTCGCCACCGTAGCGCGCAGCGAAACGGGGCGGAGCGGCGACGCGGCCGATGACCGAGGCGACGTAGCGGATCACCTGGTCGCCGGTCTGGTGGCCCCAGGTGTCGTTGAAGCCCTTGAAGTGGTCGATATCGAGGACGGCGAGGCAGATGCTCGTGCCGGCTTCCTCGGCTTCCGCGCAGGCGCGGTCGAGTTCTTCGTCGAAGGCCTTGCGGTTGGCCAGGTTGGTAAGGCCGTCGGTCGTGGCGTCGCGGCGGACTTGCTCAAGATGTTCACGCAGGCGCTCGACCTCGGCGGTAGAGTCGGCCAGGCGGGCCTCAAGGGACTGGTTTTCCTTGTGAACGCGGCGCGTAGCTTCGGCCAGGCCGCCGACAACGGCCTTTATCGCATCGACGTCGGTTTGCTTGTCGAGCGTCTTGGAGGCGCCGGCCAGTTCCTTGCCGAAAGCGACGTTGGTCTTTTGGGCGTTCTGGATCGCCTTGGAGACCGCTTCCAATTCCTTGGACAGCAGATCGCCGGCGTCGCGGATCTGTTCGTTGAGGCGCGCCTTGGGCAGGTACGTCGCGGCCAGTTCTTCACTGACCAGTTCGGTCATCGGCTCGCCGAGCGAGATCAGCCGGGTCAGCTCACGCGCCAAAGCGCCGTTCGGGTCGGCCACATAATGCGTCCAGAGCTCGAAGTTCAGCGCGGTCGGCCAGACCTGATGCCGCTCCATCAGCTCCACGGCGCGCGTGGCGATCTTGTAAGCCTCGGGACCGCGAAGCGTGGTTTCGACGTCCGACATGTTCTCTTCCCCCGTCGACGCCCACTCGCGGCATCGTCGATCGCTTGGAGCTTCATAGTAGCGGGTAGAGTTCTTACGATGCGTTAAGGCGAACGACGTTCGCTTGCGTCGAGCCGTCGCCTCGCCCATTGTGATCAATGATAAGATGAGTTCCGCGCCAATGGGCCGGACGTTGGAGGAGCGACGAGCCATGAACGCACCGGTGAACCTGTCGTTCGAAGCGCACAAGGCGGCGATGAACGATGTCCTCAACCGCCAGAAGGCCGCGCATCTGCGCGCCGGACCGCCCAGCGCGGAGACGCGCATCGACTGGTTGAACCGGTGCATCGACATCTTGGTCGGTCACCAAGCCGAGATCGCCAAGGCGGTCAACGAGGACTTCGGCGCCCGTTCCCCCGAGGCGACTGCCCTGACCGATGTGGCGGGGTCGATCGGGCCGCTGAAACACGCGCGCGATCATGTCGCCAAGTGGATGAAGCCCGAGAAGCGCAAGACCACGCCGGCGATCCTTGGCCTGTTCGGCGCCAAGGCGACGGTTCAATGGCAGCCCAAGGGCGTTGTGGGTGTGATCAGCCCCTGGAACTTCCCCGTCAACCTCACCTTCGCGCCGCTGGCGGGCGTCTTCGCCGCCGGTAATCGCGCCATGATCAAGCCTTCCGAATACACGCCAGCGACGTCGGAACTGCTCAAGACGATGTTCGCCAAGGCGTTCAATGAGGAAGAAGTCGCCGTGTTCGTCGGCGGCCCCGAAGTGGGCCAGGCTTTCTCGGGCCTGGCGTTCGACCATCTGGTGTTCACCGGGGCGACCTCAGTGGCCAAGCACGTGATGCGGGCCGCGGCCGAGAATCTGGTGCCCGTCACCCTGGAGCTGGGCGGCAAGAGCCCGGTGATCCTCTCGCGCGGCGCCGACATGGCCACGGCGGCCGCCCGGATTATGAACGGCAAGACCCTCAACGCCGGGCAGATCTGCCTGGCGCCCGACTACGTGTTGGCCCCGCAGGAAGACGTTGAGAGCTTCGTCAAGGAAGCCCAGGCGGCTGTCAGCCGCTACTTCCCAACGATCAAGGATAATCCCGACTACACCGCCGTCGTGGCCCAGCGCCACTACGACCGGGTGAAGGGCTATGTCGACGACGCCCGCGCCAAGGGCGCGCGGGTCATCGAGATCAATCCCGCCGGCGAGGACCTGTCGCAGCAGGAGCACCGTAAGATCCCGCCGACCCTGATCATCGATCCCACCGACGACATGACCGTGATGCAGGAAGAAATCTTCGGTCCCGTGCTGCCGGTTAAGAGCTACAAAACGGTCGACGAAGCCGTGGACTATGTGAACGCCCACGATCGGCCGCTGGCGCTCTACTGGTTCGGGACCGACGAGGCCGAAAAGGACCGCGTGCTTGAGCGCACGACCAGCGGGGGCGTCACGGTCAATGACGTGATCTTCCACGTCGCTCAGGAGGACCTGCCGTTCGGCGGCATCGGTCCGGCGGGGATGGGCGCCTATCACGGCCATGACGGTTTCCGCGAGTTCAGCCATCGCAAGGCGGTCTTCCAGCAGCTGAAAAAGGACATCGCTCCGATGCTGGGGTTGCGGCCGCCCTATGGCGAGGGCATCCGCAAGTATCTCGCCGGGCAGATCAAGAAGTAGCCAACCGCGGCGCGGCATGCTCCAAGCGGGCCATGACCGCGCCGATTTCCCTGCGCCCCATTGTCGAGGCGCGCGACCTGCCGCCGATGCTGCCGGACGCCCTGCGCGAACACTTCGCCCAAGGGCGTGCAGGCGTGGCGTGGGCGCTGGAGCACGACGCTTCAGACGGCGCGCCGCCGGGGCTGCTGGGCGGTCCGTCGGCGTCGGCTTGGCCCTACGCGCTGTCGTCGCCGCCGCCCGTCAACGTTCCAGCAGTGTGCGCGGTGGGGCCGTGCTGGTGGTATCCGAGCTTTGGCGCGGTGATCGGAACCGACGGCGCGCTCAACAACGCCACGGTCGGCGAGGCGCGGCATGGCTCCGCAGACCTGTCGGCGATCCCGGGCATATCCCTGAACGGACGCCGGCTTGTTCCGCCTGAGAACGCCCCCGTTTTGGAAAGCGGCGCGGTGTTCCTGCCCTGGGGCGCCGGTTTTAACTACGGACATTTCGTCATCGACGCCCTGTCGTCGCTGCTGGCGCTGGAACAGGCCGGGTTGCTGGACGGCGTTCCGCTCCTGGCGCCGCGCCTGACCGCCTGGCAGAGGGACCTGATCGCCATGGCCGCGCCCGGGGTCCGGCTCCAAGAAATCGACGCGCCGGTCGTTCGGTTGGGGCGGGCGACATTCGCTACCAGCATGGACCACTTCCTGCACCACCCGAACGGGCTGCTGGCGGTCCTGGCCGAGCGTGTCGTCGCCAACGCCCCGCCGGGGGCTGGCGCCCGGCGCGTCTATCTCTCCCGGCGGGGCCAGTCGATGCGGGTCATGGTGGGAGAGGCCGCATTCGAGCGCGCCTTGAGGGCTCGGGGTTTCACGATTGTCCGCCCCGAAGCGCTCAGCGCGCGTCAGCAAGTCGCCCTGATGCGCGACGCCCAGGTCGTGGTTGGCGCCAGCGGCGCGGCTTTGGCCAACGCCGTGTTCCTGCCGAGGGGCGCGCGCGTGATCGAGATCCAGCCGGCCAATTTCACCAGCCAGTGGGTGAGGGCGGCCTGCCGCCAGGTCGGCGTCGAATGGCGCGGCTATGTCTGCGCGTCACCCTGTCCGGCCAGCGCGGCGCCGCTGCTGGCTCGTCTGCGGCGAGGCTTCAAGTTCGCCTTCAAGCCCGATCTGCGCGATCTCCTCGCCTTCGTGGACGCGGCGCTTTAGGCTTCGCCAAGCCCAAAACAAAAGGCGCCGGACCATCGCCCGGCGCCTTCATGCTGATCGATGGGCTCTGACCGACTATTTCGCGCCGCGCGGAGGGCGGGCGAGGAAGGCGGGGATCTCATTGCCGAAGCCGACGACGCGACGATCGTCGTCGTCGCGATCGCGGACGGGCTGGACGCCGCGCACCGGGCGTTCCGGACGCTCAGCGCGAGCCGGACGCTCTTCCTCGACAACGAGCGGGGTGGCCGGCGCGACGTTTCGCGGCTCGCGTTCCCGGCGCGGGCGGCGTTCGCGCGCGGGACGCTCCTCGGCCTGCGGCGGGGCTTCGATGTTTTCGGCGACCTCCGGAGCTGCCTCGACCGTCTCCTCGGCGCGGTCCCGGCCACGACCACGGCCGCGCGCGGGGCGCTCGCCACGCTCGCCACGGTCACGATCGCGGCCGCCACGCTTGCGGTCACCCTCGCGCTTCACTGTCACGGCGTTGGAGTAGTCGAGATCGAGCTTCTCTTCGTCCGGCGTCGACCCGATCAGCTTGATGACCTTGTCGAAGCCCTTGTCGTCGGCAGGCGTCACCAGCATGTAGGTGATGCCGGTGCGGCCAGCCCGACCCGTGCGACCAATGCGGTGGACATAGTCGTCGGCGTGGTGCGGGACGTCGTAGTTGAAGACGTGGCTCACGGCCGGAATGTCGAGGCCGCGCGCGGCGACGTCGGAAGCCACCAGAATCTTCAGCGCGCCCGAACGGAAATCCGCCAGGGTCTTCATGCGCTGGGTCTGGTCGAGGTCGCCGTGGATCGGGGCGGCGTCATAGCCGTGCACCTTCAGCGACTTGGCGACGATATCGACCTCGGTCTTGCGGTTGCAGAACACGATGCCCGTCTCGATGCCCGCCTTCTCGATCAGAGCGCGCAGCGCCAGGCGCTTGGCCTTGGGATCAGAGGTGGGGACCTTGACCAGCAGCTGGGTGATGTTGGCGTTAGTGGTCGCCGGACGGGCCACCTCGATCCGGACCGGATCGCGCAGGAACTGCTTAGTCAGGCGGGTGATTTCCGGCGGCATGGTCGCCGAGAAGAACAGGGTCTGCTTCTTCGGGGGCGTCATCTTGAAGATGCGCTCGATGTCCGGAATGAAGCCCATGTCCAGCATGCGGTCGGCTTCGTCGACCACCAGGAACTGGACGCCCGTCATCAGCAGCTTGCCGCGCTCGAAGTGGTCGAGCAGGCGGCCGGGCGTCGCGATCAGGACGTCGACGCCGCGGTCCAGCTTCTTTTCCTGGTCGCCGAACGAGACGCCGCCAATCAGCAGCGCCCACGAGAGCTTGGTGCCCTTGGCGTACTTCTCGAAGCTGGCGGCCACCTGGTCGGCCAGTTCGCGGGTCGGAGCGATGACCAGGGCGCGCGGCATGCGGGCCTTGGCGCGGCCCGACTGCAGGCGGTCGATCAGCGGAAGGGTGAAGGCGGCGGTCTTACCGGTGCCCGTCTGGGCGATGCCGAGGACGTCCTGCCCCGCGAGGGCGACGGGAATGGCCTGGGCCTGGATGGGGGTCGCAGTGGTATAGCCGGTGTCGGCGACCGCCTGCAGGGTCG
Source organism: Pseudomonadota bacterium (assembly GCA_020161365.1). GTDB lineage: Bacteria > Pseudomonadota > Alphaproteobacteria > Caulobacterales > Caulobacteraceae > Caulobacter. The sequence continues at coordinate 16,026 of JAIUNU010000012.1, read as the reverse complement.
TGGGCGAGAGCCCGAGGTCGGAAAATTCGGTCATTTACACGCTGGTCTGCTCGGAGCCGCCCGTGCTTGGGCGAGCGGGCGGCGCGGATTCGCCAGACCTGCTCCGAAGCTGGGGATAAATAGGCGGAAAGTCGGCAAAGTCAATCGTCGCCCAGGCGATCCGGAGTATTCGAAAGATGAAAGACGACGGCTGGAAAACCTCGGCCAAGGCCTGGATCGCCGATATGGGCGAGCATGGCGATTACGGTCGCCGATTTGTTCTTGATACGCCGATGATCGCGCGGCTGCGGCGCTTGGAACGTGGCAAAGCGCTGGATGTCGGCTGCGGGGAAGGGCGGTTCTGTCGAATCCTTCGCGCCGAAGGCTTCGACCCTACAGGGCTGGACCCGACCGCCGAGTTGCTTGAAGCGGCGCGGGCGCGTGACCCCAAGGGCGCGTATATCGGCGGCCGCGCTGAGGAGATGGTGTTCGAAGACGCGAGTTTCGATCTTGTGGTGTCGTGTCTGTCGCTGATCGACATCGCGACGGCGGACCGCGCGATCGCCGAGATGACCCGGGTTCTCAAGCCTGGCGGCACTTTGCTGGTCGCCAACCTCACGAGTTTTTCCACCGCGCGCGCCAGGGGCGGTTGGCAAAAGAACCTGCTGGGTCACCCTAGGCACTTTGCGATGGACCGCTATCTGGAGGTTCGCGCCAAGTGGGAGGAATGGCGCGGGATCCGGATCATCAACTGGCACCGGCCGCTGAAGGACTACATGCAGTGGTTCTTGGCTCAAGGTCTGATACTGACCCATTTCGACGAGCCCGCGCCGACCGGCGGCGACCCCGTCCGTGCTGACAGATACCGACGTGCCCCATGGTACGTGATCATGGAGTGGCGCAAGCCCTGACGCCGCTCTATATCCGCCCCCACATGACCATCGACCACGACTCCCGCCTTCGACGTCTTCGTTTCCGCGCCTGGCATCGCGGCTTTCGGGAAGCGGACCTCATCCTGGGGCCGTTCGCGGACACCCATGGGCAAAGCCTGACGCCCGAGCAGTTCGACACGCTCGAAACCCTGCTCGAACAGTCGGATCGCGAGATCTACGCCTGGATCGTGGGGCAGGAGCCGACGCCGGCGGTATTCGAAACTGACGTCATGGCGATGATCCGTGCGTTCAGGTTCGAGGCGCACGCTTCGCGCCCGGCCGGAGATGGCGCCTGACCCTATGAGCTACGACGCCAAGCAGATCGCCAAGGCCGCGGGCGGCCTGACCCTGGCCGGCGCGCCTGAGGGCTTCGACGCCCTGGTGATGGCCGACATCGCGCGCGCTCGCGGCGGCCTGACCGCCTTTATCGCCCGCGACACCGCCCGAGCGGGCGCCTTCATCGACGCGCTGAAGTTCTTCGCACCCGAAATCGAGGCTGTGCTGTTTCCGTCATGGGACTGCCTCCCGTACGACCGGATCGGTCCGTCCTCGGGGGTCTCGGCGACCCGGATGGCGACGCTGTCCCGGCTGGCGCGCGGCCTGGGGGAGAGCAAGGCCGCCATCCTGGTGATCGCCGCGCCGGCGCTCCTGCAGCGCGTGCCGACCAAGGACGTGCTGCTGCGCGCCTCCTACTCGGCCAAGGTCGGCAACAGCGTCGATATCAAGGATCTCGAGCGCTATTTCGCGGTCAACGGCTACACGCGCGCCTCGACGGTGTCCGAGCGGGGCGAGTTCGCGATCCGCGGCGGCGTCATCGACGTCTATCCGCCGGCCGCTGAGGAGCCGGTGCGCCTTGATCTGTTCGGCGACACGCTGGAGAGCATTCGCGCCTTCGATCCCGAAACCCAGCGCTCGACCAAGCAACTGAAGGAGATCGATCTCCTGCCGGTCAGCGAAGCGCTGCTCGACGCGGACGGAATCTCGCGCTTCCGCAAGGGCTATGTCGCCGAGTTCGGCGCACCAGGCGATGATCCGCTGTACGCCGCTGTCAGCGAGGGCGGCCGCCGGGCCGGTCTCGAACACTGGCTGCCGCTATTCTACGAGCGGATGTCGACGCTGTTCGACTATCTGTCCGCCGGCGCCCTGATCGGCGTGGACAATCAAGCCGCCGAGGCGCGCGACGAGCGCTTGGCGATGATCCGGGACGCTTATGACGCCCGCGCCGGCGCCGATCGCAAGTCGGCCTATCGCCCGCTGGCGCCCGAGGCCCTCTATCTGACCGCCGAGGAATGGGAGCGCGAGCTCTCCGATCGTCCCCATCGGCGTTTCACCCCGTTCCAGCCACAGGGGCTCGACGTTGTCGACCTTGGGGCGAAGCTTGGCCGCGTGTTCGCCGCAGAGCGTGCGCAGGACAGCGTCAACCTGTTTGAAGCCACCGCCGATCACGCCAAGAAGCTGGCGGCGGAGGGCAAGCGGGTGCTGTTCGCCTCGTGGTCCGAGGGCTCGTCGGAACGCCTGGGGACCATGCTGGCCGACCACGGCCTGAAGAAGATCCCCTATGCCGGCTACTGGCAGGCGGCCAAGGCCAACGACCCGAAGGTCCCGCAGCGCGTCGTCCTGCCGCTGGACCATGGCTTCGAGACCGACAGCCTGGCGGTCATCTCCGAGACCGACATCCTGGGCGACCGTCTGGCGCGCCCGCGCAAGAAGCGCCGCGCCGCCAACTTCCTGGCCGAGGCCTCGGCCCTGACGCCCGGCGATCTCGTCGTCCACATCGACCACGGCATCGGCCGTTACGAAGGCCTGAAGACCCTTGACGTTCAGGGTGCGCCGCACGACTGCCTGGACCTGCTCTACGGCGGAGAGGCCAAGCTCTATCTGCCGGTCGAGAACATCGACCTCTTGACCCGCTACGGCGCGGCCGACGCCGAGAACGTCCAACTGGACAAGCTGGGCGGCGCCGCGTGGCAAGGCCGCAAGGCGCGAGCGAAGGAGCGCTTGCGGGTCATGGCCGAGGGGCTGATCCAGATCGCCGCCGCCCGCCAGCTGAAGGCCGTCGAGGAGACCGACCCGCCGTCGGGCGTCTTCGACGAGTTCTGCGCCCGCTTCCCCTATGAGGAGACGGACGATCAGCTCAGCGCCATCCATGATGTCTTGGAAGACCTGTCGTCGGGCAAGCCGATGGACCGTCTGATCTGCGGCGACGTAGGCTTCGGCAAGACCGAAGTCGCTCTTCGCGCAGCCTTCGTGGTGGCGATGAGCGGCAAGCAGGTCGCGGTCGTCTGCCCGACGACGCTGCTGGCGCGCCAGCACTACAAGACCTTCAAGGACCGCTTCCAGGGCTGGCCGGTCAAGGTCACGCGACTGTCGCGCCTGGTCACGGGCAAGGAAGCCGCCGAGACCCGCGAGGGGCTGGCGAACGGCCAGTTCGAGATCGTGGTCGGAACCCACGCCGTGCTGTCCAAGCAGGTGGCCTTCAAGGACCTGGGCCTTGTCATCGTCGACGAGGAGCAGCACTTCGGGGTCAAGCACAAGGAGAAGTTGAAAGAGCTTCGCGCCGACGTGCACATGCTGACCCTGACCGCCACGCCGATCCCGCGCACCCTGCAGATGGCGCTGAGCGGCATCCGCGAGATGTCGATCATCGCCACCCCGCCGGTCGATCGTCTGGCGGTGCGCACCTACATCAGCCCGTTCGACCCGGTGACCCTGCGCGAGGCCCTGCTGCGCGAGAAGTATCGCGGCGGCCAGTCCTATTACGTGGTGCCGCGCATCAAAGACCTGGAGGACATCGAGAAGTTCCTCCGCACCCAGGTGCCTGAGGTGAAGTACGTCGTCGGCCATGGCCAGATGGCGGCCACCCAGCTGGAAGACGTGATGACGGCCTTCTACGAGGGTCAGTACGACGTGCTGCTCGCGACGACGATCGTCGAAAGCGGGCTCGACATCCCGTCCGCCAACACCCTGATCGTCCACCGCGCCGACATGTTCGGCTTGGCCCAGCTCTACCAGATCCGGGGTCGCGTCGGACGCTCCAAGGCCCGCGCCTACGCCTATCTGACGACGCCGGTCGAGAAGTCCCTGACCCTTTCGGCCGAGAAGCGCCTGCAGGTGCTGCAGTCGCTGGACAGCCTGGGCGCCGGGTTCCAACTGGCCAGCCACGACCTGGACCAGCGCGGCGGCGGTAACCTGCTGGGCGACGAACAGAGCGGCCATATCAAGGAGATCGGCGTCGAGCTCTATCAGCAGATGCTGGAGGACGCCGTCGCCGAACTGCGCCAGCGGCAAGGACAAGAGGCTCTGCTGGAAGACCGGGGCTGGTCGCCGCAGATCAACACAGGCGCGGCCGTGATGATCCCGGACGACTACGTGCCGGACCTCAACGTGCGCCTGTCGCTCTATCGCCGTCTGTCCGAGGCCGAGCAGGCCGCCGACCGCGAGGCCCTCGCCGCAGAGATGATCGACCGCTTCGGCCCGCTGCCGCCCGAAACCGACAGCTTGCTGAAGGTCGTGGCCATCAAGGGGCTGTGCCGCGAGGCCAATGTCGCCAAGATCGACGTCGGCCCCAAGGGCGCGGTGGCCAGCTTCAGAGGCGACAACTACGCCAACCCGCTGGGGCTGATGCAGCACGTCGCCAAGAACAGCCTGATCTGGAAGGTGCGCCCCGACCAGAAGGTGGTCGTCAAGGGCGAGTGGGACACCCCCGCCCAGCGCCTCGATGCGGCGGAGAAGATCCTGACGGTCCTGGCCAAGCTGGCGAAAGGGTGAGCGAACTCTCCCCGTGGCGGGGAGGGCTTCTAGGCTGCCAGGGCCTGATCAATCGCCTGAGCGATGCGTTCGGGCGACTCCGCGCCCACGACAGCGACCTTGCCGGCGAATATGGCGAACGGGACGCCGGTCACGCCGCCCTGGACGGCCATAGCGTGTTCGCGCGTCACGGCTTCCTTGTCCGCGCCTTCCGAAAGCAGTTGCAGCACGACGAGGCGCTCCATCCCGGCGGCCTCGGCGATGTCGCCCAGGACGATGGGGTCGCCGATGTCGAGACCTTGCTCGAAATAGGCCTTGAACAGCGCTTCGACGACCTGATCCTGGACGCCAGCCGTCAGAGCCCAGCGGATCAGGCGGTGGGCGGCGTTGGTGTTGGGCGACAGGGCGATCGCCTCGAAGTTGAAGACGATGCCTTCTTCGGCGCCGCCCTCCACAAGCGCGGTGTGCACAGCCTTCAGCTTGTCCGGATCCTTGAACTTCTGAGCCATGTAGGCCTTCCGGTCGACGCCCTCCTCAGGGAGCGTCGGATCCAGCTGATACGGGCGCCAGATCAATTGGGCCTTGAGATCAGGACGCAGGGCGATCGCCGACTTCAGGCGACGCCAGCCGAGATAGCACCAGGGGCAGACGACGTCGGCCACGACGTCGATGATCATGGCTTGCGGCTGGCTCATGGTGGGCTCCCAGGGAAACGTTGTCCGCTACAGGACATGTTTCATATAGGACGCTTGCCGTGGCGGCCCAAGCGCCAAGCTTCAGCCGGCCTCGCGCTTGAGCGCGGCGGCGGCGGCGCGTTCGAGGGCCTTCACGGCGCCTTCGCCGGGCTGGACCTCGGCCACGCCGATGTCGAACTCGCAGACGAAAGGCGCGCGGTCCTCACCTGCATCGAAAGCGGTGCAGCCGATGACGGCGGCGATCCGCTCGGCGGCGGCGCGGGCGGCGTTTTGATTGGTCGCGGGGAGGGCCAGCGCGAACACTTCGGTGGCTAGCCGCGCCGCGGTGTCCTCGACCCGAACCAGGCGGCCCACCATGGAGCCAATCTGGGGGATGGCCCGGTCGAGCCAGCCGTTCTGCCGCGCCCAAACGGCCTCGGGCCTGTCGGCGATGCGGAGCACGCAAATCGACAACGGCCGGGCGCGCTCGCGAGCCGCGCTGGCCAGGCGCGCCAGGTGAGCGGCGAAGAGGTCCCGGGTGAACAGACCGGTGGCGGCGTCCATCAGCCCCGAACTGCGCGCCTTCTCCAGCGCGCCGCGAATGGCTTCGCCACGACGGAAGCTGCGAGCCAGCTCCATGACGCGCATCGCCGTCTCGCCTTCCGGCGTCTCAGGCGAGGCGACGTCGGACACGCCGCGATGAAAGGCCTCCGACATTGTCACATAGCTTTCGGCCTTCAGGTACAGCAGGGCCGGAATGTGGAACAGACGGGTGTTGCGCCGCATCCCCGCCGCGATCGACAACGCTTCCTGCTGGCTGTCGCCCGCCCACAGCACCACCGAGTCGAACGGCCGCTCGTGCAGATAGTCGAACGCGGTGTAGGCCGTGAATGCGCCGACCACCTCGGCGCCGCTGGCCTGCAGGGCGTTGGACAAGGCCAGGAACTGCGGCGCGGGTTCGCCGACCGCCAGAACGCGATATGGCGTATCCGAAGGCTCGGGCAGGTCCAGGCGACGGCCGCGTTCACCGAAGGTCTCGAGCCGCAGCTCGAACTCTTCCTCGGCGATGGCTGTCCGGACCAGCGACTCGAGACGCAGCGCCGCTTGCGACGGATGCAGGGGCGGTGAGAGCGTGAGGTCGAACGCCTGGTTGCGGAAATCAGCGTCCGGTTCGCTGATCGCGATGACCGGAAGGCGACGCGGCGCGACAGCGGCCTTCAGGCGGCGCGCCAGGGTCTGGGTTTCCGGACCGGCGCTGGCCAGATCGACGATCACGGCCTCGATCGGCAAGTCGCCCAGGGCCGCCAGCGCGGCGTACGGACCGCGCGCGGTGATCGTGCGCCAGCCCAGCCGATCCAGCCCTTCAGCCAGCGGTCCTGCGCGAACATCGTCGCGCGCCACGATCAGGATCCGGGCGTCAACCGCCAAACCAACCTCCGCCCGAAATCACACCGTGCAACCCTTGTCGGACCCGCCGGGATTCGTCGCTGCACCATAGCAGAGGGTTCGCGCCATCAAAGCCGCGCAACGCCGCAGGCCGAGCGTGAATCGACGAACCGGCGCGCACCACGGATACGGGCTTGCCTGACCGAACGTCAGGATCGCTCTATTGGCGCCAATCGGCCAAGTTCAGAGGGCTGACAGGGAGATTGCGTCATGGGCCAGGGGCCGCTTTCGGGACTGAAGATCGTCGAGTTCGCCGGCATCGGGCCAGGCCCCTTCTGCGGCATGCTGCTGTCTGACCTCGGCGCGGACGTCGTGCGGATCGACCGCAAGGGGCAGGGACGAGGCTCGCCCGCGGACGTCACGGCGCGAGGGCGGCGCTCGGTGGCGCTTGACCTGAAGAACCCCGAGTCCATCGAAACCTGTCTCAAGCTCCTCGAACAAGCCGACGGCCTGATCGAGGGTTTCCGCCCCGGCGTCATGGAGCGCCTGGGTCTGGGGCCGGACGTCGCGCTGGCGCGTAATCCCAAGCTTGTCTACGGCCGCATGACGGGCTGGGGCCAGACCGGCCCCTACGCCAAGGCTGCGGGCCATGACATGAACTATATCGCCATCACCGGCGCGCTGCACGCCATCGGCACGACCGACAAGCCGGTGCCGCCGTTGAACCTGGTCGGCGATTTCGGGGGCGGGGCGCTGTACCTCGCCTTCGGCCTGCTGGCAGGCGTGATCCATGCCCGTGCGACGGGGCAGGGGCAGGTGATCGACTGCGCCATGAGCGACGGCGCGGCCTCGCTGATGGCCATGTTCTACGGCTTCAAGGCCGCCGGCATGTGGGGCGAGGGACGGCGGTCCAACATGCTCGACGGTGGGGCCCACTTCTACGACACCTACGAGTGCTCGGACGGCAAGTGGATCTCCATCGGCTCGATCGAACCGCAGTTCTATCTGCTGCTGTTGGAAAAGACCGGCATCACCGATCCGCAGTTTCAGCATCAGATGAGCCGCGAGGAGTGGCCGCAGCTGCGCGAAAAGCTCGCCGCCGTGCTCAAGACCAAGACCCAGGCCGAGTGGTGCGCGATCATGGACGCCACCGATGTCTGCTTCGCCCCCGTCCTGACCATGGAGGAGGCGCCAAGCCACCCGCACAACGCCGCGCGCCAGACGTTTGTCGAAGTCGCCGGGGTCACCCAGCCGGCGCCCGCACCGCGGTTTTCGGCGACGCCGGGCGCGATCCAGGGGCCACCGCCCAAGATCGGCGGACACAATGACGAGGCGCTGGCCGATTGGGGCTTCAGCGCCGCCGCCATCGACGCGCTCAAGGCCTCGGGAGCGCTCTGAGCTCGTTCAGCCGCCGTTCAGCCGCCGCTTTCTAGGGTGGACGCGTCGATCGGTCGTCGCGCCCATCCGTCCCTCGAAGCGGCGATCGATTCCCAGGCTTGCCCTGTGGAGACGCGTCGCCTGCCCAGGCGGCGCGTCTTTGACTTCGTGGGGCCGCGCGGCCATGGTCCGCCGGATGCACGACCCCCTGCAACGCATCCGCTGGCGCGACCTCGACCTTGATCCGACCCACTGGGCCCGCGAAATCCTCCGCGTGCTGGGCCGCGCCTTGTCGCGTCTGTGGGGGCGCGATGTCATGCTCTACGTCGGGGGCGTCTCGTTTTTCGCGCTTCTGGCGGTCTTTCCGGGCCTGGCGATTCTGATCGGCCTCTACAGCTTCTTCCTGACGCCGGAGACCGCCGCCTGGCAGGCGGTGAAGCTGGCCGAGCTGATTCCCTCGGGGGCGCGATCGATCGTCCAGGACGAGCTCACGCGGCTGGCCCACGCGCCGGGCCAGACCATCTCGCTGCAGAGCGGCGTCGTCCTGATCGTCGGCGCCTACGCCGCCCACAGAGGCTTCAAGGCGTTGCTTGCCGGCTTGTCGTTCATTCACGACGAGGAGAACCAGCGCGGGTTCTTCGGCTTCAACCTGATGGCGCTGCTCGTTCTGGTCGCCGCTTTCGGCCTGCTGTTCATCATGTCCGGCGTCTTTCTGACCCTGCGGCTGCTTGGGTCGGCGCTGGCGCTGAGGCCCCTGGCGGGGGTTTCATGGGTTCAATCCGAATGGACCTGGGCCAGCTTCGGCATCGTGGTCGGGATGAGCCTCGTCTATCGCTACGCCATGTCGCGGCAGGTCGTCGGCTGGCGCGCGTCGATCTCGGGCGGCGTCGCAGCGGCGGCCCTGTGCGTTTTCATGTCCTGGGCGAGCGCCTTCTACGTCGAGAAGATCGTCCATCTGGGCGCGACCTACGGCTCGATCTCGGCCGTGATCATCTTCCTGATCTGGCTATCCTGGAGCGTGAACGCGATCTTCTTCGGCGGGGCGTTGGCGACCGAAGTCGAGATCGCGCTCGACGAGCGGCCGCGCGCCTTGCTGCAGGGGCCGCGTCCGATCGCCCTTAAAGCGCCTTCTGAATTCGAACCCTGATCACGCCGCCATCCAGGTCGGCGACATCCAACACCGTCGCGCCGACTTGACCCGCGAAATGCGGCGCGTCGATCCTGGCCATCGGGTCGGTCGCCAGTAGCACCAATTCCGCGCCGGGCGCAGCGGCCTCGTGCGCCTTGCGCAGCTTCAGGGTCGGCACCGGGCAATGATGACCCCGCGCGTCGACGAGAATCGGCTCAGTCATCGGCGAACACCCGCTCGGCCTCCGCTGCGGGCAGAATGCGGTGCTGCCCCGCCGCGAGGTCGTCCGGCAGGACGATGCCCCCGATCCGCTCCCGATGCAGCGTCACCACATGGTTGCCCACGGCCGCGAACATGCGCCGGACCTGATGGTAGCGCCCCTCCGTGATCGTCAGGCGCGCCGTGTGCGCATCCACGACGTCTAGCTTGGCCGGGAGCAGGGGCTTTTCCTCGCTGTCGAGCATCAGCGTCCCCGCCGCGAAGATCTCGCCTTCGGAGCCGGTCAGAGCGCGGTCCAGCGTGGCCAGATAGGTTTTGGGCACGTGACGCTTGGGCGAGATGACCCGATGCAGGAAGTCGCCGTCGTCCGTGATCAGGATCAGGCCGCTGGTGTCCTTGTCGAGACGTCCGACCGTCGAAAGCCCTGGGTCGCGCAAGCGCCAGCGGCGCGGCAGCAGGTCGTAGATCTTCTCGCCGTCTTCCTTGTGCGAGCACACCACGCCCAGCGGCTTGTGCATCATCAGCACCAGCGGAGCGGGCGGATCAACCGGGACGCCGCGGATGGTCATGCGCTGGGGCAGGGTCGCGTCGACCGCGATGCGAGCGCCGGCGTCCTTGAGCACCGCGCCATCGAGCATCACCTTGCCGCCCGTCACCAGGGCCTGGACCTCCTTGCGGCTGCCATAGCCCAGATTGGCCAGCAGCCGGTCCAGACGCGCCATCAGCGCCTTGCTCACGTCTTGGCCTCGAACACCTTGTAGCCGCCCCCTTCTGCGACAAGCCGAACCTTGGCGAAGCTCTCGGCCAGGATCGCCTCGTAGGGCAGGTGGCGGTTGGCCACAATCCAGAGCGCGCCGCCCTTACGGAGGGCTGCTGCGGCGGCGCGAATGAAGGCCTGCCCCAAGGATTTGTCCTCACCGCCGCCCTCGTGGAACGGGGGGTTGCTGACGATGAAGTCGAGGTCCTTCAGGCCGCTCTGGCGGGCGTCAGCCCAGACGATCTCCGCCCGAGGATCGGTGATGTTGCGTCCAGAGACCTCGATCGCGCGCCGATCAAGTTCCACAAGGCTCAGCTTGGTGACCTTCGGGGAGGCGAGCACATTGAGCGCCAGCAGCCCGATGCCGCTGCCGAAATCGGCGCCGACACCCGAGAACGACGGCAGAACCTGGAGCAGGGCGTTCGTGCCGGCGTCGAGGCGGTCCCAGCTGAAGACGCCCGGTTGGGTCCAAAGGCCGTTCTCGGCGATCTGGCGCGGAGCCCCGGCGTCGATCGTTTCCTGGAGACCGGTGATGACGGCGGGTCGCAAGGCCACGCAGATGCGATGGTGGCGACGGGCGCTTTCGCCGACCTCGCAACCCAGCGCCTGCAGTTCCTTCTTCAATCGCAGGCCCCCGCGATCTTTCGGCGCAAAGACGGTCAGGCGCCCGCCGGCCGCCAACGTCCGTAGCGCTTGCGCCAGAACGTAGCGTCTTTCCACAGCCCCGGCCGGGGCGCGCACCGTCACGGCGTCAAAGACGGCGTCATCCACATCGGCCAGATTCGTTGAACCGACCACCAGAGGCGAGAGCTGCACGGCGTCGGGCGCGGTCGGCGCCAGATCATGATCGGGCTGGCCATAGAGGGCGGTGCGGTTCGCCGACATGCTTGTCCTGAAAGGGTTTTCCGCGAGAGCGGACGTGTCTGGCGGACAGGGTGGGATTCGAACCCACGGTAGGCTTCCACCTACGGCGGTTTTCAAGACCGCTGCCTTAAACCACTCGGCCACCTGTCCGGAGCAGGCGGCTATATCAGCGCGCCCGCGCCTTAACCAGACTTCAAAACAAACCAATCAAGATGATTGTTCACAAGGGTACGGCCCGACGGACGACGATCGGATGAACCAGCGTATCGAGCAGGCTTGGCGGATCGCGCGGAACCTCGGCCTTATGGCCCTGGCGGCCGCCAGCCTCGCGGCCTGCGCCACGCCAAAATACGAGGTCGGCCGCACGGTCGCCGTCAGCACCGGTGGCGCACCGCGTCCGGGTTCGATGGTGGGGCGTGACGGCAAGCCGCTGCGCGGCACCGAAAAGCCGTATCAGATCAAAGGGATCTGGTACTATCCCCACGAGGACAAGGATTACAACGTCACCGGGATCGGCTCTTGGTACGGCGAGCAGTTCCATAACCGTCGCACGTCGAACGGCGAAGTCTTCGATATGGACCTGCCCTCGGCCGCGCATAAGACGCTACCGCTTCCGAGCCTGGTGGAGGTCACCAATCTCGATAACGGCCGCAAGATGATCGTGCGGGTCAACGATCGCGGTCCTTTCGTGGGTGACCGGATCATCGACCTCTCCAAGGCCGCGGCCGAGGAGCTGGGCTATCGGCGCCAGGGCGTGGCGCGCGTACGCGTAAAGTATGTGGGTCCGGCGCCGCGACGCGCCATTGAAGCGCCGCGGCAGTACGCGCAAGCCACCACCCCGCCGCCAGCGCCCCCGAGGACGGCGCTGCGGAGCTTCGACGATATCCAGGAACCGCCGCAGCGCGTTCAGGTGCTGCCGCCGCGGCGCGAGCCGTCCTGGAGCGCGCCACCGATCAATCCGCCCGATCCTGTGTTCGCCAGCACAAAGTCCGCCTTCAGGGTTCAGGCAGGCTCCTTCTCCAGCCGTGAAAACGCCGAGAGGGCCGTGAGGCAGCTGACCAGCGCCGGGCAGGCGTCGATTGAGGCCGTTGAGCGCGCGTCCGGGACGCTCTATCGCGTCACCGTCGCGGCGGGCGAAGATGAGACTGCGGCCTGGAGTCTTCGAGAACGCGTAGAGGCGCTCGGCTATTCCGGCGCGACGATCCTGCGCCCCTAGACAAGCTTCTCAAACCGGTCGAATGGAGACCGGTGACCCAAGGTTTCTTCATCAGTTTCGAAGGCGGGGAGGGGGCAGGGAAGTCCACCCAGATCCGCCGTCTCGCCGACCGTCTCGCCACGGCCGGCCATGATGTGATCGTCACCCGCGAGCCGGGCGGCAGCCCCGGGGCGGAAGCCATCCGCGACCTGCTGGTCAATGGCGCGGCCGATCGCTGGTCGCCGGTGACCGAGAGCCTGCTAATGTACGCCGCGCGGCGCGATCATCTGGAGCGCGTGATCCGGCCGGCCCTGGCGCGGGGCGCGATCGTGCTCTGTGACCGCTTCGCCGACTCCACACGCGCCTACCAGGGCGCAGGCGGCGACGCGCCGGCCAGCCTGATCGCGGCGCTGGAGGCCCACGTGCTAGGCGGCACGGTTCCGGTTCTCACCCTGATCCTGGACCTGCCGGCCGAGGTCGGCCTGCAACGCGCGGAAGCGCGGGGCGGGGCGGCGCGCTTTGAGTCCAAGGGTCTGGCGTTCCACGAACGCCTGCGCGCCGGTTATCTGGAGATCGCGCGCCAGGAGCCCGAGCGTTGTGTGGTGATCGACGCCAACGCCCCGCTCGACGCGGTCGCGGCGGCGATCTCGGATGTGGTCGCACAACGCCTGGGACTGTGATGCAAGCGCCGGCTCATCCCCGCGACGTCTACCGGCTGGACGGTCAATCGGCCGCCGAGGCGGCGTTTATCGACGCGCTGGAGCGCGGGCGGCTGCACCATGCCTGGCTGCTGACCGGTCCCGAGGGCGTGGGCAAGGCGACTCTGGCCTACCGCATGGCGCGCCGGCTGCTTGGCGCCCGGCACGATCCATCGCAGGGTCTGTTGGGGGCCGCGCCGTCCGACGTCGTCAGTCGTCAGGTGGCTGCGCGGTCGCATCCCGACCTTATGGTGCTGGAGCGTCTGACCGACGACGGCAAGGCGCGCAAATCCATTCCGGTCGATGAAGCCCGTAAGCTTCCGGAATTCTTCGCCAATTCACCCGCGATCTCACCCTATCGCGTGGCGATCATCGACGCCGCCGACGACCTGAACGTCAACGCCGCCAACGCGGTGCTGAAGACACTGGAAGAACCGCCGGCGCGAGGTGTGATCCTGCTGATCAGCCATGCGCCAGGCAAGCTCCTGCCGACCATCCGCTCGCGCTGCCGCCGCCTGGCGATCCCGGCGCCCGGCGTGGCGGCGGCGGCCGAGATGGTCGAGCGCATGGCGGACGTGCCGCATCGCGACGCTGAACGGCTTGCGCGGATGGCGCACGGTGCGCCGGGCAGGGCGCTGCAGTTGGCCGCCGCTGGCGCGCTCGCGGTCGACGACGCCGCCAATGAGATCCTTCGGGCTCTTCCCAAGCTGGACGAGGGCGCGCTGCTGGCCATGGCCGACACCTTCCGGGGCGCCGACGGCGCGGCGCGATTTGAGCTTCTGATGGATCGCCTGGCCGATCAGGTCCGCATCTTCGCGACGCAGGTGGCGGCGGACGGCAGGAACTCGCCGGGCCTGGATCGCTGGGCGGCTGCTTGGGAGCGTCTGTCCAGCTGGCCGGCCGAGGCCGAGGCGGTGAACCTCGACCGCGCCGATGTCTTCTGGAGTGTGATCTCGGACTTGCGCGCGGCGGCCAAGACGGCGATGTGAGCCCCATGCTCATCGACAGCCACGTAAACCTGCACGCGCCTCAGTTCGCCGAAGACAAGGACGCCGTGATCGCCCGCGCCCGCGAGGCCGGAATCGCGATGATGGTCACCATCTGCGACAAGGTCTCCTCGTTCGAAGCCGTCCACGCGATCGCCATGGCCGAGCCGGACATCTGGTGCACGGTCGGTACGCACCCGCACGAGGCCAAGGAAAATCCCGACCTGACAGCGGCGACCCTGGCGGAGCTCGCCCAGCGCCCTCGCGTCGTCGGCATCGGCGAGTGCGGGCTGGATTTCCACTACGACCTGTCGCCGCGCGAGGTGCAGGCAGAGGTCTTCCGGCAGCATTGCATCGCGGCGCGGGTCACCGGCCTGCCGCTGGTGGTTCATACCCGGGAAGCCGATGCGATCATGGGCGAAATTCTCGAGGCCGAGCATGCGGCCGGCCCGTTCAAGATCCTGATGCACTGCTACACCAGCGGCGCCGAACTGGCCGCACGCGCCGCTGCCCTGGGCGCCTGGTTCTCGGTGTCCGGTATCGCGACGTTCAAGGCGGCCGAGGAGGTGAGGGCGCTCGTCCGCGACATGCCGGCCGACCGTATCATCGTCGAGACCGACTGCCCTTATCTTGCCCCCGTGCCGATGCGCGGTCGCCGTAACGAGCCGGCCTTCCTGCCGCATATCTACGACAAGCTCGCCGAGATCCGGGGTTGGAGCCGCGCCGAGACCGAGCAGCGCACCGAGGACGCGTTCTTCGCACTGTTCGATCGGATCCCGCGCCCATGACCCGCGCGCTCGAGTTCACGATCCTGGGGTCCGGGTCTTCCGGCGGTGTGCCGCGCGCGGACGGCAACTGGGGCGACTGTGATCCGAGCGATCCCCGCAATCATCGCTCGCGCTGCTCGCTGCTCGTGCGTCGCTCATCGCCGGCCGGCCCGCTGCACGAGACGACGGTGATCATCGACACCTCTCCCGACCTGCGCCTGCAAACAGCGGCGGCCGGCGTTCGTCGCATGGACGCGGCGCTGTTTACCCACGACCACGCCGACCAGGCTCACGGCATCGATGATCTGAGGCCGTTCTTCCTCAACCAGCGCACACGCATCCCGACCTATATGGATCAGGCGACGCATGACGGACTGACGCAGCGCTTCACCTACATTTTCGTCAGCCAAGGCGGTTATCCCGCGATCTGCGAGCCGCGCCTGATCCCGCCGCTGGGCGTGGACTTCACGATCGAAGGGCCCAGCGGTGATGTCTCGGTGCAGACCTTCGACGTCGACCACGGAGAGGTGCGGGCGGTCGGCTATCGGATCGGCGGCGTGGCGTACACGCCCGACGCGCGCGCCATTCCCGAGGCGAGCTGGTCGGCGCTGCAGGACCTGGACGTCTGGATCGTCGACGCGTTGCGCTGGACGCCGCACCCGACCCACGCCCACGTCGATCTGGCCCTGGAGTGGATCGCGCGCGCCAAGCCCCGGCGCGCGATCCTCACCAACCTCCACATCGATCTCGACTACCAGGCGCTGGCGGCGCGCTTGCCGCCGAATGTCGAGCCCGCATTTGACGGGCTGCGCTTCACGACATCCGCGTGATGTCGGCTTTGGCGGAAACTTTGCCGAACGTAACAAGCCTGAAATAGGCTCGCGCAACTAGGTCGGCATACGGACGCGGTAGCGTTCGTTATCTGGGTCCAGCTCGCCAACGACCATGGCCGAAACCGTCACCATCTCGCGCGAAGTCTTCCAGCGCCTGCGGGCGCGTCTCCCAGCGGTCACGCGGGAGCATCTGTTCAATTGCTACGCCATCAGCGAAACGACCTGGACCAAACTCAGGGACGGCAGACCCGTGAAGCGCTCGACGCTGGATCGCGTGCTGGCCAAGCTCGCTGCGCTGGATTCGCGCGTCGCGGCCTGAACGGCAGCCGAAAAGTCGCGATCAGGGCCTGGGATCGCAATATCATATTTCCGATAATATATCTTAGACGATATTGGTATGAGCGAAGGCGGATTCTATTTTGAAGTGCGATTTGTGAGGGTTTTTATGGACTTAGGTCCACGGAGATTTTCACATGGGATCGC
>JAIUNU010000011.1 GCA_020161365.1 Pseudomonadota bacterium | reverse complement strand
ACCTGCGCGACATCGCCGCCGTCTCCAGCCGCCTGCGCATCGTCCTCATCGACCCCGCCCACATCGACCCAGCCGCCCTCCAGGCCGCCGGCGGGCGGGGGGTCGTTCGACCTGGCGAGGGGGTGATCCACATCGTCCTGGGAGCGGAGGCCGAGGGCGTGGCAGACGCGATGCGCGACCTGGCCTGAAGTCCTAGCGCGACAACATCTCGACTGCGGTGACCCGACGCGCGCCGTCGACACGGTTCAGCTGGACCACGACGTCGACGACTTGCCGGACATAGTTGCGGACGGTGTCCCACCCCAGATCCACGCCCGCCAGCAGCGAGAGCAGCGCGATCTGGTCGAGGGCGCCCTGCGGGCTGTCGGCATGGACCGTGGTGATTGAACCGGGGTGGCCGGTATTGACCGCGCGCAGAAAGGCGAAAGCTTCCCGTCCACGCAATTCACCCAGAAGGATGCGATCGGGCCGCATGCGCAGGCTGGCCTGAAGAAGGTCCTCCGCGTCCACCTGCGCCTCGCCCGTCTCGCTCCGAGCCGCGATCAAGCCGACGGCGTTTTCGTGCCGGAGCTGAATTTCGGGCGCGTCCTCGATGAGAACCAGACGCTCGTGCGGCGGGATCTCCTTGACCAGGGCGTTGAGCAGGGTGGTCTTGCCCGAGGAGGTGCCGCCCGAGAGGACGATCGTCTTGCGCGCCTTCACCGCCGCGCGAAGGAAGACCTCGATATCGCCGGCGTCGAGGTGACCCCGGAGCGCGGCTTCGGCGTCGGTGCGGCCCGTGTCCGCCGGCGCCGTGAGCGTTCCTGAGACCGCAAGGTCACTGAGGCTGAGGTCGCTGAGCGTGTGCTTGCGGATGGCCAAGGCTAAGTCACCGCGCGTGGCGGGGGGCGCGATGATCTGAACCCGAGCCCCGTCGGGCAAGCTGGCGCTGAGCAGCGGCTGCTCGCGGCTGACGCCCTGGTGACTGGCGGCGGCGATCTGCCGGGCCAGGCGTTGCAGCGCCTGGTCGTTGAGGTCCGGCGCGGCCACGCGCGAGGTCGCGCCGCTGGTGGTTTCGATCCAGACCTCACCGGGCCGGTTGACCCAGATGTCGGTGACGTCGGGCCGATCCAGCCAGTCGCGCAGCGGCGCCAGATAGGCGGCCAGATAGACGCCCGTGCTCATCGCGCCTTCTGTACCACGCCGGAGAAGTCGAGGTCGCGGGCGACGAAGACACGGATGGGCGCGCCCTGGGCGACGCTGATCGTCGTGGGGATGTCGATCTCGCGCTGGAGGGCGATCGAGGCGATGTTCGAGGCCTGTTGCGGCGAGCCGATGATGATGGCGGTGTTGTCGCCGCCCTGCCCGTTGTTGGACGCCGCATTCAGCCCCGCGTTCAGAACCGAGAGCAGGATCGAAGCGCCAAACCGTCGGAAGAAGTGCGTGTTGGTCTCGCCGTCGAGGCCGCCACGGCCCAGTCGATCGGCGCCCGGAGAGCCGATGTCGATCGAGACCCCCTGAGGCGTCAGGACTCGCGACCAGACGATGAAGGCCCGGGTCTGACCGGCCGCGACGCCGCTCTTGTATTGCCCGATCAGTTTCGAGCCGCGCGGGATCAGCACGGTCGATCCGTCAAAACCCCGCACGTCGCGGCTGACCACGGCCCGCACGAAGCCTGGCAGGTCGGAATTGATCGCCGTCTCCAGGATCGCGGGGATCACCGTCCCCTGGGGCGCGACGAGGCTGGCGTCGGCCAGGCGGGTGGCGCGGGCCGCATCGGCGTTATTGCCGGCGACCTTTTCGGCGAAGCGTTCCTCGGCCGACATCTTGTTGTCTTCGGCGGCCGGGCGGGCCGTTGCGCGGGCTGGCGCGGTCTCGGCCGCTGTCTGCATGGCGGCGACAGTCTCTCCGGCCGCCGGGGCGGGGCGGCCGTCCAGATCGACCACCATGGCCGGCGCGCGCAGGCGGTTGGCGGCGTCCTGAACCGCCAGGTCGCTCCCGGGCGCAGCGGGCGTTTCCTGCAGGCCGATCGGGGCGGGCAGGCCTTGTTGCATTGTGCCGCTGTCGACAACGGCGATGGGCGGCATGCTTGGAGCCGGCGTCGACGGCGTCACGGCGATGGCTGAGGTCGCCGTCTGGGCAGGCGGTCGCCCGGCGGCCTCACGCGCCTGGCTGAGCGAGGAATAGACCACCATGCCGAGAATGATGATCCCCACGATCCCAAGCGCCAGGCCCCATGGCGATTGCGGGCGGCCGACGGCGGTCGGGCCATAGCCCAGCGACCGCAGGACGGGGCTGTCGAGATCCGGGTCGGAGGGGGGCGAAGGCGCGGTCATGGTCCGAAGCTCCTAGCGCGTCTTGCGGGGCGACAGTGTGGTGGCGGTAGCGGCTTCGCGATAGCCGTCGTTGACGATGCGCGTCACCTGGTCGCCGCGACGCAGGACGAAGGCGCCTGCGAGGCGATCGACGATCAGAAAGCCGTCGCGCTGGGCGATGTTGACGACCGCCTCCTTGTTGTCGGGGTCCACGGCGAAGATGGCCGGATAGTCTACGCCTGCTGGGAAAACGAAATAGGTCGAGACCCCGTCGTCAAAGACCCGTTCAGGCAGGCCGAGCGCCGAGCCGCTGAAGCTGTAGGCCTTGTTGACCTCGCGCGGCGGTTCGGGGGGCGGCGGCGGCGCGGGGGGCGGAGCGAGAACGGCTTGAGCGGGGACCGGGTAGTCGAAACGCAGCGAGAAGACCGGCTGCTGCGCCCGCGTGCTCGCCACGGCGCGAAGGTCGAAATTGTAGCTACGGAGGTTCGTGACCACGGTCATGTTGGTCCGCGCGGCGCGTTCGTTGGGCTTGACGAACAGCACGCGCGCACGACGGTTGGGCGTGATCTGCCAGCCCAGGCTGTCGCCGATAGCCACGTTCTCGATCCGCTCGTCTTCGCCAAAGAACAGCGTGACGACATAGCCCAGCGTGGCGTCCAGCCGAACCACTTGGTCGGGCGCGTAGCGCACGATCCGGACGCGTTGGTCGGGCGCGGCTTGCGCTTGAAGGGGCGGCGTGGCGAGAACGAGCGCCACCAGGGCGCCGAGCAGGGCGCGCGTCCGGGTCATCGGGCGCCTCCGGTCAGGTTGCGATAGTGATCCATGAAGGCGCCCCGACGATGAGGGGTTTCGCGCCCCTCGGCGCGGGGGAGCGTCGTCGCGGCGCGTAGCGCGCCGACCACCGTGGGCGTCGGAAGTCCCGGTAGATCGACGCCAACCGTGCGGCCCATCGCGCCCGCTGACGTCTGCAGGCTTTGCGCCAGCCGATCGGGCCGCGAAAGGGCCTGCGGCGCCGAGACGGCCGTGCGCTCCTGGCGAGTCGTGCGCTCGGTGCGCTTGGCCGGCCTGCCAGGCTGGAAGCCGCCGGCGATGACCGCTGCGCCCACGGTCAGGGCCGCCTGCGCGGCGGCGAAGATGAAGATCACCGCCGAAACCATCACCGCCGCCTGGGTGTCTGGCGCTCCGGCCAGTCGCCCTTGCGCCAGCCGCACAAGAAGCGGGTCGACGACCACGAGAAGCAAGGTGGTCGCCGACCAGCAGAGCATCGGGATGAACGCTGCGGCGAGCAGAGCGCGAAGCCAGCCCTCGAACAGGCCGCGCGTGGCGTCGAACATGACCAGGGCGATGAAGACCGGGCCGGTTGCGGACAGCACGCCCACGGCGATGATCGCGATGGCCATGACGCCCGCCGTGCTCATGAACAACGCCGTCTGCGCCTTCCAGAGCGCCTGAGCGGCCGCCGCCTCCCCGCCCCGCAGAACTTCAGGATTGGGCCCGGCCAACTTGCCCAGCGCCGAGGCGCTCCTGGCCAGTTCGTCGTAGGTGACCTGCAATCCGCCCAGCGGATCGGAGACAAGCGCCGCGCCTTTTGCGGCGGCCGGGGCGCCGATGGTCTGCGCCAGCTGCAGGGGCGCCTTCATGGTGACGTCGAAGACCAGGGTCTGGAAGGTGTTCCAGTTCAGCGCCAACGACAGCACCACGCCGATCTTCAGGGCGATCAGCGGCGCGTCGGTCAGCCGGGTCGAGCCAACGCCCAGCAACATCCGATAGCCGAGGAGGGCGATGTAGATCGTCAGCAACAGGGTCAGAGCGGTCGGGAACACCGACTGCGGGCCGTTCAGCGCCTCGTAGCCGCTCTGTGCGTAGACCCGTGTGTGGCAGTCGATCGTCGACAGGACGCCGCGGATGACGCCTGCGGTCGGCGGCGGGGCGGGGCAGACGTCCATCAGCGACGCTCCCCGGGGCTGGAGACATAAAGCGGAAGCCAGGCGGCGGGCTCATCGCCGACCTGGGCGCGGACCTGGTCAAGCCTGCGTACGCGGCGCTCGTTGCCGGCCAGCACCATCAGCACATCGTCGAGGCCCGACAGGTCCAGGCGCGCGACCGCGCTGTGGTCGGCCTGCTTGACCAAAAAGCAGCGGCTGGTGTCGGGCAGCGCGCGGACAAGATCGAACTCGTGCGCGGTGAGCCCAAAGCCGTCGATATAGTCGGCGGGGCGAGCCTTCGGGTTTGGCAGAAAAATCTGAGTAGCGGCCTGTTCGACGATCGCCGACGCGATTCGGCTCTCCAGCGCGTCGGCCGCGCTCTGGGTGCAGAATCCGACGACGCCGTTGCGCTTGCGCAGGGTCTTCTCCCAGTCCTTCAGCCGCTGGGTGAACACGGCGTCGTCCAGCGCCTTCCAGCCCTCGTCGACCACGATGATCGTCGGTCGACCGTCCAGCGCCTGCTCGATCCGATGGAAGAGGTACATCATCGCCGGGGTTCGGGTGACGGGCGCGTCCAGGATCCGGGTCATGTCGAAGCCGTAGGCGCGCTCGTCCAGGCGCACACGGTCTTCGACGTTGTCGAACAGCCAGGCGTGCTCGCCCCCTTCGCACCACGGGCGCAGCCGCGCCGCCAGGTCGCCGGCGCGCGGACGGCGGGCACCGACGAACAGCTCCCGCAGGAAGGTCAGTCGCCGGTTGTGGGCGGGTTGGTCGAAATTGGCGTCGACCGCGTCGGCGATCATCGCCAGGTCTTCGGCTTCCAGGCGCTCGGCGCCGCCCAGCAATTGCGCCAGCCAGTCGGCGACGAAGGCGCGGTTGGCGGGGGTGTCGTCCATCAGCAGTGGATTGAGCCCGGAAGGCTCACCCGGACGCAGCACGTCGTAGCGACCGCCAATGGCTCGGACGAAGGGCTCAGCGCCGCGATCCTTGTCGAAATAGACGATCTGCGGATCGAAGCGGCGAGCCTGCGCCAGCAGGAAGGTCAGCAGCACGGTCTTGCCGGCCCCGCTCGGGCCGATCACCGTGAAATTGCCGAGATCCCCGTTGTGGAAGTTGAAGTGGTAGGGACCGTGGGCCGTGGTCTCAAGCAGGCTGACCGGGGGACCCCAGGGACCGCCTTCGGCTTTCCCAGGCGCGTGATTGTGGAGCGAGGCGAAGGCCGCGAAGTTGCTGGCCGAGATCATCGCCTTGCGGGCGATGAACTTGAAGTTGCCAGGGAACTGCGCCCAGAAGGCGGGTTCCAGGTTCACGTCCTCGCGGACGGCGACCGCGCCGGCCTCATTGAACGCCGACTGCAGGTCGGCGACGCTGGCGTCCAGTTCGGCCAGGCTGTCGGCCTTGACGTGGACGCTCATGTGGTGCTCGCCGAACACCGCCCGGCCAGCCCCGACCTCGTCGCGCGCGGCGGCCAGATCGTCTCGCAGAGAAAAGGCGTCGTCTTCGGCGGCGCGCAGTCGGCGCAGGGCCAGGCCCATACGATCCAAAGCGGCCTGCCGGTCGAGAAACGAGAAGCTCTCCGTGACCACCATCTCGGCGGGCAAGCGAAAGACAGCGTCGAACATCCCAGGCGCGGAGCGGGCCGGGTAGTCCTTCAGCGACACCATCGCGCCGAAGCGTCGACCGCGCTTGCCTCCCGCGCCGATCTCCAGGGCGTCGAGGCCGAAGGTGAGGCGGCGATCACCCAGGGCCTGGCCAATATCGCCCGTCGGCGTGGCCATGGCGCTCTGTTCGCCGTTCAGCATCTCGGCGAGGAAGGCGCAGGGCTCCGAGCGCTCCACGCCGCGAACGCGTTGTTTGGAGAGGGCGCGCGCGCCATAGGCGGCAAGGCCGGACTCCAGGCTCTCCCGCAGGCTATGCAGACGACGCAGGTCCTGGGCTTCAGCGGCGGCGCCGGAGGGGGCGGCGCGCGCCAGGCGGTCAAGCCAGCCGACCTTGCCTTGGGCGGGGCGGCTGACCAGAGTCAGAAAGAGCGTGTTGATGAACAGCCGTCGACCGTCCAGGCGCTCACGCCAGGCCTGATCGAGGGCTTGGCTGAACGGATCGCTGCGGACCGGGTCCGCCTTCGGCTCCACCTGTCGCCGGATCAGATGGTGATAGATCGAGATGCGCGAACTGGCGGCGCTGCGCAGCAGGATCTCGCGCATCTGCTTGCGATAGGTCAGCTCCTGGTCGTCGGCCGTCTCGAACGGCAGGCCTTCCAGCCGGATCACCTGCAGCAACAGGCCATCGCGCGTCCGCAGAGTCAGGTCGTCGACATGCTGGGCGTAAGGCAGGCGATCGCCGATGCTCGCTTCGCGCGGCGCCAGCCGCGATCCAAGATCCAGGCTGAGAAAGCGAGCGGTCATGGTCGGTAGGAGTTGGCCTGCCAGAAGCCGCGGTTACGGACGTTCGGACAACGGCTCACCTTGGTGATCCAGAGGTCGAAGAAGCGCGGTTCGTTCAGGCAGCCCAGATAGCCCACCACGTGAACGGCCGGCGCGATCAGCAGCGCCCAGAAGGACTTGGTGATCAGGAAGGCCTCCACCGTCACGATCAGGTTGAAGACCGCGTAGCTGTAGGTGACGCCCGCCACCATCTGCGGGCGGGTGAGAGCCCCGAACACCGGATCGGACCCGAGACCGCTCATTGCACGCCCGAGGCCACGCTGCGGATGCCCGCCACGATGGCGGCGGCGCCAAACACGATGAAGGCGCCGACGATCACGGTGACACCGCGTCGCCAGTCGATGCGGCCGGTCAGCATCATCAGACCCACGATGGCCACGGCGATGACGGCGGCGGTGGTCGCGAGGTTGCCGAGCAGCGTCCCTTGCATCCATTGCAGCGCCGCCAGCAGCGGACCCGACCCCGCCGGATCGGCTTGCACGGATTGGGCCTGGGCCGGCGCGGCCAGGCCGGCGAGCGCCAGAGCGGAGATGAGGCGGCGAATCTGGGTCAAGAAAACGCTCCGGTCAGGGCTTGGCGCGCGGGGCGACGGCTTCGGCCATCTGTTCGAGAATGGCGGCGACATAGGCTTGGGTTTCGCGGAAGGGAGGCGTCCCGCCGTGGCGATCCACCGCGCCCATGCCGGCGTTGTAAGCGGCCAACGCCTTGACGACGTCGCCGTCGTAGCGGGCCAGCAAGGCCTTCAGGTAGCGGGCTCCGCCGTCGATGTTGGCGGCGGGATCGGTGGGATCCACCGACAGATCCCTCGCCGTGCCCGGCATCAGCTGCATGACCCCAACCGCGCCCTTGGTCGACCGCGCCTTCGGGTTCAGCCCGGATTCTCTGCGCGCGACGGCGGTGAGCAGATCAGGGCTGAGGCTAGAGCGCTGGGCCGAGGACTCAAGAAGGCGCCGGATGGGCGCCGTCGCCGTGCGCGGACGGCCCGGAGGAGGCGTCGGCGTCGCCGTCAGGGGGCGCAAAACGCCATCGCCCAGAAACTGCGCCGGGCCATCATGGCGACGCACCACGCCCTGGTCGTCGATCTCGAGCACCTGGGCGCTGGCCTGGCCGGCGAACAGCGCGGCCGTCATGGCCAAGCCCCCGGCCCAAGCCCGGCTGGATCGAACGGCAGTGCTCACCAAACCCCCACACTCTGTCGCGCACCGAGTATCACGCGCTTCCCGCGCGCTGCACAAGCGTCGCTGTCTCACGCGCGACGCTATCGACTCCGTCGCAATCCGAAGGATAATTCATAAAAGCGCGACGGATTCTTTTCGGCCCACCGTTCTAGACTTCATCCTCGGCTCAGACTCGCTTCTCGGGGGTGCGACCGAGAGTCGCGCTAGGGATGCGCACTATCGGTTAAAAGGCAGTTTTGATTACACGTTAAGACATTCGTCGCTCGCATCGGTTGGAGTGATCCGGCAGGCGGCATTCGGGGGAGGGCCTTATGGCCACGGGCGCGTCCAACAGTGCGACTTCTACGGCGGTCATCGCCGCGACGGCGGCGGCTGCGGCGGCCGTAGCCTTTCTCGCCGCCGGCAGCGGCGGCGTGTTGAATGGCGCGGAGGCCGGAGATCCGACGCCCGCAGATCTACAGGCCGCGAGGCTGCTGAATCTGGCGACTTTCGGGGCGACGGCAGACTCCGTCGCCGAGGCCAGAGGGCTGACGCCAGCGGCCTGGGTCAAGGCGCAGGCGGACATGAAGTTCAGCGCCACCCACTTCATCGACTGGTATGTGCGGCGCGACACCGAGATCAACACCGCCGACCCCAACAAGAAGGCGCGAGCCAGTACCGGTCAGTTCCAGGAGGCCTTCTGGGCCGCCGCGCTGGCCGGGCCCGAACAGCTTCGCACCCGCATGGCCTTCGCGCTGTCCGAGATTTGCGTGGTGTCCTTCCAAGGTTCGACCGTCACGGCCCGCATGGGCGCGGCCTATTTCGACATGCTGCGGGTCCGCGCGATGGGCTCCTATCGCGACCTGATCGAAGCCGTTTCGCTCTCGCCCGCGATGGGCATGTATCTGAACATCGTCGGCAACATACAGGCCGACACTGACAAGACGCGCCGCCCGGACGAAAACTACGCCCGCGAGATCATGCAGCTCATGTCCATCGGGCTGTATCAGCTGAACATGGACGGTTCAGCCAAGCTAGACGCTCAGGGGGCGGCGATCCCGACCTACGGCCAGGACGATATTGCGGGACTGGCCAAGATCTTCACCGGTTGGGGCTTCTGGTCGGCCAAGCCGTCCAGCTCGACCTTCGCGACGCCGCGCGACACCGACTCCGATATCAAGCCGCTGATGGCCTACACGGCCTATCACTCGCAGTTGTCCAAGACCTTCTTGGGCGTGACGTTCCCGGCCTACAGCGCCTGGACGCCGCCGGCCGGAACCACCAAGAGCGTAGGCGCCTACCAGGTGGCTGGCCTGAAGTTCGCCCTCGATACCCTGGCAAACCACCCCAACACCGCGCCATTCATCGCGCGGCGGCTGATCCAGCGTTTCGTCAAGAGCAACCCCAGCCCCGCCTATATCGAGCGTGTCGCCAAGGTGTTTGTCGACGACGGAACCAAGACTCGCGGCAATCTCACGGCGGTGATCGCTGCCGTTCTGTCCGACGCGGAAGCATGGTCGAGCAACTTCGGCGACTTCGACGGCAAACTGCGCGAGCCGACCTTGCGGCTTTCGGCCTTCCTGCGGGCGTTTTCCGCGTCGTCTGTCTCCAAGAACTATCTCGCGCCCTACGACTTCAGTCCCGCCTCCGCGTTCAACCAGGCGCCGCTGATGGCGCCGTCCGTCTTCAATTTCTGGATGCCGGATTTTGCGCCTTTGGGCGGCGCGATCGCCAAGGCCAGCAAAGTCGCACCCGAGTTCCAGGGCGTGGACGTTCTGACGACCGCGAGCTACGCCAACAAGATCCTCAGCAACGTCCAGAACCAGAACTGGGGCAACAAGGACGTCGCCACGACCTACGCCAAGGAACTGGCCCTGCTCGACGCCAAGGGTCTGGTCGACGCCAAGCGTTTGACGCGACGGCTCAACATGCTGCTGTTCGGCGGCCAGATGGGCGACAAGCTTGCCAAGCGGATCATCGACGTCGTCAACTCGACGATAACGACGATCGCCAAGCCGACAGCCGACCAGCTCGCCGCCCTCAATCTCAACCGCGTTCGCAACGCCGTGGCCCTGGCCATGGTGTCGACCGACTTCCTGATCCAGCGCTGAGGGGGCCGATATGACGCGCCATCAAAAGCCCAGCCGCCGCGACGCCCTGAAGGGTCTGGTCGGCTTTGGGGCCGCCGCGCCGCTGGTTTTGAACCTGTCGACCGTGGGCGCCGCCGCCGCCGCCGAGAACCCGACCGACTACAAGGCCCTGGTCTGTCTGTTCCTCGTCGGCGGGAATGACGCCAACAACCTGCTGCTCGCCACCGACGACGCCAGCTGGCAGCGCTATTGGACCGCGCGGTTCCGCGGCGCTACCCCTATCGCCTTGATGCCGCCCGGAACGGCGCCGACGCCCATCGGGTCCACCAACACCGTCACCAACCGACGGGTCACGGCCACCAACTTCCCGGAATACTGGGGCGGCGTGCGGGCGATCACCCCAAAGACGCCTCAAAAGGTTCCCGGGGCGCCGGCGAACGCGCCGGCGCGGACCTTCGCCCTGCACCCGCTGATGCCCAACATGCAGAACGCCTTCAACGCGGGACGACTGGCGCCTCTGGCCAATGTCGGTACGCTCCTGGCGCCGCTGACCAAGGCCCAGTATCAGAAGCCGACCACCGGCGTTCAGATCCCGCCGCGTCTGTTCTCGCACAACGACCAGCAGCAAACCTGGCAGACCGGCCAGGTCGGCTACAGCGCGCTAGGCTATGGCGGGCAGATGGGCGATGTTTTTGCTGTCTCGAGCAGCGCGTCGAGCATCAACTTCACCGCCTTCACCACCGCGGGCCTGACGGGTTTCCCGATTGGAGCGCAGGTCAAGCCCTACCGCATCTCGGTCACCGCGAGCGGTGGCAGTGGGGTGCAGGTCGATCTGCTTCAGAAGACCGGTTCCTACAACAACTCATCGACGTTCCTGTCGGCGCTTTCGGCGACGCTCCTGGGGAATGACGCTGACGGAAACCTGCTCGGACAGGCCTATGCCGACGCCGTGACGACGTCCAACACGACGGCCACCACGTTCACGAAGGCCTTGGCCAGTTCGCCCGTCAGCGCCCCGCCAGCCTTTACCAATCCGCTGACGGGCGCGACGGCGTCGAACAATCTCGCCGACCAGTTCCGCGCCGTGGCGCAAACCATCGTCGCAAACGGGACCCTAGGTCCGAAGCGACAGGTCTTCTTCGTCCAGATCGGTTCGTTCGATACCCACGACGGCCAGAATGATCGTCAGAGCCTGCTCTTGGCGCAAGTGGACCATGCGCTGGCCTATTTCGATGCGGAGATGACCGCTCGCGGCTACGGTGACGCCGTGACGACTTTCACGGCTTCGGACTTCAGCCGGACATTCACCACTAACGGCGACGGGACGGACCACGCTTGGGGCGCACACCATCTGATCCTGGGGGGCGCGGTGAAGGGGGGCGACATCTACGGCCAGTTCCCCACGGTCGGGATCGATGACACGGCCACCGGCTTCAATAATCCGGACATGGCCGGAACCGCCCTGATCCCCACGACGTCCGTCGACCAGTACATGGCGACGCTGGCGAAGTGGTTCGGCGTTCCTCCCGCCAGCCTCACCAAGATCTTTCCGAGACTGTCGGCCTTCGCGACGCCTGATCTGGGGTTCATGAAGACGGTTTGATCCGACGCGCTTTGGAGCGGTTGCGGGTAGCGCACGTCCGGACGGTCGACGCCGTTATCGGCGAGGGCGATGCATATCAGGCTTAGGGTCTGAAGGTGGAGGCCCGGGCCGGAATCGAACCGGCGTGCACGGATTTGCAGTCCGCTGCGTCACCACTCCGCCACCGGGCCATCCGGATGTCGACGCAATCACGTCGGCGGGGGAGGGGGTTCGATACAGGAGCGCTCGCGGGGCCGCAACCGGCAAATCGATGGTCGGGCCGACAGGACGTCGCCCGCGAAGGACGTGCGTCGCCAGCGAAGGCTTTAACACGTGCGCCTTTGCGCCGAAGGCCAACATTCGGCTGGATTACCCCGCTAGGTCAGGCTAGGGCGCACATCAGCAACGTCCCGATCTCGGGGCGAGCGCTCTCGTGAGGGACAAATGCGCGTAGCGATGATTGGGACCGGCTATGTGGGCCTGGTGTCTGGGGCGTGCTTCGCCGACTTCGGCCATGTCGTGACATGCATCGATAAGGATCCCAGCAAGATCGAGCGGCTCGAGCGGGGCGAAATTCCAATCTTCGAGCCTGGGCTGGATGATCTGGTCGCCCGCAACGTGCGCGAAGGACGGCTGTTCTTCACCCTCGACGGCGCCCAGGCGATCCGGGAGGCCGAAGCGGTGTTCATCGCGGTGGGCACACCGACGCGCCGCGGCGACGGGCACGCCGATCTCAGCTACGTCTACGCGGCCGCCGAGGAGATCGCGGGCCTGATCGATGGCTTCACCGTGGTGGTGACCAAGTCGACCGTGCCGGTGGGCACCGGTGATGAGGTCGAGGCCATCATTCGCAAGACCAATCCCAACGCTCAGTTCGCGGTCGTGTCGAATCCCGAGTTCCTGCGCGAGGGGGCGGCGATCGAGGACTTCAAGCGTCCGGATCGCGTGGTCGTCGGCACTGAGGACGAGCGCGGCCAGGCGGTGATGCGTGACCTCTACCGCCCGCTGTCGCTGAACGAGACCCCGATCGTGTTCACGGGGCGGCGCACCAGCGAGCTGATCAAGTACGCGGCCAATGCGTTCCTGGCGATGAAGATCACCTTCATCAACGAGATGGCCGATCTCTGCGAGAAGGTCGGGGCCGACGTTCAGCAGGTGGCCAAGGGCATCGGCCTGGACAAGCGGATCGGCGCGAAGTTCCTCAACGCCGGCCCGGGCTATGGCGGCAGCTGCTTCCCGAAGGACACGATCGCGCTGGTGAAGACCGCCCAGGACTTTGGTGCGCCGACGCGGCTGATCGAGACCACGGTCCAGATCAACGATGACCGGAAGAAGGCCATGGCCGGCAAGATCGCCCGGGCGATGCAGCTCGACGATCTGACGGGCCGCACGATCGGCGTGCTGGGCCTGACCTTCAAGCCCAACACGGACGATATGCGCGATGCGCCCAGCCTGGACATCATTCCGGCCCTGCAAGCGCTTGGAGCCAAGGTTCAGGCGTTCGATCCGGAAGGCGCCAAGGAAGCCTCGCACCTGCTGAAGGACATCGATTTCAAGTCGGGCGCCTATGACGCCGCCGAGGGCGCGGACGCCCTGGTGATCCTGACCGAATGGGATCAGTTCAGAGCCCTGGACCTGGATCGTCTGAAGCTCTTGATGCGGTCGCCGACGGTCGTGGACCTTCGCAACGTCTACAAGCCGGCCGAAATGGTTCGTCACGGCTTCACCTACGCCTCTATCGGGCGCGGCTGAGCATGACGAAGGCCCCGATCATCGTCACGGGCGCCGCCGGCTTCGTGGGCTACCACGTCGCCGAGCGGCTGCTTCAGCGTGGTGAGCGCGTGATCGGGGTTGATGTGTTCAACGCCTACTATGATCCCGCGCTCAAGGAGGCGCGCGCCGCGCGTCTCATGGGGCGGGACGGCTTCGAGATGGTCCGTCTGGACATCGCCGAGCACGAGGCGCTCTCGGCGTTGGTGGCGTCGTCCGGCGCAAGGCGCGTGGTTCACTTGGCCGCCCAGGCTGGGGTCCGCTACTCGATCGACAACCCCTTCGCCTACGAGCGCAGCAACCTGGCCGGTCATCTGTCAGTGCTGGAAGCCTGTCGCCACGCTGGCGTCGAGCATCTGGTCTATGCCAGTTCGTCCAGCGTCTATGGCGACCGGCCGCTGAATGGGGACGGCTTCAAGGAGACCGATCCGGCCGAAAGCCCCGTGTCGCTGTACGCCGCCACCAAGCGTTCCTGCGAGCTGCTGAGCCAGAGCTACGCCAGGCTATACGGGTTTCCCCAATCGGGCCTGCGGTTCTTTACCGTCTATGGGCCGTGGGGGCGGCCGGACATGGCCTATTTCGGCTTCACCGAGAAGATGCTGCGCGGCGAGGCGATCGAGGTCTATGGCGACGGCGAGATGGCTCGCGACTTTACCTATATCGACGACATCGTCGACGGCGTGCTGGGCGTGCTCGATCATCCTCCCGCTGCGGGCGGCCATGAGATCTATAACATTGGCGACAACGATCCCGTCGGCCTGATGGACATGATCATGACCCTGGAGGCGGCGTTGGGCGTGCAGGCCGAGAAGGTCTTCAAGCCGATGCAGCCTGGCGATGTCACGGCCACCTTCGCCAATATCGACAAGCTGAGCGCGCTCTGCGGCTACAAGCCCAAGATCAAGCTGGCGGAGGGGCTGGCGAAGTTCGTGGCCTGGCGTCGCGCCTTCGGTCCTTTGGGCGCTTAAGCCTCTTCGGATCGGCCGCCGCTGCGTCGCGCCGCCCGGTCGGTCAACGTTACCAGACGCTGTAATCCGCCGTTCATCTCGCCGACAGCCGGGGTTCACGGCTGCTCCCTAGCTCTTGTCCCGTGGGCGCAGGCCCGTTCCCCGAGGACAGGAATTGATGAGTAAGCAAGGGATATTCGTCGCGGTCGCCGCATCAGCCTTGGCCATGACCGCAGTCGCTGGAGGCGCCCAGGCCGCTGAACGTGGCCAGATTCAGATCAAGGCTCTGGCCACGCACGTGGCGGTTGATGGGGCGATCACCAAGGTCAAGCTTGACCAACTGCGCCTGCCCGCCGGCTCGGACACCCGCGCCAAGGATGCCTGGGTTCCGACCGTCGCGGCCGAGTATTTCTTTTCGCCGCGGGTCTCGGTCGAAACCATCTGCTGTGTGACGCAGCATGACGTACGGGGCGCAGGCGCTCTGAAAGGCGCGGCCCTGGTCGACAACGCCGAGGTCATCCCGGCCACTGTCACACTGAAGTATCATCTGCCGATGGCGGGGGGTCTCAAGCCCTATGTCGGCGCCGGTCCGGCCTACTTCTTGGTGTTCGGCGAAGGAGTCGGCGCGAGCGCCCGGGCCTTGGGCGCGACCAAGGTTGGTCTTTCCAGCGAGCTTGGCGCCGCCCTTCAGGCTGGTGTCGACATCCTGCTCGGCGACAAGGCCATGGGCTTCAGCATCGATGTGAAGCGCTACTTCGTAAACACGACGGCGCGCTTCAATGCAGGCGACCGGCTGGTGCTGGAAACCGAGCACGAGCTGAATCCCTGGGTGGCCAGCGCGGGTCTGACATGGCGCTTCTGATCGCCGGCCGCGGCGTAGGCTTGGCGGTGGCGAGCCTTGCGCTCGCCGCCGCTGGAGCCGCGTGGGCGACCGAGACGGATACGCAGGCCTGGTCGGTTCTCCAGGCGTCTGGCGCCCTGAGCGACAAGATGACTCTGACCGTCGACGGGCAGGCGCGGTTCAGTGATGACGCCAGCCGTCTGGGACAGGTCATCATCCGCCCTTCGATCGGCTGGCGACTGGACACGACCACGACCGCGTCGGCGGGTTACGCCTATATCCGCTCCACGCCCAAGGGGCGGTCGGCGACCCATGAGCATCGCGGGTGGCAGCAGCTTTCCTACCGCCTGGCGGGAGACGGCAAGGGCGTCACCTTGTCGGGGCGCACGCGTCTGGAACAGCGCTGGGTCGAAGATCGCGACGGAACGGGTTGGCGGATCCGCCAACAGGTTCGCATCACGGCGCGGGTGAAGGACGGCGTCCGGGCGGTTGGATGGACAGAGGCGTTTGTCGGCCTCAACCAGACCGGTTGGGGACAGCGTGACGGCCTGCACCTGTGGCGCAGCTTCGCGGGCGTCTCTGTCCCGATCAGCAAGGCCGTCACGCTGGAGCCGGGCTACCTGCGCCAGCGCGCCTATCGTACCGGTCCAGACCTCGTGACCCACGCCGCCGCCGTCTGGATCAATCTGCAGTTCTAATGAAAGGAGCCACATCGTGAAAAGCTTGGCAGTTCCCCTTGGCGCCGCCGCGTTGGTCGCGCTTTGCGTCACGGGCCCGTCTCAGGCCTCGGTCGGGCAGAAGCCCCTTCACGCCGCGCTCACGAAGATGACGCCGGAGATGATCGCCGAACGTATCGAGGTGCGCGACGATCCGCTCGAGGACCACGTGCTGTTCAGCTCCAAACCCGTCTTTCGCAAGGGCGGCTTTACCCACGGCGTGGCTGTGCGCGACGGCTTCATCAAGGCCGCCAAGTCGCGGGATGGCGCGGGCGTTTCATGGCGCGTCACCTACGACCTGACCTATTTCGGCGCGCGTCTGGATGTGACCCAGATTCATCTGCGGGGTTCCGACGGACTTCTGAAACTGCCGCCGACGAGCGTGCGGCGCTGGACCGAGGACTGTGGCGAGGTGCTCGTCACCTGCGGTCGACACATGACAGTGGAGTTTGAAGTGCCTGAGACGGTGATCCGCGACGTTGCGGCGGCCTATCGTCCGGGAGACCGCATGCCCTGGAGCGTGCGCTTCAAGGATGACCAGGGCGAGGGTCTGACCGTGGGCCTGGCGCCAGTCGAGGTCGCTGGACTGGTCAATGCTGTCGATCGTTGGAAGTGATCCAACGGCCTCTAACCCTGGAAATATAGAGGCTGAGACGTCAGAAAGCCGCGCCTTAGAAGCGCGGCTTTTTTCGTCTCTTTAGAGCGACGGGTCTGTAATCCGGCGTTCATCCGCGCGACAGTTCAGGTTCACTTGCCCCCTCTATGCCTGACGACACGGCGTTTGGCGCCGAACAGATCAGGAGAAGATGATGAACCCTCGCTCTCTAATCGCCGCTGGCGCGCTCCTTGCGGCGGTCGCGACCGCTCCGGCCGCCTGGGCGAGCACGACCTACACGGGCGCGTTGACGGAAGCCGAAGTCCTGGCCGCTCAAAAGGCTTGGGGCGAGGCCCTGGTCGCCATCGCTCGCGAACACGAGACCGGCGGCCACGCCAAGGCCAAGGCGCTGGCGAGCACCGTGCTCGACAAGGCCTACGGCTACAACCTGGGTCCGGTGCTTTTCAAGCCGACCCTGACCGTGGCGCCGCAGACCTTCCGCACC
Organism: Pseudomonadota bacterium; assembly: GCA_020161365.1. Taxonomy (GTDB): domain Bacteria; phylum Pseudomonadota; class Alphaproteobacteria; order Caulobacterales; family Caulobacteraceae; genus Caulobacter. Next base: position 134,579 of record JAIUNU010000011.1, on the reverse strand, counting down.
ACCAAGGACGGCGCCCTGGCTTACTTCGTCGGTGGTGATCCGAACTATCCGAACGACAAGGGCTTTGCGCTGCAGGGCTGGCGCTCGGTCGAAATCAAGAACGCCGCCGTCCAGATCCACGGCGACACCGCCAGCACGACTGGCAACGTCATGATGACTGACAAGAACGGCAAGGTGACGACGGTCGACAAGACCTGGACCTTCAAGAAGACCGACGACGGCGCGATCCGCATCGTCGCTCACCACTCGTCGCTGCCCTACGCCGCGAAGTAATCCCCCACACCCCTTCTTTGAATCCCCTTGTCTTTGCCCGCGCGGTCCCTCTGCCGCGCGGGCGTCTTTTCGACAGCGTCAAGCGTTCAGGGGCGCGCGAGCCGGGTCGGGTTCCAGTCTGTAGCCGAGGCCCCGCACCGTCGTGATGAAGGACGCGGCGTTCGGCGGATCGATCTTGGCCCGGAGCCGGCGGACATAGACGTCGACCACGTTCGTCAGCGGGTCTTCGTCCACGCCCCAGACATTCGACAGGATGCGCTCGCGGCTCAGCACGCGGCCCGGTGAGGACAGAAAAAGCTCAAGCAACGCCAGCTCGCGGGCGGTCAGTACGATCTCCTCGCCGTCTCGCGAGACGCGCATCGTCGCTCGGTCGAGCTCGACGGCGCCGACCCGCATCGTCTTGGCGGTCGGCGCGCGCTGCTCGCGCGACCGTCGAAGCAGCGCTTCGATCCGCGCTAGCAACTCCTCGAAGGAGAACGGTTTGACGAGATAGTCGTCGGCGCCGGTTCGCAGGCCCGTGACCCGGTCGTCAACCGCCCCCAGGGCGGTCAGCATTAGCACGGGCGTCATGACGCCGGCGGCGCGTAGGGTCTGGCAGACTTCCATGCCCGTCATCTTGGGCAGCATGAGGTCCAGCAGGATGACGCCGCTCTGGTCGAGTTCGCGCAGCATGGCGTCCAGATCGCGGGCTGCTTCCAGGCCGCTGATCCCGTCCCGGGCCACCCGAACCTTGTAGCCTTCAGCCCTCAAGCCGCGCTCAAGGAAGTCAGATACGCGCGTGTCGTCCTCGACGACCAGGATGTGCATCTAGAGAGCTCCTTCGGGCGTCGCTGCTTCGGTCCGGGGGAGGGTCAGGATCGCCCTGACGCCCTCGTTCGTCTCGCTTTCCAGCCGCAAGGCGCCGCCCTGGCGTTCGGTGAGCGCCTTGGCGATGGGCAGGCCTAGACCGGTCCCATCGGCGCGATGCGCGCGTGCTGCGGCCGACCGGTATCCACGTTCGAAGACATGCGCCAGATCAGACGGTGCGATGCCGATGCCGCGATCCTTGATCTCCAGCCGCCAGGTGTCCGGCATGGCCGCATCGGATCCCGCGACAATCTCGACGGCGCCGCCTGGATGCGAATAGCGGATGGCGTTGTCGAGCAGCAGCGCCATCACCTGCTGCAACCTCTGACCGTCCGCCGCGACGCGAGCGGGTGCGTCTTCTATGGCGACCTGGAGCTCCACCTCGCGCACATGGGCGATCGGCGACAGCGTCGCGATCGCTTCTTCGAGCGCTTGGCGGGGGTCCACCTCGGTCAGGTTCAGATGCAGGATTTCGGCGTCGCTACGGGCCATCATCAGGAGGTCCTCGATCAGCGTGCCCATCTGCCCGGAGGCCTGGGTGATGCGCTGCAGGGCGTCGCGATAGTCGTCCAGCGACTTGCGGCCGCGAAGCGCCACCTCCGCCTCGCCGCGAATGGCGGTCATGGGCGTGCGCAGCTCGTGGCTGATGTCGCCGAGCAATTGACGCCGCCGAGCCTCGACCTGACGCAGTTCGCCGAGCGCGGCCTCCAGCTCTTTGGTCCGTGTAGCGACCTGGACCTCCAGGCCCGCGCGCAGTTCGGCCTCTTGCTCCCGCCGCGCCGAGAGTTCGGCGGCCATGCGGTTGATGCTGACGCCCAGGCGCGAGAACTCCAGAAAGCCGCCCTCTGGCATCCGGTGATCCAGACGCCCCTGCTCGAACGCGCGCGCGCCTTCGGACATCGCCGACAGGGGGCGGCGTAGCGCTCGCGTGAAGTAGAACGCGAGAGCGATAGCCATCAGGCCAAGGGTTCCTGCCGCGGACCAACTCAACACCTTCACGCGCATCAGGTAGAGATCAGCGACCTGGCGGGTTCGCTTGAGGATATCGGCTTCGGTTCGGATCCGTTCGTTCAACATTTCCCGAAGATCGCGACCGGCGCCCTTGTCAAAGACGGACTCAATCGCCGCCCATGCCGTCAAGGCGTCCTGGGTCGGGCCTCTGCGGTTGATGTCGGCGATCGGCTCACGCAGAGCCACGACGCTTTGAGACAGCAGTTTCAGGGCGTCGTCACGCTGGGCGCTTTCGCTGGACCGAATACCCATGGCCCGGTCCATCTGCTCGGCCCGCGCGCTGAGGTCCTGCAGGCGCACGATGGCGTCAGACATTCGCAGGCGGAGCATTTCTCCATCACCCGGCGCGTGCGGCGCGCCCATCAGGGCGCGCAGAGACCAAGCGCGCAAGCGCTGCTTCGTGGCGGAAAGCTCCCAGAAGGTGCTTTGCAGATCACCGGCCACACGCCCTCTTAGGACTTGGTTCTCGGCGCGGTTGGCGATCCAGGCCGCAAGGCCGCCTTGCGCGAGCGCCAGGGCCGCCATCAAAGCAAAGGCCACTGTCAGGCGGGCGGAAAACGGTCGCTGCACCCAGATCTCCATGAATAGCGGGGCTATTTTAAAGATAGGGTCAAACGCTGTTCCTGCCAGCATGACGTCGATAGCACGTCAAAGCCAGATTCTGGCGTTAGCCCGCCGCGCCTTGGAGGCGATAGCCCACACCGGGCTCTGTCAGGATCAATCCAGGATGCGCCGGGTTGTCCTCAAGCTTCTGCCGGAGTTGTCCAACGAACACCCTAAGATACTGGGTGTCATGCGCGTGCGCGGCCCCCCACACGCCCACCAAGAGCTCCTTGTGAGTGAGCACCTTGCCGGGCGACATGGCCAAGCGCGCCAGAAGTTCGAACGCCTTGGGCGACAGCTTTACGGGCTTGCCAGCCTTGGTCACGAGGCGCAGGTCCAGATCGATGACGACATCTCCGAAGGTGAGCGGACCCGTGGTCCTCTTCGGCGCCGCCGACTGGCGCAGCGCCACGCGCAGGCGCGCCAAAAGCTCTCCGACCCCAAAGGGCTTTTCGATATAGTCGTTTGCCCCGCGATCCAGGGCCTCGATCTTCTCGATCTCGCGGTCGCGCGCCGAGAGGATCAGGATTGGTCCCTCATAGAAGGCTCTGGCCTTCTCCAGGACGTCCTTGCCGTCCATGTCGGGCAGGCCCAGATCCAGCACGACGGCGTCGGGCGACCAGAGGGCGATGCCGCGGAGGCCCTCCTGGCCGCTGTCGGCGCGCAGGGGTTCGTAGCCGGCCGCATCCAGGGCAGGGCCCAGGAAGCGGTGGATCTGCGGCTCGTCGTCGATGACGAGGATGCGGTGGCGAAGCGCGCTCATGCGGGAGTCATAGCAGGTGATGCGGCGTCGCGACCGCCTTGGGCAAGCTGATCAGGATCCGCGTGCCCTTCCCGTCGTGGATGGGGCTGGCGGCGGCGATCCGCCCGCCCAGCGCATCGATGAAGCCCTTGGCGATCGAAAGGCCCAGGCCCGCGCCCTGGCTTCGGTCGCTGGGCTCTTCCATGCGACGGAACTTGTCGAACACCCGCTCCAGCTCCGACGTGGGGATGCCGCGTCCTTCGTCCTCGATGCTGATCACGACGTTGCCGCGGTCCTCATAGGCGGCCATTTCGATGCGCGCGTCGGGCGGACTGTAGGCGATGGCGTTCTCCAGCACGTTGACCACGACCTGTTCGAGCAGGCTCGCATCGGCCTGGACCAGGGACAGCTCCCGAGGAAAGTCCCGGGTCAGAGTCCGGCCGTCCAGGCGGCGCGACACCCGGTCGGCGGCGGCGTTCAGGACGTCGCGGACGTCTAGCCAGTCGGTCCGCAAGCGCAGGGCGCCGCCTTCGATGCGGGTCATATCCAGGAGGTTGGCGACGTAGCGGTTCAGCCGTTCGGCCTCCTCGCGAATGCTGACGACCAGGTCCTCGCGCACCGGCTTGGCCAGCTTGTCGCCATAGTCGATCAGCGTCGTGGAAGCGCCCAGCACTGTTGAGAGCGGCGTGCGCAGGTCATGGCTGACCGAGTTCATCAGGGCCGAGCGGAAGCGGTCGGCGCGGCGCAGCGTCTCGGTCTCGACCGCCTCGGCCGCGAGCTGCGAGCGCTCGAGCGCGACGGCGCCCTGTTCCAGCAGGGCCAGAACAAGGCGCTCCTGGTCCGGCCCCAGCGGCGCGCCGCCCGCGGCCAGGCCAGCGACGCCCGTACGGGCGCGGACGCCGTCCAGCGGCCAGAACGTCCATCGGGCCTGGGGCAGGGTTCCGGTCCCGAAGCCGGCGGCCTCACCCTTTTCCCAGGACCAGCGCGCGGCGGCCATCTGCGCGGCGTCCAACGCGGCGAGCTCTGGCGAGCCATGGGCGACCGCGATTTCCTCTCCTTCCGGCAGAAGCACGACGGCGCGCGCGCCAGCGGCGGCTGAGACCTGCTCGACCAGGGCCTTGGCGACGGCGTCGCGGCCGCTGGCGGCGGAGAACGTCCGGCTGGCCGCCAGCAGGGTGGTGACGGCGGCGGCCCGGCGCTGCGAGCCCAGGGCCTGTTCGCGAACCCGACCGGCGAGCCCTCCCGACGCCAGGGCGACCGCCCAGAACACGACCAGGGTGATGAAGTCCGTGGGCGCGCCGACGGCGAGACTGTAGCGGGGTTCGAGGAACAGATAGTTGTAGACGAGGAACGCCACGGTCGCCGCCGCCAGCGCGGGGCGCAGGCCGTGCAAGACGCCCGCCGCCAGAACGGCCGCCAGGAAGATCATGCCGAGATCGACACGATCGAACGCCACGTCCAGGCCCCAGGCCGCCAGGGTGGCGACCGCGATGAACAGGGCTCCGACCGCGTAGCCGCGCCAACGATCGGGCCGGGACGGCTCAGGCGTGGGCGACCTTCGCTCCGGCGCGGCCTCGGTGACGACGTGAACCGCGACGCCGCGGGCTTCTCGCAGCAGGGCGCTCGCCAAGGACCGCCCCAAAAGCTCGCGCCAGCGGCTTTCGATCGCCTTGCCGATGACGATCTGGGTGACGTTGTGGCGCCGCGCATAGGCCATCACCGTCTCGACGATGTCGCCGCCGCTGAGGGCGATGGTCGCGCCGCCCAGTTGCTCGGCCAGCCGGTAGGCCTCTCGGAGGCGCGCCGCGTCGCCATCCTGCGCCAGCGGCCGGTCGGTCCGCTCGACATGGGTGACGGTCCAAGGCGCGTCCATCATCATGTCCGACAAGCGCCGGCCGGCCCGCACCAGCGTGGCCGCCATGGCGTCGCCGCTCACCAGGACAAGGATCCGTTCGCCCGCCGCCCAGGGGCCTTCGACGCCCTTCTCGCGCATGGTGGCGACCAGCTGGTCATCGACGGTCTGGGCCGCGCGACGCAGCGCCAGCTCGCGCAGGGCGGTGAGGTTCTCGACCTTGAAGAAGTTGTCCGACGCCAGGCGCGCGGTCTCGGGCACATAGACCTTGCCGGCCGCCATCCGCTCGCGCAGTTCGTCGGGGGTGATGTCCACCAGCTCGATGGCGTCGGCGCGAGAGAGGGCGCTGTCGGGCACCGTCTCACGCTGGCGCACGCCGGTGATGCGCTGGACGACGTCGACCAGGCTCTCCAGGTGCTGGACGTTGAGGGTCGTCCAGACATCGACGCCGGCGGCCAGCAACTCCTCGACGTCCTGCCAGCGCTTGGGATGGCGGGAGCCGATGGCGTTGGAGTGGGCGTACTCGTCGACCAGCAGGATCTTCGGCTTGCGCGCCAGGGCCGCGTCAATGTCGAACTCCATCTGGACGCGGCCGCGATGCTCGATCGGCTTGCGGGGCAGGACCTCCATGCCGCGCAGCAGGCTTTCGGTCTCGCGACGGCCGTGGGTCTCCACGACGCCGATCAGGACGTCGGCGCCCTCGGCCTTGCGTCGACGGGCGGCGCGCAGCATCTCGTAGGTCTTGCCCACGCCGGGCGCCATGCCCAGAAACACCTTCAGGCGCCCCCGGCGCGCCTTGTTCGCGGCGGCCAGGAGCGCCTCAGGGTCCGGACGTTTCGGTTCGTCAGCCGGCACTAGCCGCCTTTCTTACTGGTATTATCGGGAAGCGGGCGTCGAGCGCCCGGTTCAGCGCCAGGACATTGATGCGCGGCTGGCCGATGAAGCCCAGCAGGGGCTGTTGGACCTGGGCTTCGATCAGGGCCTCGACCTCAGCCGCCGGCGCGCCCCGCGCCTTGGCGACGCGCGGCGCCTGGAAGCGGGCGTTGGCCGGCGAGATGTCCGGATCCAGGCCCGATGCCGAGGTGGTGACGGCGTCGGCGGGAATGACGACGCCGGGGTTCTCGGCTCGCAGAGCCGCCGCGTCGGTCTTCTCGCGGTCGATCAGCTTGTCGTTCAGCGGGCCCATGTTGGAGCCGCTGGATGCTGCGGCGTCGTAGCCATTGCCCGCCGCCGAGGGCCGGCCGTGGAAGTATTCCGGCTTGGCGAAGGCCTGGCCGATCAGGGCCGAACCGATGATCCGGCCGCCCGCGTCGCGGATCAGGCTGCCATTGGCCTGAGCGGGAAAGGCCGCCTGGGCGACACCCGTGACGGCCAGCGGATAGGCCAGGCCCAGCAGGGCGGTGAACAGGCCCATCGAGACCAGGGCGGGCCGAAGTTGAGAAAGCATGACGGATGAGTCTCCGATGGCTCGTGTTTACGCCAGACCCAGGGCCGAGACCACGAGGTCGATCAGCTTGATGCCGACGAACGGCGCGATCAGGCCGCCCAGGCCGTAGAGGGTCAGGTTGCGCGACAACAGCTTGCCGGCGCCGACGGCGCGGTACTTCACGCCTTTCAGGGCCAGCGGGATCAGGGCGACGATCACCAGGGCGTTGAAGATCACCGCCGAGAGGATCGCGCTCTGCGGGCTGTGCAGCTTCATGACGTTCAGCGCGCCTAGCGCCGGCAGCGACACCACGAACATCGCCGGGATGATCGCAAAATACTTGGCCACGTCGTTGGCGATCGAGAAGGTCGTCAGGGCGCCGCGGGTGATCAGCATCTGCTTGCCGACCTCGACGATCTCGATGACCTTGGTCGGGTCGCTGTCCAGATCGACCATGTTGCCGGCCTCGCGTGCGGCCTGGGCTCCGGTCTGCATGGCCACCCCGACATCGGCCTGGGCGAGGGCGGGCGCGTCGTTGGCGCCGTCGCCGCACATAGCCACCAGGCGGCCCTTGCCCTGCTCTTCCCGGATCAGCCGCAGCTTGTCCTCTGGGGTGGCCTCGGCCAGGAAGTCGTCGACGCCGGCCTCCGAGGCGATGGCGGCGGCGGTGACTGGGTTGTCGCCGGTGATCATCACGGTGCGCAGGCCCATGCGGCGCAGGTCGGCGAAGCGCTCCTTCACGCCGGGTTTCACGACGTCCTTCAGGTGGATCACACCGACCAGGACGCCGTTCTCGCTCACGGCCAGCGGCGTGCCGCCCGAGCGGGCGATGCGATCCACGGCGGCCGTCAGGTCGGCCGGGATGCTCTTGGGCTCCAGCGCCAGCGACCGGTAGACGGCGTCCACGGCCCCTTTGCGCCAGGCGTGACCGCCGTGATCCAGGCCCGACTGGCGGGTCTGGGCGGTGAACGGGATCGAGGTCGCGCCCTCCGGCGGCTCGACAGTCAGGCCGGCGTTGCGGGCCAGTTCGACGATCGAGCGACCTTCCGGCGTCTCGTCGGCCAGCGAGGCCATCAGAGCCGCCTTCATCGCCGCGTCGGGACGCACGCCCGGCGCCGGGATGACCTCGGTGGCCATGCGGTTACCGAAGGTGATGGTGCCGGTCTTGTCCAGCAGGAGGGTATCGACGTCGCCTGCGGCCTCCACCGCGCGGCCGGAGGTGGCCAGCACATTGACCTTCAGCAGACGATCCATGCCGGCGATGCCCACGGCCGACAGGAGCCCGCCGATGGTCGTGGGGATCAGCGTGATGAACAGCGCGCCCAGCACCAGCGGATCCAGCGCCACGCCCGAGAACTTGCCCAGGCCCAACAGGGTCACGACCGCGATCAGGAAGATCAGGGTGAGGCCGGCCAGCAGCACCGCCAGGGCGATCTCGTTCGGCGTCTTGCGACGATCCGCGCCCTCGACCATGGCGATCATCCGGTCGAGGAAGGTCGAGCCGGCCTCGGCCGTGACCCGCACCTTGATCCAGTCGGAGACCACGGTGGTGCCGCCGGTGACGGCCGAGCGGTCGCCGCCGCTTTCGCGGATCACCGGCGCGCTCTCACCGGTGATCGCCGCCTCGTTGACGCTGGCCATGCCCTCGATGATCTCGCCGTCGGTCGGGATCACGTCGCCGGCCTCGACCAGGATCACTTCGCCGACGCCAAGCTTGTGCGCGGGGGTGGGGATCCAGGTCCCCGTGTTGGGGTCGACGACCAGTTTGGCCTTGGTGGTCACGCGGGTGGCGCGCAGGCTGTCGGCCGCCGCCTTGCCGCGCCCCTCGGCGACGCTCTCAGCGAGGTTGGCGAACAGCACCGTGGCCCAGAGCCAGACGGCGATCTGTACAGCGAAGCCCGCCGCTTGGTGCGTGGCCACCGCCGTGACCGCCGAGACGGTCGAGAGCAGGGCCACCAGCCAGGTGGCGAAGATCACTGGATTTCCGGTCAGCTTGCGTGGATCAAGCTTGAGGAAGGCATCTTTAGCGGCGCGGGCCAGCACGGCGCCGGACAGGCCGCCAGCCAGGGCCCGTCGTCCCTCGCCAGCGTGGATATCTAGGGATGTCATGGGATCACCACTCAGCGGAGGGCCGCGACCGCGCCGAGCGCCTGGAAGTGCTCGACGATCGGTCCCAGCGCCATCGCGGGGAAGAATTGCAGGCCGCCCAGGATCAGGATCACCCCGATCAGGAGGCCGATGAAGAGACCGCCGTCGGTCGGCAGGGTGCCGGCCGTGGGCGCGAGCTTGGGCTTGGCGACCAGGCTGCCGGCGATGGCCAGCACCGCAACGATCGGCAGGAAGCGGCCGAGCGCCATGGCGATCCCCAGCGTCACGTTCCACCAGGGCGCGTTGGCGGTGAGGCCCGCGAAGGCCGAGCCGTTGTTGGCCGTGCCCGAGACATAGGCGTAGAGGATCTCCGACAGGCCGTGCGGCCCGCTGTGCATCAGGCCTTTCAGCGCCTCGGGCAAAACGGCGGCGATCCCCGAGAAGCCCAGCATCGACAGCGGAATGATCACCACCGCCAGGATCGAGAACTGGATCTCGCGCGCCTCGACCTTCTTGCCCAGGTACTCCGGCGTGCGGCCGACCATCAGCCCGGCGACGAACACCGACAGCAGCGCCATGACGACCATGATCGCGACGCCCGAACCGATGCCGCCGGGCAGGATCTCGCCCAGCTGCATCAGGAACATCGCGATCCCGCCGCCCAGGGGCATCAGGCTGGAGTGCATGCCGTTGACCGAACCGTTGGACGCCCCTGTGGTCATGGCGACCCAGGCGGCTGTGGCCGGCGCGCCGAAGCGGACCTCCTTGCCCTCCATGTTCACCGACGTATCGACCTTGGCCGCGACCTGGGCCGGAGGGGCCTGGGTCTCGGTCGCATAGACGCCCGCCGCGCCGGCGAACAGCAGCACGAAGGCGGCGATGATGAGGGCGCGAACGTCCTTCTTGGCCAGCACCATGCGGCCGAAGGCGAAGAAGGCCGCCCAGCCCAGGGTGTTGATCGAAACCGCCGTGATCAGGTTGGTCAGCGGCGTCGGGTTCTCGAACGGGTGGGCCGAGTTGGCGTTGAAGATGCCGCCGCCGTTGATGCCCAGCATCTTGATCGCCTCTTGGGAGGCCACCGCGTAGAGCGAGATCTTCTGCTCGGCGCCTTCAAGCGTATGGGCGGTGACGCCGGCGGCCAGGGTCTGGGGCAGGCCCAGGGCCACGAGCACCACCGCGACCACGAAGGCCAGCGGCAGCAGCAGATAGAGCGTGGTGCGGATCAGGTCCGCCCAGAAGTTGCCGACGCCTTCGCCGCGATTGGCGACGAACGCCCGCGCCAGGGCCGCAGCCACGGTCGCGCCGGTGGCGGCCGAGACGAAGTTCTGCACCGTCAGCACCAGCATCTGGCTGAGCGTCGACATGGTGGCTTCGCCTGCATAGCTCTGCCAGTTGGTGTTGGTGACGAAGCTGAAGGCGGTGTTGAACGCCAGGTGGCCCGAAAGGCCGGAGAAACCCTGCGGGTTCAGCGGCAGAACGCCTTGCAGGCGCAGCACCGCATAGACGAGCACGAAGCCGACCAGATTGAAGGCCAGCAGCGCCACGGCGTAGGCGTGCCAGCTCTGGCTCTTGGTCGGATCAACGCCGCAGGCCTTGTAGAAAAGGGTTTCGACCGGGCGCATCACGGGGGCGAGAAAGGTCTTCTCCCCATTCCACACGCGCGAGAGAAAGACGCCCAGCGGCCACCCGATGGCGACCGCCAGGCTGAGAGTGAGGGCGATCTCCGCCCATCCTTGCCATGTCATGAAAGGGGTCCGTCAGAACTTGTCGGGCCGCAGCATCGCCGCGACCATGTAGCCGGCGATCACGATCGCGCCGGCGCCCCACAGGATGTTCACGAGCATCGTCAGACGCGCCTCAGCGCGGCGACGAACGCCCCGAACAGGGCGAACAGGCCAAGCGCCAGCGCCCCGTAGAGAAGATCAGCCATAACGGCCTCCTTGATTGTCGGAGGCCAAGGACTACGGACCCGCATAAAGGCGCCATGCGGAAGCGGCGGATACGCATAAAGGCGGCGTAAAGAGAGATCCGCATGCGTTTTGCCCGCTTCGCTCTATGGGGGACTGAAGCTTGGCTGTTTGGTCCCACCAATCGTTCCACAAGGGCGACGCGACACGTGACGGATCGCGTCAGATGCGTGGCGCACGATCTCGCATTCCCCCTTGAACGGCGGGTCTTGCGGAACGTCTGGCGGACTTTCAGGGAAGGGGGCTGGCGGAGAGGGTGGGATTCGAACCCACGTTACGCTTTCACGTAAACCGCATTTCGAGTGCGGCGCATTCGACCACTCTGCCACCTCTCCAGGCGCCGTTCGGGAGGCCGATAATCACCGCCCGAGGTCGAGGGCGCGATACCTAGCGGCGTCGCCGCCGGGACGCAAGCCCCCCGAACCGCTTTCTTTTCGACCGCTTTCCTGGACCGCCATACGCCCGAGAAATCATCCGGGTTCAGGGGAAACCAGTCGTCCAGAGAGACGAGGGCGCGGATCAGGTCGTGTTGACCTCAGAGCGCGCCGAGGTCGACAGGCGGAAAGCGCGGGCCGGACTCGGGCGGCGAGGGTGGCCGCCCGGAGCGGATAGCGACCCGCAACGCCGCCGAGGCGAATGCCAGGTCTGGCAGGAATGCGTCGGCGGCGGTTCGGAGAGCGATGAAATCCAGTCGATCGATCTTGTCATTGAGCTGGATGTTTGACGCCTTTTGCTCCGCCACCGTGGCTTCGGTCGGTTCCATGGCGCAAACGCCCGGGAGCACGCGAGTCTGTGACGGCAAGGCGAGGATCTTCTGGGCGTCGTCCCAAGCTCTGCCGGCGTCCGCGCCGGGGATATCGCACCGACCCGCGCCCTCGGCGGGCGCCAGCAGCAGGTCGCCGGTGAAGATGACGTCCGCCATCTTGTAGGCCACCGCGCCGGGGAGCCGCCCGGTCAGGGCGATGGGGGTGATTTCCAGCCCGCCCATGGGAAAGGTGTCGCCATCCTGGGCCAGCTTGTCGAAGTCCCAACCGTCCAGATCGACCATGGTCTCACCGAACTTGGGGGCCAGGCGCTTGAGGCTGTCGACGACGGCCGCGCCGATACAGACCGAGGCTCCGGTCTCGTATTTGAGATGGCCGGCGGCCGACAGGTGGCCGGCGTGTAGTCCAGTTTCCAGAATCCAGGTCGGGCCCAGGTCCTTGGCGCGGATGTCCGCGATCATCTTGTCGACGAAGCCCGTATCGACCGCTTCAGTCTCTGGATCAAAGTCCAGGACCGGGTCGACGATGGCGCAGAGAAACGTGGCCGGGTCGACGATCAGATAGCTCACCGTCCCTGTCGCGGGATGATGATAAGGAGTTATTTCCGGCTGCATCAGTAAGCCTCAGACGCCCGAGGCAGGCACCATGAGGCTCAAGCCGTTAAACATGAGCGAACGGCGCCGCTGCAAAAGACAGTTTTCTGGCGGCTAGCGAGGTGGCGTCGTCTCGGTGCAGGGATGGGCGCCGTCACGCAGGCGCTCGACCCAGAGCGGTTCGATATAGCGACCGCCGTCACGGAAGCCCGGCGCGCAGCCTTCGGGCGTGTCGGCGCGACCGCCTGGGCCGCCGGACATCACCGACAAGGCGATGGACTGACGCTCGCCGCCCCGCATCCGGCCAAATCCCGGCCCGTAGCCGCCGTAGACGGGGTCGCCATAGACTGGACCGCCGTACCAGCCGCCGTGCTTGCCGAAATCGGTCTTCGAGACCGCCACACCGACCGTGGTGCTTTCGCCGACGGGAATCAACGCCGAGGCATAGGCGCTGCGATAGCCGCCTGTCCCGACCGAAACGCCCATGGAGCCGTGGATCTTGCGCCGACCCTCGGCGTCGCGGTCGGCGGGCAGAAGACCTCGTGGCGCATCGGCCGCCTCAGGGATGGGATTGGCGGCGATGAAGGCCGCGATCTGTTCCTGCGTGGTCAGGGGCCGAGACGGCGTCGCGGTCGGCGCTACGCTTGACGCGGTCGCCGAGAGAACCTGAGCCGAGGGGCGCGCCTGGGCGGTGGCGATGACTTCGTCGTCAAGCGCCGCGAACGCGGGTGTCGCGAGCGCGCCGGCGGCGAGGGCCAGGACGGTGACTATAGGCCGCATGGGGACGCTCCACGGTGACAGAACCTGACCCTGGGGCGCCAAGCCAGCACAATTAGGGCGCTTTTGTTGCGCGGGCGCAAGCTTGGCTCTTTTCCGCTCAAAGCTGCGCCAGCGCGCGCTCCAGGGTCGCCATGTCGGAGGGAAGCGGCGTTTCGAAACTCAGGGTCTCGCCGGTGATCGGATGGACAAAACCCAGCAGCGCGGCGTGCAGCGCCTGGCGGCGCAGGCCGGACGCTTCCATAGACTCCCGAACCGTCGCCGCCGGCTGCCCTGCGCCATAGACGGGATCGCCCAGGCAAGGCGCGCCCTTGCTGGCCAGATGCACCCGGATCTGGTGTGTGCGGCCTGTCTCCAGACGGCACGCCACGCGCGCGGCGACGGGACGTTCCTGAGGGCCGAAGGTCGCTTCGACCCGGTAGTGCGTGATCGCCTCGCGGCCACCGGATCGCAACACCGCCATCTTCTTGCGATCGCCAGGCGAGCGGCCGATCTGGGTCTGGATCGTGCCCGTCGGCGGTGACAGCGCGCCTCGGGTCAGGGCCACATAGAGCCGGTCGATGTCGTGGGTGGCGAAAAGCGCTGACAGTCCGCGATGGGCGGCGTCGGTCTTGGCCGCCACCATCACGCCCGAAGTGTCCTTGTCGAGCCGGTGAACAATGCCCGGCCGCGCGACGCCGCCGACGCCGGAGAGGCTGTCCCCGCAGTGATGGAGCAGCGCGTTGACCAGCGTGCCGCTGTACGTACCGGGCGCCGGATGAACGGCCATTCCGGCGGGCTTGTCGACCACGATCAGGTGGGCGTCTTCGTAGAGGACCGACAGCGCAATGGCCTCGGGCTGCGGGTCAGCCGGCGCCGGCGGCGGCACGTTGAGAGTATAGACGCCCGCCTTCGCCTTGCGGGCGGCGTCTCGGATCGGCTCGCCCTCAAAGGTCAGGCGACCCTCATTGATCAAGGCCTGAAGGCGCGCTCTGGACAGGTCCGGAAACAGCGGCGCCAGCACCCGGTCCAGGCGCTGGCCGGCGAGGCTCTCGGGGAGTTCGGCGACCAGCGCCTCGCCGATCTCGTCCTCGCGTCCATCCAAGGCGCCTGCGCCCAGGATGTCGTCGTCCAGAATGTCGTCCGCGCCGCTCAAGGGGGTTTCATCGCTCCGTCATCAGCTCGTCGCAACGCCGACACGCGCGGCGCCTAGGTGCGTGGCCGAGTTCTATTTTCGGGGGATAGTCCATGCGCGCCTTTCGCACCACCACGCTATTGACCGCCAGCGTCCTGAGCCTGCTTGCCGCGGCTCCGGCCCTGGCCGCCGGTCAGCAACGCGCCGAGCCAGCCGCGGCCAGCAACAACGATCCGGCTCTCCTGGGCGAACTGGTGGTGACGGCGCAGAAGCGCGCGCAGGATCCCGTGGAAGTGCCGATCGCCGTCACGGCCTATTCGGGCAAGTTCCTTGAAGCGATCGGGGTGAAGGCGTTCGACGAACTGTCGGCGTTCACGCCTGGTTTCCTCGTGCAAAACCAGTCGAACAACAACTCCGGCTTCGTGATGCGCGGTATTACGTCCGACTCCGGTTCGGCCACCGACGAGACCCGCGTCTCGATCTATCAGGACGGCGTGCCGATCTCGCGCTCGCGGGGTTCGTATGTCGAGCTCTTCGACATGGAGCGCGTGGAAATCGCCAAGGGTCCGCAGTCGACGCTGTTTGGTCGCGGCGCCCTGATCGGGGCTGTCAACTTGGTCCAGAACAAGGCCAATCCGGGCGGCTTCGACTGGGCGGTGAAGGCCGAGGCGGGGACGCGCGGCTACCGCGTCGGCGAGGCCATGGTCAATTTCGCTTTCGGCGAAAGCTCGGCGCTGCGGATCGCGGCTCGTACGCGTCAAGCCGACGGCTATGTGAAGGACGCCGCGGGCGGCGACGCCTACGACTCGACCGACACCCAGGCCATCCGCTTGGGCTTCCATACCGAAGCCGGCGGCCTGAAGTTCGACCTGATCGGCAACTATCAGGTCGACGACACGACGGGCACCTCGTTCAAGAGCAACACCTTCAATCCCAGCAACCCGGTCACCGGCCAGGCGCTCAGCGACACCCAGGTCGGCGGCTTCGCGACGCTCGCGCCGGGCGCTGGCTTTGAAGGCGGCAAGCCGCTGGGCCTGGACCGAAAGGTCTACGGCCTGACCGCGCTGGCCGACTACCGTATCAATGACAGCCTGACCCTGTCGTCGATCACGGCCACGCGCGCCTTCCACTCCAACGAGGTCTTCGATCCGGACGGTTCGTCCCTGCCGATCCTGACCTTCGCCGAAGACGCGCAAGGTCGCCAGCAGAGCCAGGAACTGCGCCTTCGCTACGACGCGGGCGGCCGCTTCTCGGGCTTTGTCGGCGCCAACTATTTCCACGAGACCGGCTCGTGGCGCATCCCGGGCCAGATGGACGAGCGCCTCGTGCTCGCCCTGCTGGCGGGCGCCTCGCCGCTGGGCATCAGCCGTCCGACGCCCCAGCCGCAGGCTGTCCTGACCAACCCGGCCTACCTGACCCAGGTGCTTCAACTGGGCTTTGGCATCCCGTCGGCGATCGCGCCCGGCATCGCCTCGAACCTGAAGCCGATCCATCGTGAGGAATTCGCCAACTACGGCGAGAACACCACCTACGACGTCTATGCCGACGGCACGCTGCGCCTGACCGACAAGCTCGAACTGACGGCCGGCGTTCGCTACACCAGCGAAGATCGTGAGGCGGCGTTCCGCTCGACCGTCCAGAACGGCCGCTCGATTCTGGGCGTGCTGCTGGCCGCGCCGACGCCGACCAACCTGTTCCTGGCCGCCCAGCCGAACGCGGTGAACAATCCGGCGCTTCCGCTTTTGGGTCTTCTCAACCAGCCCACCGCCAACAATGGCGACACCTTCCGCAAGTCGATCTCCGACACCGGCGTGACCTGGCGCCTCGTCGGTCGCTATGCCGCGTCCGAGGATGTCAGCCTCTACGCCTCGTTCGCGCGCGGGCGTCGCCCGGACGTGATCTCGACCAGCGCGCCGGCCGCGCCGTTGGGCCAGCCGCGCTTCAGCATCGTCGACGCCGAGGTGGTCGACAGCTACGAGGCCGGCGCTAAGGGCAAGCTGATGGACGGTCGCCTGTACCTGTCGGGGGCGGTGTTCCGCTACGACTACGACAACTTCGCCACCACCTTCCGCCAGGGCGCTCAGGTCGTGACGCTCAACGCCGGCAAGGCCAAGGCCTATGGCTTCGAGGGCGAGGCGCGCCTGCAGGCCGGTGACTATTGGACCCTGTTCGGGACCTACGGCTACAACCACGCGCGTCTCGAAAGCGGCCTGCGCAAGGGCAACCACTTCCGCCTTTCGCCCGACCACGCCGTCTCGGTGGGCGCACTGTTCAGCCGCGAGGCGCTCGGCGGCAAGGTGACGTTCTCGCCGACCTACACCTGGCGCTCGAAGATGTTCTTCGACGACAACAACGACCGCGCGGATCTGCAATCGGCGGGTCTGTTCCCTGACACCAAGGTCGACGAGTTCCAGGACGCCTATGGCCTGCTGAACGTGCGCCTGGGCTTTGGCGCCGTCGATGATCGCTGGAAGATCGAAGCCTTTGTCGAGAACCTGAACGACGAGCGGTATCTGAAGGACGCGGGCAACACCGGTGACAGCTTCGGCATCCCGACTTTCATCGCCGGGAAGCCGCGCTTCATGGGCGTCGGCGTCACGTTCCGTCACTAAAACGCGCGCGTCCGGCCCGACATGGCGTATGTCGGGTCGGACCGTCAGGGGCATCCGGGGAGAACATCATGACCATCGATCGTCGCAGGCTGCTCGGCCTATTGGGCGTCTCAGGCGCCGCCGCCGGCGAAGCCGCCGCCCAACCGATCAGCTACTTCAAGGGCCCGGTCGCCTTTGAACACGGCGTCGCGACCGGTGATCCGGGTCTGACCTATGTGATCTTCTGGACGCGGGTGACGCCCAAGCAGGCGACAACGGGCGACATCGCCGTCGACCTCGAGGTCGCCGCCGACCCGGACTTCAAGACCATCGTCACCGCCAGCCGTGGTCTGCGCGCCCGCGCCAGCCGCGACTGGACCGTCAAGCACGACCTCGACGGCCAGGGCCTCAAGCCGGGGACCGAGTACTGGTATCGTTTCAAGGCCAATAGCGTCACCTCGCCGGTCGGGCGCACCAAGACCCTCGTCAAGGGTGCGACCAAGGACGCCGTGCTGGCGGTGGTCTCCTGCAGCCTTTATCCCAACGGCTACTTCAACGCCTACGACGCCATCGCCAAGCTGCCGCGCGTGGACGCCGTCGTGCATCTGGGCGACTACATCTACGAGTACGGCGCCGCGCCGCAGGACTACGGCATGAACTCGCCGGTCGCCAAGTCGCGCACGCCCCAGCCGCCGCACGAGATCGTCACCCTCGACGACTATCGCCGCCGCCATGCGCAGTACAAGACCGACCCGGCCCTGCAAGCCGCCCACGCGCGCGCGCCGTGGATCGTGGTGTGGGACGATCACGAAACCGCCAACGACAGCTGGGTCGGCGGCGCCGAGAACCACAACCCGGACAAGGGCGAGGGCGACTGGACGGCGCGTAAAGCTGCGGCTCTGAAGGCCTATTACGAGTGGATGCCCATTCGGGAGGCGGCTCTGCCTGAAGCGGCGTGGCGGTCGTTCCAGTTCGGTGATGTCGCCTCGCTGCTGATGGTCGAAACGCGGCTCACCGCGCGCACCGCCGAGCTCAGCTATGAGCGCGATATGCCGATCGTCGACGGCAAGCCCGACGTCGCCGCCTTCGCCGCCAAATGGAAGGATCCTTCGCGCCGGATGATGGGCGAGGGGCAAGAGCAGTGGCTGGCGAGCGAACTCGGCGCCTCGGTGAAGTCCAATACCGCCTGGCAGATCCTGGGCAACCAGGTCGTCATGGGCCGCGTCGCTTCTCCCAACCTGAAGGCGACCATGGGCGAAGCGGCCTACGCTCAATTGCTCGCCAAGATGCCGGACTACGCCCGCAAGCGGGTGGATCAGTCGGTCGCGATGTCGGCTTTCGACATCCCTTCCAATCTTGACGCCTGGGACGGCTATCCGGCCGACCGGCAGCGGGTCTATGACATCCTTACGGCCACCAAGGCGCGTCCCATCGTCCTGGCCGGTGACAGCCATATGTTCTGGGCTAACGAGCTGTGGAACGACGCAGGCCAGCGTCTGGTGGCGGTCGAGTTCGGCACGACCTCTGTGACCTCGCCAGGCTATGGCGACATCCTGCCGGGCGTTCCGCTGGGCGAGGCGTTCGTGCAGCGGAACAAGGAAGTGAAGTACGCCCACCCCAGCGCCAAGGGCTTTGTTCTCCTGACCCTGGAGCACGGTAAGGCGACCAGCGAGCTGATGGCCGTCTCGACGATCACGGCGCCGACCTATGACGTGGCGCCGCTGAAGCGCTTTGTGGTCACGCCGGGCGCCGACGGCGGCGTTACGCCGCTGCGCGAAGCCTAGAGCCCTTTAGCTTTAGATAGAATTGTCTAAAGCGCTTGAAAGGGCTCTAACTGTTTGATTTTATATCCTTTTTATCTGTTTTAGATGGTTCCATCTAAACCAGACAGGCTCTAGGACTTAGCGGCGCTCCAACACTAAGCGAAGGCCGAACGCGACAAAGACCCCGCCGGTGATCCGATCCAGCCATCGGACCACCGGCGGCAGCCGCAGGAGACCGGCGATCGGCACGGTGGCCGCGATCAGCAGTGCGAACCACGCCAGCCCCTCGACGACGTGGATCGCGGTGAGCAGCAGGCCGAACCGCGCGGGGTCGACGCCCACGGGCATGAACTGGGGCAGGAACGAGACGTAGAACACCCCGACCTTGGGATTGAGCAGGTTGGTCAGCAGTCCGCGACGCAACGCGGCGACGGGGCCGGCGTCCACGGTGCTTGTCTCACCGGGCTCGAAAGCCTCGCGTGGCTTCAGGATCATTCGCAGGCCTGTCCAGGCCAGGTAGATCGCGCCCAGCCATTTCAGTACCGTGTAGGCGGTTTGCGACGCCGTGAGCAAAGCGCCGACCCCGAACGAGGCGGCCGCGCCCCAAACCAGGCATCCCAGCCCAATGCCGATGGCCGCTCCGGCCGCGCGCTGGGGACCCTCTGCGGCGGCCGTGCGGATCACCAAGGCGGTGTCCAGCCCTGGGGTCAGGGTCAGGAGGCCGGCGGCCAGGGTGAAGGCGATCAGCGCCTCAGGCGGGGTCATGGGCGGGCGCTTCTCGTTCGACCAGCGCGCCATCCTCAAGCACGCGGTAGAAGCATGATCGGAAGCCCACGTGGCATGCGCCGCCGTCGCCGCGGGGGCGCACCTTCAGCAGCACCGCGTCCTGGTCGCAGTCGACCCGCAACTCAACCACGTCCTGCAGCTGTCCGCTGGTGTCGCCCTTTTTCCAGAGCGTGTTCCTAGACCGACTGAAATAGTGGGCGATCTTGGTCTCGACCGTCAGCTTCAGGGCCTCGGCGTTCATCCAGGCCAGCATCAGGATCTCGCCGGTGTCGGCGTGCTGAGCCACCGCTACCACCAGACCGTCGCTGTTGAAGCGCGGCGCCAAAGCCGATCCACGCTCCAGATCGTGCTTGCTGTGGGCTTGGGGGAACAGGTCGGTGCTCATGGCGCCACATATGGCGCAGGCCTTGCGTCTGCGCTAGGTTCCGCGCCGCTTCTGGGGAACGGAGCGCGACCGCGCGCTCCAGGGAACGCGATGAACTTGAAAGACCGCATCAAGGCTGGCGTGGCGGCGCTGGACGAGCGGGCCAGGCCTTGGGCGCGCAGGTCGCGCTGGAACGGCTACGCCTACGAATTTCTGCTTTTTGGCCTCAAGCAGGCCTGGGCCTGCCTGTTCGGCGGGCTGATGCTGGCGCTGCTGGTCGGCACCAAGCTGTTCTGGCCAGAAGCTGCGCCGATCGCCCGTTACGACTTCCTGGTCGTGGCGGCCGTCGCGATCCAGGCTGGTCTGCTGGCCCTGAAGCTAGAGCGCTGGGACGAGGCGCTGGTGATCTTCATCTTCCACCTCGTTGGCACGATCATGGAGCTGTTCAAGACCGCCCACGGGTCGTGGATCTATCCGGAGGAAAGCCTTCTGCGGATCGGCGGCGTGCCGCTGTTCACGGGCTTCATGTACGCCTGCGTCGGGAGTTACATCGCGCGGATCTGGCGACTGTTCGACATCACCTTCATCCGCTACCCGCCGTTCTGGACCACCCACATCCTGGCGGTGCTGATCTACGCCAACTTCTTCACGCACCACTACATGATCGACATCCGGGTGGGGCTGTTCGCGCTGTCGGTCCTGCTGTTCGGGCGGACCTGGTTCGTGTTCACGCCCGACCAGACCGCGCGCCGCATGCCCATGCTGATGGGGGCGGTTCTCGTGTCGCTGTTCATCTGGATCGCCGAGAACCTCGGCACCTTCGCCGGCGCCTGGATCTATCCCAGTCAGGCCGACGGGTGGCGCATGGTGCCGTTCGACAAGATGGGCGCCTGGTACCTGCTGATGCTGATCAGCTTTGTGCTGGTCACGCTTGTCCACCGGCCGGTGGACGCCTGCGTGGCGAAGATCCGCGAAGGAATCTGGCGCGCGGCTTAGTCGCCTCGCAGCCAAGAGTTAGCCGCCTCGCAGCCAAGAGAAAGCGTGTCATCCCGGCCGTAGCGAAGCGCAGAGCCGGGACCCAGGGGCAGCCGCTCTGGGCTTGGCCCTAGGTCCTGGATCGGCCCTACGGGCCGTCCGGGATGACATGGATTTTGAATCTTATTTTTTCACCAGATCCATGAAGCGCTGCTGCAGGACCTTGTCGGTCTTGAACACGCCGCGGAACTGGGTGGTGATGGTCGAGACGTCATGGTGGTGGACGCCCCGGGTGCTCATGCACTGGTGCTCGGCGTCGATCAGCACGGCGACGCCGGCCGCCGAGAGGTGATCCTCGATGGAGTCGGCGATCTGCATGGTCATGGTCTCCTGGGTCTGGAGACGCTTGGCGAAGATCTCGACCAGACGCGCCAGCTTCGACAGGCCCACGACCTTGCCGGTCGGCATGTAGGCGACCCAGGCCTTGCCCAGGAACGGCGCCATGTGGTGCTCACAGTGGCTCTGCACGTCGATGCCGCGCAGCATGACCATGTCGTCATAGCCCTGCACGTCCTCGAAGGTGCGCGACAACTCCTTGGCCGGATCGCCGTGATAGCCGGCGAACCACTCGTCAAAGGCTTCGACCACGCGCTTGGGCGTGTCGATCAGGCCTTCGCGTTCCGGATTATCACCGGCCCAGGCCAGCAGGGTCCGGACGGCGGCCATCGCCTCGTCTTTAGTGGGGCGCTGGGCGGGTTCAAGATCAAGACCGGTGGTGTCGTCCGAGCCGATCAGGGTTCGCTCGCGGGTCAGTGCGTCCATTTTGGAGGGTTTCTTTCCACGGGCTGAGTTGCGCCGAGACGCCGATCGCCCCGGAATGACGCGTGCCACCCGTTTCACATACGGCCGGACCGGGAACTTAGACGCATCACGCCGTGGCCCTGGCCGTAACAGGAAGCTATATGGGGCCGTTCATGGGGTGGGCAACACCCTTCCGCTACGTCAGAACCCAGAGTCATGACCCTGAAGATCCACGACACCCTGACGCGCGAGAAGCGCGACTTCGTTCCCGCCGATCCCAAGCGGGTGACGATGTATGTCTGCGGTCCGACGGTCTACAACTACGCCCACATCGGCAACTTCCGGCCCGTCGTGGTGTTCGACGTGCTGTATCGCGTTCTGCGCCACATCTACGGTGACGACGCGGTGGTCTATGCGCGCAACGTCACGGACGTAGACGACAAGATCAACCAGAAGGCCACCGATGAGGGCGTGCCGATCAGCGTGATCACCGAGCGCTATCTGGCGGCCTATCATGAGGACGCCGACGCCCTGGGCGCCCTGCGGCCCGACCTTGAGCCCAAGGCGACCGAGCATATTGGCGCGATCCTAGAGATGATCGGTCAGCTGGTCGACAATGGCAGCGCCTACGCCGCCGAGGGACACGTGCTGTTCGACACGCAAAGCTTCGCCGACTATGGCCAGCTGTCGGGCCGTCCGCTGGACGAGATGATCGCCGGCGCCCGCGTTGAGGTCGCGCCCTACAAGCGCCATCCGGCCGACTTCGTCCTCTGGAAGCCGTCCAAGGAGAACGAGCCCGAGTGGAACAGCCCCTGGGGCGCGGGCCGTCCGGGCTGGCACATCGAATGCTCGGCCATGATCGACAAGGCGCTGGGCAAGACCATCGACATCCACGCCGGCGGCATCGACCTGACCTTCCCGCACCACGAGAACGAAGTGGCCCAGAGCCGCTGCGCCCACAAGACGTCGGTGCTGGCCAACTACTGGATGCACAACGGCTTCCTCGACATGGGCGGGGAGAAGATGTCCAAGAGCCTGGGTAATGTGATCATCCCGCACGAACTGCTGAAGACGGTTCCGGGCGAGGTGATCCGCTGGGCGCTGCTATCGGCCCACTACCGCCAGCCGCTGGACTGGACGCCCGAGCTTCTGGAGCAGTCCAAGAAGTCGCTGGACCGCCTGTACGGCGCCCTGCGCCGCGCCAAGGACGTGGCGCCGGATCAGGCCATGGAAGCGCCCGCCGAGGTGATCTCCGCCCTGATGGACGACCTCAATACACCGCTGGCGACCTCGGCCTTCTTCGAGGTCTCGAGCCTGATCGAAAAGGCCGTCACCGCAGGCGACACCGTCGCCATTGCGGCCAACAAGGCTCGCCTGCTGGAAGCCGGCGCCTTGCTGGGCTTCCTGCAGGCCGATCCGGACGCCTGGTTCGAAGGCGACGCCTCCGACGAACTGAAGGCGAAGGTCGAGGACCTGCTGGCCAAGCGGGTTGCTGCGCGCGCCGCCAAGGACTGGCCCGCCGCCGACGCGATCCGGGGAGAGCTGGACGCCCTTGGCGTCGTGGTTATGGACGGCCCCTCGGGCGCGACCTGGCGGATGAAGGACTGACCATGCAGCGCGCTGTCGAGCATCGCATCGGGGTCCAGGCGCCGGCGGAGATCGTCTGGGAGGTCGTCTCGGACTTCGAAGGCTGGGCGCACTGGAACCCGCTCTATCGTCGGGCCGAGGGTGTGATGAGGGTGGGCTCCGCCCTCGTGCTGGAACAGCACCTGCCGGGGCAGGCCCCGACGGTGATCCAGCCGATCGTCCAGGACTGGGTGCCCTATGAGCAGCTTCACTGGCGTTCGAGCCGGCTGGGCGGCTTCGTCACGGCGATCCGTTACCTCGAAATCGAAAACATGGGCCCGGCCAACGCGACCTTCTCCAACGGCGAGCTGTTCATGGGCCTGCTGCTGCGGTTCGTCAGCCGCGATGAGCGCCGACGGCTGAAGGCGGCGTTCACCGCCATGGGCGAAGCGGTCCGGGACCGCGCCGAGGCCATCTGGTCCGAACGGTCCAAAAACCCCACCTAGGCGACGATGATCGACGATCTCTACAGCGCCAAAATCCTCGGGCTCGTGGCCAACATGCCGCGCGCTGGGCGCTTGGCGGCGCCCGACGCCAGCGCGGAGAAGACCGCCAAGCTGTGCGGCAGTCGGATCACGGTCGATGTGGTGGTCGAGGACGGCAAGGTCGTCGACTACGCCCAGGACGTTTCGGCCTGCGCTCTGGGGCAGGCCGCTGCGGCGATCCTCGGCGCGAACGTGATCGGCGCGGAACTTTCCGACATCGAGTTGGCGCGGGACTCGCTTGCCGCTATGCTGAAGGCGAACGGCTCGCCTCCTGCGGGCCGGTTTGCGGAGCTCGCCGTGCTGGAGCCGGTCAAGGACTATCCCGCTCGTCACGCCTCGACGCTTCTGGCGTTCGAGGCGACGGTCGAGGCTGTCCGGAAGGCCACAGGCAGCGGTGAAACGCGAACTAGCACCGCCGGCGCGGCTTGATCCCTACCCCCTTCGGGGTGTGTAACCGCATCGCAACAATTCGCGCGCCGGCATGACCTTCTACGAACGCACCGTCGACCTGGGTCTTAGAGCCTACAAGTTGACGCTCTCGCCCCTCATCGGGCGGCAGTGCCGCTTCGCGCCGAGTTGTTCGGAGTATGCGGCGGCCGCCCTCAAGGATCATGGCCCGCTCAAGGGTTCCTGGCTGGCGTTGCGACGGATTTGCCGTTGCAATCCATTGGGTGGTTCGGGTTACGACCCGCCGCCGCCGCGACACCAGCCACGTCAGTGGATATGTGAAGAATGATCGATCTGGTTTTCCCCGACGGTTCGTCGCGTCAGTACCCCGACGGTTCGACGGGACGCGACGTCGCCGCCGCCATCTCCAAGTCGCTGGAAAAGAAGGCGCTGCTGATCAAGCTGGATGGCCAGGTCTTGGACCTGGATCGCCCGCTGACGCCTGACCTGCTGACGGGCGAGCGCAAGTTCGAGATCCTGACGCGCGAGGCGCCCGAGGCCCTCGACACCATCCGCCACGACACCGCTCACGTGCTGGCCGAGGCGGTGCAGGAGCTGTTCCCCGGCACCCAGGTCACGATCGGCCCGAACGTCGAGGATGGCTTCTACTACGACTTCGCGCGCGATGAGCCGTTCAGCCTGGACGATCTGGAAAAGATCGAAAAGCGCATGAAGGAGATCGTCGATCGCGACGAGAAGATCACGCGAGAGGTCTGGGACCGCAACGAGGCCATCGCGCACTTCGACGGCATCGGCGAACAGTACAAGGCGCAGATCATTCGCGACCTGCCGGACACCGATACGATCACGGTCTATCGCCAGGGTAACTGGAAGGACTTGTGCCGCGGACCGCACCTTCCCTCCACCAAGCACGTCGGCAAGGCGTTCAAGCTGACCAAGCTTGCCGGCGCCTATTGGCGTGGGGACCAGAACAACGCCCAACTGCAGCGCATCTATGGCACGTCGTGGGCGTCGGAAGCCGACCTCGAAGCCTATCTGAAGCGCATTGAGGAAGCCGAGAAGCGCGATCACCGCAAGCTCGGTAAGACCATGGACCTCTTCCACATCCAGGAGGAGGGCAAGGGCATGGTGTTCTGGCACCCGAAGGGCTGGGCGCTCTATCGCGTGCTGGAAGACTACATGCGCCGTCGCCTGGACGCGGCCGGCTACAAGGAAGTGAAGACGCCGCAGATTCTCGATCGCAGCCTGTGGGAAAAGTCGGGCCACGCCGAGAAGTTCGGCCACGCGATGTTCATGTGCGAGAGCGCCGAGGGCGAGGTCCTGGCGGTCAAGCCGATGAACTGCCCCGGCCACATCCAGATCTTTAACGTCGGTCAGAAGAGCTATCGCGAACTGCCGCTGCGCATGGCCGAGTTCGGCGCCTGCCACCGCTATGAGCCCTCGGGCGCCATGCACGGCATCATGCGGGTGCGCGCCTTCACCCAGGACGACGCCCACATCTTCTGCCGCGAAGAGCAGGTCACCGAGGAGAGCGCGCGGTTCATCGAACTATTGCGCAGCGTCTATAACGACCTCGGGATGACGCTGGCGGACACCAAGTTCTCGACTCGCCCCGAGCTGCGCGCCGGCACGGACGAGACCTGGGACAAAGCCGAATCGGCCCTGGCCGCCGCCGCTGAGGCCGCCGGAGAAACCCTGACCCTGCAGCCCGGCGAAGGCGCGTTCTATGGCCCCAAGCTAGAGTTCTCGCTGAAAGACGCCATCGGCCGTGTCTGGCAATGCGGCACGCTGCAACTCGATTTCGTTTTGCCGGAACGTTTGGACGCCGAGTACGTTTCAGAGGATGGTTCGAAGAAGCGTCCCGTGATGCTTCACCGCGCGATTCTGGGGTCCTTCGAGCGTTTCATCGGTATTCTGCTGGAAAACTTCGCGGGCGCTTTGCCCGTTTGGCTGGCACCGACGCAAGTGGTGGTGGCTACAATTACCTCGGACGCCGATGACTATGCCCGCGAGGTCGTCGAAAAATTGACGAAACTGGGTATGCGGGCGGAGCTGGACCTGCGAAACGAGAAGATCAACTACAAGATCCGCGAGCATAGTCTCGCTAAGGTGCCAGTGATCGCGGTGGTGGGACGTAAAGAAGCGGAAACGGGACAATTGGCTCTTCGCCGCCTCGGCGGCGAAGGTCAAACCGTGCTGTCGCTTGAAGACGCGCTTCGGGTGCTGAAATCCGACGCTACGCCTCCTGACCTCGCGCGCGCCGAGGCCGCGCAGGAGGCAGCGACCGCCTGATGAACAGCATTCTCCCGTCCGTATCGACTCTTGCCGTTGGCGCCCGTCCGGCTCGTCCGAACGTGTCCGTTGTCATGGTCGTCTATCGAACGGGAGAGGCTCTGGTCGAAAGCATTCGCCACGTGCTGGCCGAGCCGTTGGTCGATGAGTTCATCATCGTCGACAACGGCTCGTCCTCCCGTGACGAAGACATGCTGCGGTCCTTGGCCCTCACCGAACCGCGCGTCGTGCTCAAGCAAGGCCACGGCAACGTCGGCTTCGCGCGGGGCGCCAATCTGGGCGCGGTGACGGCCGCCGGCGAGTACATCGTCTTCCTCAATCCCGACGCCAACCTACAGCCTGGTTGCGTGGCGTCGCTGGTCACGGCCTTCAAGGGCCAGCCGGTGCCGACCATCGTGGGCGCGCGGGTGTTGAATACCGACGGCACCGAGCAGCGTGGCGGCCGTCGGGGCGAGGTTACGCCCATCAGCACCGTGCTGAGCTTCGGCCAACTCACCCGCCGTTACCCCAAGCTCGCGGCTTTCGAGATCCACCGCGAGAACGAGCCGCTGCCCCAAGGGCCGGCCCCGATGCCGACGATCTCGGGCGCCTGCTTCGCCATGCGCCGCGCCGATTTCGTCGCCCTCAACGGCTTCGATGAGGGCTACTTCCTGCACGTCGAGGATATCGACCTGTGCTGGCGCGCCCGTCGAGCGGGTGGTCAGGTGCTGTTCCAGCCCAACGCCCAGGTGATTCACCTCGGTCACACCAGCCTCGAGCACCCGGTGAAAGTCGAGTTCCACAAGGGCGTCGGCCTGACCCGCTACTTCATCAAGCGCGCCGACAGCCTGCAGCTCTTCGCCGCCGCCGTGCTGCTGGCGCCGGCCATCATGCTGATGAGCGTCTGCCGGCCGCTGCTGTGGAAACTGACGGGTCGGCCGATCTAGGGGCGGGCGTCAGAGGGGCGCTCTCTCCGTTAAATCGCTTCCTCAGCGTTCTTTGAGGGGGCGGCGAGGCAGTCCGGCGGCGGTTTGCGGTGGCGCCGATTGAGCAAGAGCCACGCGCCCAAAACCTACCCAGACCGCTGTTTAGAGCGTCCGCCTACATCGGCGCGATGGTTTCAAACCTCAGACCATCCGGTCCCTCGATAGATGTCGGCGCCTTCAGATTCTTACTCGGCAGCATGGCGCGATAGCGTTCGTAGGCAGCCTTTGCGTCTCGCCCAGGTTTCATCGTCAGACACTGATCGAATTCGCCTTCGCGGCCCCAGGGCTTGCGTTCGGAGCGGGCGATGTCGCTGTCGGCCTTGACGGCTGCGGCGATCTTGTCAGCGAGGACATGATCGATCCCCGCGCCATAGCTGCCAAATTTGATCGTCACGTCGCAGCGTGCGGGACCTGCGTCGGCCACCGGTGCGGCGACGCAGGCGGAAAGGCCAAGGGCGAGCAAGACGGCCACAGGTCTCATGCGGGGAATCCTCCGGCGCGAGCGAGGGACGAAGCGGGAGCCTTGCCCAACTTGGCGCTGATGTCGCGGCCGATCTCGATCAGGGCGCCCAGATCGTAACCCGTCTCGAAGCCGGCGCGTTCCAGCATGTAGACGAGATCCTCAGTGCCGATATTGCCCGTCGCGGCCGGTGCGAACGGACAGCCGCCCAGGCCGCCGACCGAGGCGTCCAGCACGTCGACCCCGGCCTCGACGCTGGCGAAGGCGTTGGCCAGGCCCGTGTTACGGGTGTCGTGGAAATGCATGCGCAGCCTGGCGTTCGGCGCGGCGGCGCGCGCAGCCTCGATCCGCTTGCGGACCACCCAGGGATCGGCCACGCCGATGGTGTCGGCGATGGCGATCTCCGGAACGCCCAGCGTTGCGGCCTCGCGGACGATGGCGATGACCTGATCTTCCGAAACCTCACCGTCGAACGGGCAACCGAACGCTACTGAGATCGTGGCGGTGATCGGCGGTCCACCTTCGCTGGCCTGGCGTTCGACGATGGCCGCCAGCGTCTCGACCTGTTGCCGCGTGGTCGTGCCTTGATTGCGGGTGGCGAAGCCATCAGAGGCGCAGACCACGACATTGGCCTCATCGCATCCGGTCGACACGCACCGCTCCCAGCCGCGCATGTTCAAGACCAGGCCGATCCGGGAGTGAACGAGGTCGGCGCGAAGCGCCGCCATGATCTCCTCGGCGCCCGCCATCTGCGGCACGCGGTTTGGATTTACGAACGAGACCACCTCGGTGCGGCGCGCACCGGCGGCCTCCAGCCGGCTGATCAGGTCGAGCTTTTCCGTGACGCTCAGAACGGTCTTCTCGTTCTGCAGCCCATCACGCGGACCGACTTCGACGATCTGGATGAAGCGGCTCAAGGCTGTTCCTCCTGCGGCGCGATGCGTTCGCCGCGATAGACGGTCAATCGTTCCTGGTCGCCATCCGAATAGTTCAGCCCCTCGACCACGGCGACAGGCCGCGCCGTCAGGCCAAGCTCGGCGAGGGCGACCCGGAAGGGCTTCTCCTCGCGCGCCTCGACAATCGCCGGACGGCCCTCCGCGACTGCGTCGGCGGCGCCCGCGCCGTCGGTGAGCTCGGTGGCGGTCCCGAGTTGGAAGATCAGACTAGGCTCGGCATAGCCCGTGACGGCCACAGGGCCCGGCGCCCCCGCGCGGGGAGACAGGCGGGCGGCGTCCAGGGTCTCGGCCAGATCGCGTGACAGGAACAGGGGCTCCAGGCGCGGGATCAGTCCGGCGGTCAGCGCGATATGGGCGGCCACGCCCAGGACGCCGGCGGTGACCAAGGCCCGCGCCGAACGATGACGGAGCAGCAGGAAAGCCCCAGCGACGCCCGCGCCCAGCGCGAGCAGGGCGGCCAGGACGGTCCAGACCAGGTCGCGCGCTGTCCCGAACGCGGTCTGGCCGTAGATCGCCACGGCCGCGAGCAACGCGCCCATCAGCACCGACAGCGCGCCGCCGATCCAGCGCGAGCGCTTGCCCAGCGGCTCGCGCACGGCGGCGGCCATCAGCATGGCCAGGGCGCCGTAGGCCGGCAGTTCGTAGTGAACCAGCTTGGTCGGCAGCAGCTCGAACATCAGCCAGGTCGGGATCAGCCAGCAAAGCGCGAAGCGCACGCCGGGCTCGTCGCGCTTGGTCCAGCCTACGACCAGCGCCGCCGGCAAAAGCAAGGTCGCGGGGAATGACAGCAGGGGGGCGAGCAGGGTGTGATAGCCAAACGGGCCGGCATGCCCCTCCTGGCCGCCGGCCAGTTTCGGGGCCAGGTCCGCGCCCACCGCCGCGCCCCAGAAGGCGCCGTCCGTGGCCACGGTGATCATCATGGCCCAGGGCAGGGTGATCGCCGCGAACAGGATCAGGCCCCAGGTCCAGCCAAGGTCCTTCATCCAGCCGGCCTTGCGATCCCAGAGCGCCAGGGCGATCAGGGCGAAGATCGCCACGAGCAGACCGACGGGGCCCTTGATCAGCGCGGCCAGGGACAGGCCAAGCCAGAAGGCCAACTTCGTCCATTTGCTGGACGGCTCACCCTTGAGGTTGGCGATATAGATCCGCGCAAGAGCCGCCATGGCCAGGGTGGTCGTGCCGCAAAGCGCCGCGTCGGTCTTGGCGATGAACGCCTCGGACGACAGCAGGAAGGTCGCGCCCAGGATCGAGCCCGCCAGCAGTCCGGTGCGCGGATCGAACAGAGCGGCCGCGCCCCAGGCGCAGGCCGCCGCCGCGAGCATCGCCCCCAGCAAGGATGGAATTCGGTAGGCCCAGATTCGCCGTTCCTCCGCGTCGGACAGCGCCTTGACGCTCAGCGCCTGCATCCAGTGAATGCCGACCGGCTTCTTGAAGCGCGGCTGGTCCTGGAACCGGATGACGACATAGTCCCCCGTTTCGATCATCTGCGCGGTCGCCTGGGCGAAGCGCGATTCGTCGCGATCCAGGGGCGGCATGGCGAAAAGGCCGGGCAGGCCGGCGATCAGGGCGACCAGCGCGGCGAAGAGCGGCGCACGCCACCCCCGGCTCCAGTCATCCAGGCGAGATTCAAGCGTCATGCCGTCTGCTTTAGCACGATCCTTCCGCGGGGAAATTTTTCCGGTATTAGAGGGCGATGAACGCCGCCAGCGCCTCCGCCCCCGATTACTCGGTCGTCGTCCCCGTTTTCGACGAAGGTGAGGCCGCGCCGAAGCTGGCTCGTGAGATCGCGGCCGCGTTCGCCGGCGAGGCTTACGAGATGATCTTCGTCGACGACGCCAGCCGTGACGACACCAAGGCGCGTCTGGTGGCGCTGAAGGCCGAGATTCCGCAATTGCGGGTGCTGGGTCATCGTAAGAACTCCGGCCAGAGCCGCGCCGTGCGCAGCGGTATCCTGGCCGCGCGCGGAGCCATCATCGTCACGCTGGACGGGGATGGCCAGAACGACCCCGCCGATGCGCCCCGGCTGGCCAAGGCCCTGGCGGCCGGTCCTGAAAACCTCGCCCTAGTCGGCGGCGAGCGGGTCAAGCGTCAGGACAGTAACGCCAAGCGTTTTGCGTCGAAGTTCGGCAACGGCGTTCGCAAGCGTCTGCTGAAGGACACCGCCAACGACACCGGCTGCGGGCTCAAGGCGTTCAAGCGCGAGGCTTTCCTGCGCCTACCGTACTTCGATCACATCCATCGCTATATCCCGGCGCTGATGTTGCGCGAGGGCTACGAGGTGGCGTTCCAGCCGGTCAATCACCGCCATCGCGAGAGCGGGGTGTCGAAGTACACCAATTTCGGCCGCCTCAAGGCTTCGGTCTCTGATCTCCTGGGGGTGATGTGGTTGCAGTCGCGGGCCCGCAATCCGCAAGGCGTGGACGAGGCCTAGTCCCGGCTCAGGCGAGCCGACTTCACCACGGACGAAATTCCGGCTAGGCCTTGGCCATGGCGACCACATCGCTCGTGGACGCCGGAGGGGGAAGCTCGATGTTCGCGGCCGTTCCGCTGCTGGCCTTGCCGGTCATTGTCTACAATCTGGTCGCCCTGACGCTGACCGGAGGCTTCAAGGCCACCGACGCCACGGCGCGAATGAACGAGGCGCTGTTCACCATCCACATGACCTCGCGCACCGACTGGGCTGTCAGCCTGGGCGATCTGCTGATGGCCGCCTCGCTGGTGGTGCTCTTTGTCGAACTCCTGAAGTCGACCACGAGTCGCAAGATCGCGATCATCAATCACTCGCTGTCGATGGTCCTGTTCATTCTATGCCTGGTCGAGTTCCTGCTCGCCCCGGCCTTCGCGACCTCGACCTTCTTCCTGATCACTCTGATGGTGCTGCTCGACGTGCTCGCCGGCTTTATCGTGACCATCGTCGCGGCGCGTCGCGACGTCGATTTCGGCGATCATTGAGTCCTAGTCGGGAAAGCCCCCAGTCTGCCTTAGCGCCTCGCCCAGCGCCATGGCCGCGGTGGTCGCCAGGTTCATAGACCGGGTCTCCGCTCGGATGGGAATCACGATCCGAGCCTGAGCAGCGGCGTGAACCTCCTCAGGCGCGCCGCGACTCTCGTTGCCGAATAGCAGCGTATCGCCGGGTTCGAATGAAAACCGGTGCAACGGAGTCGCGCCTCGGGTCGTGAACAGCAGAAGCCGTCCGTCAACGCGTTCCGGCGCCTTAAGGAATGTCTCCCAACTGTCGTGCCGCGTCAGGTGCGTCAAAGGGCCATAGTCGAGGGCTGCGCGCTTCAAGCTTTTGTCATTCAAAGGGAAACTGCAGGGCTCGATCACGTCGAGCCCCAGGCCGAAGCAGGCCGTTAGCCGAATGCAGGCCCCTACGTTTTGGGGAATGCCTGGTTGAAAAAGTGCGATGCGCATAATAAGCGAACCAACCACAAGGGCAGCAGGGGCTTTGCCACGAATCGAAAGGACTTGCGGACTTCGCCCGCGCGTCCGATAGGACGATTTGACCGCTGCCTTGTGGCGGAGATCCGCTTGCGGGTCGAGCAAGATATGGCGCCGCAAGGCGCGTCTCCAAGCCGGTCGCTCCCGCGGCCTGGCGGAACCAAAGGGTGACTTAAGGTGGCCGACACCGCCGTGGGCGCAACGACCGAGCCGGAACACGGGGGCGATCCCTCCCGGCGCGACTTCATTCATATCGCCGCGATCGCCGCCGCTGCTGGCGGCGCGGCGACTCTGGTGTGGCCGTTCATCGATCAGATGAACCCGTCGGCGGACACGCTGGCCATGGCCTCGACCGAGTTCGACCTGACCAAGGTGCCGGAAGGCCAGCAGGTTACGCTGAAGTGGCGCGGCAAGCCGCTCTTCGTGCGCAACCGCACCAAGGGCGAGATTTCAAAGGCGGTCGCCGACGACAGCGCGCCGATGAAGGATCCGCAGAAGGACGCCGATCGCGTGAAGCCGGGCAAGGCCCAGTGGCTGGTTCTGATCGGTTCGTGCACGCACCTGGGCTGCGTGCCCACGTTCGGCGGCGGCGACTACGGCGGCTGGTTCTGCCCCTGCCACGGCTCGCACTACGACACCTCGGGCCGCATCCGTAAGGGCCCCGCACCGCTGAACCTGGTGGTGCCGGAGTACGAGTTCCTGTCCGACACCAAGGTCAAGATCGGTTAATCCAGATGAGCGGACATTCGACCTACCAACCCAAGACCGGTTTCGAGCGTTGGCTCGACGCCCGTCTGCCGATTATCCGCCTGGGCTACGACTCCTTCGTCGACTATCCCACGCCGCGGAACCTGAACTACTGGTGGACCTTCGGCGGCATCCTGTCGCTGTGCCTGGCCTCGCAGCTGATCACCGGCATCATCCTGGTGATGCACTACACCCCGAGCGCCGACCACGCCTTCGCCTCCGTCGAGCACATCATGCGCGACGTGAACTACGGCTGGCTGATCCGCTACATGCACGCCAACGGCGCGTCGATGTTCTTCATCGCCGTCTATATCCACATGATGCGCGGCCTCTACTACGGGTCCTACAAGGCCCCGCGTGAAGTGCTGTGGCTGCTGGGCTGCGTGATCTATCTGCTGATGATGGCCACCGCCTTCATGGGCTACGTGCTGCCCTGGGGTCAGATGTCCTTCCACGGCGCCGTCGTGATCACCAACCTGTTCGGCGCCCTGCCGATCGTCGGCGAAAGCATCACCACCTGGCTGTGGGGCGGCTTCGCGGTCGACAACGCCACGCTGAACCGCTTCTTTTCGCTGCACTACCTGCTGCCCTTCATGATCGCGGGCGTCGTGATCCTGCACATCTGGGCGCTGCACGTGGTGGGCCAGAACAACCCGACCGGCGTCGAGCCGAAGTCGAAGGCCGACACCGTTCCCTTCACGCCGTACGCGACGGTGAAGGACGGCTTCGCGATGAGCGTCTTCCTGATCCTCTTCGCCTTCTTCGTGTTCTACATGCCGAACGCCCTGGGCCACGCCGACAACTACATCGAGGCCAACCCGCTGGTGACGCCGTCGCACATCGTTCCGGAATGGTACTTCCTGCCGTTCTACGCGATCCTGCGCGCCGTGCCGGACAAGCTGATGGGCGTGCTGGCCATGTTCGGCGCCATCGCCTGCCTGTTCGCCCTGCCGTGGCTGGACACCTCGAAGGTGCGCTCGATGCGCTACCGCCCGACCGCGAAGGTCTATTTCATGATCTTCGTCGTCGCCTGCTGCATCCTGGGCCTCTGCGGCGCCAAGCTGCCGGACGACAAGGTCATCCCGCACCTGACCACCTTCAAGCTGATCGACGCCGACCTGAACAGCTTCGTCTGGCTCAGCCGCTTCGCATCGCTGTACTACTTCGCCTTCTTCCTGGTGATCCTCCCGATCCTGGGTCTGAAGGAAAAGCCGCTGCCCGTGCCGGAATCGATCGCTTCGCCGGCGCTGACCGAGAAGAAGGGCTGATCCCGATGCTGCGCAAACTCTCCATCATCGCAGCCGTCGCGGGTCTGGCCTTCGCCGGCCAGGCGCTCGCCGCCGGTCACCCGCTGCCGCCCAAGGACGTCCAATGGTCGTTCGAAGGCCCGTTCGGCAAGTTCGATCAGGCCCAGCTGCAGCGCGGCTACAAGGTCTATCGGGAAGTCTGCTCGTCGTGCCACTCGATGAAGCTGCTCAGCTTCCGGAACCTTGGTGACAAGGGCGGCCCGTTCTACAACGAGAAGTACAAGAACTCGAACGACAACCCGTGGGTCAAGGCGATCGCCAAGGACTACGAGGTCGCCGACATCGACTCTGAGACTGGTGACGCGATCAAGCGTCCGGCCACCAGCGCCGACCGCTTCCCGTCGCCCTTCGCCAACGAAGTGGCCGCTCGCGGCGCGAACGGCGGCGCCCTGCCGCCGGACATGTCGCTGCTGGCCAAGGCCCGCTCGGGCGGTCCGGACTATATCTACTCGCTGCTGACGGGTTACGTGGATCCGCCGGCTGGCCTGAAGGTCGGTCCGGGTCAGCACTACAACCCCTACATGCCGGGCGACCTGACGGCCTATTGGTCGGGTTCGCACGAGCACGTCCCGCCGGGCGGCTTCATCGCCATGGCTCAGCCGTTGAAGGATGGTCAGGTGACGTTCGACGACGGCACCAAGTCGACCCTCGACCAGCAGGCCAAGGACGTGTCGGCCTTCCTGATGTGGGCCGCCGAGCCCAAGCTGGAAGAGCGCAAGCAAACCGGCTTCGCCGTGATCATCTATCTGCTGCTGCTGAGCGGCCTGCTCTACGCCAGCTACAAGACGGTCTGGCGCAACGAGTCGCACTAAGCGGCTAGCGCCTTCCAAGACTGGAGAAGCCCGGTGGAAACGCCGGGCTTTTTCTTTTTCCGGCTCGGGGCTGGCTCAGGGCGCGATCGCGATCGTTCGGGCGTCCGCCGACAAGCGCAGACGGTGACGCGCCCATAGTCCCGTTCCCAGGGTTCCCACGACCCCTTCAGGCAGGTCCTCAGCAAGCGTGGCCGGGACGTTCTCGGCCAGGACGCCGGCGATCGATAAGGCGCGAAGGCGCGCCGGCGCCTTATGGCGGGCGCTGGGCGTCAGCTTTCCAGTCACGGTGGCGTCGCGCGTGGACAGGCGCGTCATCGCGCGCGAGGCCGTATCGATCGCGAAGGCGCCGCTGCGGGCCGTGGGGCCGTCGCTGATCGCGGCCGTGATGGTGGGCAGTCCGTCCACGACTTCGACTGGCAGCACCACCTGTCGTCGCGCTCGCCAGGGCTGGTCGATACGCACCCTGCATTGCGCGAAGTCGATCTCGATGCTGTGTCCCGCCAGAACATCCATGCCGATGACGCCGGCGATGGGGGTGACGAAGCCGGCGCCCCGGTCATCGAGGTCGGCGACCGCCACCGTTACCGCCGGCGCCTTCAGCCCGGCGATCTGAACAGGGAGGACCACCGTGTCGGTGACGATCCCCGCCATCTGGGCCTTGGTCTCGTGCAGCAGCGTGCGCGGCGAGGAGAGATCGATCACGTAATCGCCGGCCATGTCGGCGATGGCGGCGGGCGCGATGATGGCGCCGTTCTCGAACCAGCATGGCGTTTCGCCCGCGCACGCTGGGTGGGCGACACCAAGCGGCAAGGCGAGACAGGCCAGCAGAACGGAAACGCGAGACTGCATGGCGACAAGCCTAGCTCAGCCTTGGTTGTTGCGCGACGCCTTCGATAGCCGGCGGCGACGGGACCTCAGCGTCCGGGGCAAGCTTGTGTCGGCGCGCCATAGCGGGCGTGAACCGTGCGGGGCTTGGATCCGTCGAGGCTTATGACGGCCATCTGATCGTAGTCGCAATCCGTCACCACCGTCGGCGAGGCGTCTCCCAGCGCGCGGGCGATCTCGCCCACGGTGTTGCTATGCCCGACGATCAGGACCGTCGCGTTCTTGTCCGCCTTGCGCGCGGCCTCGGCCACGCGCTGGGCGTGGGCCACCACGCCGCCGTCTAGCGCGATGGCCTGAACCTTCACGCCTTGGGCCTCTGCCGTCGGTCGGCCGGTCTGCTGGGTTCGCTTCAGCGGCGTCGCCAGGACCAGGCTGACCCGAGCGCCGGAAAGAGCGGCCGCCAAGGCGTTGGCGCGGGCCAGACCGGCTTCCGACAGATCCGGATCGCCGTCAGGCGAGACCTTCTCGCCATGACGCACGATCACGACCGTCTGCGCAAAGGCCGGGCTCGCGGCGAGCAGCAGCACGGCGACGAAGGCGCTCAGACGACGGATCATGTTCAAGCCTCGGTCTTGGTCCCGCCGGACCGTTGAAACAGTTGCAAGGTGCGCAGCAGCGACAGCCGTGCGCTGTCGGGGTGATGACCATTCGGCGCGACGAAAGCATGCCCGGCGTCATAGAGATAGATCGGCAGGTCCGGGTGGCGCTCGCGTATCGCGTCGACATCGGCCAGCGGGATCATCGCGTCGGTCTTGCCGAAGTGAAGGATGGTCGGCGCCTTGGGCGTCTCGTCGCGATAGGCCGCGATATCGCCGCCGTAGAAGGCCGAGACGGCCGTCAGCCCCTCGCAGCGACAGGTGGCCAGCCAGGCGGTGGTGCCGCCGTAGCAAAAGCCCATGGCGTAGACGGGCCCGTTCATGGCGTCGATGCAGGCTTGAACGCGGGGGAGGGTGCTCGCGCCCCAGCCGGTCCGCTCCCCCATGGCCATGCGCGCTGCGAGAATCGCCGGTGTGGTGTCCTCGTCGGGAAACACGGCGTCGGCGGCGTCCATCAGGCTGGGGAGCAGCACCTCATAGCCTTGCTCAGCGAGGCTTTCGGACAGCTGTCGCAGGTGCGGCGTGACGCCCCAGATCGCATGCAGCATCACGACGCCGCCCCGACGCGCCTCAAGCGGCGGCGCGTGATACGCGGCGAAGGGCGCGCCGTCCAAGGTGGCGAGGGCGATCCGCTCGCCCACTAGGTCGCCCCATGCGCGGCGAAGAAGTCCACGGTCCGCTGGCGGGCCAGTTCCGCGTCGGCGAGATCGGAGTCCGGGCGACCGTCATTGTTGAAGCCGTGGCCGCTGGCCTCGTAGATATAGACCGGAACGGCAGGGTGAGCCGCTTGCACCGCCGCCTTTACGTCGTCGGCCGGTATGTGCGGGTCCTTGCGCCCCAGGTGGACGATCACCGGCGCCTTCAACGCGAACTTCGCCATGCCGGCCACTTGGCCGCCATAGTAGCTGGAGCCCGCAGCGATCCCGTCGCAGCGCGCCGCCGCCAGCCAGGTCATGGTGCCGCCGTAGCAGTAGCCGACGACGAAGACCGGACCACGGTCCTTGAGGAAGTCGACGCAGGCCTGGATGTCGCCCATGGCGTTGTCGGGACCATTGGCGAGGGCGTGCTTGACGCCGTTCTCGAAGCCCGCCGGATCATGAAGCGCGGTGAAGCCCTTCTCCTGCCGATCGAACATCGACGGCGCCACGACTTCGAAGCCGCGGGCGGCCCAGCGGGCGACGTCCTCGTGGACGTAGTGGTCCAGGCCGAAGATCTCCTGGATCACGATGACTCCGCCCCGGCGCGGGCCGTTCGGCTCGGCATGCAGGGCGGTGAATGCAAAGCCGTCATGCGCGGCGGTCAGGGTGATCATCTGGGCCATGGAGCCTCCTTCCAACGGAGCGCTCCTTTTAGACGGCCCGAACGTCGCGCGAGCAACGAAAAACGGCCCGCGGCGGGCGCGGGCCGTTCCTGGTCTTCGACCACCGAGCTCAGCCCTTCGGTTTCAGCGCGCAAGCGCCCATGCCCGCCGCCTTGGCCCGTGCGCAGGACATGGCAAGCATGGCGGCCGACGACTTGGGCTGAGGCGCGTCGATGATGTAGCCGGCGCCGCCTTCGCACAGAACCTCGTAGCGCGAGATCGGCGGCGCGCCGCCGCCGCCCAGATAGACGCCCTCCGCGGGCTTGCAGGTCAGCCCGGCTCTTTGCGCCAGGGCGCCCAGCCCCGCCGTGGAGCCGACGTTCTCGCGCAGACGACAGGTGGCCAGCTTGCCCTTCGCCGCCTTCTCCGACGCGGCCAAGGCGTAGCAGTCATAGGCGTTGACCTTGCCGCCCGCCTTGCTCACGATCCAGCCAAAGTCGTTCTTGCAGGCGATCTCGTAGGTTTCACCGCCACCGCGATGGGCGTTCACCTGGCCGGCGCTGAGAAGATCACAGCTCACGCCGGCTTCCGCCGCCAGAGCGCCAGCGCGCTTCTGCTGCAGGGGATTTCCGGGCTCAAGGAACTGCAATCCTTCCTGCTCCGCCCGATAGCGGCCGGTGGTGTAGGTCGGATCGACCGCGCGTGGGCCGGTGCGGTTGGCGTCGGACGGCTGCCAGCCTGCGCGGCTCTGGCCGAACGCGGAGCCGGCGAGCATGGCGCAGGCGACGCCGAGGATGATGATCTTTTTCATGGTGCCCTCCACTTGACGTGTCGAGGTTACACCGTCCGGTTGCCACGTCGAGCCTTCTCGCGGGGGGCCAACAATCCGGCATAAGCGCGGCGCCGTTTAGGTCACGGACGCCGCGCGACGCATCAGACGTTGAAGCGGAAGTGCATCACGTCGCCGTCCTTGACGACATAGTCCTTGCCTTCGGCCCGCATCTTGCCGGCTTCCTTGGCGCCGGCCTCGCCGCCCAGCTTGATGAAGTCGTCAAACGCGATGGTCTCGGCGCGGATATAGCCCTTCTCGAAGTCCGTGTGGATCACGCCGGCCGCCTGCGGGCCGGTGTCGCCGACATGGATGGTCCAGGCGCGGGCTTCCTTCGGGCCGACCGTGAAGTAGGTCTGCAGGCCCAAGAGGCTATAGGCTTCGCGGATCAGGCGGTTCAGGCCCGGCTCTTCCAGGCCGAGGGTTTCGAGGAACTCGGCGCGCTCCTCGGCGTCCAGCAGGGCGATCTCGCTCTCGATCTGGGCCGAGATGACCACGGCCTTGGCGTTGTCGCGCGCGGCCCGTTCGGCCACCAGGTCGCTGTACTTGTTGCCCTTGTCGGCGCTGCCTTCCTCGACGTTGCAGACATAGAGCGCAGGCAGGGAGGTCAGCAGTTGCAGCATGTGCCAGGCCTTCTCGTCCTCCTTGTCCACGGTCGCGGCGCGGGCCGGACGGCCCTCGCGCAGCTGGGCGAGGGCCAGGTTGATCAGGCGCAGAGTGTTGGCCGCGTCCTTGTCGCCGCCAGATTTGGCCTTCTTCTCGATGGCCGGCAGGCGCTTCTCCAGGCTCTCCAGGTCGGCCAGCATCAGCTCCATCTCGATGATCTCGAGATCGCTGAGCGGGTCGATGCGGCCCTCGACGTGGGTGATGTCGTCGTCCTCGAAGCAGCGGGCCACGAAGGCCACGGCGTCGCAGTCGCGGATGTTGGCCAGGAACTGATTGCCGAGGCCTTCGCCCTTGGACGCGCCGCGCACAAGGCCAGCGATGTCGACGAAGGTGATCCGGGCCGGGATGATCTCCTTGGAGCCGGCGATCTTGGCCAGGGCCTCCAGACGCGGCTCGGGCACGGCGACGTCGCCGGTGTTGGGCTCGATCGTGCAGAACGGATAGTTGGCGGCCTGGGCCGACGCGGTCTGGGTCAGGGCGTTGAACAAGGTGGACTTGCCGACATTGGGCAGGCCGACGATGGCGACTTTCAGGGCCATGGAACTCTCGTGAATTTCGTTGGCGCGCGCTTAGCACGGATGGCGGCGAAAGGCGAACCGGCGGAGGGGGCTTGCGCTAACCGCAACAAGAACTGATATCGATCCGTGAGCAAGGAGCCCACATGCCCGTCCGTCCCGTCCTGAAGATTGTCAAAGGCCAGCCCACCTCGGACGGCGCCGGCGTGCGGCTGACGCGGATGCTGGGCACGCCGGAAGCCCAGATGTTCGACCCCTTCCTGATGCTGGACTGTTTCGACAACGATCAGGCGTCGGACTACATGGGCGGCTTTCCCGACCATCCGCATCGCGGCTTCGAGACCGTGACCTACATGCTGGAAGGCCGGATGCGTCACAGGGACAACACGGGCCGCGAAGGCGTGATCGGACCGGGCGGGATCCAGTGGATGCGGGCCGGCAAAGGCATCGTCCACTCCGAGATGCCAGAACAGGCCGATGGCCGGATGCGCGGCTTCCAGCTCTGGGTGAACCTGCCGGCCAAGCTGAAGATGAGCGCGCCCGGCTACCAGGAGTTCGAGGCCGATAGCATTCCCGTCGAACCCCGCGACGGCGGCGTAACCGTCAAGGTGATCTCCGGCGCGACCGACGGTGGCACGGCGGGGCCGATCGGCGGCGGCGCGGTGGACGCGCTGTATTTCGACGTCTTGCTGCCGGCTGGGACCGTCTTCGAGGAGCCTGTCGGCGACGACCGCAACGCCATGCTCGCCGTCTATCAGGGCAAGGTCCGCGTCGCCCACGACACCGTCGAGGCGCTATCGGGTGTATTCCTGGGGCGCGGTGACACCGTCCGGGTCGAGGCCGTCACCGACGCCCGCGTCCTGCTGCTGGCCGGCCGTCCGATCGGTGAGCCCGTCTTCTGGCACGGGCCGTTCGTGATGGACACGCGCGAGGGTCTCGTTCAGGCGTTCGAGGATTTTCAGCGCGGGCGGTTCTAGCGGGCACGCGCCGCGTCACCCCATCGGCTTGTCGAGCGACTTGGGCGGTTGGCTGAACCAGCGCGGACCTTGCGCGGTCATGTAGAGGCAATCCTCCAGTCGAACGCCGAACTCGCCTGGAATGTAGATGCCCGGTTCGTCCGAGAAGCACATGCCGGGCGCCAATCGGGTGGTCTCCGACATCACGAAGTTGACTGGTTCGTGGCCGTCCATCCCGATGCCGTGACCCGTGCGGTGAGAGAGCCCCGGCAGCTTGTAGCGGGGGCCCCAGCCTAGGCCGTCGTAATAGGCGCGGACGGCGCGGTCGACGGCGCCGGCCTCAACGCCAATCTGCGCCGCCTCGAACGCCACCTGCTGACCCCGCGCCACGTCGTTCCAGACCTTGCGCTGGCGGGCGCTAGGTTCGCCGAAGACAAAGGTGCGCGAGATGTCTGACTCGTAGCCGCCGACATTACAGCCGCAGTCCATCAGCACGACCTGACCCTCGCTCAGCACCTGCGGCTGGCGCGAGCCATGCGGATAGGCGCTGGCCTCGCCGATCAGGATCAGGTTGAAGCTGACCCGCGCGCCCTGCGCAGCGGTGAAGCCGGACATCAAGGCCGCGATGTCCTTGGGGGTCATGCCGGCTCGGACGTTGGCGTGGGTATGGCGCAAAGCGGCGACGGTGATGTCGGCCGCCGCCTGCATCAGCGCGATCTCGGCCGGCGTCTTGATCATCCGGCAGCCCCGGAACACGGCCGCGCCGGGCACGACCTTCGCGGTCGGCAGCGCCTCGGCCAGGCCCCGGACGATGAAGTCGCGGGTGGTCTCCTCCACGCCGATCGAGCCGAAGGCCAACTTGCGGTCGGCTAGGAGGCCGGCGGCGATGGCGTAGGGGTTTTCGTCTTCTTCCCAAGGGCGGATCTCGGCCGGTACCCCCAGGCTCTGGCGGATAGAGGGCTCCTCGAACTTCGGCATCACCATGCCGATCTGGCCTTCGCGCGGGATGATCGCCAGAACGGGGCGCTCGCTACGGCCCCACTGGGCGGCGGTGAAGTAGTCCATCGATGAGCCGGCCTCGGTGATGATCGCCGAGAGGCCCTGCTTGGCCATGAGGGCCTGGGCGCGCGCGAGGCGAGCTTGGCGCTCTTCGCGACCGATGAGCGTCAGGCCGTCCGTCATCTTCCGGGGCGCCTCTTGGCGCGCCCAGGCCGGCACGCCCAGGCTCATGGCGCCCAGGCCTGCAAGAACGCCGCGGCGCCCGATGTCTTCAAAAGCGCTCATATCGATTCCCCCGATTTGTCGGCGCAGCCTAGCTCGCCACCGCCACCGCCGCCGCCGCGAAATCACGCCAGGCCTTGGCTTCCCTGCGGAAGTGGGCGTGGGTCTTGGACAGACGCCTGTCGATCTCGGCCAGCTTGGCTTGCGCCTCGTCCTTTCGGCCCTGACGCGCCAGGAAGGCCGTATAGCGGGCGATGCCTTCGAAACCGGGATAGTGATCCGCCGCCCAGCTCAGCGCCGTCTCGGCCTGCTCGTCGCGGCCCAGCGCCTGATAGACACGGCCGAGCGCCAGCAGGGTATGGGGCGTGCGGCCCGCGGTCGGGGTCTCACCCAGCTTCTCCAGCAGGGGCAGGGCCTCGGCAGGTCGGTCCAGTTCGATGAGGGCGTTCGCCCGCCCCAGCAGCAGTTGCGGATCGTCGGCGTACAGTCCCGTCAGGCTGTCGGCATAGAGCCGCTCGGCCTCGGCGTGTTTGCCGAGCTCCGTCGCCGCCACGGCGAGGCGGACGCGATTGGCGACCGTGGGTGCGTCATCCACGGCCTTGGCCGCCTCGCGGTACTCACGCTGTGGGTCCAGCGCCTGACGCGCGGCGGCGCCCACCTTCTGCGCGGTGCGGCCGCCCAGCAGTTCGGGCAGGATCACGGCGACGAGATAGACCACGCCGCCGACCGGCTGGAACAGCAGGATGATCCACAGCCAGTACATCTCGCGCTGGCTCCGGACGACGTGGACGCACAGCGCGATCGAGAACAGCAGCGACAGGCCCAGCAGCGGCAACGGAAGCGAAAACATGGACCGGTCTTTCCCTTGCGGGCTGGATAACGTCAATCCGGCGCTCTGAACGCCGCCAAGACCTAGATGGGGACGCTTTGACAGGCCTGGAAGGCTTTAGGCGGGTTTGCGCGGATCGGCCTTGGGCGCAGGCGCCAGGCGCATGACCTCGGCCTGATACCGCTCGTCGTCGCCGACGGCGGCGAAGGGCAGAGCATCGGCGATGGCGTCCAGCATCGGGTCCAGCCACTGGTGCTCGACCTTGTGGAAGTCGCCCAGCACGTAGTGCATGACCGCGTCCTTGTGGCCGGGATGGCCCACGCCGATACGGCCCCGGCGGAAGGCGTCGCCGACCTGGCTGGTCACAGAACGGATGCCGTTATTGCCGGCCGCCCCGCCGCCTGACTTCATCCGGAAGCGGCCTGGGGCCATGTCGATCTCGTCGTGGAAGACGATGACGTCCGCCGGCGTCAGCTTGAAGAACTTCATCGCCTCGCCCACCGCGCGGCCGCTCTCATTGTAGTAGGTCTTGGGCTTGAGCAGCAGCAGCTTGACCGGCCCGTCCGGCGTCGAGACCTGCCCTTCGCAGGCCAGGCCCTGGAAGCGCGCGCGCCAGGGCGCCGTGCCCCACTTCCGCGCCAGGGCGTCGACGGCCATGAAGCCGACGTTGTGGCGGTTCTTCTCGTACTTGGGCTCGGGATTGCCAAGGCCGGCGAGGATCAGCATCGCGAAGATCTCGGGAGTTCAAACAAAAACGGGCGGACCCGAAGGCCCGCCCGTCTCTAATGCGCTTCGATCCGAAGACCGAGAGACTTAAGCGACGGTGGTGTCGCCGGCGTCCGACTGGGCCGAAGCCGAGGCCTTCAGGTTGGCGATCACGAAGTCGCGGTCCATGGCCGGCTTCACGCCTTCGGGCAGCTTCACTTCCGAGATACGGATGACGTCGCCCAGGTCGTGCTTGGCCAGGTCGATGACCAACTCTTCCGGGATCTTGTCGGCCGGGCAGGCCAGCTCGACGGTGTGACGGATCACTTCCAGGGTGCCGCCCTTCTTCAGGCCCGGCGAGGTTT
Organism: Pseudomonadota bacterium; assembly: GCA_020161365.1. Taxonomy (GTDB): domain Bacteria; phylum Pseudomonadota; class Alphaproteobacteria; order Caulobacterales; family Caulobacteraceae; genus Caulobacter. The sequence goes on along the minus strand of JAIUNU010000011.1, from coordinate 90,877 downwards.
CCTGGTTCTTGAAGTGCACCGGCACTTCGATCTTGATCAGCTGGTGCTCGTCGACGCGGTACAGGTCGAAGTGGACCGGCTCGTCGGTGACGGGGTGGAATTGCACGGCCTTGGCGATGACCGATTGCTTTTCTTCGCCATACTGCAGGGTGACCAGGTGGCCCAGCAGCTTGCCGGTGTACAGCGACTTGCGGAATTCGTTGGCCTTCACGGCGATGTTCACGGGAGCCTTGCCGCCGCCGTACAGAACGCCCGGGACCTTGCCGGCGCGACGGGTGGCGCGAGCGTTGCCGGTGCCGGCGCCGTCACGGACTTCCACGTTCAGGATGATCTCGCTCATGGTGCAGTCTTTCTAGAGAGCCGGATGCTCTCTTCTGGGACCAGAGCGCCTATGGCTGGATCGCCACGCTCGCCCGGTCGTTTTGGGGTCGCGCTACATACACAAAAGGGCCGGGCGACGCAACGCCCGGCCCCTCGTCATGGAAAGCGCGGTAGATCAGCCCTTCTTGACCGGCTTCTTGGCGGCGGTCTTGGCCTTGCGCGAGTTGGAGCCGGCGCCCTTGGTGGCGATGGTTTCCTTGACGGGCAGAAGCTTGGGCGGTTCCGGCGGCACGGTGGCGCCGGCGGCCTTGATCATGCAGGCGCCGGTGTCGATCAGGATATGCTGGCCGAGGCAGAAGATGTCCTCGTAATGCGGCTTCGAGACGGCCAGGCACTGATAGAGGTTCAGCTTCGCCATGTTCAGGCAGCTGCCGGTCGCGGGATCGGTGCTTAGGGCGTCGATCGCGCTGAGATTGTTGTCGCCAGCTGCGCCCAGCGCCGCCAGGGCGGCGACGGCCAGGCCCCGGATGACGACCGGCGAATAGGGCGCAGCGGCGGCGCGTGGCGTGAGCCCCAGCGACTGGCCGCCCATCGAGGCTTGCTGTAGCACCGCGACGTCCGCGCTTTCGGCGAGGGCGGGGCTGGTGGACAGCGATTTGGTCGAAGCCAGGCGTCCGTCGCGATCGACGACCGCGCTCTTGGACCAAGTCGCCTTCTGCACGTCATAGGCCGCTTGCTTCACCGCCTTGCCAGCCATGAAGACCTTCAGGCCGTCGCCGCCGATCGTGTCGATGATCAGGCCCGCAGCGCTGTCGCTACCCTTGAAGACGGTCGCGTAGGAAGGGTTGGAGAAGATGTTGTTGACCATCTCCTGGCGTTGGGTCGGGTTGGCTGCGACCTCGCGCACGGAGGCGACAAAGGTGGGGTCCTGCAGCGCCAGCACGGCGGCGTAAGCCACCGCGCCGTTCATGAACGACTTGGTTTCATAGGCCGCGCCGATCTTCAGCGAGGTCTGGATCTGTTCACCGTTCTGGAACGTGGGGGAGACCTGGCTGGCGCGCGCCATGTAGCCCCGGAAGGCGCTGGCGCGTTCGACCACGCTGGACGACAGGGTGATCGGCGGCGGCGGCGGCGGCGCTTGGACAACGGGCGGCGGTGGGGGCGGCGGGGGCGAGCTACAGGCCGCGACCATCGCAGCCAGCGCAACGGCGGTCGTCGTCAGTACGACCCGCGTACGCGAGAAGGAACGCATTATCCGAATTTCCCCATCAAGACTTTGGTGGCGCGCATAGCAGCCTGGGCAGGCGACATTGTGACTGTCGCCCCGTTAACCAAGCTTTTACAAGCGTGACCGTGCGAGAGGCGAATTCCTCGCGGAATGCGCCGCTTAACGCGAAAAATAACCTTGATCGCGCCGCCCGTCGTCAGGTTCGGCAGGCGCAAGCGCGCCGTCGGTAACGAATGGGCGGACGCAGGAGGGTCAGTCGAACAGCTTCGACACCGACTCCTCGTTGGCGATCCGGCGGATCGCTTCGCCGATCAGGGGCGCGCACGACACATAGCGAATCTTCGAGCAGGCCTTGGCGGTGTCAGAGGCTTCGATCGAGTCGGTGACGACCAGCTCGGTCAGCACCGAGTTGGCGACGCGATCAGCCGCCGCGCCCGACAGCACGCCGTGAGTGATGTAGGCGCTGACCGACTTGGCGCCATGGGCCATCAGGGCCTGGGCGGCGTTGCACAGGGTGCCGGCCGAGTCGGCGATATCGTCGAACAGGATGCAGCGGCGATCCTTTACGTCGCCGATGATGTTCATGACTTCCGACTGGCCCGGGCCCGAGCGGCGCTTGTCGACGATGGCGAGGTCGGCGTCGTCCAGGCGCTTGGCCAGGGCGCGGGCCCGCACCACGCCGCCGACGTCAGGCGAGACGACCATCAGGTCGTCGCCCATCGGATAGTGGCGACGGATGTCCTCGGCCATGAGGCGCGAGGGCAGGAGGTTGTCGGTGGGGATGTCGAAGAAGCCCTGAATCTGGCCGGCATGCAGGTCCATCGTCAGGACCCGGTCGGCGCCCGAGCGGGTGATCAGATTCGCCACCAGCTTGGCCGAGATCGGGGTGCGGCCGCCGGTCTTACGGTCCTGGCGAGCATAGCCGAAGTAGGGCAGCACAGCCGTGATCCGCTTGCCCGACGCGCGCTTCAGGGCGTCGATGCAGATCAGGAGCTCCATCAGGTTGTCGTTGGCCGGATAGCTGGTCGACTGGATGACGAAGACGTCCTCGCCCCGCACGTTCTCGTCGATGGTGACGAACACCTCGAGATCGGCGAACCGGCGCACCTGGGCGCGGGTCAGCGGCATGTCGAGATATTCCGCGATCGCCTGGGACAGCGGGCGGTTGGAGTTGCCGGACAGCAGCTTCATGATGATCTCGGGTGTGGGGGTCGCCGTTGGCGGGCCTTCTAGCAGGCAAAGCCCCGGACACAAGTATTAACGGCGAGACTTTTTCGTTTCCGTACCCGGAGCATGGTCCGGACGGTCCTGGGGGCTCACGCCTCCAGCATGATCGCCGACAGCAGGCGGCCGTAATCGCCCTCATTGTTCAGGAAGGCGCGGCGGTTCGAGAAGAACCATTCCTCCTCGGCGCGGGTGTCGCGACCCACCCATTCGCGGCGCTCGACGCCAGCCGTCGCCAGTCGGTCCAGCACGAACGCTGGCAGGTCGAAGAAGCGCTTGTCCTCGCTCGCGCCGGGCTTGAAGAAGCGGCCCGAGCCAGGGCAGTCGGCTTCGAACTTGTGCAGGAATTCGAGGCCCACTTCGTAGGACTTCGGGCCGATGCAGGGGCCAACGACGCCGGTCATGTTGGCGGGATTGCCGCCCAGTTCCACCATGCGATCCACGGCTGACTGCACGACGCCGTCCAGCGCGCCTCGCCAGCCAGCGTGGGCGGCGGCCACGATCCGAGCCTCGGGATCGACCAGCAGCACCGGAGCGCAGTCGGCCGCCATGGCGCCGCAGATCACGCCGGGGGTCTTGGACACCACAGCGTCGCCCTCGGGCCGCGCGTCGCCCCATGAGCCATCCGCGACGATCGCGATGGTCGAGTGGATTTGATAGCAGACGTTGAGGTCCTCAGGGCCGCCGCCGAACCAGCGCGCGATCCGGGCGCGGTTCTCCTCGACATCGGCCGGTTCGTCCTTGCTGCCGCGTCCGACATTGAGGCTGTCATAGATGCCTTTCGACACGCCGCCCTGGCGCGTGAAGAAGGCGTGGCGCACGCCCGGCAGGCTGGACAGCAGCGGCGACTGGACGGTGGGCAGGGTCGGCGTCTTCATGTCGCGTCCTCGAAGAGGGGGGGCGAAAGGTCGGGCGCGCAAAGGCACGCGACCTTGAACAGATCGCCCATCTGCGCCTCTCCGATCAGGCGATCAAGCTGTCTTCCGATCTGGTCGGCGCGATCGGGCTGGCGCACCGCCAGGGCCTCGGCGCGCTGGACGATCCCCAAGGCGACCAGAAAGGCGCCCTGGGTGAGGATCGGTCCCGCCTTCGCGCCGGCTTCGCGCGCCGCCGCGACCACCGACGGGAAATCCGCCCACACGGTGAGGTCGGCCAGACCCGCCGTTTCCAGCGGATCGACCTTCCGGTGGTTTTGGAGCGCCTGCAGGGTGTCGCCGGGCTCGGGCGCGGCGCGGCCGTAGTCGATCAGCAGCGCCGCGCCGCCGTCGGCGACCAGGCGATGGGCGATGTCCGAGGCGAGCGCCGCCTGGGCGGGGGAGGATTCCCAGATGCTCCCTGCTTCCAAATCCTCCCCCCAGCGGGGGAGGTGGTCCGAAGGACCGGAGGGGGAAGGGGCTGGGGCTACAGGACTTCCCCCTCCGTCCGCTGCACGGACACCTCCCCCTCTGGGGGGAGGATTTATGGACCTCAACCCGAACGCCAGCGCGCCATCCGCGCCCAGTCCGATCACCCGCTCCGCCCATCCAGTCTGTGTGCGGACGAATTGGCGCGCGGGCAGGCAATCCAGGAGCTCGTTGGTGACCAGGATCATCGGCGCGCCGCCTGGAACCTCGTCCAGGCGCGAGACCCAGCGGGGGGCTTCGCCCAGCCGCGCGGCCTGCTTGGCTTTCAGAGGTTCGGACACCTCGACCAGCCACACCTCTGCGGCGGCGAGAAAGTCGGGCGCAAGTCGCCCGACGCGCAGCAGGTCGCTCATCAGCGTCCCGTCGCCCGGCCCCATCTCGACCAGGCGGAACCGCGCTGGCCGCCCCATCCGCGTCCAGGTCTCGATCATCCAGAGGCCGATCAGTTCGCCAAACATCTGGCTGACCAGGGGCGCGGTGACGAAGTCTCCGCCCGATCCCAGTTCAGGACGGGTGGCGTAATAGCCGTCGCGCGGGTCGTGCAGGCAGCGGGTGAAGAACTCAGGAACGCCGATCGGCCCGTCTTGGGCGATCTGCGCCTTCAGGCGCTCAAGCAGGCTCACGCGCCTCGGCCTCGTCCTGGATCGGCTCCTTCAGCGCTTTCCACAGCAGCCAGCCGCCGGCCAGTATCATCGGCGCCGACAGCATCATCCCCATGGTCAGGCCCAACGGGAACTCAGGCATGCCGATGTCTGGATTGCGGACGTTTTCCAGCGACAGCCGCGCCAAGCCGTAGCCCAGCAGGAAGGTCGCCACCAGTGCGCCGCGCCGCCGCAGCCATTTCAGGCGGTAGATGGCGAAGGCCATGATCAGGAACAGCGCCAAGCCCTCGAGCCCCGCTTCATAGAGCTGGCTGGGATGGCGGGGCAGGGGCCCCGCCGGGCAGATATGTTGCGGATGGTTGGCCTGGATCGTCTCGTTGCAGAAGATGATGCCGAAGGGGCCGTCCGTGACGCGCCCCCAAAGCTCGCCATTGATGAAGTTGGCGATGCGGCCAAAGAAGATGCCGATCGGGGCGACCGGCGCGATCAGGTCGCCCAGCCGCAGCATGTCGATCTTCTGCTGGCGGGCGAATAGGATCACCGCCGCGCACACACCCAGGAAGCCGCCGTGGAAGGACATGCCGCCCTCCCAGATCTTGAAGACGTCCATCGGGTGCGCGAGCAGCCAGGCGCGCTGGTCGTCGTTCATCAGCATGTAGAAGAGGATGTAGCCGATCCGTCCGCCCAGGATGATGCCGAGCGTGATCCAGAGGACCAGGTCATCGATCTGCAACGCTGTCGCGGTCGGGGTTCGAGCGCCCCAAACGCTCGCTGTTCGCGTCAGGCGGATCGCATAGCGCCAGCCGAGCAGGATGCCCGCGACATAGGCCAAGGCGTACCAGCGCAGCGCCAGCGGACCGAATTGCAGGGCCCAGGGGCCGATGTGGACCACGGGGTCGATGTTCGGAAAGATCACGCGCTCGGGCTCCGTGCGGGACAGATCGACGCAGTCCTATAGCGTTCGGGCTTCGCTTTCATCCACCGTTTCCCATATAAGAGGGCAACGCCCATTCGCGGGCATGGATTACCGATGCACAGCCAGAACCCCTTCCTCGACGAATTCGCCAAGCTGACTCAGGCGGCCATGGGCATCGCTCAGACGGCCGGCGAGGAAGCCAAGACCGCGATGCGGGCCCAGGCGGACCGTCTGGCGGCGGAGTTCGACCTGATCCGCCGCGACGATTTCGAGGCCCTGAAGGCTGAAGTGGCGGCGCTGCGCGAGGAAGTGGCGGCGCTGAAGGCGGCCAAGAAGGCCCCTGCCAAAAAAACCGCGAGTTCAGGCGAATAGCCGACCCGCCGCTCGCTCCAGGCGTGAAGCGAGTTGAGACGAACGCCGCGAAGCAGATTAGTGTCCCCGTACGTGAGCGATTCAGCGCGGGGCTAACCCCCGCCGTCGCCGGCGGGGACATAGGTTTTTCATGGACACCCAACCGGAAGACGACGACGTCCTGATGGCGCTGGATCCCCTTGAGGTGGTCGAGCACGTGCTGTCGGCCGAGAACCTCACCTTTGATCGCACCGAGGACGGTGACCTTGCCTTCGCCCTGAAAGGCGACTGGAAGGACTACGAGCTGTGGTTCGCCTGGCGTCCCGAGGCCGACTGCCTGCAACTGTGCCTGTCGCTGGACCTGCGTGCGCCCAAATCCAAGCGCGCCAACGCCTATGAGCTTCTGGCCCTGATCAACCAGCGCGTCTGGCTTGGCCACTTCGAGGTCTGGACCGAGGACGGCGAGGTGGTGTTCCGCCACGCCCTGGCTTTGCCGTCGGGCGAGCGTCCGACCATGGCCCAGGCCGCCTCGATGATCGACGCGGCGGTTGAGGCGGCGGATCGCTTCTTCCCGGCGTTCGAATTCCTGCTGCAGGGCGCCAAGACGCCCGACCAGGCGATGGCCGCCTGCATGTTCGAGACCGTCGGCCAGGCCTGATTGGGGCTTCAAATCCTTCTCCCCTTGCGGGAGAAGGTGTCGCGAGGCGACGGATGAGGGGTCGCACAGGCGAGCGCTCGTCATCTTGCGGCGAAGTCCGAGAAACCCCTCATCCGACCTGCTCCGCAGGCCACCTTCTCCTGCATTGGGAGAAGGAAAGAGATCGAGGTAGCGCGCATGACCCCCATCCTTCTTCTCGGCGCGGGCCGCATGGGCGGCGCCCTGATTCAGGGCTGGCGCGCGGCGGGCGCCTTCCAAGCCTCCGACCTCATCATCCGTGATCCCCATGTGGACGTCGCCGCCTTCGCGGGTGCTTGCGTTAACCCGCCGCTCGAAGCGCTCTCGGCGGCCAAGACCGTGTTGCTGGCGGTCAAGCCGCAGATCTGGCGCGAGGCGATTGCGGACGTTGTTCCGTACCTCGCGCCGGACGCGGTGATCGTCTCCATCGCCGCCGGCGTCCGCGCCGCCGACATTTCACAAGCCTTCGGCGGCCGGCGCGTCGCAAGGGTGATGCCAACGACGGCCGTCGCGATCGGACGCGGCGCGGCTAGCCTCTACGCCGACGACGCCGAGGCCCTGGGCCGGGCTCAGGCTCTGTTCGCGCCGGTCGCGGCGGTGGCGGTCCTGCCGACCGAGGACCTGATGCATGCGGCCACCGCCGTGTCGGGTTCGGCCCCGGCCTATCTCTACGCCTTCATCGAAGCGCTGGAGGCGGCGGGCGCGGCCCAGGGGCTTGATGCGGCCGAAAGCGCTCGTCTGGCCCGTGCGACCATCATCGGCGCGGCCGCCCTGATGGCGCAGAGCGGCGAGGAGCCGGCTGAACTGCGAAAGCAGGTGACCTCGCCGGGCGGGACCACCGCGGCGGCGCTGTCGGTGTTGATGGGCGAGGGCGGCTTTGGGGACCTTCTGCCCAAGGCGCTGGACGCGGCCGTGGCGCGTTCGAAGGAATTGGGCAGCTAGGCGGTCCCGGCGACTGAAACGGGGGCGGTCTGTCTTGTCCGTGTCGACATGCGGGGCCATCTCTTCTTTATGACCGCCGACATCCTCGACCGCGCCGCCGCCGCCGCCCTGGCCCTCGCCGCCGACAAGCCCTGGAGCCAGATCGCCCTGCGCGACATCGCCGTGAAGGCGGACGTGTCCTTCGCGGCGCTTTATGCGCTGGCGGACAGCAAGGCGGCGGTGCTCACCCATCTGTCGACCCGGTTCGACCAGGCCGCGCTCGGCGTGGACTATCCTGAGACCTCCACCGTCCACGATCGCCTGTTCGACGCCGCCATGGCGCGGATCGAGGCGATGGAGCCGCATCGCGCGGCGCTGATCGCCATCGCCGCGTCCGAAGGCGTGCTGGCCTCCACCGCTCGCTTTCCGCGCATTGCGCGCGCAATCCTTGAGGCCGCCGGCGTCGAGGCCACCTTTCCGCGCCTGACCGCCATGACGGCCGTGTGGGCGCGGGTGGTCCAGGTCTGGCGCGACGACGAAGGCGCGCTGAACCGCACCATGGCCGAGTTGGACAAGCGTCTGAAGCAGATGGCCGGGCAACTCGGAAAGCTGGGCGCCGGGTTCTAGGCGCTGCTTTCGAGCCCCTGTTGAAATCTCCGCCGTCTTCGTCTATACGGCGCGCCTTCTCCGATGGACTCCGGTCCGTTGGCGAACCTGTTTGAGAACAACGGGGCGTGGGGTCACCAACGCCGTAACCGAGGAAGAGCCCTTCCTCGCCGTCGGGAGACAGGGATAGAGACGCCAAGTCTTCCTGCTCGAGACCCCCTTCTTCGGTTGGGTCGGTCCGAGACCGGAACGCGGCCGACTTTCCTTGAAACAGGCACATGCGACTCGCACGCGGGAGCCATCCCGCATGGGACCGCATCTGGCTGCCGGAATGGTCCGGCCGCTGTTATTGAGTAGGAGACCGCAATGGACCGCGCTCAAAAGCAGGAATCGATCGAGTCGCTGAAAAGCGTCTTCGCCGATGCCGGCGCTGTCGTCGTGACCCACTACATGGGTCTGACCGTTGCGGAAATGACCGACCTTCGTCTTCGCCTCCGCAAGGAAGGCGCCGCGATCAAGGTTGTGAAGAACACCCTGGCCCTCAAGGCTCTGGACGGCAAGCTCGGTGACAAGGGCGAAAAGCTCTTCACCGGTCCGGTCGCCATCGCCTACGGCCCGGACGCCGTTTCGGCCGCGAAGATCGCGGTGCAGTTCGCCAAGGAAAACGACAAGCTCAAGCTCGTCGGTGGCGTTCTGGACCAGACCAACGTGCTGGACGAAGCCGGCGTGCGTGCTCTGGCGACGCTGCCGTCGCTGGACGAACTGCGTGGCAAGCTCATCGGCCTCATCCAGGCTCCGGCGACCAAGGTTGCTGGCGTCCTGCAGGCCCCGGCTGGCCAGCTGGCTCGCGTTTTCAACGCCTACGCGACCAAAGACGCCGCGTAACGGTCATCCCCGCAATCTATCCCAATCTCTCTAAGGAACTGACACATGTCGAAGCTCGAAAAGCTGGTCGAAGAACTGTCCACCCTGTCGGTGCTGGAAGCCGCTGAACTCTCGAAGATGCTGGAAGAAAAGTGGGGCGTCTCGGCCGCCGCTCCGGTCGCCGTGGCCGCCGTTGGTGGCGCCGCTGCTGCTCCGGCTGAAGCCGCCGAAGAGCAAACCGAATTCACCGTCGTCCTCGTCGACGGCGGCGACAAGAAGATCAACGTGATCAAGGAAGTCCGCGGCGTCCGTCCGGACCTCGGCCTGAAGGAAGCCAAGGACCTGGTCGAAGGCGCTCCGCAGAACGTCGTCGAGAACGTCTCGAAGCAACAAGCCGAAGAGATCTCGAAGAAGCTCACGGAAGCCGGCGCCAAGATCCAAATCAAGTAATCTGGCCCCGGCTTTTGCCGGGACTGGGTTCCTTTTGGACCTGCCGAAGCGGCCTCGGAGGGAAACCTCCGGGGCCGTTTTCTTTTGGAGTTGGCGCTGGGAAGGCTTAGCTTGCGCTCGCGGGCTCAGGGCGTCCGGGAGATGTCGCCGATGAAGGGTTGGTACGACGGCTTCGGCCTCTATCACGGGCCCAACGATCCGCGGCTCATCGTGCCCAAACGCATCCCGATCATGGGCTGGACGATCAACGTCTCTCACCCGAAAGCGCCGTTGCTGGTGCTGGTGACCTTCGGAATAATCGGTTTGGGGATCGTTGCGCAGGCGCTGCTCGCGTGATGCTCGGGAGCGCTTGACGATAATGTCAGTGCGTTGGCCTTTGGGTCCGGGAACGCTGTGCGAGACTTCTGGGATCACATGGGGGCTTTCGAGCCTTGCGCTCTCCTCTGTTTCACCCGAAGCCAAGGTGGGCGAACATTCGGGTAGGGCTCCATGAACCGTAGAGACGTCATCCTTGCTACCGCGGCCGCCGTGGCCTCGACGGCCGTCCCCGCCTTCGCCGGACAAGTGCTGGGCGGGATTCGCATCCCGGCCTCCGCCACCGACAGCGAGCTGCGCGGCCTCTCGCCGACCGGGGGCAAGTCGTATTGGGCCTCGGGCTCCAAGGGCTGGATCGTCCGGGGCAGGAGCGAGCGGCAGGACGCTATTCGCATCGTTGGGGCCGAGGCGTTGGATTTCCGTGGCCTGCACGCCTTCGATGACAGCCATGTGCTGGCCATGAGCGCCGGGCCGGGTGAGGCCTCACAGCTGTGGCGCACCAAGGACGGCGGCAGGACCTGGAAGCGGATCGCCGCCAACCAGGATTCCGAGGGCTTCTGGGATTCGATCGCCTTCATCGATCACAAGCGCGGCTACATCCTCGGGGACCCGACGCAAGGACGGTTCACCGTGCTCTACACCGCCGATGGCGGCGAGACGTGGACGCGGCTGAAGCCCGAGGGCGTGCCGCTCGCCGCGCCGAACGAGGGAGCCTTCGCCGCCTCCAACGGCTGCGTCGCCATAGGCCGCCGTGGGCAGGTCGCCTTCTGCACAGGCGGAGCAGGCAAGGCGCGGGTCTATCTGTCGCGCGGCGGTGGCGGCGTCTTCGTGGCGTTGGACACGCCGATCCTGGCCGACGCGCCGTCCAAGGGCGCGTTTGCGGTCGCCTTCGCCAAGGACGGAGCCTTGTGGGTTTGTGGCGGCGACTACAAGGCGCCGCGGGCTGCGGGCGTGAACCTGGCGCGATTGGCTGCGGATAGCCTGACCTTCGAACCGGTCGCCGCGCCAGCCGGATATCTGTCGGGGATCTCGGTTCTGGGCGGCACGGTGATGGCCACGGGCCTGTCCGGAACCATCGTCAGTCAAGACGGCGCGCCCTTCGAGCGGGTCTCTGAAGCCCCAATGAACACCGTGCGGCTAACCTCCAAGACGGCGGCGGTGCTTTGTGGTCCAAAGGGGACGATCGGCCTATGGCGGGCGTGACGGCGCGCTCGCGCACAACCCCGCGTCGCGTCGTCACAAGGCGGGTGAGGGAACCCCTACCCGCTCCTCGCGTTCTACCGCCATGCTGAAGCTCGCCGCCATCCTGCTTGTTCTGATGATCCTGTTCGGGATCCTGGGCTTCGTCGTCAATGTGGCGGGCGCCATCACCAAGGCCGCGTTCTTTATCTGCCTGATCGGGCTGGCGGCCTCGCTGGTCATGAAGGCGATGCGCAAGGCCTGAGGCGCCGCCCGGCGCCCTTTTCCTAGCGAAGCGTTGTCTCAACCACCGAAACAGGCCCGATAAAGCAGCGCCGCCCTTGGCGCGCTTTTTGCAACCTCAGAGCGCGAAAGCGTGGAGAGCGCGAGATGGCGGTGACGGGCGTGGGCGGATCGGCGGGCTGGACCTCGTTGATGATGCGCGGCGTGAGCAAGGCTGAAGGCGCGTCCGGCGCCACCGCGTCCGGACCCGCCAGCGATCTTGAAGCGGTTCGAAAGGACGGCCTCCTGACCTTCGCAAAGAACGCCAAGAAGGAAGCCTGGCTGGAAAGGCTTCGCCAGTGGCGCGAGGAGGCGACGAAGTCGCTGGGCCTCACCGAGGAGAAGCTGGCCTCCATGGCCCCGGAGGCTCGGACCAAAGCGCTTCAACAGGTGGAGGACGCCGTTCAGCGCAAGATCCAAGACGCCCTGGAGACCGCGCGTGAGGAGGGCAAGCGTAAGGGTGACCAAGGGGGTCAGGTCAATGTTCCGCAGTTCGTCGACCTCAGTGTCTGAATCGAAAGGCGCCGGCGGCGGCGTGTTCAGCGACGTCCCTTACGCCTCCCGAAGAATCCCTCTTTCCTTCTAGAGCCTCATCCCCTATATCCCCCCGTTCACGATGACATCGGCGGAGCGCCTACGCGCGTCCGTATTACGCCCCGAGGCGCGGTCAGCCGCCCTCCGACCAGCGCGAAGGGGCGCCCGTCAGGCTTCCGGTCCCGGTCGCCCGACAGGGGAATTCCAGCGTCCGCGGCTCTCCGGTGAGGAGAGCGGCGAGGGTGGACGCAGCGGATATTCGAATTCACGCGCGGACTCCGTCCGCGCCGCAGGGAAACAACATGGCGCAATCCTTCACCGGCAAGAAGCGGATCCGGAAGTCGTTCGGCCGCATTCCCGAGGCTGTGCAGATGCCGAACCTCATCGAGGTTCAGCGCTCCTCCTACGAGCAGTTCCTTCAGCGCGAGACCCGTCCGGGCCTGCGTCGCGACGAAGGCGTCGAGGCGGTCTTCAAGTCGGTGTTCCCGATCAAGGACTTCAACGAGCGCGCCGTGCTCGAGTACGTCTCGTACGAGTTCGAAGAGCCCAAGTACGACGTTGAAGAGTGCATTCAGCGCGACATGACCTTCGCCGCGCCGCTGAAGGTCAAGCTGCGCCTGATCGTGTTCGAAACCGAAGAAGAAACCGGCGCCCGCTCGGTCAAGGACATCAAGGAGCAGGACGTCTACATGGGCGACATCCCGCTCATGACGGACAAGGGCACCTTCATCGTCAACGGCACCGAGCGCGTCATCGTCTCGCAGATGCACCGCTCGCCGGGCGTGTTCTTCGACCACGACAAGGGCAAGACCCACGCCTCGGGCAAGCTTCTGTTCGCCGCGCGCGTGATTCCGTACCGCGGCTCGTGGCTGGACTTCGAGTTCGACGCCAAGGACATCGTCTACGTCCGCATCGACCGCCGCCGTAAGCTGCCGGCCACGACCTTCCTCTATGCCCTGGGCATGGACGGCGAAGAAATCCTGACGACCTTCTACGACGTCGTTCCGTTCGAGAAGCGTTCGGGCGGCTGGGCCACCCCGTACAAGCCCGAGCGCTGGCGCGGTGTGAAGCCGGAGTTCCCGCTGGTCGACGCCGACACGGGTGAAGAGGTCGCTCCGGCCGGCACCAAGATCACGGCTCGCCAAGCCAAGAAGTTCGCCGACGCCGGTCTGAAGACCCTGCTGCTGGCGCCGGAGGCCCTGACGGGCCGCTACCTGGCCCGTGACGCCGTCAACATGTCGACCGGCGAAATCTACGCCGAAGCTGGCGACGAGCTGGACGTCACCTCGATCCAGGCCCTGGCCGACCAAGGCTTCAGCACCATCGACGTGCTGGACATCGACCACGTCACGGTCGGCGCCTACATGCGCAACACCCTGCGCGTGGACAAGAACGCCATCCGCGAGGACGCGCTGTTCGACATCTACCGCGTCATGCGTCCGGGCGAGCCGCCGACGGTGGAAGCCGCCGAGGCGATGTTCAAGTCGCTGTTCTTCGACGCCGAGCGCTACGACCTGTCGTCGGTGGGCCGCGTGAAGATGAACATGCGTCTGGAGCAGGATGTCTCGGACGAAGTCCGCATCCTGCGCAAGGAAGACGTCCTGGCCGTGCTGAAGGTCCTGGTGGGCCTGCGCGATGGTCGTGGCGAAATTGACGATATCGACAACCTGGGCAACCGTCGCGTCCGCTCGGTCGGTGAGCTGCTGGAAAACCAGTACCGCGTCGGCCTGCTGCGCATGGAACGCGCCATCAAGGAACGCATGTCGTCGGTCGACATCGACACCGTGATGCCGCACGACCTGATCAACGCGAAGCCCGCCGCGGCGGCTGTGCGTGAATTCTTCGGCTCCTCGCAGCTGTCGCAGTTCATGGACCAGACGAACCCGCTGTCGGAAATCACCCACAAGCGTCGTCTGTCGGCCCTCGGCCCGGGCGGTCTGACCCGCGAACGCGCCGGCTTTGAAGTCCGCGACGTTCACCCGACCCACTACGGCCGGATCTGCCCGATTGAGACGCCGGAAGGTCCGAACATCGGTCTGATCAACTCGCTGGCGACCCACGCCCGCGTGAACAAGTACGGCTTCATCGAGAGCCCGTACCGTCGCGTGAAGGACGGCAAGCCGCAGGACGAAGTCGTCTACATGTCGGCGATGGAGGAATCCAAGCACGTCATCGCCCAGTCGAACATCAAGGTCGACGGCGGCGAGATCGCCGATGATCTGGTTCCGGGCCGCATCAACGGCGAACCGACCCTCCTGCAAAAGGAGACGGTGGACCTGATGGACGTGTCGCCGCGCCAGGTCGTGTCGGTGGCCGCCGCCCTGATCCCGTTCCTGGAAAACGACGACGCCAACCGCGCCCTCATGGGCTCGAACATGCAACGTCAGGCCGTGCCGCTGGTGCAGTCGGACGCCCCGCTGGTTGGCACCGGCATGGAAGCCGTCGTCGCCCGTGACTCGGGCGCCGTCGTGATCGCCAAGCGCACCGGCGTGGTCGAGCAGATCGACGGTACGCGTATTGTCATCCGCGCCACGGAAGAAACCGACCCCGCGCGTTCGGGCGTCGACATCTACCGCATGTCGAAGTTCCAGCGCTCGAACCAGTCGACCTGCATCAACCAGCGTCCGCTGGTGAAGGTGGGCGACAAGATCCGCGCCGGCGACATCATCGCCGACGGTCCGTCGACGGAGCTTGGCGAACTGGCCCTGGGCCGCAACGCGCTCGTCGCGTTCATGCCCTGGAACGGCTACAACTTTGAAGACTCGATCCTGATCTCCGAACGCATCGTCCGTGACGACGTCTTCACCTCGATCCACATCGAGGAATTCGAGGTCATGGCCCGCGACACGAAGCTGGGTCCGGAAGAAATCACCCGCGACATCCCGAACGTCGGCGAGGAAGCCCTGCGTAACCTCGACGAAGCCGGCATCGTGGCGATCGGCGCCGAAGTCCAGCCGGGCGACATCCTGGTCGGCAAGGTGACCCCGAAGGGCGAGAGCCCGATGACGCCGGAAGAAAAGCTGCTGCGCGCCATCTTCGGTGAAAAGGCTTCGGACGTCCGCGACACGTCCCTGCGTCTGCCGCCGGGCGTCGCCGGCACGATCGTCGACGTGCGCGTCTTCAACCGTCATGGCGTCGACAAGGACGAACGCGCGCTCGCCATCGAACGCGCTGAGATCGACCGCCTGGGCAAGGACCGCGACGACGAGTTCGCGATCCTGAACCGCAACATCTCGGGCCGCCTGAAGGAACTGCTGATCGGCAAGGTCGCGCTGTCGGGGCCCAAGGGCCTGTCGCGCGGCGAGATCACCGCTGAAAACCTGAGCCAGGTGGCCTCGGGCCTCTGGTGGCAGATCGCGCTGGAAGACGAAAAGGCGATGGGCGAGCTGGAAAGCCTGCGCCGCCTGTTCGACGAGAACCGCAAGCGTCTCGACCGTCGTTTCGAAGATAAGGTCGACAAGCTGCAGCGCGGCGACGAACTGCCTCCGGGCGTGATGAAGATGGTCAAGGTCTTCGTGGCGGTGAAGCGCAAGCTGCAGCCGGGCGACAAGATGGCCGGCCGTCACGGCAACAAGGGCGTCATCTCGCGCATCCTGCCGATCGAGGACATGCCGTTCCTCGCCGACGGCACGCACGTCGACGTCGTTCTGAACCCGCTGGGCGTGCCTTCGCGCATGAACGTCGGTCAGATCTTCGAAACCCACCTGGGCTGGGCCTGCGCCAACCTTGGCAAGCAGATCACCAACCTGATGGAAGACTGGCAGGCCGGCGGTCAGAAGCAGGCGCTCATCGATCGCCTGCGTGACATCTACGGCCCGGACGAAGAACTGCCGGACACCGAAGAAGAACTGATCGAGCTGGCCAAGAACCTGGGCAAGGGCGTTCCGATCGCCACCCCGGTGTTCGACGGCGCGCGCATGGACGACATCGAGGATCACCTCGAAATGGCCGGCGTCAACCGCTCGGGCCAGTCGATCCTGTTCGACGGCCTGACCGGCGAGCAGTTCAAGCGTCCGGTTACGGTCGGCTACATCTACATGCTGAAGCTGCACCACCTGGTCGACGACAAGATCCACGCCCGTTCGATCGGTCCGTACTCGCTCGTCACGCAACAGCCGCTGGGTGGTAAGGCCCAGTTCGGCGGTCAGCGCTTCGGGGAAATGGAAGTGTGGGCTCTGGAAGCCTACGGCGCGGCCTACACCCTGCAGGAAATGCTGACGGTGAAGTCCGACGACGTGGCCGGCCGGACCAAGGTCTACGAGTCGATCGTCCGCGGCGACGACACGTTCGAAGCCGGTATCCCGGAAAGCTTCAACGTGCTGGTCAAGGAAATGCGCTCGCTCGGCCTGAACGTCGAGCTGGAGAACAGCTGATCCGGATCTCCCTCCTTCGCCTGAACGGCGGAGGAGGGGCCTCCTTTCAGCCCGCTCTCCCTCAAGAATTTTCGCGGGAAATCCCGCAGAAGGAACCAAGATGAACCAGGAAGTCCTGAACATCTTCAATCCGGTCCAGGCCGCTCCGACCTTCGACCAGATCCGCATCTCGCTGGCCTCGCCGGAAAAGATCCGTTCGTGGTCGTTCGGCGAGATCAAGAAGCCCGAGACCATCAACTACCGTACGTTCAAGCCCGAGCGTGACGGCCTGTTCTGCGCCCGTATCTTTGGCCCGACCAAGGACTACGAATGCCTGTGCGGCAAGTACAAGCGCATGAAGTACAAGGGCATCATCTGCGAAAAGTGCGGTGTTGAAGTCACCCTGGCCCGCGTCCGTCGCGAGCGCATGGGCCACATCGAACTGGCCTCGCCGGTCGCCCACATCTGGTTCCTGAAGTCGCTGCCCTCGCGCATCGCCATGATGCTCGACATGCCGCTGAAGGACATCGAGCGCGTCCTGTACTTCGAATACTACATTGTCACCGAGCCGGGCCTGACGCCGCTGAAGCAGCACCAGCTGCTCAGCGAAGACGACTATATGCGCGCCCAGGAAGAGTACGGCGACGACAGCTTCACCGCCGAAATCGGCGCGGAAGCCATCCAGAACCTGCTGAAGGCGATCGACCTCGAAAAGGAGGCCGAGCGTCTGCGCGAGGAACTGGCCGGCACCGTGTCGGACATGAAGCAGAAGAAGTTCAGCAAGCGCCTGAAGATCCTGGAAGCCTTCCAGGAAAGCGGCAACCGTCCGGAATGGATGGTGATGACCGTGGTGCCGGTGATCCCGCCGGAACTGCGCCCGCTGGTGCCGCTGGACGGCGGCCGCTTCGCGACCTCGGACCTGAACGACCTGTATCGCCGGGTCATCAACCGTAACAACCGTCTCAAGCGCCTGATCGAGCTGCGCGCGCCCGACATCATCATCCGCAACGAAAAGCGGATGCTGCAGGAATCGGTCGACGCCCTGTTCGACAACGGCCGTCGCGGCCGCGTCATCACGGGCGCCAACAAGCGCCCGCTGAAGTCGCTTGCCGACATGCTGAAGGGCAAGCAAGGCCGCTTCCGTCAGAACCTTCTGGGCAAGCGCGTCGACTACTCGGGCCGTTCGGTTATCGTCGTGGGCCCGGAGCTGAAGCTGCACGAGTGCGGCCTGCCCAAGAAGATGGCGCTCGAGCTGTTCAAGCCGTTCATCTACGCGCGCTTGGACGCCAAGGGCCTGTCGGGCACCGTCAAGCAGTCCAAGCGCATGGTCGAGCGCGAGCAGCCGCAGGTTTGGGACATTCTCGAAGAGGTGATCCGCGAGCACCCGGTCATGCTGAACCGGGCCCCGACGCTACACCGTCTGGGCATTCAGGCGTTCGAACCGAAGCTGATCGAGGGCAAGGCCATCCAGCTGCACCCGCTGGTCTGCGCCGCCTTCAACGCCGACTTCGACGGCGACCAGATGGCCGTTCACGTCCCGCTGAGCCTGGAAGCCCAGCTGGAAGCGCGCGTCCTGATGATGTCGACCAACAACATCCTGTCGCCCGCCAACGGTCGCCCGATCATCGTGCCGTCGCAGGACATCGTCCTGGGCCTGTACTATCTGTCGGTCGCTCGCGACGGTGAGCCAGGCGAAGGCAAGATCTTCGCCGACCTGGGTGAAATCGAAGCCGCCATGGACGCTGGCGTCGTGTCGCTGCACGCCAAGATCAAGGCGCGTCACACCGAGATGACCCCGGACGGTAAGCTGCTGCGCAAGGTGATCGACACCACGCCGGGCCGCATGAAGATCGCCGCCCTGCTGCCGCATCACCCGCAGATTGGCCACCGCCTGATTGAAAAGGCGCTGACCAAGAAGGAAATCGGCAACCTGATCGACATCGTCTACCGCCACTGCGGCCAGAAGGCGACGGTGATCTTCGCCGACAAGATCATGGGCCTGGGCTTCAAGGAAGCCGCCAAGGCCGGCATCTCCTTCGGCAAGGACGACATCATCATCCCGGCGCGCAAGACCGCGATCGTGGAAGAAACCCGCAAGCTGGCTGAAGAATACGAACAGCAGTACGCCGACGGCCTGATCACCAAGGGTGAGAAGTACAACAAGGTCGTTGACGCCTGGGCCAAGGCCACCGATCGCGTCGCCGACGAGATGATGGCCGAGCTTCAGATGAAGCATAAGGACGAGAACGGCCGCGAGAAGGAAATCAACGCCATCTACATGATGGCCCACTCCGGCGCCCGTGGTTCGCAAGCCCAGATGAAGCAGCTGGGCGGCATGCGCGGCCTCATGGCCAAGCCCTCCGGCGAGATCATCGAGACCCCGATTGTCTCGAACTTCAAGGAAGGCCTGACCGTTCAGGAGTACTTCAACTCGACCCACGGCGCCCGTAAGGGCCTGGCCGACACCGCGCTGAAGACCGCCAACTCGGGTTACCTGACCCGTCGTCTGGTCGACGTCGCGCAGGACTGCATCATCGTCGAGGAAGACTGCGGCACCACGAAGGGCATTACCCTGCGCGCCGTGGTCGAAGGCGGCGACGTGCTCGTCTCGCTCGGCTCGCGCGTCCTCGGCCGTTTCACGGCCGAGGACGTCAAGGATCCGGGCACCGGCGAACTGGTCGTTCCGGCCGACACCTATATCGACGAGAACATCGCCGACGCCATCGAGGCTGCGGTCGTTCAGTCGGTGAAGGTCCGCTCGGTCCTGACCTGCGAAGCCAAGATCGGCGTCTGCGGCGCCTGCTACGGCCGCGACCTGGCGCGCGGCACGCCGGTGAACATCGGCGAAGCGGTCGGCGTCATCGCCGCCCAGTCGATCGGTGAGCCCGGTACGCAGCTGACCATGCGTACGTTCCACATCGGCGGCACCGCCCAGGTGGCCGAGCAGTCGTTCTTCGAAGCCTCGAACGACGGTACGGTCCGCGTGATCGGCCCGACGGTCGTGGGTTCGGACGGCGCCCTGGTCATCATGAGCCGCAACACCACCGTCAGCGTTCTCGTCGACGGCAAGGAGCGTGAAACCTACAAGCCGCCGTACGGCGCCCGCCTGCGGGTCAAGGACGGCGACACGGTGAAGCGCGGTCAGCGCCTCGGCGATTGGGACCCCTACACCACCCCGATCATCACCGAAGTGGCCGGCAAGATCCGCGCCGAAGACCTGGTCGATGGCCTGTCGATCCGCGAGGAAGTCGACGAAGCCACCGGCATCGCCCAGCGCGTCGTCGCCGACTGGCGCACCTCGGCCCGCGGCTCGGACCTGCGTCCGGCCATGGGCGTGCTGTCGGAAGACGGTTCGTACAAGCGTCTGTCGAACGGCGGCGAAGCCCGCTACCTGCTGTCGGCCGGCGCCATTCTCTCCGTCGCCGACGGCGACGAAGTGAAGCCGGGTGAAGTCATCGCGCGTATCCCGACCGAAGGCGCCAAGACCCGGGACATCACCGGTGGTCTGCCGCGCGTCGCCGAACTGTTCGAAGCCCGCCGTCCGAAGGACTGCGCCGTCATCGCCGAGATGGATGGCCGTGTCGAATTCGGCAAGGATTACAAGAACAAGCGCCGGATCAAGATCACGCCGGACGTCGACGCCGACGGCAACCAGCCCGAAGCGGTCGAATTCCTGATCCCGAAGGGCAAGCACATCGCCGTCCACGACGGGGATTACATCACCAAGGGCGAGTACATCATCGACGGCAACCCGGATCCGCACGACATCCTGCGTATCCTGGGCGTCGAAGCCCTGGCGAACTTCCTCGTCGACGAGATCCAGGAGGTCTATCGACTGCAAGGCGTGCCGATCAACGACAAGCACATCGAGACGATCGTTCGTCAGATGCTGCAGAAGGTCGAGATCATCGAGCCGGGCGACACGGGCCTCATCAAGGGTGACCACCTCGATAAGCCCGAGTTCGACAAGGAACAGGAAAAGGCGATCGCCCGTGGCGGCCGTCCGGCTGTGACCCAGCCGGTGCTGCTGGGCATCACCAAGGCCTCGCTGCAGACCAAGAGCTTCATCTCGGCCGCGTCGTTCCAAGAAACGACCCGCGTCCTGACCGAAGCCTCGGTGCACGGCAAGACCGACACGCTGGAAGGCCTCAAGGAAAACGTCATCGTGGGTCGTCTGATCCCGGCTGGTACGGGTTCCTACCTGCGCAGCCTGCAGCGCGTCGCCGCCAAGCGCGACGAGCAGCTGGCCCAACAGCGCGAAGATGCGATGGAGCCGCTGCCGGCCGAGATCGCTCTTTCGGACGCCGAATAGGCGTCCGAAACAAGTAAAGAGTCGGGCGCTCAGCGGAGCGCCCGAGGCGGACGCCGAATAGGCGTCCGAAACAAGTAAAGAGTCGGGCGCTCAGCGGAGCGCCCGAGGCGGACGCCGAACAGGCTCCGCTTGAGCCTAGAAATAGAAAAGGCCCAGGAGCAATCCTGGGCCTTTTTCATGATTGGGCGTCTGACGATGCGCAGATTGAGTAGCTCGCAGAACGGCGTTACCCGCTCGTTAAGGGTCATCCCCGCAAACCTTCGCGCTGGGGAGAATGCAAACGATGTCACTACGCATTTCGGGTACGTTGAACCTTTTCGCGGTCTCGTTGATCGCGGCTTTCGCCATCGCCACCGGCGCGGCGACCTACGCCTTGATGACCCTGCGCGTCGGTGGCCCGGTGTCGGAGCGCCAGATGGAGGCGGACGCCCTTGTGGCCGACATCCTTCCGCCTCCGCTGTTCATCGTCGAAGCGTTGCTGACGGCGCACCGTGGTCCGGACGAACTGGACAAGTCCGCCGAACTCGACCGCCACATCGAAGAGTTACAGACCAGCTACGAAGAGCGCCGCGCCTATTGGGCGACACGGCCCCTCACGCCCGAGATCAAGGAGACTCTGGCGGCCTCGGACATCCATGTGCGCGCATTCTGGGACATCGCCGACAAGCAGTTCCGCCCCGCCCTGCGCGCCGGCGATGTGGTCGCGATGAACGCAGCGCTGGATCGGATGAGCATCGCCTACCTGGAGCACCGCAAGGTTATCGATAAGCTCACCCCGCTCGCCGTGGGGCTCTCGAAGGCGCAGGTCCACGCCGCAGAGGCGCTGTCGCGCCGCATTTTCATCGCTGTGGGCTTGGCCACGGTGCTGATGCTGGTGGTGGCGGCTGTCGGCGTCTGGACGCTACGCCGGAAGGTGGTCACGCCGCTGCTGCGCATGACCCATTACATGGGCGCTCTGGCGGACGGCGACTACGACAAGGACGTCCCGCATCAGGGACGCCCCGACGAGATCGGAGAGATGGCGCGCTCGGTGGGCGTGTTCCGCGCCGCCGTGTTGGAGCGCCGCGCCGCCCGCCAGCAGCAGGAAGCCGCCGACGCCCGCTCGATGGAGGCCCAGCAACGCCAAGCCGAGGAGGCCATGGCCGAGGCGCGCCGCCGGGATCAGGTGGTCTCCGCCCTGGACCGCGGCCTGAGCGGCCTCGCGCGCGGCGAACTCAATCAACGGATTGACGACCCCTTCCCGCCCGAGTTCGAGCAGCTGCGGATCAACTTCAACGCCTCGGTGCGGACCCTGGAATCGACCCTGGCCAAGGTTGTGGCGATGGCCGGTTCGGTGGGCGGCGGCGCGGGTCAAATCTCCTCAGCGGCCGATGATCTTGCGCGGCGCACCGAACAGCAAGCCGCGAGCTTGGAGGAGACGGCGGCGGCCCTGCAAGAGGTCACCTCCACCATCCGCCAGAGCGCCGAGCGCGCCGCGACGGCTCGCCAATCGACGTCGCGGAGCCGTTCGTCCGTGACTCAGTCGGCGGATCTGGCCAGCGAAGCGATCGCGGCGATGGAGCGGATCGACAGCTCTTCGCGCCAAATTACCCAGATCATCGGGGTCATCGACGAGATCGCCTTCCAGACGAACCTTCTGGCCCTCAACGCCGGCGTCGAGGCCGCCCGCGCGGGCGAGGCCGGGCGTGGTTTCGCCGTCGTAGCCATGGAAGTCCGCGCCCTCGCCCAGCGGTCAGGCGACGCGGCTAAGGAGATCCGGGGGCTGATCGCCGAGGCCTCCTCCAGCGTCGAAAGCGGCGTGGGCTTGGTGGGCCGCGTCGGTCAGGCGCTGGGCGCGGTCGTCGACGACTTCACCGGGATCGAGTCGCTGGTCAACGACATCGCCCTCGCCGCGCAGGAGCAGGCCGCCGGCCTTGGGCAGATCAACAGCGCCGTCGTCCAGATGGATCAGGTGACTCAGCAAAACGCCGGCATGGTCGAGGAGACCACCGCCGCCAGCCACAGCCTGACCCGTGAGGCCTCCGAACTGATGCGTCTGGTTCAGGCCTTCCGGCTGAGCGAGGAGGCGCGCCGTAAGGCCGCCTAAGCGCGACCTCAGGGCCACTTCACCGTCGGCGGCATCGAGCTCAGGATCGACTCGACATTGCCGCCGGTCTTCAGGCCAAACATCGTGCCCCGGTCGTAGAGCAGGTTGAACTCGACGTAGCGGCCCCGCTGCACCAGTTGCTGCTCACGCTCCTCCGCAGTCCACGCCTCGCCCATCCGGCGGCGCACCAAGGTGGGATAAATCTCGAGGAACGCCCGTCCGACATCCTGGGTGAAGTCGAAGTCGCGCTGCCAGTCGCCGCTGTCATGGTGATCGTAGAAGATTCCGCCGATGCCGCGCGGCTCGTTGCGATGCGGCAGGAAGAAGTACTCGTCGCACCAGGCCTTGTACTTTGGGTGCCAGGCCGGATCGTACTTGTCGCAAGCCCGCTTGTAGGCGGCGTGGAAGTCAATGGCGTCCGGGAAGTCTTGTTGGCGCTGGTAGCCGAGCAGGGGGGTGAGGTCGCCGCCGCCGCCGAACCAGCTCTGTGTGGTGGCGATGAAGCGCGTGTTCATGTGCACCGCCGGCACCCGGGGGCTGGTCATATGAGCGATCAAGCTGATCCCGGTGGCGAAGAACCGGGGGTCTTCCGTCGCGCCCGGCATGTTCTTGGCCATTTCGGGGGTGAAAGTTCCAAACACCGTCGAGACGTGTACGCCCACCTTCTCGAACAGCCGGCCGTGCATCATGCCCATCACGCCGCCGCCGCCTGCCGGACGATCCCAGGCCTTTCTCTCGAACCGGCCCGGAGCGCCGGGATAGAGGTCGGCGGGCGCCTCATCCTCAAGCTGCTCGAACGCAGCGCAGATTTGGTCGCGCAGGCTTTCGAACCATGCGCGCGCGGCGGCCTTCTTGGTGTCGAGATCTTGATCGGTGCTCATACCCGCCGATTAAGCCCCCGCACGCCTGTGTGCAAATGGGACGGTGACCAGATCGACGTCAGAGGGTTCGACAGCGGTCAGGGAGCCCGGCCATAGTGGGCCGCATAAGGGCCGAGCTAGGTTAGCGCGGTGAAGATCAAGGCCACCACGACGATGTCGAAGATGCGGACGGCGATGGACATGGCGAGCTCGCGGCGATGAATTCACCTTCGATTAAGCAAGAACGGCGCCAGCCGATGGCGGTGCGCTGATGGCGCTGTTCTTCGATGGCGCCTGGTACGATCAACGTTTGTCCGAGCGTGGCCTGTCGCGCGCGGTCCTGGCGGCCGTCGCCGGGATGGCCGAGACCGATCTCGCCTTGGCCTTCAAGGACCAGCGCGAGCTTTCTATGCAGGAAATCAACGCCTTCGCCGAGTTGCTCGGCGTGCCGACGGCCGAAGCGGCCTCACGCGCGGGCATGCGTCCGCCGCCGCCAAGCGACCGGGATCGCCTCGCGGCGTTGGAGGACCGTGTCGCCGCGCTGGAGGCGCAACTGGCGCGGCTATCGCTCTAGATGTTGGTCTTTTTCAGCAGGCCGGTCGGGGGGCGGCGGTCAGCGGGCCCAGAATATTCCGTCTCAAGATAGGTCGATCTGGCCGTATCCAGCACTTCTTTCCCACCCCGCAGGCCGCGCTTCTGGCCCGACTGTCCCATCAGGTGCGCGGCGAAGGCGGCGAAGCCTTCGCGACGCGGCTGAGGCGGCGGGGCCTCGACGTCTTCCTCGACCACGAACACGACGTCCTCCTCGGCGTCCCGGCGCGCCGAATCGCGCGGCGCCGGCAGGGCGCGACGCGTGGGACCAGGGCGTCGAAGGGGATCGATCGGGCCGCTCATAGGCGTGATCCTAGGTCCAGGACGGTTAAGAACGGCTGGATCGGCTTGGTTAAGACTTGCTGGCCAGCTTGGCGATCTGTTCCTGCATCGCCTCGAGTTGGCGCTTCATCTCGGTCAGCGTGTCGTCCGTCTGCGGAGCGGGCGATGGCGCGGGGGCGGGCTCGGCCGGGGCAGCCGCGGCGTCCTCGGGACGGACATAGGCGAAGGGCGAGAACATCTTCATCGCCCGATCAAACAACGCCATGTTCTGGCGGATCTGGTCTTCATAGACGCCCATGCCGGGCATCTTGCCGGGCGCCATGTTGGACAGCTGCCCGCGCAGGCGCTCCTGCTGCTTGGCGAAGCTCTCCAGCGACATTTCCAGGTACGAGGGCAGGAAAGCCTGCATCGAGTTGCCGTAGAAGCCGATCAGCTGGCGGAGGAACTGGATGGGCAGCAGGTTCTGACCGCCGCCGCGGTTTTCCTCCTCGAAGATGATCTGGGTCAACACCGAGCGGGTGATGTCGTCGTTGGTCTTGGCGTCGTAGACCACGAAGTCGACGCCTTCCTTCACCATATCCGAAAGGTGTTCGAGGGTGACGTACGAGGAAGACGCTGTGTTGTAGAGGCGACGGTTGGCGTATTTCTTGATGATCACGCGCTGGCCGGCCGATTTTTCGCTTCCGGCGGCCGTTTCGCCTTTTTCAGGGTTCTCGGACATTTCGTTCCCTAAGACAGCGGTTACGTCCGCTTTTCGCATCGCACTATCGCGAATGCAAAGGCATGACGCCAGTGGTCTGATGACTTGGAGCCGTCGCCAAGGCGTGAAAATGTGGTCGTGACGAACGCGGTCGTGGCGTGCATGGTGATGCTGCATTGCAAAAGAACGGGCGCCGCAACCGCGAAGCGTCGCGTCAGATCGTTACGGGAGCTATCGCATGAGCGAGATTGTCATCGTTTCCGCCGCCCGCACGCCGGTGGGCTCGTTCAATGGGGCCCTGGCCAGCCTGCCCGCCGCCGAGCTGGGCAAGGCCGCCATTGAGGCCGCCGTCTCCCGCGCGGGCATCGCGCCGTCGGACGTGGATGAAGTGATCCTGGGCCAGGTGCTGCAAGCCGCCGCCGGCCAGGGGCCGGCGCGTCAGGCCTCGGTCAAGGCCGGCATCCCGGTCGAGGCGCCGGCCTGGAGCCTGAACCAGCTTTGCGGCTCTGGCCTGCGCGCCGTGGCCCTGGCGGCCCAGCAGATCGCTGACGGTTCGGCTAAGGTCGTCGTCGCCGGCGGCCAGGAAAGCATGAGCCAGGCTCCGCACGCCCAGAACCTGCGTGGCGGTCAGAAGATGGGCGACCTGCAGTTCGTCGACACGATGATCAAGGACGGCCTGTGGGATGCGTTCCACGGCTATCACATGGGGCAGACGGCGGAGAATATCGCCAGCCGCTGGCAGATCACCCGCGAAGATCAGGACAAGTTCGCCGTCACCAGCCAGAACCGCGCCGAGGCCGCTCAGAAGGCCGGCAAGTTCGACGACGAGATCGTTCCGATCACCATTAAGGGCCGCAAGGGCGACACCGTCGTCGACAAGGACGAGTTCATCCGCCACGGCGCCACGATCGAGAGCGTTCAGGGCCTCAAGCCGGTGTTCGCCAAGGACGGTTCGGTCACCGCCGCCAACGCCTCGGGCCTGAACGATGGCGCCGCCGCCCTGGTGCTGATGAGCGCCGAGGAAGCCGCCAAGCGCGGTCTGAAGCCGCTGGCCAAGATCGCCTCATGGGCCAATGCCGGCGTCGAGCCAGAGATCATGGGCACCGGCCCGATCCCCGCCTCGAAGAAGGCGCTGGAGAAGGCCGGTTGGTCTGTGTCGGACCTCGACCTCGTGGAGAGCAACGAAGCCTTCGCCGCACAGGCCCTGTGCGTGGTGCGCGAGCTGGGCCTCGACCCGGCCAAGGTGAATGTCAACGGCGGCGCCATCGCCATCGGCCACCCGATTGGCGCCTCTGGTGCGCGTATCCTGACCACGCTGGTCCACGAGATGAAGCGTTCGGGCGCCAAAAAGGGTCTCGCTACGCTTTGCGTCGGCGGCGGCATGGGCGTGGCCATGTGCGTGGAAGCGGTCTGAGCCAAACCTGTTGGCGGCTCGTCCTGGGGCGGGCCGCCTCTAAACCATAAGAAAAACGATCGGGAGAGTTAGATGACGAGAGTTGCGTTCGTGACCGGCGGCACCCGCGGGATCGGTCGAGCCATCTGCGAGCGGCTGATCGCCGATGGCCACAAGGTGGCGGCCGGCTATTCCGGTAACGAAGCCGCCGCCGAGGCCTGCGCCAAGGAACTGGGCGTGATGGTCGTGAAGGGCAATGTCGGCGTGTTCGAGGACTGCCAGGCGGCCGTGAAAAAGGTCGAGGCGGAGCTCGGCCCCATCGACATCCTGGTCAACAACGCCGGCATCACCCGCGACGGCATGCTGCACAAGATGAGCTATGAGCAGTGGTCGGAGGTGATCCGGGTCAATATGGACTCGGCCTTCAACATGACCCGTCCGGTGATCGAGGGCATGCGCGACCGCAGCTGGGGCCGCATCATCAACATCAGCTCCATCAATGGCCAGAAGGGTCAGATGGGCCAGACCAACTACTCTGCGGCCAAGGCCGGTCTGATCGGTTTCACCAAGGCTTTGGCCCTGGAGAACGCCAAGAAGGGCGTGACGGTCAACGTGATCTGCCCGGGCTATATCGACACCGAGATGGTGGCGGCGGTGCCGGAAAACGTTCTGGCCCAGATCGTCGCCGGCATTCCCGTGGGTCGTCTGGGACGTGGCGAGGAAATCGCCGACATGGTCTCGTTCCTGGCCGGCGAGCGCGCGGGCTTCGTGACCGGCGCCACGCTCACCCTGAACGGCGGCCAGTACATGGCCTAACGACACGACCCCGAAGCTCGGACTTGACGCTGACTGTTGCGGTTTGGCCTCATGTTCCGAGCTTTGGGTGATCGGCGTTTACGCGTCCAAGATTCGCCCCACTCGGGGGGCACTACGGATCGCATGACATTCTGTAAGGCGGAGTTTGGCGGATGGAGCGCCCGAGCGGCGCTGATGATCGCCGCTCTGGCGTTCATGGGAGCCTCGGCGCACGCCCAGCAACTCCCGCATTCGCTGCGTGACGCTCTGCTGGGGCATAAGGGTCCGCCCGAGGCGCGTCGCGTGGCCGCGCCGCCTGTGGCGCGCTATGTATCCGAGACCGGCGGCGCGTTCGTTTTCGACCAGGCCGCGTCGCGCCCCCTGATCAAGTTCGACAACAGCGCCGAAATCTGGGTTCTCCAGCCGCAGCCGGCCTCGCGCGGCGATGTCATCTACCGTAACGATCTTGGCGAGCCGGTCCTGCGGGTGACCAAGCTGGGCGGGGTCATCCTGTTCACCGACGATGCGCCGATGGGCGCGGCTGCGGCGCTTTCGGGGCGAGCGCCTTCGATCCAGCCGCCGGCGATCCTGTCGTTCAATGTGTTTGTGCAGCGCGTCCGTATCGCCACCGCGCGCGCCAGCCGCGCGGCCCAGCGCGATATCGAGTTCGCCACGGTGCAGGATGTTCGCCCGGAAACGGCGGTCTTGGCCGCGGACTCGGCCACGGTGGTCGCCGAGGCGTTCGAGCGCATGGCCCGGAAGGGGGATCGCTCCTTGATGTCGCAGATCGCCCGAGTGCTTCTGGCCGAGGGCCGCAAGCCTTCGGCGACCTTGAAAGATGGGGCGCTTACCGTGACCTACTCGCCTGACCAGGGGCTTGCGGGGCGCCCGTCTTCGAAGAGGATCGTCAAGGTGATCCACCGCTAGAAGAACATTGTTCTTTAAATGCGACCTGCTGCAGTCAGTCGCCATTTACGCCGGTGAACGAGGTCGCTATCGATACGGCCTGACGATGTTGGCGCGCGACTTCAGGCTTGCATGACGCAACGCTAGTGCGTCCATGTTGGCGCTCTCGCAGGATCCAATTGTTACCTGATGGCCAGTCACGATCCCGCTACAGGGCCTGAAACAAGGCGTCTGAAAATGGCCGACATCGCCCGGATGGCGGGCGTGTCGATCTCGACGGTCTCCCGGGCCCTGGCCGGCAATCCCCTGATCCCCAAGCCGCTGCGAGACCAGATTGTCGAGATCGCGCGGACTCACGGCTATGTCGTCAATCAGTCGGCTCGATCTCTGCGCCTGCGCAAGACCGATACGATCGGGGTCATCATCCCGCTGGCGCATGAGACCGGACAACTGATTTCCGATCCGTTCTTTCTGGAAATGGTGGGCCGCCTTGCCGACGAGATCACGCAACGTGACTACGCCGTTCTGCTGCACAAGGTGGTGATCACCCAGACCGGCTGGCTGGAGCGGATCATCCAATCGCACCGGGCGGACGGGCTTTTGCTGATCGGGCAAAGCAATCAGCACCAAACGCTCAACGCTATCGCCGAGACTTACCGGCCTTTGGTCGTATGGGGCGCGCAGTTGCCCGAGCAGAAGTACTGCTCGGTCGGTAGCGACAACGTCGCCGGCGGGCGATTGGCGGTGGCGCATCTGGCGCAGGCGGGGCGCAAGCGGATTGCGTTCCTCGGCGCGACCGACGCGCCGGAAGCCGCGCAGCGTTTTGACGGCTACCGGCAAGGTTTGGCGGAAGCCGGCCTGCCATTCGATCCAGACCTTGTCGTGCGCGCTCACTACACCATGGAAGAGGCGGGGCGGACGGTCGCAGACTTTATTGCCGCGGGGATACCCTTCGACGCCATCTTCGCCTTTTCCGATGTGATCGCCCTGGCGGCGGTCTCGGCGCTGATCGAGGCGGCGCGAAGTGTCCCCGGCGACGTGGCGGTGGTCGGCTTCGACGATATCGTGCTGGCGCGACACAGCGCCCCGCCATTGACGACCGTGCGTCAGGACCTGGCGATGGGCGCGCGGACGATGGTGGACCTCCTGTTCGAGCGCATGTCCGGCGGACCAGTGCGTTCAGCCCTGACGCCTGTGGAGCTGGTGGCGCGGGGAAGCAGTCTCTAGGTTTGGTGCGCGCTTCGGGGCTGAGAACGCGTCACGCCGCCTCGATGCCGATCGCCTTCAGGTCCTTCAGGAAGCGCGTCAGGCTCTGGTGCGAACGGCGCAGGCCTTGGAGCACTTCGGGCTTGGCCAGGGCCGAGTGAGGCACGATGAAGCCCTCGCGACCGACGCGCTGGGCCATGCCCTTCTCGAGCATTTCCACAAAGCGACGTCGAACCGTCTCGTAGGGAAGGCCCAGCGAGTCGGCGACTTGTCGAACGGTCAGGGGACGGCGCTCATGGTCAGGAGGAACATCGTCCACGTCGGCGTAGTGCCCGCCCCGGATGTGCGAACAGTTGCCTGCCCAAAGGGTGGTGAAAACCAGCGCGTAAAGCAGGTCTGAGCCATGGACCTCGTTGGCGATCTCAACCCAGCGCAAGATGTAATCGGTCGCGTACCGCGATGCGGCCCGCGCGTTGGCGTAGTCTTCGGACATAGACGACTTCTTCCCCCCGGAATCAGCACTTGTAATGTGACTTGAAAAGGATTGCATGGCTCACCGAACGACGCCATGCGACCAAGTTGCCCACAATGGGTACCCGCCTTGGGCGCCCGCGACATCCTGTCGCAGGGGCTTCGCCGTCTAGGGCCAAAAGGCTTATCGAGCGCGAAAGCATGCCCTACCTCTGGCGCGCGAGAGGTTGGTGCGCCCTGATCCAGGGCAAACTGCTGGCAAAATTTGGTGCGCTAGCCCTTGGCAGGCGTCCAGTCCGGCGGCGCCATCTCGAAGCCTTCGAATTGAAAGCCGGGCGCCACCGTGCAGCCGACCAAGGTCCAGGCGCCCAGGCTGACGGCGGTCTGCCACCAGAGTGTCGGGACGATCACCTGGGGGCGGCATCCGGCGCGCAGATCGGGGCCCAGCACATGAGCCGTAGCGCCCTTGCCGTCAGGCGGCGACAGGGTCAGCGAGATCGGCGCGCCAGCGTAGTAGTGCCAGGTCTCAACCGCATCGACGCGGTGCCAAGCCGACATTTGCTCAGCTTCCAGCAGATAGTAGATGCAGGTCGAGGCGGCGCGGCCGTCAGGGCCCGGCGCGTCCTCAAAGGTCTGTCGATACCAGCCGCCTTCGGGATGCGGCTGAAGATCCAGCATCCGCACGATCTCACGCGCGCCCAGATCGCCTGAGAGGCCGAGCCCCGCTTTCGTCATGTCGCTCATCCCTTGAACCCGTCCTTGGCCGCGCGGACTTCGCCGAAGGCTTGGGCCGGCGAGGCCGCGTCGGGCCTCAGCAAGGGCGCCCGGAGAAAGGGGTTCGTGGCCTTCTCAACCCCGATTGTGGTGGGCACGGTCGGCTCGCCACGATCACGGGCGGCGAAGACGCCTTCGGCCCGCGCCTTTGTTTCCGGCGCACTGTCCACCGCAAGGGCGAAGCGCGCGTTCGACGCGGTGTACTCATGGGCGCAGTAGACGGTTGTTTCGTCCGGTAGGGCCGCCAATCTCTGAAGCGACGCCCACATCTGTTCAGCCGTGCCCTCGAACAGGCGTCCACAGCCTAAGGCGAATAGCGTGTCGCCGACAAAGGCGATCGCATTCTCGGCGTCATGATAGCTGATATGGCCAAGCGTATGGCCGCCGGTGTCGATGACCTGCAGACGGGTCTCGCCCAGCATAACGACATCGGCGTCGCGAAGCGCGCGGTCCAGCGGCGCGATGCGAGTGACTTCTGCGGGGCCCGCGATCGTCGCGCCGGTGGCCGTCTTGAGGGCTTCGTTGCCGCCCGCGTGATCCGGATGCCAGTGGGTGTTCAGGATCATGTCCAACGACCATCCCAGCTTACCCAGTTCGGCCAGAATGGCCTCGGCGTCGGGCGTATCGATGGCGGCGACCTTGCCGGTGGCCTCGTCGCGGACAAGGAAGCCGTAGTTGTCGGACAGGCAAGGGAACTGGTGGACGATCAAGGCCATGAGGGTGCTCTGGTGCGGTGACGCTGGGGAGCCTACAACGAAGGCTCGGTGGTTCGGGAGACTCAATGCGTCGCGACGTGCTCGATCTCAGAGCCTTCTATGCTTCGCCGCTGGGGCGCGCGGCGCGCACAATGCTGACGCGTAAGGTCGAAGAGGCCTGGGGCGAAACCCGCGATCTCGACGTTTTAGGCGTGGGTTATGCGACGCCGTTTCTGGACGCGCCTCGCGCCAAGGCTCGCCGCGTGGTGGCCGCCATGCCGGCGCAGCAGGGGGTGGAGGTCTGGCCTCACGGAGGGCGCAACCTGGCGTGCCTGGTCGAGGACGCTGCGCTGCCTCTGCCCAACGCGTTGTTCGACCGTGTCCTGGCGGTTCACGCGCTTGAGGAGGCCGATGATCCTGGCGCCCTGCTGGCGGAGATTGGCCGGGTCATGGCGCCAACGGGGCGGCTGATCGTCGCCGTTTCTTCCCGCGACGGCGCCTGGGCGGGCGCGGAAGGTACGCCGTTCGGGCATGGCCGCCCCTACAGCCGCAGTCAGCTGGAGAACCTGATTCGCGAGGCCGAGCTGGAGCCGGCCGGCTGGACGCGGGCGCTCTACGTCCCGCCTATCGCCGCCATGTCGAGCTGGGCGGAGGGTTTCGAGCAGGTCGGTGCGACCCTCTGGCCGCGCTTCGCCGGCGTGATCCTGATGGAGGCGATCAAGCAGACCTTCGCGGTCAAGCCGCGCGGTCATCGCGCGCGGGCGCGAGTCTTCGCGCCGGGCGTGCTGTTGCCCAGTCCGGCAGGGCCGACGCCCGCGCGCCACACCGGCGATCGCCCCGTTTCGGTCCATAAGGCGCCCGTTCCTAAGGCGCCGAAGGGCCTTGATCGCTGAACGCACTTGGAGCGAAGCGTCTCGACGCCTAGCTTGGACTCGTTGAAACCGTTCGCTGGCTGGAGCCACGCCATGAAGATGATCGTCGCCGTGATTAAGCCGAGCCGCCTTGACGCGGTGCTCGAAGCGGTCACCGAGGCGGGAGCATCCGGCCTGACCGTCACAGAGGTGCGCGGCTATGGCCGCCAGAAGGGCAAGACCGAAGTCTATCGCGGCGCCGAGTATGAGGTGAAGCTGCTGCCGAAGGTGAAGCTGGAGATCGCGGTTCCCACCGATGTGCTGGAGCCGGTGATCGAAGCGCTGCAGCGGACGGCCAACACCGGGAAGATCGGCGACGGCAAGGTGTTCGTGTTGGATCTTGAACAGGCGCTGCGGATTCGCACGGGCGAGCGTGACGCCGCCGCCATCGCCGGCTGAACACGAACGATAGTTCACGAGACCGCGCGGCGAAGCGGAGCCATAACACCCTCACGCGCGTTTCACAGCGAGTCGCGGTGATAGGGTGGACATGGTCGAGCGCGCTTCCGTCTTCCAACCAGGCTATAACTGTTGGCGGGTCGAGCCCGCCGACCGCGTGGCGCTGTTCATCGACAACGACGAGACCTTCGACGCGCTGAAACCCCTGCTTCTGGCGGCGCGCAAGTCGATCTGGATCCTGGCCTGGGTGTTCGATCCGTTGACCCGGCTGGATCCTGATCGGGTGCGAAAGAGCCGGGATCCCACCTCGGCTGACCGAATTGGTCTGATCCTGCGCCGTCAGGCGGCGCTGAATCCGGCGCTGGATGTGCGGGTGCTGACCTGGGACATGCCGTTCCCGATCGCCGCCTCGCAGTTGTTCGGCCCCCACCGCGGCGCGGCGTTCTTCGCGGGGTCCCGCGTGAAGTACCGGCTGGACGCCACCCTGCCGGCCAGCGCCTGCCATCACCAGAAGGCGGTCATCATCGACGGGGTGACTGCCCTGGTCAGCGGCGGCGATATCGGCGTCGACCGCTGGGACGACACCCGGCACCTGGACGACAACCCGCTACGTCGTCTGCCGACGGGCCGGCGCTATCCCGCGCGCCACGAGGTGGCGATGCTGGTGGATGGCCGCGCGGGCGAGGCGATGGCGGACCTGTTTATCGATCGTTGGCGCGCGTCGGGCGGCGACGCCATCGAGCGTCCAACACGGCCGGAGGAAACGCCTTGGCCAGACGGGCTGCTTCCCGATCTGCGCCGCACGCCGGTGGCCATCGCCCGCACCTCGGCCGCCTGGCAAGGGCGGCCGGAGGTCACGGAGTGCATGCTGCTGCATCTCTCCGCCATCCGGCGGGCCAAGCGGCTCATCTATCTCGAGAACCAGTATGTTACCTCGCCGGTGCTGGTCGAGGCTTTGGCCGAGCGCCTGGCCGAACCGGACGGTCCCGAGGTCGTGACCATCGGACCGGCGCGTAGTCCCAGCTATTTCGACCAGATGACCATGGACAGCGCCCGTACGGCGGCCATCAATCGTCTTCGCGAGGTCGACATCCATCGCCGGTTCTCGGCCTTCTCGGCCCATACGCCCAAGGGCGGACCGATCATCGTCCACTCCAAGGTCTCGATCATTGACGACGAAATGCTGCGGATCGGGTCAGCTAACCTGAATAACCGCTCGATCGGGCTCGACAGCGAGTGCGACCTTGCGTTCGAGGCGCGCGACGATCGCGAGCGCGAGACGATCAGAGGCTTCCTCGGACGACTGGTCGGTCATTTCATCGATCGCTCTACGCTGGACGTTTTGGAGGCGATGGAGCTTCAGGGTGGCCTGGCGGCGGCGATCAACGCGCTCGACGTGCGTGGCGGGCCGCCAAGGCGCCTTCAGCCGGTCCCGGTGCGAAAGCTGAGCGTCGTTGAGCAGTTTATCGCGGACTGGAGCCTGGGCGACGCCATTGCGCCGGACGACGCCTGGCGGCCGTGGGGGCGTCGCAAGCGACTGCAGCGCGACATCGCCCGGCTCACCGCGCCGCCGCCGCTGCCTCCGGATCACTTGCGTCCGTGATTTCCAGTTCGATCACCAGCGGCAGGTGATCGGAAGCCAGACGCGCGCGCGCATGATAGGGGGAGCTGACCGCGCGGGTCTCCAGGCCTTTGGTCAGGAACACGTGGTCGATCCGCATAAACGGGAAGCTCGACGGGAACGTCGCTGTGGCGGGGCGCAACCAAGCCGGGCCCGGCGCCTGAGCGTCGCGCAGCGCCGTCCGCAGCATGCGGTAGGTGGCCGAGTAGGGCGTAGCGTTGAAATCGCCGAGCACCACGCCGGGGGCGACCCAGGCGTCATCGCCCATCCACTCGGGGCCCAGCAGGGCCGCCGCCTGGCGCTTCTGCTCCTGGGGCACAAGGCCGAGGTGGGTGTTGATGATCTGGACCTTCGTGCCGCCGACCTCGACCTCGATCCACAACGCGCCGCGCGGCTCCAGGCCGGGCACCCGGCGATAGAGGGGCAGGCCCTGGGCCTTGATGCGGCGCTCCGGCAAGGCGGTCAGGATCGCGTCGCCATAGAGCTCTTCCTCTACGGCCATGGCCGGGTGGAAGTGGAAGCTCATCTTCAGCAGTTCGGCCAAGCGATGGGCCTGATCGACCCCATTCGTCCTGGCGCGCCCCACGTCCAGTTCCTGCAAGGCCACCACGTCCGGCCGCTCAGCCGCAATGACCTCGGCCACACGCTCGATGTCGAGCCTGCGGTCCGTGCCCACGCAGCGGTGGACGTTGTAGGTCATCAGACGAAGCGTCTTCATCCGTCGAAGAGATCGCCCGAGCTCGACGGAAGTTCCCGGATCGGCGGCGCGCCGTTGCGGCTGAGCATGAACAGGCAGGTTTCCGTGCGCCAGTTCTCAAGCGCGCTTGTCGGATCCATCGGGCGCGCGGCGCCCTTGCCGGCGAAGGCGGCGCTGGCGTCGACCCGTAGGTTCAGGTCCTGCGTCAGGGCCATGAAGTCGGCCAGCGTGCAGAGGTGGATGTTCGGCGTCGACCACCAGGGCAGGGGCAGGGCCTTGGTCTCCGGCATCCGGCCGCGGCTGAGCAGCGACCAGCGCACACGCCAGTGGCCGAAGTTCGGGAATGAGACGATGGCCCGATCGGCGATACGCAGCAGCTCGTCCAGCACATGGCGTGGATTGCGCGTCGCCTGCAGGGTCTGGGACAGCACTGCATAGTCGAACGACCGATCGGGGAAATGGTCGAGGTCGAGGTCCGCGTCCCCCTGAACGACCGACAGGCCACGCGCCATGCAGGCGGCGACGCCCGAGGCGCTTAATTCCAGTCCGCGCGCGTCGACCTGCTTCTCGTGCGCCAGCAGGTCCAGTAGCGCGCCCTCGCCACAGCCGACGTCCAGCACGCGCGAGCCCGGGCGAACCAGGCGCAGGATCTCGCGGAAGTCTTCACGGATCATGGCGTTGTTCAAACCAGCCCCCGATCGCGTTCGGCCGAGGCCAGGAAGCCCTCCAGCGCGGCGTCCATCACCGGCTCGTCCAGCAGGAAGGCGTCATGGCCCTTGTCGCTCTCGATCTCAGCGAAGGCCGCGCGGGCGCCAGCGGCGGTCAGGGCGCGAACCAGATGGCGGTTCTCGGCGGTGGGGTAGAGCCAGTCGCTGGAGAAGCTGAGCACGCAGAAGCGCACATGCCGCGCTCGGGTGAAGGCCTTGGCCAGCACGCCGCCGTGGCTGGCGGCGATGTCGAAATAGTCCATCGCCCGGGTGATGTAGAGGTAGCTGTTGGCGTCGAACCGATCGACGAAGCTCGATCCCTGGTGCCGCAGATAGCTTTCGACCTGGAAGTCGGCGTCGAAGCCCCAGGACAGGCCGTCACGCTGCAGTTCGCGGCCGAATTTCCGCTGCAGGGCGGGCTCGGACAGATAGGTGATGTGCGCGGCCATGCGCGCCACGGCCAGGCCCTTTTCGGGACGCACGCCGTGGTCGGCGTAGGCGCCGCCGCGCCAGTCGGGGTCGGCCATGATCGCCTGGCGGCCCACCTCGTGGAACGCGATGTTCTGGGCCGAGTGGCGCGAGGCCGAGGCCAGCACCACGGCGCTGAACATCCGCTCGGGATAGTCCACGGCCCATTGCTGCACCTGCATGCCGCCCATCGAGCCGCCGACGACCGCGAACAGGGTCTCGACCCCGAGCGCCGAGACCAGCATGGCCTGGGCCCGCACCATGTCGGCGATAGTAATGACGGGGAACGACAGGCCATAGGCCTTGCCAGTCGCCGGATTGATCGAGGCTGGGCCCGTCGAGCCCATACAGCCGCCGATCACGTTCGAGCAGATAATGAAGTGCCGCGCGGGATCCAGTGGTTTGCCAGGTCCGACCAGGCGCGGCCACCAGCCGGGCTTTCCTGTCACCGGGTGGGGCGAGGCCACATACTGATCCATCGTCAGGGCGTGGCAGATCAGAACGGCGTTGGACTTGTCCGCATTGAGCTGGCCGTAGGTCTGGTAAGCGATCTCGAGGCCTTCGATGACGCCCCCGGAGTCCAGCCGTAGGGGTTCGTTGGCGGGAAACCGCCAGGTTCCCCCGCTGGTGGGCGTGACCAGATTGAGAGCAGCCATGCCGCCTTGGAGCGCTTGGCGAAGAAGGTGTCAACCGCCGGCTTCCTGATAGGGCGTGAGACGGCTATGGAGAGCGCCATGGAGCGACTGATCCTGATGCGCCACGGCAAGGCCGAGCGGCACGCCCAGACCGGCGGCGACTTCGAACGCGCCCTCGTCGAAAGCGGGCGCGCGGACGCGTCGATGATGGGCAAGCTGCTGGCGGGCCTGGCCTATGAGCCGGACCTGCTTCTGGTGTCATCGGCCCGGCGGACGCGCGAGACTGCTGATCAGGTGCTGGCTCATTTCCCGAAGGCGCGGGTGGAGCACCTGCGTGACCTTTATCACGCCGACCCGGAAGAGATCCTGCTGGCGCTGGAGGATGCTGCGGACGGCGCCGGCACAGTCATGGTGGTCGGGCACAATCCGGGCATGCACGAGTTGGCGTTGCGGTTGGCGCTGGGCGGTGAGGCTTCGCCGATCCAGACCAACAAGCTGCGGGGGCGTTTTCCCACGGCGACGGTTGTCGTGCTCGCCTGGGATGGAACTCAGGACCCGCGCCTTGAACATCTCCTTTACGCCAATGAGAACGGTGGAATGGGCGGCGAATGACCCTGATCTACAAGATCCTGTCTCGCGCCGAGTGGGACTCCGCCAAGGCCGTCGGACGCTTCGAGGGCTCGGCCGTCGATCTCGCCGATGGGTTCATCCATCTCTCCGCCGCCGATCAGGCCCAGGAGACCGCCGCCAAGTGGTTCAAGGGCCAGGAGAGCCTCGTCCTGCTGACGATTGAGGCCGAGCCGCTGGGCGAGGCGCTCAGGTGGGAAGCCTCGCGCGGCGGCGCGCTGTTCCCGCACCTTTATCGTCCGCTGCTCACCTCGGAAGTCACGCGCGAGGCGGATCTGGACCTGGACGCCGACGGCGTGCCGCAACTGGGCGACCATCTCGCATGAGCCTCCACGACGTCGCCGCCCGCGCCCTTCACGCCTTCGACCCCGAGGACGCCCACGGCTGGGCTATTCGTGGCTTGAAGTGGGGCCTCGGCCCCCGTGACGACCAGCCCGACGATCCGATCCTGGCGGTCAAGATCGCTGGGATGGAACTGTCGAATTGCGTCGGTTTGGCCGCAGGCTTCGACAAGAACGCCGAGGTCCCCGACGCCATGCTGGCCGCCGGCTTCGGCTTCGTCGAGGCGGGGACCGTCACGCCGTTGGCCCAGGCTGGCAATCCGCGTCCGCGCCTGTTTCGACTGAGCGAGGACCAGGCGGTGATCAACCGCATGGGCTTCAACAACGGCGGCCTGGAACCGTTTGCGCAGCGTCTGTCGGCGCGTAGGACCCGAGGCGGCGTTGTCGGGGCCAATATCGGGGCCAACAAGGACGCGAGCGACCGTATCCAGGATTATGTGACCGGCCTGACGCGCCTCTGGGGCCTGTCTGACTATTTCACCGCCAACATCTCCTCGCCCAACACGCCCGGCCTGCGCGCGCTGCAAACCAAGGCGGCGCTGGAGGAGCTTCTCGGCCGGCTGGCGGAAACCCGCGCGGCGCTGAAGATCGCGTCCGGCGCCGACTATCCGATCTTCCTGAAGGTCGCGCCCGACCTCGAGGACGGCGAGGTCGAGGCCATCGTCGAGACGGTGGTGGGCGCGGGGCTCGACGCCATCATCGTCAGCAACACCACCATCGCCCGGCCCGAGACGCTGACGTCGCGCTTCGCCGCCGAGAGCGGGGGTCTATCGGGCGCGCCGCTGCTGGCCCCCTCGACCGCCGTCTTGGCGCGCTTCCACGCGGCCGCCGCTGGCCGGGTGGACCTGATCGGCGCGGGCGGCGTGGCCGACGGCGCGGGCGCCTACGCCAAGATCCGCGCCGGTGCGCGGGCCGTGCAGCTCTATTCGGCGCTCGTTTATGGCGGTCCCGGCCTCGTCGCCCGGATCAAGAGCGATCTCGCCACCCGCCTTCGCGCCGACGGCTTCACCGCCGTTGAGGACGCGATCGGCGCCGCATGACGCGCGGACGGGTCCTGACGCTCCTGCGTCGTTTCGGACCGCTGGCGGTGGTCGCGATCCTGTGCGCGGTCGCCTTCGCCAGCGGCCTGGTCGAACACCTGTCGCTGGAGGAGCTTCGCCGTCAGGGAACGGCGCTCCAGACGTTCGCGCGCGAGAAGCCGTTGTTGTGCGCGGCGATCTATCTGGCGATCTATGTCGGGTCGGTGGCGATCTCACTGCCGGGCGCCCTGATCCTGTCTCTGACCGGCGGTTTCCTGTTTGGACCCGTCGGCGGCGGCTTTGCAGCCGTCACCGGCGCTACGGGCGGCTCCACCGTCACCTTTCTGGTCTTCCGCACCGCGTTCGGCGAAGCCTTGCGGCTGAAGTCCGGCGCTTTTGTTTCGCGCCTTGCCGAGGGCTTCAAGGGTGATGCGTTCAACTACCTGCTGACCTTGCGCCTGATCCCGGCCTTTCCGTTGCTGGCGGTGAATGTCGCGGCGGGAGTGATGAATGTCCGGGTGCGCACCTTTCTGCTGGCCTCGGTGCTGGGCATGATCCCAAGCTCCTTCGTCTACGCCGGTATCGGCGCGGGCCTGGGGCATGTGTTCGCCAAGGGCGGCCCGGTGACGGTGGAAAGCCTCTTGTCGCCGCGCGTCTATCTGCCGATCATCGGCATGGGCGTTCTGGCGTTTCTGCCGCCATTGTGGCGCCATTGGCGCAACGGGCGCGCGATCGCGTCGCTGGACGAGAAGTAACCGCCCCGGATGGTCGAACCCGGCTCGCCCTCGGAAGACGAAGCCCCCAAGCCCCGGAAGCGCTTTCCGTGGCCCGGCGGGCTGTCGGCGCGCCTTCTGCTCTTCACCGCCATCGTGGTCAATTTCGGCGGCTTGTTGATCCTGCCCCCGGCCCTGGCGGCCTATGAGGAGCAATGGCTTCTGGATCGGGTGCGGGCGGGGGAACTGGCCTCGACCATCGCGGAGTCCGATCCTGAACTGCGCGTCAGCGACGCCGTCGCCAGCCAGATGTTCGACCAGGCCGGAGCGGTGACCGTGGCCGTGCAGGTCGATGGCGCGCGCCGTCTGGTGCTTCCGCCGAAGCAGCCGTTCGAGACGCCCTATCTGGTGGATCTGCGGCGACAGAATCCGGGCTCATGGCTCGCCGCGCCGTTCTTCACTCTGACCAGCCCCAAGGGCGCCATGGTCCGCGTGATGGCCGAACCACGTTTCCGCAAGGCCGAGTTCATCGAGGTGGTGCTGCCCGACGCCCCTCTGAAGGCCAAGCTGGTCGCCTATTTCTGGCAGCTTGCGGGCGTGACCATTTTCGTGGCCACCCTCGCCGGGGTGCTTGTGTACGCTTTCCTGAACATCTTCCTGGTGCGGCCGATGCAACGCATCACCCGCGCCATGGAGGCGTTCCGGAGCGATCCTGACGACCCGGCCGCGCGTATAGCTGTCTCCAATCGCCGCGACGAGATCGGCCGCGCTGAGCTTGAGCTCGACCGCATGCAGGCCGACCTGCTGGCGGCGCTCGCCTCGAAGGCGCGGCTCGCCGCCCTTGGCGAGGCGGTCGCCAAGATCAATCACGACCTCCGCAACATGCTGACCAGCGCCCAGATGGCCTCGGACCGTCTCGCCGCGCTGGGCGATCCCAAGGTGGCCCAGGCCCTGCCGCGGCTCGAGCGCGCCTTGGATCGCGCCATCAACCTGGCTTCCGATGTCATGGCCTACGGCAAGTCTCGAGAGCCGGAGCCGGTGGCGCGGGTGATCCCGCTGCGGCCCGCTTTGGACATGGCCGCCGAGGACGCGGGCCTGACCCCGACGGGCGTCAGCCTGGAGACCGTGATTGGCCCGCGCGAGCAGGTGCTCGCCGATCCGGATCAGCTGCATCGCATCCTGACCAACCTGCTGCGCAAC
This sequence comes from Pseudomonadota bacterium, assembly GCA_020161365.1. Lineage (GTDB taxonomy): Bacteria > Pseudomonadota > Alphaproteobacteria > Caulobacterales > Caulobacteraceae > Caulobacter. Next base: position 50,244 of record JAIUNU010000011.1, on the reverse strand, counting down.
GCGCGCGAGGCCATCGAAGGCGCGCCGGACCGGGGCGGCAAGGGCAAGGTGTTCATTGAGCTGCGACGGGCGGAGGGCGCCAGCGTGCTGCGCCTGTCCGACGATGGTCCCGGCGTGCCCGAGCGCGCCCGCGCCAATCTGTTCCAGCCGTTCGTAGGCTCAGTTCGCCGAGGCGGCACCGGGCTTGGCCTGGCCATCGCCCGCGAATTGGCCCAGGGGCACGGGGGCGATCTGGTGCTGGTGGAAACTGGACCTGGGGGTTCGGTGTTCGATCTGACACTATCCGGCGCGCCCGATCCCTCGCCCGAGGCGCCGCCGGAATCTGGCGACCCGGCCGCCGACACCTAAGGCGCTAGAGGAGGCCCTAATGGCCACGACCTGGACCATCGCCGTGAAGCTCGGCGCCTCGCCAGACAGCGCCCCGATCCACGAGATCACCGTGGAGGCGCCCGACGCGCCTTCCGCCCTGCGCCGGGTCGCGGCCATGGTCGCCGTTCAGAACGCCGCCGACGCCGAGTTGCTGGTCGATGGCCAGGAGGAGGTCTTCTCCCGCGCCGAGGTGGAGGCGGGCCTGGAGGAGCACCAGGCCCGGACCTGAGAGGCCCTAGAGCCCCTTCGCGACGCCCTCGCGACGCGGATCGGCGCCGCCTTCCAGCACGTTGCCGGGCCGCACGATGACGCCCTGCAAGCCTGAGGTCTCCAACTGACCGACCTTGACGCCCACGCCGCGGGCGTTCAACGCGGCCAGCATCTCAGGGCCGAACAGGTCGGCGTCGCCCGAGAAGCTCTCGCCGCGCGCGACCAGGTTCGGCAACGAGACGGCCTGCTGCATGTTCAGGTTCCAGTAGAACAGCCCGACCATGGCCTTGAGATTATAGGACAGGATGGCGTTGCCGCCCGGGGACCCTACGGCGGCCAGGAACTTGCCCTTCTTATCCAGCACGATCAGCGGCGACATCGACGAGCGCGGCCGCTTGCCCGCCGCGATGGCGTTAGCGGCCGGCGCGCCATCCTTCTCGACCGGCGAGAACGAGAAGTCGGTCAGCTGGTTGTTCAGGAAGAAGCCGCCGACCATCCGGCCGTTGCCGAAGATGCTTTCGACCGTGGTGGTCATCGAGACGACATTGCCCGCCGTGTCCGCCACCACGAAATGGGTGGTGCCGCCGGGTTCGTGAGTCATGTCGACCCCGACCTTGGGCGCGCCCTTCGGCTGGCCGAACGGCGGCGCTGCGCCGGCCTTGTCGGTGATCAGCTTGGCGCGCTCCGCGACGTACTTGGGATCCAGCAACCCCTCGACGGGGACCCTCACGAACGAAGGATCGCCGACATAGCGGTCACGGTCGGCGTACATGACCCGTTCGGCCTGGGCGAGGAGCGTCCAGGCCACAGGATCGGTCGGGCCGCGCTTGCCGATGTCGGTGTGTTCCAGCATCTGCAGCGCCTGGATCACGGCCAGCCCGCTGGACTGCGGATTGGGCACGCAGACGGTGTAGACCTTCCAAGGCCGGCACAACGCCGCTCCCGACCGCGGCTTGTAGGCTTTCAGGTCTTCCAGCGAGATGCTGCCGGGCAGTTCGCCCTCATGGACCCGGTCGACGATGGCTTGGGCGATCGGCCCTTCATACATCGCCGAAGGACCCTCGGCCGCGATCCGGCGCACCGTCTCGGCATAGGCTGGGTTCTTCAGCACGTCGCCGGCCTTGTAGCGGGTTCCGTCCGGCTTGGTGAAGTACTTCACCGCGTCGGGCTGGGAGGCCTGTGGCGCGCGCCCGGCGATCATCCCCGCCAGGCGCGGGCTGACCACGAAGCCGTCGGCGGCCAGGGTCTCTGCGTCCTTGAACAGCGTGCTCCAGGCGACCTTGCCATGCTCCTTCTGGGCCTGGGCCAGCATGGCGACCGCGCCAGGGACGCCGGACGAGCGGCCCGACAGCAGGGCCTTTACGAAGGGCAGGGGCTTGCCGTCCGGCCCCATGAACATGTCGGGCGTCGCGCCGCTCGGCGCGGTCTCGCGACCGTCATAGGCGGTAACCTTGCCCGACTTGGCGTCATAGACCATCAGGAACGCGCCACCGCCCAGGCCCGAGCTCTGGGGCTCCACCAAGCTCAACACCGCCTGGATTGCAACGGCTGCGTCGACCGCCGATCCGCCGTCGCGCAAGACCCTCAAGCCCGCCTCGACGGCCAGCGGATTGGCCGCGGCGACCATGCCCTTGGCCGGCGTCGAGGTCGCCGCCGGACGCGGCGTCGGCATCGCCAGCGGAATGGACTCGGCGTGAGCGGCGAGCGGGGCCAGGGAGAGTTGCAGCGCGGCGGACAGGGCCAGAAGGGAAGCCAAACGACGCATACGGATCCTCGTAACGGACGCTGAGAGCAGCCTGCCCGCCGCTCCGGATGTCTCCATGGACACCAATCATGCGGCGCTGTCACGTCCGTTCGCCGCACAGGGCCTGCCAAACGCGGCCCTTGAAGCTTCGCCAGGCAAGGCGCGGCGCGCGAGAGAACATTGGTGCGCGAAACTTTTCGAAATTATCCTTCAAACCGGGCTTGCGTCCCCCGAACGCCTGGGCTATCTCCCCCGCCTCGCCGCAAGGCAGTGCGCGCCCGTAGCTCAGCTGGATAGAGCATCAGACTACGAATCTGAGGGTCGGACGTTCGAATCGTTCCGGGCGCGCCATTTTCTCCTAATGAAGTCAGTGCTTTCAGTCGGCGCGTGTCTCGCGCTGGTCGCTTTCGCGGTTGATCGGAACCGCTCCGGAGCAAGCTCCTTACGACTCCGGCGTGACCCAGTTCCGGCGGTCGCTTAAGACGCGTGACCCAGGGGACGTCTCGCTACCGAGGAGAGCTTGTCATCATGTGATTTGGGATGAGCTGGAGCGCCTGAGGCGAATGAAAGCCTCTCTGGTGATCGCCTTGTCTCGCTTGAGAAGTTGCCAGCGAAGGCGGGACGCCCGCCTAGAATCAAGCTGAACCTCGCTGATTTACACCTGCCCGCACGCCCTCAGCCGAGATGGTGGGGCGTTCAGGCCGAAGATCGATGTGCTTGCAGCCGTTGTAGGGCCCAGCAAGACGCAATGCGGACAGACTGTTATTCGCGAACGAGCCATCCGAGCATCTCGACGATGTCGAGATCGGGCCAATAGCGGTCCATGAGGTAGGCGCCGTTCGCCTCGGAAACCAGCAGGCCGGCGCTACAGAGCTTGATGAGCTTACGGCGAACCGTCTCGCGCGGAATGCCGGTCATGTTGGCGATCGTTGATGCGTTGAGGCGCGCTGAGAAGATCTCGGCCTGAAACAGCCCCTGCGCGCCGAGGTCGCGACAAGCCTCCGCGAGCCCCGCGAGCTTGAAGGCGAAAAGGATCTGCTGGCTGTCGCTATCAATACCCCACTGGCGTCGCGCCTTGGCGAAGTGGGAGAAAAGTTTGGATGCGATTTGGAGGCGAACTCCAACATGGTCCAAACGCTTGTGGGCAAGCGCGCGCTCAAAGCGCCGCTCAGAGATCTGAGCCACTGACATGCTTCCCCGATTTCGACAGCGCATGCTGGATGCGTCGCGTCTAGCCCCAGGGAAACCGTACTGACGTAACGTCGTTTTCACAATCGGCTTAGATCTTTCAGGCACCCACTTTGGGGAGGCCGTCGTGAGGCTCGGAGGCTCTCGGCTCTAGAGCGCTATAAACAATATTAAAAGAGAAAGTGTGGGTTTTATGATATTCCATTTATTGGAATTTGCGGAGGATATGCGCCTCTAGGGATTCTTTTAGTTTATAGCGCTCAATATGGGGGGGGCTGATTTTGTCAGAATATTTCTCTTCATGCGTCAGAGCAGCTGGGGCTCATTGCGTCAGTCTTGCGGGGTATCGCGAGGTTGCAAGAGTCGGATCAGATAGATCAGTCCGCCGCTAACGCCTCCGCCGAGCAGCAGGCCCGCCACAACCTCCCAAAGATTGGCGTGGAGGGCCACGCCTAGCGCAAGGCACGCGGCGGTGACGATGAGTAGCAGCACCGGAAAGGAAATGCGCATAGCTGGCTATCCATTGACAATGGTTGCGAGGTCTCGAGCTTGCCCCATGCTAGTCTCCACCCGCAATTTGGAGCCTGATAAACCATAATACCGACGAGCAACTATGAAAATCTTGCGGGCGGAAAGGTAAGCTCTTTTCCGAGATAGAATTCTTAGCTTCGCCGGGAAACTCTAGCTGCTTGGACCTTGTCGCCCAATTTGGGCAGAGGCGTCGTTGACCTTAAAAATCTGTAAATGCTACCAGTTTAGGGTCTGGTACGGATCGGTACCTTGGAGGGCGAATTATGCAGACCTTTAGCCAAACCATTCTTGAGCTGCTGCGCGACGAAACCGGCACCGTTGGCCTGGAATATGGCACGACCGCCGGCGCGGCCGCTGGTGGCGTCTCTGGCGCTGTGGGCCAAATCTCGGACGCCGTGGCCAGCGCTTCGGACTCTGTCTCGGCGGTCCTGACTTCCGAGTAACTCGCCACTAGCTAAGTTCTTGCTTAGGCTGGCGATTTTTCTCGCTTAAGTCGCCAGTAGGGGGAGGCGCTTCTTGCCCCTACTGGTTCGACTGCTTGTGGGGCGGCTGCTGGTCGCGGATCCTACTTTCGCGGATTGTCGAGCAGGGCTCTCTTGGGGATCGCTCGACGACGAGGCTTTTTGGGTGTGCTACTCGGATGCAACCTGGCCCGTTTAGCCACTTTTCAGACCTGGCGCCGATTATTTTGATCTTGGTAAACGCTACGGCTGTGCTCGCCGGCGCGCTTACTGATCTTTTCTATCGTAAGATTCCAAACGTACATGTCGCGATTGTCGCAGTCTGCGCCGTGACTTACGTCGCGCTTTTTCAGCGCGATCAGTTGCTACTTCATCTCCTTAACTTCTTTTATGTTGCCGGAGTGGGGGTTATTCTTTTTCGGAAGAAGGTCCTCGGGGGAGGCGACGTGAAGTTCATAGCGGCGTTGGCGCTGTGGTTCCTGCCGCAGCAACTCGGCGCCTTTATCATGACAGTGCTGATTTGCGGGGGCGTGCTGGGCTCTATCTATCTGGCGCTTTGTCTGCTGCACCTGCTTTGTAAGAAGCATCTCCCCTGGCTCAGAGTTCCCGAGGTCAAGGCCAATGCTGGGATGCCGTACGGCGTCGCCACGGCGGTCGGATTTGCTCTTGTCTCGCTGAGGTTCATGTAATGGCGCTTCGTCCGCAGTCTCGCCCCGGCGTGCGCGCCGCGCGGCCCAAGTCGACGCTCTCGCCGGCGATGTCGGTCGTCGGCAACATCGCGATGTTCATCATCGCCGCCGTTATTTGCTTTGGACTCATGCGAGGCTTTCGCGGCTTGGTCGCCAATGCCGGCGAGCCCGCAGGCTACATGCTGGTGACCAGCCGCCCGGTGCAGGCCGGGGAACAGCTTTCAAAGGACAACGCCGAGTGGAAGGCGATCAAAGGGAAAAAGCCTACGGGTTTTGTCGTAGCGCCTGACAAGCGCGCCCCGATAGACGGCTATGTCTCGATGATCCGGTTGGCGTCGAACAAACCGGTCAAGTTGAGCCTTGTCGCGAAGGAGCAAGTCACGGCGGTTCGCGCGACCGGCAGCCTGACGGGCTTTGTGCTTTCGCAGGAGGATCTCGCCGCGCTCGCGCCGTTTCTGAAGGCCGGCGACCGCGTTGACATCATCGCCATTCGTGGCGCGGGCAAGACCAGCGCTGAGGTGGGCGCGGATCTCTCCGTTGCCACCGTGGTCTCTTCAGCCGAGGTCACCGGCTTGATCAAGCCCATGTCTGTCGGGCGCGCCGCTCGCCAGGGCGCCGCCGTGATCGCGGTCAGCTCCGAGCAGGCGCGCATGCTGGGTTTGCTGCGGCAGGTAGCTAAGCTTGAGGTGGTGCTGTCGCCTTCCCGCCCCCGCGAAAGCCAAGGCGTCGTCTTTCCGTTTATTCCCTGGGAAAGCGCCGGCGAGCTGGGCTTGACGTCGAACGCCGCGGAGGGCGCGGACGCGAGGGTCGACGTCGCGTCGCAGGGCGGGACGCAGCTTGGGCCGGTCGTTCCGTCAAAGCCGCAATATACTGTAGCCGTGATCACGCCGTCCGGAACCACTCAGGCCAACGTACCGAACTGACGATGTGTGTCGGAGTACCGTCGTGACCATTCTGAAACTCGTTGTCGCGCACTGCCAGCAGGCCATTGCGCGCGGCCTGGAAGTGACTTTGGCGGCGGCGCTGCTGCTATCGCCGGTCGCTGCGGCGGCCCAAGCGCAGCCCGCCCAGCCCCAACCCGCTAAGACGGTCATCACATTGTCTGTGGGAGGGGCGCAAACGCTGAAGTCGGATCGCCCTTTCGACAAATTGGTTAATCCCAATCCCACGGTTGCGACAATCGAAATTCCGGATCGCAGGACCCTTGTGCTGTTCGGCGCCCAGGAGGGCGTTACCGAGCTGAGTCTTATGGACGCCAAGGGCGTCGAGTTTCAGCGTTTTCAGGTCGTGGTGGAGCAGAACGTCGATAGCCTGCAACGCCTCCTGGTCGAGGTGGTGGGGGAGCCGGCCATCAAGGTCCGTCGTGTAGGCTCGTCGATCGTGCTGACGGGCGAGGTCGACAACCCCGGTCGGGTGGCCCTGGCCGGCGACATCGCTCGCAAAGCCTCCGGCGTTGGCGACGGCGTTGTCAACCTGCTGCAAAGTATTGGCCAAGATCAGGTGACGCTTTCGGTCAAGGTGCTCGAGGTTAAGAAGAGCGAGATCAAATCGCTCGGTTTGAAGTGGGCGGCGCGGAACGCCCGCACCGGCATCGGGGCTAATCAGATCGGCAACATCTTCAATAGCGGCACCATCCCGCGTCCGACTGACCAGTTCTCGTTCGCGGCCGCCAGCACCTGGCGCGCCGGATCGGGCGTGATCGACGCCTTTGTCGATTTCCTGCGCACCGAGGGTCATGCCAAGCTTCTCGCGGCTCCGACCATTGTGGCGACCAGCGGGAAACCGTCGAAATTCTTGTCGGGCGGCGAGTTTCCAGTCCCGATGCCCTATAATAACTTCCTGGGCAACCAGACTACCGCCGATGGTCGCGCATCGACTTTCGTTGGTCTGGATTACAGGCCCTTTGGCGTGTCGCTGACCTCGACGGCGACGATTACAGCCGACGGTCGGATCGATCTTCTGGTGGCCCCGGAAGTCAGCTCAATCGACTACGGCAATTCCATCGACTACGGGGGCAATCGTGTGCCCGCCATGGCGACACGCCGGGCTGAGACCAGTTTGCGTATTGCGTCGGGCGATAGCGTCGTGTTTGCGGGTCTGACGTCGCGGGCTAGCGACAGCCAGAAGAACCGCTTGCCAGGCAAGATGAAGTTCCTGGATTTTCTTGCGGGGTCATCCACCGCGAGTGAAGCCGAGACCGAGCTACTGATTATCGTTACGCCGGTGATCGGCGGACCGGTGGCCTCGGGCCAGGCCGCGAAGGGCGTCGAAGGTGGCTCAAATGAGCCGCACTGAGACCTCGGCCGATCCGAGGGAGGCGGCTGAGGACGATCCCTATTGGCGTCTGATCGACGCCGCGCTCGAGATGGGCGATGGGGAAGCCGCGGCGCTTCCGGAGGAAGCCGAGATGCGCGCGCGCATGGCGACGCTGGTGGCCGACGGGCTGGTGCCGGCCTGGATGGCCGAGCAGATCCCTAGCTGCGCGGATGAGATCTACCGCTACGGGCCTCTGACGCCTCTGATGATGGCGGGCGACATCACCGATATCGTGGTCAACGGTCCCGACGAGATCCTTGTTGATCGGGGCCAGGGGCTATTGCCCGAGCCTGTTCGGTTTCGGAGCGCCGATCATCTGTACGCCTTCGCCGCCCGACGTCTGGGACGGGCAGGGAGAACGGTCAATCGGGCTAGTCCCCTGGCCGAAGTCGACATGGAGGACGGCTCGCGCCTGCACGTGGTCGCGCCGCCGATCTCCACCGGGGCTGTCCAGCTGTCGATTCGTAAGTTCCGCGCCAGCATGCGGCTCGAAACCATTGTCGAAAGTGGAATGATTTCGGCCCAGGACGCCCAGTTCCTGCGTGAGGCGGTTGGCTCCCGAAAGAACATCATCGTCGCCGGAGGGCCGGGGGCGGGTAAAACAACCCTCATGGGCGCCTTGTTGGACGAGGTCGATCCTCGTCAGCGCATAGTCGGGATCGAGGACGTCCCGGAGCTGCGGCCTGCGCGCGCTCAGTACGTTCGTCTGCTAACGCGCTCAGCCAACGGTCCCTTCATGGCTGAGACAACGGTCAGGGATCTGGTGCGGGAGGCGTTGCGGATGCGGCCAGACCGCCTCATCGTCGGCGAGGTGCGTGGAACCGAGGCTTTGGACATGGTCACTGCGATGTCTACCGGGATGGCCGGGTCGATGACTACGCTTCACGCCAACAGCGCCGCAAGCGCCCTGGATCGTCTAGAGGTTCTACTGCACATGGCGAGTGGCTCTGTGCGATCCGTCGAACTAGGGCGTCGGGCGGTGGATCTGGTGATATTCATTCGTCGCCAGGATGACGGTCGTCGGGTCGTCGAGTCCATCGAGCGGCTCGGCTAGTCGAAGCCATGATGCGCCGGGAAACCCAGTTGGTTGGGCTCGCCGTTGTAGGTGCAGCGACACTTGTGGCGGCGCTTGTATTCGGCAACCTGATCCTCTCCCTGCCACTCGGCTTGGGCGTCGGCGCTCTGACCCTGCAGGCGCTGGCGGCGCAGCGCACCCGCGCCAATGACGCTGATCGCGACGAGACTCTGTTGCTGCTTCAAGCCGCGACGCCCAAGCTGCGAGCGGGTGTGCCTATCGACGCTGCGTTTCTGATGGCGGCCGAGGAGGCGCCGACTTCGGTCGCGAAGATCGTTCGGCGCTACTGCCAAAGGTCAGGATACGTACCGCCGGGCTCCGCCGAGGTTATGGCCCGCGAAGCCGGCCCCCTGACCCAGGCTATCATCGCGATGATCCGGTCGTGCAGAGAGAATGGTGGCGATGTCGCCACCCCGTTCGTCAACTTGGCTGAGATGATCGAAACCGACCAGAAGTTGCGCCGTCGCCAGGACACCGCGACCTTGCATGTGCGCGCCCAGGCCAACGGGCTGACCGTGATTGCCGCGCTGGTGGTTCTATCGATCATCTTCGGCTCCGGCAGCAGCGTAGACTACTTCCGTGAGACTGCCGACGGACGGCTTGTCATGCTGGGCAGCCTGACCGCGATGGTCTGGGGCTACGTGATCCTGTCGGCGCTGAACGCAAGGATCGGTCATGCCTAAGCGGCCGTCGATCACCACCCTGCTGTCATTGGAGCCGCCGCCCCTGTCGCCGGACATTCTCGCGGCGATCTTCTCGTCGGCGTGCGCGTCGGGCCTGACAGCCGAACAAGCCATCGGCGTCATGGCTGAGGTCGCTGACATCATGGATCCGCAACTGGCCTACGAGATTCACGACACCCATCGTCGGCTCAGCCTGTCGACCAATCGCGACAAGACCTACGCCCGTCTGATCGAAACCCGCGAGAGCGACCTGATCGTGCGTTTGCTGACGATGCTGCGCACGGCGGAGAAATCGGGCGAAGAGATCATTGTCCGATCCCGCAAACTCTTCGAGGCGATGTCACAGGAACGCGAAAATCGTGTCGCCCAGAGAGTCGAGACATATCCACTGATCATGGTGGTCGTGGTGGTGCTGTTTTTCCTTCCCGCCCTTGTAATTCTGTTGGCTGCGCCCGTTTACATCTCTGTTCTAGAGATTTTGCGGAGCTTCTAAGGCAACTGGACCAAGGTCGATCTGGGCCAGTTGGGCACAGATTCAGTTTTCACTCGCCCAATGTGGGCACATACCCAGGTTCCGCAGCCCGCCAGCAGTGTTAAGAAATCGTAGACGTCCGCGCTCGATCGAGTTGGCGGCGAGAGGGATTTGAGGGGCGAGCTAATGAAAGTTACGAAATCGATCATCCTGAGTGCCGTCGCGGCTCTTATCGTGGCCGCTGGCCCGGAAGTGAGCGCGCCCCTCATCGGCGTCGATAACGCGGCTGAAGCTGCGGTGCCCGCCAAGGGTTGTAAGGCGGGTTTCGTCCCGCTTACGAAGTCGCGCACGCTCAAGAAGGGCGGGAAGACGATTTCGTCTACGCGCTGCTACAAAAAGGGGACGCAGCCAGCGCTGAGCTGCAAGGCGCCTAAGGTAAAGGCGAGCAAACTCGTCAAGCAAAAGGGTGTTCTGGTCGCGATTGACGTCTGTAAGAAGGCGCCGCCGGTCAAGAAAGCCAAGGCCTGCAAGGCCGGTACGGTTGCTAAGACCAAGTCAGTCCGTATCACGAGGGGCGGCGCTCCCGCCACGAAGACCGTGGTGAACTGCGTGGCGGTCAAAAAGTAAGCTAGCGGATAACGGCGCATACCTCGTAGGCGAGGTGTGCGCCGGTTCGCCGCATGACAAGTGCTGAGGGTTTTATGAGGCTTTCCGATTTTCGAGCTTGGATACGAGACGAAAACGGGACTGCCTCGATTGAGTTCTCTATTGTCTTGGGTGTTCTCGTTGCAGCGTTTCTCGCCGCGGGAATGGTAATTGGGCCGGCAGTCCACAATTATGCGACTCGCCTGAAAACCATCACATTGGAAGCGCGCGCGGTGCTCGACGAACTCAAGGCGGCAACGCCCCCCGCGACTGCGCCCTAGTTTTCAGATGCTCGGCGCCAGCTGTTTCCTGATCTGTTTACTCGCCCTGCTCGTCGGGATGGAGATCCGATCACCTGGAACCGTTCATGCGGTCGTCGAAACTGCAACGCTGGTTTGGATGACCGCTAGCCAGCACGTCCCGCACGATATCTGCACTGGCCTTTCGGATCTGGGGCGTCCGATCGTCGCCTGTGCGGGCCTATAGACTTCAGATTGCGGTGGCCTTAACCCACAGTCTCTAGCGCACGCTCAAGCGCCGCCCTCTGCGTTTCACGAAGCACCTCAAAAGCCCAGAAGATCATTCCGGACAACGCTCCGCCTGCCGCGCAGTATTCCAGTGTCGCTGAGCCACTCTCGTCGTTTGCCAGATCGGAAAGCGTCGATCGAATACTTCTAAAAACTTCTGCCGCATGTGAGAGCATGGCGCGTTTCCTGAGTTGACGCGTCATTCTGATCTGAGGCGCATTAAGCTCGATCAAATATATTTGGTTTAGCGAGTTTAACTGTGTTTGCTTGGCTTGGATTAAGACGATCCAGGCCCCTCGATGCTGCAGAATCTCAACGACCGTTGTGTGGCGCGCAGCGCATAAGCGGCTTCAAAGGCGCGCCATTTTGCGGGCGCGCCCACGCCAAGGCGCAAGCTTCTGCTCGACTTTAAACGTCCGCCTGGACTGCGATTGGCGGGGCCTATCCGGAACCAACATCCATGACCCGGCCCCACAAGAAGACCCTCCCAGGGAGGCCTTCCAGGGTCGTGTTGCTTGGTTACCCCTGAAGACGCGCGGCGAGAGCCAGGATTGGCGGCGCGAAGCCGAGGCCGGTGATCAGGAGCTGGGTCAGGATGATCGCGCCGGTCCCCCAGGCGTAAGCGGGATGCGCCTTGCCGCGCGTGGCCCGATCGTAGAGGACGGCGACCAGCACATAGAGCAGCATGGTTCCGCTGACCGCCCAACTGGCCCAAGGGCCAAGCAGGGGCATGGGCAGAAGTCGGCCGAGGGCAGGGCTCATGACCATGATCGTGCCGCACAGCATCAGCCGCTTGTGCCAGGCTGCGTCGCGGCGAAGGGCTACCGCCGCCAGCGTAAGCGCCGCGAAGGTCAGCACGCCGGCGACGTCGAGCACGAGAAAGACGCCGGGCGGGAAGAAGGGGGGGACACGGTGCAGCGCCAGCGCCATCACCGTCGTGTGGATTCCAACCACCACCATGACCAGCACCCAACCTGCGCCGAACACCCCCAAGGCGCGGTGAAGGCCGAAGCTCCCCCGGGTCACCAGCACGTTCTGCACGAGGTAGAGCGCGATCCAGAGGCTGAACACGACCGCGTGGACATGCACGTGCCAGGGCGCGCTGGCGAAAGCAGTCTGGGGGCGCGCGAAGCTGACCGAGAAGCCGATCACCACGGTTAGGGCGATCGCGATCGCCATGATCAGGAAGAACCCGCGGTCAGACGCGGGGCGGGCCTTTTCGCGGTCTCGCGCGACGGAAATGGAATGGTCGGTCATCGTGTTCAAAGCCCCCGTTCTGGATGTCCGAGAAGGAGGCGTTCGTCCGTCGGCGAGAAAGGACGGGGACCTGTTGGAAAACTGATTTCTTCCTGATGGGCTTGGCGTATCAAGGTTACACAGGCGGACCAGGGGCGCATGACCCAAGCATTGGCGGATCAGGCTGAGATAGACCTGGGCGTGGCCCGGCTGCGCCCGTCCTCGTGCGAAGTCCATGTCGACGGCCGCGATCATGTGCTCGAACCCCAGGTCATGCGCGCTCTCCTGGTGCTGGCGCGAAGTCAAGGCAAGGTGGTGTCCCGCGCGGCGCTCGTCGACGCCGCTTGGGACGGTCGAGCCGTCAGCGAGGACGCGATCAACCGCGTCATCTCGCGCCTGCGGAAGCTGGCCGTGGAGACGGGCGCTTTTACCCTGACCACTCAACGCAAGGTCGGCTATCGCCTGACGGCGGTGGAGGTGGTATCCGCCTCGGCGTATGAGCCTGCGATTGCTCAGTCGCCGCCGCTGCGCCGGCGTTACGCGTGGCCGGGCCTGCTTGCAGTGGTGGCGCTTTTGATCGCAAGCCTTGCCGTATGGCGCCTACTGCCGCCGCGCGCGCCGGAGATCGCCAGCCTCACGGTTGTCGCGCTGCGCCCGGCGACCCCGGACCTGGCGCCCGACGCTGCGCGGCTGACGGCCGATCTGACCACGACCTTGTCGCGGATGAAGGGGTTGCGGGTGGAGTCCGAGGGCGCGCAGGCGAGGCCCGGCGACAAGCCCGCCTTGCTGCTGGGCGGCGTTGTCTCTCCAGCGGAGCCGGGCCTGTCATCGCAGCCAGCGGTCGCCCTGAACCTGACTGATCGCCGCAGCGGCGCGCGCGTCTGGAGCGCGGCGTTCGATGCGCGGGGCGTCGTCGACCCGACCGTACGCGAGCGGGCCCTTTCGGCGGTCGCCCGCTATGTCGCCATCTGGCTGGGGGATCGGGTGCAAGGCGTCCCCGCCGCGCGCGAACCCGTCAGTCCGGAGATCACCCGGCTGGTGGCCGAGGCTCGCCAGACCCTGTCGGCGGCGCATAGGGCTCGGCACAATCGTGACTGGGCCACATTCACCCGCCTGGAGCGCGAGACGCGGGCGGTTCAGGCCAAGGTGCTGGCGATGGACCCTGACGCCGCGCCGGGCCTGATGCTGGGCTATCAGGTCGAGGCGGTTCCAGAGTTCCAGCGTCCCGACGAGACCGCGCAAGCCTATGACGAACGCCAGCGCCGCGCGGCGCGGTTCCTGGCGCAGGCGATCGCCGCCGATCCTGACGACACCGAGGCCCTGGCCGCCACCGCCCGCGACTTCCGCCGCGCGCTGCGCTGGGAGGAGGCCGACAAGCTGCTGGAACGCGCGGTGGCGATCGACCCGAACTCACCGGACGCCAACACTTGGTACGCCTACGGCCTGGCGCTTTCGGGGCGTTGCGAAGCGGCGCTGCGCCACGCCCGGATCGCGGCGGGCCTTTTGCCCGGCGACGACTGGCGGGCGATGGCTGTGCCGCGGATGCAGCACTGCGCCGGTCGGACCGCCGTCGCCGCAGCGGACTACCGGAAGCTTCTGGACCGTTCGCCGGGGAATGTCTTCGTGCTTCACGACCTCTATCTCATGCGGCTGGGGGCGGCGGACGCGGCCGGCCTCCGCGCCGACGCCGACGAGGCGGTGCAGCGGCGCTGGCGCGGACAGCCACCGCCTGCGGTCGCCTCACTGGCCGAGCGTATGCGGCGGGCCGCCGACGCTTTGGACGGACGGCCCGCCGCGTTCCTGGCGGTGCTGGCCCGCGAGGATCGCGAGATTGGCGGACCCGAGGCCTTCGTGGGCTCTGGCGAGGTGAAGTTCGGCAGCACCTGGGGCGATCAGGCCTTCATGCTGGCGTTCGAATACGCCGCCGCCGGTCGCGCCGACCGCGCCTTGGTCCTGCTCCGCCAAGCGGTCAATGCGGGCTCGCTGTATCTCCCTTGGGCCTTGCCCTACGGCGCTCACGAATTTCCGCCCGCCGTACGCGATGATCCAGCCTACGCCGCCATCTGGCGATCTTCCCCCGGTCTCGCAGCCCTGATCGAGCGCCGCCGCGCGTCACGACGGAATGGCCTAGGGGGGCTCTAGCGCCCGTCGCGTCGGCGGAACCGCTCCAGGTCGAGACCGTGCCGCTCGACCTTGTCGTAGAAGGTCTTGCGGGGAATACGCAGGATTTCCAGCGCCGCGCGGACATCGCCTGCGGTGGCGGTCAACGCTTCTTCGATGACGTGGGCCTCGTAGGTCGCGACACGCTCAGGCAGCGGCGGCAGATCGGTGGGAGCGTTGGAAGCTTGATCAGCGAGACCTAAGGCGACGCGCTGAGCGTAGTGGCCAAGTTCGCGGACGTTCCCGGGCCAGTCGTGATTGTGCAGGCGCCAGCGAACCTTGTCGTCCACGGCTGGCGGGGCGCGGTCGAGCCGCTCGCAGGCCCGGGCCAGAAAGTGCGCGAACAGCAGTGGGACATCGTCGCGACGCTCACGCAGGGGGGGGATGCGGATGCGGACGACATCGAGGCGGTGAAACAGATCCTGCCGGAAGATGCCCGCCGTAACCGCTTCGCCCAGATCGCCCTTGGCGGCGGCCACGACGCGCAGGTCCAGCGTATGGGGACGGTTGGAGCCGATCGGCGTCACTTCCCGCTCCTCGAGCACGCGCAGGAATTTGCCCTGCGCTTCAGGCGCGAGAGTTTCGATCTCGTCGAGGAAAAGGGTGCCGCGATCGGCCTGCTGGATCCGCCCGACCCGCTGGCGCACGGCGCCGTTGAACGCGCCAAGCTCGTGACCGAACAGCTCGCTGTCCAGCGTTCCGGCGGGCAGGGCGGCGCAGTCGACGGCGACGAACTCACGATCCCGGCGTCGCCCCCAGGCGTGCAGAGCGCGCGCGGCCAGTTCCTTGCCGACGCCGGTCTCCCCCTCAAGCAACACATCGACGTCGGCGCTGGCGAGCTGCCGCAAGGTGGCGCGCAGGCGCTCCATGACCGGGGTCTGGCCGATCAGCGGCCAATCGCTCTGGGCCTGGCTCGCCATGGCCCGCAAGGCGCGGTTCTCCAGGACCAGGCGCCGCTTTTCCATGGCGCGCCGGACGCTGGAGACCAGTCGATCGGGCGGATAGGGCTTGGCGACAAAATCGTAAACGCCGTCCTGCAGGGCCTCGACCGCTTCGGCCACGTCGGCATGGCCCGTCACCAGGATCACCGGCAGGTCGGGGTCCTCCGCCTTGAGACGGCGGTAGAGCTGTCGGCCGTCCATCCGCGGCATGCGGATGTCGCTGACGACGACGCCGGCGAAGCCTGCATCCACCGCGCGAAGAGCCTCCTCGGCCCCGGCGAAAGCGCGCACCTCGAAACCGGCGAGCTGCAGCGTCTGCACATTGGCGTCGCGCAACATGTCATCATCATCGATGAAGGCGACCAGATTCACGGACATCCTAACGGGCCTTCGGAAGTGAAATGGCGAAGCGTGCGCCGCGCGGCGAGGGCTCCAGATAAAGCTCGCCGCCGAACTCGGCGACGATGTCGCGGCTGATCACCAGGCCAAGGCCCAGGCCGCGCGGCTTGGTGGTGGCGAAGGGCGTGAACAGCGTCTTGGCCGCCTCGGGTGCGACGCCAGGTCCGTTGTCGGCGACGATGATCTGAACCTGCGCGCGCTTGACCAGGACCCGGACGGAAATCTCGCCATCCTGGCGGTCTCCCAAAGCCTCGATCGCGTTCTGCAGCAGATTGACCAGCACCTGTTCCAGGCGGAAGCGCTCGGCCAGCACTTGGGCGGCCTCGTCGGCCACGTCGCGCACGACCCGCACGCCCTGTTGGCGAAGGCGCGGACCCACCAGGAGCAATGCGCCGTCGACCACCTCGCGAACCGCCAACGGGGCGGGCGATCCGCCGGACTTGCGCGCGAAGGCGCGTAGTTCATCGGTAATCAGCCCGATCCGGTCGGTCAGGCCGGCGATCAGGTCCAGATTGGTCCGTGCGTTCCGGCTGTCGCTGCGGTCAAGGAAGACGGCCGCATTGTCGGCATAGGCTCGGATGGCGCTGACCGGCTGGTTGATCTCGTGCGCCACACCCGCAGCGATCTGGCCCAGCGTGGCCAGCTTGTTCGACTGGATCAGTTCGTCCTGCATCAGATGGACGTGGGCTTCGGCGCGGCGACGCTCCTCCATCTCGACGGTGAGGCGCTGATTGGTCTCGCGGAGCGCGGTGGTGCGTTCGGCGACGCGGGCCTCCAGCTCTCGACGCGCGGCCTCCTCGCGTGCGGCGCGCAGGCTGGCCTGACTGCGCCAGCGCACGAGCGCGGCGGCGAGGGCGCAAACGGCCAGGCCGGCCAGAAGCGCTATGGCGCGTGCGCCGGTCACGGCCGTCCGGAGCGCCGCGCCGACCGGGGTGAAGGTGTAGACCGTCCAGCCGGCCGCGCTGAGCTCGACGCTGGCGGCCATGTAACGGGTCTCGTCCTGACCTGGGACCTTGATCATCGTCAGCGCCGGAGGCCTGCCGCCGGCGGGCGGGGGCTGGGCGATCAGCAGGTCGAAGGGGGCCTCGCCGAACCGCTGCTCGGCCCGGAGGCGGGTCTGCTCGGCGCGCGGTATCGGCGCGAGCGTCTTGAACCGCCAGGACGGGATCGAGGTCACCAGGACAACGCCCTTGGAGTCGGCCGCGAAGGCTGGTTCGGAGGCGGACCACTCCGCCTCCAGCGTTTCGAACTCGACCTTGACCACCACGACGCCCAGAAGACCGTCGGGGCCCTCGATCCGGCGCGCCATGAACAGGCCCGGACGTCGGCTGACCGTGCCGAGGGCGAACAGCTCGGCCACGCCCTGGTCGCGCGCATCCCTGAAGTAAGGGCGGAAACTGTAGTTGGAGCCGACGAAGCTGGTCGGTTGACGCCAGTTGCTGGCCGCGATGGTCATTCCTCTGGCGTTCAACACATAGATGACCGCCGCCCGCGTGCCGGCGCTGAGGGTTTCCAGCTTGCGGTTCAATGCATCGACGCCACGTGGATCGGCCGAGCGCAGGGTCGAGGCCACGTCGGGATCCTGAGCCAGCACGAACGGAAGCGAGCGATGCTTTGCCAGTTCGCTGCGCAAGACTGCGGCGTGCAGGGCCGCAGAGCTCTGCGCCTGGCGCTCAAGCTCGCGCACCGTGCGGCGCTCCACAACGGCGCCGGTGAATCCGACAAGACCCGCCAGCAAGACCAGGCTTACCGTCAGGAAGATCACCCAACGTCTGACGACCGGATCGGTGAACAGGAGCGTCTCAGCCTTCATCGCGCGGCTTCCCCCATTTGTGCGGATTTCCGCACATTATGGATTGGGGCGGTAGGGGTTTTCGCCAATCGCCGGAATTCCCGCGTCCTTGAAGGTCGATATTTTTCTCTAAAAGACAATGTCTTGGCGCTTTGTTTGGGTTTTCTTGCGCGGTTTCCTCATCCCAAGGATCGTCTATCCAAGCGCCCCGGCAAAGGCGCGGGGTGGAAACATGGCTCTCGGGCCAGGCCAAGAGGCGACAGTGAAGACGATCCAACCGGGCGCCGCTGCGCGACCGTCAGACCAGGCCAGGCCATTCTATCGGCACCTGTACTTCCAGGTTTTGCTGGCGATCGTCGTCGGTGGCTTGATCGGCCATTTCATGCCTGACCTGGGTCAGTCTCTCAAACCGCTCGGCGACGCCTTTATCAAGCTGGTGAAGATGGTCATCGCCCCGGTGATCTTCCTGACCGTGGTGACCGGCATCGCAGGCATGCGCGACCTGGACAAGGTCGGGCGTGTGGCGATCAAGGCGCTCACCTACTTCCTGATCTTCTCGACCCTGGCCCTGATTGTCGGCTTGATCGTCGCCAACGTCGTCCAGCCGGGCGCGGGGATGAATATCGATCCCGCGACCCTCAAGACCGACAAGGTCTCCGAATACGCCGCCAAGGCGCACGATCAGACCATCGTCGGCTTCCTGATGAACATCATCCCGTCGACCGTGGTCAGCGCCTTCGCCGACGGCGAGATCCTGCAGGTGCTGTTGATCTCGATCCTGTTTGGCTTGTCCCTGACCTTGGTGGGAGAACCTGGCCGGCCGGTCGTCGACTTCCTGGATCTGGTCGCACAAGCCTTCTTCAAATTTGTGCACATCGTCATGAAGGCCGCGCCGATCGGCGCCTTCGGAGCCTTCGCCTTCACGATCGGCAAGTACGGCATCGCCTCGGTCGCCAACCTGGCTCTGCTGGTCGGGACCTTCTACCTGACCTCGCTGCTGTTCGTGGTGGTGGTGCTCGGCGCAGTCGCGATCGCCAATGGCTTCTCGATCTTCAGCCTGATCCGCTACCTCAAGGCTGAGTTGCTCCTCGTGCTGGGCACCAGCTCGTCCGAGGCGGCCCTGCCCAGCCTGATCGAGAAGCTGGAGCAGGCCGGTTGTCCGAAGTCGGTCGTGGGGCTGGTGGTCCCGCTCGGCTACTCGTTCAACCTCGACGGCACCAACATCTACATGACCCTGGCGGCCTTGTTCATCGCCCAGGCCACCGGCGTTCACCTGTCGTGGGAACAGCAGGCGCTTCTGCTGGGCGTGGCGATGTTGAGCAGCAAGGGCGCTGCGGGCGTCACGGGCGCGGGCTTCATCACCCTCGCAGCCACACTGTCGGTGGTGCCCTCGGTTCCTGTCGCCGGCATGGCGCTGATCCTGGGCATCGACCGGTTCATGTCCGAGTGCCGGGCCCTGACCAACTTCATCGGCAACGCCGTGGCCGCAATCGTCGTCTCGCGTTGGGAGCGCGGCCTCGATTTGGCGGCCTTCAAGGTGGCCCTCAGCGCCAAGACGCCGCCTTCCGACACCGACGGTTCCATTCCCGACCCAGCCAGCCCGTAGGGCCGCCCTGTCGAACTCAAGCGCAGTCAGAACAAAAATACATTGGGGAGCTGAACACGTGACCTACCAAAGCCGTAGCGGCCACCGCCGCCATCTCGTTCAGGGCGCCGCCCTGCTGGTCTTGCTGAGCGCTGCCGGCAGCGCGACGGCTCAGGAGTCTGAGGCCACCAAGGTCGAAGAAGTCGTTGTGGTCGGGAGCCAGATCAAGGGCGCCAAGACCACGGCCGCCTTGCCCGTCACGGTGCTCGACAACAATCAGATCGCCGCCACCGGCGCGGTCTCGGGCGACGACCTGTTCCGCTCCATCCCGCAGATGGGCGACGTGTTCATCAACCCCAGCAACGCTCCGCAGACCAGCAACTCCACGCGGGGCGACGTGAACTCGATCAACCTTCGCAGCCTCGGCGTCGGCAACACCCTGGTGCTGCTGAACGGGCGCCGCCTGGTGTCCCACCCGACCAGCCAGTCCTCGGGCACGGTGCCGCTGCTGGGCTACAACGCCAACGCCATTCCGACGGCGAACCTGGAGCGCCTCGAGGTGCTGCGCGACGGCGCGGCGGCCATCTACGGCGCTGATGCTGTGGCGGGCGTGGTCAACACGGTGCTGCAAACCGACTTCGACGGCGTGACGGTCGACGCCCAGTACGGCTGGGCCGAGGGCACCCACCGTAAGGAATACAGCAGCAACATCTTCGCCGGTCGTAACTTCGCCGAAGGGCGCGGCAACATCTCGCTGAACGGCAATTTCACTTGGCGGACCGCGCAGCGTCCGAGCGACCGCGACTACACGGCGACCCAGGATTTGCGACCGCTGTTCGCGGGGTTCCCCGACTATGCAGCCAGCAGCGCGCCCGACAATCGCGGCAACCAGAACTCGTTCGCCAATTTCACTGTCTTCGGCGCCACCAGCGCCATTCGCCAAGGCACGACGGCTCTGACCACGGCCGCCGGCGCCACTCACGTGCAGCCCAACACCATCCCAGGCTGCGCCACCCAGATTGGTAATGGCCTTTGCATCGGCACGGGCAATCTGGCGACCGGCAGCACCGCCAACGCCTATCGCTATAACGCGCCTCAGAACGACGCGACGACGATCGCGCCGGAGATCGAACGCCAGAACGTCTTCCTGAACGCCCATTACGACATCAACGACACCCTCACCGCCTATGGCGAAATCGGCCTGTATCACGCCACGTCCGAGGGGCTGACGACGCAAGGCACCAGTCTGGTGGCGATCGGCGTCCCGGCCAGTAACTACTGGAACCCCTTCGGCCCGGTGACCTTCGCCAACGGCCAAGCCAACCCCAACCGCCTGCCGAACCTGACGAACGTGGCCGCCAGCGGCGCGGCGGTGACCTTCACCAACTACCGCTTCAACGATCTGGGCCCGAACAAGGTCGAGGTCGAAAACTATCAGACCCGCTTCCTCAGCGGCTTGAAGGGGGAGACGTGGGGTTGGTCCTGGGACTCGGCGATCCTGTATTCCAAGGCCGACGCCAAGGATGAGAGCGACGGTATCGACAGCCAGAAACTGGCCAACCAGTTGGCCCTGTCCACGCCAGACGCCTACAACCCCTTCAACGGCGGCTGTCTGGACGGCACGGGCGGGCGCGATTGCACGCCCAGCTCCCAGGCCGCGCTCGACGCGATCCGTTTCCGCCTCAAGCGCCATTCAACCACGACTCTGACCCTGGCGGACTTCAAGGTCTCCAAGCCCGATCTCGTCACGCTTTGGGCGGGTCCCGTCGGCGTGGCTGCGGGCGTCGAGTTCCGTCACGAGACCCAGCAGGATCGTCGCGATCCGATGCTGGACGGACGCACGCCGTTTACGGATCCGGTCACCAAGAACACCAGCGCCAGCAACGTGACGGGTGTCAACGACACCCCCAGCACGAAGGGCTCCCGCGATGTCGGCTCGGCGTTTGTGGAGTTCGCCGTGCCGCTGGTCTCGCCGGACATGAACATCCCGCTGGTCCGTCGCGTGGACGTCCAACTCGCCGGCCGCTTCGAGAACTACAGCGACTTCGGCTCGGTCGCGAAGCCGAAGATCGCGGTGGCCTGGGATGTGGTCGACGGCGTTCGTGTCCGAGGTTCCTGGCAGCAGGGTTTCCGCGCGCCCAACCTGGAGACCACCAACCCCTTCAGCTATTCGCGCACCAACACCGTCACGGACTACTATCGCTGCGAGGCTGACCTTCGCGCTGGTCGCATCTCGACCTTCACCGCCTGCTCGCGTGGCGTCGGCATCCGCTTCACCACGGCCGGCAACCCGGATCTGAAGGCTGAGGAGAGCGAAAGCTACTCGGTCGGCGTCGTGCTGCAGCCGACCTTCATCCCCGAACAGTTCGGGCGCTTCACGATTACCCTCGACCGCTGGCAGATCAAGCAGGAGGGCATCGTCGGCACGTTGGGATCCACCAACGGCGCGATCCAGGACTACCTGTTCCGCCTGAACGGCGCGAGCAATGCGGCGGTTATCCGCGCTGCGCCGACGGTCGATGACGTCGCTTTCTTCAACGGTACGGGCCTGACGCCCGTGGGCCAGATCCTGGAGATCCGCGATCATTTCAAGAACCTGCAGCCCCAGACCGTCAGCGGTATCGACATCGGCCTGAACTGGACCTTGCGCACCGAGACGCTTGGCCGCTTCAGCGTCAATGTCGACGGCACCTTCATGGACAAGTATTCCCAGCAGCTGTCGCCGCCGATCGCCGAGCTCTTCGAAGCGCGTGCGAGCGGCAAGATCAACCGCGCCACGCCGCTGACCGATCCGGGCGATCTGCTGAAGAAGAACGGCAAGCCCAAGTGGAAGTGGAACGGCTCTGCGACCTGGCGCGCCGGCCCCTACCAAGTGGGGGCCTCGGTGATCTACACAGGCTCGGTGCTCGACACCGACTTCCTGTCGACCACCGGCGAGCCCTGGCGCGTCAAGCCGCTGACCACGGTCAATCTCTACGGTCAGTATCGTTTCGAGCAGAAGGGCTGGGCGAACGACACCCGCATCCGGGTCGGCGCGCGCAACATCTTCGACAAGGATCCGCCGCTGTCGTCGAGCGGTTATATCGGGTCCCTCTACAACCCCTATGCCCGCTACTGGTACGTCAGCGTCAGCAAATCTTTCTGATGCCGAGGAGCTGGCCGTTTCGCGTAGATTGAGGCGGCCAGCCTCATCGTTACTCCTCTCTCCGAGGCGCTTGTGTGATGAAGCTTTCCGCCGCCCTCTTAGGCATGGGCCTCGCCCTGACCGGTTGCGCGACCCTCGCCGAGCCTGCGGCGGACAAGGTCTGTCCGGATGGCTTGCCCGCCGCAACGCGTTGCCTGGCCGGCCAGGATCAGAATGGCGCCTACTACTGGATCGCGATCCCCAAAGCCTGGAACGGGTCTCTTGTCGTCCATGCTCACGGCGGGCCGCGCCTGAAGACGCCGAAGCCTGACGACGCCGTCGAGGACCTCCAGCGCTTCGCCGTTACGGTGGCCGAGGGCTATGCGTGGGCGGGATCCAACTATCGCCGTGAGGGCTATGGCGTCCGCTCGGCCGCCGAAGACACCGACAACCTGCGCAAACTGTTCTGGACCCAGTTCGGACGCCCGAAGCGGACTCTGCTGCACGGCCAGTCCTGGGGCGCGAACGTCGCGGCCAAGACCGCCGAGCTCTATGCGCGCGACGCTGACGGCAAGCGCGTCTATGATGGCGTTATCCTGACCAACGGCGTGGTGTCGGGCGGGACGCGCGCCTACGACTTCCGCGCCGACCTGCGCGCGGTCTACCAGTACTATTGCGGCAACCACCCCGAAGCTGACGAGGCCCAGTACCCGCTGTGGCAGGGCCAGCCCGTGGGCTCCAAGCTTACCAATCGGCAACTGGATGAAAGGGTCAACGCCTGCACGGGAGTCGATCTTCCGCCTGAGCAGCGATCCGCCGTTCAGAAGCGCAACCTCTCGAATATTCTGGCCGTGACGCGCATTCCCGAGCGCACCTTGGGCAGCCACCTGGGCTGGGCGACCTTCACCTTCGCCGATCTCGTCAACAAGCGCTTGGGTGGGCGCAATCCGTTCACCAACGAAGGGGTCGTCTACCAAGGGTCCGATGATGACGCAGCCCTGAACAGCGGGGTTGTGCGGTTCGCCGCCGACCCCGAGGGCGTGCGTCTGCTGTCGGAGGATAGCGACCTAACCGGCGACCTTCAGGTTCCAACCCTGACCCTGCACGCCATCGACGACCCTACTGCGTTCGTCGAACTTGAGCAGGTCCTGCACGACACAGTCGCCAAGGCTGGCAAGAGCGCGCTGCTCGTTCAGACCTTCACCGACGAACACGAGCATTCCAAGCTCGCCACGCCGCAGTACGCCGCGCTGTTTCGAGCGATGAGCGCCTGGATCGATCATGGCGCTAAACCTGATGCCGCACGTCTTGCCGCACTCTGCGCCGACGCGGTGAGCGTCTATGGAGAGGCCTGCCATTTCCGGCCGACCTATACCCCGCCGACGCTGGCCAACAGGAGCTATGTCCGCGAAAAACCAGGCTTGCGCTAGGCTTTACAGCGGCGCCGCCAGGGCAAGTGCGTGCCTTCTCGTTGGGCCAGGCAAATGCCTCCTTTTGCGCGAAGCGTGAATAGCTCTATCGTTCGACGGGCAATCAGCGAAGCGAGGCTAAAGGTGAACGGCCGTCTCCCTCCCGTCATCCTTGCGAGCGTCAGCATGGCTTTCCTCCTCTGCGGCTGCGCCACGCTGCCCCCCGCCGGCCCCCTCCATTTCTATGCCAGCCACCTGGGCGGCGACGACCGTACGGCGCCGGTCTTCGACCTTTTGGACGCAAGGCTCAGGCTTGAGCCGGGCCTTGTGCGGGACTTCGACGAGCCGATGAACGTTCACGTGGCCAATGGAACGCCCATGGCGGACGGCGCCTACGCCTATCATGTGACGCTCTCGATCCCGTCCAGAATCGCGAACCGCCGCATCCCTCAGAAGAGCCGAACCCTCACGGCCTTCACCGTCAGCTGCGCGCCGAGCCATCCGGAGCCATGCGTGGACCAGATCCTTGAAGAGGTCCGTAACCAGCCGGCGCGGGTCCGCCGGATTGTCGCACGGTCGCCTAAGATCAAGGCGGGGCGGAGCAGGGGCTGACCACCCCCTTTGACTCACCGTCCCCCGCCTGCTACACGCCGCGCCTCGCTCCCGGACCTCGTCCTGGGGCGTGCTCGTCGTTATCCGTTCTGGATGAAGGCGGGTTCAAATCCGTGGGAGGGACGCCAAGCCCGCACCACGGCTCACCAGTGAGGACACTATGGCTAAGAAGATCCTGGGCTACATCAAGCTCCAGGTGAAGGCTGGCTCGGCCACGCCTTCGCCCCCCATCGGCCCGGCTCTGGGTCAGCGCGGCGTCAACATCATGGGCTTCTGTAAGGAGTTCAACGCGCGCACCGAGAACGTCGAAAAGGGCACCCCCCTGCCGACCGTGATCACCGTCTACCAAGACAAGTCGTTCACCTTCATCACCAAGACGCCCCCGGCGACGCACTACCTGAAGCAGATCACCGGTCTGAAGTCGGGTGCGAAGCTGACCGGTCGTGAGACCGTCGGCCAGGTGACCCGCGCTCAGCTGCGCGAGATCGCCGAAAAGAAGATGAAGGACCTGAACGCCAACGACATCGAGGCTGCGGCCAAGATCATCGAAGGCTCCGCCAAGGCCATGGGCCTGAAGATTGTGGAGGCCTAATCCAATGGCTAAGCAACCCAAGCGCATCAAGGCCTGGACCGGCGACCGCGACGCGACCCACTCGGTCGAAGCCGCCATCGCCCTGGTCAAGGCCAACGCCAAGGCCAAGTTCGACGAGTCGATCGAAATCTCGGTCAACCTGGGCGTCGACCCGCGTCACGCCGACCAACAAGTCCGTGGCGTCGTGAACCTGCCCTCGGGCACCGGCCGTGATGTCCGCGTCGCCGTGTTCGCCAAGGACGCCAAGGCGGCCGAAGCCACCGCGGCGGGCGCCGAGCACGTCGGCGCTGACGACCTGTACGAAAAGATCGCCGGCGGCTTCATGGACTTCGATCGCGTCATCGCGACCCCGGACATGATGGCCCTGGTCGGTCGTCTCGGTAAGGTGCTGGGCCCGCGCGGCCTGATGCCGAACCCGAAGGTCGGCACCGTGACCCCGAACGTCGCCCAGGCCGTCAAGGACGCGAAGGGCGGCGCCGTCGAGTTCCGCGTCGAAAAGGCCGGTATCGTTCACGCCGGCATCGGCAAGGCCTCGTTCACCGACGAAGCCCTGGTCATCAACGTCAAGGCTCTGATCGAAGCCCTGAACCGCTCCAAGCCCTCGGGCGCCAAGGGCGTGTTCATCAAGCGCGTCGGCCTGTCGTCGACGATGGGCCCGGGCTTCAAGGTCGACATCGCGTCGATCGGCGCTTGAGCCACCTAGGTTTTAGTAAGCGTACCAGTAAAGCGTAGCGGCACGGGCGCTGGAGCAATCCAGCGCCCGTTCTGCGTTTGGGGGCTGGGCGTTGTTGTGGGGCCAGCTAGCCAATGTTATATTTCGTCTAGACGGAGATGACGGATGGCTTTCCACGTCAGAGACCCAGAGACCGACGCCCTTGTGCGCGAGTTGGCTGAAAAGACGAAGCTTGGCATTACCGAAGCGGTGAAGCTGGCCGCCGCTGAAGCCTTGCAGGCGCGGGATAAGGCTCGGGAAGAGAAGCTCGCCAAGATGCGGGCCATCTGCGCGGAAGTCGCCAGCTGGCCCCGAACGGGTCTGCCGGCCGACAAGGCGTTCTTCGACGACATGTACGAAGACTGATGTTCGTTGACGCGTCGGCCTGGACGGCCATGCTTCTCGAAGAGCCCGAGGCCGAAGCTTTCAGAGAGAAAATCGCTGATGCGGTCGAAGTCACCACCTCGGCGATCGCGAACTGGGAAACTGTTCGCGCCGTCGCGCGCCAAACGAACAGGAACATCCACGCCGTCGCACAGGAACTTCGTGCTCTCCAGCTCTATGCCGAGGCGCAGGTGCTCCTGATCGGACCCGCCGAACAAACCGCAGCCCTTGAGGCGCACGCGCGTTTCGGCAAGGGCGTGCATCCCGCGAGGTTGAATATGGGCGATTGTTTCGCTTACGCCTGCGCCACGCTTCGCAATACGCCGCTCCTCTACAAGGGTGATGACTTTTCCCAAACCGACGTCATGGCCGCCTGACGTGACCGACGAGCGCATCCTCGACATCGCCGTGATCGGCGGCGGGCCCGCAGGACTGATGGCGGCCGAGACGATCGCCAAGGCCGGCCGGTCCGTGACCGTGTTCGAGAAGATGCCGACCTTCGGGCGCAAGTTCCTGATGGCCGGCCGGGGCGGCCTGAACCTGACCCACAGCGAAGACTTCGAGCGCTTCGCCGAACGCTACGGCGAGCGGTCCGCGACGCTGCGCCCGATGCTGGACGCCTTCACGCCTCAGGACCTCGTCGCCTGGGCCGAAGGGCTGGACCAGGAAACCTTCGTCGGGGCCAGCGGCCGGGTGTTTCCCAAGGCGATGAAGGCCTCGCCCTTGCTGCGGGCCTGGCTGGCGCGTCTGGAAGGTCTAGGTGTTACCCTGCGGCCGCGCGCCGCCTGGAAGGGCTGGGACGCCATGGGCGCCTTGTTGATCGAGGACCCCGACGGCCGTCACGCGATCCGCGCGCGGCTGACCATCCTGGCGCTGGGCGGCGCCAGTTGGCCCAAGCTCGGCTCAGACGCCGCCTGGGCGCCGCTGCTGCGGGTGGGCGGTTCGGAAATCGCGCCCTTCCGGCCCGCCAACTGCGGCTTCGACGTCGCCTGGAGCGAAGTGTTCCGCGATCGTTTCGCGGGCGAGCCGCTGAAGAACGTCGCCTTGCGCCTGGGCGAGGCGCGCACGCGCGGCGATGCGGTCATCGCCCGCTACGGCCTTGAGGGCGGCGCGATCTACGCCCTGGGCGGCGCCGCGCGAGACGCGGCCCTGGCTGGCGGGGCGACCCTGACCATCGACCTGCGCCCCGACCTGCCCGTCGAGACCCTGGAGCGCCGCTTGCACGCGCCGCGCGGCGGCCAGACCCTGGCCAACTTCCTGCGCAAGGCGGTCAAGCTTTCGCCCGTCGAAGTCAATCTGCTGCGTGAGGCGCATGGCCTCGATCTTCCCGTGGAGCCCGGCGCCCTGGCCGCCGCAATGAAGGCGGCCCCGATCTGTCTGACCGGGGTCCAAGCGCTGGACCGGGCCATCTCCTCGGCCGGCGGCGTCCGCTTCGAAAGCCTGGACGGCTTGACACTGAGGGCGCGGCCCGACGTGCTGCTGGCTGGCGAGATGCTGGATTGGGAAGCGCCTACCGGCGGCTATCTGCTGCAGGCCTGCTTCGCGACCGGCGCTGCAGCCGGCCGGGCGGCGTTGGAGCGGTTGGGCTAGGAACTGATCTCGCGCCAAGGCTCTGTAACTAAAGTTTTTACGCAACACACAGTGAGAAGCGTCACGCCGCGTCGCTCGACAGCCGCTCAAGCCATTGTCCGGACGCTTTCGCCTCTATAAGCAAGCGCCTTGCCGACCGCCGCGAGGCGCTAAGGAAGGTTGCGAATGCCGAGTCCCCTGATGGCCGCCTTGAAGGATGTGGGAGACGGAATCCGTCTCGCGCCCCTGTGGTGGCGGCTGGGCCTGGACCAGACGGCGTCGCGCTTCCAGCGCTCGGTGCTGGGGCCGTTCTGGATGGCCTGCAACCTGCTGGTCATCGCCTTCGCCCTGGCCTTCGTCGTCAGCGCCCTGATGGGCGTGGATATGATGAAGAGCTATCCGCAGGTGGTGGCTGGCCTTCTGGCCTGGTCCTTGGTGGGCACCACCATCGCCGAGGCTCAGGCGATCTTTCTGATGAACGCGGGCCTGATGCAGAGCCAGCGCTTGCCGCTGAGCTTTTATGTCTTCCTGCACGCCCAGAAGTCGGCGACCAACTTCCTGTTCCAGGCGATCGCCTTCTGGGCGACGATGCTGGTGCTGCAGCGGTTTTCGGTTCCACACTGGACCCTGATCCCGGCGCTGGTCCTGATCATGCTGATCGTCTGCTTCCAGGGCTTCATCATCGCCATCCCGTCCACCCGCTTCCGCGACGTGGCCTACATGATGAGCTATGTCGTCCAGCTCCTGTTCTACGTGACGCCGGTTTTCTGGATGACCGAGAACGTCAGCAAGAAACACCGCTGGATCGTCGAGCTGAACCCCTTCACGCACCAGGTCGAACTCCTGCGCGCGCCGCTGACTGGCCATGCGCCGGCCGCCTTGCACTGGTGGTGGACTCTGGGGACCTTGGGCGTGCTTGCCGTCGTCGCCATCAGCCTGCTGGCGATGTTCCGCAAGCGCGTGGTCTTCTGGCTGTAGGAGGCGACGATGACGCACCAGATCAAGCTGACCAACGTCGATCTCGACTACTTCGTCTACAGCCTGCGCTCGCAGTCGCTCCGCAGCGCCGTGTTCAACCTCGCGGTGGGCGGGAGGATGTACAAGGCGGCGGGCGATGTCGCGGCGGTCAAGGCGCTGCACGACATCAATCTGGAGATCGTCGAGGGCGACCGCATCGCCTTGGTGGGCCACAACGGCTCGGGCAAGACGACGCTGCTGAAGGTCATCGCCGGCATCTATTCGCCGACGCGGGGCGAGCTGTCCATCGACGGTGACGTCACCTCGATGATCGCCATCAACGCCGGTCTCGACATGGAGGCCACGGGCCTTCGCAATATCCACAAGCTGGGCCTCATGCGCCGGCTTTCGCGCAAAGTGATCGACAGCCGCGTCGACGCTATCGCCGAGTTCTCAGGTCTGGGCGACTTTCTGCACTTGCCGGTGCGGACCTATTCGGCCGGCATGCTGGCGCGGCTGATGTTCACGGTGGCCACCGAGTTCGAGGCCGACATCCTGGTGTTGGACGAATGGCTCAGCGCCGGCGACGCCGCCTTCGTGCAGAAGGCCGCCCAGCGGATGCACCGCATGGTCGAGGACGCCAAGATCATGGTGATGGCCACCCACGACCACGACCTGGTCCAGCGCGTCTGCAACCGCGTCTGCGAATTGCAGGGCGGCAAGATCGCCTTCCTCGGCTCGACCGAGGCGTGGCTGGCTTACCGGGAAACCCAGGCCGCATGAGCCGCCTGCCGCCCGGCCTGAAGACCGGCCGCGACGTCTCGGTCACCGGCGTCGACTCGGCCGGGCGCACGATCCTGGCGGCCCGCGACGGTGACCCGCAGATGCTGTGGACGCCCACCCGCGAGGAGCGCAGGGCGCTGCGGGCGGCTAAGGCCGTGCGGATCGATGTCAAGCTTGAGGCGGTCGAGGGCAAGCTGGTCGGTCCCGCGCTCTATGCGGATTGGGGCGACGGCTTTTCCGAGGATTCCTACGCCCGCCTGAAGGCCGGCCCGGACGGCTGGTTCGCCTCGCTGCCGGCCCGCAGCTTTCAGCTGAACGGCGTGCGGCTGGACCCCTCCGAGAGCGCCTGCGCCTTCACGGTGGAAGCCTTCAAGGTCACCCGCATCGGCGACCTGGGCAAGGATCCGCGCGGCCTGCGCGGCGCGGCGATCCAGATGCTGAAGCCGATGCTAGGTCCGTTGCGCGGTCCCGCCGGCGCGGCCTGGCGTCGGGGCCGGGCGCTGCTGGCCAAGCGACGCATCGCGCGCCCGGCGGCGGATGGCGGCGCCGTGGGCGCGACCTACGCCCACGCGATCCAGGTCTCGCGCAACCTGCGCAGCCCGCACTACGCCGCCCCGATCGCTGCCCCGATCACCTTGCCGGACAACGCGCCCAAGGTCGTAGCCTTCTACCTGCCGCAGTTTCATCCGTTCCCGGAGAATGACTTGTGGTGGGGCAAGGGCTTCACCGAGTGGACAAACGTCTCCAAGGCCCAGCCGCAGTTCCTGGGTCACTACCAGCCACGCTTGCCGGCGGACCTGGGCTTCTACGACCTGCGCCAGCGCGAGGTGCTGGCCCAGCAGGTGGACCTGGCCAAGGGCGCGGGCGTCCACGCCTTCTGCTTCCATTACTACTGGTTCGCCGGAAAGCGCCTCCTGGAACGGCCGCTCGACCTGTTCCTGAACGATCCGGCCCTGGACCTGCCGTTCGCCCTCTGCTGGGCCAACGAGAACTGGACCCGCCGCTGGGACGGCGACGAGAGCGACATTCTGATGGGCCAGGACCACTCGCCCGAGGACGATCGCGCGGTCTTCGAGGACCTCGCCCGCTACATGCGCGACCCGCGCTATCTGCGAGTCGGCGGCAAGCCGCTGCTGGTGCTGTACCGCCCCGAGATCCTGCCCGACGCCAAGGCCACGACCGACCGCTGGCGCGAGCAGGCGCGGGCCGTGGGCCTGGGCGAGCTGCATCTGCTGTGCACCACCGCCTTCGGCTTCCAGGACTACGCCGGCCACGGCTTCGACGGCATCGTCGACTTCCCGCCGCATGCGATCGTGGAGGGCGAGATCACCAACCGGGTGACGCCGCTGCACGCGGGCTTCACCGGCAAGGTCTATGACTATCCCGCCGTCGCCCGCCACAAGCTGGATGAGTTGGAGCAGGTCCCGGCCGCCTTCGTGCCCGGCGTCATGCCCGGCTGGGACAACCAGGCTCGCAAGCCGTGGGCCGGGGTGGCCTTCCACAATGCCGACCCCGAAAGCTATTTCGGCTGGCTCTCGGGCGCGCTGAAGCACGCCGAGGCCCAGCATCCCAAGGGCGAGGCGCTGGTGTTCGTCAACGCCTGGAACGAGTGGGGGGAGGGCGCCTATCTCGAGCCCGACCGGTGGTTCGGCCACGGCTATCTGCACGCCACCCGCACGGCGCTCAGCGCCTGGCTTCCGCGCCTGACCAACGCCCATCCGATCATCGTCGAGGCGCAGGGCCAGTTCGCCAAGCGCGCAGACGCTGTGACCTTGCTGCATCTCTTCTATCCCGAGCTGATCGATTGGTTCGCCCAGCATCTGGTCGCGACGTCCGAGGTCCTCGACCTGATGATCACCGTGCCGGAAACCTGGAGCGAGGTGGATCTTTCCCGCGCGCGCGCCGCGTTCCCGACGGCGCATCTGGCCATCGCCGAGAACCGCGGGCGCGACATCCGGCCGTTCGTCGAGACGCTGCGCCGGGCCCGGGCGCTGGGCTATTCGGTGTTCTGCAAGCTGCACTCCAAGCGCTCGCCGCATCAGGCCAAGGGCGACCAGTGGCGGGCCAAGCTGGTCGACGGCCTGTTGGGCGGGGAGGCGGCCGCCCTGGCCTTGCGGGCCTTCGCCCAGGATCCGAAGCTGGGCCTGCTGGCCGCCGCCAGCGCCCGCATGCGCATCGGCGATCCCGATGTGATGGACAACAACCATGCCGAGGTCGACCGGCTGTCGGCGCGCATGGGCCTGAAGCCGCGTCCAGAGACACCGTTCGCCGCCGGTTCGATGTTCTGGGGACGGACCGAGGCCTTCGCGCCGCTGACTGACCTGTCCGACGAGCAGATCGCTTTCGGGCCGGAGCTCGGCCGCGTCGACGGGACCACCGCCCACGCGATCGAGCGCCTGACGGCGGCCATCGTCGAGCGCGCCGGCTATCGCGCGAGCTTCGAGCTGTGAGCCGACTGGCCCGCCTCGCCCGCCGGGTCGGTCGCAAGCTGAAGGCCCTGGCGCCGACGCCCAGAACGCCGGAGCCGTTATCGCTGCCGCTGATCCTGGATGGCTCGGCCCCTTCGGACGGCTATTCCACGGTTCGAAACGTCTGGTGCGCCCCTGCGTTCGGCGTGGTCGTGGATCGTCAGGGCCACGTCCTCGGCGGCGCCGCGAGCGAGGCGTTGCGGGTCAGTCCGGATCTCGCGGCGCTGCCAGGCGTGCGCGCGCATCAGGGCCAGAGCCGCCTGATCTTGCCGGACGCGTCGCCGCGCCTGGCCAAGGGCGCGGTGATCGCCGGATGGGGAGGATGGCGCAACTACGCCGGCTTTCTGCTTGAGGCCTTGCCGGCGCTCCTCACCGCAAAAGCCGCTGGCGTGCTGGCCGAGCATCCCCCGATCCTGCCGTCCCTGACGCTCTGGCAAGCCGAGTTACTGACCCTGGCGGAAATAACCACGCTGCAGACGCTCGACGCGTCATGGATCGAACTGGACGAGGCGGTGCTTGCGCCTGCGCCCGGCTCCGTCGTCGGGAACCCAATGCTGACCGAAGTTCGCGCTTGTGTGCTGGCGGCACTGGGCTCTCCGAGCCGCAGGGGCCTGAAGCTCTATGTCAGCCGGTCGGACTCGTTCGACGCCGTCATGGTCGACGAGGCGGGAGTCGAGATCGAACTGGCGGCGCTGGGTTACACGATCGTCCGTCCCGAGACGTCCTCGGCCGCCGAGCTGATCCGGCTGTTCGCCGAGGCGGACCTCGTCGTTGCGCCCACCGGAACGGCGCTGGCCAACCTTCTGTTCTGTTCGCCGGGCGCCGAGGTGGTCGAAATCCGGCCGCCGGGCTCTACGAGCGTCTGGGTGCGAGACCTGGCGGCGCGCGTGGGGCTGACGTGGCGAGGTTTCGACGCCGAGGGCGAGCGCGCGATGCTGGAAGCGCCTCTCGACCCCGCCCTTCGCCCCGCCAGCGCCTTCACCTGGCGGGCCGACGCCGTGGCGTTGCTGGCCTTCCTGGTGAAGCGGGCCTAAGGACCGCGCCGTGGCCTCCTTCCTCGACCTGTCCAACACGGAGTTCGCGCCGCTATCGGGCGCCCTGCATGGCCCCGACCGCGTGGCGCGTGCGCTGCTGATCGAGCGCGGGACGCTGGTGCCGCCGCGTCCCATGCTGTGGCCTTGCCCAGGCGATCTGGTGAATGGCCCGCATATCGAAGGCGACCTTTGTGCGCCGCCCGTCGACCTGCTGGTGGTCCGGCGCGCCGTGGTGGGCGGCACGGGCGCTCACCTGAAGCTGGACGACCAGCTCGTCTATGCCGAGGGCGCCTACCCCTTCTACATCCAGCACTGGTACCGCCACGACATCGCTCGCCAAGCCTGGGATTTTGACGCGCCCGTCACTCACCGCCTCGACCGAGCGTTCGTGATCACCCACTTCAACTTCGTCTGGGGTCACTGGCTGACCGAGATGTATCCGAAGCTGTTCGTGATCCGCGCCCTGAATGCGGCCGGCATCGTCGCGCCGCTTATCCTTCCGCGGACCGCGCCGGGCTATGTGTCGCGGATCGTCCGGATGGTCCTGCCCGACCAGGAGATCGTCACCTACGATCCTCGCGACGAGGCGGTCGAGATCGGCGCGGCGCTGCTACCGCATATGCTGAACCGCAATTACGTCTTCCACGACTTTCTGCGTTGGAACCTGGAGCGGGAAGCGCTCGCCTGGCCCAAGGGCGGCGATGACGACATGATCTTTGTCAGCCGTGGGGGTGTGCGCACCGCTCAGTCCTTCCGCGAGTTGGCCAATGAGGCCGAGATCGAAGAGATCGCGCGGGAGGCCGGACTGACGGTGCTGCGGCCCGAGACGCTGGGTTGGGCGCAGCAGGCTCGCCTGTTCTCCAAGGCGCGGCTGGTGGCCGGTGAGTTCGGCTCGGGTCTTCACAACGCGCTTCTGTCGCCGCCGGGCTGTCAGGTCGTTTCGCTGAACTGGCTGGTCGAGGTGCAGTCGCGAATCGGCAACTTCCGCCGTCACGACGTCGGCTACATCCTACCGTCAGACGGCGAGGCCCGGCTCTATTCGATCGAACCGCGCGCCAACCAGCCTTTCACCATCGACGCCGATATCTTCCGCGAGAAGCTGACGATTGCGGTGGATCGCGCTCAGACCCGCAAGGCGATGGCGGGGTGGGACGATGCGCCGTTCCCGGTCGAAGATCCGAAAGTGCGGCTTTAAGCCGCCCGGAAGCGTTCGACGGCCATGCGCAACGCGCCGGCGTTGATCGGCTTGGCCAGCACCTCGACGGACTCAAAGCCCGCGCGCGGCAGGTCGCCATAGCCGGTGGCGAACACGAAAGGCACCCCGCGTTCCCGCAGCCGCTCAGCGACCGGAAACACCATCTCGCCGCCGATGTTCACATCCAGCACGGCTCCGTCCGGCGGCGGATGGTCGCTCAGCCAGGCCAGCGCCGTCTCGACCGCGCCGAACGAGCCGGCCACCTCGCAGCCCATGTCGCCGAGCATGTCCTCGACCATCATGGCCACCAGGGCCTCGTCCTCGACGATGATCACGCGAGCGGTTTTCATGCGGCCAAGCCCATACGCTCTGACAGCGGCGCGCGCAGCGTGAAGACGAGGCCGGTCGGTTGGAAATCGAGCACAGCCTGCCCTCCCAAGTCTCGCGCCAGGCCCTGATGCACCATCTTGGAGCCGAACCCACGCCGCGACGGCGGCCCGGCCAAGCTGGGACCGCCCTGCTCGCGCCAGGTTAGGGTGAGCAGCGCCGGGACGGTCGTCTCGTCGACGTTCCAGTCGATGGCCACGTGGCCGCCGGGCGTCGAGAGGGCGCCGTGACGTGCGGCGTTGGCGAGCAATTCGTGAATGGTCATGTGCACGGAGACCGCGGTCTCGGCGTTGAAGGCCACGGCCGGCCCGCTTATGGCGAAGCGCGCGGCGGCGTCATCGGAGAACGTCGTCAAAGCGCGTCGCAGGATCTCCTCCAACTGCGGACGACCCCAGGCATGACGGGTGAGGAGTTCGTGGGCGTGGGAAAGAGCCAGAATGCGGCTCTCGAACACCTCAGCGAAGGCGTCGGGCGACGGGGTGGTTCGCAGCGTCTGGCGGGTGAGGGACTGCACGATCGCCAGCGTGTTCTTCACCCGATGATCCAGTTCGCGCAGCAGGAAGTGACCATGCTCCAGCGAGGCGGCCAGATAGTCATTCAACCGCCCGCTCTCCAGGGCCGAAGCCGTCGCCCGGGCGATCACCTGCAGCTTCTGGAGGACCTCGGGCGAGGGGTCTTGGGGCCGCGCCCAATAGACGCCGATGGCCGCGAGCGGATCGCGGGGCCGCACGGGGGCGACCACCAGGCTCTTCACGAAGGTCGGACGATATGCGTCGTGGGGAACGTCAGAGTCAGCATAGATGTCAGGGCAGACCACTACGCGGCCGGTCATCATCGCGCGCCCGGCGACGCACTGATCCATAGGGAAGCGCTTGCCCTTCCAGAGCGGGCCGATCGCATCCTCGTTCACGTACCAGCACTGCTCCTTGTCGCGCATGACAAAGGCCACGCCGTCGGCCTTGAGGATCCGACGCGCCGCGCTCCGCACCACGTCGGCGACCTCCTCGATCGTGCGCGTCGCCGACAGCGACTCGATCAATTCGATCAGGGTCGTCAGGCCGGCCTCGGCCTCGCCGATGCTGTGGTTGGCGTCGAGCTCCTGCATCGCTCCAGTCGCACGATGGTTGTGCCGTGAAACCCTAACATGTAGCCGCCGCTGAACAAGCGCGACCGCTATTCGCGAATCAAAAACACATCCCCACGAAGCGACGGAAAATCGCACGGTCGGCGCCCGTCGTCTTGATAAGTCTCAATCTTCGACGGGGGGCGTCACTCGGTCGCAGGCGCAGCGTCCACAACCCGGTCCGCCTCGCGATAGCATCAGGGCCGCGCCCACGGGGTTCTAACCGCCCCCATCTTGCGCTATGCACCCTGACCCGCGCGCCGCGCGGCCCGGTAGCTCAGCAGGATAGAGCAGCGCTTTCCTAAAGCGAAGGTCAGGGGTTCGAGTCCCTTCCGGGCCGCCAGCGAAAATCCAGAAAAATCAGATCCTTATCCGATACCTCCCGCCCGAATTGGCCTATTCAAACCCGGAACAAAACCGATAAAATTGGAAGGTTCGGGACTCGAATCCCCGGAATAGTCCCGAATATTGTTCCCCTTTCATTCGTGCCGCTCGGGGTTTCGCCCGAGCCTGTCTGATAGGGTTGCATGGCGCCTTCAAGGAACATCAAGCCAACCACCGCCCCGAAGCCAGGGCGGCGAGGCCGGAAGCCGAGACCGATTGAGGACCGTCCTTCGGCTTTGTGGTCAGAGTGGGTCGACCCTGAAAGCTTTGCAGAAGCGCTCGACCTTCATATGCGTCGTCACGGAGATACGGGCTATCGACTGGGGAAGGCGCTCTCCTCGGAGGGGCCGACGGTCAACTTGACGACATTGGGAACCTGGCGTCGCGGTTCGAAGACGCCGAGTGACGCGTCCAGCTTAAGGGTGCTGGAGCGGATCGAAGCTCGATATGATCTTCCTCCGGGTTACTTCCGCGCCAAGATCCCATCGACAGGAAAGGCAGTCGCAAACCATTGCTTGCCCAAGCTTAGCGCCCCTGAACGTCGTCACCTGACTTGGCATCTACCCCACGACTTCGATCGGCTTCCAAAGGCTAAGCAGGAGGAGATCGTCAGTTGGGTTCGCAGCGTCATCATATCCGGATCCACCGACTATCGCCGCTATCAGGCCGCCGCCGCGCGCCAACGGTTTTCAGTGCGCTTCTCGTGCGCGCCGGGAGGCGCTGGCGCTGAGACTACCCCACGTGAAGCTGGGCCGGGGTCGGAGCTAGCGTCGGGCACCATCGCTGCGCCGGAAGCGCTCAATGAAGAGATGGCCAGCCTGCTGGCCTTCAAGACAGCCACCTTGAGCGCCCTTGGTGTCCAACGTTCTGGAGTCTGGGGATCAGAAACCGCCTCGCTGAAGGCTGACCATCTCGGGCTGCTGTTCGGAGCGCTGGCGGCGGCGCCAGACGGCGAGATCCGTGGCGCCGGCGTCCCCCTAACCAACTCACATTCGCCATGCTCGTTATCCCTTCGGTCTGGGATTGGTACCTGGAGTGGCGTCGTGCGAAGCGCGGCTTCTACACCGGGTGGGAAATCGAGATGCTCATGCTTTGCGGGGCGCTCACCCGAGAGGGCGTCGGCTGGCTAAGGCAAAATCCCCAGCTGGGGCGGCGGCTCAGTCCGATCAATGGCTTGGTGTCAGAGACCGAGATCAGCGAGGTCCGCGCCGATTGGAGCGCGGCCTGCGATGGGGCTCGGCGTCATGCGCTCCACCGTGCGAAGGAACTGTCACGCCTGGTTGCAGTGCATCGGGATCCCTTTGAACCAATCCTGGCGATCCTAGAGTCGGACAGCCCGCTAAACGAATACCGCAAGATCACCGAGGAGATACTGCGCCGTGCGCCTAATCCGCGCCGATACCCGGTTCCAGCAGCCGAGGCTTGTCGGGCCTTTCTGATGCTTCGGCTCGGACTTCACTTGGGCGTTCGACAAAAAAACCTGCGCCAGCTGCTCATCTGCCAAAATGGTTCGACGCCGACCTCCGAGCGACGCCTCGAAACGATGAAGTGCGGCGAGTTGAGATGGAACGAGCGAGAGGGCGTTTGGGAAGCTTTTATCCCGGCCTCGGCGTTCAAAAATTCAGGCTCGTCGTATTTTAATCGCCAACCATTCTGCTTGGCGCTCAGAGATTTCGGCGGCCTGTATGACCAGATCAAGCTTTACCTGAATAAGCACCGGCCGCGTCTGCTGGGCCCTATGCCGGATCCCGGGACCTTCTTCGTGAAAACCGCGAAGACTAACAGCAAGAGCGCAGCCTACGACCAGAATACGTTCTACGAAGCGTGGCGTCTCGCCATACAGCGATACGGGATCTTCAATCCGTACACACGTCGCGGGGCAATCAAAGGCCTTTTGCCGCATGGCCCTCACAACGTACGCGACGTGCTTGCCACACATGTTCTGAAGCATACAGGCTCATACGAGCAAGCAAGCTACGCGATCCAAGATACGCCAGAGACTGTCGCTAATCACTACGGGCGGTTTCTGCCGAGGGATAAGGCCGCTCTGGCGGCCCAGGTTCTCAACAAAGTCTGGGAAGGTGCCTGAGTTGCCACGCGGCTCAATGCCAGTGCGCAGTCCGGCGCATACTGTGCACCGAAAAGGCCACTTCCAGCACCATCTGCTTATGGCAACGGATTCCACATCAACCGACTTGTCGGCGCTTCGGCTCAACATCCATGCCACGCGGACAAATACCAGCGAACTGTATTCTCGAGCACCGGCCTCTTTCAGTGGAGTCTACGGCTCCTTAGGTTGCAGCCTCACGTCCACGACGCATCCCAATGCTTCCGCAAGTGCCTCAAGCTTCTTCCAGCTGACGATGCGGGGTCCCATTCTCTCGATTTTGCTGAGCGTGCTCTGATCTAAATCTGAATCCATCGCCAGTGATTCCTGAGAAAGGCCGGCGGCCGACCGTGCGTCCTTTATGCGCTGTCCCGCCGCGAGGTACGCAAGCCTCTGTTCTTCCGTCATTCAAATCTTCCAGTTTTACAGCTCGCACCACTGGCATAGCGATGCCAGCCGAGCCACCAATAGAGTTTTCAGCAGAATCTAGGCGATGTGATCGAGATCGCGAGCCTTCCCAGAATGGTTACGCTGGAACCCCGAGGAAGCGCAACAGGCGCGCTTACCTCCGGCCGATCACTGAATTCGATACTCGCCGATCGCGCCGCGTATTACTCAGCCGCGCATGTTCAGGAGTTCGCCGCCCCCCGCCTTGTCGATCCGCTCGAAAAGGCTCTTCAGGGCGTTCCGATCAGACCTTGTCATCGACATCGCTCGCGTCTCCAGTTGCTTAAGCGCCTTGTCCGCGAGGGGCGACAGTAACCTGTTGCTGATTGCGAAGGTCCTGATCTGCCGGGCTCTGGGGATCAACTGGAGCAAAACAGTGTCGAACTCGATCTCGGTGTCGACCTTGATTTTCCGGACAGCATCGCGCTCAAACGCTTTGGCCTGCTCCAGAGAGACGCAGCAGGTAAGGAGCGCGCTCTCGTCCAAGCTGACTTCCAGACGCGCGACATCAGCCCAGCATCGGGCATCGCGAACATAGTCGGAGACACGCTTGATCTCGTATGGCGTGCTACGAATACGATCTGCGACCGCTGGCGCGATCGCCTCAAGTGCAGACCGGACCTCGAAAGGCACAGCCTGCTCCGACCAGACTCTCGAAAGATCGAGCTCCTGCCCGTGACGTTGCCGCAGGTAGTTCGTAAGCCAAGCGATTGTGTAGGCGATGATCGCGGCCTTATCCGCGCGATAGGCGCGATACCATTCCGACCGTCCGATCATCTCGTCAACATAGCGGAAGAGAATGGTTTGGGAGATTGCCTGGCGATAATAATTCTCGTTGAACCGATCCCGCCCTTTCTCCCAGATATCACCGATTTCCTGCGCGAAGGGTACAATACATTTCTGCTCACCCTGGCTCACAATATGTGGCCTACATTCAAACGACAGTACGTATTTCGCCAAATCCTTAGGTCGTACGACTTGCTTTCGTGGGTACTCGGCTTCGAATTTTCTTCGAGCCGCACCACTAAGTGCAGCAACAGCATTAGCGTATTGTCCCCGCGCGCGTTCATAGAACCAAGAGCGGGCAACAAGATCGCCCGGAGCAACCGGCGGGGTGATGGTTTTGGAGAATTTCTCCATTTCCACATGGAAAGGGTGTGCAGAGAAGAAGTCGCTCTCACTGATGCGGTTTTGAGTGTTTGCAAATCTTGAGATGTCGGGAACAATTCTCTCGACCAGCTCCGGCTGGACTACCGACAGCTTCATCTGGACAAAGATACCGGACAGGTCTGCGCCATTTTTGTCGCGGGCTTGGAGCAGAGACGCCGTCGTCTGCCCGCCGTTTACAATCTGCAGATTGCTGATGGATCGCAACGCCGAGCCGGTCGCGCCATCCGCTACAACCACGTCGGTCGCGGTCGCGGTAATTCCGTTATTGTAGGCAAAGAACATGCCCGGATCCTGACGGATCGTCTGGTTGATGCCCTTGTTGACCTTCGTCTTGACCTGAAGGAACGTTCTGACGTTCTGCTCCATCAGCCGCGTCCCGTACATCCCATAGAGGTTAGCCAGCAGCTCGCCAGGCACAACAACAAGGAACGAGCGGTACTCCCCGCCGGGCAGGTGAGCCTGCAGGCAGGGAAGCGGCCCACCGTTCAGTTCCTCGATGTCGATCTCGATCGGATCGAAGCCTGCCTGAGCGAGCATCATCTCGCTGTAGCGGGCAAAGTCCATGACGTTGATTGCGGCTTCGGTACCGAGAATGCGTGCTGCCTCAATTGTCTTGCGGCGGATCGCAAGACGCGCGTTCGAGAACACAAGGCACCTGATCCGCCGGATCTTCGAACGGGATTCCCGGATGTGGTTTGCGATCTCCCACGCCGGGCTGGATTCATCCAGTTCCAGGAGGAAGCCCGGGTCGTCTGTCCGTTCGCAAAATCTCTCCACGCGTGCGGTGAGAGCCCTGAGATCCGACGCGTTCAAAGTTTCAAGCGTTCGCTCCGGGTGAAGGTCGCATATTGCGACCTGCAGCTCGCCGCGCTCTGTATCGATCGCATAGCCGTCAACCTGGAACCCGCCGCGACCTTCCCGGCGAGCGGGCATGTAGGTCAGATCAAGGCAGTCGCCATTCTCTGCGGCGAGGCCTGCATAAAGACGAAAAAACGCCTCGTTCTGCGAGTCACCCGTGGCGTCGGCCTCCACAAGGAGGTCCTGCCAGAAATGTTCGAACGCCTCAGTGAGATCTTCCGTACTCATCCCAACACCATTCTGTCGAGCCACTCGATAGGCTTTTCAAAGTTGCTGCATGAGGTCGCGCTGACCTCGTACTGGACGTGCGATACGCCGCTCGGCAGATCCCCTGCAGTAAGTCGGGGAAAGTCATCCCGGATTTCGTAGATCCGAATGCCTGCCGGAGCCCACGATTCGGCGTCGTACTCCGGCCTGCTGAGATAGCCAACTTCAGCAAGCGCCATGTTCAGCAGGTCCATGACATCAGGTGAGCGAGCCCGGATTGACTCTTTGATCTCTTCGACGAGTTCATTCAGCGTGCGCGCCGATGGCTCGCCAGCTCCCGCCCCAAGTCGCTGGTGTACGAGCGCGATCCGGCCAGAGGTCGTGTCAAGCTGGTGCTCGGAGGAAATCTGAAGGCGCTGGTCGGCTGTCGCCAGCTGCGTCTTCACCTCGATTATCCTGTCGGCGAAAACAAAATCCTGTTCGTCAGCGAACGCCCCTCTCCAACAGAGGACAGCCTGAGCTGGCGCAAGCCGCGTCAGTACGTGGTCACGCAAGACAAGCAGCTCACCCACCAGGCCGATAATCTTCTGCCGCGTAAGAATCGCGTCGCGACGCCGGCCAAGGAGCTCCTGCCAGTGCCGCAGGCGCGCGATCACGACACGGATACTGTGTTCGCCAGCACTCGAGGCAAGGTGGCGCGTCGCTTCCATCAAATTCGAACAAAGCGCGCTGAAAATCTCAAGCTGGGCGCTGTCCCTAAGCACAAGCGTCAGCTGGGTGTGACCGCCCTCTTGCAGGCACTCCACGTCAACACCGGCGATAGTGGGACATTTTGGCAGCTCGCCACCCTGCCACGCGACTTTGAGCCAGAATAGATGCCGCCCATCAAAGTCACGGCCCCGAAAGAAGTCCAGCGCGTGCTTCGGATCCGCGAGCAGCTCTGTTCTGCTCCCCTCCGCCGCAGCCCGCGGGATCGTGTTCCAGAGATCAGTCATTGGCCCCGTCCCGGTCGTCCTCGTCCTCCGAGGCGAAGAGCTCCAGCTGGCGCTGGTAGACCTTGTTCACCTGGTACGCCCGTTCCTTTGGCCGCACACCGGTAGACGGCAGACAGAAGCTGAGCGAGACGATCGGGTTTCCGATCGCTGCAGGCGCGCCTGAAGCGAGAGCGCCCCAGAAGAGGTGGACTAGGAGGAGCGGCCGTTCACGGAGTCTGCAATAGTTGCGGTCGCTAGGCTTGGCGTCGTCAGGCAGCGCGCTTGTCGAGGGCAGTAGCAGCCTTGCGTCAGCCGGATCAGCTATACGGTTGCGGCTGGTGACGTGGTAGCCGCGCTCATCGATCTCGCCCTTGGCCCGTGAGCGAATTGCCAGCGTGCCGAGACCTGGAAAGACCGAAACCTGCTCGGCCGACTTCACGCTGTTGAGGGGAAGAACGACATCCCACTCCTTCAGGTCAGCAGTGATCCGGTCAGACACATAGTCTGCAAATAGCGAGCGATTGGCTGTGATCGGGCCAAGGTCAGGGTGGGAAGGCGGAAACCGGAACTTCTCGATCAGCTCAAGAACGTTCTGCCCGCTCACACGCATCCATGCCCTGTGAGCACAAAGATCTTTCACCACGTCAGCGTCGCTGACAGCGTCCGCGCCTGTGCGAGGCCCCAGGGCTGCAAGGAACTGGCCGACCTTGGCCATATTGTCCTCGTTCACCTCCGCGGCATTGAAGAGGACATGCCCCTCGATGTGCCGCTCGGAATAATCCTGGGCCAGCGTCAAGGCCCGGGCGGTGCGCATCTTATTGGCCGCAGTAATGCGCAGGGTGGTCGGGCTCTCGCGCACCTTCAGACCGAACTGCTCAGGCGTCTGGTCGGCGACCTTCATCCGCTTGATTTCGTCTCGGAGCTCTTCGGTCGCCTCCTCGATGAACTCGTAGTGCTCGAGCGACGACTGCGGCAGGTAGAGGCGGCAGAGATCTTCATAGCCGGGCCGGTAACCGAACCAGCGGGCCATCTGCATCAGGGTGTCTGAAGCGGCCGTGTTGCGCAGGATGTAGGAGATGATCAAGCCTTCGAGGGTGAGGCCGCGCGACAGGGCCAGTCCACCGATGGCGATGACATGCAGGCCTTCGCTGGCGTGCCGCGAGTAGTCGAGTTCCCCGCCCTTCATGTTGACAGTCCGGACCTCGATGGTCCGGACCGCTTCATGGAGGTGGGCGGTCAGGTCATCAAGCCTGAGGTCATCCGAAGCAAACTCGGCGTCAAAGACCCTCGCGAGCGCCTTCAGTTCACCGTCGCGCCACCCTGCAGCACCCGCGCCGGCGTTGACGACGATGGCTTTGCGGATCTTCTCTAACTGACTGTAGACAAGGCCAAACACGCGTTCCTGGATGTCATTGAACCGGCTGACATTGATCATCATCGAGGCGTGCTTTGATCCGTCGCCGTTGCGAACGCGGATGGCGCGCGCCAGAACAAAGGCTCTGACCGCATCAATGAGTGAAAGCGGCAGTTCGACGATCGGATCGCCACGCTTATGGCTCAGGGGGAGGATGTCCTCATAGTCATCCACCACGCGCACCATGCGGTCGCGCAGCCGTCCTGAAGGTGAGAACACAGCCTGCGCACCGACATAGTTGCTCGGCGCATCGAGCGCCTTGATGAAATGCCGCGGAAACAGATCGTCCCTCAACATCTCATCTTCTGTCTCGGGATCAATGAAGATGTTCGCAAATGGCGTCGCCGTATAACCGACATAACTCGACCTGTTGAACAGGGCGAGAATTTCGCGGATAGCCTTGTTGATCGCTGTAGTACCGCTAACCTCCTTGGAGGTATTGACCGACGCGTTGTCGGCTTCGTCATCAATCAGAAGCAGCGGATAGTCGATCCGTCCGCCCCTTGCCTGGTTGGAGATCCAGTCGCGCAGGTTCTCAAGCGTGCTCTTGTTCTTCTTAAGAACGAAGACGACTGGCTCGTTCAGAGTCGCGAAGCCCACGCCATAGCTGATCTGTTCCCGGTGGAAATCGCGATCCCGCGTTGTGCCGAAGGCGGGTTCCCGGAACCCTTCTGCGAAATTGACGATCGGCAAGCGCTCGACCGTACGGGCGCCGAAAAATGACTTGCGCCCGATGAACGCCTCATCGATCCGCTCCTGGGTTTGCGCACGCAGCGAGTTGGTGATACCCGCCAGCAGGATGATGACCTTGTACCCAGCGTCAGCAGCCTTGCAGATCAGCGATGAATAGTTCGTCGTCTTGCCCGACTGAACATGGCCCAGGACCATCCCCCGGCGCGCCCAGGGACCTGCATCAGCAGGATTGCCGCAGAAATCGAGGACCTCGGTAGTGTCACGGTCG
Organism: Pseudomonadota bacterium; assembly: GCA_020161365.1. Lineage (GTDB taxonomy): Bacteria > Pseudomonadota > Alphaproteobacteria > Caulobacterales > Caulobacteraceae > Caulobacter. The sequence goes on along the minus strand of JAIUNU010000011.1, from coordinate 6,350 downwards.
AGCACGCCAACGACGTGTTCGGGAAGCTTGCCCGTCTCAAGATTGAACCGCTTGAGGCGCTCCCAGTACCAGAAATCGATGTCCTTTCGCTGGCGCACCCACGCGGTAAATCCGCTGGTGATGGCGTCACCCACGGTCTGCTGCACGGCATAGCTGGCGCGTAACATGCGCCCGATCTGGGCCAGAGCCTCCTCCGGGAGGTCGAACGGATTGAACCTCAGCGCCTCGTCAATAGCGTCAGCCGGCAGTGCGCCGCTGGATGCCAGAGCATCGGCATGGTCGCGGCTGATCCTTGTCCGGTAATAGGCAAGCTCGGCATTGAAGTCAGACAAGTTTCCAGCCCTTGTTCCTGAAATGGTCTTCGATAAGGGTCCAGCTGCTCGCAAAGGGCTCCTGGTCCTTCATGCGTCGCCCGACCTCCTTCATGTCGCCGACCTCGGCGAGGGTGGCGCCGGCCACTGTCTCGGCCAGCTCCAGAAGGCGTCGTGGGTCGGCTTCGGTCTGATGGATCCGGGAGATGTCTGCAGAAGCGTCCTGGGCGAAAGTCCCGACCGGGAACGCCTGCTCAACCAGCTTCAGGGCCGCGGAAATCCGCCCGGACTCATCGTCCTCGAGGATTGATGCAATGAGCGGGTGTTCGCGGTTCACGCTGTAGCGGATTTCGTTATGGCGGACGGTCCTCGACCAGACGGGGACAGTCCCCGGCCTATCCAGCCTTGCGCCCTTGTTGCGATAGACCCGTGCGGCTTGGCTGCGAAGCTTCTCTATGATCTGCGTCAGCCGTTTGCGCAGGGCTGCGGGAAGCTGGGCGTCTGACTTGTCGACTGTGATCTTCCAGACATCGTCAAGGGAGTTGGGGATATCGACCGAGATGTGCACCAGCTGCGAAAGCTCGCCAAACTTGGCCAGCCGGAACCAGGTGCCATGGATTATGAGCCGGTGATTTCTATAGAGATAAAAGCCTTGGTTTCTGAGGAAGCCCTCTTCGCCTCCGAGCCGATCGTGTTCTGAAAGCTTCAGCTTGGAATAGTGAGGCAACACAAAGGGGCTGATGCGGATAATGCTGCCATTCAGCGGAAGATCCTCCTTCTCCAGCGGCTGCGTGGCCGGATGGCTTCGGTAGAACGGGTCATAGGCCTCGAGAGGTAGACCATTGACGGAGATCGTCAGCTTTTTCGCACCGTCGAGGCCAGAGAGGAACTTGTGGAAAATCAGCTCGAGCCGCGATCGGGTGTATGCAACCAGACTATTGAACGCCTCTTCACCCAGCGTTGCGTTCTCTGACAGGCGATCGCACTTCTCCCAAAGGATCTCTGTGCCATCTCCCTTCGCCGGGAGACCGCGCGAAAGTGCAAAAGCCTCCTGCTCGTCATACACGACCATCCGCCAACTATCGATATCATCCAGATCCCACGTCGCAGCAGAAAGCCCGCCTTTCTGTCGCGAGATGACCGTGAGGCGGCGGCATTGCGAGAAAGATGCCGACTTCATCCCCCATCCGAAGCGTCCGAGGTCATCAGGTGCGCGCTCGGCTGAAGGGTTAGTGGATGCAGGACGCATTGCCGCTACTAGCTCGGCTGCGGACATTCCGTAGCCGTCATCGACGATGCTCAGGGTGGGCGCACCACCGTTGAAAAGGCAGGTGATGCTGACCTTGCGGGCAGCAGCCTTGATGCTGTTGTCGATCAGGTCGGCGACCGCGCCGGGGAGGTCGTAGTTGCCGAAACTCCGCGCACTGGTCATCAGCGCCGCCGCGTTCGGCGGATTCTCTTGGTACTTCAAACACCCCCCCCCTCGCCGGTCACAACTTACGGCCAAGCAAACCTAAGCACTAAACCCATGTGCGCAACTGCTTTGCGCTCTGTTCATTGTCGGCACCTGTACCGCCAGCTCCCTGCTCCCCCACGGTCAATGACAAGCGTCACGATCTCCGCAGACTCCTCACACCAAACGATCGCCAGATTGGCGAGCTTGTCGGGATTTGATCTGAGCGAATCCAGGATCACAGGGTCGCGGAGTGATTTGCGGCTCACCCTAAGCAGGGTGCAACCACCGCCGGCGGGCACCTCCACATCCGCATTGCTGATGAAATCGGCGATCATCTGATGGGTGATGCCGCGCTGGTTGGCGCGGATCGCTGCATGGCGAGAAAGTGCGTACATCGGCTGCCTCCCGACAGACAGAAGGCGCTCTCGCTACGTCAGATGCGGACGCAACATAGCGAAAACCGGGAGCCGGCGCTCCACTGCCACCCCTGCGCGAATCTGTTAGCTCTGCGGCATGATGGGCATCTCGACACTCCACCAGCTCCTCGAGCGCCTCCGCAGCGAGGGTGTTCGCACAGCCTACGTGAAGCACCTCGCGCCAAGGCAAGACAACGAAAAGAACCAGATTCTTCTGGCAGGCGCCCTTTCGGGCGTCACAAACCTCTTCCCTGCGAGGATTGTGGCGGGCGCGGCCAGCTCAAGCCTGATGAAGCGCAGATCGGCGGCCGGTCAGCCGAAGCTGGAAGCTCTGATCAATTTCGCGTGGCTGGACCAGTGCGGTCGGCGCCATGCAGCGCCAAATACGCGGATTATCGACTACTTCCAGTATCCCGAGGTCCGGCTGTCCGGATTTTTGAGGGACTGTGACGGGGCCCCTGACGCCCTTCGGCGAACGAGGCAGGCAGAGTATGGGCAGCGCATTCTGGTCATGGGCGTGGCGGCCGACGGTGTCGTTGTAGGCCTTGTCCTCACCGCCTTGCACGACCCCCTGGTCGCGAAGTTCCCGGAGCTTCCGCGCGTTTCGACAAAGGCGTTGCTTCGCGTCCTTGTGGTTGACGGCGAGATCGGGATTGAGCCGGCGGAGCTGCTGCGCCGCGAAATGACTGCGATCATCCAGGGCGGCTGGCACAGTTCCAGGATCAACCGCGCGGGAGTTATCCATGAGTTCAGGGGCGCGCAGGGAGGGGGTTATACGCTGGAGGCACTGCTGGGCGTCGCAGCAAACGGTGACAAGAAGCCTGATCGCCATGGCTTTGAGATAAAGAGCTACTCCGGATCCCGGATCAGCCTGATGACCCCGACCCCCGATCTTGGTTTCCAAGGAAAGCACGAGTTCAGGGCGTTCATGGAACGCTACGGACGCCCTGGGGAAGGAGATCCGGGCACGCGAAGATTTGTCGGCCTCTTCCGGTGTGGCGCGCCTAACGCCAAGACGGGCTACATGCTGCGGCTCGCGGGCTACGATCCGGCGACCGACGGGTTCGCGGAGCCCGGGGACGTCGCTGTGGAACTTGTCGATCCCGCTTCAGGCGAGCTCGTTGCGGGCTGGTCCCTTGAAAAGCTGGCCAACTGCTGGAACGCCAAGCACGCCAACGCCCTCTACATTGCTTTTGAGGCCCAGGACAGCGGGAGCGGCCTCAAGGAATACCGGTACGCTTCCAGGTGGGCCCAAGGAAGGGGGACAGATGTCTTTAGGCTTCTGCGGGCGATACACTCCGGGATTGTCTTCTATGATCCGGCCGACACGATCTACAGCGACGGCAGGCCAAAGGTCCGCTCCCAGTGGCGGATCAACGCAAAAGACCTGCCTGCTGCGATGCGCGTCCTCTACGCCGAGTCTTCGATCATCACCGTCTGAGATCCGCCGATGGAAGCCCAGGGCTGCTCTCCCTCGAGGAAGGCGGCGCATTCGGCAAGCACCTCGCCGAGCGCGCGCCTTGCCGGCCCCTTCAGGGTGCACTCCCAGACATCCAGTACGCGCCATCCTGCGTCCAGAAGACAGCGGCGGTTTTTCTGGTCGCGCTGGATGTTGCCGCAGATCTTGTCCTGCCAGAACTGCGGACGCGTGGAGGGCCAGCGGAACAGCCCGCACCTGTGTCCGTGCCAGAAGCAGCCGTTGACAAGGATGACCGCCCGCCTCCCCGGAAAGACCATGTCAGGTCGGCCAGGTAGCTTGCGCGCATGAAGCCTGTACCTGTAGCCAAGGGCGTGCAGCCCTCTGCGGACCAGCAACTCTGGACTGGTGTCTTTCGAGCCGATGCCGGACATCATCCGGCTGCGAACCTCTGCAGTTACGACATCAGCCAACGGCCGCCCGCTTGGTCACTGCGCCGGCGCGGTCACGCTCCAGCGCCTCCATAAGCTTGGGTTCCATATAGCGGGCAATCGCTTCGATCACCGGCACGACCACCGCATTGCCGAACTGGCGGTAGGCTTGCGTATCGGAGACGGGAATTTTCCATTCACGACAGCCGTGCTCGAAACCCATGAGACGCGCGCATTCTGTCGGCGTCAGCCGTCGCGGGCGAGGCTCGCCAGCCACGAGGATCTCCGAGCCGTCCTTGTGGTAGCGCGCAGAAAGGGTCCGGGTGACGCCGTTATCTCCGAATATACTGTAGCCAAAACCATTTCCCGCCTTCTCATGCTTGGCACGATAGGCTTGGAGGTAATCCCATAGCTTGGGTGTAAGGGTATATTTCGAGTCTACTTCGTTGTGGGACTGCAAGATTGAGCCCAGCCGCGGCCAGTCCTGCGCTGGCGGAAGCATGCGATCAAAATCACTGAACGAGAAACCTACGTTCTCCCGAAAGCCCACAATAAAGATGCGCTCCCGCTTCTGCGGCACCCATGGCTCGGAACTAATGATCCGGAAATCAATCGTGTATCCGAGCTCCTGCTCGAGCGTATCGCGGATAACCCTGAAGGTGTTCCCGCTATCGTGTCGCTGCAGGTGCTTCACGTTCTCGAGCATGAATGCAGGGGGCCTGTGATGACGGAGTATGTCGCGAATATAAAAAAAGAGGTTCCCCTGTTTCGCGTCATCAAACCCGTGGGCGCGCCCAAGCGAGTTCTTTTTGGAGACGCCGGCCAGTGAGAAGGGCTGGCACGGAAAGCCAGCCAACAGAACATCGTGTTCAGGGATTAGCTCAGGCCGCTCCCCGAACGGCCGGATATCGCCGACCAGCTGGTGATCGTCGCCGTCAATAAAATTGGCCTTGTAGGTAGCGTTAGACCAGCGATCCCATTCGCTAGTGAACACACATCGACCACCGATGGCCTCAAATCCCAGCCGGATACCACCGATGCCCGCGAAAAGGTCGATGAAACGGAACTTTGCCGGTGGCCGCGCCGCAAGGCGCGCGCTGGCAAGCTGAGTCACCCGATCCAAAACGAGTTTAGGCACAGGCGCTTCGCCATCAGCGTAGCGACGCACCTGTTTCCACGAATAGCCCAGTTCATGTTCGACGCTGTCTGCGCCCAAGCCTGACTGGTGAAGGAGTGCAGCAAAGCTAGTTTCAGCGCTCATGTTTACACTCCGTGTGGCCCCAGCGGCGGGAATCCTGTGGACGTGATGGCATGATTTGACCCGGGACCGCAAGCGCGCATGTTCTTTTAATGTTCTGGGCGCCCCCGGTGATGCGACGAGGCGGGTGAGGGCTACCTACCACGCCCGCGTGCAGGCTATTGGCTCGATCAGGTAATGCGAGCAAATCTGCTCAGATAGGCGGTTGAAGCGGCGGGCCTTGTCTGTGAACACCGTCTCCACGGCGGTCTTCACGTTGTCGTAGATACCCCGGCGTGTCACCGTCGAGCGCTTGGAAGGCACCGGCGTGAACGTCGAACACCATTTCCCGGGTCTCGGCGAATTGGCCCGGATGTGAAAGTGTCGGCTATGGTAGAAGCGCACGTGGACGACCTTCACCGTTAAGGGCTTGCCGCCGTTCTCGACTTGCTCGTGGCTCGAGTCGAACTGACAGGCGTCGTCTCGCGCGAAGCTCAACGGCCCTAAGGCCTCGACTGGAGAGCTCACGCCCCGGCGCTGGACTGACCCGCGCCCCGCGTAGTGCCGTACCGCGGCCATGGCCCTCCTGGCTCAGCAGATCGGTGATCCGCATTAGCATCAGCCGACCTTGCAGGCGCCGGACGCATTGGCCTCCAGTAAAGCTTCCAGCCGCGCAAGAAACCGCCTCAGCGTCGGATACGGCTGCTAGCGCCCACGTTTTCCAGTGCCGTATTCCCCGAACCCAGGATCTTGCGCACCGTGTTGCGCGCCAGGCCCATCTCCCGCGCGATCGTCTTCTCGCCCTCGCCCCGCGCGAAGTGCTCGCGCCGGATCTTCGCCCCCGCCCCCACTACTAACATCCCAGTCTCGATCTGCGGTTACACAAGCCGCCGTTCTGGCCATCAAAGCCTCAGGACAGGGGATTATTCCTGGATGCCGATATCCCCGAGTTGGGGCTCACTTTTCCAAGCTGAAGCACAGCAACAATGGCCGACGCAGCACAAAAGTAAGCGTCCGGCCGCTGCACATCCGTCAGGTGTTGACGTGATTTCCGCCGGGATCTTGTCAGGTGGTGGCTGCGT